>JBKQUP010000001.1:0-29034 GCA_052325545.1 Thermoplasmata archaeon
TCGGGCAGCACTCGGTCGAGGGTCTCGATGAGCGCCGCGCCCGCGCGGTGATCCGGAAGGCCCTCGGCGACCCGCGCGCTCACGAGAAGGACCGCCACCGGGATGGACCGTCCGATCCCCTGGACGAGAAGGGCCCCTGAGACCCCGCCGATCACTCCGTCCTCGAGGAGACGAGCCTTGGACGGCTCGAACGCTTTCAGGATGGGCGGGTCCTTGCGCGAGTAGGCGACCCACACCGCTTCCGGGGACTGCTCCTCGGCGATCGCGCTCTCCTGATCTTCCGACTCTCCATCGCCGGCTGGGTGCGGCACAACGCCCTCGAACCCGATGATCATGCGGGCCTTGTGGCGCTCCGCGGCGTCGAGTATCGCCCGGGCGATCGAATTCGCCTGGGTTGGGCTGGGGGGGAACTCGGACAGGACCAGGCCCAGGTCGTGCCTTCCGTAGACGCGGATGATCGGGTGCACCTCCCCGCCCTGGACGACGGCAATGGGAGCGATCTCGGGAGACTCGAACCGCCCGACGCGCGGGAGGGTCAAGGCACGGATCATGTAGTGGCCGGCTACGGTCGTGGCGAGCCCGGCGCTCGGGAACGCCGAGACCAGGACCGAGCCTTCTCCGAAGTTCTTGGGGGCGGGCGCTTCCTCTTGCCAGGTGAATTCCATGTTCGCGACTCCTACGGGACCGAGGCGCGGGTCCCTATAGAGTCTGGCGGCAGTTTCCTCACGGTAACACCAAGTACTTGGCCCGACTCGGACGCCACCGTGGGACTCCCCCTCAAGGACCTGGTCAGTGCCCAGGAGCTCCCCTGGGATGCCCTGGCGGGCCGCACGCTGGCGGTCGACGGTTACAATGCCGTCTACCAGTTCCTGGCGACCCTCCGGCAGCGGGACGGACAGCTGTTCAGCGACCCCGAAGGCCGGGTCACGAGCCACCTGATGGGGGTCTTCTACCGGACGACGTCCCTGCTCCGCGAAGGTGTCCTGCCCATCTGGGTCTTCGACGGGAAGCCTCCGGAACGGAAGACCGGGACGATCCGCCAAAGGATCGTCGCCAAGGAAAAGGCCGAAGGGGAATGGCAGCAAGCCCTTGCGGCCGGGGACCTCGAGACCGCCCGAAAGAAGGCGGCCCAGACCTCCCGGCTGACCCGACCGATGGTCGAGGAGCTGCGGGGCCTCCTGAGCGCCCTCGGCGTTCCGTCGGTCCAGGCCCCGAGCGAGGGCGAAGCCCAGGCGGCGGTCATGGCCGCCCGAGGAACCGTCTGGGCCACGGCCTCCGAGGATTACGATTCCCTCTTGTTCGGGTCCCCGAAGCTGGTCCGGGGCCTCGCCGCCCGCGCACGCGGGGGGACGAGCCCGGGGGCTCAGCTGATCGACCGAGGCGAGCTCCTCGCGAACCTCGGGATCAGCGAGGAGGAGCTGATCCTCCTCGGCATCGTCATCGGTACGGACTTTAACGACGGGGTCCGCGGCTACGGACCCAAGAAGGCCCTCAAGCTGGTCCAGGAGCACCTCGGGTTCCGTGCGACGCTCGACAAGGTGGGGCTCGACCCCGCCGAATCGGAGGAGGTCGCGGAGATCTTTCGGCATCCCCAGTCGATCGAGGTCACCCCCCCCACGTTCGGCCCCGTGGACGAAGCGGCGGTCCGGACGATCCTCGTGGACGAGCACGGGTTCTCCGAGGAGAGGGTGCGAGCCGCCATCGCCCGAGCTCGTCAGCGCCCCCGGACGGGTTCGACCCCCCAGGAGGCCCGGGGGCATCAGACGCTTCTCGAGACCTATGGAGGACCCCCCCAACCATGAGCGTGTTCGAATGTGTACCGAACTTTTCCGAAGGGCGTGACGCTGAGAGGATCGAACGGATCGTAGCCCCGGCCCGAGTGGTGCCCGGGGTAACGGTGCTCGATGTCGAACGGAACGCCGACCACAACCGCTGCGTCGTCAGCCTGGTCGGGGAGGGAGACGCCCTCCTCGACGCCGTCCTCGGGATGATGAAGGTCGCGACGCAGCTCATCGACCTGAACGTTCAGCGCGGGGAGCACCCGCGCATGGGCGCGACCGACGTCGTTCCGTTCGTCCCCCTCGGCACGTCGACCATGCCGGACGCCATCCGCCTAGCCGAGAAACTGGCAGCTCGCGTGGCGAAAGAGCTCGAGATCCCCGTCTATCTCTATGCCGCCGCCGCCAAGAGACCGGAACGGGCCGACCTCGCAAAGGTCCGGGAGGGCCAGTTCGAAGGTCTGCGCTCGGCGATCACCACCGACCCGGCTCGGGCGCCGGATTTCGGGGAGGCGAAGCTCCACCCGACCGCGGGCGCCGTGGCCATCGGAGCCCGACCGGTACTGATCGCGTACAACGCCTACCTCACGACGCCCGACGTCGCGATCGCGAAACGGATCGCGAAGGCGGTCCGGGCCCGGGACGGAGGCCTTCCCGAAGTGAAGGCGCTCGGGTTCGAGATCAAGGAGCGGGACCGCGCGCAGGTGTCGATGAACCTCACTGATTACCACGTCACCTCGATCCACCGGGCCCTGGAGGCGGTCCGCCGGGAGGCGCAGCGGTTCGGGGTCGCGGTGGAGGAGTCGGAGATCGTCGGGCTCGTCCCGGAGGATGCCCTCTTCGACGCCGCGGAGTACTACCTCCAGCTGCACTCGTTCGACCGCAGCGCCGTCCTCGAACGGAAGGTCCGGTCCATCGCCACCTCGGGACCGGGTCACGAGTCGATCGCGTCGTTCGCCGCGCGCCTCGCCGCGCGCACGCCGACGCCCGGCGGCGGCAGCGCCGCGGGCGTGGTCGCCGCGCTCGCGTCCGCTCTCGGGGAGATGGTCCTCGCCTACTCCATCGACCCGGCGAAGCCTGCCGAGGACCTGGTGGCCGTGAGCACGGCCCTGACCGAGGGTCGCCACCGGTTCCTCGAGCTCGCGGACGAGGATTCCCGCTCGTACGACGCCGTGCGCCAATCGAAGAAGGCGCGCAAGGAGCGGCCGAACGACCCGACGACCCAGGAAGCGTATCTCAAGGCGGTACAGGGGGCGGCCGAGGTCCCGCTCGAGACCGCGCGACGTGCGGTCGAGCTGGCGGGCCGGCTCAACGGAGTCGGTAGCCGAACGCGGGCCGCTCTCGGGAGCGACCTGGTCACCTCCCTCGCCCTCTTCCGCGCCGCCGCCGAAGGCGCGCTCGCCAACGTCGCGATCAACCTCGAGGACCTGAAGGCGGCCGGACAGCCCACCGAGACCCTGGAAACCGAGGTCGCCCGCCTCCGACCCTCTCGCTGAGGCACACGGATGGGCACTCCGAACCACGCATCGTCCCGACGACCCGCCGTCTGGGTCAACTGCGCCGCTTCCCTCGACGGCCGGCTCGCGTTCGCCGGAGGGAAGCGGGCCGCACTCTCCGGCCCGGAGGATCTCGAACGGGTCCAGCGACTGCGGGCGGGCGCGGACGCGATCCTGGTCGGGGTCGGCACCGTCGTCCTCGACGACCCCTCTTTGCGGGTCCATTGGGAGCTCCTTGGTCAAGCCCCCGGCAAGAATCCCACGAGGGTCGTGGTCGACGGGAGCGGACGGACCCCCTCGAACGCGCGGGTGCTCGACGGCTCCGCCCCCACGATCGTCGCGACCTCGGAGCGCTCGACTCGGGCGTTCCCCCTTCACGTCACTACCGTGGTAGCGGGCGCGACGCGCGTCGACCTCGGTCGTCTGTTCGCGGTCCTCTACGACAGGGGGGTCCTCAAGCTGATGGTCGAGGGCGGCGCCGAGATCCTTTCGAGCGTACTACGAGGCGGCCTGGCCGACCTGCTCACGATCTACTACGCGCCGATCGTGGTCGGCGGTGCCACGGCCCCGCCCGTCGTGAGCGGACCCGAAACGCACGGGCCAGACGACGCGACGGCGCTCGAGCTGGTCGACCTCGAGAGGGTAGGGGTGGGCTACGTAGCCACCTACGCCCTGCCGGGACGGAGAGAGTCCGTTTCTGACCTCCGGGAGAATTGGATTCCTACCCGAACACACCTTCATAACCCGGAAGGAAACGTCTAGGAGCCGGCGGGCACGCCCGCTCCGAGGATCTCGTGACGACCGAAGCTCCGACACAGTATGTGGCGTCTCCTTCCCGACCGCTCGGCGTCGCCTTCCTGGCGGTCCTCGTGGGGATCTTTGGGTTCCTTCTCATCCTCGGAGGAGCGCTCGTGGTCGCGGGAGCGGCGGCCCTGAAGTACCTTGGGGTCCCGTCCAGTTTTGCGGGACTGGGAGGTGTCGAGTTCGGCGCGATCATTCTGATCGTCGGCCTCATCATCCTTGGGCTCGCGCTCGGCCTATGGCACCTTCGGATGTGGGCCCTCGTGCTCACCCTCCTCTTCGTCATCTTCGAGCTGATCACCTACGGGCTCGCCGGGCTGTTCGTCAGTTTCGGGTTCATCTTCGCGCTGATCCTCTTCGTCTACCTGCTGGCCGTCCACCGCCACTTCCGCTGAACCGCGGAACGCCCCGAAGAGGAGCGCCGGCGAGGCTCGGCCGTAGCCGGCCACTCGCACCCGTTATCCGTCCGGAAGTCTCCCCGGTCCCGAGAGGGACCGATGAAGCTCGTTCACTTCACGCTCCAGGACCAGTTCCACTTCGGCATGATCACCGACGCCAACGAGTTCATTGACCTCGACACCGCGGTCCACGACTACTACGGCGTGAACCCCGTCAAGGGCGCGGACCCGAGCCGGTTCCGCGACATGCAGGCGTTCTTCGGAGGGGGCGCGGAGTCGGTCGCGCTCACGAAGAAGATCCTCGAGTACGTCGACCGCCGCCGCCAGGCGGGCTGGACCCCCCGTGCCGCGACCGGGGCCCGGTTCCTGTTCAAGGCGGAGGAGGGAGTCAAGCTGCTCGCTCCGGTCGTTCGCCGGAGCAAGATCTACTGCCTCGCCTCCAATTCGAAGACGCATGTCGTCGAGCAGGGGAAGCCGCTCCCGACCCGGCCGTACGTCTTCACCCGGTACTTCAACAGCCTCGTCGGCCCCAGCGAGAACCTGATGCTGAACCCCGCCGGGACGTTCCCGGACGTCGAGCTCGAGCTGGCCGCCGTGATCGGCCAGCACGGAAAGCACATCCCGGCCGAAAAGGCGATGGAGTTCGTCGCCGGCTACACAATCGCCCTCGACATGGGATACCGGGACCTGCAGTACCCGGCCCAGGGCACGGTCGACTGGGTGATGGGCAAGGGGTTCGACGCGACCATGGCGGTCGGGCCCTGGGTCGTCCCGAAGGTGGAGGTCGGCGAGCCGTACCCGCTCGCGATGGAGCTCAAGGTCGGCGGGACCGTCCGCCAGCGCGGCGACACCTCCGACTACATCTTCCGCATCCCCGAGATCATCGCCCACCTCTCCCAGGGGATCACGCTCGAGCCCGGGGACATCCTCTCGCTCGGGAGCCTCGGAGGCGTTCCGGGGTTCGAGTTCGGAAACGAGTCGAGGAAACTGAAACCCGGCGACGTGCTCGAAGGGTCGATCGAGAAGATCGGGCGGTTGGTCATCCCGGTGAAGGCCGAAGCTCCGCCTGCCCCCTGAGGAGCAGGAAGAGCGCCACCGGCGTCGGGAGCTCGTCGGTCCCGCCCGGGACCGCGTGAACCCCCCCGCCCGGGAACGGGTAGCGGGCCTCCTCGACGTACGTCACCGGGGTCCTTTCCCCGTCGTACCCGGGAAGGAGGGCGTAGCGGAAGGGGTCGAACCCGGCGATCTCGTCCCGTCCGAGGGGAACGACCCGGAACCCGGTCCCGCCATGGAGCGAGTTCGGGAGCCGGATCAGCCGATGGATGTCGGTGGTGACCGGCGCGTCGGTCTCCCCCTGCACCTCGACGGCCGCTCGGGGAACGACCGCCTCGAGAAAGTCGGCGGGAAGGTCGGACCGGAACACGTCGAGCGAGAGGTGGGCGCGGATCTTCGCCGCCCCTCCCTGGTCGATCAGGAGCCGCGCGTACCGCCGAGCCTTGGCGGGACGGATCCCGTAGCTCGTCATCTCCTCCGCCGCGACGGCCGAGCCCTGCTCTTCCCACCGACGAAGCACCTCGAGGAGCGCGCGGGTCGTGCGACCCTGCCACCCCGGGGCGTCGGGGGGCGCAAGGGTCCGCGTCCGTGGCGCCCGGCCCCCGACGGGGCCGGGGTCGCCCTCGTCGTCCACCCCGGCCGCCGTCCGGCCGGAGCGCACGTCGGTCCGTCGCCATCCGACGACCATCATCGGGTCGAACCCGGTTCCCAGGACGTAGTCGACGAGCTCTCGGCGCTCGGGACTGGTGAGCGGCTGGAACCGGTCGTCCCGAACGTGGACGTGATAGCCCCGCCCCCCCGAGAAGACGAACGAAGTGGAGGCCGGGTCGATGCCGAAGTCCCCGAGGAGGAAATCGTCGACCAGCGCGACGAGCCGCGTCTTCACGAGCTCGAGCTGCCCCGCGTAGTCGAGGGCCTCCGCCCCGCGAAGGTGGTCCGAATCGAGGTCGAAGATGAGGTCGGCGCCGAGCCATTCCTTCGCGGACATCGTCGGCTCGGCCGGCCGGCGGTAGTACGCTGACGAGTAGTAGACGTGGCGAGGGGTCTCGCGTCGCAGGAACCGGAGGAACTCCTCCGTCGTCCGCAATGTCGCGTGCCGGCGCATCATGGTCTCGGAGGTGAACGGGAACGCGGCGAACTCGCGCCGGGCGAGCCGGTACGGGGGCGCGATCGGGGCCGTATCGTAGTAGCGGGCGAACTGCCGACGGGCCCACTCGAGGGGAGGGCCCTCGAGAGCGAGCGTCTTTCCCACGGCGCTAGCCTCCGACGTCCCCGACCTCGTCGAGCGAGGTCGCCTCCTTGACGGCGTCGTCCCGTTTGAACCGTGCCAGGAGATGGAAGACGGTCGAGTGCTCGCTCCCCTTCACGAGGAGCTCGACGGCGCGGGTCGCGTGGTCGAGCTGGTCCTCCTTGCCGATCAGGGCGACGGTGGAGCCGTAGACGCTGACCGAGCAGCCGGAGAGCTGCTCGATACGCGAACGCGCCCGGCCGTTGGTGCCGATCACGCGCGAACGGATGCGGCGGAGCGCGGCCTTCTCCCGGTGGCCGGTGGCGAGCTTGATGTCGAGGACGCCGAAGAAGGTGTCCTCGCGCAGGAGCCGCATCGCGCGCTCCGGGGAGAACCCCCGCCCGATGGCGAGGACGATGTCACGGGCCTTGAGGACCCCCATCGGGTCGGTGTCGGGACCGACCACACGGACCTCGCCTTCGTTCGCGTCGATGTCGATCCGGGTCGCGGTAGCGGCCGCGATCGCCTTCTTGGTACGGCCCCCCGGCCCGATCAGCACACCGACACGGTCCTCGGGGATCCGAGCGTAGAGCGTCGGCATCTGCCGCTAGGCCTCCGCAGGGTGCGGACCGATCGACTTTCCGCCCACCGCCTCGAGGAAGTCGGCCGGTTCGACCTCGAACCCCAGCCGCCCGAAGAACTTCGAGAAGTTGCGAATGTCGCGTTCCATCAATCGAAGGGCCTCGGGGTGGTCCGCCGATACGGCCTGGGCCACGTCGATCAGGACCGCGCGTCCGTCGTGGAGGAGCACGTTGTAGGGAGAGAGGTCCCCGTGCACGAGCCGGGCCTCCCTCGCCATTCGGCCGATCTGCGTGACGAGGTCCTCGTAGAGCGCCGCCGGGTCTTCGATGGGCACGTCCACGATCCGCGGGGCCGCCATACCTTCGAGGCTGCCGATGAACTCCATGACGAGGACGTTGCGGAAGTGGCCGTACGGGCGCGGAGCTCGTACTCCCGCGTCGGCGAGGCGGCCGAGGATCGTATGCTCCCTACGGGTCCATGCGAAGATAAGGCCACCGAAGTTCTTCACGCTCGATTCGCGTCGCAGCGATTCGAGAGCGTAAGGGGGAAGGTGACGGAACACGCTGTTCCCGATCCGGTAGATCTTCACCGCCCGAAACTCCGGCCCCGCGCTCGCTCGGAAGACGCCGCCCTCTTTCCCGGTGGAGATCGGGTAGTCGACGGAGTCGAACTGACCCCGGGTCACGAGCCGCGACACCGCGAGGAGGGTCGAGTGGTCGAAGAACTCGTCCAGCAGTTTCCGGTGCTGGCCCTCCTTCCGCCGGTCCTCGAGGCGTTCGCGACGGCGGGGGAATACCACATCCTGAGGTCGGGGCATCGCGGGGCAGAATGGGGCCGACCGTTCTTAGGCTCTGGGGCCGGCGGAACGAGACCGAGGTACGCTCGCGACCGAGCGAGGTAGGCTCGTTTCCCGTCGGTAAGCGCCCCTATATCCCCCGCCCATCGCTAGTCGGTTCATGCAACTCCCGCTCTCGGCCACGCCGGCCCAGCCCCCGCATGGGACGGACCCGAAGGCTCCGGAGCCGCCCCGCCCGGCGTCCGCCCTCGTTCGGGCGCTCGACTCCCCGGCCGATTACGACGCGGTGTTCCGGGTCGTGCGGGGAGCCGTCCGCCAGGTGCTCGGGATCGAGCGTCCGGGCCTCGGCCTCGGTCTGTCGAACCTGCCCCCGCAGCTGGGGGCGTACTGGCAGGTGACCGGGAACCTCATCGTCCTGAACGAGGGACTTGTCGACGTCATGCGCGAGAACGCCCGGGACCCGACCGAACTCAACTCGTTCATCTACGTGGTCCTGGCCCACGAGTATCTGCACTCGCTCGGTTACCTCGACGAGAGGTCGGTCCGCGAAGTCACGGCTCGAGTGACCCGAACGGCGTTCGGCCCCGACCACCCCGCAACGCGGATGGCGGAAGGGGACCTTTGGCGGCTCTATCCGTTCCTCGCCTACGCCCCGGGGGGCAACGGCCGTCGCCTCAAGGTCGTGACCCGGTTCGACCTGGACACGACGGACCGATACATACGGTAGCGGCGACCCCCGACCTTTAATCCCCTGCCGTTCATTCCCTTGCGAGGGGGGACGTGTCCGTAATCGACCCGACCATCGGGATCTCTCTCGTCATCGTCGGCATCGTGCTGCTCGCGTTCGAGCTCATCCACCCCGGAGCGCTGCTCCTCATCCCGGGCTCTATCCTCCTCGTGGCGGGATTCCTCTACCTGTTCCTGCCCAACGTGCTCCTGGACAGCTACATCGGCCCCATCGCGATCATCGTCGTGGCGATCATGGCCGCCTTCATCGAGATCCCGTACTACCGCTGGGTCGCCCCGAACCATTGGCCGCTCAGCACCACGAGCGGCGGACTCGTAGGGGCCGAGGCGATCGTCATCGTCCCGATCGTCCCGAACACCCTCAAAGGGAAGGTCCGGGTCCGCTCCGAGGTCTGGTCCGCGCGCGCGTCCGTTGAGATTCCCGAAGGGACCCGTGTCCGCGTCGTGCACGGGGAAGGGGTCTCGGTGACGGTCGTGCCCATCGAGCCCCCCAAACCCGCCTAGTCGGGCTTCGGGCCCGACGGAAAGGGTTACACCCTCCGACGGGGTTCGGCCCTCGGCCGTCGCATCGAAGCGACGCTTACCGGAGAGGTTCCGATGGATTACACGTTCGTCATAGTGGGAATCGTCCTCGCGTTCGTGATCATCCTCGTTCTGCTGACGCGGATGATCTACACAATCCAGCCGTACCAGCAGGGGATCGTCACGCTGCTCGGTTCGTACAAGCGGATGATCAACCCCGGGTTCAACCTGGTCAGCCCGCTCGCGAGCGTCCTCAAGATCGACCTCCGTACCCAGGTCCTCGAGGTCCCCCGCCAGGAAGTGATCACGAAGGACAACTCCCCGACGAACGTCGACGCGATCATTTACATCAAGGTCGTGGACGCCCCGAAGGCGATCTTCCAGGTCCAGAACTACCAGGTCGCCACCCTCGCGCTCGCCCAGACGACCCTCCGGTCGATCATCGGCGACATGGAGCTGGACGAGATCCTCTACAACCGCGAGCGGATCAACGCCCGTCTCCGCGACATCCTCGACGAGGCGACCGACAAGTGGGGCGTGCGCGTCGACGCGGTGGAGATCAAGGAGGTCGACCCCGTCGGACCCGTCAAGACCGCGATGGAGGAGCAGACCTCCGCCGAGCGGCAGCGACGCGCCGCGGTGCTGCGCGCGGACGGGGAGAAGCGGAGCGCCATCCTCGTCGCCGAGGGCCAGAAGCGGTCGCGTATCCTTCAGGCCGAAGGGGTCCGGCAGTCCCAGATCCTCGAGGCCGAAGGCGCTCGGGTCGCGACGATCCTCGAAGGCCAGGGAGAGGCGCAACGCCTGCGGATCCTCTCGCTCGGGGCGAGCGTTCTCGACTCGAAGGCGCTCACGGTCCTCTCGCTCGACACGGTCGCCAAGGTCGGCGACGGTCAGGCGACGAAGATCCTCTTCCCGTTCGAGTTCTCGCGCCTCGTGGAGGGTGCGTCCGAGTACCTGGGGACGGGCCGACAGGTCCCCGACCGCAACCTGAACACGCTCGACGACCTCGAGAAGCGGATCGGCACGATGGACGACATCCTTGGCCCGATCCCGCGGCAGGAGGAGCTCCTCACCGAGATCAAGACGATCGAGGAGGAGATCAAGGCCGAATCCGAGGAGTCGACCGCGTTCGTCGCCCCGTTCGGAGCCAAGAGCTCGAGGGCCACCATCACCGCAGTGCTTCCCCCGGCCGACGCGATCGCCCCACCGCCCCCCACGCGGGCAGAACCTCCCGGGACCGCGTTTCCCTCAGGGACCGCCGATTCGGCAGAAACCGCGACCTCATCGGGGCCTTCCCCGGACGATGGGCGGCCGGCCCGGCGCCGACCACCGCCCACTAGCCCATAGCGTCCGACCCCGGACTCCGCCGCACCCGAGTCGGAGGGGAGCGAAGCTCCCGACCGGCCGCACCCGGCGTCGGGACGTTGGTTCGCCCGTCGACCTATAAGTCGCGCCGCCGCCTGCCCGTGGCGGAGACCTCGATGCCCAGCGTACTCACCGAACGAAGCGGAGCCGTCCTCACGATCACCATCCACCGGCCGGACCGCCTCAACGCCCTCGACGAGCCCACGATGGTCGAACTGCGGACCGCCCTCGAGGCGGCGACCGTGGCCCGGGACGTGCGCGCGGTCCTCTTGACCGGGGCGGGGTCGGCGTTCTGTGCCGGCGGCGACGTCGCGGCCATGGAGGCGCACCGCGCGACCGGCACCCTTCCCGAGCTCTTCCACCGCCTGACCGCCGAGCAGGAGCACATCGTCCGCGAGATCCTGGGGATGCCCAAGCCGGTGGTCGCGGCCCTTCCCGGCGTGGCGGCGGGCGGCGGCCTCTCCCTCGCCCTGGCGGCGGACTGGAGGATCGCGAGCGAAACGGCGGTCCTCGTTCCGGCGTTCCTCCAGCTCGGGACCGTGCCGGACGGAGGCCTTTCGTACTTCCTTCCCCACTTCCTCGGGATCGGCGGTGCGCAGGAGCTGCTCTTCTCGAACACACGGGTTACGGCGAGCCGGGCCCGGGAGATGGGGCTCGTCCACGAGGTCGTGCCGGCCGCCGAGCTCCCCGCCCGCGCACGGGCGCGCGCGGAAGAGCTCGCTCAGGGGCCCACCCGTGCGTACGGCTGGGTGAAACGGCTCATGGTCGCCGCGTTCAGCGAGAGCGCGGAATCCCAGATGGCCCTCGAGCGCCGGTGGGTCGTGGAAGCGGCACAAGGGAACGAGCTCCCCGAGGGAATACGGGCGTTCCACGAGAAGCGGAAGCCGAAGTTCCCGCCACCGTAGATCGGCGTCAGGGAGCGGGGCGCCCCGTCCACGGTTTCAATAGCTTCTCCTCGAGCCTTGCCTTCACACCGGGCCACTCGGACTCGAGGATGCTGTAATAGAGCGACGTGCGGAAGTACCCGTTCCGAACGAGGTGGGCCTCTCGCAGGGCCCCCTCGGCTACTCCCCCCAGTCGTTCGATCGCCGCCTGGGAGCGGACGTTGCGGGAATCCGTCTTCAGCTGGAGGCGGTGGACCTTCTCCTCCTCGAACGCGTAGCCGAGGGTCAGGAGCTTCGCCTCGGAGTTGAGGGGGCTCCTCCAGTACCGGGAGTCGAGCCACGTGCCGATCTCGACCATCCGGTTTTCGCGGTCGATGTCGAGGAACCGGATGATCCCCACCAGGGTCCTTTCGGGGAGGAGGACCATCGTGAGCGGCAACACCTCCCCGGCCGCCTGGTAGCCGAGAAGTTGGTCGATGAACGCCTCCATCTCGGCGGGTGTGGGGGGGTGACCGGGCCCGATGCGAAGGAACTGCCAGACCTCCGGGTCACGCCCCGCCTCAGCGAGCCCCGGGGCGTGCGCCCGCACGAGGGGCACGAGCTCGAGGTAGCGGCCGCGCAGGGTGATGGGGGGGTGGAATCCGTTCCCCGTCATCGTACGGGGTCCTTCGCGGGGTTCTCGCGGGCCGCGGTCGATCCGCGGAGCTCGGGAGGGTTCCACTCGTGGGCGAGCATCCCCTCCAGCCCGCTGCGAACGCGCGGCCATTCAGAGGCGAGGACGCCGTACGCGACGGACGAGCGGAACGACCCGTCCGCGAGGAGGCGGTCGTCGCGAAAGACCGCCTCCCGAACCGCCCCGAGCCGCGCGATGGCCCGCTGGGAGCGCTCGTTTCTCAGGTCCGTCCGGAGGCTCACGCGGTGGACCTTCTCGGTCTCGAACGCGTACCGGAAGAGGAGGAACTTCGATTCCGTGTTGACCGGTGTCCTCCAGAGCGCGGAGTCGAGCCAGGTGCCACCCACTTCGACCGAGAGGTTGGTCCGGTCGATGTGGAGGAAGCGTGTCATTCCTACGGGCCGGTCGTCTGCCCGTAGGACGGTCGTGAACGGAAGGTCGGTTCCGGCCTTCTGCCGTTCGAGCAGGAGCGCGATGAGCGCATCCATCTCTTCCTGGGTCTCGCCCGGCCCATGGATGAGGTACCGTCGGACCTCGGGGTCCTGCGCGGCGGCCCGGAGGGGCTTCGCATGGCTGGGGGCGAGGGGAACGAGACGGACCCATCGTCCCGTGAGCGTTACCGGGGCTCGGAAACTCTCCATCCAAGACCGGGGAGTTCGAGCCGCACGAAGCCATAACTCCGACGGCCCCCGAACGTGCCGGTGAGGCTCCGGCCCGCCCGTCAATCCGCCGTCAGCCGGTTGAGGTTAAATAACGTCATAGAGTCGGACTCCTCGCTCGCCCAGTGGGAGGAGGAGCAGTTGGACGCCGGGGTCACCACATTCCTGGTTTTCGCGTTCATTGCGGGCGCCTTCGCGGTGGGCTCGCTCGTTGCGAACCGCATGATCGGCGCGAAGCGCCGAAGCTCGTACCTCCAGCTCACCACGTACGAGTGCGGCGAGGAGCCGGAGGGCGAGGCCCAGATCGACTTCCCGACGCAGCACTACACGTTCGCCATCGTGTTCGTCGCGGTCGATGTCCTCGGGTTCATCCTGGCCCTGTGGGGACTGACGTTCCGGGGCGCCAACTCGGCCTGGCTCCCGGTCTTCATCGCGGTCGCGTTCACCGCGCTCGCGATCACGGGCATCTACTACGCCCTGAGCGGGGAGAAGAGGTGGTTCGTCTGACGGCTGCTCCGGCTTCGACCCCACCGGCCGCGCGGACCGTGGCCAGCGACCTACAGCTCGGGGGGGACCTTCCGATGGCGACCCAGGCGGCCATCCCGTTCGTCGAGATCGAGGCGCTTCGGGTCAAGGAGTTCATCCCCGCCGCGAAGGAGGCTCTCTCCTCCCTCATCGCGGAGCAGGGTCAGGCGAAGGTCATCCGCCCCATGTTCAACTGGGCGGGTCGGAACTCCCTCTTCCCGCTGCACTGGGGCCTCGCCTGCTGCGCGATCGAGTTCGCCGCGGGGTTCGGGGCGCGCTGGGACGCTGAGCGGTTCGGGGTCGTGGCCCGGTCGACCCCCCGCCAGGCCGACCTCATGATCGTGAACGGGACGGTCACCTGGAAGGTCGCTCACAAGCTGATCACCCTTTACGAGCAGATGGCCGAGCCGAAGTGGGTCATCGCGATGGGGAACTGCGCCACGGGAGGCGGGCCGTTCCGCACGGCCTACTCGGTGGTCCCCGGGGTGGACAAGCTGGTCCCCGTCGACGTCTACATCGCCGGCTGCCCGCCCCGCCCGGAGGCGATGCTGGACGGGATCCTGAAACTGGAACAACTGATCCGGGAGCGAAAGGAGTAGGCGGGTCGTCCGCCGGGCATCTAGGAGCAGTTACTGATGCAACCGGACGACTTGACCCGGGTCCTCGCCCCGAAGCTCGGGGAGAACCTGTTGGGCGTAGAACCGTTCGAAGGGATGGCCGGCCGCGTGCGGTTCCGTCGCGAGGCGGCGCTCGACCTGTTCCGGGCGGTACGGGACGACCTTTCCTTCGCCCACCTCTCGATGGTCGGCGGGATCGATTGGGTCGACCATCGCGAGGTGTTCTACGTCGCCTGGTCGGATGCGGCCCGGCAGTACGTCCTCCTCTCGACGGACGTGCCGGCCGCGGACGCCCATGTCGAGACCGCGTCCGCCATCTGGCCGAGCGCGAACTGGCATGAGCGCGAGACCTGGGAGCTCGTGGACATCACGTTCGACCACCACCCGGACCTCCGTCATCTCCTGACGCCGGAAGGGTACGCGTTCCATCCGTTGCTGCGCTCGTTCAAGATCCACGAGCCGGAGGAGCTGGAGGTGAAGTCGCGCCATGTCTGAGATGTGGATCAACATGGGGCCGCAGCACCCCATGACGCACGGTCTCTGGAACCTCCGCGTCCGGATCGACGGGGAGGTGGTCCTGGACGTCGACCCCGAGATGGGCTACCTCCACCGAGGGATCGAGAAGATCAGCGAGGACCGCCACTACAACGAGGTCGTCACCCTGATGGACCGGACCTGCTACGTGGCGGGGCTCGCTTGGGAGCACCTGTACATCCTCGCTTCCGAGCAGGCCCTCCACATCACCCCGCCGGAACGGGCCCAGTACATCCGGATGACGTGCGAGGAGTTCCAGCGGATCGGCTCCCACATCATGTGGTACGCCGCGTTCGTCAACGACATCGGCCTGATGACCCCGTTCCTCTACGGGATGCGCGACCGGGACCTCGTACTCGACCTGTTTCAGAGCTTCACCGGCGCCCGCATGACCTACGAGTACATGCGGGTCGGCGGGGTCCGCAACGACCTCCCCCCGACCTTCACTGACCAGGCCCGCAAGGTCCTCGACTGGCTCACCGACCGGTTCCGCGAGTACGACCAGCTCTGCCTCGGCTCCTCCATCTTCCACAAGCGCTGCGACCACCTCGGGGTGCTGAAGGCCAACGACTGCATCGCCCACGGGGTCACGGGCCCGATGCTCCGGTCCGCGGGCGTGAAGCGGGACCTCCGGAAGGACCGCCCCTATGCCCAGTACGCGTCGGTCGACTTCGACGTCGCGGTCGCGGACGGGGCCGACGTCACGGCCCGCTATCTCGTCCGCATGGAGGAGATGCGTCAATCGATCCGCATCCTCCGTCAAACGATCGACTGGCTCGAGCACCAT
The DNA here is from genome assembly GCA_052325545.1 of Thermoplasmata archaeon. Taxonomy (GTDB): domain Archaea; phylum Thermoplasmatota; class Thermoplasmata; order Lutacidiplasmatales; family UBA184; genus Lutacidiplasma. Next base: position 15,446 of record JBKQUP010000001.1, read on the forward strand.
CCCGGCCCGGTGATGGCCGAGCATCTTCCCCGCTGGCTCGGTGCCCCCTATGCGCCGGTGGGCCGGGAGGGGTATCTCCTGAAGCGCAACTATGCGAAGGGGTTGGGCTTTTCCGCGGTCGAAGAGCCGCACGGGGAAGCCCAGGCGTACGTGGTCAACGAAGGTTCGGAACACCCGTACCGCGTCAAGTTCCGTTCCCCCATCTTCGCCAACCTGAGCGCCGCGCGGCAGTACCTCGTCGGGTACCGCATCGCGGACATCCCTCCCATCATGGGAAGCGTCGACCCCTGCATCGGAGAAGTGGACCGGTAGGAGGGGGAGAACCATGTCGCAAGCGACGCTCTACTCGGTCTCCTACGACATCTCCGACACGATCGCCTCGGCGCTCGGGTCGGTCCTGCCGAGCGGCTCGCGGGCCGTGGTGACGAGCTCGGGCGTCGTGACCGGTTTCGCGGTCGTGATCTTCGCGGTCATCATCCTCGCCGCGACCATGCTCAACACGATCCTGCTGATCTGGTGGGAGCGCAAGCTGCTCGGCCGGTTCATGGACCGGCGGGGGGCGATGCACGTCGGGTTCGCCGGGCTCTTACAGAACTTCGCGGACGGGTTCAAGCTGTTCCGCAAGGACACGGTCAGGCCCCGGGACGCCGACTCCCTCGGCTTCTACTTCGGCCCCACAGCGTACATGATCACCTCCCTCGCGATCTTCGGCATCCTGCCCATCTCCTCGGGATGGGACACGGGCGCCCTCCCGCTCACGCTCCTGCTCGCCCTCGCGATCTTCGCGTTCGCCCCCCTCTTCATCTTCGTCAGCGCCTGGTCGAGCAACAACAAGTACTCGCTGATGGGCGGGATGCGCTCCGCCGCCCAGATGATCGCCTACGAGGTCCCGCTCCTCCTCGCGGTCGTCTCGGTCGTGATCGTCGCCGGGAGCTTCGACCTCAACACGATCGTCTACGAGCAGCAGAACTACTGGTTCTGGGGACCGCTCTTCCTCGCGCTCATCGTCTTCGTCGCGGCGATGCTGGCAGAGATGGAACGGATCCCGTTCGACCTGCCCGAGGCGGAGGCGGAGCTCGTCGAGGGGTGGAACACCGAGTACGGCGGTATGTTCTTCGCGTTCTTCATGTTCACCGACTACCTGCGGGCGCTGGTCGGCAGCGTCCTCGTCGTCCTGCTGTTCCTCGGGGGTTGGACGCTCCCGACGTGGGTGCCAAGCGCGGCGACCTCGTTCCCGCTCGCCGGCATCTTCTGGTTCATGCTGAAGACCTACATCGTCTTCGGGCTGTTCGTGTGGATCCGGGCCTCGCTGCCCCGGGTCCGGACCGACCAGCTTCTCCGGGTCGGTTGGAACCGGATGATCCCGCTCGGTCTCCTGTCGGTGTTCCTGGCCGCCGCCCTCGTGCTGGCGAAGTGCGTGTGGCCGTTCGGTTGCCTGCCGACGCCGTGAACGTAAGGGGGGAAGAAACGGATGGAAACGGAAATCACCGCCACGGAGAAACCGAACCAGAACCCCATCCTGTGGGTGGCCCGCCCGATGGCCACCGCCGCCCGGCAGTTCGCGAAGAGCCTCATCCGCCCCTCGACGATCGTCTACCCGTACGAGCGGCTCGAGGACCCGAAGTTCCGGGAGAAGGTGGCGGTCGCCTCCGGGAAGCCGATCGGGCTGGGCCAGGTCTGGGACAACTACCGGGGGGTCCACGCGCTCAACATCGCCACGTGCATCAGCTGCAATCTCTGCCAGTTCTCGTGCCCCGACCTGTGCATCGAGATGGTGACGGTCCCCGGCGGGGACCCGAAGCACCCGAAGAAGTGCCCAGAGATCGACTACGGTAAGTGCAGCTACTGCGGGTTCTGCTCGGACGCGTGCCCGGAAGGGTGCCTCACCATGACCACGCGCTATGAGCTCTCGGTCACGAAGCGCTCGGACATGGTCTACTCGCCGCAACGGCTGAACGAGGTGTTCCAGACCAAGCTCCCGATGAACCCGATCCGGCTCGCCCGGCCGCAGAACGAGGACTCGATCCTCCTCGACGTCCCGCTCTGCATCGGATGCAACGCGTGCGCCCGGGATTGCCCGACGCAGTGCATCACGATGCTGGACATCCCGAAGCCGGAGGCGAAGCCCGGCGAGAAGGTCCCGAAGCGGATCTGGAAGGAGCCGGTCGTCAACGACTCCGATTGCGTCCGCTGCGGCACGTGCATCAGCGTCTGTCCGAAAGAGTGCCTGTTCTGGGGGACTCGAAAGTGAGCCTCGAGGAACTGGCGTTCATCGTCCTCGCGGCGGTCGCCTTGCTTACCGCCGTGGCCGCGCTCCTCGTTCGGGAGCTCGTCCACACGATCCTGTGGATCGCGGTCTTCTTCGTCTCCATCTCCGCGATCTACTTCCTCCTCCAGGCCCCGTTCCTCGGCGTCCTGCAGCTCGGCGTCTACGCCGGGGCCGTCACCGTCCTGCTGCTCTTCGGCGTCATGCTCACCCGGAAGCGGATCTTCTTCCGCGAGGCGATGACCGGCATCGAGGCAGTGCCGCTCGCTCTCGCGGTCGTCACGTTCATCTTCGTGGTCACCGCCGTGGGAGAGCTGCCCCAGTCGAGCCAGACGATCTCGGTCTACGACCCGACACTCCTCTCCGAGAACCTCTTTGGGACCAACGGACCGTGGCTCCTCTTGCTGGGGCTCCTCATGATGGGAGCGGTCGCGGGGTCGATCTACCTCGTCCGGGAGGGTCGCGAGTGACCGCCCTTCCCCTCGTCGGATTCGTGGCGCTCTCCTCCGCCCTCTTCGCGGTCGGGTTGTTCGGCATCCTCACCCGGCGGAACTTCATCCTCATCCTGATCGCGATCGAGATCGCGATGAACGCGGCGATCCTCAACTTCGTCTATTTCGGCGCCTTCTCGAGCGGGACCGGCGGCCTCACGGGCCAGGCGGTCGCCGTCGTCCTCATCGGGTTCGCCGCGACCGAGGTCGCGGTCGGGCTCGCCATCGTCCTGGCCCTCAACCGACTGAAGGGGACCATCAACGTCGCGCAAGCGACCGACCTGAAACTGTAGGGGGGGACGAGAACGAGCATACTGGACGGGCTGTACGGATGGGCCTTCCTAGTCCCGCTGTTCAGCGCCCTCTCGTTCGTCATCGTCGGCCTCGCGGGGACCCGGATGCGCCGCCTCGAGTGGGGCGGGTGGGTCGCGGTCGCGTTCTCCGGGGTCGCGATGGCGGTCGGCGTCCTCATCGGGGTTGGAGAGATGGCCAACCCCGGCACCTACACCGACGTCCGGTACACCTGGCTCCACCTCGCTCCGGCGCCGGGCCCGTTCCCGAACGGCTTCTCCCTCGTGGTCGGGACCCTGGTCGACCCGATCTCGGCGCTGATGCTCATCGTCGTGACGGTGGTCGGCTTCCTCGTCATGCTGTACTCGATCGGGTACATGCACCAGGACCGGGGGCTGCCCCGCTACTACGCGGAGCTCTCGCTCTTCCTCACGGCGATGAGCGGACTCGTCCTGGCGGACAACCTGCTCGAGTTCTTCGTCTTCTGGGAACTGGTCGGCGTTTGTTCCTACTTCCTGATCGGGTTCTACTACGAGAAGCCGAGCGCGGCGAGCGCCGCGAAGGAAGCGTTCATCGTCACGCGGGTCGGGGACATCATGTTCCTGCTCGGGATCTTCCTCTACTTCTACAACTTCAGCCTCGCCGGCCCGGCCGGCTCGGGCGGCTGGGCGGCGAACGGGTTCCTGTTCACGAACGGGAGCCAGCCGTACCTCCTCGGGCACGGCCTCGGGGGGAACTCGACCCTGCTCACGGTCGCGGGGATCATGATCCTCGGCGGCGCGGCGGGGAAGAGCGCCCAGTTCCCGCTCCACGTCTGGCTGCCGGACGCGATGGAGGGCCCGACGACGGTGAGCGCCCTCATCCACGCGGCGACGATGGTCGCCGCGGGCGTCTATCTCCTCGCGGTCACGAGCCTCTTCCTGGGGTTCACCTCGACCGACCAGCTCGCGATCGTGGCGATCGGCGGGTTCACGGCGTTCTTCGCCGCGACCATGGCGGTGGTGCACCCGGACATCAAACGGGTGATCGCGTACTCGACCATCAGTCAGCTCGGCTACATGGTCATGGCCGTCGGCGCGGGCTTCGCGATGGTGGGGCTCTTCCACCTCTTCACGCACGCGTTCTTCAAGGCCCTCCTCTTCCTCGCCGCCGGCTCGGTCATCCACGCGGTCGGGACGCAGGACCTGTTCAAGATGGGCGGGCTGCGCAAGTCGATGCGGCTCACCGCCGCGGCGTTCGCGGTGGGAGGCTTGGCCCTCGCCGGGATCCCGCCGTTCGCCGGCTTCTGGAGCAAGGACGACATCCTCTCGTCGGTCTATTCGCAGCTCGGCACCCACCCGGCGTACTGGCCGTTCTTCCTCCTCGCGTTCGCGGCCGTGTTCCTGACGGCCTACTACATCTTCCGGGCCTGGTTCCTCGCGTTCTCGGGCGACCACGCCAGAGACCCGAGCTTACCGCACGCCCACGAGGGCCCGTGGACGATGCAGGTGCCGCTCATCCTGCTCTCCGCGCTCGCGGTCGGCGCCGGGCTCCTCATCTTCCTGCCGGGGTTCCAATCCCTCCTGCTCTCGGGGGCCGGAGCGGCGGGGATCCCGCCCGTCTTCGGGACGACCGACCTCATGATCTCCGCGGCAAGCATCGCGCTGGGAGCGGGCGGGATCGCGCTCGCCTGGCTCCTCTGGGGCAACGGCCGCATCTACTCCCTCCCCGAGACGAGCGCGGCCCAGCCGGTCCGCCGCCTGCTCCTCAAGCGCTACTACTTCAAGATCGGCTACGACTGGATCGGGGCGAAGGGAGTCTACACCATCGCCCGGGCGGCCGACTTCTTCGACCGGTTCGTCATCGACGGGACGGTCCATGGCTTTGAACGCACCTTCGCGCTCGTGAGCAACCGCCTCCGGCGCATCCAGTCCGGGGTCGTGTCGGACTACGCGGCGTACGTGGTGGCCGGCCTCATCGCGCTGTTCGTGATCCTGCTGATCGTCGCCCCGTACGTGGTCTCGCGGCTCGGAGGCGGATAGGCCCATGATCCCGCTGCTCTCCGTCATCGTCGCGACCCTCGCGGTCGGGACCGTCCTCACGTTCCTCGCGGGCGCCCGCGCCCGGTGGGTCGCTCTCGCGACGACCTTCGCGTTCCTCGCGGAGGTCGCTTTCCTCTTCCTCGCCTACCCCGGCTGGCCGGGCTACAACAGCGCCCTCGTTCCGGGCTTCGCGGACGGGGAGTCGTACAGCTGGATCTCCCTCGCGTGGATGCACGTCAACTACACGGTCGGCGTGGACGGGATCTCGCTCGTCCTCATCCTGCTCACCGCGATCCTCCAGCTCGCGACCGTGGTCTACTCCTGGGAGGAGCAGAAACGGCCCGCCGCGTACTTCGGCCTCGTCCTGCTCACGTGCCTCGGTTGCTTCGGGGTCTTCATCGCGCTGGACGTCCTCCTCTTCTTCCTCTTCTGGGAGGCCGTCCTCATCCCGATGTTCTTCCTCATCGGGTACTGGGGAGGACCCCAGCGCCGGTACGCCGCTCTGAAGTTCTTCGTCTACACCCACGTCGCGTCAATCGTGATGCTGGTCGGCATGCTCGCCCTCGTCTTCTACTCGGGCGCGGCGTCGTTCGACTTCTCGGCGATCTATGCGTCCGCGCGCGGCCTCTCCGCCGTCCTGCAGTCGTTCATGTTCCTCGCGCTCTTCTTCGGCTTCGGGGTCAAGTTCCCGATCGTACCGTTCCACACGTGGCTCCCCGACGCCCACGTCGAGGCCCCGACCGGCGGCTCCGTGCTGCTCGCCGGCCTCCTGCTGAAGCTGGGGGCGTACGGGTTGATCCGGTGGGCCGTCGAGCTCCTCCCGAGCGGCCTCCACACCATGCAGCCGGTCCTCTACGTCGTGGCCTTCGTGTCGATCATCTGGGGGTCGGTCCTATCGCTGTCGCAACGCGACATGAAACGGATGGTCGCGTACTCCTCCATCAACCACATGGGGATCGTGCTGCTCGCGATCGCGCTCGACTCCTCGCTCGGGCTGCTGGCGGCGGTCCTCCTGATGTTCGCCCACGGCATCGTGAGCGCGCTCCTGTTCATGGCCTCCGGGAGCGTGCACCACACGTTCGGGACGCGCGACATCGCGTCGGTCGGAGGGATCACTCCGACCACCCCGACCTTATCGACCCTCATCATGGTCGGGTCTCTCGCGTCGCTCGGCCTCCCGGCGCTCATCAGCTTCCCGGCGGAGTTCACGGCGCTTCTCGCCACTTGGAACACGCTCGCCTACTGGGTCTTCGTGCCGCTCATCATCCTAGTCGTCACCGCGGGGTTCTACCTGTGGATGATGCAACGGATGCTCTTCGGACCGGCCCGGGGGATCCCGTCGACGGCCCACGACGTCCCCTGGTACGAGGGCGCGGCGATGGCGATCCTGGTCGCGCTCACCGTGCTGTTCGGGATCCTCCCCGGCCTTCTCGTGAACGTGATCGTGAACTCGCCGATCAAAGGATTCCCGGGGACCTAGGACGATGGACCTCTCCTCCTTCGCCGGACCGTTCCTCCCGGAGATCCTCCTGCTGGCCGGGACGCTCCTGATCTTCCTGCTCGACGTGCTCGGCATCCGGCGCATCGAGGTCACCGGAGCGGTGGCGGTCGGGGCGACGGCGCTCGCGCTCCTGTTCGTCGTCGCCGACCTCGGGTTCGCCCCGGTCGCCGCGCTCGCGACCATTCCTTCCGGCCATATCGACGCGGTGGTGACCCCCGGCGCGACGCCGCTCTACGCGTTCACGACCCTCGGCTTCGTCTTCGAGGGGATCTTCCTCCTCGCGGCGTTCCTGGTCGCGCTCGCCTCGATGAGCCGACCGTCGAACGAGCGCGGTGCCCCGATCTTCTACGGGCTCCTCCTGCTCGCGACCCTCGGGATGCTCCTCGTGACGATCGCCTCCGACCTCATCTTCCTCCTGCTCTCGATCGAGGTCGTCAGCATCTCGACGTACCTCCTCGTCGCCTACCCCCGGAAGGACGTGCGGTCGCTCGAGGCCGCGATGAAGTTCTACATCATCGGGGCCCTCTCCACGACCCTCTCGTTCTTCGGGGCCTCGCTCCTCTACGGGGCGTACGGGACGACCAACCTCTACGCGATCCGGGCGGTCGCGGGCTCGGTCGGCTACCCGGTCCTCGTCCTGCTCGGCTACGGGTTCCTCATCGCGGGGCTCGCGTTCAAGGCGACCCTCGTGCCGTTCCACGCCTGGGCCGTGGACGTCTACGACGGGGCCCCTACCGACGTCACCGCCTTCCTCACCGGCGGGTCAAAGAAGGTCGGCCTCTTCGCGATCTTCCTGGTCTTCCTGGGACCGGTGCTGTTCGTCGCGCCGGGCGCGGGCGGGAGCCCGTTCTCGGGCGGGACGCTCGACCTCGGACCGGTCGTGCAGATCACCCTCGCCATCCTCGCGGTCCTGACGATGACCGTGGGCAATGTCCTCGCGCTCCTCCAGCGCGAGATGAAACGGATGCTCGCCTACTCTTCGATCAGCCAGGCGGGCTACATGCTGATCGGGATCGTGATCGGCACGTCCCCGGCGATCGCGGGCGCGACGATGCAGATGTTCGCGAACGTCTTCATGAAGACCGGGGTGTTCCTCGTCGTCGCGGGGGTCGCCGCCCTCGGGGTCGGTCCCCTCATCGACGACTGGAAGGGCCTCGGGGCCCGCCGCCCGCTCCTCGGGGTGGCTTTTGGCCTCATGCTCCTCTCCCTCGCGGGCGTCCCGCTCACGGTGGGGTTCGTCTCGAAGTTCGTCCTCTTCAGCTCCGCGGTCCAGGCCCAGGGGTACTTCGTCTGGCTCGCGGTCGCCGGTCTTCTCAACAGCGCCCTTTCGGTCTTCTACTACGCCCGGGTCCTGAAGGTGATGTTCTTCGACCGGGCCGAGCCGGCCCCGACCGCGCTACCGGCGGGCGCCGGGGTCGGGGGCTCGGAGCCGTCGCTCCTTCCCGCCGGGGGGCTGGGGTACGCTCGGGCGACCGCGATCGCGCTCATCGCCGTGGCGGTGGTCGCCTTCGGCATCTACCCGCAGCCCGTGCTGGGCGCGATCTACAGCGCGGCGCAGCACTTCCTCCCCATAGGGGCGTGAGGGAGTAGTGGACCACTACGACGTCGTCGTCGTCGGGGCGGGTCCCGCGGGGTCGCTCGCGGCCCAGGCAGCCGCCGAGGGAGGCGCGACGACCCTGCTCATCGACCACCGCGATGAGCTCGGGCATCCGGTCCAGTGCGGGGAGTTCGTGCCGGCCCCGCACGAGCTCGTCAACCTCTTCGGTTGTCGCGAGCTGATCGCGCACGCGTACGACATCCCCGCGACGACCGTCCTCCGGGAGACGCACCAGATGGCGTGCATCTCCCCGTTCGGCCACGTCTTCCGCTTCCCGCTCGCGGGATGCACCGTCTCACGACGCGCGTTCGACAAGGCGCTCGCGTTCCGGGCGGAGGGCGCCGGCGCGGAGCTACGGTTCCCCCTGGGCGTGACCGGGGTCCACGACGACATCGTGGAGACCGCGGGCGGGGGACGCATCCGGGCGAAGGTGGTGGTGGGGGCGGACGGGCCGATCTCCACCGTGGGGCGTTCGGTGGGCTTCGCCCCCCCTCGGGAGCTCTTCCGGATGATCACCGCGACCGTGGACGGCCCGCTCGACGACCAGATCGACATCTTCTTCGGCCGGGTCGCTCCGGGCGGCTACGCGTGGCGGTTCCCGAGGGCCCACGACGCGAACGTGGGCCTTGGGGTGGCCCAGGTCCCGCGCGGGGCGACGCTCGGCGGCCTGCTCGACCGGTTCCTGGCCCACGAAGGCCTCGGCCCGGGTCGGGCGAAGACCGCCTGGTGGGTCCCCCTGGGCCCGCCCCCGGCGAGCCTCGTCCGGGGACGCGCCCTCTTCGCGGGGGATGCGGCGAACCTCGTCATGGCGACGAACGGGGGAGGGATCCCCACGGCGATGCTGAGCGGCTGGCTCGCCGGCACGGCGGCGGCCCGACACGTGCGTTCCGATGCACCGCTCGCGGAGTATGACGCGGCCTGGAGGGAAGCGCTATATGTCCCGCTCGAACGGGCGGCCCGGATCCAGCGTGCGACCGAGCGGTTCGCCCGACCGGACTTCCTGCTAGCCCTAGGCATGCGATATATCGGAGTGTCGGGTTTAGACTCCATGATGCGGCTGCGCTGGCCCCCGCGGCTCGGGAGGGACTCCTGACGACCAGCGGGGCCGACGACCCGATGGAGCCCTCCCTCGAGGCGCTCGTCACGCAGACCCTCGGCACGGAGACCGCGCTCGAGCTCTCCCCGCTCCTCCCGGTCCTCGTCCGGGACCTCTCGGACATCGACTGGCGGTTGAACCAGGTCCTCGCTTCGACGTTCGCGCAGCTCACCGAGGCGGCCCGGTACGCCGTGTCGATGGGGGGAAAGCGGGTCCGACCGCTCCTCATGGCCGCGGTCTTCCGCTCCCTTGGAGCGAATTCGACCCGGCCGATCCACTCGCTCGCGGCCGCGTTCCAGTTGATCCACACCGCGACGCTCGTGCACGACGACGTCATCGACCATGCCGAGACCCGTCGCGGACGACCCTCGATGCCGCGCGCCTTCGGCGTGCCGCTCGCGATCGTGGGGGGGGACTACCTGTTCGTCCGAGCGTTCGAGCTCGCGGCCGAATACCCCAAGTCGATCATCCTTCGCTGCGGCGAGGCGTGCGCCGACCTGGTCGAGGGCGAGGTGCTGCAGGACGCGAGCCGGTACGACCTTTCCTCGGGACGGGAGCACTACTTCCGGGTGGTCGAGCGCAAGACCGCGGCGATCATCGGCGCCGCGCTCGCCTCCGTGGCCGAGATCGCGGAAGTGCCCCCCGCCACCGTGGACGCGCTCCAGACGTACGGGAAGGCCGTCGGGATCGCCTTCCAGATCCGGGACGACCTCCTGGACGTCTACGGCGACCCGGACCTTCTCGGAAAGCCCCTTTACACGGACCTGCGCGAAGGGAACCCGACCCTGGTCTCGCTCGAGACGTACGCGCGGCTCGACCCCCGGCGTCAGGCGGAGTTCGAGGAGCTGTTCCAGCATCGCCGCAAGCGCACGAAGCACCTCCTGCGCCTCCGCGAGCTCACCGACCTTGCCGGGACCGATTCCGTGGTCGCGCGGGAGTCAATGGAATGGGCGGACCGGGCGATCCGGGCCCTGGAGCCGGTGCCGAGCGGACCGTACCGTCTTCTGCTCGAACGGCTCGCCCACGGCGCCGTGGAACGTCGGTTCTAGGGCCGCGTTTCGAGCGAAAGGTACATCTTCCCCACCGGGGCTCGACCGCTCCGAGAGGCGTTCGAAATGGGCAGTTCTTCGACGGTCTCCGCCGGCGCGGCGGCTTCCGCGTCCGACTCCGGCCCGGAGTACGGCCACCTCCCTCCCGCCTGGGAACCGACCCCGGTGCGGCCCCGCCTGCCGATCGGGGTCGGTCTCGTGTCGGTGGTGATCGCCCTCTTCGGAGTGGTGATGCTCCTCGCGGGGCTCCTCTTCCTCCTCGCCACGGTCGCGGGCAACGTCGTGCCGTCGTCGCTCGAGATCTTCCAGTCGATCGACCTCTACGGGGCGGCGATCCTCGCCATCCTCGGGGCGGCGCTGATCGGCATCGCCACCTCGCTCTGGCGACAGGAGACCTGGGCGCTCTGGACGACGCTCGTCCTCGTGTTCGCCACCGCCGCGTACCTGTTCTTCACCGGGTCGATCACCGTCCTCTTCCTCGTCTTCGTCGTCCTGTTCCTGTACCTGATCTCCGTGCGTCGCTACTTCTACTGATGCGGATCCTGCTCGCCCAGCTCGCCCCGGTGCCGGGCGACCTCGACCGCAATACCGAACGGCTCGCGGCCGCGGTCGGCGCGGTCCGGTGCGACCTCGCCGTGTTCCCGGAGCTCTACCTCTCGGGCTACCGGGTCGGGGACCAGTTCCATCGTCTCGCTCTGAAGGAGGGCGACCGCACGCTCGCGGCGCTCCGCCGCGTGGCTCGGGATTCGGGGACGACCGTCGTCCTCGGAGCGCCGTTCGGGTCCACCGAGCGGGCGGGCGAGGTCCACAACGCCGCGCTGGCGGTCTCCCCGAAGGGGGAGCTCCGGCTCCAGGCGAAGAGATACCTTCCGAACTTTGGCCCCTTCGAGGAGGGGGTCCCGTTCACTCCGTCCGACGAGAGCGTTCCGGCGCCCATCGCGGGAGCGTCGGTGGGGATCGAGATCTGCTACGATGTGTTCTTCCCGGAGGTCTCGCGACAGCTCGCCCTCGGTGGTGCGGAGATCCTCGTGAACATCTCGGCCGCCCCGGTCACGAGCGGCCGGCTCTTCGCGCGGCTGCTCGCGGCCCGCGCGATCGAGAACGCGATGCCGGTCGTGTACGTGAACCGGGTCGGCGTCGAGGATGGGATCGTCTTCGGTGGGGGCTCCGGGGCGTGGGACCCCCGCGGCGAACCGATACCGACCGCTCCCGTGGCGTTCGCTCCCTCCGCCCCCGAGGAGTCGCTCGCTCTCCTCGAGGTGGACCTGGCCGAGGCCACTCGATGGAGGCCGTTCCGACCGGTGCTCCGGGACGTGGCCGGACGGCCCGGGTCAGCCCCGGGGGAGCCGTCACATTCCGAGACCCGTTCGATTCCAACGCGGCCCTTATAGGGGACCGGGACCCCGGGAAGGACGGTGTCGCCGACCCCGACGATCGCCCAGCAGCTCGCGGCCAAGCAACGGGAGATCTCGGTCGCCGAGTTCTTCGAGCGGAACCGCCAGATCCTGGGGTTCGACAACCCGCAGCGCGCCCTCCTCACGACGGTCAAAGAAGGGGTCGACAACGCCCTGGACGCCAGCGACGAGGCGAGGATCCTCCCCGATGTTCTGGTCGAGATCTCAAAGGAGACCGACGAGCGCCTTCGGGTCGCGGTGACCGACACGGGGCCCGGGATCCTCCGTCGCGAGATCCCGAACGTCTTCGCCCGGCTCCTCTACGGCTCGCGCTTTCATTCGAACCGGCAGGCCCGCGGCCAGCAAGGGATCGGGATCTCCGCCGCCGTCCTCTACGCCAACCTCACGACGGCCCGCCCGGCGCGGGTCACCTCGAAGGTGGAGGAGGAGGAGGCCGCGCACGTCCTGGAGCTCGTCATCGACACCCAGAAGAACCAGCCGCGGGTGGTCTCCGAGGACGTCACGCTCTGGGACTCTCGTCACGGTACCAAGGTCGAGCTCGTCATCAAGGCGCGCTACGTGCGCGGCCGCCAGTCGCCCTACGAGTACCTGCGCGGGACCGCGATCGTCAACCCGCACGCGCGCATCGTGCTGGTCGAGCCCGACGGCACGCGGGTGACGTTCGAGCGGGCGAGCACGGAGCTCCCCCCGGTCGCGAAGGAGACCCTTCCGCACCCGTACGGCCTCGAGCTCGGCGAGCTCGGCTACCTCCTCAAGGCCTCGAAGCGCGGCGGCCTCGCCGAGTTCCTGACGAAGGACCTCCAGGGGGTGAGCGCTCGGGCCGCGAGGGAGCTCCTCGCGACCGCGGGACTTACGCCCAGCGCGGCCCCGGCCTCCGTGTCGGGGGACGACCAGGACCGGCTCCTCCGGGCGCTCCACGGCACGCCCCTCATCGCCCCATCCCCCGAGGGGCTCTCCCCGATCGGTTCGATCCTCATCAAGCGGGGGCTTCGGAACGTGCTCGGGGAGCTGCGGCCCGAGTTCTACTGTCCGCCCGTCAGCCGGCCCCCGAAGGTCCACGCCGGGTTCCCGTTCATGGTCGAGGTCGGGCTCGTCTACGGAGGGGGACTCCCCGCCGACCAGCCGGTGCAGATCCTCCGGTTCGCGAACCGCGTCCCGCTTCTGTTCCAGCAGGGCGCCTGCGCGATCACGAACGCGATCGCGAACCTCGACTGGCGTCGCTACGGGCTCGACCAGAAGGGCGGGTCGGGCGTGCCGACCGGCCCCGCCCTCCTCCTCGTCCACGTCGCGTCCACGAAGGTACCGTTCACGAACGAGGCGAAGGAGGCCGTCGCCGAGGACCCCGAGATCGACAAGGAGCTCACGCTGGCGCTCCAAGCGGCCGCCCGGCATCTCCGCACCCACCTCTCGCGCAAGAGCCGTCGCGATTTCGCGAGCGAGAAGTTCGCCATCATCCAGCGGATCCTTCCCAAGCTCGCCGAGAAGACGAGCCATCTCGTCGGGAAGGCCGTGCCGGACCTCACGCCGGTCATCACCCGAATCATGGACATCGTGAACGTGGAGGTCCCGTTCGAATCCGACAAGAACGGGGTACGGGCCAAGGTGGAGGTCACGAACTACACGCCCCGTACCCGGGCGCTCGAGCTGTTCGTCGAGATCCCGCCGGACGTCTTTCCCCTGGCCTCGTTCGAGCCCGCCCCGGACGGGATGGAGGCGACGCTGGGTCGGGCGTGGTGGACGCTGCCGACGCTCGCGCCCAACGGTCGGACTGCGCTTACGTTCTCATTCCCTCCCAAGACGGATGTGGAGGCGAACGACCTGGATTGGTACGTGGCGGGCATCGACGAGGCGCACATCCTGGG
>JBKQUP010000002.1:0-25932 GCA_052325545.1 Thermoplasmata archaeon
TCCTCGCGCTTCCGCCTCTGACCCAGGACCCGATCGTCATACGGGATCCCCTTGCGAAGCAGCATGGAATAGATGTGGCTCTTGATGCCGGTCTCCTCCCGCTTGTAGAACCAGCGGTCCCTCACCAACTGACGGAGAGCACGGATCTCAGGGTCCGGAGCGTAGGCCACGGGGATGCCTCGGAGGCGGAGGAGCTCCGCCAGAGTCTCCGAATCCACCTTGTCCGATTTCAAGCTCGCCTCCGAGATCAACCGCACCCGGTAGGGGTGGGCGAGAGTCACCTCTGCGTCCGTCGAGCTTGCGGCATCGTAGTAGTGCTCCCACACATTGCACGCCTCCAAGACGACGTGCTTGCGACCGGGGAGGCCGTCCAAGTAGGAGATCAGCTCGGAGTCTCGAGAGCCAAAGCTCGACTGGTCGACCCGATTCCCCTCGCGGTCCAACACGGTGGCCACGACGGTCTTCTTGTGTACGTCCAACCCCACAAACAGCTCGCTCTCCATTCGGCGCCTCGAGGGAGAAGAAGAGAGGCGCCGCAGATGCTTCTTACCCGACATCGGGCGGAAGTCATCATGTCATCAATCAGCGGGCGCAGGGACGAGGCCCCGGCGGGCGCCGGACCCCCCTACAGAACCCCTAGGTTGGAGAAGGGTCTAATCGGTCAGGTGCGAACCTTCCTGGTACAGAACGAGCCCCGTTCGAGGGGATACTCAAGGGAAGCAAGGAAGGGGCAGCAGAAAGCGGGTGAGGCGGATCTTGCTATGGGGCTAAGCATACACGTCGATGTAAGTCGCCACAAGACTCGTGGTCCATGTAACGACCGTGGCCACGGTGCTGTTCATATTCTGCTGGACGAGAAACCAGGGAACCGCGACCATTTGCCCCGCTTGCTGGGACTGGTAAACGGGTAGCATGTCGTAGACCTCCCCCGCGACGACCTCCCCCGTCGTGAAGCAATCGGTGAAGGCCGGACATTGGAACGATGCCGGGGAAGCGGAGAAATTGGCAAACTCGGCTGGCGTCATGATGGAGACGGCGGCACCGGCGCTGGCCGTGAAGGACCCGTTCATCTGCGCAAAGGTCGCTGGGCTCAGTTGAAGCTGAAGTGGGTTGAACTGGCCCGCGCCGATCACGAAGAAGGAGCCCACCGAAATGTAGGTCGTTGGAGAAGGCGGTGGCGGAAGGGCACACGGCGGACTATCGGACGATGTGTTGCATGCCACGGCCGGGGGGCAGCAGGGGGCCCCTCCGGTTGACGCGGATTCGAAGATCCCAACGCCCAACGGAGAGGGCAGGGCGACCCAAACCAGGACAATCCCGATTGAGACCGCGCAGATAGTCGCGGCTACGTGTCTTCTCCATCTCGAAGGCCTAGCAATTCCGCCAAGGCCGGCGGCAGTGGTCATACGGCTCTACCAGCGCTTTGGGGTAGGGCCTAACGTCCGATATCTTTAGTGGTAGGCGCCCCGCGACCTTGATGTGGGGCGCGCGCGCCCGATGACGGGACCGAAATCAGCGCGCGCGGGAGCGGATCACGAGGCCGCCGTGATCTCTCAATTCGCCCCAAACGGAGGAAGGACGGGTTTGGCTTAAGCCGAGGGACGCTAACGGTCTTGGGACGTTAATGACCTACTACGAATGCCCGGTGTGCGGTGGCGGTTACGTCTTTGACCCGGCGCCAGCACACCCGAAATGCGACCGCGATGGGGCCGCTCTAAAACGCGCAAGCGAGGCTTCCTACGAACTCGCTGCCCGTCGGGGCGATTACGAGCCCCCATCAGTCAAGCCGAAGCGCCGCGGCAAGACGAAAACCCGTTAACCCGACCGCGAGGAGCGCACGAGGGCGCAGCGAAATCAACCTCGCCTCTTCTTCACGACCCGGGCGAAAACGCTCGACCCGTCAACCTCGCGAATCGTCGCTGCAAGACCTAGCTTTGCGAAAAGCGCGCGGAACTCGTCACCACCTACGGTGCTCGCTTGGAAGCCGTCCTTGCAGACGATCGTTCCATCCCCGGTCCGCGACTCGTCTATCTCTCCGAGGAGGCCTGCCCCTGACTGCACCCGGAACCAGTCGAGGCGGTCCGCCCATATCCGGGGAGAGTAGCTCGAGAATAGGACCACGCCTCCTTCTTTCGCGACTCGAACGGCCTCCGCAACAAGCTCGTGGCGATTTCTCCCAAACGCCGAGATGCCGTTCTGGATGCAGAACACAGTATCGAACATCCCGTCCCGGAAAGCCAGCCGCGATGCGTCCATCCGGACGAGGTCGCAGTTCCGGGAATATTGCAGGTACGATGCCGCGAGTTCGAGACTTCCTCGCGAGATGTCGTTGCCCACAATCCTCGTCACATGGGGCGCGACCTCCCTCATGGCCCGCCCGTACCCGCATCCGAGTTCGAGAACCCGGCTCGTACCCTGCACATTCTCGATAACGTAACGGGCTTCGGAGTCGAGGTACTGGCGGATTCTCGGAGAAGCGAGGTCGTAGACCTGCTGTAGCTTCGAACCGAACAGTCGGTCCTCGTAGTAGTTTCCCACGGCTGCGACGCGAGGGGAGAGAGCCCGCTTCAAAGTAGCGGGGCTGCGCCCGCCCAGGCTTCGTGAAGGACGCGCGCGGCCGATGACCTGGCCGCAATGTGGACATGCTTAGTCCCGCCCGATGAGGCGGAACACGCAAACGCGGCGCCTCCTGCCTTCTCGAGTGAGGCGCCGCATGCAGGGAGCAACATTCGTCGGGTTGGACATCCACCGAAAGAGCGTAGTGACCACCGTCCTCGATAGTGAGGGAAACCAGCTGGACCAGGCCACCCTCGGTCCTTCCCGGGAGGAACTTCGGGAATACCTGGAGGGGTTGCCCGGCGACGATAAGCGAGTCGCGATGGAAGCCTGCGCGATGTGGGAGTGCTACTTCGAGACGGTAGAAGCCACCGGAGCCACGGCCACCCTCTCGAATCCCTTGAAGACCCGACTCATCGCGGAGGCCACAATCAAGACCGACCGGGTCGACTCGGAGGCACTGGCCACCCTCCTCCGACTTAACGCCCTCCCCACCGTCTATGCGCCACCCCCTGAGATCCGTCAGGTGCGCCACCTGGTTCGGGACCGATTGTTCTACCGACGGAAGGTCGGGGCCCTCATGAACCACTGCTACGGCCAGCTGATCTACCGAGGGGTCCCGTATCGGGAGAACTGCCTCCAGACCATTCGAGGCCGAGAAGAGGTCCGTAAGCTGGAGATTCCGGGGGTGAATCGCGCCCTCGAGTCGATCGACTTCCTCCTGGCCCGGAGCAAGGAACTGGACGCCGAGATCCTTGCCTTCTTCGTGACCTCGGAGAAGGCACAGCTCCTCGCGACGATTCCCGGCATTGGGGAGCTCGGTGCGGTCACGCTGACGGCCTTCCTCTGTCCGATCGAACGCTTCCCCACGGTCGATCGACTCTGCTCCTACGCGGGATTGGCCCCGTCGACCCATCAGTCCGCAGAGACGTGCTACCAGGGTAAACTGAAGCGGGACGCCAATCATCTGCTCCAGTCCCTGCTGGTCGAACTCTCGTGGACCCACCGACGTTTCGAGAAGCGCGGAGATGTGGCCCGGGTCGCGAAACGAGTGAGCCGCCGCCGAGGAAAGGGGAAGGGCAGTGTGGCGGGGGCTCACAAGTTGTTGAAGGTCATCTACGGTGTCTTGAAGAGGGGGACACCCTATTCCCTTCACGCTCCAGAGCGACCGGCCGCGGTGCGCGCTGTGGGGGACCTTCGGGTCGCCGCGTCGCAATGTGTGCGGCGTATCGCTCTGGGGCCCCCTGCCGCGAATGGTCTTCTTGCGCATTGAGGCGCGGATAACTGAGTGCGGATCGGGCACCTCGTTCTCGAGGAGACCATGTAGCCACACCCTGGCGCGGGGAGAAGTCCCGTCACCCGGCGGACCGAACTGAGGCGGGCGGAACTAACATAACTCAGCGCGCGGGGCAGGGACAGTGGCGAGGATCTCACGTTGCCGCGAGTGTATCAGCAAGATTCATCGCCTTGTGAAGTGTCGATGACTTCCGGTATCCTGCGGGCGGCTCGAAGAGACCGAAGGATTTCACATGGACGAGGGCGAAACCGAGGACCCGGTGGTCGAGGCCGATCTCGCTGACCAAGAGAGAAAACGATCCGCGGCCGCCGCGCGACCCCCACGATTCTGGTCCTGGAAGATACTGTCGGCCATCCTCATGGTCTGCCTGATCGTGGTCGTGGGACTCTTCACCCTCCCGGTCAGCCCCGTTACGAAGACCGGGACCGATTGGCACTCCTTAGCATCGTCAAACGAGTCGTACCTTCTGAGCTCGGGGGCTCTCATGCCGGCTCAAACTCACTGCGTCGGATCCACGACATATCTCTGCACGCACCTCTGGATCGCGTTCAACTGGTCAACGCTGAACGGCCGGGTCATGGCCTTTGAATTCTCGGTGGAAAACGGGGCGAGTTTCCCCTACCCGTTCATACCCCTATATAACGCGACGAATCTAAGCTTCGGTGGATACTCGATGGCTTGCGGGGGGGGACCGCTCAATTACTGCCCGGGTGAGTTCTTGATAACGACAAACGATACGTCGTCTGCGACATGGTACTTTCAGTGGGCGGTCCTTTACGACTATCCCACGAATCAACCGGTGCTCTGACGGCATTACCGAAGTGGTTGGCCAGCGCCAAACACCACTTATTGCCACATCCGTTGGGGACGCGTGCCCCGATGATTTGACCGCAACCAACGCGGGGAACCGAGAACGGACCGCGAGGAACGCGCGAGACGAGTAGGCGTCGTCCGATTCCTCCTCCGAGGAAACTCGGGGCCGTCTTCTCTTGCGTAATCAGAAGCTTCGTGTGGTGAGACGTGCCCGGTCGTGTACTTAGCGTCGGGGAGGCGCTGACGCGGCTCGATTCGACGGTAAAGGAGATCTTCAGAGCCCCCTCTTAGGGTGTGCTCGGTACTCGCACCGGGCGAGAGAAAGGGGCGCCTCGGGTTGCCCCGGGGGAAGGGGTTGGCTCCGGTTCCTTGGAGGACCGTGCCGGAAAGGTACGGAGGCGTTCGGCGAGCTCGGAGTGGGATCGATCTCTAGGGGATCGCCAAAGAGGGCAGTCCTCTGAAGGATTGACAATCAATGGGCGGGCTGAGTGCACGGGAGACTTTTGCCCTCTAGCTGGGGGGCAAGATTGCAAAATGGGTGCCGTTTTGGCACGGTTCTAGACCCCCAGGACCGCTACTTGGGGGGTGGTTCCGGTAGGCCGAAAAGCGCGTCCGCCTCCCGCGAGTCGTCCGGGAGGCCGCTCGTGATCTCGAGGAGGGCGAACTACCGTGCGGAAACCGCGACCTCCTCCGCGTCCTCGTGCTGGCCAGCGGATCCGGGCTCCCCGCGTTCGACAGCCAATCCCACAGAGTCCTAATCGATCGGCGAAACGGGACGGGCGGTAAGTTCATCGACTGGATTCGAGGAGACCTTCGCCTAGCCAACAAGCCTAAGGTATCGGGTGTACAGCGGCGAGCGTGGCCCAGAGGCTCGACGACGTTGATCTTCGGCTCTTGAATCTGCTACGGTCAGACGCATCCACTACCCTGAAAGACCTTGCTCGCATGCTAAAGATGCCGCGCGCAACGGTCCAGTACCGAATACAGAAACTGAAGAATCTGGGCGTGATCAAGTCGATCAGTGCGATTCCCGACTTCACCAAGCTCGGACGACCTATCTTGGTGTTCGTGCTCGTCAAGACCGAGCCGACGCCCAAGTTGGCCGCGAACGTCGAACGACAAATCGCCGCCCTCCCCGGAGTCGAACGGGTACACGAGATCTCTGGAGAGTGGGACGTGTTCGTCGAGGCTCGGCTAGAGTCCATCGAGTCGCTTTCAAGGACCCTCGATCAACTGAGGAACCTTCGCGGAGTATCCCATTCGATCACCGCATTTTCGCTCACCGCGACCAAAGATTGAACCCCCGTCGTGTCTATCCGACAGACCAAAGGCAAACCGAGTTGGCCTTTGGCCGAAGTGACGGATGAAAGTACTTCGACCTTCCCCCGATGGTTTGGACATTGTACAAGGGCCAACTCTTCTTCTGATTTGACCTCACATTCTGGATTTCTGCTCAAGAACTAAATAGCGGCGGTTTGGTTTGCGCCGGGACCGACGGAGATTCTCTGTCGGAGAAGTAGGTGGATTCATGTCCAGCGTGAGCGAAGGCTCGTCCGGTGATGTTCGCCGTCCCTCGGGACGAGGGATGTCGATGACGACGGCCATCGTCGTGATGGTCGTCGTGATCGTGCTTGTCGGTGGCGCGGGGTTCGCGGCGTTGAACGCGACCTCCAACAGTGGGACCAAGACGGTCAGCACGTGTTCCCCGCCGAACAGCCCGTTCTGTCTGTCCTCGTCCGGACTGACGGATGTGGTGCTGTCAGTCCCCTACGGCGCCGGTTTCGGCCAGGCCGTGGCGAGCACCAGTCAAGGGCAGAGCCTGCCGGCGACGGTCGGCGTATCCGGCGGGGAAGCCGTTTCGACGTACGAGGTCTTCTGGGGCGATGGATCGAACTACTCCGGAGCGAACCCGACCTCGAACCACATTTACACTTCGGAAGGCTGGTACGTGATCAGTGCACGGGCGCTCGTGGGCTCCGTCTGGCACATCGGCCCGAAGTACCTCTTCCCCGTCAATGTGCAGGCGAACTACCAGACCATCTCGTCCGGATTCTACCCGACCCTCGCGACCACGTTTACCAACGGCAGCACGGCGAGCACCCAGTTCGGTTGGCTCGCCGGCTCCGGGTCCGTGAGCGTCTCCGCGAAATACACCAGCAACTCCACGGCCACGGGCTACACCGACCAGGCTCCGACGCTCATTTCGACCGGCGGAACCCCTTCGGGCCTCGTCTCCACGCCGACCAGCGTGTCGGCCTCCTACGCGTTTAGTGCCGCGGGTCTCTTCTACATCACGATGGTCGGGGCAATCACCGCACCGACCGGAACGATCTACCAGAACTACACCTGGACGGTCTATGTCGCTCCCGTCGGGGTCGTGCCGGGCTGCGGTAGCTGCTCGAGCAGCGGCTCTCAGGGGAAGAGCCCGCACCCCGGCCTCATCACGTTGGATGACGTCGCGCCGGGCGGTGCGGTCACTATGGACCCATCGGTCGCGTACGATTGGGTGAGCGCCGATTCTCTGTACAACGTCTACGAGACGCTCGTGGTCTACAACGGCAGCAGTACGTCGTCGTTCCTGCCCCAGCTTTCCCTGTGTGTGCCCGGGCCGGGCTGTGCGGCGATGTACGGCGGGAACACCTTGATCCAGAACAATGTCACCACGGGGACGCCCGAGTACTGGACGTTCCCGATCGACTCGGCCGCTCGGTTCTATGACCCGTCGGGCAATGGCGGCAAGGGTGCCGGCTGGCCGGTCTACCCTTCCGACGTGCTCTTCACTCTCAGTCGAACTTGCGGCTTTGCGGATCTTCCGGGAGTGGCGAGCCAGCCCGGATGGATCCAGTGCCAGGCGTTGCTGCCGAGCGGGAACGCCAACTGGGACAGCGCCATTCACTCGCCGTACAACAACACCCCCAGTAACGTCCTCTCCTCGATGCTCATCAACAACACCACGTACTGCCCGGCCTCGATCCTCGCCCACTCGAACGGATGCATTACGTTCAACGCGTGGGGCGGAGGTCACGCGTGGCCGTTCTTCCTCGAGCTGATCGGCTACGTAATGGGAGCCGCGATCGAGCCGTGTGGCTGGTTCACGTCGGTCGGTGCGGGGGTGCCCGGCTTTGCCGGCACGAAGGCGGCGGACGGGGACGGACCGTGCTACCTCCCCGGTCCTGCGAACTCCGAGTTCACCAACTCGTCGGAGCTGAACTATCGGAACTGGGTCCAAAGCCTCTCCCCAGCCTATTGGGACGCGTTCCAGGAGCTTTCCCTGAACACTCCGGGAATTCAGCCCGGCGTTCAAAAGTACGAAGTGGGTTCGGGTCCGTACTACCTGGCTAGCGAGCCGTTCCAACTTTCGGTGGGATACTCGCTCAAGCAGAACCCCGACTATCAGGCTCCGACCGGATGTCCTTGGACACCGTACTGCTCTCCGCCTCCCGGGCCGGGCCACTATGCGGGAAACGTCACGGTGATCTACCAATCCACCGACACCGTAGGGATCGAGCAGTATCAGGCAGGTGAGACCGACTTCGCGACCATCCAGCCGGGGGAGACCCCAGAGATGCTCTCGCTCATCCAGGAAGGGAAGATCGGGGCGTTCACGTATCCGACCCTGAGCATCTACGCGCTCGGGTTCACGTTGCAGTTCAGCACGGCGGGGGCGAAGTCCCTCGACCCGAACTTACTCAATGTCCCGGGCGACTTCTTCAATTACATCGGTCTCCGAGAGTTCCTGGTCAACGCGTACCCGTACACCACCGTCGAGAACACGATCTTCACGGCGGACGGGGTCCAGTACGGGTTCAACTTCGGTGGAGCGATCCCGAAGTACATGGGCAACTACTACCCGACCAACATCACATGGCCGAGCGGAGACCCTGTCACGAGCCCGAACGTCAACGGGAGCGCCGCCTGGTGGTGGGCGCAAGCGACCACCCCAGGGAGCCCCTACTACGACCCCGAGCTCCAGGCGTGCACGTCGAGTACACCCTGCCAGTTCCCGATCATCGGTCAGAAGGGCGACACGTCGCTCGACCAGCTGATGCAGGACTATATGCCGTACATCAGCCAGCTTTCGAGCGGGCGGCTGGCGCCCAACACATTCGATGTCACGGCCACCCAAGATTGGACCTACAGCACATCGTCGCTCCCGGGTCAGTCGCCGATGCCGTTCTACGTGGCCAATTGGGCGCCCGACTACCCGGACCCGACCGACTACGTGTTGCCGTACTACTATCCGAACGCGACGTACACCGTGGGCGGTGCGATGGAGGAGGGCCTGAGCTCGTGGACGTGCAGTAGTGGGTCTTCGGTGCCGGCTGGAATGCCAGCTGACTCCCAATCGATGACCGCCCTGTTGTTCTGGGCGCACCAGCCCGCCGTCCCGCAAGCCTGCCAGGGGAACGCCTATTCCGCGATGGTGTACGGGCTGCTCGCTGCCGCGAACTTGCCGGTCGGACCCCAACGGGTCCTCATGTACAACCTAGCCGAACACATCGCGAACGGTCTTGCCCTCTACCTGTACTTCGACCAGACGAATAACGTCGTAACGTACGCGGATTGGATCAATCCGACGACCATCAACACCAACCCGGTGATGGTCGGCTTCAACCTCTACTATCTCTACACCGGGAACGGGGTGCTGAGCAGCTGAGGGCCTTAGGGAAGGAAGTGACCCACACGATTCGCCGGCCCGTCCCGCCGTTCCGGACGCCGGCGGCGTACCTGAGGACCCCGGCGACCGCGCACGTTCGCGACGGGAACGAGCGGTCGACCGACCGCGACCGCTCGGGCCGTGACTGAAGTGGACCCTATGGAAATCGCGTACTCGGTTCGGGCAGTCACCCCTTGCGAACACCGGGCTCGGTTCTCGGTGGACCTCGACCGGGTCTCCTCCCCGACCCTCGACCTCGTTCTACCATCCTGGGTGCCCGGGTTCTATGTGATCTCCAACTTCAGCCGAGGGGTCCGCGACTTCTCCGCACGACGGGAGCCGGCCGGAGCCCCGCTGTCGACCGAACGTGTCGGTAAAGCCCGATGGCGTATCTCCACCGAAGGCGCGAGCCGGGTCCACGTCGAGTACACGGTCTACGGACATCAGCTTCGAACCGCCGAAGGGTTCGACCTCACCCCCGAGCATATGTTCCTCAATCCGGGGGTTTGTCTTCCGTATCTCGAGGGTCACCTTTCGGAGCCTGCGACCGTGGCGCTCGATGTCCCGGCCGACTGGACGGTCATCACCGAGCTCGAGGAGGTCCGTCGCGTTCCGCCACAGTATCGTGCGCGGAACTACGACGAGCTCGTGGATTCCCCCATCGACGCCGGTCGGCCGGTGGTGCTCACGGTCCGTCCGGAGGGGATCCCGCACCGGATCTCTCTCTGCGGGGAGGGCGGGAACTACGACATCCGCACCCTCGAGGAGGACATTTCGAAGGTCGTGGAGGCGTCGGTCGCCCTCGTCGGCGACTCCCCCCCGATCCCCCGATTCACGTTCCTTCTGCATCTGATAAGCGGCCCGGACGATGGTCTCGAACACGCGTTCTCGACGTCCATCGTGACCGACCGGAACTGCTTTCGGCCGGCGGAGTCCTATCGGAAGTTCCTGTACCTCGCCGCCCACGAGTACTTCCACCTCTACAACGTGAAGCGGATCCGACCGAAGGTCCTCGGCCCGTTCGACTACACCCGGGAAAACTATACGCGGCTCCTGTGGTGGATGGAGGGAGCGACCTGCTACTTCGCTTACCTCATCCTTCGGCGGGCTGGCGTGGTTACAGCGGAGCAGTTCCTGGAGCAGCGCGCGAAGACCATCCAGGAGTACCTCGAGACCCCCGGCCGCAACCGTGTCTCCCTCGAGGAATCCTCCGTCCTTGCCTGGATCGAGTACGAGCAGCCGTTCGAAGAGACCCCGAACCAGTCGGTCTCCTACTACCCGAAGGGCGACCTCGTCTCGATGTGCCTCGACCTCGAGATCCGCCACCAGAGCGAGAACCGCTCGTCGCTCGAGACCGTGCTGCGCCTCCTCTGGAACGAGTACGGCAAGGTCGGTCGCGGACTCGAAGAGGACGAGCTCCTCCGGGTCGTGAACCGGGCCACCGGGCTCGACCTGCATTCGTTCTTTGACCGGTACGTCCGGGGCACGGAGGAACTCGACCTGGCGGCATTCGCCCGGCATGCCGGTCTCGTTCTCGCACCAAAGCCTAAGGGAGCCGACGAAAAGGACGAGCCCGAGCCGGGGGACCTCGGCATCGCCGTCGAGGACGCCGGAGGTCTCGCCCGTGTTCGTTTTTCCTTCGCGGGGCGGCCCGGACACGCCGCGGGTCTGACGCCAGGCGACGAGATCATCGCGGTCAACGATGTCAAGGTCACCTACGCGAACCTCGACAAGACGCTCGAGAAGTGCCCGGCCGGTACGCCCCTCGACCTCACGGTCTTCCGAAGGGGGTACCTCCATCGGGTCTCGCTCGTCACCGGGGCCCGTCCTCCCCGGAAGTACGCGTTCACTCCCATGGAAAGTCCGTCCGAGCTTGCTCGGAGGGTCTACGAGAGCTGGATCGGGACGAAGTGGGTGCCGCGTCCCACCCCACTATAGGATCCTCCCGGGTCCCCGACGCGAACGGACTCGGGTCGAGTAAGTAAGGCGAAGATGGGGCAAGGGGGTCCTCTACCCTGGTGCACCGCTCACTCACATAGGACGAAAGAAAGGGGCGACCCGGGTTGCCCTGGGGCGGAAGGGGTTAGCTCCGGTTCGGTGGAGGACCGCGCCGGAGAGGCACGGAGGCGTTCGGCGAGCTCGGAGTCGGCCCGTTCGCTGGGGAGGTGCCAAAGACGGCGATCCGCGAGGGTTCGATGAATAATGGGCGGGCGGAGCGCACGGGAGACGGTGGCCCTCCATCGGGGGGGCAAGACGACGGGCGCGGTTCTGTCGTGCCACAGCCCTAGACGGCCAGAATCGGTGCTGAGGGGAGAACGTCGAGACACCTCAATGACCTCACCCGCCCGGCCGGATGCACCTGTTTCTCGAGTTAGGTTCCCGTCACGGATTTCGTACCTTCGGATCGTACGGGCCCTTTGTTCCCCGGTCCGGCTCTGTGTTCCCCACCCAAGTCACGCTTTCGCGCGGGAACTCGAGCGCGGCGTACTCGGCGACGGGACCCTTTCGGACATGGAATCCCCCAAGACTCCTCACATCGGTCGCCCTCGGGACGCGCCTGACTTCCCATTCGTATTCGGCCATGGCAAGATATGTAGTTAAACAGTTACATAAATAGATTGTTCCTTAGTGCTATAGAACGGCACGGTCGCCTCGAGCCGCCCTCGGATCGACCATCGAGCGCTCAAGCGCAATAACCGATGGGGAGAAGCCCGGGGGGGTCGCGATAAGTTCCTATCCCACCGAGGCGTTCCGGCCGCTATGGCACCGCGCGCTGCGGGCCAGACATCGGGCGGAGCGGGGGCCTGGTCCGACCTAGCGACCCACAAGAGCACCTTCGTGATATCGAACGGCATCCGTCTCCACTACCTCGACTGGGGCGGCTCAGGGCCGGCGCTCTTGTTCATTCATGGCGCCAGCGCGAACCCGCACTTCTTCGACGACCTTGCGCCCGCCTTCACCGACCGGTTCCGCGTCGTCGCCTACGCTCGCCGGGGCCACGGTCGGTCGGATGCGAAGGGGCCGTTCGACAACGCAACGCTGACCGAAGACCTCCGGGGACTGATGGATGGGTTACGGATCCCCAAGGCCCATCTCGCCGGCCATTCCATGGGCGGAATGGAAATCACCGGGATGGCGGGAACCCATCCGGAGCGAGTCGGTCGGATCGTCTACCTCGATGGGGCGTACGATTGGGACAGCCCGGTTTGGGCGGAAGGGGTCAAATCGGCACCCTCGGTCTACATGACCCCGTCGATCAGCGCGATGAGGTCGATCGATGCCTACCGGACGTACCTGGGGAGCCTTTGGTTCCCTGGGGTGAGCGACTCGCGGCGATACGAAGCCTACGTGCGCGACCAGATGGAAATCCGATCGGACGGGTCGGTAAGGTTCAGGATGAGCGAGAGCCTCGGGCAGTCGGTCTTCGCGACCCTGTTCCACGAGCGGCCCGATTACGCCAACGTCCACTCGCCGGCGCTCGCAATCTACGCCATGAGCATGTTCGAGGTCCGCAACGGAGACGCGGCCCAGCTGGCAGAGAATCGCGATTGGGAGGAGAAGTACATGATCCCCTTCCGCCGGCGGTCCGTCGAACGACTCCGGCAGGAACTGCCTAACGTCGAGTTCCTGAACGCCCCTGGAAACCACAATGAATTCATCTTCACGTCCCGGGCATCGGTGGTCGCCGAGATGCGACGATTCCTTCGCGGTGCCCATGCTCGGCCACCGCCCGCCGCCTAACTCGCCGACGGGTGGGGTCCTCCCGACTCTTCACGTCAGGGATTGGGGGGCTCCAAACACCCAATCCTTTTAGCTGAGGAACCGGTCGCTCGCCGTCCCAAGTCCATGTCGGACCCAGCCTCGATCCGCATTCGCTTCCCCGACGGGAAGGAGGAGTCGTTTCCCGCAGGGACCGCGGCTCGGGACGCAATCGGCCAATGGGACCCGGAGCAGCTCAAGGCCACGCTCGCCGCGTCATGGAACGGGGTCCCGGTGGACCTAGGCTACCGGCTCTCCTCCGATGGAAGCTTGGCCCCACTCACGTTCGAGGACCGGGCCGGCCGCGATATCCTCCAGCATTCGTCCGCCCACCTGGTCGCGAAAGGACTGCTGGAGACCATTCCCGACGCCCGCCCCACCCACGGTCCGCCGACGGAGGAGGGGTTCTACTACGACTTCGATGTGAGACCGCTCACCCCATCCGACCTCGACTCGATCCGAGCTGCGATGGACCGCGCTATCCGAGCCCGGGAGCCGTTCGTCCGGCGCGAACTCTCTCGAGCCGAGGCCGAGAAGCTCTTCGTCGGGAACCCCCACAAGCTTCGGTACATCTCCGAGACCCCGGAGGGGGAAACGATCTCCATCTACGACACGGGGACCTTCACCGACCTATGCCGGGGTCCGCACGTCCCGACGACCGGCTGGCTCGAGGGTGTCCATATCCTCGGCTTCTCGTCGGTGGGCCAGGAGGACCCCAAGGTTCCCCCTCTCCAGCGGATCCGGGGGGTCGGGTTTCCTACCCGACCCGAGCTCGACGCGTACCTCAAGATGAGGAAGGAAGCGGAGGCACGGGACCACCGGACCCTGGGCGCGAAGCTCGAGCTCTTCACGTTCATCGAAGAGGCGCCAGGGTTCCCGATCTGGCTCCCGAACGGGATGATCGTCGTCCGCGAGCTCGAGAAGTTCGTCCGCGAGCATCTCGCGGAGGCCGGCTACGCCGAGATCCGAACGCCTCTTCTCTTCGCCCAGTCGGTCTACGAAGAGAGTGGACACTGGGACCACTACCTAGAGGACATGTTCCTCACCCAGCTCGAAGGTCGGACCTTTGGTTGGAAGCCGATGAACTGCCCGGGGTCGATGCTCATCTTCCGTTACCGCGCCCGTAGCTACCGCGAGCTCCCGATGCGGCTCGCGGAGTTCGCTCCGCTCCACCGGCTCGAGGCGAGCGGGACCCTCCACGGGCTCACGCGAGTACGCGAGTTCGTCCAGGACGACGCGCACATCTTCCTGACCGAGGAGCAGGTCGAGTCCGAGATCCGCACGCTCCTCGCGTGGATCGAGAAGGCGTTCACCACCTTCCGGCTGACGTGGAGCTGCGAGCTCTCGACCCGTCCCGCCAAATTCCTCGGCGAGAAAGAGACGTGGGACCGCGCCGAAGCCACGCTCGAGCGGGTCCTCAAGTCGAGC
Organism: Thermoplasmata archaeon; assembly: GCA_052325545.1. Lineage (GTDB taxonomy): Archaea > Thermoplasmatota > Thermoplasmata > Lutacidiplasmatales > UBA184 > Lutacidiplasma. The sequence goes on from JBKQUP010000002.1 coordinate 14,511, forward strand.
GGCGTGAAGTACCGCATCGCCCCCGGGGAGGGGGCGTTCTACGGTCCGAAGATCGACATCCACATCCGCGACAGCCTCAGTCGGCCTTGGCAGACCGGAACGATCCAGCTCGACTACCAGCTGCCGGCCCGCTTCAAGCTCGCGTACCAGGGACCGGATGGACAGCTCCACACGCCCGTCGTGGTCCACCGAACCATCCTCGGTACTTGGGAGCGGTTCCTCGGCGTTCTGATCGAGCACACGGCGGGCCGTCTACCGCCGTGGCTCGCCCCCATGCAGGTCCGCGTCCTCCCCGTCACCGACCGACACTCGCCCGCCGCGGTCGGGCTGGTCGAGGAGCTGCGCTCCCAGGGCCTGCGGGCGGAGGCGGCGGGAACGGAAGATTCGCTCTCGAAGCGCGTCCGGAACGCCGAGATCGAGCGGGTTCCGTACGTCGTCGTCCTAGGGGACAAAGAAGTGGCGGAAGGGACCGTGGCCCTGCGCGTCCGAGGTTCGAAGGAGAACCGGCCGTTCTCGCGCCCGGAGTTCCTCGCCTACGTCTCCGAGCGGGTCCGAGCGCGGTCGTTCGACCCGTAGGCCTACGGTGAGTGCGAGCGCCGCGAACGCCGAGCCTCGACGCGAGCGTCGAGGAACATCGTATCGACCTCGGCCGAGCCGAGCTGGTGCTCGGAGCGGAGGTGCTCGCGCATGTGGGCGAGGTCGATGGGCGTCCCACACACCTTGCACGGCACCCGGGAGCGCCGCAGGTCCGAATCCCGAGAGGTCGAGGACTGCATTAGGTGGGCTACGCGGGGCTTACCATAAAGACCCGCTCACGGGACGCAGCTCCCCGGCCGGGAGGCCGACGGCCACCAAAGTTTAATTGCGCATCCCCATGGGCCGCCTCGGATTTCGAGGGAAACCATGGATTTGTCAACCGGTCAGCTCGAGCTTCTGGTCCTGGTGGCCGCGCTAGTGGGCCTTGCGTACGCGGGGCTCCAGACCGCGCTCGTCCTGCGCGAGGACGAAGGCAACGAACGGATGCGCGAGATCTCGGCGGCCATCCGAGAAGGGGCCACCGCGTTCCTGCGCCGCGAGTACACGTTCGTCTTCGCCGTCGCGGCCGTCCTGGCGGTGATCATCGCCTTCGCCTTCGGGATCACCGGGGACGGGGGTCGGCTGGCGGTCGGGTTCATCTTCGGGGTCGGGGGCAGCGCGCTGGCCGGGGCCGTGGGCATGCTGGTCAGCATCCGGGCGAACGTCCGGACCGCGGCGCACGCCATGAAGGGCAACCTCGGCGCCACCATGCGCTACGCGTTCCGCGGCGGGAGCGTCACCGGCATGTCGGTGGCGAGCCTTGCCCTCCTCGAGCTCGTGGGATTCTACTGGGCCTTCGGCGGGAACGTCCTCGACATGGTCGGGGTCCTGTTCGGGGCCTCCCTCATGAGCCTGTTCGCGCGGGTCGGCGGCGGCATCTACACGAAGGGCGCCGATGTCGGGACGGACCTCGTCGGTAAGGTCGAGGCCGGCATCCCCGAGGACGACCCGAGGAACCCCGGCGTCATCGCCGACAACGTAGGCGACAACGTCGGCGACTGCGCCGGCATGGCGGCCGACCTGTTCGAGACGTACGTCGTGACGGCGCTCGCCGCGATGCTCCTTGCCTACCTCATCGGCGGCATCCCCGGAGCCTCGCCGCTCCTCACGGTCTTTCCGAACGCGGTGCTCTTCCCGCTCCTCGTCTGCGCGTGGGCGATCGTAGCGACGATCGTCGGGACGTTCTTCGTTCGGATGCGCCAAGGCGGCACGATCATGGGCGGCCTGTACCAGGGCCTGGCCGCCACGACCGTGGTCGGCCTCGCCGGCCTCTACCTACTGGACTACTACTTCATGGGCGGCAACATCGGGGTCTTCGTCGCGACGGCGGTCGGCCTCATCGTCATGATCCTCATCGTGGTGATCACCGACTACTACACGAGCGCGAAGTACCGACCGGTCCACAAGATCGCGGAAGCGGCCCAGGCGGGCGGAGGCCCCACGGTCATCAGCGGGCTCTCCGTCGGGCTCGAGTCGGCGTGGCTGCCGGCCCTCGTGCTCGTCGGGGGGACGCTCATCGCGTACGCCGCGGTGGGCTGGTACAACGGCTTCTCCTCGAGCCACGGGCCGGACAGCTACTTCGGCCTCTACGGGATCGGCCTCGCGGCCGCGAGCATGCTCTCGGTCACCGGGATGATCATCTCGATCGACGCGTTCGGGCCAATCACCGACAACGCGGGAGGGATCGCCGAGATGGCGAAGCTGCCCGAGACCGCCCGAGCGATCACCGACCCCCTGGACGCGGTCGGCAACACGACCAAGGCAATCACGAAGGGATACGCCATCGGGTCGGCCGTCCTCGCGGCCCTCGCGCTGTTCGCGGCGTACACGTTCGCGGCGGCGAAGGACTGGGGCCAGCCGTGGGGCTCGTTCACGAGCTTGCTCACGCTCTCCCAGCCCCTGGTCCTCGCGGGCCTCGTGATCGGGGCCGCGCTGCCGTTCTTCTTCACCTCGTTCCTGATGAACGCGGTCGGGATCGCGGCGGAGAAGATGGTCTTCGAGATCCGCCGGCAGTTCCGCGAGATCGCGGGTCTCCTGGAGGGGAAGGCGAAGCCCGACTACGGGAAATGCGTGGACATCGTCACGCTCACCGCGCTCCAGCAGCTGGCCGTGCCGGCGCTCATCGCGGTCGTCACCCCGCTCGCCGTGGGGTTCCTGCTCGGACCGATCGCGCTCGCCGGTCTCCTGCTGGGCACGATCCTCTCGGGGTTCCCGCTCGCCCTCACGATGACCACCGGGGGAGCGGCCTGGGACAACGGCAAGAAGTACATCGAGAGCGGCCACTTCGGCGGGAAAGGCTCGGATGCCCACAAGTCGGCGATCGTTGGCGACACCGTCGGCGACGCGACCAAGGACACCGCGGGTCCGGCCATCAACCCGCTCATCAAGGTCGTGAACACGATCTCGATCCTGTTCATCGCGCTCATCGTGGCGCACTCGGTGATCGGGATCTAGACCCGTCCGGACGCCGCCGACTCAAACCGCGAGGTTGATAACCCGGGTCGTCCTCGTCGTGGGCAGGCAGGCTATGTGCGATACGTGCGGCTGCAAGACCAAGAAGAAGCCGTAGGGCCCTAGCCGCGTTCGGGCCCGCTCTCGAGCGCGGGGGAACCGGAGCGCGCTCCGTTCCTTCGGACGACCGGGAGGTCTAGCGCAGCGGGTCGACCGGACCGTCGTCCGTTCGTGACTGACGACGATGAACGGCCGCGACGCGGGAAGGGCCGATGGTCGCCCCTCAGGCGTAGTGGCTCAGGCTGGACCGCTCCTTCTTCGAGGGGTCGTTCGGGCCACCGCGCTCCTCGCGGCGACGTTCCTTCTCGCACTCCTCCTCGGTGACCCAGACGAACTCGAGGTCCTCGGGGTGGTCGTGGGAGATGAACGCGCCCGCCTCGAACGCGCTCGACAGGAGCTCCTCGAGGTTGTCAGATTCGTTCCCCTCGAGACGGCCGGCCGTCCTCCAGTACCAATCGGGGGCCTTCCCGCTGGCTTGGAGGTACTCGGTGATGAGGTCGTAGATCGACGTTCGCTCGTCCGCCATTCGGACATGGAGGTGCCGGTCTTTCTCGGTCGGCGCGGGCGCGTCGGAGGCGGTCATCGACCGTCGAACGGACGGCCCTCTATAACGGCTCGGCTCGGCCCGTGGAGGCGTCCAACCCTTCAAGAGCGGACGTGGTTTGGGGATGGCCGTGTTCGGCCCGGACCAAGGCATGGAGACCGGCGGCCCGGCCCCCCGGGGACGCGACGGCGCCCGCAACGCCCGGCACTCCTACCTCGTGGGTCGCCTCCAGAACCGTCAGCTGACGATGGAGGAGGCGGCCGAGCTCTTCGCGATCATGCAGGGGATGCTCCAGACGAGCGAAGCGGCCCGGCTCGCCCTGATGCGGGCCTCTCGCCAGCCCGTGACGACCGGCCACGTCGCGCCCCCGCCGCGTCCTCCGCCACCGCCCGGGAGCGGCAGCAGCGACGACCTGCTCCTGGTCGGCCTTCTCGCGATGGGGGCCGGAGCCGGCCTCCTCGCGGCCATGACGAAGCGGATCCAGGAAGCCACGACCCCCGCGCCGTCGGCTCCGAACTCGGACCCCCCACCGGCTACCTCGTCCCGAAAGGGGTAGTGGATGGGACCGGACCGGTTCGTCTTCGCCCACCTCGCGGACGCGCACGTAGGAGCCTGGCCTCGGGACCCCGCGGTCCGTTCCGCGCTGCGGGAGAGCCTCCTTTCGGCGCTCCGCGTGGCGGAAGAGCGGAACGCCGAGTTCCTGCTCATCTCGGGCGACCTGTTCCACACACCGGTTCCCGACCCCGGCGAGGTCGCGCCCGTCACGGCCGCGCTGCGTCGCTTCGTGGACCAGGGTCGTCGGATCTACGTCATCTATGGGTCCCACGACTACGTCGCGCACCGGACGAGCTGGCTCGATGTCCTCGCCGAGACCGGGGTCTTCCTCAAGGTCGCGCCCGAGGCGGTGCGCTCCGAGGGGACCCGCTGGAGCCTGCCGTTCCTCGTCGACGAGCCCACGGGGGTCCGCATCGCCGGCATCTCGGGTCGTTCCCATGGCCTCGACCGGGAGTATTTCCGCGCGGTGGACTCCGAAGCGTTCCGCGCCGAGCCGGGGTTCAAGGTCTTCCAGTTCCACGCCGCGGTCGAGGAGTATCTGCCCGAAAGCCTCCGAGAGCACATCCACGGGATCCGCCGGGATGACCTTCCGGTCGGATGCGACTACTACGCGGGAGGCCACATCCACTACACCTACACCGGAGAAGGGCCGGGCGGCGGCCTCCTGGTCAATCCGGGGGCCGTGTTCGGGACGAGCCGGACCGACCTCGAGAACGGCCAGGAGGGACGGACCCATCAGGGCGTCGTCATCGTGACGGTGGAGGGCGGACGGCCCCGAGCCGAGTTCGTCGACACGGCGCCGCGCGGCACCGTGCACTTGGTCGATGTCGATGTCTCGGGAAAGACCGCCGAGGAGGCGCGCTCGGAGCTGGAGCGTCGTCTTTCCGCCGAGGGCCAGCACGGCGCGCTCTTGTTCCCCCGCGTCCACGGGACGCTCGCGGACGGGACCCTCGCGAGCCTCGCCCTCACCCAGCTCGCACGTCGGAGGGGCCCGGAGGCGGGCACCGTCCACTGGGATGTTCGGGACCTGGCCCCGGCATCGGAGGAGGGAGCCGGTGTCACCTCCGAGTCGGAGGTCGAGACCGAGGAGGTCCGTCGGCTCCTTGCGGAGAGCGCCATGGGGCGGTCGTGGCTCGAGGGTCCGGAAGGAGAGCGACGGGTCCGGGAGCTCCTGCGAGAGCTCGGACAGCCCAAGGCCGAGGGTGAGTCCCGCCAGGATTACGCGAACGCCCGGCTCGGGAGCGCACGCCGACTGATCGACGTCCGCCTCGAACGGGCCGGGGACTAGGAGGTCGCCGTGCAGCTGCGCCGTCTTACCGTCAAGAACATCCGCAGCTACGAGGCCGCCGAGGTCAACTTCGCGAGCGGGACGACGCTCATCGCGGGGGACGTGGGCTCGGGAAAGACGAGCCTCCTCTACGCCATCGAGATGGCCCTCTTCGGGGTCGCGGAGGTCAACGCCGCGTACCTCGTCCGACACGGGGCGACCCACGCCGAGGTCACCGTTGCGTTCGAGGGGCCGGAGCACCAGTACGAGATTTTCCGACGGTTCCGCCGCGTCCGCCGGAAGGGCCAGGAGACGTTCGAGCCGGAACGGATCCGCTTTACGGTCAACGGGAACGACACGTCGTACTCCGCGACCGAGCTTCGCCAGCAGGTGATCGAGCTCCTCGGGTTCCCCGACAACCCGAGCCCCCAGGCCCACTCCGACCTCTGGCGCTGGGCGGTCTACGTCCCTCAGGAGCGAATGCGCGACATCCTGGGAGCCCGACCCCAGGACCGACTCGAGACCGTACGAAAGGCCCTCGGGGTGGAGCGGTACCGCACGGCCGCGGAGAACGCGCAGGAGCTGGCGACGGACCTGCGACGCAGTGCCGTCTCGCGGCGGGCCGAGGCGGACCGGTTACGGTACTTTGACGAGGAGTTCGCGGAAGGGAACCGACAGGCCGACCGGCTCCGGATCGACCGGATGACCCTCGAACGCGCGCTGAGGGAACGCGAGACCTCGGTCGCCGCTCTTCGCTCCGCTCGCGCCGACCTCGAGGCCGGCGCGAGGAAGGCCGAGGCGGACGAACGGGAGCGCGCGAGCCTCGAACGGGAACAGGAAGCCGACCGTCGCTCGCTGGAGGAGCAGCTACGCGTCCTCGAGGAACGGAATGCGGAGGCGGCCCGCCGCCGGGCCGAGTCCGCGTCCGCGAGCGCCGACGCGGACGCGCTCGACGCCCGTCGTGCGTCGCTCGCGGCGGCCGAGCAGGAACTCTCCCGCCTTCGGGGCGAGCTCGAACGCGGCTCCGCCCTCCTCCGCTCGCTCTCCGAAGCGCGCGCCCTCCTCACCGCCTCGGAGCGGAGGCGAACGGACGCGCGCGCGGCGGTCGACCGGCACCGGGCCGAGGAAGCCGAGGCGAAGCGGACCGACGAGGAGGCCCTTGCCGAGGGACCGACCCAGGAGCCTCCGGCCCCCACGGCCGACAGCCTCACGAAGCTGGACGAGCGGCTCGGCACCGCCCGACACCGAGAAGCCGCGGCCCTCCAGGCGTTGGCCCAGGCCGAAAGCTCCCTCACCGAGGTCGATGAGCTCCTCCACGCAGGGGTCTGCCCGCGGTGCCACCAAACCGTCCACCCTTCCGAGTTCGGGACCCATCGGACCGAAGCCGCGGCCGTGGTCGAGGCGGCCCGAACGAAACTCTCCGCCGCGGAAGCGCACCGGGTCGCGGTCGAGGAGGAGAGGCAGGCCCGCGAGCGGTACGAGAGAGCCCTCGACCGTTGGAAGGAGGTCGAGAAGCGCCGGGTCGCTTCCCGGGCCACCCTCGCCCGGGCCGTGAAAGCGCTCGAGGGGTCGGTCCGGGAACAGGAGGCGGCCCAACGCGCCACGATCGCGGCCCAGCTGCGGGTGGAGGAGCTATCGCCCGAGGAGGCGAAGGAATCGGCGCTCCGGGCCGAGGTCGCCCGAGCGGAGGACGCGAAGGCCGCGGTGTCCCGGGACGTCGAGCGGTCGGTGCTCGCCGCGGAACGCCGTCGGGGGGTCGACCGCGCCCTTCAGGTGTTGAAGACCGAGAGCGGCCGGCTCGAACGTGACGCGAACGCCCTCAAGGGCCGGGTCGAGGAGCGGGCGGGACGGGTCGCCGCTCTGCGCGCGGAGGGCGAGAAGGGCGCGAAGCTTCGGGTCGCCGTCGCCGAAGCCGAACGGAGCCTAGCGGCCGCCGAGGAGCAGCTGACGGAGGAGAGGTCGACCCTGGTCCGGCTGGATGCGCAGCTCGACGAAGCGGCCCGACGGGTGAGGGCGGCCGAGACGGGCCGGCGCGAGCGGGCGGAGCTCTTGGCCGAAGCCACCGAGGTCGAGGAGAAGGCGACGTGGGTCGGTGGACCGTTCCGCACCACGGTCCTCACGATGGAACAGAAGCTCCTCACGCACGCGCAGGCGTTGTTCGAACGGAACTTCGCGCGTTACTTCGCGTCGCTCGTGGACGACCCCGGGCTCGTCGCCCGGACCGATCCCGCGTTCACGCCCCTCGTGATGATCGAAGGTGAGTGGACCCCCGCCGAGGCGCTGAGCGGTGGGGAGAGGACGAGCCTCGCGCTCGCCTTCCGCCTCGCGCTCGCCCAGGTCGTGCGGGCGATGGGAAGCCTCCATCTCGATACGATCCTCCTGGATGAGCCGACAGACGGCTTCTCCCCCGAGCAGGTAATCCGGATGGGAGAGCTCCTGGACGAGCTCGCCCTCCCCCAGGTCATCCTCGTGTCGCACGAATCCCAACTGGCCGCGGTCGCCGACCGCGTGATCCGGGTCCAGAAGGTCGACGGACGCTCCCTCGTCGAGGATGCGACCGCCGACCCGGTGGGCGAATCGACGGCGCCTTCCGGCTGACCGTCGAGCCCGCGGGGGCGCCGACGGGTCCCACCTAAGCGACCATCGCCCGGAACTGCTCCGCGTTCCAAGGGGGCCGGGACGCGAGCTCGAGGTTCTCGGAGAGGTGTTCGGGGCGTTTCTGCCCCACAAGCGGGGCGATCGTACCGGGCGCCGAGCGGGCAAACTGGAGTGCGGTCTGGGCGGCGTTGAGCCCGTCCCGCTTGGGTCCGGAGCGCGCGAGCTGGCCCTGGAAGAGGGGGACGCTCGTGAAGCACCCGACGCCGAGGCGATGGGCGGCCTCGAACAGCGTCCTCCGGGCTCCCCCGATCGGCTGGTTCGCGGTCGTCGCGGCCTCGGGCATCGTGAGGTTGAACGGGAACTGCACGAACCGGAATCCGTGCTCCTCCCCACCGACCGTACGCGCCAGCTGGACCGCGGATTCGAGCGAGAAGAAGTTCGGGTCGGTCGGAAGGGCGCGCAGGCAATCCCAGGTGGCGAGGCCGTACGCCCTCAGTCGGCCCTCGTCGCGGTACCGCTCGTAGAGGCGGAACGCCTCCTCGAGGCGGGACGTGAACTCCTCCCGACCGACGACCGGGATCTGGGCGTCGGCCGCGTTGTGGAGGTAGACGAGGTCGATGGTGGCGAGCCCGAGATTGCGGCGGCTCCGTTCGAACTGGTCGGCCAGGTACGACGGGCTCATCGCGTGGCAGTCGTCGACGATGTCGGCGGGGTCCAGGATGCCGGGGCGGACGAGCTCCTCCACGACCCAGCGGTCGGGAGAGGTCGGCGATTCGGCGTCCGGGGCGAAGTAGCCGTTCTTCGTGGCCACGAACACCTCGTCCCGAGTGACCTCGTCGCGGTCTTCCAGACGAGCGAGCGCCCTCCCGATGCTGCGCTCGGCCCGTTGGTAGCGGTAGTTGATCGCCGTGTCCAGGACGTTGACCCGCCCGGAGGTGAGACAGACTGTGACCGCCTGCTCGACGGCGTGGTCGGTCGGAGCGTCCGGCGGACCGATGTAGGTCCCCAGGCCCAGGGACGAAAGCGCGAGCCCGCCGGGAGCCTCTCGGAAGTGCTCGGGGGGCAGCTTGCGCGCCCCGACCGCCCGGCCCCGGAACCGAGCGGTCCCTTCTGGGCTCGCGTACCCGGAAAGCGTGGTCACGGACGGCCCGGGGCAAGAACCCACAAAAGGTCCACGGCCCCCCTCCCTCGGACCCGTCGCCTCGTCAGCTTGATGAAGCCACCCCGGTTTCCCACCCACCCGAGGATCATGCCCCGCCGGAAATACGGGCGATTGCGGAAGCCGATCATGCCGGTTCCTCCGGAGAAATGTCGGTTCTGCCGTCTGAAGCGTCCGTGCCCGATCCACCCGCGCGCGTCCCGGTCTTAGGCCCTCGGCCGCGCTGCCTCTACTCCGAGGCTCTCCCGCGACGATGCACCGGTCGTCCCCCGGAAATCGCCCCGACGGGGCAGTACGGGACGCACCAACCGCAGTCGGTACAGGTCGAATGGACCACGAGCCGGGTCGGGGTGAGCTCCATCGCATCCGGCGGACAGACGGCAGTGCACAGCCCGCAGAGCACGCACCGCTCCGGGTCGATTACGATCACGGACCGCTTCCCCCGAACGTTCGGTCAGCGGCCGTGGACCGCGGCGCAAAGGGCCGCACGGACGACACGAACGGCCACCGAACCTTCACGTGCCGGGCGGAAAACTCTCGGGGTGGAGGGCCCGGCCGAGGGCGGCGTACCCCGTGAGGGCGCACTTGATGCGGACTGGCGAGAGCGGTATTCCCAGCAATTGAAGTACGTCGTCCCGGGTCAGCTTACCCGCTTGTTCGACGGTGAGCCCGGCGACCTTCTCGGTCAGCATCGACGCGCTCGCCACACTGATGGCGCAGCCGTCCCCCTCGAACCGGATCTCCGAGATCTTCTCGGACCCCGGGTCGACCTTGAGTCGAACGGTGATGTGGTCACCGCAGAGCGGATTCGACTCTTGCCCCTCGCGGTTCGCGTCCGGAAGGGGGCCGAAGTTCTTCGGCGTGCGGTAGTGCTGGAGGATGACCTCCTGGTACATGTCGTACATCGTCAGACGCCTGCCCTCCTGTCATACGTCACGCTCCCGCTATTAGGGCGTCGGGTGGGGGTGTTGGGCGGGGTTTGTCGAAGGCGGAAACGGCCTCGCGCTTGAGGTCCTCGGACGCTCCGATGTAGTAGAGCGCCATCCCTGTCGTCCGGTGGTGGTATAGCGCGGCGATTACCGCTATGTCCACGTGGTGGACGTAGTACAGGTTCCGCCCGAACGAGCGTCTTAGGTCGTGAGGAGAGACCGGCTTCCCCAAGCTTGCCATCCCGACCCGGCGCAGTTCCTTCTCCATTAGCCCGATGGAGAACGGATAGACTCGTTCCTCGGGGCGACGCCCTAGCACCGCCGGTCGAAGGGCGTTCAGCACAGTCACCGGAATCGGCGGCTTGTCCGGGTCCCCGCCCTTCCGAACGATTTTGACTGACCGGGCATCGACAGCTAACTCGACGTTCCCGCAGGTCAGGGACCAGGCCTCGCGCCGACGGAGACCGACCCACGCCATTAGCGCGACCATCGGCTTCAGTCGGTCCGGTGAGGCTGCGAACAACCGGTCGATCTCCGGCTCGGCGAGATATCGACGGTTCTTCGCGGGCCCTCGTCTGTGCTTCCAGACAGCCTTCTTTTCGGCGAATCGCTCCCTCTTCGGGAGCCTGAAGGTTCTCTCCGCCCATCGTCGGTAGCCCCTCAGACAAATCAACAGGGCATCCGCCGAAGAGTCGTCCATCCGCCCGGCTTTGTGAGCCTTCCCGCCGGGGCCGACCGGGGTTGCCTTCCACCGGACCACCATCGTGGGAGTTACCTCCCGAATATGACGCGGTCTCGGGAACCCTGCCATCTCGAAGCGCAGCGGCCAAGCCTTCAGGTCCGCCGCTCGTTCCTCCACCGTCAATTCGTTCCATTCGCCTTCTCTCTCCTTCTCGTTCGCGTACCTGTCAACCGATTCGGCCCACCACCGTTCCCTTTCGGGCACGGTGTCCTCCGAACCGGCCCCAGAGCCATCCCAGTTGAAGGACTCTCCGGTCATCCCGGACTCGAAAACGGTCAGTGTCGGGAGAGATGGCGACCAGGAGGACGATGTTAGGGCTCCCGCCCTGGAAATGGTTGTTCCGCGGGCCATCCCGGTCGCCACCGAGGTCGTCGAGAGGGTCCCGCCATAAGAATCGGATTTCCCCGGCGGAGTGTGGAAGCTGCTCGACGCCAAATCTCCGTTCAGATTCCGCCGGGTGAAGTAGCCCAATAACCCCGAATCCGCGCTCGCCTAGTCATGGACAGCGGAACCGTCCATCGCGAACTGCTCCTACCGTCGC
>JBKQUP010000003.1:0-43959 GCA_052325545.1 Thermoplasmata archaeon
ATCGAGCTGCACGACGAGCACGCCGTGCCAGTTCCCGATCATCGGTCAGAAGGGAGCGACCACGGTCGACCAGATGATCCAGGACTACATGCCCTACATCAGCTCGATCTCGGGCGGGGCACTCGAGCCGAACACGTTCGACGTGACGTTCAGCCAGCTCGTGGTCTACAGTCTGTCCGCGTTACCCGGTCAGTCGGCGCTGCCGTTCTACAACCTTGCGTGGGCGCCCGACTACCCCGACCCGACCGACTACATGGTGCCGCTCTACGAGGCCAACGCGACGTACACGTCGGGCGACGCGGTGCAGCAGGGACTCAGCCTGTGGACCTGCAGTGGCTCCTCGGCCCCAACGGGTATGCCCACCGACGCCAACACGATGTCGGCGCTGGTCTTCTGGGCGAACCAGCCGGGGATCCCGCAGGCCTGCCAGGGCAACGCCTACGCCGCGATGGAGTACGGGATGGCCACCGCCGCGGGAATGGCGGTCGGCCCGGCTCGGGTGCTGGTGTACAACCTGGTCGAGCACATCGGGAACCACCTGGCCCTCTACGTCTACTACGACCAGTCGAATGACGTGGTGACCTATGCGGTGTGGATCAACCCGACGACCATCAACACGAACCCGACGAGCGGTGCTGGCAACATCAACACCTGGTACCTCTACAACGGGAACGGAGTGACGGGTTCGTAGGAAGGTTCCAGGCCCACTCGGCGCCCCGGTCGGTCGACCGGGGCGCAGAACCCTTTCCCCCTCTCCTTTTCACGAAGAGGGACCGTCAACTGAACATTACTTCAGGTCTAAACCCCGAAGTCTCGCTCCGCCGCCGATGATCTCTCAGAGCAGCGGTTCGAAGAGCTTCGCCGCAGGTAGGCAGTTGGCCTTGCTGGCCGTTGTGGTGCTGTTGGCGCTCACGCCATTAGGAGCGGCCTTGGCGACCTCCCCGGCTCCTCTCGGGACGGCGCTCTCGGACGATTTCACGCACGATACGAGCCTGAATCCCAATCTGTGGGCGATCAGTGGGCCGGTCGCGTTGAACTTCTCGGCCCGCAACTGCCCCGGCTGCGCCGGCATCCTCCTGACCCCCAGTTTCTCCTCGGCGGGGATGGAGATCACTGACGCGGATGCGAACTCGGTGGTCGGCGCGATCCAGAGCGTTCAGAACTTCACTCCCCCACTCACGGCGACGGCCGTCGTCAAAGGGCTCGTATCGCATGGGCATCCTATCGTCTTTGGGATCAGTTCGCAAAATGCCACGTCCGGCGTTCAACTCACCGGCAACCTGAACTCCACCGATTGCAGCGCGGAGAACAATTGCGGAAACCCTACCACGTGCGGCACTCCGGCCAACTCCTCCATCGAGCCGAACCAGTGCTTCTACGGCATTTACGACCGGGCGGGATCGAACGCCAGCACCTGGAAGAAGTCGGCGCCATTGAACCTGACCCCAGCCCTGCAGGTCGTCTACACTCTGACGATCGCTGTCGATAGTTCGGGGGCCGCGCAGTTCACCGTCAGCGCGGGAGGCCAAGTCCTCGGACAGTCGACGGACCAGGTCGGTATGGGTCCGTTCTACATCATCATCGCTCAGTCGGAGGGAACGCCCGTGCCCGGCCCCGGACTCAACAGCGCCGTCTGGATGTCCGCTACCCTGACTCCATCGGCGACCCTTTCGCCACCCCCTTCTTCCAGTTCTTCGTCGTGGGGCTCACTGTTTGAGTGGATCCTGATCCTCATCATCGCAGTCGTGGCTGTGCTCGTCGTCCTCGTCGCGTGGAGCCGCCGCGGACGTGAGTTGACCGTCACTGTACTGGACGACGGTACGCTCTCGCCAATCCCGGGGGCCGACGTTTCGGCCGACGGCCCGAAGAGCTTCTCCGGCAGCACGGGATCGAACGGAAGGGTCGCCTTTGGCGGCGTAAAGGCTGGCGATTACGCGGTCAAAGCCGGTGCCCACGGATACGCCTCACCGCCCCCGGTGACGATTCCCGTGAGGAGGGCCGCCGCGCACACCGTGAGACTCAACTCGACCACACCGCCCGCCCCGGTGGCGGCGGTCTCTCCGACCCCTTTCGCGGGACCGACCCGCCCATCGCAGGAGCCGGCTCGGGGCCTGGTCACGCCCCTCCCGCCGACACCCGCCCCGGTGGTTGCGCCCTCGGTGCCCACACCTATTCCCCCGGCCCCCCCGGCAGCCGGAGAAGAGGAGGGCTTCGGTGGAGAGAGAATCCGCGAAATCATCCAGACGTTCCGAGCGAAGGGAGCCCTGAGTCCGCAAACGGCACTCACAGCCCAAGAGCTCGGCTTGTCTCGAATCTTCGTACGGATCATGAAACGACGGAGAGGGAAGACCATGGTCTTCATCGAGGTCAACGGGAAATACTATCTCGACGAGAAGGCGCTGCGGGCGATGAAGTAGGTCGCCGCGGGGGCGCGACATCACGGGGGGGTCGCCCCGTGCCAAACTCGACGATTCCACGGCCCGGGCTCTGACGAGGCGGGCGCGGAGGGACTCGCCCAAAGAATTGGGCACCGGGTATCGTCTTCCGATAGGGAAGGGTCCCGGAGAACGAACTTCGGGCCCCCCAAATCGTGCAAGATTCGTTGCACCTCTCGACGGCTGCCCCGAGAGCGGAGGCCGGCGCGCGTTCTCAGCTCGGGAGGCTCGCGAGTAGCTCTTCGCTGAACTGGAAGAGCCCTGACTGGGCGGCGGCGTCTTGGTAAGCGCGGAAGAAACGCTCCGGACGACCTACGCTCTGAATGAGCCTCCGCTTTCCGAACTCGACCAGAATCGTCTCCGCCATGCGTTTCCCTAGCGGATGACCATCCCTCAGGACAACTTGCACGGCGCGCCCGATCGCGCGCCGTTCGGCACGCGAACTCACCGGGCGGTTGAGCAGGATTCGTTCGGCTCTTCGAAGATGCTGTCCGTAGGACGACGTTACGCGTTCTCGACGGGCCATCATCGGGCGATAGATGGGCAACTGTAGGTCTTTCACGTCGAACACCAGGTCAGCGATTCCTTCCATTTCGAGGATACTTGCCCAGAAACGGACCAACCCAGTCCATGTGAGATGTCGAGGGTCCAGCTTCGGATTCATCCCGGAGACGTTCTCGCCGGTGAGTAAGAACCGGCCGATGTGGTGGAACTCGTGCGAGAGAATCCGGGCGACTCCGTCCTCTCCGACCATGAGGGCCAAGAGCGGGTCGAAGTAGACCGTAGTGCGGTCCACCATCGCGTCGTAATCGAGAGGAACGAAGACGACTCGAGCCCGTTCAAGTCGGACACGAGAGGGGAGGAGCGATTGGGCCCTTTCCGCTGAACGCTCTCGAATCTTTGGAAATGCGGTCTTGAGCCTGACGAACGACTCGGTCACTCCGGGCTCGAGCGATTTCAGGTGAGAAAGGTAGCGAGCAAACCGAAGTTCATCGATGCTCTTGCCCGCCTCATGCTGCCCGTCCCGGACCCTGTCCACGATGCGCCAGGCGCGACCCGGAGGGAGGTCGGCCATTTGGAAAGCGACACGAAGAGGAGGGTTCGAGCGAAGCCGAGCGGCCGGGGACCCGGATTCTCCATGAGCGAGATCGTCGAGGAGCTGAAGTGTGGGCCGGCCATCCATGCCGTTCACGACTGCACCATGATGATCGATGGAAAAGCCATGCGTGTCGGAGGCCCCTGAGACCTGTCCTTGGCTTGGCCAATCATCGTGTCGGTCCAGAGCGGACTGCTCGAGCGCGGCTTCGCGGGCCCATGGAGCACGTGAGCGATACGGTGTTCAATAGTCGTTGCGACAGGCGGAAAGCAAAGCGGGCGCGGAGGGATTTGAACCCTCGACCGCCGGGTTAGGAACCCGGTGCCCTATCCAGACTAGGCTACGCGCCCTCGATGCCGGTTTCTCGATGATAGGATATCATGGCTTCGACGGGGCGGCGGGTGGCTCCGGGGCCAGCAATCGGTCGTACCGGTGGTCCACCTGGGGCACGAACCCGCTCGCGGACTCTTGCAGTATCTCGATCCCCTCCAGGTACTCCCGAAGGGTCGGCAGGACGGGTCGCCGAGGGCGTTGGAGGTCGGAGGGCGGCGGGTTCGTGCCCCCGAGAGCGCTCAGCAACCAGCGGTCGGAGCCCACGACGAATAGGAACGGGTACACTCGGCATTCCCTCGTCAACGTGGCGAAAAGCCCTTCCGGCCGAGCGTCCGGCTTCGGCGATCCCGACAGGAAGACGACCTGGTCGGCACTCTTCCCCCGATGTTCCGGAACGCGCGCGGGGTCGAGCAGAGTGCGATGGGTCACCCAGCCCTTGGCGAGCATTTTCCGCTGCGAGAACGGCAACCCGAAGGGGCCCACGAGGTGCCCGCCCCGTCCCTGGTCGGCCGCGACAAACGGTCGTCGAAGGAGCTCCCCTACGGCCCATCGCTGATGCGCGCTGAGGAAGGCCACCTCGTCCTCCCCGTCCCGGCTCGTCAGCGGGCCGCCAAGCCCGTGCGGGTATGCCAGCGTTCCCTCGAGGCCGGCGAGGTGACACCAGAGGCCTTCGAAGTCGAAGTACACCGGGACGGTCGGCGCGTCCGCGCGGACGGTCACCGACCAGGGACCGGCGGCGAGCCGGTTCGATTCGAAACGGGCGAGCAGCCGCTTCGCCTCGTTGGGCCGTGTATGGAACGTCACCGCGAGCGCCGTTTGGGCCCCCGACCAGAGCACCACGTTCCCCGGGTCCTCGGCGACCGTCCGGCCGAACTCCTCGACCCGGTCGGCGAACGGGCGCGCGACTAGGAAGGTGACCCAGGGGCGTCCCAGCGGAACCGGATGCGGGACGTACCGGTCTCGGAGCCAGCCCTCCTCGTAGGCCCTTCGCCGGACCGAATGATACGTCGACCGCGGCACGGGTACCTGACGGAGCCGCTCCCGTTCTCGGTCGGGTCGTGCGGCCAGCAGGACGGCGATGACGCGGGCCTCCGCGTCTGTCAGCGCTCGCAGGGTCACGACCCCCCGGAGTTGCGACGGTGTAGCACGGTGTCCAAACCGTGGGGTCCGGGCTGGAGCGTCCGTTTAAGGGACGGGGATTCCATGATTCCTCTCCAAGGGGCTGCTCGGAGGAACGATGACGATCCACGCACCGGTCAAGGGCCTTACCGTCCTCCTCGCCGTAGGGATGGCAGTCCTCATGGTATTTGTTGTCGCGTCCGGAGCGGTCGAAGCGGCCCCTCTCCCGACTTCCTCGACGCCGGTGGCCTCGTGGTCGTACGGGATCGTGAAGACGGTCTCGGTCGGACCGCTCCGTGCTTCCGATAACTGGGTCTACGAAGGGAACGCTACGTTCGGCTATACCGTAACGACCTGGGACAATAACACCTCGGCCAACACCTTCGAGCTCACGATCCTCCGGACGATGGGCGCAGCGTTTTCGGTCCGGTTCTGTGACCCTTCCTGCACCTCGCCTACGAATTGGGTGAACGTCTCGTACCGGGCCTGGGAAGCCACGACCGGGATCTCTAATTTCACCACCCAAGGGCGGGTGTACGAAAACGACGTGGGCTTCACGGCCGTCGGGCTCCAGAACTCCACGGTGTGGGTTCGCTCCAATCTGACCGAGACCTACGACGCGCACCTGCCCGTCCTCAAGTGGACCCAGGACAAGATCCGGTACTTCTCGGGAAGTATCGGGGGTCATACCGCGGTCTCCTTCACCCCGGCCCTCGGCCTCTTCCCGGCCGCGCTCGTCCCCGGCACGAATTGGAACTCGACCAGTGCGTTCTTGGCCTCGGGCTCGGCGAACCTCTCCTACTTCTACGCGGCCCACGGACCGTTCGGCTCCACGGTGATCGGACCACGCTCGGGGATTCCGGTGTCGTTCGCGACCGACGGGAGCGTCGCGGTCGAAGGTGCCTACGCCCAGGGCAGCTCCGTCGAGCTCGGGGGAGTCCCCTACCCGGCGATCAATCTCACCGTCATCGGCCCGTTCAGCGTCCGGGAGGGAGTCATCTTCGTCCCGGACACGGCCGACCTCCTCGGCGGGTCGAACGCCGCGGCGTCCGGGAATACCAGCGGGACCACGAGCGTCGAGCAGTCGAGTCTTGACCTGAAGGACGTTTCGGGTGGACACTTCGGGCTCGCCGCCTCGAGCTGGCGCGTCGTGACGAACTCAGCGAATCCCTATGACGGGACCAGCGCCAACGCGACCGACTCGGAGTTCTCTCCGGCGGCCGCCTCCAGCAATCCCGTCTCCTCCGTCACCCTCCAGGGGGAGCCCCAGACCACCGCCCAGGTCAGCTCGACCCTGCAGTGCCTGACCGTGGGCACCAACTGCCCCGCGGCCGGCGGTAGTTCGTCGCCCCGTTCCCTCCTCGGCGCCGTGGTGGTCGTCGGGGCCATTGCGACCATCGGAGCCCTGGTCGCGCTCGCGGTCGTCACGCGCCGCCGCAGCGTGCCGCCTCCCGCCTACCCGAACGCGGTCCTCTACCCGCCGGGGGCGGCAGGCCCCGCGGCCCCTGCGGTCGCCCCAGCGACACCGGGAACACCGCCGCCTACCGAGGACGACCCGCTCGACCACCTCTGGTGATCCATCCTTTCGGCGGCCTTCTCGCGCCGAGGCTATTCCATCTCAACGCGGTAGCTCTCTATCCTCTCGGCGAGGCCCATGCCGGGAGCGCCATGGGTCGGCCCGCCGGCGCGTTAGCGCGGCGGAGCGGAGCGAGGGGGCGGCGGCGTCCGGGTCGAGATCGGGTACCGGAGGACGGCCGCAACGCCGCGGAACGCCTTCGCGAGGAGCTCGCCCTCCTCGCTCTCGGTCGAAACGAGGCGGGCGGTCGCGCCCGACTCGGCCGCCCGACGGAAGAGCCCTTCCACGTAGTCCTCGCTCGACTTCTCGCTCACCGTGCGCTGGCCGCACTTCGGGCACGGCCCGTCCAGGACCGCGTCGATCGCCCCGTCGGCGAGCGACCGCTCGAACTCGTTCTCGCAGGCGGTGCATCGGAACCGGACGCGTTGCTGGCGGAGGCCCTCGGAAACGATCAGGATGTCGACCGCGCCCAGGTCGAGCGCGTGGTTGACGTCCACTTCCCCATAGGCCGCGAGCCCGGCCTCCGCCTTGCGGATCTCGTTGAGGAGCCGCTGGATCAGCCGCTTCTCTTCGGTGAGCTCGAGCCCGTGGAGCGTCTGGGTCGCCTTCTCGACGAGCTCTCGGAGCCCGTACTCGTCCGTGTAGCCGGTGTCGAACAGCGGCTGGACGACCTTCTGCTGGAGCTCGTATTGGAGGTAGCTTTCTTTGAAGAAATACTCCTTCGTGGCGCCCGGTCCCCCGAGCAGGATCCCCTTCAGCTGGTCCTTGCGGGGCAGGAAGAGCTCGTTCGACATCTCCCCGATCTTCACGAAGAACTCGTGCGCGGCGTGCTCGATCATCCGCTCGAAACGGTGCTGGGACTGCCCGCCGCGGCCGTGCTTGCTCGGAACCTGCGACGAACGGTTGCGGAGCGGCTCGACGCGCTTTCCCCGAAGAAGGCCGATGGTGACCTCGGCGCGGTCCATGACGATGAGACCCCAGACATCCGGCTCGTGGACCATCGCGAGCAGCGGGTCGAGGAAGAACGAGGAGTCGCACCGGTAGAGGTACGTGTTCAGCGGCTCCGGAGGCTCGACGATGAACGTGACCGGCTCGGACTTGTCCGCCCCGATCGCCTTGCTGCCGACGAAGAACGCCACGCCGTTCGAGGGCGGTTCCTTGAAGCCCCGCACGCGTCCCATGAGCGATTCGATCGCCCACATCACGTTCTTACGGGTCGTCCGGCTCTTGATGTTGGAGCTCTGCGCGTACTCGTTCCGCAGGTAGCTCATCACGTCCGAGATCTGCTTCCCCGGCGAGACGTAGAGGCTGATCAGCTCCGTGGCCCGCCCCCGGCACGCGGCGATCTCGTCCAGCTTCCGCTGGAACGAGTACCGGGCGAGCTGCAGGTCGGCCGACGGGATGCTCATGTCGGCCCCCGTGCCCGAGGAGGACTAAACGGCTCCGGTGATCGGGAGGCGGGGAACGTCGCTACCGCCGGGGACGGCGACCCGTTCCCCGGGCGGCGGAGTCAGAGGAGGCGACGGATGTGCTCGTCGATGACCTCTTCGGGATAGGCACCGACGATCCGGTCGACGAGCTTCCCCTGCTTGTAGAAGAGGAGCGTCGGGATGCTCATGATCCCGAGCGCGCCGGCCTTCTCCCCGTTGTCGTCCGAGTTCATCTTGCCGAACGCCACCTTGCCCTTGTACCTCTCGCTCAGGCGGTCGACGATCGGGGAGACCATACGGCACGGGCCGCACCACGGGGCCCACACGTCGATGACGGCGGCGGGGTTGTCCTGCGCGAAACGATCGTAATTCACGTCACCGACTTCTTGCACACTCATCGAGCAGCCTCGTCTTCATCGAGGTGCTGCGGCTATTAAAACGTGTTCTGGCGCCGGGGAAACCGAGGGGCGTGAACTTCCCTTACGACGAGTGCAGCGCCGGTCCGGGCGAAGTGTCTTTGTAGAACGGAGGCCATTTCTCAATGTGTCGTTCTTTTCGAGTTCCCGGGACGGTCCAGGCCTCTCGACGACCCTCGGCGCTCGCTCCGGAGAGTCCGTGCCCTACGTCGACCGAGTCCGCTCGCGGCCGGCGGTTTTGACTCCGGCCGCGCGCAAGGGGATCCGACAACGGATGCTGCTGTTTCGGCAAGCATCCCTCGATCGGATCTCGACCCTGACGGGAGCGTCGTCGGCCGAGCTCGGCCGGTACCGGCGCGAGCTGCGGGAGACCGACCTCCCCGACACGTTGCTCGACCGGGGCGCCGGGGTCTCGTTCACCCGGGAGCTCCCGCAGGGGGCCCTCCTCTACCTCGTCGTTCGCGCCGCCCATCCTCGGCGCGTGGTCGAGACGGGGGTACGCCCGGGATACTCCACGGCCTGGATCCTCGCCGCGCTCGACGCGAACCGCGAGGGCGAGCTCACATCGCTCGGGCCCGGGCCGACCTCGGGCCGAGCCTCGGGAGTGCGGGACGTGTCCGTCGGGCAGTTCGTCCCTCCTTCCCTGCGGACCCGATGGACCCTCGCGCTCGGGAACAACGAGGAACGGCTTCGGCAGATCCTCGCGGGGTCGGGCGGAGTGGACCTGTTCTTCTACGACAACGGTCCCGTGGTGTCCCGGGCCCGATTCGAGCTCCGCGCCGCGTGGGAGGTGCTCTCCTCGCGGGGCATCCTGCTCGCCCACCACATCGAGGCCAACAGCGCGTGGGCCGATTTCTGTCGGAACCAGGGACTGGCGCCGCAGACGCTCGACCCCGGGCCCCCGCCGATGGGAGCGCTCGCGGTCCGGACTCCGACGTAGTCCGGTAGGCTCACCGCTCGAGCTCTTCCACGAGAGGGATCGCCGCGGGCACGATCAGTTTCTCGATCGCGGTGCGCACCGCCCGCTCGCTCCCCGGCAAGGCGAAGACGGGCTTCCCTTGGACCACGAACAGCGCCGCCCGGCTGAAGATCGCAAGCGCCCCCACTTCGTGGAAGCTGAGCGACCGGTAGAGCTCGCCGAACCCGTCGAGCCGCCGGGCCCCCATCGCCTCAAGGGCGTTCACCGTGAGGTCCCGGGAGCTCACCCCCGTCCCGCCGACCGCGATGGCGGCCTCGACCCCCACCTCGCGGAGCCACGGTTCGAGGCGCTCGCGCACGTCCGCGACGGAGTTCGCGACGAGCGAGTAGTGGACAACGTGATGCCCTGCCTTCGCGACCAGCTCCCGGGCCAGGTGGCCGGAGGGGTCGTCCTGCTCCGTATGGATGTCCGATACGGAGAGCACCGCAAAACCGAGCGACCGGGTAGGGCTGGAATGGTGGCGGTCCGCGGCGTCCGAGGGTGTTTTCGTTTCGGTCATGGTGACTCCTTCCAGGACCTCGCGCTCGCGACGACCCGAAAAGGGCCGAGGGTAGTCGTTGGATGGAGCTCCCGCGCACCCTTCTCGGGGTACTTGACCATGTCCCGTAGCGAGGGCGTCAGGCGAAGCTCGACCGGCGCGACCGCACGGCGGCGGGCGCGCAGCTTCCCGCCAACATCCCGCGGGCGGGCCATGCGCGCTACTTCCCCCCGAGCGCGCTCGCCGCGACGTGGGCCAGGACCGCCTCGAGCTGGATCCGGTCGGACGCCCCTTGCGCCAGCCGGAAGTCGACCTCGCCCAGGTACTCGAGCAGCCGAACCTTCTCCCGGGCCGTCAGGATGGTATCGGGGATGTCGGGCAGGTAGCTGTGGATCGCTTTCAGGACGTCCTCGCCGGAGGCTCCCCGCTCGACGAAGAGGGCGAACAGGCGCTCTCTCGCCTCCCGGAAGTTCCCGGCGAGCGCGGCGGAGAGCATCCCCTCGACCTCGCGACGGAGCGGGACCGTAGCGTACTCCTTGATCGTCTCGGCGGTGATGTTGTCGGAGTGCGTTCCGGCGAGCTGGAGAAGGTTCGTGGCCCGGCGCATGTCGCCCCCGCTCGCCGTCAGGATCGTCTCGAGGGCTTCGGGCGAGACCTTCTTCCCTTCCGCGGTCGCGATCCGCTTGACCTGGGTGCGCACGGCCTCCGGGGAGTAGGCGCGGAACCGGAAGACCGCGCATCGGGATTGGATCGGGTCGATGATCCGGGAGGAGTAGTTGCACGAGAGGATGAACCGGCACGACCCGGAGTACCGTTCCATCAACCGGCGCAGGGAGGCCTGCGCCTCGGACGTCAGATTGTCGGCCTCGTCGAGGAACAGGATCTTGAAGCCGACCTCGCCGAGCGAGGAGGTTCGGGCGTACTGCTTGATGGTCGTGCGGACCGTATCGATGCCCCGCTCATCGCTCGCGTTCAGCTCCATGAACGAGGTGCGCCAATCCGTTCCGAACAGGTCCCGCGACAATGCGAGGGCGGCCGTCGTCTTGCCGCTCCCCGGAGGTCCGGCGAAGAGGAGGTGGGGCATCGACCGCTTCTCCGCGTACGACCGCAAGAGCGGGAGGATCGCGTCCTGGCCGACCATGTCCTTGAGGGAGCTGGGCCGGTACTTTTCGACCCACACGGCCTCGGAACCGCGAGTCGCCATCGATCCTCAGCCGTGTTCTCCCGGGCGGCTTAATAGCGTTGCTTGAGGGCGCAGAATGGGCTCTGGGCCAATGGCGGACCCCCTCAGCTCGAGACGGCGCTCGTCCGCCCGGTGATGGCGGAGAGCCTCGCCCAGCACGCGTCCGTACTGCCCCAGCGCCTGCCGGTTTCCCCCGTGATCCTCCTTCTCGACCACGCGGAAGAACCACCAGAGCTGTTCGAGGGACGTCTCGAACCATTCGTGGTCGTTGAGCAAGACCCTCGCTCTGCGGGCGCTCTCTTCGTCCGCGTGCTGTAGGAGGCCGATCCAGCCGTCCGCCCAGACCCGGTGCGCCGAGACCGCGTCCACGGTTGCGGCCAGGGCCGTTCGGATGTCCGATAGTGGGAATTTCTCGAGAAGGACAAGGCCGCAGCTCCAGCGCTCGAGCCAGTCCACCAGCTCGTCGAACGACCCGGGGGGACGGCGGATGTCGACCTCCGGCCGCGAGAACGCCACCCTCCTCTATCCGGTCGCAGGAGCAAATCGATTACGGGTTCCGACGCCCTTCTCGCTGGGTGGTCACTGAGGGTGTGCCTCCGAGGTGCGTCCGGGGGATACCCTCGGGCTCTCTCCTGAGCTCGATGAACGGCCTCTACCTACGGTCCGTGGTCGAGCAAGCGATGAGCCAGCGAGGATACCCTCAGGTCGTGCCCTCTCGGCGGAGGTCTGCCGACCCGCAGGTCGGCCGCAAGCCCTCCGTCAGCACGGTGCCCGTCGGCGGACGACCCACGAGGTCGTAGCTCTCGCGTGCTCGGAGCAGAACGCGTCCCGCCCGAAACGACTCCCGATGCCGGCTCGAGCCGCACGAGGATGGGGACCGACTAGGGTCCGCCGGGCGGCGACCCCACGGCCCCGAGGGGAACGCTCGGGCTCGCCTGCCTCATCTTCAGGGTCCGGTTGAGGCGGAAGAGCAGGTAGACGAACACTGCGGTGACCGCCAGGATACCGGGAGCGAGGATGAACTCGAGGAGCACGTCCCAGACAAAAAGCGCGCAGAGCATGCCGACGGCGAAGTAGAACTCCGAGCGTTCGAGGTCCTCAGTCCCGACCCATCGGAGGATCAGGTAGAGGACCGTTCCGTTGGCCAGGACCAAGACCACCGCGGCGCCGACCGCCGGGATGAGCCAGCTGGACGAGAAGAACAGAATGAGAACGTAGACGACGAACTCCACGGCTCCCAGGAGGACCAGCCCGTTCCGGCCGACCCTCCGGGGGCCCGGGTGGGTCGTCAGGAGGTATCGGGGGGCCCACAGCGCCAGCGCGACGAGCGCCGCGACGACCGCGATGAAGAAAGCCAGCGCGGCGTGGGACGGACCGTTCCCGACGAGGAAGCCAAAGCCCACGACCTCGGCCACGAAGATGCCCGCCACGAGGCGGGTCGCGCCTCGGTCGAACCAACGAGCGTCCTTCACCTGAGGGAACCAGAGCTGGGTGAGCAGGATCGGAAGCGCGATGGAGTAGGTCGCGTGGAACGCCGTCAGGGCGAGCGCCCAGAGCCAGTTCACCCCGAACAGGTGGCCGTAGATGCCGAGGGGCCCGACCGTCTGCGCGGGCGGCGCGAAGAAGGTGTGGACCTCGAACCCTTCCTCGGCGATGCCGTAGGCCGCGCCCAGGAGAAGGATGGACGCCCATCCCTTGTGGTACGCGACCGCAAACTCCCGGATCAGAAGCGCACCGCACCCATAGAGAGCGATGTCGAGGGGGAACCCGAAGAGGAAGCGGAGCGGGTCGGTGACGACCCAGGTGATGGAGGTCGACCCGGTCAGGAGCTCCGGGATCGCCGGGGCGAGGAGGAGAAGGGCAAGCACCGGGAGCCGGGGGCGGAGGAGGATCCGCACAGCCGTGGTTGTCGGCCCCCGTTACTTGAACCATCCGTTCGAAAACGGGGGCGGCGGGGGTTATGAGCCGGCGCCGGCTCTCGCGGGCCGTCGTATGCGCGAGCAACTGGCCCATGTGGCATTCCGGGGCACGATCCGCGAGCGGAGCGTCGAGCCGTACCTTCGGCTGCTGAAGACCCTCCGCTTCAAACGCCGTGTCAAGGGCGTGCTCCTGGACCTCTCGAGCGGAGGCGGAGAAGCGATCGCCTCGAT
The DNA here is from genome assembly GCA_052325545.1 of Thermoplasmata archaeon. Classification (GTDB taxonomy): domain Archaea; phylum Thermoplasmatota; class Thermoplasmata; order Lutacidiplasmatales; family UBA184; genus Lutacidiplasma. Next base: position 13,196 of record JBKQUP010000003.1, read on the forward strand.
GGACTTCTACCTCGCCGTCAAGCGGCTCAACGAGATCAAGCCGGTCTACGCATCGATCGGGTCGATGGGAGCGTCGGGCGCGTACATGGCCGCCCTGGGCGCCCGAAGGATCCTGGCCTATCCCGAGTCGGACGTCGGCTCCATCGGGGTCATCTCGGCGCATTTCGCGGTCCGGGACCTCCTGCGTCGCCTGGGGGTCTCGGTCGAGCTCCTCCATGCGGGCGTCCACAAAGACGCCTACCAGGGATACCGCCCGCTCACCGAGGTCGAACGGGCGAAGCTGCAAGCGATCACGCAGGAAGGCTACGACGTCTTCGTTCGGCTCGTCGCGACGGAGCGGAAGCGCACGGTCGAGGAGATCCTTCCCTTGGCCACGGGCGAGTTCTGGACCGGGACCCAAGCGCTCAAGCTCGGTCTCATCGACGGTCTCGCCGACCGAGAGGCGGCGCTCGAGGAGCTCGCGCAGCTCACGGGCGTCCCGTCCCGCAAGACCGTCCGGGTGACACCGCCCCGTTCCCTGCTCGACCGCGTGTTCGCCGGCCCCGCCGCTAGCCTTGGCTCGGGCCTCTTCGGTCGGTTCCAGGACGCGGTCGAGGATGCCGTCCTCGATAGCGAACGGTACTCGCTCCGCCGCTGATGCGGCCGCGAGCGGTTATATAGCGCCACCACGCTGGAAGGGCGGACATGCCGGAAAAGCGCCAGCGCGGGTTCTCGAGCGCCGCGGGTCTCATCCAGTACTACGACATGGAGGAGACGCGGGCGCTCAAGCTCAACCCGTACCTCGTGATGGGAATGGGCATCGTAGCGGCCGTCTTCGTCGAAATCCTCAACTGGCGGCTCGTTTAGATTCCCGCGGCCTCCTCGACCATCGGGAGCGGGACCACCTCGGGCGTTCTTCCGGGAAGAAAACGACCCTCGGACGTTCGACCGAGGAGCGCGACCTTCGATTCCGGTGACTCGTCCAGCAATAGGTATCCGGTCTTCGTCGCGAGACGCTGAGCGAACTCGAGGACCTCCTCGTGGGTCGGTTCCTGGTCGCGCCCGAGGCGGTGGCGGGACTTTCCCATGTAGACGTAACCCTTCGGCTCGATGAAGTCCGGGCGCGCCATCTGGTCGAGCTCAGCGTACGAGCCGACCCAGCCGAGGTTCCATCCCTTCACGAGGGTGTGGCGCACCACCCGGCGGGTGCGCAGCTCTCGAACGACCGAGAGCGACTCGAGGAGCCGCTCCCAGGCGTCGTCCTGGGCCGGCAGCGTCAGGCGGCGAAAGACCTCGGCGTTCGGTGCGGTCACGGAGACATAGAGCTGCGTCGGGAGCGGGTCGAGCGCGCGCAGCGCGTCGGGGTTCGTGCCGTTCGTCACGAGGAACGTGGTGATCCCCCGTTCGTGGCAGAGCTCGAGGAACCGGTTCATCCTCGGGTAAAGGGTCGGTTCGCCCGTCAGGGAGATCGCGACGTGCCTCGGCGTCTGGGCCTCCTCCCACCGCTCGAGCCGAACTTCAGGGTCCCCCTTGAACCCCGAAATGATCCGACGCTGTGCGTCGATCGAGCGGTCGAGCAGGGCTTCCGGGTCGTCGAACTCGGGCATCACCTCGTCGTTCTCCCAGCCCTGGTTCCGCCAGCAAAAGCGGCAGTGCAGGTTGCACGAGTCGATGGCCGGGGACATCTGGAGGCATCGGTGGCTTTCGATCCCGTAGAACCGGCCTTTGTAGCAGTCCCGGCCCCGGGCGATCGATTCGCGCGACCAGTAGCAGAGCTTGACCGCGCTGTGCTTCCCGACGAGCTGGTAGCCCTGACCCGCGAGGTCGTTCGAAAGGTCCTGGTCGGCCATCGCCGATCGTCTCGACCGAGGTTCGACCAATAAGGTTTTGCAAAGCGCCGACCCGGTCGGTGAGAAGCCCGGCGAACGGCGGACCGGTCCTAGGTGAACTCTTCGCGCTCGAAGAAGAGGAGCCCGCCGATCGTGGTCAACAGCCAATAGCCCGCCATGACGAGGATCCCCTCGAGGTACGTGGGGTTGTACACAGTGCTCGTCCCGCGCCCGATCGGGCTCCTCACCGTCGCGATGTGCGCCGGAACTCCGGTCAGAGGATAGGCATTGGTGGAGTTGACGTACGAGAGCAGGAACCAGGGCTCGGTGTGGGCGAGGCCGATCACGACCTCCTGGACGATGGTGAAGCCGAACAGGAACAGGACCGCGACCACGAGGACGGCGTACGCGCTCGTCTTGAACAACGCGCTGAACAGGAAGACGAACCCCAGGAGGGCGAGCAGGTAGAGCATCGTGATCGCGAACGACTCGATCAACGGGATGGGAACGGAGAAGGCTCCCGTTCCGAGATAGTAGACGGCGTTGCCGGTGACGATGACCAGGTAGACGAGGAGCGAGATGACCGAGGCCGCGAGCGCGGCCAGGTACTTTCCCGCGTAGACCGTGGTTCGCTTGATCGGGAGGCCCATCAGGAAGTAGCCGGTCTTGTTCTGGAACTCGCCCGCGATCGCGTCGCCGCCGAAGATGATACCCGCGAACACGATGAGGAAGTTCGCCCCGGCCGCCCAAAGCGTTCCGTAGAGGTCGCTCGCGTTGTCGATGTCCCCGACCGGCCGATAGTAGGCGACCACGGTAGTGAGGATCGCCGCGGCCGCAAGGACGATCCCCATCATGAGGACGAACCGCCGCGACCGAAGGTAATCGCGGAACTGGTACCGGGAGAGGATGAGCGCCTGAGAGATGGTGCTGGGCACCGTTCCAAGGGCGCCATCCCCCGCGGCGGGGGCCTCGTCGGCGGGAGCGAAGGTGGGGGTCGCGCTCATGCGTCCCCCACGGAGATCTCGCGAAGGTAGACCTCTTCGAGGGCGCTGCGCGACTCGCGGAAGCTGAGGAGTCCGAGTCGCATCGCGGCGATCTTCTCGAGGAGCTGGGCCTGCTCGGCGAGCCCGCCCTTGACCTGCAAGGTGATCCGTTGGGCGTCGGTCCGCGACCAGGCGGCGACCTCGGGGAACGTCCCGATCTGCGCGGCCAAGACGGCCTCGTCGAGCGGTGATGCGAACTCCGCTTCCACGGCCCGGACCCCTCCGCCCAGCCGCTGGGTCACGTTCGACAAGCGGTCCGCGAAGAGGAGCTTTCCTCGGTCGAGGAGCGCGACCTCGTCGCACACATCGATGACCTCGCTGAGGATGTGGCTGCTCATGAAGATCAGACGGTGCCCCTTCTTGAGGCCGCGAACGATCGTCCGCACCTCGGCCATGCCGCGGGGGTCCAGGCCCGTGCTCGGCTCGTCCAGGATCACGACCTCCGGGTCCGAAAGAAGGGCGGCGGCGATGTTCACCCGCTGTTTCATTCCCTTCGAGAAGCTGCCGAACTTCTGGTCGGCCCACTCGGTCATCTTGACCTCCTCGAGGACGGTCTTGGTCCGGGAGGCGATCTCGTCGGAACGCATCCCGCGGAGGGCGCCGCTCATCTGGAACGCCTCGCGCGGCGTGAGCGACGGATAGATCTCGGGCGACTCGATCAGGTCGCCGCACACTTCGAGCGCGCGTTTGCGGTCCTTCTGGACCGAGAGGCCGTTGATGAACGCCTCGCCTTCGCTCGGGAATATCAGGTCGGTGAACATCTTCAGGGTCGTGGTCTTGCCCGCCCCGTTGGGTCCGAGGAATCCCACGCACTTCGCCCCGTCCACCTTCAGGTTGAGATGGTCGAGGGCGGTGAACGAGCCGAACCGCTTCGTCAGCCCGACCGCTTCGATGCTCGGTGTCATGGTGCCCTGAGGGTGTAGGGTCGTGGTAACGGGCCTAAAAAGGGTGCCGCCTCAGTGCATGGGCGTCGCACGCGTCGGGGCCGCCGCGGCCCTTCGCCCCACTTTCACCCACCGCAAGGAGAGCGAGTTCAGGACGACGGTGGTGGACGAGAGCCCCATCGCCACCGCGCCGGCCACGGGAAGAACCTGGTACATGGATAGCCCGAAGACGGGGACGAGGGCGCCCATCGCGATGGGGAGGAGCACCGCGTTGTACCCGATGGCCCACACGAGGTTGGCGCGAACCTTCGCGACCGTCCGTCGGGCGATCCGGAGCGCGAGCGCCACCCCGCGGAAATCGGACCGGACCAGGACGACCTTGCCGGCCTCGCGGGCGACCGCCGCCCCGGCACCGATGGCCATGCCGAGGTCCGCCCCGGCGAGCGCGGGGGCGTCGTTGATCCCGTCCCCCACGTAGGCCACGACGTGACCCGCCGACTGAAACCGGCGGAGAAGCTCGATCTTCTGGACCGGGGTCATCTCGGCGTGGACCTCGCGGACCCCGAGCTCTCCGGCCACTCGCTGGGCGGCGGAAGGGTGGTCGCCGGTCACCATGACCACGTCGATCCGATCCTCCGCGAGCGCCTTCAGCGCCTCCGGAACCTCCTCGGCGACCGGGTCACGGAAGGCCATCACGGCGATGGCCGCCCCCTTCTCCATCACCAACGCGACCGAGCTCCCCTCCGTGGCGAGACGACGGACGTCGGCGTCGAGAGATCGTAGGTTCGTGGAGGAGCGGGAGGTGGTGTCGGGTCGCACGACCTTGACGTCGATCCCGTTGACCGTTCCCCCCACTCCCCGACCCGGGTCGACGGTCACGTCCGTGGCCGGGGGGACCACAAGGCCGTGGGCCTTCGCCGCGTCGAGCACTGCCAGGGCATACGGATGAGTCGAGCCTGACTCGACCGCGGCGGCGAGCGAGAGCGCATGCTCGAGCGGGACGTCGGTCCGTGTACATAGGGCGGTGAGCACCGGAACCCCTCGGGTCAGGGTACCGGTCTTGTCGGTGAGCACGACGTCCACCCGGGCGGCCTGTTCGATCGCATCCTCCCCTCGGAAGAGGACGCCCGCCTCGGCGGCGCGCCCCGTGCCCACGAGGATCGCGGCGGGCGTGGCGATTCCGAACGCGCACGGGCAAGCAGTGATCGCCACGGTGACGAAGATGAGGAGGGCAGTGGTGAACCCGGCTCCTCCGACCACGTACCAAGCGGCCGACGAGAGGATCGCGAGGCCGAGGACGACCGGCACGAACACCGCGGCGATCCGGTCGGCGGTCCGTTGGAGCGGCACCCGGGACATCTCCGCGTCCGTCAGGAGCCGACCGACCTGCGCCACGAAGGTGTCGGACCCGACTCCGGTCGCCTCCGCTTCGACCGAGCCCTCCCCGTTGATCGCGCCCGCGAGGACACGGTCGCCGGGGCCCTTGGGGACAGGCAGCGGCTCCCCCGTCAAGAGCGACTCATCGACGCTCGTGTGCCCCGAGAGAATCACCCCGTCCGCACCGAACCTCCCGCCGGGAAGGACCCTCATTCGGTCCCCTGCCCGGATCTCGCTCGGCGAGACCGAGAGGACCAGGCCGTCCCGCACCACTTCGGCTCGGTCGGGCAGGAGTTCGTCCAACCGGCGCAGCGCGGAGCCCGCCCGGACCCGCGTGAGGTGCTCGATGTAGTTCCCGGTCAGGATCAGGGTGATGATCAGAGCTGACGCGTCGAAGTAGGTGGCCGGCGCAAGACGACCCGGCAGCAGGACCACGGCAAGGCTGTACAGGAACGCCGCGCTCGTCCCCACGGCGATGAGGACGTCCATGTTGGCGACCCGGTTCCGAACGGCGTCGTATGTCCCGCGATAGAACGCCCACCCGGGATAGAACTGAACGACGGCCGCGAGGACCGCGGCCACGAACACCGAGTGCGGGAACGAGAGAACGTAGGTGAGCAGGACGACGGCGACCGAGCACGGCCAGGCCAACGCGAGCCGACGAAGCAAGCGCTGCCGCTCACGCTCGGGTTCCGCGAAGGTGCGGCGGCAGCTCTGGGAGCAGAAGTAGTAGGTTCGGCCGTCCCGCGTGAGCGCGAGCGCCTCCGGTCCGGCTTCCACGAACATCCCGCAGACCGGGTCGGTCGGCATGGTCGGTCGGAGCACCCCGGACGGCTCTCGGCGGAAGCGGAACTATTTCGGGCGGGGCGGGAGCGTTCGCTCGTACGAGCGGCGGCACGCCTCCGAGCAGAAGAAGACGGGAACGCCTCCGTAGGTCCCCCACGCGGCCGCCGTCGAGTCCTCGATCTTCATCCCGCACACCGGGTCCTTGACCTGCATCGTGCGGTTCATGCCCCGCGGGAGTTAAGGCTGGGGGCGACGAACGACCGAGCCGGCCCCAACGAAATCTCTTTGACCTCGAGGTCGTCCCCCCCTCCCCGATGGTCCTCGATATGGATGCGACCGAGGTCGCTCGGAAGCTGAAATCGGCGCCCGAGAAGGTGGTCCTGCTCGACGTTCGTGAGCCGTTCGAGCGTCGGCTCGCGGTGATCCAGCCCTCGGTCCACATCCCCATGGGCGACATCCCGTCGAGGACCGACGAAATCCCCAGGGACCGCGAGCTGATCGTGTACTGCCACGTGGGCTCCCGGTCGACAATGGTCGCCGGGTACCTGGAGAGCCTTGGGTTCACGTCGGTCGCCAATCTCACCGGTGGGATCGACGCCTGGTCCGTCACGGTCGACCCATCCGTCCCCCGGTACGCCTGAAACGCTTCGGAGCCCGGACGCGGGGCGTCCGCGTCCGACCCAGAACCGTGACGCTCTGGCGGGAATCAGCGACGGCGGCCCCGGCGTTCGTCCGGGTCCGGAGGCTGCTCGAACACCTCGATGTAGCCACGCATCTTCCAGTACGTGTCGAGGAACGCTTGACCGCGAGCCGTGATATCGTAGACCGCGCGACCGTCGAGCTCCTCGGACTTCAACAGGCCCAACGACTGGAGGCGGTCGACGAAGTTCCGGAGCCGGTCGACCGGCATCCCCGCGCCATAGGAGATCCGCGTGATCCGCGCCGCGCCGTGGTAGTGCTTGACGACCTCGAGCACAGTGGCGTAGAGGTCGCTCACCTCTCTTCGGCGCGGGGACCCCGGAGTTCCGTCCAACATTCCGTCGTCCTCGGCTCAGAGCGGGAACGCCGGCAGGGTCGCGACCTTCTGGGGCGGTGCGCGGACGCGAGCTCCGGCCTTCATCTCGATCGAGTCGGTGTAGACCACCTCGTCGACCTTCGCGCCCTCTCCGACCACGACCCGTCGTGCGAACACTCGGCGCGCCTCAGCTTTGTCCCCGAGCTCCACCGTGTCCCCGTAGATGTCCTCGGCCGTGGCCTTGGTGTCGAGCGTGACGACCCCGCCGACCAGCGGCCCGGTCGCCCGGGACTTCCGCCGGAGGGAGACGTGCGAGGCCTTCAAGCCCTCGCGGGTGACGACGGCACCACCGACCTCGGCGTCGGAGGCGAATACGGCGCGCCGGGCGTCGATCTTCCCGCCGACCTCGAGCGAGTTTCCCGTCAACGCCTCTCCTACCGAGATCTGGCCGCCCACCTCGAGCTTGCCGGTCAGCTCGAGGGAACCGTGCACGGAGAACCGGCCCCCCACCTCGACGTTCCGGCCCCTGCCGTTCCCGCCGATCGTTCCGAGGCCCCCGACCTCGAGGTCCTCGAACGTGAGGTCCCGGTCGGCGGTCATCATCCCTCCCACCTCGATGCGACCGCCCTTCGCCGCGTCGTGGAAGTGCGCCATCCCACCGACCTCGAGACCCCCGAACGCAAACGGGGCGTCCGACGCGAACCGACCGCCCACCTCGACCGAGCGGCGAACGATGCCCCCGGCCAGCCGGATCACCCCTCCGACCTCGATCGAGTCGAGCTCCACTTCGTGAAGGTCGACCGAACCACCGGCTTCGACCGACTCGGCCGTTAGCTTCCCGGCGAGGCGGAACCGGCCGCCGACCGAGACCTTCTTCGCGGTCAGGGTCTGGGCCCCCTCGAGCCGGCCACCGACCTCGAACTGCTCGGCGGAGGCAGGACCGCCCACGATCAGCCCGCGGTCGGCGTCGACGCGCTTGGCCTTGAGCTCGCCATCGACCTCGACCGCTCCGTCGTGGGTCTCGAGATCCTCCTGGACGTAGAGGTGGCCGTGGACGCGGACGGTGCCGTCGTCCGACCGGAAGGAGCCGCACTCCATGTCCCCGCGGACGTCGGCGTTCCCGTCGAACCGAGCCTGCCCCGAGACCGCCAGCCGACCATCGACATCGATTTCCGAGTCCGGCTCGACCCGCAGGTCGCCGTCAAGGGCCCCGAGCCGAACCTTGCCATCCCGGGGGACACGCGTTTCCGTCATCGATCCGGGGAACGCACGGCCCATCTATAGGGATAGGTCACGCTCGGTGACCACCGGTGGGGATCCCACCTCGGCGGAAGCGCCAATAGGCGCGGCCCCTCCCCTTCCGCGTGGCCGACTCCCTAGAATCGGTGCGGCGCGAGGTGGTCGGGTGCGTCCGGTGCCCTCGCCTCGTGAAGTATCGCGAGCGCGTCGCACGAGAGCGGAAGCGCGAGTTCCGCCTCGAGGAGTATTGGGGGCGCCCGGTTCCCGGCTTCGGAGACCCCGGCGCCCGGCTCGTGGTGGTCGGCCTCGCCCCGGCCGCCCACGGGTCGAACCGCACAGGCCGAGTGTTCACCGGGGACCGCTCGGCGGCGTTCCTCGTCCGGGCGTTCCACGACGCCGGGTTCGCGAACCAGCCCACCTCCGCCCGACGGAACGACGGGCTCCACTATCGGGACCTCTACCTCACCGCCGCGGTCCGATGCGCCCCGCCGGACAACCGACCGACCCCCGAGGAACGAGGGAACTGCGCCCCCTTCCTCGAACGCGAGCTCCGCGCGCTGACCGAGACGCGGGCGATCCTCGCCCTCGGGGGCTTCGCATGGGATGCGGTCCGCGAGGTCGTCCCAAGGGTATACGGCGGGGAGCGGCCCGTCGGGGCTTTTGCGCACGGCGCCGTCCTTCCCCTCGGGCCCGGCCGCCCCATGCTCTGGGGCTCGTACCACCCGAGCCCGCAGAACACGAACACGGGCCGGCTGACAGGTCCCATGTTGGTCGGTCTCCTGAACCGGATCCGTGCCTCCTACGAGCCGAGCGTGGCCCCCGGGGGACACCGTCTTTAACGGGCGGGGTCGGTGGACGGGGGATGATCGATTTCGAACTCCTCGAGCGGGACGGGCTCGCCCGTCGGGGCCGGTTCACGACGCCGCACGGCGCGATCGAGACCCCGGCGCTCCTACCGGTGGTCCACCCGGACCCGGCGCGACAGCCGGTCGCGCCGGAGGAGATGCGCACGCGTCTCGGGCTCGGTGCGGTGATCACGTCGGCGTACATCACCTGGCGAACACCACCGCTGCGAGCGGTCGCGGAGACGGAGGGGATCCACCGCCTGATCCGGTTCGACGGCCCGGTCATGACCGATTCGGGCGCCTTCCAGCAGCACGCCTACGGGTCGGTCGAGGTGACCCCCGAGGAGATACTCTCGTTCCAGAACACGATCGGGAGCGACATCGCTACCGTCCTCGACGTGTTCACCGAGCCCGAGGACAGCTATGAGGAGACCGAGACGGCCCTCGCCGCGACGTCCGAGCGGTCGCGGGCGAGCCGCCAAGCCCGCCCCGGGCTCCTCGCCGTCCCCGTGCAGGGCGGGTCACACGCGGACCTGAGGGCCCGGTCCGCGGCGACCGCGAGCGAGCTCGGCGACGTCCTGGCGGTCGGGGGAGTCGTCCCGCTGATGGAGCAGTACCGTTTCCCCGAGCTCGTCCGCGTCCTGGTCGCGACCCGTCCGAGCCTCTCCCCGGGGCGCGCGGTCCATCTGTTCGGCACCGGTCATCCGATGACGTTCGCGCTGGCCGCGCTGTTCGGGGTCGACCTGTTCGATTCGTCGGCGTACCACAAGTTCGCACGACGCGGCAGCCTCATGTTTCCCGACGGGACGGTTCCGCTCGACGACGTGCGGGAGAGCGCTTGCCACTGCTTTCTCTGCGCGGAGACCCCGCTCACGGAGGTCGCGCGTCTTCCGCCGGACGAGCGCGAACGGAAGGTCGCCTTCCACAACCTGCTCGTCTCGGCCGAGGAGATCGGGCGGGTCCGCCAAGCGATCCGCGACGGCACGCTCTGGGAGCTCGCCGAACGGCGGACCGCGGCGCATCCGGCCCTTCGTGCCGGTCTTCGGGAGGCGATGGCGAACCCCGGCGTCTTTCTGCCCACCGAACCCGACTCCCGACGCGCCTTCCGTGAGGTGGGGACGGAAAGCACGAGCCGTCCCGCGGCCGTCCGGTTCCGGCACGCGGTCGAGGTCTACCGGGTGGGAAAGTCGAACGGTCGGTCGGTTCCCCGATTCCCGCTGCGTCCGGAGTATCTTCGGTACCTGCCCACGGCCGACCGGTCCGACCTGCCCATCGAATGGGAGAGCCCGACCCCGTTCGGGCCGGTCCCGGTGGAGCTGACCGACCTGTACCCCGTCGGGCCGTACCTTGGCGTGGAGGAGTTCGTGTCCCGGCCGCATCACCGGTCCCCGGCGGCCTTCGCGGCGACCGTCTCCGGGTCGGCCGACGCGAACGACGTCGACCTCGAGCGAAACTGGACCTCGGCCTGGGACGACCGCCAGGTCGCGCGCCTGCTCGAGTGGCGGTACGGGCTTGCGGTCGCGCCCCGGGTCGCCGAGGGTCTGCGCGCCGAACGCTCCCGGCGGACGGGGCGGCTCCGGGCGATGGTCCGGGACGGACAACCGGAGTTCGTCGTCGGGACGGATGGGGTCCCTCGGCCGACGTTCCGCGGAGCGACCCGGCTCCACGCGCTCCTTCCCCCCGGCCGCGAGCGGGTCGTGGTCCACCAGGATGCCGTCCCGTTCGTGCGAGACGGGCGTAGCCTCTTCTCGACGTTCGCGGTGCAAGCCGACCAGACGCTCGTCCCGGGCGCGTCCGCGCTCCTCGTCGACCCGAACGACTCGTTCCTCGCCGCCGGGCGCCTCCTCTTGGCCCCGCACGAGATGGCTCGCCTCCCCCGGGGAGTGGCGGTCCGAGTGACGGCTCACGCCCGGTCCCGGCCCCCGGAACCGGAGGAATGACCGCCCGAACGGCCATGGACCGGAGCCTGCATCCCCTCCACCGCTCGACTTTAAGGCCGAGAAGGATAGACCTGAGCGAGTCGTTCCGAGAGAATCGATGACCAAGACGTTCCTCCTCCTCCAGCTGGACAGCGAAGGGGCCACGTACTCCGAGGTCGCGACCATCCTCGAGGACCTCGGGTTCCGACCGGAGATGGAAGGGTACGACTTCCTCTACGATTGGGGGCGGCCGGCGAGCGTCGCGGAATCCCTGGCCTTCGCCGACCGGATCCAGGAAGCGTTGCACGGCTCCCGCGTGCGCTTCCGCATCGAATCCACCGAGGATTGAGCGGTCCGTCCCATCGCCGGGCCGGGGGGTTATAACCGCCCTCCCGGTGGTTGGGCGATGGTCGTCCTCGGCATCGAGTCGACGGCGCACACCGCCTCGGTGGGCATCGTCGGTGAGGGGGCGAAGGTCCTCGGCCTTGCCTCCGACTTCTACCAGCCTCCCGCGGGGGGCATCCACCCCCGCGAGGCCGCGAACCACCACGTGGAGGTCCTGCCGTCCCTCGTCGGAAAGGCGCTCGAGGCCGCCGGCGTTCGGCCGAGCGAGATCGACGCGGTGGCGTTCGCCCAAGGGCCGGGTCTCGGGCCGTGCTTGCGGGCCGGCGCGACCGTGGCGCGAATGCTCTCGCTCGCGTGGAACCGGCCGCTCGTTCCGGTGAACCACTGCGTCGCGCACGTCGAGATCGCCCGCGTCCTGAGCGGGCTCGACGACCCCCTCCTCCTCTACGCGAGCGGGGGGAACACCCAGGTGATCGCCTACGCTCGGGGGCGGTACCGGGTGCTCGGCGAGACCCTCGACATCGGGGTGGGGAACTTTCTCGACAAGCTCTGGATCGGGCTCGGGGGCAAGTTCCCGGGCGGGCCGGCGATCGAGGAAGAGGCCCGTCACGGAACGGAGCTCCTCACCCTGCCGTTCTCCGTCCACGGGATGGACGTCGCGTTCTCGGGAATGCTCACCGCGGCGCTCGCCCTCCACGCGAAGGGCGCGAAACGGCCGGACCTCGCCTATTCCGTCGAGGTGACGGCCTACTCGATGCTGACCGAGATCACGGAGCGCGCCCTCGCCCATCGGGGCCGGGAGGACGTCGTCCTCGGCGGGGGCGTCGCCTGCAACGGACGGCTGCGAGAGATGGTCCGTACGATGGCCGAAAGCCGGGGCGGGGGGAGCTTCGCTCCCCCGAGGTCGCTCTGCGTCGACAACGGGGCGATGATCGCCTGGACCGGGCTGCTCGCCTTCGGGGCGGGCGTGACGACCTCGGTCGAGGGGTCGGCCGTGCTGCCGCGGCAGCGGACCGACCTCGTGCCCACCCCGTGGCGGACGGACTGAACGGTCCCGCCGTTAAGAGCGGGCGCCGACTGGAGGGGGCGTGAACGAGGTCGACGTCCTCGTGGTCGGAGCCGGGCCTGCGGGCTCGACCGTGGCGGCTCGGCTCGCGAAGGCCGGCCACTCGGTCCGGGTGGTCGAGGAGCACCCGAAGGTCGGGTACCCGGTCCAATGCGCCGGTCTCGTATCGCAGCGGGTCCTCGACCTGGCGGGCTCCAATTCGATGGTCCGGACATCGGTCCGGGGAGCGAGCGTGTTCGGCCCGTCACTCGAGTCGATCACCTTTCGGGCGGAGTCCCCGCGGGCGTTCGTGATCGACCGCGCCGGCCTCGACATCCACCTCGCCGACCGGGCCGTCCGGGCCGGTGCCGAGGTTCGGACCTCCACCCGGTTCGATTCGCTCGACGGGGAGTCCGGGGACCGGCTCACCGTCCGCCTGCGCGGTCCGGACGGGTCGCCCGAGGAGATGCGCGCCCGGCTCGTCATCGGCGCCGACGGCGTCGCGAGCGCCGTCGCCCGGGCGTTCCGCCTTCGCCGTCCGGTCGAAGTGCTCCCCGCCTTTGAGGCCGAGTTCCCCGAGAGTCCCGGCGACCCCGACACGGTCGAGGTCTACCTGGGCCGCAAGCTCGCTCCCGGGCTCTTCGGTTGGTGGATCCCCGACGGTTCGGGGGGAGCCCGGGTCGGGGTCGCCGCGGACGCGGACGGGACCCCCGCGCGACAGTACTTCGACCGGCTCCTCGATTCGCTCGAACGTCGGTTCGGTCGCCGCCTCGCCCCGCCGACCGCTTTCGTGGTCTCGGGGATACCGATCGGGACCCTGCCTCGCACCCACGCGCGGCGGGCTCTCCTCGTCGGCGACGCCGCCGCCCAGGTGAAGCCGCTCTCGGGAGGAGGCATCTTCACCGGTATGCGGTGCGCACAGATCGCGGCGGACGTGGCGTCCGAGGCGCTCTCGAAGGGGGACCTTTCGGAGGGGGCGCTCGCGGAGTACGACCGCCGTTGGCGGGCCGAGCTCGGGGACGAGTTCCGACGGGCGCTCTACCTACGACGCCTTTTTACGCGACTCTCCGACGACGAGCTCGACCGTGTGGTTCACGCCCTCAAGGGCGCCCACCTCGCGGCCACGATCGTCGCGTTCGGGGACATCGACTTCCCGACCCACGTGGCCCGCGAGCTCCTGAGGGAGTCCCCGGGCCTCGTTCGGCTGCTCCCGAAGGCGGTCGGAGCGTGGGTCTCCGCCGGTCCCTACCGGGCCCCGGAGCTCGATTTCGGTCCCCGGCGGAAGTAGACGAACGCTCCGGCGCCGACGAGGATGAGCGAAGCCCCGAGGGTGAGCGCGAGCGCCCAGTCCCAGTTGGAGGACGAAACGTAGATCGCCGTCTCCGCGGTGACGCCCGAGACCCCCAGGGTCGTCAGGTTGAGGGTCGCGCTCCCGTTCGGGAGCTCGGTCGCGGCCGCCCAGAGGCTTGCGGGGAACCACCCCCGGGACTCTAGCCGGTCGACGGTCCCGTTCGCCGTGAACGAGAGCGCCGTTCGAACCGCGAACGTGCCCGCCGGTGTGTCGGACGCGGTCGCTACTCCGACCGAACCATCGTAGTGTCCCCCCGGGAACAGGGGAGGGACGGAGACATTGACGCTGGTCCCCGAGGAAGCGGCCGCGAGGAGCACCGGAGTTCCCGCGCTCATGATCGACGAGGTGGCGTTGCCCGGGAACGCGTTGAACGCGTAGACCTCGAGCGTGAGGGTCACGGCGGTCATGGGCGCGAACGTCGAGGGGTCGGCGACCTGGTAGGAGAGGGCGCTCTGGCCCCCGGGGGTGAGGTCCGGGCCGGAGAGATTCGATAGGAACGCCCCGTCGAACGCGAGCGGGAGAGGGGGGGGAGGTGCCGCCGCGGCCGGGGCGAGAACGGCGGTCAGCGCCGCCAGAGCGAGCGCGACCGCAAGGACGGTCCGGGCCGCGTGTCCCACCGCTCTCCCTGGTTTACTCACCCGCTTCCTCCGGGATCGTCCGCTCGCCGCTCCGGCACCGCTTCGCGGCTCTCTCGGTCCGGTGGACGACCCTCGATGGACCGAGCATGTCGACCAACGTGCGGAGGACGTTGATGAGGTATTTGTGCTCGACCTTCCGAGGTCAGTATACCGAGCGCCCTCCCCCCGTTGCGCCGTGTCCGAGCATGGACGAAACCGTTCGCTTCCGACGGATCCGCGGGTACGCCCTCGCCGGACCCACCCGCGGGCCTTCGGTCGGCGGGCAAGGGTTAATGGGAGAGCCTCGTTCCGCGCCTCCGTGCCCGCCCGGAAGGCTCGACCGGAGACGATCCTCGACCTCGTGGGGAGCACCCCGTTGATCCCGCTCCGTCGGGTGACCCATGGTCTCCCGTACCGGGTCCTCGCGAAGCTGGAGTACCTGAACCCCGGCGGTTCGGTGAAGGACCGGATCGGGACCGCGATGATCGAAGCGGCCGAGAAGGACGGTCGACTGAAGCCCGGCGGGACGATCGTGGAGGCGACGAGCGGGAACACCGGAGTCGGCCTCGCGCTGGTGGCCGCCGTCCGCGGCTACCGGATCGTGATCGTCATTCCCGACAAGATGAGCTCGGAGAAGATCCGAATGCTCCGCGCCTACGGCGCCCGGGTCATCGTGACCCCCGCGGGAGTGCCTTCCGACCATCCGATGAGCCTCTACTCGGTGGCCCGTCGCCTGGCGGACGAGATCCCGGGCTCCTACTATCCGAACCAGTACGAGAACACCGGGAACCCGGAGGCCCACTACCGCACGACCGGGCCTGAGATCGACGAGGGCGTCCCGGACGGGCTCGGAGCGGTCATCGGGACGGTCGGGACCGGGGGAACGATGAGCGGGATCGGTCGGTACTTCAAGGAACACCGACCGTCCGTGCGCATCGTCGCGGTGGACCCGGCCGGCTCGATCCTCGGCACGTACTTCCGGACCCACGAGCTCGGAAAGGCCGTCCCGTACCTGGTCGAAGGGATCGGAGAGGACATGATCCCGAAATCGATCCTGTTCCAGTACCTCGATGAGTTCGTAGAGGTAGGGGACCGAGAGTCGTTCCTCATGGCCCGTCGGCTGACCCAGGAGGAGGGGATGTTCGTCGGAGGGTCGTCCGGTTCGGCCGTCGTCGGCGCCCTGCGCTGGCTCGCCGGGCGGCCGATCCCGGAGGGAAGCACCGTGGTCGTCATCCTTCCCGACTCCGGCGACCGATACCTGTCGAAGTTCTACGCGGACGATTGGATGCGAGAGCAGGGGTTCCTCGACATGGCCGCGACCGCCCGGGACCTTCTCGCGCGGAAGACCGGTGCACCGACGCTCGTGGCGGTCGAACCCACCACGGGGGTCCGCGACGCCCTCGCGCTTCTCCGCAAGCATGGGATATCGCAGGCCCCGGTCCTCGCCGGAACGAAGAACGTCGGACGGGTCGAGGAGGACGACCTCCTGCGACGAAGCCTGACCGACGAGACCGTGCTCGACCGTTCGGTCCGTCAGATCCCCTCGAAACCGCTCCCGGAGGTCTCCCTGGACGCCCCCGTCGGGGAGCTCCTTCGACAGTTGCGCGAGGAGCGCACGGTCGTGGTGAGGGACGTGGTGACGGGCGCGGTGATCGGTGTCCTGACCCGGCATGACCTTGTCGGGTACCTATCGGACGAAGGAGACCAGAATGCGGTTTAACACGAGAGTCCTGCACGACGGACAGCCCCCCGACCCTCTCACCGGCGCCGTGAACACCCCGGTCTACCTCTCGAGCACGTTCCGCCAGTCGGCCCCGAACCAGAACCAGGGGTACGTCTACGGCCGGTCGGGAAACCCCACCCGCGCGGTCCTCGAAGCGACGCTCGCCCAGCTCGAGGGCGGTGCCACCGGCCTCGCGTTCTCCTCCGGCCTCGGCGCGCTCACCACCCTTCTCGAGTCGTTCCCGAGCGGCTCCCGGATCGTCTCCGTAGACGACGTCTACGGGGGCACGTGGCGGCTCTTCGAGCATCACCGTCGTCAGTTCGGCCTTCGGGTCGATTACGTCGACATGACCGACATGTCGCGGGTTCGCTCGGCGCTCGCCGAACCCGCCGACCTAGTCTACCTTGAGACCCCCACCAACCCGCTCCTCAAGCTCGTCGATATCGCGGGAGCGGTGCGCTTAGCCCGACGGGCGCACGCGCTCGCCGTCGTGGACAACACCTTCGCCACGCCGGCCCTCCAGCAACCCCTCGGGATGGGGGCGGACATCGTCCTCCACTCCACCACGAAGTACCTGGGCGGCCATTCCGACATCATCGGCGGCGCCCTGGTCGTGAAGGACCCGAAGGTGGGGGAGCGGTACGCGTGGCTCCAGAACGCCGTCGGGGCCGTCCCGAGCCCGTTCGACTGCTTCCTCGTGCTTCGCGGGATCCACACCCTCGGGGTCCGCATGCGAGCCCACGGCGAGAGCGCTCGGGCGGTCGCGGAAGCGCTCTCGGGCCGCCGCCGGGTCCGCCGGGTCATCTACCCCGGCCTCCCGAGCCACCCCCAGCACGCCCTCGCGCGACGGCAGATGAGCGGGTTCGGCGGAATGGTGAGCGTGGAGCTCGAAGGGGGGCAAAAGGCCGCGCTCCGGTTCCTGAAGGGTCTCTCGGTGTTCACTCTCGCGGAGAGCCTAGGCGGTGTCGAGTCGCTCGTCGACCACCCGGCAACGATGACGCACGCGAGCGTTCCGCGCCGGGAACGCGAAGCGCATGGCGTGACGGGCGGTCTCGTCCGGCTCTCGTGCGGGATCGAGGACCCCGCGGACCTCGCCGACGACGTGTCCCGCGCTCTCAAGAGGGTCTAGCCGTGCGGCGGTTCACCGTCTACGATTCCCGAACGCGCGAGACCCGGGTCTTCGCACCGCTCTCCCCGCCCCGGGTCGGGCTCTACGTTTGCGGCCTGACGCCGTACGCCCCGGCCCACGTCGGGCACGGGCGTACGATGACCTTCTTCGACGTCGTCGCGCGGACCCTGCGCCGATGGGGCTACCGCGTCTTCTACGTGCAGAACGTCACGAACCTCGACGACCATCTGATCGCTCGGGCGAGCGAGGAGGGCGTCGAGCCGCTCGCGCTCGCCGACCGCCACTTCCACGACTTCCGGCGCTCGATGGAGACGCTCGGGAACCGTTCGGTCAACCACTACCCCTTCGCGACCGATTACGTTCCGGAGATCCTCACGCAGATCCACCAGCTCATGGAGAAGGGGTTCGCGTACGCCACGGACGACGGCTCCGTCTACTTCTCCGTCGCCAAGTTCCCCGAGTACGGGAAGCTCTCGGGCCAGAAGCTCGAGGCGCTCAAGCCCGGGGCGCGGCTCGAGCTCGACGCGCGCAAGCGCTCCCCCGAGGATTTCGTCATCTGGAAGGCGACGACCCCGGGGGAGCCGAGCTGGGAGAGCCCGTGGGGGCCGGGTCGCCCCGGCTGGCACATCGAGGACACGGCGATGATCTTTCGGCTCCTCGGCGAGCGCTGCGACCTCCACGGCGCGGCGGTCGACCTCATCTTCCCGCACCACGAGGCCGAGGTCGCGCTCGCGGAAGCGGCAAGCGGAGTCGCCCCGTTCGCGAACTACTGGATGCACGGCGGGCTCCTCCTCATGGAGGAAGAGAAGATGTCGAAGTCGCTCGGGAACGTCGCCTCGCTCGACGAAGCGATCGAGCTCGTGGGCCCGGGCCCCCTCCGCCTCTACTACCTGAACGCCCACTACCGCAGCCCCCTCGTGTTCCAACGGGGGAAGAGCCTCGAGGAGGCGCGCGAGGCCTACTCCCGGTTGACGGTCGTGTTCGACCGGATCTCGGAGCTCTTGGAGCGCGACGGCCCGGACCGGCCGGGGGCGGACCTCCCCGAGGCGCTCGGAGAGGCGGCCGAGCAGATGGTCGAGCGCCTCGACACGACGCTCGCCGACGATTTCAACACGCGAGAGGCGATCGCTCTCCTCTTCGGCTGGACGCGTCGTCTCGCCGAGGAACTGCCTCGGCTCGACGGGTACTCGGGGGCCGCGCTCGAGGAGCTCGCCAGGCCGTACCGGTGGGGCGATGAGGTCCTCGGTCTCTTCGTTCGGGCATCCACCGGGCCCGCGGGGGCTTGGGCCGCGGTCGTCCCGGTCGCGATGGCCGCGCGAGCCCGGGCGCGCGCGCGCGGGGACTACGCCGAGGCCGACCGGATCCGCGAGGAGCTGCGGGCCGCGGGGGTCGAGCTCGAGGACGACTCCTCGGGAACCCGCTGGCGGGCCGTGCAGCGTCGGTAGCGCGCCATGCGGGGATTCGGGTTCGCGGCCCACGGCGGCTTCGACCGGCTCGACTACGTGGACGTTCCCGAGCCGACCCCCGGACCGGACGAGGTCCGAGTCCGGATCCGGGCGGCCGCCTTCAACCGCTTGGACCGGTTCACGCTCGAGGGAATCCCCGGGGTCACGGTAGTACTCCCGCACATTCTAGGCTCGGACGGTGCCGGGACGGTCGACCGTGTCGGAGACAGCGTCGGCGACCTCCCGCTCGGGGAGAAGGTCCTGCTCAACCCGGGAATGTGGGACGCGACGTGCCCGGCTTGCGTCGCGGGGAAGGAAGCCCTCTGCCGGAACTACCGGATCCTGGGAGAGCACGTCCAGGGGACCGTCACGACGTACGCGGTCATGCCACGACGCAACGTCCATCGGCTCCCCGATAGGATGTCGTTCCCGGAAGGGGCCGCCGCTCCGCTCGTGTTCCTGACCGCTTGGCGGGCTCTGAAGACCGTGGGTGAGGTCCGTCCGGGCGACCGCGTGGCCGTCGTGGGCGCCGGAGGGGGCATCCCCACCGCGGCCGTTCAGGTCGCTAAGCTCCTGGGTGCCCAGGTGGCGGTCGTCTCTCGTTCCCCCGCCAAGGAGGCAAAGGTCCTCGCGCTCGGGGCCGACGCGTTCCTTCCGTTCTCCGACGAACGGCCGCTCGACCGGGCCCTGTGGGAGTGGAGCGGGAAGAACGGCGTGGACGTGGTCCTGGATTCGGTGGGCGCTCCGACGCTCCCCCGGGTGGTCCGGTCGCTCGCCCGCGCGGGCCGGGCCGTGGTGATCGGTGCGAGCGCGGGGCCGAAGGTGGAGCTGGATATCCGCACCTTGTTCTGGCGGCAGGCGTCCGTCCGCGGGAGCACGATGTCGTCGCGCGGGGAGTTTGCGGAGGTCCTCGAGCACCTTGCGGCCGGTAGGCTGCACGCGGTCGTGGACTCGGTGCTCCCGTTCGAGCAGGCGGCCGACGCCTTCCGACGATTCGACGCCAACGACCTGTTCGGAAAGATCGTGGTCCTAGGCCCGAATCCGTAGGCCGTCCGGACGCCCCGGGTCGAGGTAAAAAAGGTCGTGGTCCCCGGCGAGCGAAGGCACTGTTAAATACCAGAACCCGGCCTTTCTTCGGTCGTGAGCCCTATATTGCGAGCTCCCGCGCGAGCCGGGAGTTACGGGCGCAGCGCTCGTGGACTGATTTCGGTCGCGGTCTCCGTCCTCGTCGTGGTTCTGATGGTCGTGGGAGGGCTGAGCGCCCTCACGACGATCCCGGTCCCGACGTCCCCGGCGGGTTCCTCTCACCTCACGGCCGCCGTTCCGCCGTTTACCCACGGCGACCTGGTGGTCACCTCGGGCGAGACGTTCGTTATCCAGCCGACGCCTGGGACCCACATGTACTACCAGGGAGGCAACATCACGGTCGACCTGGGCGGGACGCTCATCGTCCGCAACGTCACGCTCTCGTTCGTCCAGTTCGTCGCCAACTCCGGAACGGCGATGGAGCGCCTTTCGCACATCGACCGGTTCGTCGACATGGGCACGGTCCGGTTCTTCAACGCGACGCTGACGACCGACGTGCAGATCATCAACGCCTGGGCGAAGCTCAACGTCACCGTGGCGAACGGCACGATGAGCGCCTGGAACTCCACGTTCGCGTTCCCCGGGTGGCTCACCGTCGTAGGATCGACGGCCCAGCTTACCCTCAACGACTCTCGGGTCACGGGGAACCCGGCGGTCGCGACGCTCGCGGAACCGACCACGATCCTCGGCGACACCCTGTACGCTCCGTCGATCACGGTCACGGCGGGCGCCCAGATGAACACCTTTAATTCCTCCATCTCCGACACGTACGCCGACAACACGCTCGTCTATGGGCAGCCCCAGCCAGTTCCTCTCGGGCTCCCCTCCAATCCCATTCTCGTCCCCATTGTCCATGGCGTCAACGAGTTCAGCAGCCTGTACACCCCGAGCGACTCCGCGAACCTCACTCAGGACTGGCTCTACCCGAACGCGGTCTTCCAGGCCGGGAACCTGGTCGGGAACTGGAACAACCCGAACAAGACGCTGACGGCACGCGTGAGTCTCAGCGTGGTCTACAACGGGGTGACCTACCCCATTCTCGGGACCCTGGCTTTCACGAACCAATCCTATGGCTCGTTCTCCGCGGCGCTTCCGGCGAACCTCCTTCAAACCATCACCGCGGATGGGGTTCTGAACTATCTCAACTGGACCGGAGATTTCGGCGTGACCCCGGGCCGGATCGCGATCGAATTCGACGTGCTCTCGGGACCCGCCGTGGTGAACGTCTCCGCGGACCTCTCGCTCCTTCCTTCGCTCGATTACAACATCATGGTCTCCGGCGCCAACTCGAGCCTCAACAGCGTCGACACTTCGTTCGGTCTGAACTGGAATGCCCCCCCGGCGAACTCGACCTCCCAGAACATCCCCCTCCCGTGGAACTCGAACAAGCTCCTCCTCACGGACGGCGCGGTGGCGTACCTCGCCAACGCGACCGTGATGAACCCCCTCCCGGGGGTCTTCAGCACCTCCGCGGTGCTCCCCGACGCGACGAGCCAGGCGTTCTTCTATCGGTGGGCGCAGTTCAACCTCTCCGGCCGCGGTGGTTTCCTGTCGATCCCGGACGCCAAGGTGTCGGCGTTCTACGCCTACACCACCAACGAGGCGAACAACGCGACTGCGAACGCCCTCAATGACCTCGCGACCGCCAACCCCGAGATCTGGGGGTACGTCCAGTACTGGGACGGGCAGCGCGGCATCTCGACGTACGGAACGTCGAACGTGTCGGGCATCGCCTCCCTCCTCCTCGCCTCATCGAACCTCACCGGCCTAACTCTGCCCGACGGGTACTTCCTCGGGGGCTACCACGTAGGGATCGTCGTCCCCGCGGTCGGGGTCCCGAGCCATTGGCTCAACTGGTCGGTCAGCCCGTACCCGCAGGGCGTCGCGCAACTCCCGCCCGCCGTGGCGGGACCGGACTTCGCCCCGCCGCAGATCTTCCCGCAGTACTTCGGTGGGGTGGCCATCTCCTCGGCCACAGTGCTCGCGAACGGAGTCGCGAGCACGAGCGTAAATCTCGGTCAAACCCTCAGCGTCAAGCTGGTCGTCGAGGACATCGGCACGGCCCCGATCACCCAGCTCAAGGGAACGCTCCTCTACAACGATTCGGGCCTGCCAAGCGCGCTGCTGGCTTCGCTCAACAACACCGGCCTCGACCTGACCACGCCCGGCCAGACCATCGACTTCACGCTCTCCTGGATGGCGACGGTGAACGTCACCGGCCTCCACCCGGCGTTCCAGCACAACCTCACGGTCATCCTCGACTGGAACAACAACAACGCCCGGCTCGCCGGCGGCAACCTCAGTCAGAACGTCTCCGTGACGTTCGCCCCGACGCTGGTGACCATCGAGTCGGCCACGGTGCTCGCGAACGGGGTCGCGAACACGACCATCGACCTGGGGCAGACCCTCGGGGTCAAGCTGGTCCTCGGGGACGTCGGCAATGGGACGATCGGCGCGCTATCGGCCTGGCTCTACTACAACGACTCCGGCCTCCCGACGGCGCTCCTGGCCACGTATGATACCGCGAGCCTCGGCCTCTCCGCGGCCGGTCAGACCGCCACCATCCTTCTCAGCTGGGTCTCGACCGAGAACATCACCGGACTCCATGGCTGGTTCGACCACAACCTCACCGTCAAGCTCACGTGGAACAACGTGACCATCGACCGCTGGCTCGGCAACGGCAGCCTCGCCCAGAACGTCACGGTGAAGATCGCTCCATCCGAGATCCGTTTCGTCTCGTTCGGGCTGCCCCCCTCGACCCTGGACCTGAGCCAGCAGTACTTCTCCGCCGGGTTCCTCGCCTACAACGGCTCCCAACCCGCGGCGATCGAGCTCTCTGCCACCCCGGTGGGCGGCGGCCAAGCCATCGAGGTCGCAGCCGCGGCCACCAAGCCGGGCAACTTCTCCATGCCGTGGTTCACCCTTCAACAGCTGCTCATCCCGGGAACGACCTACACGCTCACGGCGAGCGCGAGCTACAATGGCCGTGAGGCGAACGACACCCTGCCGGGCACCTATGCGGTCCCGCCCACTCCCAGCTCGTCCTCGAACTTCTTCACTCAGAAGTTCCTCGGGCTGCCGCTGTGGGTATGGCTCGCCATCGCCGCCGCGGCCGCGATCGCCATCGTCCTCTTCCTCTTCGTCGTGCGCCGCAAGGCGGCGGGTAAGCTCGTCGAGTGCGGCGAGTGCGGCAACCTGATCCCCGAGGACGCGACCGTCTGTCCGAAGTGCGGCGCGGAGTTCGAGAGCGACCTCATCCGGTGCAGCCGGTGCGCCTCCACGATCCCGGCCGACTCGAAGAACTGCCCCGAATGCGCGGCCCAGCTCCTCGGCACGCCCGGGGAGGCCGAGTCCGACCCCGAGAAGCAGGCCTACGCGGACTTCACCGAGAAGTACCGGGCCGAGGGGAAGCGGGAGCTCGGTGACAACTACAGCGAGGGCGCCTTCTGGGACTGGTGGAAGCGCCAGCCGACGTACACGCCGTTCAGCCAGTGGAGCCTCCAGCAGGGCACGGGAACGGCACGCGCCGGCATGACCGCGCCGCCCGCCGGCACGGAGACGACGCCCGAGGCCGAGCCCGGTCAGACACCTCCCAAGGGTGGCGCCGGCTGGAAGGAAGGACCGCCCGCCGGGGCGACCGCGCCGACACCGGCGGCTCCGCCCGCCGAGACGCCCCCGGCCGCTCCGGCCGGAGCGGGGCTCAAGGCGTGTCCGAGCTGCGGCAAGGAGATCCCGTCCGAGTACCTCGTCTGTCCGTTCTGCAACGCCGTGACCTCGTAAGCGGGAACGGACCCCCGGTCTCGCGCCAACCCCTTCCGGCTACCCTTCTTTCTTTTATCCCGTCCGGTTCCTCCGCGGAGCGATACACATGACCGGGGACCTCGCTCGGGGCCGTCTCAAGATCGAATGGGCGCGCGCGCACATGCCCGTGCTCGAAGGGATCCGCCGACGGTTCGAATCGGAGCGCCCGCTCGCGGGGCTCACGGTCGCGGCCGTTCTTCACGTCGAGGCGAAGACGTGCGTCCTCGCCCTCACCCTGAAGGCCGGCGGCGCGGACGTCCGCCTCGCCGCGGGCAACCCCCTTTCCACCGACGATGACGTGGTCGCCGCCGTGCGCGAGGACGGGGTCCCCACGTGGGCCGAGAAGGGGGAGAGCGTCGCTCAATACCGGGCGGGCGTTCAAGCGGTCCTGGACGCCGACCCGGACGTGATCATTGACGACGGCGCGGACCTCGTCGCGCTCGTGCACACCGGGCGCGGAACGCGCGGGAAGGTCCGAGGCTCGACCGAGGAGACGACGACGGGAGTGACGCGGCTCCGCGCGCTCGAGAAGTCGGGCAAGCTCCTCTTTCCCGCGATCGACGTCAACGACGCCGAGATGAAGCACCTCTTCGACAACCGCTACGGCACGGGCCAGTCGACGATGGACGGGATCATGTCGGCCACTAACCTCCTCATCGCGAGCAAGGTCTGCGTGGTCGCCGGCTACGGTTGGTGCGGAAAGGGCGTCGCCGCGCGCCTCCGCGGGCTTGGGGGGGACGTGGTCGTGACCGAGATCGACCCGGTCCGCGCCATCGAGGCCCGTCTGGACGGATTCCGCGTGATGCCCATGCTGGACGCCGTCCGGGAGGCCGACCTCATCATCACCGTCACCGGGAGCATCGACGTCGTCCGGGCGGAGCACTTCCGCGTCCTCAACGACGGATGCCTCCTCGCGAACGCCGGCCACTTCGACGTCGAGGTCTCGAAGCGGGACCTCGAGGGGATGGCCGTCAGCCACCGGACGGCCCGGCCCAACGTGGAGGAGTACCGGTTCGCCGACGGCCGGAAGGCCTACCTCCTCGCCGAGGGGCGTCTCGTGAACCTCGCGGCCGGCCAGGGCCACCCGGCGGAGATCATGGACCTCTCCTTCGCCCTGCAAGCGCTCAGCGCGAAGCACCTCGCGAAGCACGGACGAGAGATGGAGGTGCGCGTGTACCCCGTCCCCGCCGAGCTCGACCGGGAGGTGGCGCGCGCGGCCCTCGCGCCGCTCGGCGTCCGGCTCGAGGAACAAACGAAGGAACAGGTGAAGTACGCCGCGGCATGGGAGGGAGGAACGACATGAGCGAAGAGAAGGTCCCGAACGAGCTTCGGTACACGAAGAGCCACGAGTGGGTGAAGGTCGAGGGGGACGTCGCGACGGTCGGGGTCACCGACCACGCCCAAGCGCAGCTGACCGACATCGTGTTCGTCGACCTGCCCGCGGCCGGAAAGGCCGCGGTGAAGGGAACGGGCGTGCTCGTCCTGGAGTCGGTGAAGACGGTCGCCGACGTGAACGCGCCGGGGAACGGCTCGGTGGTCGAGGGGAACGGCGAGCTGAAGGCCCACCCCGAGTTCATCAACCACGACCCGTACGGCAAGGGATGGATCTATCGGCTGAAGCTCGCCTCGCCGATCGACCCCGCGGACCTCATGTCCGCGGACCAGTACCGCGCGTTCGTCGCCTCGGGAAAGTGACCCCGCCGGTCGCCGGCGGGCCGCTCGGCGCCGTCTAGGCCCGCGCGCGCAGTCCCTGGAGCTTGAGGCGCTGCTCGAGCGAGGCGATCGTGCGGATCGTAGAGACGACCGTGTCCGCGTTGAGGGAGATCGAGTCGATCCCCTCCCGGACCAGGAATTCCGCGAACTCCGGGTAGACGCTCGGCCCCTGTCCGCAGATCCCCACCGTCCGCCCCTCGGCATGGGCGCCCTCGATCAGGATCTGGATCGCGCGCATCACGGCCGGGTCGCGCTCGTCAAAGTACCCCATCCGGCCAAGCGTCTCGGAGTCGCGGTCCGCGCCGAGGACGAGCTGGGTCAGGTCGTTCGACCCGATCGAGAACCCGTCGCAATGCTTCGAGAACTCCCGAGCAAGCAGGGCCACGGACGGGACCTCGGCCATGAGGTAGAGCTGGAAGTCGCGGGAGCGGCGCAGCCCCTGGGCGCGCATCATCTCCGTGATCTCCTCGAGCTCCCACGTGTTCCGGACGAACGGCAGCATGACCATGGCGTTCTTCAGGCCCATCTCGGTGCGGACCCGGTGGATCGCCTCGAGCTCGCAGAGGAACGCGGGGCGATAGACAGGCGAGATGTAGCGGGAGCAGCCCCGCCACCCGATCATCGGGTTCTCCTCGACGGGCTCGAACTCCTGGCCCCCCGGCATCCCGCGGTACTCGTTCGTCTTGAAGTCGGACGTGCGGATGATGACGGGGCGCGGGTGGAACGCCTGGCAGACCTTTCCGATCCCGTCGGCGAGGCGTCGGACGAGCTCGTCCTTCTTTCCCTTCTTGAGGAGGGCGAGCGGATGTTCCCGGATGTGCGCCGTGAAAATGAACTCGATGCGCAGCAGTCCGACCCCTGAGACGGGGAGACGGGCGTAGTCGTCCGCCTTCTCGGGCACTCCCACGTTGACGTAGATCTTCGTCGCCGTGATCGGGGTGCCTTCGTGCGGGTGCCCGGACGTCGGGGTCTGGGTGGCCGCGCCGGCCGCCCCGGAGGACTTTCCCAAATGGACGATCCCTCGGTACACCGACCCGGTCTTCCCGTCGACCGTGATCTCGCTGCCGTCCACCACGAGCTTCGTCGCCTCGCGGGTGCCCACGATGCACGGGACACCGAGCTCGCGCGACACGATCGCCGCGTGGCAGGTCATCCCTCCCTCATCGGTGACGATCCCCGCCGCCCGGGACATCGCCGGGACCATGTCGGGCGTCGTCATCGAGGTGACGAGGATCTCGCCCGGTTTGAGCTTCTCCATCTCGGCCGAGCCGTGGAGGATCCGGGCCACTCCGGCAGCGACCCCGGGACTGGCACCGAAGCCCCGGAGGAACGGGGCCTCCTTGCCCGCCGACGATTTCTCGGTCGTGGGAAGGCCGCCCGCCTCGTCCGTGCCCGGAGCGGTGGACTTCGGGATGGTCGTCACGGGCCTCGCCTGGACGATGTAGAGGGTGTCCTCGTCGCCGCACCACTCGACGTCCATCGGCCGCCGGTAGTGGGACTCGATGAGCCGGGCGAGCGACACGAGCCGCTGTAGGCGGTGGTCGGGAAGCTTCTGCACGCTTCGCTGGTCCGCAGGGACATCCTCACGTCGGTTCCCTCCTCCTTCGGCGCGGACGAGCCGTATCCGCTGCTCGGATAACTGCTTGTGAACGACCTTGAGCGAGGCCCCGTCGATGACGTAGTGGTCGGGAGTGACCTCGCCTCCGACGATCGCTTCCCCGAGGCCCCAGCCCGCCTCCACGATCATGTGGTTCTCCCCGGTGTTGGGGTCCCGCGTGAACAGGATCCCGCTCACGCTGGCGTCGACCATCTTCTGGATGAGGACGGCGAGACGCACGGCTCCCTGGTCGAACCCTTTTCGATGGCGGTAGATGAGCACCCGAGGCGTGAAGAGCGACCCCCAGCACTTGCGCACTGCCGCCACGACCTGGTCGGTCCCGGTGACGTTGAGGTACGTGTCCTGGAGCCCCGCGAAGGACGCCCCCTCGAGGTCCTCGGCCGTGGAGCTCGAACGGACGGCGCAGAACCGGACCCCGAACTGGCGGGCGAACGACTCGTAGGCGGTCTCGATCTCGTGCTGGAGCGTGGGCGGGAAGGGGGCGGTCTCGAACGCGTGACGGATCCGCTGAGACGCCGTGTCGATCGTTTCGGGTTGTTCGGTCTGGATCGATGCGAGCGCGGCCGGGAGCTCGGTCTTGAGGACCGTCTCGCTCACGAACGCGTCGTACGCTTCGGTCGTCAGGACGAAGCCGGGCGGCACGGGCAGTCCCTGGCGGACCAACTCGCCGAGCTTGCTCGCTTTCCCCCCCACGAGGGGAAGGTCGGATTCGGAGACCTCGGAGAGGCTTACGACCCGTGCCATCGTTCCCGTATCACCCCGATCTCTCGAGCTCGAAGGCGACCAGGTCGGAGGTGGGGGAGTACGGATGGACCACGCGTTCGGCGACGACGGCGAATCTTCCCACGGCCACGAGCGAATTCATGAGCGCGACCCCCCTGATTGCGAACTCCGGCCGGGAAACGACCTCGTAATAGTACAGCCGACCCCCGGGCGCGACGGTCCGCGCCACCGAGGCGAGGTACTTAATCCCTTCGTGAGGGAGATTGAGCACGACCCGCTCCACGGGCGATGCGGCGGGCAGGAACTCTTCGAGCCGGGCCCGGACCGCTTCGACCCGGCCGGCGAACGGATGACGGGCCAAGGTATCGCGAAGGAGCGCGATCGCGTCGGGGTTCGCGTCGACGGCCGTAACGCTCGCGGCGCGGCCGAGGTGGGCGATCGTGACGGAGAACGGCCCGACGCCGCAGCAGAGGTCGTAGACCCGGTCCCCGGCGCGCACGTCCTCGGCGACCCGGGCGTGCTCGCGCGCGAGGCGGGGGGAGAAGTACGCCCGCTCGACATCGACCTCGAGTTCGACCCCGTTCTCCCGGTGCCGCGTCCGCCAGGGGCCGGAACCCGCAATGCGTTCGACCCGCCGGCGTCGCTCGGGTCCGTGGACGCCGTGGTCGAGTCCGACGAGACGCGCGCCCGGCACGAACCGCAGCAGCGCATCCCCCACCGCCTCCTTCCGGGGCTCGAGCGGGTCGGGGAGCCGAATGAGGACGACGTCGCCCACGATGTCGAACGAGCGGGGAAGGGCGTCCTTCTCGGCCTCGGGCCAGGGGAGGAGGTCCCGGTAGCGGGCCGGCCCTTTGCGGGCGCTCTCTCGGAAATCCCGCTCCACGACCTCTCCCCACGAGAGAGGGATCCCGTCCGGTCCCTCCACGAGCGGTAGGACGAGGGATTCCCCCTCGTGGCGGATCTCGAGGTCGGAGCGCAAGAGCCCGGCGGCAACGAGGTCCCGTCGGACCTGCTCCCCTCGGTCCCGGGGGACGATGAGCCCGCGGGCGATCATTTCGCGGAAATCGGGGGGTGGAACAGGAGCCGCAGCACGTCCGCACCGGTCCGGCTTCCCAGGGAACCGTGGGACGCCGCCGATTCCCCGAACTTCGCGGTGCCTGCGCTCTCCCCCGCCGGCACCCCGGCCCCCGAAAGCAGGAACGGGACGGGGTCATCGGAGTGGCCCTTGAGGATGCACGGGGTCGCGTGGTCGGCGGTGACCGCGAACCGGACCCGGGAGAGGTCGAGGCCCTCGAGGAACGGGCCGAAGAACGACCGGTCGATCGCTTCCACGATCTCCCGCTTGAGGGGAGCGTTGCCGTCGTGGCCGGGTTCGTCCGGGCCCTTGAGATGTACGTAGACGAACGGGTTCCGGGCAAGGAGCTCTCTCGTCACGCGGGCCCGCTCCCGATAGCCGCCGTCGCGGTCCGGCCCCATGGGACCGACGTAGCGGTCCTCCAGGCCGAGCACTCGGGCGATCCCCCGCTCGACGGGCATCTCCGTTACCGCGGCACCGTGGACCCCGTGCTTCTCCTCGAACGACGGGGGCGGCGTCCGGGGCAGGGCTCCGGCGTTACGGACGAGCAGCCCGCTCGCGACCTTCTTTCCCCCCAACGCTCGCCGTGCGTTGACCCGGTGACCGGCAAGGACGTCCCGCGCGCGAGACAGGAATAGGTTGATCGCCCGCGCCGTCCGGGCCGCCTCGGGCGATGCGTCCGTCGGCGTCACCTCGAGGATCTTCGGTGCCTCGGGCCGCCGGGCCTGGCCCATCCCGCCGACCCTCTCGTAGAACGGGTCGGCGTTCGACACTTCCGGCGAGAGCGAACCCCCTTCGACGGGGTGCAACCAGAGGACTCCCCGGTGCCCCACGGTCGCGCGTACCTCCGCCCGGATCCCTTCGGCGCCGAGGAGATTGGCGTCCGTGATCCCCCGGGCGAGGTCCCGGGCCTCGTTCGTTCCGAGGGAACGGCCCACGCGGGAGTCGAGGACCGTTCCGTCCCCATCCACCGTGGCGAAGTTCAACCGTAGGGCAACGTCCCCCAAAGCGAGTGGGACCTCCGCCCCGAGCGCTTCGAGGACGCCTCGACCGGGGGAGTCATGGATCGGGTCGTAGCCGAGCAGCGCGAACACTCCGGCATCCGACTCGGGCGCGACCCCCGGACCGACGACCACGACCTCGCCGATCATCCCGGAGGCGGTCAACCGGTCGAGGTTCGGGGTCGCGGCGGACTCGACGGGGCTGCGGTTCTCGGTCGCGGGATTCGGGCGGTCCCCGAGGCCGTCCAGCACGATCAGCGCGAGAGACACGCGCGGTTCCGACACGGGTCCGGACGACTCTGCCATCACCTAATAAAGGGAGGTCGGCCTGCCCTCCCGTCCCGTGGCGCAGCAACCTCAGGGCCGCTTTAGGCATTTCCTTTCGACCCCCCCCGGTCGGATCATCCTCATCCTTCTCGCGGTCGGTGCCGTCTTTGCGACCTACGCCTACGTCTCCGTGATCATCGCCATCCCGGCGGTCCTCCTCTTCGGCCTCGCGCTACCGATCTGGGCAGGCACCAAGCGACCCCGGGTCCTGGCCATCATCGGCCTCGTCATCGTCCTCGCCGTGGCCCCGATCGCCACGGTCGTGTTCACCCAGGAGATCCTCACCCCGGTGGGCCTCTCGAGCTCGCCGAACAACGTGCCCCTTTCCAACGGAAATGAGGTGATGCAGAACGCGACCGTCTCTCCGTACACGGGCACGGCGAGCACCAACTTCACCTGGACCGTGACGGTCTTTCCGGCGAACGTTCCCCAGAACAACCGCACGCCGTACGAGCTGTTCCTCTACATCAGCACCTGTCCGGGAGCTACCGGGAACAGCTCTCCATACTGCACGCAGCCGTACCCGCTCACCGTCCTGCCCAACCCGACCCCCCTTCCCGACTCGAACCAAACCCCGGTTAACGGCACTGCGCCGTACACCGTGACGTTCCACTACCAGATCGGGTCGAACGGGATCTGGGCGTGGCAGATGGGCGTCTACTCGAGGAACAACACCACCGGGGTCCCGTACTTCCAGACCCTGGCGGGTGACCCCACTTACAACGGGATCGAAGGGCCCGTCATCGGGGGCTTCGGGGTGATCTACTCGGACCTCCTCCTAACGATCTACTTCCAAGACCTCCTCTTCCTCGGCGCGCCGTTCTACTTCGTGCTCCTGGTCTACATGCT
>JBKQUP010000004.1:0-49554 GCA_052325545.1 Thermoplasmata archaeon
AATGGCGGACCGCTCGGGCGACCTCGCGAGACTATAGGGTGGCCCCGCAGTTCGGGCAGAACTTGCCGGTGCCGGGTGCGTCCAACCCGCACTTCGGGCACTTGCGAGCGGGAGGGGGCGCGAGGGACGCGCCGCAGTTCGCGCAGAACTTGGTCCCGGGCGCGTTCGGCTGGCTACATTTCGGGCACGGAGGGCCCTGGGCCGGCGCGGGCGCCATTCCGCCCATCGCGGTCCCACAGTTGGGGCAGAATCGGACCCCCGCCGGAACGAGGGTGGCGCACTTCGGACACGGTTGACCGGGTCCGGGGCCGTACATGCCCTGCATCTGACCGGACATCCCGTAGCCGATGCCCATGCCGGCGCCGAGACCGACGCCCGCGCCCGCGAGCGAGCCCGCCGTGCCGGAGGGGTTCGCGGCGGCGGTGGTCATCGCCTGCCCGGCCTGGTACTGCATGTAGTTCACGCCGAGGACGCTCATCTCCGAGCGGGTGTTGACGGCCTTCTGGACATCGTCGGGGAGGTTGATCGAGAGCCCCTGGATCTGCTTGATCTCGACGCCGAGAGGTCCGAAATGCTGCGGGGCGAACCCGAGCACCGCCTGCTCGATCGTCGTGAGCTGGGTCGCGAGGTCGGTGACCCGCATGCCCTGGTCCTTGAGCTTCCCAAGGCTGTTGTAGACGAGGATGACCATCTGGTCGCGGAGCCGTGCCTCGACATCGGGCGTGGTGACGGCCCCGAACGTCCCGACGAACTGGTTGATGAAGTTGTCCGGCGCGCCGACGTTCCAACGGTACTGCCCGAAGACCCGCAGCTGCACGAGCCCGAAGTCCGCGTCGCGGAAGACGTACGGTTCGGTGCTCCCGAACTTTCCGTCGAAGATGCGGCGCTGGAGGTAGTAGACCTCGGCCTCCTGGCGGACCCCCGAGAGCTCCTTGACGAGGTTCCCGACGATCGGCGCGTTGATGCTCGTGAGGGCGTAGCGGTCCGGCCGGTCGAGGTAGGCGAGGACCTTACCGTCCCGGTAGAAGACGGCGGTCTCGTCCTGGCGGACGACGACGTTGTCGTTCAGTCGGATGTTGCGCGGGACGCGCCACATCACGTTGGGGCCCTTGTAGACGTCCTCCCAGTTGATCGTGGTCGACCCGAAGAGACTGCCGCCTTTCGCCGGGATAGGTGCGTTCGTGACCATCGTTCGATCTCCTCTCTACTAGTTCCGTTCTACGAAATCCGGATCCCCTCGATGACCTGGATGCGGGCCTTGAACGCCTGGTCGAGCTGGTTGACCTGGCCCCGCGCGGTCGCGACGAGGGTCGAGACCGCGGCCGGGTTCGCTCCCGTCACGATGGACGGCAGCGAGGCGATCGTCTGGTTGAGCTGGTCCGCGGCCTGCGCGAACCCGTAATCGTACTCGTAGAGTCGGTCGAGCTGCTGCGGGTTGATGCGCACCGCGGGCGAGATGCCCGTGTACCCCTGCTCCGCGAATCGGATCTGCCCCTCGAGGCGAAGAAGGTCGGCGATGATGGGGGCGAGGTCGTAGAGCGCTTGGAACTGGTTCGCGTTGGTGAGCGCGGTGCGGGCGTTCTCGATGGTCGCACGCGCGTTCTTGACCTTGTCCGCGACCTGGGTCCGCAGGAAGCTGTCGGCTGCCCGGATGTCCTCGCCCTGCCGGTAGCCGCGGAAGCCGGGGATCAGGAGCTGGAGGCGCTTGAGGGCCCCTCGGCTGTCCTCGACCTTCTCCCGGAGGTCGACCGGAGGAGCGCCGGCCGGCGCTTGGGTGCCGGTCGAGCTGCCCCCTTGAGTGAACAGCGACGACCCGCAGATGTTGCAGTAGCGGGACCCGGGAGGGGCACCCGACCCGCACTTGGGGCACGTCAAGGCACCGCTCGGCGGGGGCGGCGGCAGCGGCGGAGGGGGAGCGTTGGCCGCCATCCTACGGGCTCCGGGGCGGGGTGGAGGGGGGAGTGTTCGTCGGAGCAGTGGTAGGCGGGGGAGCGGTCGTCGGGACGCTCGGGGAGTTCGCGGCCGCGTACGAGAACGCGGACGGGGCGGGCTCGTTCCGCCATTCGGTCCTCGGGACCTGCTGGTTCTCCGTCGCACGGACCGCGCGAACGCGCCAGCCGATGAGCGCGACCGTGACGATTAGGACGATGAGGAGGACCACGAACCCGATGAGCTGGTCCACGGTGTTGATCACGCCGCTGCCGAGGTAGTACTGGCCGAGGCCGACCGTCAGGAACAGGACCGCGAACCCCATCCCGAAGAACCCCCAGGCGAGAGAGCGCTGGTAGCTGGGGTTCCGGGAGAGCGATTCCGCGAGGTAGCAGCCGAGGGCGAAGAGGAGCGAGACGATGCCGATCAGCAGGAGGGCGGTGAAGTGTTGGTTGGCCGTGAAGACCTCGTAGAAGAGGAGGAAAAGGACCACGGCCAGGATGAGGAACAACGCCGTGAGGAGCGCCCCGCTCCACTTCGTGCGCACCGGCTGCATGGCCATCGAGGGTCCTGTCATCGTAACGTCCTCCGATGAAAGAGCGGCTTCCGCTATAAGAGTTCAGGTGCCGCGTTTCGGTTCAGAGGCGCGGCTCGTCGTCGGGCTTTTCCCGGCGGGGCCGGGCCGGGGGAGTGACCGGAGCGGGAGGCTCGTTTTCCGGCTTGGCCGGCGCTTTGCCGGCGGGGGCCGTCGGGGCTGAGGGGGCCGTCGCGGCCGCAGACTTCGGGGGGGCCCGGCCGGCGGAGGCGGCTGGGGCGCGGGGACGCTCCGTCGCCGGCCTCGCCGGCTTCGTGGGGGGTTCGGGCCGGGCGGGAGCCGCCGGTTTCGCCGGGTGGGTCTCGTGATGCGGCGCGTCCGCACGGGCCGGAGCCGGCTTCCGTTGGAAGACCCCCTTCAGACCACTGCCAATCCCACCTCCGCGGGTGACCGTGCGATCGGACGGGGCCTCGACGGTGACCCCGCTGAGCGGCCGAGAGGTGAGCGTAGTGACGGGCTGGCCGCACTTGGGGCAGCTCGGGAACTGGCCGACGCAGTGCTGGCAGAGCGGAGCGCCGCACCCGTGCGCCACGGACGCGATGCCCCCGCACCCAACGCATCGGCGGGTCCCGGCGGCGGGGGATACGGTCCCTCCGTGAGCAACGGTCCCATCGGTGCCCGCGTCCCATTCGGCCGAAGGACCAGGCACGACCACGGTTTCGACGCCCTCGGGGACCTCGGAGAGGCCCGTGGGACCGGAGTACTCCTCGGCGCCCTCCGCCCCCGCCTCGGCCGCCGCGCGCGAGCGGAACTCCGGGGAATATGCCCCGAGGTCCAGCGATGCCAGCGGTGCGTGCACCGCGGACCCCGCCTGCTCGACGACCTTGATCAGTCGGGCCTTGTAGATCCCCACCCGGAGCGTGCGGACGAGCTGGAAGAGGGTCCGCTGCTCCGCGGGGAGCACGAGGGCCCTACGCGCGAGCTCCTCGACATCCGGCGTCAGCTTGAGGTTCTCGGGACGCAGGTCGGCTTCGAGCACCGCGCGCAAGTAGCCGAAGAGACGCTCGATCTGGTCGAGGGAGTACGCCGGCGGAGAAAGGACCGCGACGTCGGCCAGCGTGAACCCCCGTCGCTCGATCCCCGCGGGCCGGTGCTCGACCGCCGATGTGATGAGGTGATAGGAAGCGTTCTCGAGGTCGCGGACCTCGTTGGCGTCGAGACGGTCGAGGTCGACCTTTGCGTTCCGCCCGATCGCGGAGAGCACCGGCTCCAGGAACTCGTAGGGGACGTGGAGCGTGACGAACAGGTCGTTCTTCGTGACCGTCCGGTTGAGGCGGGCCTCCAGCTGGAGCGCGTCGCGCGCGAACCGCTGCACCTCGGCGTCCCGGGTCCTCTGGAGGGCGAGCTTCTTGCCGTCCTTCGCCGGCCCGTAGTCGGAGTCGAGCGAAAGCGCGCGGTCGAAGCTCGTCTGCGCATCGGTGGGGCGACCGGTCGCAAGGAGCGCGAGCCCCCGGCTGGTCCACGCCTGCTTGTTCGCCGGGTCGGCCTCGGTGGCCCGGTCGTAGAAGGCGAGCGCCTCGTTGGGATGCTCCATCCGCTCGGCGACGAACCCAGCACGTGCGAGGACCTCGCCGTCCGCCGGCCCTAACGCGAGCGCGTGGGCGAACGCGGAGGCCGCCTCCGGCCACGCCTGGCGGGCGACCGCGAGCTCCCCCGCGCGGACCCAGAGCGCTACGCTCTTCGGCAGCGCCTCGACGGCCTTCTTCACCGCCTCGCCCGCCAGGTCGGCCTGGCCGAGGCCGCTATGGGCCTCCGCGAGGAGCAGATAGAGGGACTCCTGGGGCGGGACCTGGGGGATCGCGCCCCGCAGGAACTCGACCGCATCGGCGTGCTTCCCCTCGTCGAGCATCGACCTTCCGATGCCGGCGAGCGCGACCGGCGACTTGGGGTCCCGTTGCCGGACCTCGTCGTACGCCCCGCGTGCCTCGGCCGGACGCTCGAGGGCGCCCAGGATCTCGGCACGCAAGAGGAGGGCCGCGATGCTGGACGGAGAACCGGGCGGAACGGCCTTCATCCCCTCGTCGAGTACTTCGAGAGCGAGGTCCGGTCGGCCCGCGGTCAGTCGGAGGCGCGCCCGGCGGGTCGCGATCTCGACCTTCATGACGGGGTCGAGCGACGCGGCCTTTTCGTACGCCTCGTTCGCTTCCTCCGTCTTCCCGAGGGTCGCCGCGAGGTCTCCCCGCTCGAGGTGCAGCGTCGCGTCCTGGGCCTCAGGTGCGGTGGATGCGAGCAGCTTGACGAGCGTCTCGTACGCCTCCTTCGTCTCCTTGGCGTCGCGATGGAGACGGAACATCTCGAGGAGCGCCGGCCCGTTCTCCGGTTCGAGGAGGAGGATCGCCTTCAGGGAGTAGAGGACCTCGTTCGAGCGGCCCATCGCGCGGAACGCGTCGGCCCGCGCCTTCCACGCCGCGAGGTCGTTCGGGTCCTCCTTGAGGAGGGGGTCGGCGATCTGCACCGCCTCGGGATACTGGCCCGAGAGGAGGAGCGTCTCCGAGAGAGCGAGACGACCGTGACGGCTCTTCGGGTCGACCTCGAGGCCGCGGCGGTAGTACGTGATCGCGTCCGCGTAGGCGCCCTGCGCGCGCAGCGCCTCGGCGACCTCGAAGAACGCGTGCGGGTCCCCGTGGGCGGCCTGGACGGCCTGCTGAAGGGCCGTGAGCGCCTCGGTCCGGTGGCCGGATCGGAGCAAGAGCTGCCCCTTCTTCCTGAGGAAGAGAGGGTTGTTCGGGTCCTTGCGCAGCAGCACGTCGAGCAGCTGGAGGGCCCGCGCCTCCTGGCCGACCTCCGCGGAGACCTCGGCCGCCCCCCAGAACAGGTCCGGGTCCTCGAGTCCGCCGCCGATCGCGCGGCCGTACGCCTCGATCGCTTCCGCGTACCGGCCGGTCTCGCGGAGGGCATGGCCGAGCTCCTTCAGGATGTCGTGGCGCATGTGATTCCCTTCGCGTTCCAGGAACGACTCGTACGCGCGGATCGCACGCTCGGGGTCGTTGACGAGCCGCGACGCTCGAGCGATGCCGAGCTCGCTCACGTTGGCCGCCTCGGGGTCGCTCGAGGCTCGCTCGTAGGAGACCAGCGCCGTCCGGGCCGCCTGGTCGCGTTCGGCGGACCCTTCGGGCCGGTCGTAGGCGAGGGAGAGGTACAGGTTGCCGCGCTCGACGGCCACATCCGTGCGGGTCGGGTCGAGACGGAACAGCTCGTCCATGACCGGCGCGATCTGCGCCGGGTCGTCGGTCCTCGCGACGATCTCCTTCTTCTCGAGCAGGTACGGAAGCTCTCCCGGGTGGGCCTCGAGGAGCGCGTCGTACGCCCGAACGGCGCCCGCGACGTCCCCCGCGGTCGAGAGCGTCCGGGCCAGCTCGAGCTGGGCCTCGAGGTCGAGAGGCTCCTCGGCGAGGACCGCCTCGGCGAACTCGCGGACGGCGTCGGGCTTCCGCTGCTCGC
Source organism: Thermoplasmata archaeon (assembly GCA_052325545.1). Lineage (GTDB taxonomy): Archaea > Thermoplasmatota > Thermoplasmata > Lutacidiplasmatales > UBA184 > Lutacidiplasma. The sequence continues at coordinate 5,966 of JBKQUP010000004.1, forward strand.
GGGCCAGGTCGAGGGCCTTGCGGAGCTCCGTGAGGGCGTGCGGGTGGACCTTCAGCAGGCGCCGGTACGCCTCGATCCCTTCGTCGGGATGCCCGTTCGCCAGCTCGAGCTCGGCGATCCCGCGGAGCGCTTCGAGGTTGTCGGGCTGGACTTCGAGGATGGCGTGGCACGCGGAGAGCGCGGTCTCCACCCGGTCGAGCCGGAGCGCCAGGTCCCTCAGGTCGAGAAGGTTCTGGAGATTTCGGGGGTCGATCTGCAGGATCCGCTGACGGGCCACGAGCGCGAGGTCCGGCGACGCCGCCTCCGAAAGCCGCGCGAGCTCCGTGAGGGCGTTCGCCTCGGGCGCCGTCGTCCCCTCCACGATCGCCTTCGCGATCGGGATCGCCTCCTCGTTGCGACCGAGCTGGAAGAGGATATGCGCCCGCAGGAGGGCGGTCCTCGCGTCGTCCGGACGGGCGGCCCGGACCTTGTCGAGCGGCGCGAGGGCCTCGGAAAGGTTCCCCACGGCGACCAGGAGCTCCGCGCGGGCGAACTGGAGGTCGAGGTCGTCCGGGTTCGTCTTGAGGAGCTCGTCGCACGCCGCGAGGGCCTGCAGCTCTCCGCCGATCGCCCGTGCGAGCGAGAGCTTCTTGTGGAGCGCGCCGGAGTGCGTCGGGGCCAACTTGAGCGCCTTGTCGACGTACTGGGTCGACGCGACGTCCAGGTCCTGGGCGCGCAGGTAGGAATCGACCGCCTCGTCGGAACGCCCGAGGAGCCGCAGGGCGTCGGCCCGGGTCGCCCAAAGTCCCTTGTCGTGTGGGTTCCCCTCGATCGCGCGGTCGACGAGGGTCACCACCTCGGGAAGGTCCTGGTTCTGGGCGAGCAGGATGAGCGCCTTGTCGTGGAGGAGCGAAGCGTTCCCGGGAGTGAGCTCCAGCCCGAGGTCCGCCGCCCGGCGCGCGAGGTCGGGCTGCGATGTCCGGTAGAACGCCATCGCGGCCTCGTGCAGCATCGGGGTGAGCTCGGCGGCTTCCGCGGTGAGGTCGGACGGCTTCTGCTCGACCGCGGCGAGGAACTCTTTGAGGGCCCTCGTGTACTGGGCCCGGTCCGGCCGCGCTTCCGCCTCCTGGGCGGCCCGGAACCGGCGTCGGATGTCGTCCATCGGCGACGCCGCCTTTCCCGACTCGATGGGGTCGCCTTCTGCCATCCGCACCGGCGGACGGCCGTGACGTCATAAATACGTTCGTCCTCAAGGGGAACCGGACCCGCGCCCGCCGGCCGCCTTATCCCTCCCGCGGACTGGTCGGTGCCGGAGCTACCGATGGAACGCCGAAGCACCCGAAAATCGATCTTCGACCCCGTGCACGGCACGATCCTGCTGGACGGCCCGGCGCTCGCCCTCATCGGGACCGGAGAGTTCCAGCGTCTCTGGGGGATCCGACAGACCGGGTTCGCCCACCTCGTCTTCCCCGGCGCCAACCACACCCGTCTCGAGCACTCGCTCGGGACGTTCTGGGTCGCGGGCCAGATGGCCGACCGGCTGGGCCTCGAGGGCCGGGCCCGGCGGCGGGTGACGGCGGCGGCGCTCCTCCACGACCTCGGGCACGGCCCGTTCTCGCACACCCTCGATGGCCCGATGGCCGAGGTCCTCGGCAGGAGCCACGAAGGGATCTCCCGCGCGCGCATCGAAGGGACCGACCCGGCCTGGCCCCCGGCCGCGGCGGAGGTCCCCCGCATCCTCGAGCGGTTCGACCTCCGCCCGAAGGAGGTCGCGGACCTGGTCGACCCCACTCGAGGCGCCTCCGCCTCCGGCCTCGAGAGAGCGATCCTCCACAGCGCCGTCGACGCGGACCGGATCGATTACCTCCAGCGCGACGCCCACTACACCGGCGTCGGCCATGGAGCGGTCGACGCGGGCCGATTGCTCGAGACGATCCGTGCGGGCGGGGGACACGTCGTCTTCGCGGAGAAAGGACGGAGCGCGGTCGAAGGGTTCCTGGTCGGACGCGCCCTGATGTATTCCACCGTCTACTACCACAAGACCGTCCGGGCCGCCGAGATGATGGCCCAGGCGGCGGTCGAACGCCAGCCCGGCTTCCCCGACGTCGCGCGCGAGCAGTTCCGCTGGACCGACGGGGAGCTCTTGTCGCGCCTTCGCGACCGAACGGGGGTCAGCGGAGAGCTCGCGGAAGGCCTCCTCGCGCGACGCCTGTACAAGCGGGCGTTCGGCTGGAGGGAGGTCGACGGCTCTGCCCGCGCGGCGTGGCGGCGGCTGCTCCACCTCCCCGAGGAGCGGCGAGCCCTCGAGGACGCCATCGCTGCCGGGGTCCGGAGCCCCCCCGGTTCCATCCTCATCGACCTGGCGGGCCTCGAGCCGCACCGGGCGGCGGGGGACAGTTGGGGGACCGTACGGGTCCTCCTTGACGGGCGCCCGACGTTCCCGTTCCGCTCCCCCGGCCCCTGGCGCTCCCTCGCCGCCCGTGCCCCGGCCGATTGGGCGGTGAGCGTGTACGGTTCGCCTCGCGTCCGGGTGGCGGCGGCCCGCTGGCTATCGCGCGACCGGTCCGTCCTTCCATAGCGCCGCCGGGCGGCCCCCGCACCTTCCCGTGCCCATCGACGGGCCCACGCGCCCGCTGGTCCTCAGCCGAGGACGATGCCCTGCGAGGTGATCACGAACGGCCGGCGCTCCGGGTCGTGCGCGCACCCTCGCATCCGGACGATCTTGATCTGCCGGATGGAGCGGTCCCCGACCCACTTGCGCGTGAGCAGGACCTCGCCGCGCGTGAGGACCTCCTCGGGATTGAGGACTCCCGGGTCGCTCGGCGTCGCGGTGATGAGGGCCGTGACGCCCGCCTCGGATAGGAACCGTAGGAGCGACTGGATCTCGGTCCGCTCCGCCTGTGGGTCGACCGAGGCCTTCACCGCAAAGCGACGGATCGATGTGATCGAATCGACCAGGACCCGCCGGAACGGCCGGTCGGCCATCTGCTGGCGCAGCTTCAGCTGGATCCCCTGGATCGCGATGTCCTCCGCATCGGCGCGTTTCGCTTCCGCGGCGACGTCCCGCATCGACTTCAGGTCGTTCATCGCGCGGATCTCCTGGACGGCCACGTTCCGCTTGATTCCGCGCAGCCCCGGGTTGGCGTCCAGCGTCTTGATCGCCGAGAGGTCCCATCCAAGGGAGCGAACGTTCTCCACGATCTCGCTCGGAGGCTCGTCCACCGCGACCAGGAGGACCTCCTCCCCGCGCCGCACTCCCTCGAGCAGGAACGTGATCCCGAGAAGCGTTTTGCCGCTCCCGGTACCGCCGGTGATCAAGTACGGACGTCCGGGCATGAGTCCCCCGCCGAGCATCCGGTCGAGCCCCGGTACCCCGGTCGGGACCCGCGCCGTGACCGGCTCCTCCGCGTTCATCTAGTCCTCCGGTGGGACCGACGGGTCCGGCGGATCGGGACGAGCGGCCCCTTCATCGGGGGTACCGAACACCCCGGGCGGGATAGGCTCGACCTCGACCGAGACGACGGGCGGTGCTTTTCGCTTGCGGGGAGCCCGTCGGCGGGGCTTCGGGGGGACGGCCGTTCCGGCGGGGACGGGCGGGCCGACCGGTGGCGAAGGCGCGGTCGTCGGCTCCGCAACGATGACGGCGGGCCCGGCCGCCGGCTCGACCAGTGCTTCGTGCGGGACCGACGCTCGAGCGGGCGCGGGGGCTTTCTTGCTCGGGGGCGCCGCCGTTGTTTTTCGCCGCTTCTTCGTCGGTGCCACCGTCGCTCGGGCGGCGGTGGGCGGCGAGAGGACGGGAGGTGGGCTCGGCGCTGGATGATCGACCGAAACGGGGTTCACCGATGGCGGGGGAGGGGGCGTCGTGGGCGTCTGCCACTCGGGCACCGCGGTCTTGGGAAGCGGTGGCGGCTCCGCCTTTCGGAGGCCGGGTGGCGGGGGCGGGGCGGGCGACGGCTTCGGGGCGCGAGGCGCGACCACCGACGACCGGGGCTTGGGAGGAACGGGAGGCGGTCTGACCACGGCCGGTCGCGGGGCTTCCACGACCTTCTCGGGCTTCGTCGTTTCCCGGACGGTAAAGGGCACGGCCGGGGGTTCCGCCTTGGGCGATGGCGGAGTGGGGGCGTTTTCGGGGGATGATCGGGGAACGCCGCGGATCGTGGGAACCGGACGGGGCGCTTCGGGGGCGGGAGAAGGGCCGACCGCTTTGGGGGGAGCGGCCTCGGCGATGACCGGTGTAGGGGCAGGCTGTGGCACCGGGACCGGGACGGGCAAAAGGGAGAGGAGGGCGCCGAGCTGCACCTGTAGGACCGAGGCCGGGGGTAGGCTGGTCGGCGGAATCCCCGTGCGCACCGAATCGGCCCGGGCGAGCACTCGCTGGAGGGCGAGAGCCGCCCCGGGGTCGGCCGGCGCGACCGGTCGCGGGCCCTTCAACCGGTCGACGAGGACCATGACGAGCGACGAGACCCGAGAAAGATGGGCCTGTGCCTCTTCCAGCCGCCCACCGTTCGTCGCGGCAAGGGCCGCCTCGATCTCGGTCCGCGCGGGCGCCACGTCCGCTCCGAGCAGGACCAGGTCGCGCATCTCGTCGAGGAGCGGCGTGACGGCCGAGACGAACGGAGCGGCCGGAGCGGCCGCCTCCGCGGGCTCGGGATGTCGGATGATCGGCCCGATGATCTGGCGGGTGTCCCGGGAGATCGTCGTCTCGAGGTTGACGTCGATCCCATTCGGGCCGATACGGTACGGATGGAGACGGACGTCGTGGGAGCTCCCGCGGAACTTCTCGACGCCAAGGGCGCGGACGGTCTGGCCGTCGAGCTCCCAGCGGAAGAGACGGATCTCTCCGCGTGCGAGCGACCGCTCGGCCGTCTCGACGTCCTCGAGGGGAGCCTCCACCGTGAGGATCGTCGTCACCCGCAGGTCCGAGAGGAACCGAAGGAACGATTGCGCCCCGGCGACGGGGTCGAACCCTTTCATGCAGAAGTACTGCAGCGCGGTGAGCGAATCGATCACGAGCCGAGTGTAGCCCTTGCGGATCACCTCGGTCCGGAGCATCTGCTCGAGCGCGGTGATCGTCACCTCGACGCTCGCCAGTTCGGGGCTTTGGCGGATCTTGAACGGCACCTGGGCGAAGGGGATCGCCGACCGGACGGAGGAGATGTCCTTGAACGGCGTCCGCTCGTAGCGCATGATGTCGGGGATCGCGTCGAACACCTCGACCCGGCTGAGCTCGGGCTCGAGACCCCGGTGGTTGACGCGGGCCTCGTTCGGGGGCTCTTCGAGCGTCACGAGGAGGACGCGCTCATGGCGGCGGACCCCCTCGCACAGGAACTGGATCGAGAGCGTGGTCTTCCCGGTGCCCGAGGGGCCCACGACGAGGTACGGGCGGCGGGCGACCAGGCCCCCCTCGAGCATGGCGTCGAGGGAGGGGTTCCCGGTGGAGACGCGGGGTTCCGCAGGAGGAACGACCCTGCTCTCCTCGGCCATTGGGAAATGCCTTCCGGGCCGTCCTAGAACGGACGGTCCGTTCTGAGCATGGTAGCCGGGGCCTCTTCAACTTTCCTTGGACGAGACGGCGCCCCGGACCGGGTCCGTAAGAGATATCTCTCGCCGGCCCCCCTGGGGGCCGATGGCGTCCTCGGGGCTCGACGGTCCGGCCCGCATGCGGGCGCTCGCCGCGACATTGCCGGACGCCCTCGAATCGGGGTACCGTTCGGGTCGGGAACTCGCTCGAACGTCCGCGGGGGATTCCCTACGGTTCCTGGCCGTCGGGATGGGAGGGTCCGCGATCGCGGCGGACCTCGCCCGCGGCGTTGTCGACGCGGAGAGTCGGGCGACGCTCTCCGTCGTTCGCTCGCCGGACCTCCCACGTTCGGTGGACGGTCGCACCGACGTGCTGCTCGTCAGCTATTCGGGGAACACGTGGGAGACCCTCGCCGCGTACGACGCGGCCGGTCGCGCGGGAGCGCGCCGAACGGTCGTCACGTCGGGCGGGGCGCTCCGAGAGCGTGCCCAATCGGACGGGGTCCCGGTGCTCGGGGTGCCTCCGGGGCTTCCCCCTCGCTCGGCGGTCGGTCACCTGCTGGGCGGGGTCCTCGGACTGCTTGACCCGGCCTTCCCGGAATCTCTCGAGAGCCGCGTCGCGCGGACGGCGAAGGCAACCCGCGCCCGAATCCGCGAGTACGCCCGCAAGGGCGGGCCGGCCGCGGTCCTCGCTCGGCAGGTCGGTGAGCGTCTTCCGTTCGTGTACGCGGAGAATTCGTTCGTGCCCCTCGCCCGACGGTGGAAGACGCAGGTCGAAGAGAACGCGAAGCGGTTGGCCGTGTTCGACGAGGTCCCCGAGCTCTTTCACAACGCCCTCGTGGGCTGGGATGCCCTCTCCCGGGCCGGCGCCGGCCGGTCCATCGTCGTGCTGCTCGAATGGTCGGGCGAGTCCGCCCTGGTCCGGAAGAGCTTCCGGTACCTCGAGCGGCTGCTGCGGGCGCGGGCCGTTCCCGTCGCTCGGGCGAGGCTCCCGTCCGATGACCGCCTTCAGGCGCTCGTGGCCGGGATCGCCCTCGGCGATCACATGAGCCTATTCTTGGCGGACCGGGGAGGCGTGGACCCGTATCCGGTCGACGCCATCACGCGGCTGAAGTCCTCGATCCGGACCCCGTCCCCGCCCCGCCGGCGATGACCACGGCCGCGATGGAGACCGAGCCCTAGGAGTTGGCGGTCGGTCGGTGGCTATGCGTCGCGCTCGTGGGCGGGATGTGCGGTTTCACGGATCCGGATAGACGCCTCTCAGCCTCAGTGACCTTCGGGATCGCCTACCCCGACGTCATCAGAGAATCGGGTACGAAAACGTCCCCGACACGTTGACGGGTCCGGCGTTTCCCGTGTAGGCCAACAGCGTGAATGGAGGGGAGCTGGCCGCGAAACTGAACGAACCGCTGTTGCCGAACCCATTGTAGATGGCCTGACCGTTCGAACCGTCCACGAAGAAGTCGGCACCCTGTCCGCTGGGGAGAGACCATGTCCCCGAAACAGAACTCCCCTGTGGGGGGTCGATCGTGGCTTCATACGACCCCCGCGCCCCCTGAGCGGTGAGATGTTCGGAGAATGAATGTGAGATAGGAACTGTGTAGAGCCCGATGGGGATTGCAACAGCTACGGCCGCCACGACGACAACCAAGTTTCGCCTTCGGTGGCTCGGTCTGGGCAAGGTTGGCGGAGGGTTATCCTCGACCGGATGGATCCACCCGTCGTCCGCGGGGACCGTTGGCTGGTCTGCGCCCGTGTACGCGCCAACACCCATGGGCCATTGGCCGCGCGCCATGTCCGGCCATGCCTCTTTGGCGATATCAGAGTTGGCTCCTGAGGGACGCTCGACACCGCGCCTGCCGGGAAAAGGCCTTATTCCGGGCGAACTCCTGACGGGCCAGGTGCTGAGGTAGCCTAGCTTGGCCAAGGCGCCAGATTCGAGATCTGGTGATGCGTTTGCATCGCGGGAGTTCAAAGGACGCTCGGGGACATGCCCCGGCGGCGGAGAGTCTCCCCCTCAGCGCCTCCCCCCCCACGCTCCGGGTCGAGGTCGAGATCGTGCGGGGCGGCCGGACGCGGAGCGCCCGGTTCGACGTCGCGCCCGGTACCCTCGTGCGGTCGGTCGTTCGCTCGGCCGGCGAGGCGCCCGAAGGGTGCGTGGTCCTCGTCGGAGAGACCCCCGTCCCGCTCGACACCCCCGTCGAGCGGGCCGTTCACCTCACGGTCGTCCCCACTTTCTCGGGAGGGTAGCCCTCTCTCGCCCTCCGACTCTCGAAGGCAGGCGACTGACGAAAGGGATTAAGGGCGAGCGCACCGTCTCCGGGTGAGAATAGGAACCTACTGTGCCGTCGAGCTGTCCGATCTGCGAGCAACCGATACCATCGACCGCGGTCCACTGCTCGGTCTGTGGGTTTCCCACGGGGCTCGCGATCGAAGGACTCCGATCGAACGACGGCGGCGACACGAACGCGGCTCCCGCGGAAGCCCCCGGCCCGGGCGGGCACGGGACGGCCCCCACGACTCCGTCCCCCGAGGAGGACCTGAACGCGGCGATCAGCCGAGACCTGCGGTCGAAGATGGACCTCATCCGGGAGCTCGGGCGGGGAGCCCCGGACCTCACGAACGAGCTCTGCCAGGCGGCGCTGAGCGAGGCGGACGGTCGGATCTCCGAAGCGCTCGCCATCCTCCGCTCGGCCCAGTCCCGGCTCGAGACCGAAAGCGACGATCTCCTTCACCGGCGCCTTACGGAGCTCGGAGAGCGGCGGGAATCCCTCGAGCGCACCGGCGCCCGGATCGCGGTCGCGGAGGACCTCCGTATGGCCCGGGAAGCCCTGGACCAGGGGGAGCGCGAGGACGCGGTCCGGCACATCGCCACGACCGACCGACGCATGACCCAGTTCGAATCGGACTGGAGAGGCCTCCAGGGTCTGCTGGCCCAGGTCGAAGGACTGCGCAGCGAGGCCGCCGAGCTCAGCATTCCGCTCGGGGAGATCTCGAGCGAGGTCGAGGCGATCCGGGAGAAGCTGCGCGAGCCGAACCTGACCGAGGAGACCCTCGACAGTGTCGCGCAGGAGGCCGCGCAGACCCTCATGCTGCTCCACGAAGCGATCCCCAGCGCGCTCACCGAGGAGCTGGAGCGCGCCGAAAAGACGCTCGACCGCTACCCCGAGGACCACGCCCCGAGCGCGGTCGCCAAGCGACTCCACCTCGAGGCGACGAGGCACCTCAAGAAGGGGCGGTTCACCGAGGCGGTGCGCACCGTACAAGACCTCCGTCGAGAGCTGGCGGAGCTCGAGGTCGCCGCGGCCGCGTCGCCCGCCACCGCGTCACCCCCGCCGGCGGCTCCCGAAGAGACCGAGGACGAGATGCTCGACCGGCTGCTGAAGAAGGCACGTCTGCTCGCCTCCCGCATCCGGACGCTGTCTCCCGACAGCGACATCGCGCACGACGCCGCGGTGCAGATCCGGGAGGCCACGGAGTTCTTGCGTTCCCGAAAGCTCAAGGACGCCGACCTCACCCTCTCTCGCCTCATGCGCATGCTTTCCGCCGACACCTCGGGGGCGGGCCAATGAGTCCCGAACCTCGGGGCATCGTGTCGCTGCGTCCGCGCCTGGACGGGCTCCTCCAGCGGGCGAGCGCCCTCGAGGCCGAGGGGCTCCCGTTCCCCACCGACACCGTCCGCGAAGCGTTCCAGAAGGCGGCGAAGGCCGGGGACGTCGAGGCGGCGACGGGCGTCGTCAAACGAGCGGAGGCCCTGCTCACGCGGGCCGGGGCCGACTGGACCTGGGTCCGGGAGCTCCTGCGCCGCGCCGACGAGCTCCGGGCGATCGCCGGCGCGATCGGCGTCGACCTCGCGATCCTCGATAGTCGGGTCGGGAACCCCCGAATGCGCTTGATGGCCGAGCCGCTCAGCTCCGGCTCGCTCGAGAAGGCCGCGGCGAGCGCGTCCCTCGCCCTCGCGGTCCTGAACGACGCCGTGCCCAAATTCTGCGTCCAGGAGGCCCAGGCGCTGGGGGTCTCTATCCGCAAGGCCCGCGACCGCGGCGAGGAGGTCGGCGACTCGACCCGCTCGTTCGCACGGCTCTTGCAGGCGCTCCAGGACCAGAACCTCGCCACGGCCGCGCAACGGCTGGTCGAGACGCGGAGGGCCGTCGCGCGCATCCCGCGGGCGGCCGCGCTTCCGCCGCTGTCCGCTCGGGAGGAGGAGGAGATCCTGCTGGAGGCCCGGAACCTCGCCCGCCGGCTCCAGCGGATCAAGGGAAAGGCCCGAGATGCGTCGAGCGCCGCGCGCCTCATGGCCCAGGTGCGCGCCGCGATCAGCGAGGACCGTCGGTACGGGACTCCCGAGGAGGAGATCGAGCAGCTGTGGGCCGAGGTCGACCGCCTCACCCAGGAGAAGAAGAAGGTCGTCGTCGCCGAGCCGCCCCCCCGGAAGGCTCTCGGCCGACGAGAAGGCGAGCCGGCGCTTGAGCCCGAGGAGCCAGAGTCGCACGATGGTACGGTCCGACCGTCGTTCTACGCACCGTACGTGCCGCCCGAGGAGCGACCGACGGAAGAAGAGGGCGAGGCGGGTACCGCATCGGCAGCCGGTCGAGGGCGGAACCGACCCCGCCCGCGGGCGTAAGCCTCATATACATATCGCAAGTGGTTTATACCACTTGTCGCGAGCTGACAGTCGGCCTAGGAATCGCGACGTCGGAACGGTGTTAGCGATCACGCCGGCGGGCCAGATCACGGTCCGCGCCGCCGGTCCCGAGGTCGTTCCCGAAGGCACGCTCGTGGGCGACTCCAACGGGGTCGTTCGCGGGCAGGTCGTGCGGGTCTTCGGGCCCGTGTCCCGACCGTACCTGAGCGTTCGGCCGCGCCGGACCCCGAGCGCGTCGGAGGGCACCGCCCTCCTCGGCCGGACCCTGGTCCGAGAGTAGGAGCAACCAACCCATGGTGACCGAGGAAGCGACCCCGAACGCGGAGAAGCCCGCGGACCGACCGGAGGACATCGTCGTCCCGACTCGATGCACGAGTTGCGGCTCCACTCACCTGACCCGGGACTACGAACGCGGCGAGCTCGTCTGCGACGAATGCGGCCTCGTCCTCGAGGAGTCGATGATCGACCAGGGGCCCGATTGGCGCGCGTTCGACGCCGAGCAGGGCGAGAAGCGGGCCCGCACCGGGGCCCCGACCACGCTCACGATCCACGACAAGGGACTCTCCACCGAGATCGGATGGAAGAACCGCGACCCGTACGGAAAGTCGATCCCGACCCGGAACCGCGCCCAGCTCTACCGGCTCCGGAAGTGGCAGCGGCGGATCCGCGTCTCGAACGCGACCGAACGCAACCTGGCCTTCGCGCTGGCCGAGCTCGACCGGATCGCGTCGGGAATGGCGCTCCCGCGGAACGTGCGGGAGACCGCCGCGATGATCTACCGTAAGGCCGTCAACCGCAACCTCATCCGAGGACGCTCGATCGAGGGGGTCGTGGCTGCCTCCCTCTACGGAAGCTGCCGCCAGTGCAACGTCCCCCGGACGCTGGACGAGATCGCGTCCAAGTCCCGGATCGGGAGGAAGGAGATCGGCCGTACCTACCGCTTCATGACCCGGGAGCTGCACCTCAAGCTGATGCCGACGAAGCCGCAGGACTACATCCAGCGGTTCTGCTCCGAGCTCAAACTGAAAGGGGAGATCCAGACGCGCGCCAACGAGATCCTGAAGGAAGCGACCGAACGCGAGCTCACGAGCGGTCGCGGCCCGACCGGCGTGGCCGCGGCGGCGATCTACATCGCGAGCGTCCAATGCGGGGAACGGCGCACCCAACGAGAGGTCGCCGAGGTCGCGGGCGTGACCGAGGTCACGATCCGGAACCGGTACAAAGAGCTCACCGAGAAGCTCAACCTGCGCGTGATGCTCTAAGCGGTCCGCGCCGTCTCCGTCGGACCGAACCTTCCTACCCGCACGCGTAAATCCTAGGCTCCGCTGCCGCGGCCTACCCGAGGGACCCCGTGGAGGAGCTGATCCGAGCCGCGCTCACGGCCGCCGCCGGCCCGGGGGTCCTGCACGCCGACGTTCGCGTGGTGGCGCCCGACCGGTTCGTCCAGCTCGCCGTGAGGAACGGGGCCGCGAGCGCGCTCACCGACGGTCGAACCGAGGCCCTCGGAGTGCGGGTGCGGACCGACCGGGCGTGGGGCTTCGCCACCACGACCGACCTGCGACCGGGGCCGGCGCGCGAGGTGGCCCGCCTCGCCGTGCGCCTCGCTCGGGCGGCGGGACGCCATTCTCGGCATCTCCTGCGCGTCACGGACGACCCGGCTCCGACAGGGGGTCGGTACCGGACGCCGCTTCGGGTCGACCCGTTCACGATGTCGTTCGACCCGGTCCTCGAGCTGCTCACCTCCGCCGAGAAAGGGCTTCACGTCGCGCGCTCCGTCAAGAGCGGCATCGCGTCGTTCGCCGCGTGGGAGGAGAACAAGTGGTACGGTTCCTCCGACGGGGCATCGTACACCTCCCGCATCGTCCACGTGGGGGCCGGGCTGGCCGCCACGGCGGTGCGGGGTTCGATGGTCCAGCGGCGGAGCGCACCGACCTCCTTCGGGGGAGATTTCTCCCAGGCGGGATTCGAGTTCGTGCAGGGCCTCGACCTCGCGGGGCGCGCTCCCGAGCTCGGTCGGGAGGCGGTCGCGCTACTCGACGCTCCGGTCTGCCCGACCGGGGCGACGACCCTTGTCCTCGGCTCGGACCAGCTCGCGCTGCAGGTTCACGAGAGCGTCGGGCATGCGGTCGAGCTCGACCGGATCTTCGGCTCGGAAGCCGCGTTCGCCGGCACGAGCTGGGTCGCCCCCGAGAAGATCGGCGTCCTGCGCTACGGAAGCGACCTCATGAACGTCGTCGCCGACGCGACCGAGCCCGGAGGGCTCGGCACGTTCGGATGGGACGACGAGGGGGTCGCCGCGCAGCGGACGCCCATCATCCACCGCGGAACACTCGTGGGAACGCTCTCCTCCCGGGAATCGGCCGCGGAGCTCGGCCTGAAGCGCTCGGGCGGCACGGCCCGGGCCCAGGGGGGCGACCGGGCCCCGCTCGTCCGCATGACGAACATCAACCTCGAGCCCGGGGACCGGAGCCTCGAGGAGCTCCTCGAAGGCGTGAAGGACGGCGTCTACCTCGACACGAACCGCTCGTGGTCGATCGACGACCGGCGCCTCAACTTCCAGTTCGGAACCGAGTTCGGCCGTCGGATCGTGCGCGGGGAGATCGGGGGATTGATCCGCAACCCGATCTACTCGGGGATGACGCCGGTGTTCTGGGCCTCGATGGACGCCGTCGGCGACCGGAGCACCCGTCACTTGTGGGGTCTACCGAACTGCGGCAAAGGCCAGCCGATCCAGGAAGCCCGGGTCAGCCACGGCGCTCCCGTCGCCCGATTCCGCCACGTCGCGGTCCGAGGAGGATGAGCGTGCCGAAACGAGCTTCCCGGTCGGTGGAGGGAGACCCAGAGAGGGTCCTCGCCACACTCCCGGGAGGGACCACGGGCGACGTCCGTGTGATCACCTCCTCGTCCACCACGATCCGGTTCGCCAACGGCCGGATCCATCAGCCCCACCTCGAGCGGTCGACCCACGTCTCCTTCCGCGTCGCGGACGGCCGTCGCCTGGCCACCGCGACCGGCTCCGACGCCTCGACCGCCGGTCTGAGCGCCCTCGCCGGAACCGCCCGCGCGCTCGCCCGCATCGCGCCGGTGGAGCGGAAGTTCCCCGGATTCGCTGCACCGAAGGGACACGGCCCGGGCCGGCTCGCGTTCTCGAAGGCGACCGCGGAGCTGTCCCCCGAGGGAGCCACCCGCATCGCCGAGGAGATCCTGGACACGGCCGCTTCCGAGGCCCCCGGGGCCCGGGTCGCCGGTCTGGTCTACGTCGGCCACGAGGTGCTGCGCGTCGCGAACTCGGCCGGCTTGGACCGGAGCACCGGCCACTCCGTGGCGTGCGCGAACGTGCTCGTGCGACGACCCGAACACGACCCCCCCGTCTCGGGATGGGCCGAAGCCGCTCACTGGGACGCCGCCCGTCTCGGACCGGCCCGTCTCGGTCGCGAGGCGGCCGAGAGGGTGGCACGGACCACGCCTCAGCCGGTCGAGCCGGGCGCCTATCCCGTGGTGCTCCGAGGGCCGGCCGTCGCCGACCTCCTGCGGTTCCTGGCCCATCTCGGTTTCGGCGCGAACGGCGAGGTCGAGGGGTGGAGCTGCCTCGGGCGGCACCGCGGCCGAAGGGTCGCTCCGGGCTCGGTCACCTTGCTCGACGACCCACGCTCCCGGGAGACCATCCCGCAGGCGATCGATTACGAGGGAACGTGGACCGCCTCGACCCCGCTCATCCAGAAGGGAGTCGCGGGGAACGTCGTGACCGACCTGCTCACCGCCGGCCGGCTCGGTCGGAAGCTCACCGGGCATGCCCTGCCTCCCCAAGCCCCCTGGGGCGACTACGGGCCGACGCCGGCGCACCTGCTCCTCGAGAGCGGCGACGCCGACGAGCAGGAGCTCATCCGCGAGACCCGGCGGGGCCTGCTCGTCACCCGGTTCCACTACGTCCGAGTCGTCGACCCCGGGCGCGGGGTGATCACGGGCATGACCCGCGACGGGACGTACGTGATCGAGAACGGGGAGGTGGCCCTACCGGCCCGGAACCTTCGGTTCACCGAGAGCGTCCTCACCGCCCTCAAAGGGGTCACGTTCCTCGGGAAGGACCGGAGGACGTATTTCGACGACGGCAGCGCGGTGACCGCCCCGTCGCTCGCCGTGGGCTCGTTCCGCTTCACCTCCGCTACCCTCTTCTAATCTCGACCGCTCGTCGCCGCGTGACGCGAACGCTCCCGATCGGGGTCCTGGTCTCGGGCGAGGGCACCACCCTCGAAGGCCTCGCCGAGCTCGCCGTCGGCGGTCACCTGCCCGTACGGATCGCCCTCGTGGTCTCGGACCGTCCTCAGATACCGGCGATCGAGCGCGCCCGCCGTCGAGGGATCCCCACGGTGGTGCTTCCGACGCGGGGGGTCGACCCGGATGCCTGGTCGGACCGGCTCACGCGGGAGCTCCTCGAGAAGGAGGTCGAGCTCGTCGTCCTCGCCGGGTTCCTCTCGATCCTGCCGGCGCGCTGGGTCGACCGCTGGGCCGGCCGCGCGATCAACATCCACCCGTCGCTCCTCCCGCGCCACGGAGGCGCGGGGATGTACGGGCCGAGGGTGCATCGCGCCGTCCTCGCCTCTGGGGACCGAGAGACCGGAGCGACCGTGCACATCGTGACCTCGGACGTCGACGCGGGTCCGACGGTCGCCCAGGAACGCCTCGCGGTCCTTCCGAACGATACGCCGGAGTCCCTGCGCGTCCGACTCCACCCCGTGGAGGTGGCGCTCCTAGCGACGACGCTTCGCCGGTTCGCCGAAGGACAGCTCCCGCTGCCGTACCACCCGCCCGACGCGGCCCCGACCGACCATCACGAGCGGTCGGACGCCCGGGAGTGAGCGCTTCGCGCGACGGCCTTCGGCAGCAGCTCCGAGAGCGGGGTCGGCCGCGCGGGAAGGTCGAGCGTCAACCGGTGGCGGGTCGTCTTCGGTGGGAAGAGGCGGCCCTCGACTGCTCGCTGAACGACCTCGCTCTTTGAGATCGTGGGCCCGGGGTGCCATCGCTCGAGGTGAATGAGGTCGCTCTCGTAGTCGAAGACCCACGCCGGGGCCCGCTCGGCCCCGAGTCGCCGGAGCGCCTCGACGCGGTGGTGACCGTTCAGGATCACCAATGTGCCGCGGGCGACCCAGATCGGTTCGGTGAGCACCTTCGCCCGCCGGATGTGGGCCACGAGCTCGAGGAGGTTCTCCTCCTCGATCTCCTCATGGGCCCGAAGCTCGGAGAGAGGGAGGAACGCGAACTCGGGCGAGGTGGTCATCGCGCGCCAGTCCCCCTCGTTTTGACGACCGGCCGCCGAACGTAGGCCAGCACTCTGCAGTGTCGGCACCGCGGGAGGAGGCACGCGCGATGGACCGGAGGGACCGCCCGGAGGATGGTCTCGGCCCGGGGCTTCGACCGCTGTCGGGCCGGCGCCGGCCTCGTGGCCGTGCGACGGTCCAGTAAGAGGCTACCGGAGTCGGGGGACGACATCGTCGTTCCGGAACACCACCGAGACATGACCCATTCGACTACCTAAAGCCGCGTGGTAAAAACCCCTCCACGACCTCGACGACGCCGCCCACCCCGATCTCGGCGGGGGTCTCGGCGCCCAAGCGTCGTTCGATCAGGGCTCCGAACGGGCTTCCCACTCTTCGAGCGCGACCCGGTACTCCTCGGGGGTGTCGACGTTGGCGACCACTCCCGGGTCGTTCACGGCGACCCGACGGACCTGGACCCCGAATTCGGGCAACAGGGAACGCAGGGGAGCGTCACTTCGCACTTCCAGGATGTCGGACCGGACGACGGACCGCCACAGGACGGGGTGACCGCCCCGGCCCTCGAAGGTGGGGATGAACCAGACCGCGAGGGGATCGCTATCTCGGGCCTGCGCCAAAACGTCCACGGTAGAAGGCGACACGAACGGATGGTCGACGGGCCAGAACAGGACGTCGTGGTCCGCGGGGATCGCTTCGAGACCGGATTGGACGGAGGCGGTCCGTCCCTCGTACCACAGCTCCGAGTCGACCAGCGTCACCGGCATGTCCCGCAGCTCGCGAGCGACCGGCCCCCGATGGGGCCCGACGACGACCGCGACCGGGTTGAGGCCACGGGAGACACAGACCTCGGCGAGCCGGCGGACCGCCGTGCTCCTTCCGAGCGGCACGAGCGCCTTCGGCAGGCCGCCGAAGCGGCTCGATTCCCCTCCGCTCAGGAGCAGTGCTGCGGTCGCCATCGGAACCCCGGGGTGGCCCCTTGCGGCGGCGCACGTCGGCCCGGTTAGTTAAGCCCACCCTCGCTTCGGGGACAGCCCGCGATGCGACGCGGCGCGGATCCTGCCCCGAGTCCCCCGGGTCTTTCGGGGTCTTCGGCGGGGGACGAACGGCTCGGATTCCTCTCACTTTAAATACACCGGCACGGTGGGCGCGCCACCTCATGACCCACCCTAACGACGTACCTCCATCTGTCCTCCTTCCGAAGCTCGCGACGGAGCTCCGTGCCCGCAAGGCTGTCGCCCCGCCCCCATGGGCGACGTTCGCGAAGACCGGGGTCCACAAGCAGCGTGCGCCGACCCAGACGGATTGGTGGTATCTGCGAAGCGCGTCGGTGCTGCGCAAGATCTACCTCAAGGGCTACATCGGCATCGAGCGATTGAGCACCGAGTACGGAGGAAAGCGCGACCGGGGAAGCGCCCCCTACCATGCGCGGACCGGGTCGCGGTCCATCCTCCGCGAGATCGTGCACCAGCTCGAGAAGGCCGGCCTTGTTCAGCCGTACAAGACCAAGGGGCGCCGGGTGAGCCCCGAGGGACAGAAGCTCCTCGACACCCTTTCGCGCGACGTTCTCAAGGCGATGGTCGTGGAGCGGCCCGAACTCGCCAAGTACCTATAGGGTGTTTTCCGGGGCGAAGGAGTTGTCGTATGGCGTACGGGGAGGATGCCGAGCTCGCCGAACTCAGACGTCGGCGTCTGCAGCAGCTCCAGGACATGCAGGCCTCGGAATCGGCGAATGCCCAGTCGTACGCGGCCCAAGAGGCCGAGCGGGCGCGGCACGACCAGGAGCGGACCGAGATCCTTCGCCGAATCCTCACGCCCGAGGCCCGCGAACGGCTCGCCCGGATCCGGCTCGCGAAACCGGACGTCGCGGGAGCCGTCGAACAGCAGCTCATCGCGCTCGCGGCCAGCGGACGGATACAGCGGGCGATCGACGACGCGACGCTGCGCGCGTTGCTCGAGCGGATCGCTCCCGAACGCCGGGAGATCCGCATCACGAGGCGGTGAACGCAGGGAACCATGGCGAACCGTAGGAAGAGCCTCGCTCGCAAGACCCGTCTGTTCCGCATCGTCCGGGGCAACCGGCGCGTCCCGGCCTGGGTGATCCAGCGGACGAGCCGACGCGTCACCCGTCACCCCAAGCGCCATACCTGGAAGCGCGGTCATCTCCACAAGTAAGTAAGGAATCGAGGAACGTTCCGATGCCCCCGAAGACCTCCACACGGCACACCGAGGAGCTCGAGCGAGAGTACGTCATCCCGCTGCGCGCGAGCATGCACCAGCCCTCTCGCCGGCGCCGCGCGGGTCACGCCCTCGAGACGGTCCGTCGGTTCGTGGTCCGCCACATGAAGGGCAAGCCCGAGGACGTCTGGATCGACCCTCGTCTCAACGAGCACATTTGGGAGCGCGGAATCCAGCACATCCCGAGCCGGGTCCGTGTCAAAGCGATTCGCTTCGAGGACGGCCTCATTGAGGTCGACCTTCTCGAGACCGACTAGCCTCGGTCGCGGGAGGCCTCTCGCGTGCCGGTCGGAAGGACAGTAGTGAGTGGAAGCCCCTACCTCGGGGTCTACCTTCGCGTGGGGGACGGGTTCGCGATCGTCCCCGACGACACCCAGCGCTCCGTGGAGCACGACATCGCCCGGCTCCTGGACGTCCGGGTCGTCCGGACGACCGTCCTCGATTGCGAGGTGGTCGGCGCCCTCGTCGCCGCCAACTCGAAGGGGATCGTCGTGGGGGGTGAGGTGGACGCCCTGGAGCGGAGGACGCTCGAGGAGATCGCCCCGCTTACCGTGCTAGCGCACCGGCAGAATGCCATGGGCAACAACATCCTCGCGAACGATTCGGGGGCCCTCGTCCACCCCGAGTTCTCGGACGACGCGGTCGCGTCGATCGGGCGGGCGCTCGGCGTTCGGGCCGAGCGTGGCACGATCGCCGGCCTCGGGACGGTCGGGATGGCGGGCGTCGCGACGAACCGGGGCGTGGTGCTCCACCCGCGCGCGACCGAGAAAGAGGCGGCGCGCGTCGGCGAGCTGCTCGGGGTCCCCGTTCACCGGTCGACGGCGAACTTCGGGGTGCCGGTCGTCGGGGCGTGCATCGTCGCGAACTCCAAAGGCATCATCGTCGGCCGCCCGACCACGCCGGTCGAGATCGTCCACATCCAGGAAGGCCTGAGCATCTTCGACTAGACCCGTGGGGAGCGCCTGGCGAGGGCCCGGGACGTCCGGTCTAGGTGCCGCGCTTTCGCTTCACGTAGCGCGTCGCGTATCCCGCGATGCGGTTCGCGAGCTTCTTGTGCGTGGCCTGGAGGTGGCCTTCGACGGTCACCCCGAGGTCCGTGAGCTCGAGTACCTTCTGCTTGTTCTGGGAGAAATCCCCCGTGAAGTCCTCGGGGTAATGGCGGATGAGTTCGATGGCGACCCGCTTGATGTAGGTCTGCCGGATGTTGCCCATGCGGGCGGGGCCGACCCGGGTCGCGGTTATAACCCTAACCCGGCGGCGGTCGGCCACCTCTCCGGCCGCCGTGCGCAGGGCGGGAACACCGGCGATATGCACAAATACCCTAGCCATGGTAATTCAATCCGTGCCTCATCGCGTAGCCGCCCGGGGGGGCTTCGAGGACGGGAACTGAGGACCCTCCTTTCGCCCCGGGGCATCGCATTCCATGCAGAACGAAGTTGATGGCCCATCCGCCCTACCGCCCCGGGAGCGGAACGTCCTCCTCCTCGACCTCTCGAAGAGCATGCTCGCCCCGCTCCCCGACCCCCAAGGAGGGGGGGCCGAGCGGCAGAAGATCGAGGTCGCGAGGACCGCGGTGTTCCGGATCCTCCAGGATGCCGCGGCGAACGGGACCCTCTTCGGGCTGGTGACCTTCACGGAGACGGTGCGGGTCCCCGTACCCCTCGGCGAGATCCATCGGGAGAACCTTCCCTACATCGAGAACCTGATCTCCATGCTCGCCCCGAGCGGCCGGTCGGCGATCTGGGACGCCCTCGGCGTGGGCGCCGACCTCCTCCGGATGGGGACGAACGGCGTCCAGGGGAACCTCGTCCTGGTCACGGACGGCTGGGACAATGCCTCGACACGGTTCGACGTGCGGACCGACCCGAAGGTAAAGCCCACCGGGGGGAAGGTCGACCTCGTGCCCTACGTTCTGCCGGCGCACTCGCGGGTCACGCTCCGCATCATCGGGATCGGCAGCGGTGACGAACGCGACAAGGGCGTCGACTCCGTCCGGATGAACCAGGTCGTGGGTCAGCTCTCGGGGAGGGCCCAGGAGCTCGGCTTACCTCCCGCCTTCAGCTTCCAACTGGTCACCACCGGTACGCAGCTGTTCGCGCAGATGGTCAACGCCTTCCTGGACGTCGGGTACGAGGACGACCGCCCGATCGAGGAGCTGCACCCGGAGGAGCTCGCGCGCCACGCCGCGAACGCGGCCCGGGCCCTCAAGGAGCCCCAACAGCACGCGACCGTCTCCCGGATCAAGAACTCCCAGGCGGCCGGTAGGACGGCGCCCGCCGTGGCGTACTCCGAGCTGCCCGAGATCGAGGTCGACTTCCTCGCGAGCGGTCCCGGTGGGCCGCCCGCCTACCTCAAGGAACGCTACGGTCCCCTCGGCGAGGTCGTGGAAGCGTACCTGGCCGGTCAGCTCGACCGCGCCCTCGAGCTCATCCAGCGGACGCAGGGGTTCCTGCCGGCGGTCACGCGTCTCTACTGGGAGGCGCGCATCCAGTACGCCCGTCGGGCGGTCGTCGAAGCGGCCCGCGCCCTGTTGCAGGCGTGGGGCGAGGCCGAGAAGCTCCCGGCCGCGACCCAGGCTCCGATCCTACGGCGGCTCGCGGTCCTCCAGGCCCGGATGCAGAACGACAAGGAGACCGAGACGCTCGTGCGGTTCATTGATGAGACCGAACACCATCTCACGAACCGGGACCCCAAGACCCGGGACCGGCTGATGGACCTGTTCGCGAAGCTGATGGAGCTCCGGGGGACCTACCAGCTCACCCGGCTCGCCGGTGCGGGAGACCTTCAGGACGCCGCGATCAAGCACGAAGCCGCCGTCGAGGAGGTCTTCGGACTGCTGCAGGACGCGCGTCTCGACCTCTCTTCGGAGGGGGCGACCGTGGAAGGGGCCTTGGACTTCATTGAAATATGCCTGGCGGAGATGCGGTGAGGGAACGCTGAATGCCCGAGGTCAAGGTCACCACCCGTCGAAGAGCGACGGGGAAGCGGGAAACGAAGGCGTCGGTCGATGCGACCCGCATCGCCGTCGTCGGCATCCCCGCCTCCGGCAAGACGACGTATTTCCGCTTCCTGTCGGGACATTTCGGCCTCAACCTCCCGATCCTCTACATCCCCGCCCGGGCGGACAACGGTAGCCTGCCCCTCTACGGCGACCTCGAGAACGACGTCGCGCTCGAGGAGACGACGTACGAGACGACCGACCCGACCGACCCCGAGGGAAGCCTCGAGACGACGACGCGCTACTACGTGAACCGGCCCATGGAGGACCGGCGCAAGCTCTGGGTCGAGCTGAGCGCGGGCCGCGACGAGCAGGGGATCCTGACGAAGTACCCGCTGCCGACCAAGTTCAACCAGTTCGTCGAGATGAAGATGCGCTTCCGCTACGCGGCCCCGGAGGGCGAGTCCGGCTCCCGGCCGATGGAGCTCTCGACGGTGGACGAGGCGGGCGGGATCATCGCCGACTACTTCACCTACGACCGGATGTGGCTCGACGCCGTCGACGGCGAGGTCTCGGAGAAGAGCTGCCGGGTCATCCCGCACTTCGATTCGTGGCGCCCCGACCGGCGCGACCTGTGGAAGCGCGGCCTCACGCTCCTCGGGAGGTTCGTCTGCGAGGCCGACGCGATCATCCTCCTGCTCTCCCCCGGCCTCCCGTCCCTTCGGGACCAGGCCCAGCAGATCAACCTCGCGCGCGGGGTCTTCCGCTACACGCACTCCCGGGACCTCCCGCTCGTGATCGCGGTCTCGAAGGCGGACAAGCTCAAGGAATTCTACAGCGAGGTCGAGCAGTCCGTCCGAGAGCGGTCGTTCCGTTCCACGTTCGACCCGGTCGACTTCCTGCTCCGCCGCGACGGCGCGGGCATGGGCACCATCCTGGTCGCCCAAGAGGGTCGGGGGATCTCGACCAAGGAGGATGTCTTCCTCATCTCGAGCGCGGTCTCGACCGGAGAGGGCCACCCGCTCTTCATCGGGGAGACCGGAGACGAGGCGCCCAGCTCGGGCGCCGTGACCATGGGGGTGCCGGTCATGGTGAACACGACCCTTCCCCTCGCTCGCGCCTGCGAGCGGATCCTCGAACGCCGGGCGACGAAGGGGGCGTGATGGCCGCGGCGGATACCGCGACCTCCGGGGCCCTCGTCCCGGTCGCGGTCGTCTGGTGCCGTCAGGTCGACAACGAGGCGGAGAGCCCGGGGTACACGACGATCCCCGAGGATTTCCCCGGGCGCCGGGAGACCGTCGAGTCGATCCGCGTCGTCGGGAACCTCACGATCAACATCGCCGACACCCACGACTACTGGGACCCCGACCCGGCGCAGCCGCTCTCCTTCTACCCGAACCTCTTCCTCTACCCGGCGGCGAACGGACGATACACGTGCGTCGGCCGGATGTTCCTTTCCACCGAGGACCGGCCGCGCCTCGGCATGAAGACGCTCGTCTTCGAGACCGCCCCGCTCCTCGCGGGCGGGGAGTTCGGCCCCGCGGTCCTTCGCGCCCATGCGACGATGAGCGGTCGGGCCGACGTCGCGAAGCCCCCGGTCGAGCCCGACCCTCTCGTCTACCAGACCGTCGGGGAGGGGTTCCTCTTCCACCGCGGGACCACCGAGCCCGTCGTCGTCGTCGCGTCCGAGGCGTGGGAGGCGTCCTGCCAGGCGGTGCTCGAGCTCGTTCGGGTGCTGCCGACCTCGCTCGTGGCGCTCGGGGCGTTCCTCGTCTTCCCGTACTTCCTTCCCGAGGCGAAGGTGAACCTGCATGAGTTCACCGAGCAGTTCCCGCTCGCCCTCGCGGTGATGCGAGTCCCGCGCGGGGAAGCGCAAGGGGACCGGCACGCCAAACGCCTGCAGAGCTGGGAGTCCGCTCCCGTCACGCTGCGGGACCTCACGCGCACGAGTCGGGGCCGCGAGGCGCTTCCGCTCGTCCTCCAGTACGTCCGAGAACACCAGGACTCGAAGATCCGCGAAGTGACCCGACGCGTGGACCTCGTCGAAGGTCCGCGCATGGAGGCCCTTCTCCACGATGCCGAGAGGCAGGGGGGTCGAGACCGTCGGAAGGAGATGTGGCGCATCGGGACCGCGATGGAAACGGCGGCGTTGCTTCTCACCCGCCCAAAAGGACGCTCCGTGCCGATGACCGGCGAGGCCGCGAAACGGGCGAACGAGTACCTTCAGGCCCGTCCGTCCGAGGCCGTCCTCCTGCCCCCTGAGCCGATCCCCACCCTTCCCTCCGCACCGTCCGCTCCACCGGCCGGTCTCTGGGCCGGCCAGCACCCGCCGTGGCTGCACAAGCCCTCCGAGGTCTCCCTGCCGGCGTCCGGAGCCGGCGCGGTACCGGTCTCCACGAGCGAAGACCCTTCCACGCTGCCCGCCGGCGCGACCGCGCCGCCGCCCGTTCCGCTGCCGGGCACGCTCCCGACGGCCCCGTCGAACGGCGAGCTCGAGACGTTCGTCAAGAACGAGCTCGACCGACGGTTCGCCGAGCTCTCGAAGAGCCGACCGGCGTCGCCCGACGCGGCGGACGCCAATGCCCGCCTCGCGAGCGCGATGCGCGAGCTCGAAACGAAGTGGAACTCGCTCCTGGACGCCCGGATGCGGGAGGCCTCGGAGAGCTCCGCCCGCGCGGTCGTGGGCGTCCAGAACGACCTCGCTTCCCGCCTCGCCGCGATCGAAGCGCGACCCGTCGTGAGCCCGTCGGACGTGGCCGCCGAGGCGGAGCAGAAGGTCATCGGGACGACCGACACGAAGTTCCAGGCGCTCGAGGAGAAGGTCCACGGCACTGCCGAGACCCGGTTCCAGGAGCTCTCCGAAAAGGTCCTCGCCGCGAGCGACTCGAAGTTCCAGTCCCTCTCGGAGCAGGTCCGGACCACGACCGAAAACCGGTTCCAGGCGGTCCAGGAGGAGATCCGGGCCACCGCCGAGACCAAGTTCGATGCGCTCGGGGAGAAGGTCGAGGAGGCGGTACGCACCTCGGGGGAGATGTGGGCGTCCCGGCTCCGGGACGAGCTCCGCCAATCCGTGGACGACTTGAAGGCCCAGGCGACCCACGATGAGGAGGAGATGCGGGCCGCCCTGGTCGCGCAGATCGACCTCGAGCTCCGCGAGGCACAGGAGCAGGGCACCGTCCTCCGGGAGGAGATCGAGGGACGCGTCCGCGATGTCCTCAAGGATCGGATGGCCGAGTCCGACCAGCGGCGCTTGAAGGAGCTCCGCGACCTCGAACAACGGATGGGACTCCTCGTCGACGGGCGGACGAAGGACGTCGAGACCCGCCTCCAGGCGACGAACGCCGAGGTACGGGAGAAGCTCGCGACCGCGCTCAAGGAGCGGGGTACCGATTCTGACCAGCGGCGCGGGAAGGAGCTCCGCGACCTCGAACAGCGGATGGGCCTCGTCGTTGACGCTCGGACCAAGGAGGTCGAGACCCGCCTCCAGCTGGCGAACGCCGAGGTTCGGGAGAAGCTCGCGGCCGCTCAGGAGGCACGGGTCACCCAGGCCGAGAAGCGGTGGTCGGTCGACGGCGAGGCCCGTATCGCCGAGACGGCCGAGGCCCATACGCAGGCCATCGCCGGCCTTCAGGTCCGGCTCCAAGCCTACTTCGAGCAGAAGCTGCGCGAGAACCAGGAGCGAGAGCGGGAGAAGTACGTGGAGCTCCTCGCCCGGCTCAAGGCGGAGGTCGACCAATCGCTCGCGAAGACGATCGACTCCACCAAGTTCGACGCCGTCATCCGCGACCGGGTCAACCGCGGCCTGGAGGCCGCGCGCGAGGACCAGGAGAAGTCCATCCAGGCGGCGGTGGGCGACGCCGAGGTCCGACTGAGCTCCCAGCAGGAGGAGGGGGTCGTGCGCCTCGAACGCCTCGAGGCGAAGATCCAGACGCGGGAGACCGACCTGCTCCGGATCGAGCAGACGCTCCGCCACGAGGTCGACGACCTCGACCGCCGCATCCAGGTGGTCGCGGACCGCGCGCTCCCGCTCATCCGCCGCACCTGGCTGCGCGTCTCGGAGCTCGAGAAGGAAGGGCCCGGGGCCGCGGAGACCGAGGCGCATCTCAAGGAGTTCCGGCGGGAGATGTCCCGCGAGCTCCGCCGGGTCGAGGGCCAGCTCCTCGAGCAGACCGGGGACCTGAGGGACCGGCTCGAGGCGACGCTCGCGAGCCAGGGACGGATCTGGCTCAACCTTCTGAAGCAGCTCCAGAGCGCGAGCGAAGGGCTGGTCCGGGCCGACGTCGAAGGCTCCGTACGGTCGCGGGCGCGGCCGGCGCCCGACCACGACGCGACCCTGGACGAGCTCCTCGACGAGAACCTCCGCGATGCCACGGGGTATCCCGCGTTCGCGTCCGACCCGGTGAACCCGCTCGCC
Source organism: Thermoplasmata archaeon (assembly GCA_052325545.1). Lineage (GTDB taxonomy): Archaea > Thermoplasmatota > Thermoplasmata > Lutacidiplasmatales > UBA184 > Lutacidiplasma. The sequence goes on from JBKQUP010000004.1 coordinate 30,970, forward strand.
CCGGAAGCCCCGCCGTCGGACGAAGCCGAAGAGACCGAGACCCGCCGCAAGCCTCGCCGGTCCTGAGCTCGCTCCCGAGGCCGACGGCGAACGGACGGACCACCTAATCCGGGCCCCCATTACTTCGTGCGCCGTCCGGCAGCGCCGCGGCTCCGGGGCGTGACGGGTCCTAACCGAAGCGCCCGGCGACGTAGTTCTCGGTCAACTTCTCCACCGGGTGATGGAAGACCTGTTCGGTCGGCCCGATCTCGACGAGCTTGCCGAGGTACAGGAAGACCGTGTGGTCGGAGACCCGGGCCGCCTGGGCCAGATTGTGGGTGACGATCACGACGGTGTACTCACCTCGGAGCTTGTGGAGGAGGTTCTCGATCTTGGCCGTCGCCGCGGGGTCGAGCGCCGAGCAGGGTTCGTCGAGCAGTAGCACCTCGGGACGCACAGCGAGCGCGCGAGCGATGCACAGCCGCTGCTGCTGGCCGCCCGAAAGGCTCGTTCCCGGCGCGTCGAGGACGTCCTCGACCTCCTCCCAAAGGCCCGCATGGCGGAGCGCGTCGACGACCCCTTCGTCGAGCTCGTCCCGACGGTGGACGCCGAGCAGTCGGAGCCCGGCGGCGACGTTCTCGAAGATCGACATGTTGGGGAACGGGCTCGGCTTCTGGAACACCATGCCGACGCGGAATCGTACGCTCACGACGTCCTTCGCCCCGAGGTCCTCCCCGTCGAGGAGGATCGTTCCCGAGACCCGGGCGCGCGGAAGCTCCTCGTGGAGGCGGTTCAGGCATCGGAGGAACGTGGACTTGCCGCACCCCGAAGGACCGATGATCGCCGTCACCGCGGCGTCCGGGATGTCGAGCGTCACGTCGTAGAGCACCTGCTTGCGCCCGTACCACGCACTGAGCCCGACCGTCTGGATCTTGGGTTTGTCCATCGGTCTATCCGGCCTCCGCTGCCTCTTCGGCCCCCGGGACCGCCAATCGCGCGCCCAAGTTGATCGCCAGCATCATCGCCAACAGTACAAGAGCGGCTCCCCACGCGTCCGTTTGAAGGTTGAGGTACTGGGAGCCGAAGTTGTTGTAGATGAACGGGGTCATCGCCGCGGTCGGAGAGGTGAGGTTCTGGAACCAGAAGCGGCTGCCCGCGCCGGCGGTGAGAAGGAGCGCCGCCGTGTCGCCAGCCGCCCTCGAGACCGCGAGCAGCATCCCGGTGACGAGCCCCCCGCGCGCGCATCCCAGGACGACCCGTAACGTGACCCGGTGCTTCGGGAAGCCGAGGGCGAGAGCGGACTCCCGAAGCGAGGACGGCACGGCGCGGAGCGCCTCCTCCGTGGCCCGGATCGCGATCGGGATCATGAGAACCCCGAGCGCCACCCCGCCGCAGAGGGCACTGATCGCCGCGTCGTGATCGACGTAGAGGAAGATGGCGAACACGAACACCCCGAGGACGATCGTCGGGACCCCGGTCATGACGTCGGAGAGGAAGCTCACGAGCTGGGCGAACCGGTTCCGCCCGTACTCCGCGAGGTAGATCCCAGCGAACAGGCCGACGGGGACCGCGATCAATGCCCCCAGGCCGAGCATGATCAACGTACCCTGGATCTGGGGTCCGATTCCGCCCTGGGAGCAGCTCACGCCCGGTTTCGGGTTGCAGCCGAGAGGGTTCATCGACGTGTAGAACGAGGGATGGACGACCGCCGATCCCCCGTAGGAAGCGGCCGTGTAGATCACGCTCGCGAGCGGAACGAGCGCCAGTACCACGCACGTCGCGGTGAGCGCGATGAGGACCCATTGGACGACCCGGCGACGGAAGATGCGACGTGGCGCTCCCTCGAGGACGCGATGACGCCATCCGACCTCCTCTGAGGGAGGACCGGCCGATGCCGCGGAGGCCCCCGCCTCCGGCCCGGCCCTTCCGTCCAAGGGTACTACCGGGGCCCGGTCGTGGACGGAGGAACGGAGGGGGAAGCGACGCCGGCGAGCGGGCCGTTCGGCTCCGTCGCGAGCACCGATCCGCCAGAGGAGGCCGCGCGCCACCACGTTCACCGCGACCGTGATCACGAACAGGATCAGCGCGAGCTCGATGATCGCGCTCCGATTGAGCCCGGGCTGAGCATCGGGGAACGTATTCACGATGGTGCTGGCCAGCGTCGCGCCCGGCGAGAAGAGCGTTCCCGGTAGGATGTAGATGTTCCCGATGACCATCGCGACCGCGATCGTTTCGCCCAACGCGCGTCCGAGTCCGAGCATGACCCCCGCCGCGATACCGCTTCGGGCCGGCGGGAGGACGCCCATCCGGGTTGCCTCCCATCGGGTCGCCCCGAGGCTCAGGGCCGACTCGCGGTGGATCCGAGGCACGGCTCGGAGCGACTCTCGGGAGACCGCCGCGATGGTCGGAATGATCATCACGGTGAGGACGAGGGTCGCCGTCAGGACGTCATACCCTGGGGTCGTCGGGGAGAACGGGAAGGCCCCCCCTGTCAGCGACCCAAGGCCGGGCTCGATCGTCGACCGCATCAGCGGCACGAGGACGATGTACGCCCAGAACCCGTAGACGACGGAGGGGACGGCCGCGGAGAGGTCGATGACGGTGGCCAATGGTCGTCGAAGCCAGGGGGGGGCGGCCTCGGAAAGGAAGATCGCCACTCCCAGCGAAATCGGGACGGCGATCACCAGGGCGAGGCCGCTCGTGAGCAGCGTCCCCGCGATCGCGGGGCCGGCGCCATAGACGTTGTGGACCGCGTCCCAGGTCGTTCCGGTGAGGAACGAGGGACCGAACCGCCCGATCGAGAGCCAGGCTCCGCGGCCCAGGACCGCGACGAGCACCGCGACGAGCAGTAGCACGCCGACCGCGACGGCCGCCGTGCCCGCGTGGAAGCCGCGTCCGAGCCAGCGGAGGAGGCGGACTCGTTGCGCGAGACTTCGCGCGCGCGTTGCTTCTATCTCTTCCGTCGCTGGGACGGCACGCTCCCCCCTACTTACAGCTGGGGATGCCCGCGCCATTAAAGGTCATCGTCTGAATGCCGGCCTCGTCGACATTGATGATCGACCCTGGCAGCGGCGCGTAGTAGAGCTGGGAGGGTTGGGTCTCGTCGGCCAATCCCTGACCGGTCGAGAGCGCCCAGTGGAGCCACTGAACCAGCACCTGCGACTTATCCAGGGTCGGCGAGAACCCCTTGTCCGTCGCCTGGTAGACGTACATGTAGAGGAACGTCGCGATCGGATAGTCCGCCGAGCCGTTCGCCTTCACCATGCTCACGTTGAACCAGTCGCCCGTGGAGGCCGGGATCGACGACATGCTCGCGACCTTGTCGGCGATCGCCGACTCCGTGTTCGCGAGCGTGGGTGCGATGTAGTTGCCGGCCGGGTTCTGGATCGCGGCGTACTGCGGTGGGGAGGCAGAGGTCAGCACGTCGGTGAGGTCCGAGTATCCGATCGAGTACTTCGTCGAAGTGACCGTGCTGATCATTAGGGAGTTTCCCTTCTCCGCGGTCTGCTCCGGCGCCTTGGGGAAACTGATCGAGATGCCCTTGCCCACGGTGGAGGACCAGTAGCTGCTCGACTGGGTCAGGAAGTCGCTGAGCACGTACGTGGTTCCCGCGGCATCCGAGCGATGCACGGTATAGATCGTCTGGGCCGGTAGGCCAACGCCCGGGTTGATGGCCGCGATCGCGGGGTCGTTCCATTTGGTGATGTTGCCGATGTAGATCTCGGCCAGCAGCACGCCCGTCAGATTGAGATGGCCCGACAGGCCGGGGAGGTTGTAGATGATGGTGAGCGCTCCGCCGACGAAGGGGAGCGTCAACGGCTGCGTGGGCATGGCGGTCCGCTCGGCGGGGGTGAGCGGGTCGTCCGTGATTGCGAAGTCGATGCTCGTGGAGGTGAAATGGGTAAGACCCGTCCCGGACCCGCTTCCCGGGTAATTGACCATATTGCCGGTCGTACCCTGGTACGCGGTCGTCCAAACGCCCATGAGCGGCGTCGCGACCTGCGCGCCGTCGCCCTGAAGGGTGGCCCCGGAGGTGCACGCGGCCGTCGTCGTCGACTTCTGAAGCCCGTACCAGTTGGTCGAGGCCCCCACGGCCACCAGCACTACCACCACGATGACCACACCGATCGCGGCGTACACCCCGGCCCGCCCTCGGCGACGGCGGACGACGGGTAGGGACCCCGTTACCTCCGGGGCGGGTGCGAGAGAAGGGCTCGGGGCTTCGGGGTTGGTTCCGGCGCTCATGCGACCCCCCGATCCGGCACGGTCCCGTGACGGTCGGCCAGTACACCGAAGGCGCCCGTGCTACCGCATGCCCGAAGCATCTCGGGCGGGTATGCGTCCCAGTTGTTTTGCATCATTTGTCACCGAGCGCGGGGAAAAAAAATAGATGATATAAGCCGAGAGGAATGCGTAATTTGCGCTGGAACCGACCGAACCGGCACAAGACGACTTTCGGGGTGTGGTGAACAGGCTCGGGAGCCCCCCCACGAGGGCAGCAATAGATTTCTACTAAGAGACGGGTCCCCCTACGGATGTCCGACACGCTTCCGCAAAGCTCGGTGGGGTTCGTCGCTTGGATCGAGGGTCTACCGAGCTCCGGCAAGACCACGTTGTCCCGAGCGGTCGCGGAACGATTGCGGGCCGCGGGGCGGAAAGTGGAGATCCTGGACGGGGACGAGGTCCGCCACATGTTCTCCCCGGAGCTCGGATTCTCTCGAAAGGACCGGGAGTTCCATGCCCGACGCGTCAGCTACGTGGCGCGCATGCTCGCCCGGAACGACGTGGCCGTCCTCGTCGCGATGATCACGCCCTACGAAACGTCCCGCCAAGCGGCGCGCGCGACCGTCGGCGACCGGTTCACGGAGATCTGGCTCAAGTGCCCGGTCGAGGTCTGCCGACAACGCGACCCCAAAGGCCTCTACCATGGGTCGCCCGAGCTCCACGGGACCAAACTCACGGGGGTCGATGACCCGTTCGAGGAGCCCCTGAACCCGGACCTGACCGTGAGTACCGACAGCGAATCGGTCGAGTCGGGAACGCGACGGATCCTCGAACACCTCGCCCAACGAGGATTCCTCCCGCCGGTTCTCGTGGCGTAAGCCGGGCCACCCGCTCCGGGGCTCCGCGCGACCGGTCAACGCTAAGCCTTTGCGTTGGGTGCTCGGGTCACGTGACCGCGGAAGGAGACCACCGCCACTGCAAGGTCTGTGGCCGAGTCTGCGCCGTAGGAGAGGAGACCTGCAGCCGGGCGTGCCGGGAGAAGCGGGCCGGTCAACGGGCCTCCCGTCGGAACTACACCTACCTTCTGTACGTCGCGATCGCGGTCCTGCTCATCGCGTTCATCTACAGCTTTTTCGGGTAGGGGACACGGGACCTTGCGACGGTATCGGTTCGCGGTCCTCGGGGGAACGTTCGACCACTTACATGTCGGTCACCAAGCGCTCTTGTCGACGGCGTTCCGAGTGGGCGAGGAGGTGGCGGTCGGACTCACGACGGACCGGTTCGTCTCCGACCATCCGAAACCGCTCCCTCGGCGGATCCAGCCGTTTGCCGTCCGTCGCGCCGCCCTGGTCCGGTGGGTCCGCCGGAACTTTCCCCACCGGAAGTGGTGGGTCGTGCCCCTCGAGACCCCATTCGGTCGGTCGGTGGAGCTCGGTGTCGATGCCCTCGTGGTCTCCCACGACACGGTCGGCGGTGGGCGCGCGGTCAACCGGGAGCGGCGACGCCTCGGCCGGCCGGCATTGCCGCTGGTGGTCGTGCCCCTCGCCCTCGCCGACGACCTCGAGCCCGTGAGCTCCCGGCGGGTCCGCGCGGGGCGGATCGGCACGGACGGGCGGTGCCTCGCGCCGGTTCGGGTCGCGGTCGCCACAGAAGACCCGGGTGACCGGGTCGCCGCGGAACGTGCGGTGCGCCGGGTCTTTCCCCGAGCCCGCTTGGTCGTAAGGCGGACGGCCCTCTCGGGACCCCGGAGCCCGGCTTCGCGCAGGATAGGACGCGTCCGAGCCACTGTGCCCCCGGACCTTACCCTCCAGGTCTCGCTGCGGCGTACCTCGGGTTGGGCCGCGGTCGTACGCTCTCCCCGGGTCCGCCTCCGACCGCGGCTCATCCCGGGATCCCGGCCGGCGGACCTAGAACGTGGTCTCGTCGCCCTGCTTCGACCGCGACAGTAGCGCAAGCTCTTTGGGACCTTCGGTTCCTCCCGACCGTGATGGAGACGTACCTGCGCGTCACCTTCGACAGCGAAGGAGCGAAGCCGTCCGCCGTGGCCGACCGCCTCCGTTCCTGCGGGTTCGTGCCGACGCAGGGCAACTACGACTTCGTCTACGACTGGAACGGCTCCGCGAAGCGGGACCAGATCCTCGACCTCTCGGACGAACTGACGCACCAGCTCCGGGGCCTTCGCGTTCTGTTCGAGATCGAGACGGTGTAGTCGTCCCGGAACGTCTCGCGCCCCGGTAAGAGCTTTTATCGCGCGCCTGTCTCGGACCGGACGCCGTGCAGAACTATCCCGTGCGCGCGAGCCACCGGAAGGGTCTCGCCCCCCCGGCGCTCGCGGAGGTTCTCAAGGCCCACTTCGGCGGGGCCCAGGTCGAAGGGGACGCCGTCGTCTCGTCGTTCGGTGCGATCACGCGCCTCGCGGCCCGTCCCGTGGGCCGAGAGCTGTCGGTCGACCTCACGATGAACCCGAAGGTGCCCGAGGATGTCGCCCGAGAGACGATCCGACGGTACAACCAGTTCCTCGAAGCCGCGACGGGATACTCCTCCAAGGAGCGGGCAAAACGCATGCGCAAGTCCGCCGGCGAGCCGAACCCGGGAGCGTGAGCCGTGGCCGCATCGTCGGGCCCGCTTCCCTCATCCTCCGGCGGCACGGAGCTCGAACGGATCCGTTCGACGGTCGCGACCTACTTCCCGGTCTATGAGACCCGGGTCGGTCCCCAATCGCTGGTCCTGGCCGTCCATATCGACCCCGCCACGCTCGAGAAGCGCTTCGACGACCTCCGACAGGCGCTGTGGACGCAAGGATACGTCCCGCTCCTTCGCCGCGACTCTGGCGAGGAGTTCATCGAGGTCATCCGCCGGCCCCGGACCGGCCGCTCGCGGATCTGGATCAACCTTCTCTTGCTTGCCGGAACGGTCGGAACGACATCGTTCGCCGGTGCGCTCATCTGGCTCACCTTCCGCGGGGAGCCCGCGCTCACGCCCGGGGACTTCGTCTACGGCGAACTGTACTTCGGAGCGCCGGTCATGGCCATCCTCGGCCTGCACGAGCTCGCCCACTACATCATGGCCCGTCGTCGCCACCTCGACGCGTCGCTGCCGTACTTCATGCCGGTGCCTCCCCCCTTCATCCTCGGGACGTTGGGGGCGTTCATCAGCATCCGAGAGCCGTTCCCGGACAAGAAGGCCCTCTTCGATGTCGGGGCCGCCGGTCCCCTCGCCGGTTTCGCCGCCTCGATCCCGATCGCGGTCACCGGCCTCTACCTCTCGATCCACGCGCCGGTCGTGCCCGCGACGTACTGTGGTGTGACCGTGCTCGGGACGAGCTACGGGAGCCTGCTCATCGGGACACCGCTCTTCTGGTCGGTCTTCTCGCTCTTCCTCCCGTCGAGCCTCGTCAACCTGCACCCGCTGGCGCTCGCCGGCTGGGTCGGGATCCTCGTCACGGCGATCAACCTCCTGCCCGCGGGTCAGCTCGACGGGGGGCACGTCTTCCGGGCGCTCTTCGGGGAGCGCGCCCGGTTCGTGAGCTACGCCGCCGTCGTCCTCCTCTTCGGGCTCGGACTGTTCTACGTCGGCTGGCTCTTCTTCGGGATCCTCGTCCTGTTCCTCGGGCTCCGCCACCCGCCCCCGCTCAACGACATCACGCCGATCGGGACGGGCCGCCGCATCGTCGGGGGCCTGGTCGCGGCGATCCTCATCACGGGGTTCGTCATCGTCCCGATCTCCACCCCGCCCGGGTCCGTCTCCCTCGGGGCCGCGGGCGCGGCTCCCATCTCGTCGCTGCCCCCGGGCGAGCTGGTCGGTACGAACCTGACCCTGACCGTCAACAACCAGGACCCCATCCCCCACGGGTTCCTGTTCGACGCCTCCATCTCGAACGTGACGGTCTCGGGGCCGAACGGAACGACGACCAATCTCTCCGGGTCAGCGCTAGCGAGCTGGGAGGCGGCCGCCACGTGGACGTTCTACCTCCCGCATGGCCGGGTCGTCGCGCTCTCGGGAGGGTCGGTCGACCTTCCCGGGTCCGATTACCTCACAGTGAACGCGACCTCGGACCACACCCTCTCGCTGGCCGTCAGCCTGACCGACACGGTATCGGCGGTCGGCGCCGGACTCTCGTTCACGACCAACATGCTGTGCGCCCCGTCTGGAGGCGGCTCGGCCTCCACCGGCCTCAGCGTGGGCTTCGTCTGACGGGCGCCCTCTCGTACACACAGAATTCTCGGGTGAGGCTGCGATGCACCCTCACCGGGATGCGGAACCGGGGCGTGCCGAGGAGTGGAAGGGGCAGCCCGCCGGTCGGCACGATGAGCACGATGCGGCCGTCCGGTTCCATCCGTTTCGCCCACCGCTCCATCACCCCGGCTACCAGCTCGGAGGAAGACTCTCCTCCCGTGCTCGAGGAGCGCCCGTACGGTGGGTCGGTCACGATTGCCGAGAAGATTCGACCTTCGTCCGCGAAGTCCACGTCCCGCGCGTCGCCGACCACGAGCTCCTCGGCCGCGACTCCGAGGTAGACTAGGTTCTGGAGGGCGCCCCGCACCATGGCCGCGTCCCGGTCGACCCCATACAGCTTCCCCCCGAGCAGCCCGGCCTCGGCCAGGAGGGCGCCGGTCCCGAGGAACGGGTCGAGCACGCGGTCGGACGGCTTCACGCGCGCCAGGTTGACCGCCGCCCGGGCGAGCTTCGGCGGAAGGCTCACCGGCCGCCGGAAGGGAAGCAGGGGCATCCTCCGCTGGGTGGAGGCGCTCCGGTCGACCGACGCGACCTCCTCGAGAAGGTACTCCCGGTCCTCGGCGCCTCGAGCGATCCAGAACCGGCGCGATGGTCGATCAAGGTCAATGGTCCCCCCACCCGCCTTGAACGCCCGTCCGCACCCGAGCACCCCCTGGTCGGCGCCGCCTCCGGAGGGTCGGCCGATGCGGCGGAACGCCGCGGACCCCCCTCTGGCCCCCTCTTCGCGGGCGGCCGATTCGATGTCCTGGGAGGTTGTGGCGGAGACCAGACACCGGCGCGCGAGCGCGAGGCGACCCGCGAGCTGGGCCCACGCACCGACATCGGGCACCTCCACTGCGACTAGTCCCGGGACCGGGGAAGCCACCGCGACACCGCCGCCTCCCAGCGCCTCCGCCGCACTGACGGCCTCCGCCTCCGCGAGAGCGAGGCTCTCCTGAGAGAGCTCGACGAACCCCGGTATCATGGAGAAGGAACCTCGGCCCAGCGCGCGATCCGCGCCCGGATGTCGGCGGTATGCGAGCCTTCCCAGTAGTAGTGGTCGCACGCGGCGCACCGAAACAGGGGAAGTCCCCGGGCGACCCGGTCCCACGGGACCGCTTCGGTCCGGGTCCCGGGAGGGGGTGCAGGGACCGGTTCGAGCTGTCCGTTGCACTCGGTGCAGCGCTCGAACCGGACCTCCGTGGGAAGCCCGGGGAACGCGGCATGGACCGCCCGCCACTGCTCGGCGATGTCGGGACTCTCGAGGAGCAGGGCCCGCTCGGCCCGAGCGGCGAGGCCGCGGTCCCGGGTGAGGATCGTACGGTCCTCGGCGCGAGCTTGGTCCAGGACCTCGTCGTCCGAAAGCCCGCGCACGTACGCTGTATCGCACCCGACGAAGCGGAGGTAGCGGGCCAGCCGTCCGACCATCTCGTCGGCCAGCCATCGGGGGGACGACACAGGCCCTCGGAGTACGCTCCCGGAATAACCCTTTCCGCTCATATACCGAGTCAGGAGTGCGTCGCCCGAGGACGACCCATGCGACTGTTCGGCACCAACGGCATCCGCGAAGTCGTCGGCGAGAAGTTCACCCCGACGTTCGTGACCCGGGTCGCCGACTCGATCGGCGCCTGCCTTCTGACGGGTTCGCACGTGGTCGTAGGATGGGATGGCCGGACCTCCAGCCCCGCGTTCGCTCGGATCGTCGGCTCGTCGCTCGTGCTCGCCGGGCACAAGGTGACCGAGGTTGGTATCCTTCCCACGCCCGCGATCCAGTACAGCGTGCCCCGCCTCGGGGGTGACCTCGGGGTGGTCGTCACCGCCTCCCACAACCCGCCCGAGTTCAACGGCCTGAAGTGCATCGCGAAGGACGGTCTCGAGGTCTCGCGCGATTTTGAGGAACGCATCGAAGCCGGCGTGGAGCGGGGGACGGCCGCCCCGGTCGATTACGCTCGCATTGGTGAGGTCGCGCACGACACGGGAGGCGCTCGCCGGTACCTCGACGGGATCCTGGCACTCGTCGACGTCCCACGGATCACCCAGCGCCGGTTCTCCCTCGTCCTCGACTGCGGCAACGGCGCCTCCGTGCCGACGAGCCCGACCCTCCTCCGACGGCTCGGCTGCCGCTTCATGACGCTGAACGCCCACGTGGACGGCACGTTCCCGGGGCACCTTTCCGAGCCCACCAAGGCGAACCTGGTCGACCTCCAACAGGCCGTCCCCGCGAACGGAGCCGAGCTCGGGGTCGCGCACGACGGGGACGCCGACCGGGCGGTGTTCGTCGACGCCGCGGGCCGGTACATTCCCGGAGAGGAGATGTTGACGCTCCTCGCCCGCGATGCGGTGGAGCGGGCGCCGGGAAGCGTCGTGGTCACCCCGGTCTCCGCCTCCCAGTCGGTCGAGGACGCGATCCGGCCGTTCGGCGGGACCGTGGTCTACACCCGGGTCGGCTCCCCGACGGTCACGCACGAAATGCAGGAACGGGGCGCGGTCTTCGGAGGCGAGGAGAACGGGGGCCTCATCTTCCCCCGTCTCCACCTCGCCCGGGACGGCGCGATGACCCTGGCCGCAGTGCTGGACCTCCTCGCCCGTCAGGAGACCGACCTCGCATCGCTCCTGAAAGGGATCCCTCGGTACACGCTGGTGAAGGAGAAGGTCGGTTGCCCCGTCGAGCTCCGAGAGAAGGTCACCGGACACCTCATCGAGAGTTTCTCCCGCGACAGCGAGAAGGTCGTGACGATCGATGGGGTGAAGGCCTACCGGTCGGGCGGATGGGTCCTGCTCCGACCGTCCGGGACCGAGCCGCTGTTCCGCATCTTTGCCGAGTCGAAAGACCCCGAACGGGCCCGGGCGCTCGCCGAATCGGGCATCGCCGCGGTCCGGAAAGCGCTCGGCGAGCTTGGCTACGCCGGCTGAGAACGTCGGGAACGGCCGGTCCCCGGCTCAGCGGACGTACGGGCCGATCACCAGCAACCCGACCAGGAGCATGGCGAGCACGGCGAGGGTGATCGCCGTCATCGTCCGTTCTCCCGCTTGGCGGAAATAGTAGAACCCCGAGAGCACTCGGACGAGCGGGGTCGCGACGAGGACGACCAGCCCCAGCGTGAGGAACGCCTCGACCGCCCCCGAAGCGAGGCCGGACCCGAGCCCGGGGAAGCTTAGGTATCCGAGGATCGGGTTGGTGGAAAGCACGCTTCCCGACGTGGCGCCCGGGTGGGTCACGATGTAGGCAGCGAGGCTCGCGACGAGGATCGCGAGGGAGAGACCCAGACCGACCCGCAGCACCAGGGTCATCCGGACGTACGCCTCGGGGGGGAGCGGCTTGACGGCCGGGGGCGCGGGGTTCTCGGGCAGGTCGGGGGAGTTCATGGCAGGCCGAACCCCCGGAGGATGACCTCGATCGCCAGCACGGCGATCACGGGGAGGAAGAGGAGACGGACCGTCCGGTTCTGGAGCCCCGGCAAGAGCCGGCTGCCGAGATAGGCCCCGAACGCGGTCCCGACCGCGACGGGAGCGGCGACGACCGGGTTGACGTAGCCCGCGGCGAGCATGACGCCGGCCCCCGCGGCCGCCGTGACGCCGATCATGAAGTTGCTGGTCGCCGTCGCGACCTTCATCGGGAGGTTGAGGAACCGTTCGAGGGCGAGGACTTTGAACACCCCTCCACCGATCCCGAACATCCCCGAGACCACCCCGGCGCCGAACATCACCCCGAGCGCGGGGGACGTCTGGGCGGCCCGATAGGAAACGTCCTGCCCGAGGGCGTTGTCGTGGTACTCCCCGGTCAACCCGAGGCGCTGGGCCCGAGCGTCCGACGGGAGCGGGGGAGGGAGCTCAATGTTCCGCCGGGCGAGGCTCCCCGGGATGATCGCGAGCAGGACGATACCGAGGGCCACGAGGAGGGCCGCCTCGAGGTTGGCGTGCGTCAGGAAGACGGTCGCGGTGGCGCCGATGAGCGCCCCGGGAACCGTGGCGATCTCGAGGAACATCCCGATTCTCAGGTCGCTCAAGCGGTCGCGGACATAGGCGGCCCCGGTCGCCGAGGACGTTGCGAGGATCGTGACGAAGCCGGTCCCGATGGCGATCGGGACCGACGCCCCGAAGAGGATCACCAGGAGCGGGACCACAACGACGCCGCCGCCGAGGCCCGTCAACGAGCCGACCAGACCGGCAGCGATCGCGACGAGGACGAGGAGCACGACGAAGAGGGCCAGGTCCACGAGGAACGACAGTCGAGCCATCGGAAAAGCCCGACGGCCGATCGATAGCTCCCGCGGCGCGAGGAGGTTCGAACCCCCGCGGGGGGCGTTCGCCGGCCAAGAGGGCAGTCGTCCGAGCATGCCATGGGGGCCCCCGGCCCTTCGCGAACCTCATCGCTTATATGGACCTTCGACCCAAGGCCCGACCCTGCAGTCGGCCTATGGCATCGAAACCTGTCGTGATCATCCCCCCTCGCTCCCCGCGGCTCGAGGCGATCGCTCTGGCGGTGCTGTGGGGAGCGGCGGACGAGGGCCGAACCATTCCCGTCCCGCTGGTCGTCGCCGACCCGGCCCAAGAACTTCCTTCCGTCGCGGACGCTCCGCGGGTGTTCCTCGGATGGCGCGCGGACCTCGAGGAGTCCCGGCAGCTCGCCGCGCAGACGCTCGCAGCGCTCGTGAACTCCGGCGGGCCCTCGCGCCAGATCGCTACCTTCGAGGTCTCGCTCCGGGGCTCTTCTTTCGGCCCGACGGAGTCGCTCCCCGACGAAGGCCGGTCGGATTCCTCGAACGGAACGGCCCTCGGACCGAAGGAGCGCTTCCTCATTGACCGGGGCACGGGCGGAGACTCCGCCGGACTCCTCGAGCTCGCGCGAGCCCGCCGCTGGGGAGCTCAGACCTACTCCCAGTGGCACCCCGCCCCTCCCGCGGGCCCCCCCGAGCCCCGGCCGGAGGATGCGGCGCCGTCGATCTCACGTTCGCTCCCCGGGTCCGGGACCCCGGATTGAGGACGACCGGAGGAACGACATGATCCCCGAGCCGCACGGTGGCCGCCTCGTAGAGCGGCGGCTCTCCGACCCCGAACGGAGCCGTCGAGAGGCCGAGCTTTCGGCTCTTCCGAAGGTCGAGCCCGCGATCGACCAGCTCTACGACCTCGAGAAGATCGCGGTCGGTGCCTACTCCCCGCTCGAGGGGTTCATGGACTCCGCGACCCTGGCGAGCGTCGTCGACACGGGCCGCCTTCCGAACGGGCTTCCGTGGAGCCTCCCTATCCTGCTCCCGCTCGGCCGGCCAATTGACCGGGCGACCGCCGAACGGCTTCGGCCCGGGGAAGATGTCGCCCTGGTCGACCGCGACCACCGCCTGCGCGGGATCCTGCACTTTGAGGAACTCGTCCACTTCGACCCGAGAAAGGTCGCTCAATCGGCGTTCGGCACGACCGACCCGACCCACCCTAACGTCCCCGACCTCCTCTCCGGCGGCGACATCGCGCTCGCCGGGAAGGTCGACGCGGCGCCCCCGCCCCACGTCGCACCCGGCCCGGTAGAGCTCTCGCCCCGGGAAAGCCGGGAGCTGTTCCGGTCCCGAGGCTGGGAGGACGTCGCGGCGTACCAGTGCCGGAATCCCCCGCACACGGCTCACGAGTACCTGCAGCGGATCACGCTCGAACGCGAGGACGTGGACGGCCTGTTCATCCACCCGGTCGTCGGCCGCCTGAAGAAGGGAGACTACCGCCCCGACGTGATCCTGCGCGCGTACGAGGCGTTGGTGCGCGGGTATTGTGCGACCGACCGGGTCGTCCTGAGCCCCCTCACGATATCGATGCGATACGCCGGCCCAAAGGCGGCGCTCTTCCTGGCGATCGTTCGTAAGAACTACGGCTGCAGTCGGTACATCGTTGGCCGCGACCAGGCGGGGGTCGGCAAGTTCTACGACCCCTACGCGTGCCACCGCATCTTCGACGAGTTCGACATCGGGATCCTCCCCCTCCGGTACGAAGAGGCGTTCTTCTGCCGCGCGTGCGGGGCCATGGCCTCCGCCAAGACCTGCCCGCATCCCGCGTCGTCCCGCGTCGACACGAGCCAGACGCGCATCCGCCTAGCGTTGCAGACCGGAGCGGAGATCCCTCCCGAGCTCCTGCGACCCGAGGTGGCCGAGATCCTGCGCCAACCGAATGTACTCTTGACGGACGGAGGTAACTGAACGATGAAGCTGAGGATCCGCGCCCGACGGGCGCCCGCGGCGTTCGACGGAGACGGACCATGAGCGAAGGAGCACGGACCGCGGCTCCGGTTCAGGCAGCGCCCACTCCTCGGGGCGGCTTTTGCATTTGGCTCACCGGCCTTCCGAGTTCCGGAAAGACGACGATCGCGCGCGAGCTCCTCCCCCGTCTAAGGGCGGAGGGTTGGTTCGCGGACCTCCTGGACGGAGACGAGATCCGTCGCGGTCTCAGCGCCGACCTCGGTTTCGACCGCAAGTCTCGCGAGGCGCACGCCGGTCGCGTAACATTCGTCGCGAAGGTTCTCGCCCGGAACGGGGCGATTGCGATCGTCGCGCTCATCTCGCCGTACCGGACGTCACGCGCGCACGCTCGGCAGGAGATCGGCCGTTTCGTCGAGGTCTACGTCAACACCCCGGTCCAGGAGTGCGAACGAAGGGACGTGAAGGGGCTCTACAAGAAGGCCCGCGCCGGCGAGATCAAGGAGATGACCGGGGTCGACGACCCCTACGAACCCCCGGAGTCCCCCGAGATCGTCGTGGACACGGTGCGCTTCAGCCCCGCCGAATCGGCCGAGTTCATCCGCAAAGAGCTTGGCCGTCTCGGCTGGCTCCCGCCGCCGACACCGTAGTCCTCCCTCGGCGGGAACCGCTCGCCCGCGGTCCCCGGCGGCTCACTCGACCTTCAGCCACCGCGCCGAGACGGTGTAGCCGACGACCACCATGAGGACCGCGAAGACGGCCAGGTAGCCGAGGTTCCACCAGTCGACCGACGTACCCAGCAGGAAGCTTCGGCCGAGCTCCGCGGAGAAGGTGATCGGGTTCACGTTCGAGATCGTCTGCATCCACGACGGGAAGGAGCTGCTCGGGAACAGCGCGGCGCTCGCGAACATGAGCGGCATCGTGATGAAGTTCGCGACGACACCGGGCGTCTGCCAGTCCGTTGCGGGGGCGGTGACCGCGAGGAAGAAGCTCGAGAACCCGAACGCGAGCAGGAACAGCGCGCTGATCCAGCCCGCCCATTCGAGGGGAGAGAGCGGGAACGAGACCCCGAAGACGATGGCGGCAACGATCATGACGGGGACCTGGATGAGGCCCCGCGTCGCGGCCCCCAGCGCCTTCGATAGGAAGATCGTCTGCTTCGAGGTGGGCGTGATCAGAATCCGCTTCATGAACCCGAAGCGCTTGTCCTGGATGGCGCTCATCGAACCGAACATCCCGACCGAGAGCATGGACGTCGAGAGGGTCCCTGGGAGCAGGAAGGCAAAGTAGCTCCCGGAGCCGAACTTGCCCGAAGCGGCCGCGAGGTTGTTGAAGCTCGACCCGAAGAACGCGAGCCACATGAACGGTTGAACGAGGGTGACGAGGACCACGAACGGGTTCCGGAACACCCGGAGGACCTCGCGGACGTAGAGGCCCCAGAGCTGGCTCCTCACGCCCGGGCCCTCCTCATCTGCGCGTAGAACTTTCGGATGTCGTGCATCGGCTCTTCCTGCCCGATGCGGTGGCCGGTCAGCTGGAGGAAGACGGTCTCGAGGCTCGGCTTCTCGACGCTGATCCGTCGGATCTGGTCCGGTCGGACGGTCGCGAACAGCCGAGGCAGGAACTCCTCCGAGGCGGCGACCTGGATGACCCAGTCGTTCCCCTGGGCCCGGACCTCCTGGACCCCGGGGATCTTCGAGAGGATCGACGAGTCAATAGCCTCCGACGTTTCGAGCTCAACGGTATCGGATTTCACCCGGGACTTGAGCTCGGACGGGGTCCCTTCCGCGACGATGCGACCCCGGTCGATGATCGCGATCCGGTCGCAGAGCGCGTCCGCTTCTTCGATGTAATGGGTCGTGAGGAGGACCGTAACGCCGAACTCCTTGTGGATGCCGGTGACGATGTCCCAGAGCATCCGGCGCGTTGCGACGTCGAGGCCGATGGTCGGTTCGTCCATGAAGATGACCGTCGGCTGATGGAGGAGGGCGAGCGCGATCTCGAGCTTCTTGCGCATCCCCGTTGAGTAATGGCTGACCTTGTCGTCCTTCCGGTCGAGGAGCCCGAAGTACTGGAGGAGCTGCTCCGCGCGCTCCTCCCAGCCCTTGATGTCCTGGAGCCGGGCCTGGAGCCACAGGTTCTCCCATGTGGTGAAATCGTCCTCGAGGATCACCTCGGCCGCGACCCAACCGATCCGAGCGCGGACCTTCAGCGACTCCTTCTTGACGTCAAAACCGGCGACCGAGGCCGTCCCCGAGGTAATGTCGCTGATCCCGGTGAGAACCTTGATGAGCGTGGTCTTGCCCGCCCCGTTCGGCCCCATCAGGCCGAAGACGGTCCCGCCCGAGATGGAGAGGCTGACGTGGTCGAGGGCCAGCACGCCATGGGAGTTCCCGTAGCGCTTCGAGAGGTCGTTGACGACGATGGCGGGCGGTGCGCTCATGGGTCCGGCCTCCGGCGGGCCCGGGTCGGCCGTGCGCGTCGGCGACCGTCCCCCAGCCGTCGTTCGGCCGCGCGAAGCTCCGAGAGCACGTTATCGCGCAGAAGCTCGCGCCCGGCCCGGGCCTCCGGCGCGCGGTTCAGGTGGGCCTCGATACCGTCTAGGCTCCGACGGAGACGCTGCAGGAGGTAGGTGGCATCATCCGTAGCACCCACAATCTCGGCCCAGAGGAGAGTGAGATCGGGCCCCGAGCCGCCGGGGCTCGACCGCTCCTTGCGGATCTTGCGAAGAAGACGGCGACCGAGGGGGGTGATGCGGTATTCCCGCCGCCGTCCCGCGCCGCGGACCTTGGCGAAACCCCGTTCGGTGAGCCCCTGGAGCGCCGGATAGATGGCCCCCGGCCCGGGCCGCCAAACGCCGCCCGTCCGTTCGGCGATGCGGCTCGCCAGGGAGTAGCCGTACACGGCGCCGTCCTTTTCCATGCAGGTGAGCGCGTACAACCCTACCAACCGTGGCGGCATAGCACCCTCAGATTAGATAGATGAATGAATCGATTTCGATATAAGGGCCTTTCGGAAATTCCATCCAACTTCCTCGGGGCCGCGAGGAAGATGGCGTTCCCGCCACGACCGAGGCCATGGGACGTGAAGGAGGCGGGTTCCCCGGTCCCGAGCCCGGTAGCGGGTTCCATCAACCTCTAGTAGGGTCCGCCGCTCGGCGGTCCGTGTCCGACGCGGGGAGTCCCGACCTCCGTCCGCTCACTCGAGCGGAAGAGCGAGTAATCATTCACAAGGGAACCGAGCTTCCGTTTTCGGGAGAATACGAGCGCCACTCCGTGCCCGGGACCTACGCGTGCAAGCGGTGCGGTGCGCTGCTCTACCGGTCCGAGGACAAGTTCGATGCCCACTGTGGTTGGCCCTCGTTCGACCAGGAGCTCCCCGGGGCCGTCCGTCGGCTTCCCGATGCGGACGGAGAGCGGGTGGAGATCCAGTGCGCCCGGTGCGGGGGCCACCTTGGCCACGTGTTCGAAGGAGAGCGTTTCACGCCCCGGAACACGCGGCATTGCGTCAACTCCATCTCCCTTCGGTTTCAGCCAAAGTAAGGTCGTTCCGCGGGGCCTCACGACCGCCCCGACCTGAGGCTCAGCCCCTCCCCCCGGATGCTCCGCGGGAAGCCATCGAAGTCGTCGAACGTCGCGGGACGGCACACGAAGTTGTCGATACCCGCCGCCAGGCGCGGTCGGACGTCAGCCGGCGAGGACCGCAAGAGAGCAAATACAAGCTACCGCATCTCCCGCGCCGGAGGGGGCGTCCTTGGGAGACGTGAGTAGCTCCATGTCGAGTGAGAACGAGAGTTCGGTCAGTGGGACTTCCCGACTGGGTCGAAGAGGGATGTCGATGACGATGGCCATCGTCGTGATGGTCGTTGTGATCGTGGTTGTCGGTGGCGCCGGGTTCGCAGCGTTGAGCGCGGTGTCCGGTAGTGGGAACAAGACCGTGAGTTCGTGTTCTCCGCCGAACAGCCCGGTCTGTCTGTCCTCGTCCGGACTGACGG
>JBKQUP010000005.1:0-43796 GCA_052325545.1 Thermoplasmata archaeon
AGCACGACCAACAGCTGGTCGCACGAACGGTCGACGCCGCAGACGATCTTGCTCGCGTAGAAGCGGACCGGCGCGCTGACGATCCCCTCCTCCATGATGACCGTCGGCGGGAACTCCTCGCTGGTCATGTACGCGACCAGCGTCATGTCGAGCGAATGCACGAGGTACGACGCGGCGACCGAACCGACGAGGCCGTGCGTGGGGAACCCGACCACCATCATCGCACCCTGGAGCGGCTCGTCCCGGGTGTCCACGATGCGGACGTCGGATGCCGTCATTCGGAGCGGGCCTGCGGGCGACCTCGGGGAAGGTTCACCTCGGCCGCGTTTATGCTCCTTTGGGCTCAGGTCGGGGCGGTCCGTCCTCTTATTAAATCGGGTCGTTCCATGATTTAGGCACGAAATCATGAAGGTCGTCGTAACCGGCATCGATGGGTATTCCGGGTGGCCGCTCGCCCTCCACCTCCTCGCGCGGGGTCATGAAGTGGTGGGCGTCGACAACTTCGTCACCCGTCGCCGGGTCAAGGAGGTCGGCTCCTGGTCGGCGACGCCGATCCCGTCGTTCCCTGCGCGCCAGAAGGCGGTGAAGGCGATCCTCGGGAAGGAGATCGGCTTCTACCGCGGCAGCGTCTGCGACTACGAGTTCGTCCACAACCTCCTCGCGCGCGAGATGCCCGACTCGATCGTGCACCTCGCCGAGCAGCGCAGCGCGCCCTACTCGATGATCGACGTCCACCACGCGGTCACGACCCAGGTCGAGAACCTCACGGGGACGCTCAACCTGCTCTACGCGATCCGCGACACCTGTCCCCGGGCCCACCTCGTGAAGATGGGGACCATGGGCGAGTACGGGACGCCCAACACCGACATCCCTGAGGGGTCGTTCGAGATGGAATATCACGGTCGGAAGGACGTCCTTCCGTTCCCGCGCCAGGCGGGCTCGTGGTACCACTGGAGCAAGGTCTTCGATTCGGGGGACGTCATGTACGCCTCCAAGATCTTCGGGCTCGCGGCGACCGACGTGATGCAGGGGGTCATCTACGGCATCCGAACGCCGGAGATCCGCGACCGGCGGCTCCTCACCCGGTTCGACTTCGACGAGACCTGGGGAACGGCGCTCAACCGGTTCATCGCCCAGGCCGTCCTAGGGCTCCCGATCACCGCCTACGGGAAGGGCGAGCAGCGCCGTGGGTTCATCGCTCTCGAAGACTCCATGCAGTCGCTCCGCCTGGCGGTCGAGAACCCCGCGCCGCCGGGGGAGTACCGCGTGTTCAACCAGTTCGACACGGCGTACTCGATCAACGAGCTCGCCGAGACCACCGCCCGCGTCGCGCAGGAGTTCCACCTTTCCCCCGTCATCGAGCACCCGCCCGACCCGCGCGTCGAGGCCGAGCAGCACTACTACAACCCGATCCACGAGCACCTTCCGGCGCTCGGCTACCGTCGGACCCGAGACCTCGAAGAGGTCATTCGGGAGATCTTCGCCGACCTTATCCACTACCGGCGCCGGCTCGAGGCCCGCCGCTACGTGGTCCAGCCGACCGTCCAGTGGCGGTCGGTCGATAGCCGCCCGGCGATCGAGGGGCGGGTCCCGCGTGCGCCCGCGCCCGCTTCGGCGGGCCCCGGCGCGCCGACCTCCGAGGGCCCCTCGACCTAGGGTATCCCCATGGACGCAGTCGTCACCCTCGCGGGCGAAGGGACCCGCATGCTCCCGTGGAGCCGGGGGCTGCGGAAGGAGTTCCTTCCTCTCTACGACCACGGCAGCGACGGTCCGCCGGTCCTCAAGCCCGTCGCCCACCTCGTCGTCGAGTCGCTCGTGGCCGGGGGCGCCTTCCACCTGACGATCGTCCACCAGCCGCGGGACGAGGAGGTCGTCCGGAACTACTTCACCGTCGACTCGAAGTTCCTCCGCCGACACCGCCGCCACGGGGAACGGTTGAGGGAGACCCGACGGTTCTACGACACCCTGAACCGGCTCCGGATATCGTTCGTGGTCCAGCCGACGCCGGGAGGGTTCGGGGACGCGGTCGCCCGGGCCAAGAAGTCCGTCGGTGGCCAGCGCTTCTTCGTGCACGCGGGAGACGCGGTCCTCTTGGAGCCCCACCGTGGCCGCCTGCTCCGGGCGATGGGAGCGCTACTGGAACGGGATGGGCTGGACGCCGTTCTCCTCCTCCGGAAGGTCGCCGACCCGCGGCGCTACGGAGTGGTCGAAGGCCGACCCGGGCCCTCGGTGCACGGCATCCGACGGCTCGACGTCACCGGGATGGTTGAGAAACCCAAGCAACCGAAGACCCACTGGGCGGCGACCGCAGTGTACGCGTTCCAACCGTCGATCTTCGCCGCTCTCGAGAAGGCCCGCCGGACCCAGCGCCCCCGGGAGCTCGAGCTCACGGACGGGATCCGGACCCTCATTGCGGATGGGGGACGGGTCGCGGGCCTCATCCTGACCCCCAGCCTGGGAGGCTGGTGGTCGGTCGGCTCTCCCGAAGGGTTCGCTCGCGCGCTCGCTCGGACCCACACGGTCGCCGCACATCCGCCCGCCGAACCGCACCGTTAAGACGCGCCGGAGCCTACCGGGAGAAGCTCGTCACCGGGTCCGCAGACGGACGGTGGGAGGGTACTGTTCCGATGAAGCGGCAGATGGTCGACATGCTCTCGGAGCTTGTCAAGATCCCGAGCGACCCGTTCTCCGACAAACAGGAGGTGCTCGACTACGTCCAGTCGTTCACCGACCAGATCCACATGCGGAACACGCTCTTCGGCGACCCGCAGGCGCCCGCGCTGCTCGCCGAGAGCGGCCAGGGCGGGGTCGTGCTCTCCGGGCACCTCGACACGCCGCCGGTCGGCGACTACTGGAGCTTCTCCCAAAGCCAGCTCGCGTCGGGCCGGATGTACGGGCGCGGCGCCGCGGACATGAAAGGCACGGTGGTCGCGATGCTCGACGCGGCGCAGGACCTCGTCGCCCGGAAGATCCCCGTCGTCCTCGCGTTCACGACCGACGAGGAGACGTCGATGCAGGGGGCGATGGCGCTCGCGAAGACGCTGCCGCTACGTCGGGCGAAGGCCGTCGTCGTGGGCGAACCGACCGGGCTGCGCGTCGCCTACGCGGAGAAGGGCGTCCTCGACCTGGCGATCGAGACCCGCGGCAAGGCCGCGCACGGCGCGATGCCGCATCTCGGCGAGAACGCCATCGGCAAGATGATGCGCATCCTCCGCGGCCTCGAGTCGTTCAAGGGCCGCATCGCTCACCCCGAGCTCGGCATGGTCACGCTCAACATCGGCACCTTCGTCGGGGGGACCCGGATCAACGTCGTTCCGAACAAGTGCACCTCCGAGGTCGACATCCGGTTCCCGCCGCCGTACACCCCCGACCAGCTCTACCACGAGATCGAGGAGCACCTGCGCCGGATCAAGACCCCGTTCACTCTCCGCCGCATCCTCACGATGCCCGCGGTCCAGATCGACCCGAACTCCGAGCACGTGAAGCTCCTGCGCGACGTCGCGCAGGCCGAGACGGCGGTGCTCGCCCACGCGTCGGAGGCGGTCCACTACACGCAGGTGAACCCGCGGGTCGTCATCTTCGGTGCCGGCGAGGAGGAGCTCTCCCACCAGGCGAACGAGTACGTCAAGATCGAGTCGGTCGCCCGCGCCACCGAGGTCTACAAGAAGTACGCCCAGCGGCTCGCCTCGATGCGAACCCTCTCGTGACGGCGCCGCCGCGGCCGCTCCCTCGGCCCGGACCGTCAAGTAAGGGCAACGCTACGCGGTCGCCGTGAAGGTCGCTCAGCTCGCGACCCGCTACCCGCCGGGACCGGGCGGGGTCGAGCAGCACGTCGCGGAGATCGCTCCCCGCCTCCACGCGCGCAGGCACGCGGTGGACGTCTACACGAGCGACCTCTACCGGGAGTTCCCGGCGATGGAGCGGCTCGCCCCGGACGTCCCGCGCGAAGAGCGCACTCCCTGGGGCGCGGTCCACCGTCTCCCGGTCTGGTCGCTCCCCGGCGAGCTCCACTACACGTTCTTCCGGAACCTCAACGAGGCCCTCGCCCGCGACCGGCCCGAGGTCGTCCACGCCCACACGTACGGGACGAACCAGGTGGCGGCTGCGAACCGCCACCACCGCCGGTTCGGCACCCCATTCGTCCTCACGGCCCACTTCCATCCGATCTGGTCGATCGAGGGGGGCTGGCTCCGTCACCGCATCCGCGGGTTCTACGACCGTCGGGTCGCGGGCGGCGTGGTTCGCGATGCCTCCCGGGTCATCGTGCAGACGCACGAAGAGGAGCGGCTCCTCCGGTCGCTCGGCCTCAAGCTCCCCCCGCTCGAGATCATTCCACCGGGCCTCCGACCCTTGCCACCGCCGGGTCCCGGGAGCCCTTCGTTCACCGAGCGGTACCGGATCCCCGGACCGTTCGTGCTCTTCGTGGGCCGCCTCGCCTCGAACAAGGGCCTCCTCGACCTCACCGAGGCGTTCGCCACCCTCGGGAAGGCGGACCGCTCGGCCCAGCTCGTCGTCCTCGGAGAGGACGGGGGCCAGCGCGCGACGATGGAAGCGCGGGCGAAGGCGCTCGGCGTCTCCGACCGGGTCCATCTCGTGGGGCACGTCGACGACGACGCGCTCCTCTCCGCCGCCTACCGGGAGGCCCGCCTCACGGTCCTGCCGAGCGAGTACGAGGCGTTCGGTCTCGTGCTCCTCGAATCCCTCGCGGCGGGAACGCCGGTCGTCGCCTCGCGCGTCGGGGGCATCCCCGAGTTCGTCGAGGACGGAAAGGCCGGTCTCCTCGTCCCCCCGAAGTCGCCGGCCGCGCTCGCGGAGGCGGTCGGCCGGGTCTGGTCGGACCGGGACCTCGCCCGACGGCTCGGGGAGTACGGACGTGACCAGGTCGTTCCCCGGTACCGCTGGGACGGGGTCGCCGACCGGCTCGATGCCCTCTACCGGGAGGTCGCAGGCCGGTGAAGGTCGCCCACGTCCTGCTGCGATTCGACGCTCCCGGCGGGGTCGAGACGAACGTCCGGGAGGTCACGCGACGGCTCAAGGCCGCCGGCGAGGACGTGGAGGTGTTCGCGAGCGACCTCTACGACGAGGGACGCTGGGAGCGGCGCTCGGACTACGCACCGGTCGTGGAGGGGGTTCCGGTGCACCGGTTCCCGGTCCGGAAGCGACTCATCCCCGGCCTCACGATGCCGATGATGGCCGGGCTGATCGACGCCCTATCGGAGAGCGGGGCGGACGTGATCCACGCCCACTCTCACCGCTACGGCCACGTGCTCGAAGCGGCCGCCGTCGCGGAACGGCTTCGGATCCCCCTAGTTGTGTCGACCCACTTCCATCCGGCGGGTCCACGGGAGCCCCCCCTGAAGCGCGGCCTCCTACGGGTCCAGGACGTCGTCTTCGGCATGACCGCCTACCGGGTGGCCCGGGCGCTCGTGGTCCAGACCGACCAGGAAGCGGCCCTGGTCCGGGAGTTCGCGCCCGGGGGAAAGCTCCGCACCATCCCGCCCGGGATCGACCTGGCGGCGTGGTCGAACCCCGAGGCCGACCGAACAGAGGGGCTCGACCTTCCCGAGGAGTACTACCTCTTCGTGGGGCGGGTGGCCCCGAACAAGGGCCTGCCGACCTTGCTGGACGCTCTCGCCCGGCTCGAAGCGACCGCGCGTCGGCCGCTCGTGCTCATGGGCCGGGACTGGGGCGAGCGCGCTCGACTCGAATCCCGGGCCCGCGAGCTCGGCATCGCGGCCCAGGTCCGTTTTCTTGGGCACGTCGACAGCCTATCCGCGTACCGGGGAGTCGTTCGCGGAGCCCGCGCGCTCGTGCTCGCGTCCGAGTGGGAGGCGTTCGGACTCGTCCTCCTGGAGGCGATGGCTGCGGGAACACCGGTCGTTGCCACGGCCGTCGGGGGGGTTCCGGATGTGCTCGATGGCGGCCACGCCGGTCGCCTCGTCCCGTACGGGGACCCCGTCGCCCTGGCGGGAGCGCTACGCTCGGTGGTCGAGGACACGAAGGAGACCCAGCGGCTCCGCGCCGCGGCGAGCGAGCGCGTGCGCGGGTTCGACTGGTCGGTGACGGTCGACCGCCACCGGGCGCTCTACCGCGAGGTCACCGGTCGCTGAGCCCGACGCGCTTCCAGGCGGAGGAGCTCGGCCCCGACGTGGTCGAGGTCGTCGCTCCCCTCCGTCCGGTGCAAATGGGCGATGGCGCGGAACGCACGACCGACGAGACCCGCGATCACTTCGCCACTTCCTCCGCGTAGGTCTGGACGATCTTGAGCCCGTCCCGCAGGTCCTTGCGGGAAGCGGCGAACGAGATCCGTAGGTGCGAGGCGCCGAGCGACCCGAACGCGTCGCCCGGCGTCGTGATCACGCCCCGGGCGAGCAGCGCGTGCGCGACCTCTGCGCTCGAGCGGTGCCAGTCGAAATGCGGGAAGGCGTAGAACGCTCCCTGCGGGGGCACGAGCGAGAGACCGGGCATCTTTCCGAGGAGGCGGGCCACGAGCTCGCGGCGCGCCTTGAACTCCTTGAGCATCGCCTGGAAGGTGGAGGAACCGTTCGAGAGCCCCGCCAACACCGCGACCTGCACCGGGGTCGAGGGGCAGGCGAGGATGTGGTAGTGGATCTTGTTCAGGGCGGCCGCGTACGACTTCGGGGCGACGAGGAACCCGAGCCTCCAACCGGTCATCGCGAGCGTCTTCGAGAACGAGTTCGCGATCACGACGCGGTCGCTGCGGCCCCAGAACGACGTCGTCGAAGTGCCGTAGACGATGTCCTCGTACACTTCGTCCGAGACGATCGAGAGGTTGTGCCGGTCAGCGAAGGCGACGATCCGGTCCACGACCGATCGAGGAAAGACCGCGCCCGTCGGGTTGGATGGGCTGTTGACGACGATCGCGCGCGTCCGGGGGCTTACGAGCCGCTCGAGCTCGTCGAAATCGGGAAGGTACTTCTGAGCCGGATAGAGGCTGTACGGGACCGGCACGGCTCCCGCGAGCTTCGCGTGAGGAGCGTAGAGCACGAAGCCGGGGTTCGGGACGAGGACCTCGGTGCCCGGGTCGTAGAGCGCGAGGGCGGCGGTCATGAGGCCTTCCGAGCCTCCGGCAGTCACGATGACGTTCTCGCGGAGGGTTCCCGGGTCGAGCTCGCGATACCGCTCCGCGATCTTGTCGCGGAGCTCGGGAATCCCGGCCGACGGGCCGTAGTGGTTCTTGCCGCCGCGCACGGCCGTGCAGAGCGCCTCGATGACCTCGGGCGCCGGGTCGAAGTCCGGCTCTCCAAGGCCCAGGTTGATCGAGTTCGGCGGCGCCGCCTCGAACATCTTGCGGATGCCCGAGATCTCGACCTCGCGTGTCCGCTGCGCGACCATTTCGGCGGCGGAGCATCGGCTTGGTTCTTAGGCTTATCCCGTGCGCCGACGGCTCATGCGTCCCGGCCGGCTTTCGAGGGTGGAAGGCACAAGGTTCTTCCTCCCGTGCGCTTCGTGACCCTGGGAGGGGAGCAAAACGACCGTCCGGGTCGTGGTGGGAGCGCAGTTCGGCGACGAGGCGAAGGGCAAGATCACCGATTTCCTCGCCGCCGGTGCTCGATACGTCGTCCGGACCGGAGGGGGCCCGAACGCCGGTCATTCGATCCATCTCGCCGAGGGTCAGGTAGTCCTCCACCAGCTGGCCTGCGGGGTGCTGCGCCACGGGGTCGTAGGCGTGAGCGGTCCCGGGATGGTCATCCAGCCGACCAAGCTCGAAGCGGAGATGCAGGAGCTCGAACAGCGGGGTCTCCTGCGAGGACAGGTGGTCCTGTCGGACCGAGCCCACGTCCTCCTCCCGGTGCACGAGGTCGAGGATGCCTGGGAGGACGACCTCCGGGCGAAGAAGAACCCGCGCTCCGGCCTCGGGACGACCCGACGGGGGATTGGACCCGCGTACGCCGACCGCGCCGGTCGATTCGGGCTCCGGCTCGGCGACCTCACACGTCCCGCGCGCCTCCAGGAGACCCTGGAGCTCCTCTACGAGACCAAGGCACACCTTCCGAACCTTCCTCCGATGGACAAGTTGGTCTCCGAGCTCGCCGAGGTCGGTGGCCGTCTCGCGCCGCTCATCCGTCAGACCGAGCCGATGCTCTGGGACGCGATCGCCCGCGGCGAGACGATCCTTCTGGAGGGAGCGCAGAGCGCGCTCCTCGACGTCGACTTCGGGACCTACCCGTTCGTCACGAGCTCCCACCCGACGAGCGCGGGAGCGCTCGTGGGGAGCGGCATCCCTCCGACCGAGGTCGATGAGGTGATCGGGATCGCGAAGGCGTACACCACACGGGTCGGTGCCGGACCGTTCCCCACCGAGGATACCGGAGAGCAGGGCGAGTTCCTGCGACGGGTGGGCGGAGAGCGCGGGGCGACCACGGGCCGACCCCGACGCTGCGGCTGGCTCGACCTTGTCCTCCTGCGCTACGCCGCGCGCCTGAACGGGTTCACCGGTTTTGCGATCAGCAAGGTCGACGTGCTGGGCGGCCTCGAAGAGATCCCGGTCTGCACGCAGTACCTCATGCCGGACGGGTCCACGATCCGCGACGTCATCCCGTCCCAGGCCGACGACCTGGCCCAGGCCCAGCCGGTCTACGAATCCCTTCCGGGATGGCCCGAGTTCCACCAGCGGTTGAAGGACCGTGTCCGGCACGAGGGAGCGTCGGCGCTCCCCTCGGCCCTTCGGCATTACCTGGACCGGATCGTGGAGGAGACGGGCGTCCCCGTCCAGTACGTCGGCTACGGCCCCGGCCGGGAGGAGACGGTCACGCTCCCCCCACCCTCCGGACCCCGGCATCGGGCGGCCCTCACGCCGTGGACCGGCTAGGCCGGGATCGTGGCGTTCGACCCGTTCCTCTACGTCGCCTTCGTCCTCGGGCTCATCGCGGGCCGGTTGACCCACCGACGAAGCCCTTGGGTCCCCCGGGCCCTGGTCCTGACGGTCATCGTCCTCGTCGGCCTGCTCGGCGCCTCGTTGAACGACGTGGCGATCGGGTCGCTGGCCGTGATGGTGCCGGTCGCGCTCGGCTTCGCCCTCCTCATCCTCGGCCTAACCGCCGTCGCCTCCCTGCTCCTGGCTCGCCTTCGGCCGACGAGCCCACCGCCCACGCCGAGCGCCCAGGCGCGGGAACGATTCCCGCTGAGCCTCATCCTCATCGCTGCGGTCCTCGGCGGGTTCGGCCTCGGACACGTGGTCAACGTGCCGACCGACAACACGATCGAGTGGGCGCTTTACGTGCTGCTCGCGCTCGTCGCGTTCGACCTACCGCTGAACTGGACCGGCCTCCGTTCGGTCTGGGTCCCCTTGACCGCCGCTACGACGGCCGCGCTGGTCGCCGGCGCGCTCTTCGCGGTCGTCTCGGGGATCGCGCTCCCCGTGGCGATGGGGACCTCGCTCGCGTTCGGGTGGTACACCCTCGCGGGTCCGCTCGTGCTCGCCCGCGCGGGCGCCGTGCTCGGGCTACTCGCCTTCCTCACGAACTTCCTGCGCGAGAACCTCACGATGGTGCTCTCCCCCGTGGTCGGCCGCCGGCTCCGCGGCGAGGGTCTCACGGCCCTCGGGGGCGCGACGGCGATGGACACAACCCTCTACTTCGTCACCCGCTACGGCGACCGGGACGCCGGCGGCCTGGCGCTCGCGAGCGGCCTCATCCTCACCGTGGCGGCGAGCCTGATCGTCCCGCTGGTCCTAGCGTTCCCGCTCTAGAATCCCTTAAGGCTGGCCGTACTTCGGCTCCGGCGTTGGGCTCGTGGTCCAGCGGTTACGACGTCGCTCTCACACAGCGAAGATCGCCGGTTCGAATCCGGCCGAGCCCACTCGCCTGTTGTACGGAGACCTACCGCCCGTCCGACCCGGGCGCGAGAGACGAGGACCGGGGAGGTCTGGTGCGCGAGCGCCGGGGACACCCCTCCCACGAATTGCGTGTGGGTTGGATTATTAGGTGCGTGGGGTCGTGGCGCCCGTCGGGGTGGCAATCTGCCCGGTCAAGCGGTGGACGACCCCTCCGGGGACGTTCTCGACCGCCTCCTTCTCGACCCGGAGGGTAGGTCGTCGACTCGGCGAGGTCGGATCTACCCGATTCACGAGCTCCATCGGCTCCTCCGCCGTGGGGCGGGACGTCGACTCGAGCGCGAGCGGGTCGAGGAACAAGCCCGGTTCCGGACGCTCGCGCCGCGGTTCCCGACCGTTCTGAGGGAGCTCCTTGGAAGGTTCCCCGCGCCGGCGACGGATCCGGAGTGGATGCGTTTCAACGCGGGCATCGTACAACAGATGGTTCCGAACCCGCCGTTCGCCTTTCTGCGGCGCCCTCCCCTTACGCCCAGCGCGTACATGGACGCCTACGGCCCGGTCATCGCTGCGGAGCTTTCGGAGGTCGAGCGGCGGCTGAAGGCGATGTCTCTCAGCCCTCGGGAGCTGTTACGGGAGAACGCCGTCGGCGGACCCTGGGTCTACGACCGGCAGTACCTGACGTCGAGCGCGCTGGTCCGCCACCTGCTGCACGTGCTTTTTCTCTCGAACGAATCCGGGGTGGGGCCTTCCGAGCTGCATCGGGTCGTCGAGTGGGGGGCGGGCTACGGCAGTCTGGCTCGAGTTCTCTTTCGGCTCCAACCCAACCTGAACTACGTGATCCTCGACACACCGGTGATGCTCGCGGTCCAGTGGCTTTTCCTCTCGACCGTTCTCGGGCCGGACCGGGTGGTACTCCCTGGTTCGGGAGATGCTCCCCCCCTGAACGGGTGCGTACATCTCGAGGACGCGAGCACGTTCGACCCGGTCGGGGCTCCCTCCGACCTGTTCGTTTCCACGTTCGCCCTTAGCGAAAGCCCCCGGGACCTCATCGAGCGGGTCGAGGCCTTACGCTGGTTTGGCGCGCAACATTTGTGGCTAGCCTACACGCCCACGAATCCGCACTTTCCCCAGTGGAGAACTCTCGAAGAGGCGGCGCTCCGGTCCGGGGCGCGGACCATCCCGCATCCCTACCGACCCCTCGACCGGTATGCCTGCCGGTGACGACGGGTCGACGTCTTACCCCACTGCCCCGCCGATAACGAGGCCGATGAGATACGTCCCGGCGGCCGCTCCCATACCGACGGCCAGCATCTCGAGCCCGCTCCGCACGAACGGGTGGAGCGAGGATAGCGCGCGGAATAGACCCGCGAGGAAGAGCGCGACCGCCGTCACCACGACCGACGCGATGACGGCCGCCTCGATCCCGAAGAAAATGTACGGGACGAGCGGGACGGCCCCGGCGAGCGCGAACGAGACCCCGGTCAGCAGACCCTGACGCCCGGGCCGTTCGTCCTCTTCGACCCCGGTCCCATACCGTTCGGCGACCAGCGCGTCGAGGAACCGCTGGGGATCCTCCTGGAGGCGCGTCGCGACCTTCGTCGCTTCGTCCGTGGAGAGCCCCTTCGCCTCGTAGGCGCGGATGAGCTGGTCCCTCTTGGTTTCGGGGGCCACGCTGGCCGCCTCTCCCTCCATCCGCGTCTGCGCCACCCGGGCGTCGCGCTCGGCCTTGACCGAGACGTACTCGGAAGCCGCCATCGAAAGCGCCCCGGCGACCACGGACGCGGTGCCCGCAATCAGCACCGTCTTGTTCAATCCCGTGGCCCCGGCGACCCCCGCCGAAAGCGCGACGATACTGGCGAACCCGTCGATCGCCCCGAGCAGCAGGCTTCGCAGCGAGCCACTCGTTCTCGAACCTGCCTCTCGGGCCGCGTTGGAGGTCTCGATCTCGTGCGCGACCTCGTCGGGAAGGATCGTTCGGAACACCGTCACCGCATCCGGGTCCTGCCAGCGGCTCGCCTGGGACCGGTACTTCTCGATCCCGTCGACCTCCCCACGATGGACGATCGGAAGGACCGGTCCTACTCCGAGGAGCCGGGCCATGCCGACCAGGATACGGTGCTCGATCATCCGGGTCTCCCGCGGGGGCGGCCGACCGAGCTTCTTCAGAAGGCCGGCCCACAGCGCCGCGTGCCGCTCCTCGAACCCTGCGAGCTCCCGCAGAAGGACCGCCCGGGCCGGGATACGGTCGGCGGCCGCGAGGGCCTGGTACATCCAAAGGCTCGACCGCTCGTCCAGGTAGTTCGCTTCGATCTCCCGGATGTCGGACTCGGCCCATCGGAACGAAACGTTCTCGGTTCCCATCGGTCCCCCTGAACGGCTCCCGGCCCCTCACCGGGCACGCCGTACGTAGAGCCGCCAGATTCCCGGCTCCTTGATCATGCCGAGGTACTCATGCCCGACCTCCTCGGCCCAGACCGGTATGTCCAACGTCGTGCCGATGTCGGAGGAGATCACCTCGATGACCCCGGCCATCGGGACGCATTGCATCGCCCGCTTCGCCTCGAGGAGGGGGCCCGGGCACGGAATCTCGCGAGCGTCCGCGACCTTGTCCACCTTGAGCCGTTTCAACTCGTCGGCGCTCATCGATTTCCTCCTTCGGTGTTCCACCGGTAACGGAGGCGGGGACAGGGGCGAGCGGGGAGGAACGGGTAATTCGCGCAGCCCCGTGGCTCGTCGGTCTCGACCGCTACGGCCGACCGTGACCGAGGTACCACCTGTTTCGTCATCGCTCTTCGCGCGACCATCGCGCGACGTCCCGGGCGAAGTACGTGATGATAAGGTCCGCGCCCGCGCGCCGTATGGCGCCGAGCGTCTCCTCGACGGCCGCCCGTTCTTCCACGACCCCGCGCGCCGCGGCCGCCTTCAGCATCGCATACTCGCCGCTTACCTGGTAGGCGGCGAGCGGCAGCAGAAAGCGCTCTCGGGCTCGGGCGAGGAGGTCCAAGCTCGTCCCCGCCGGTTTCACCATCAGGAGGTCCGCCCCCTCGGCGGCATCGCGGTCCATCTCGTAGAGCGCCTCGCGCGCATTGCGAAAGTCCATTTGGTAGCCCCGCCGGTCGCCGAACGCGGGTGTCGATTGCTCCGCGTCCCGGAACGGGCCGTAAAAGGCGGACGCATGCTTCGACGAATAGGCCAGGATGGCGGTCTCCTCGTGCCCGGCGCCGTCGAGCGCGGCCCGGATCCGTGCGACCTGCCCGTCCATCATCGCGCTCGGGGCGACCACGTCGGCGCCGGCGTGCGCGTGGGCGACCGCCACCCGGCCGAGTCGCTCGCACGACGCGTCGTTCACGACCGCACCGCCCCGGACGACCCCACAATGGCCGTGGGAGGTGTAGGCGCACAGACAGACATCGGTCACGACCACGAGCCCCGGCGCGGCGCGTTTGATCGCGCGCACCGCCTCGGGCACGACCCCATCGAGGGCCCAGGCGTCGCTTCCCTCGGCGTCCTTCGCTCGAGCGACCCCGAACAGAAGCACCGAACGGATCCCTTCCTCTTCGAGCTGGTGCGCGAGGGGAGCGAGGTCGCGGACCGTATATCGATGGACCCCCGGCATCGACGGAACCGGCTCGGGACCCCCGCGACCCGGTCGAACGAACAGCGGATAGACGAGCCGGCGGAGCTCGACCTCGGTCTCCGCGACCCAGTTCCGAAGGCTCGGCGTCCGACGCAGTCGGCGAAGGCGCACCGGCAGAGCCCAGGCTGGGGCGGCGCGGGACGCGGTGCTCCTACGTCCGGGCATGGCGAAGCTCCCGCAGCAACTGAAGAGTAAATCGTTGTGCGGTCGTCGACGGCGCGACCGAGATCTGCCGGAACCCGTGGTCCTGGGCCGCCCGGCGAGAGCGCTCGCCGAGGACCACCAGGGGAGTGGTCCGGGCGAGCCGAGAGAACGTCACGCGGTCCAATCGACGTCGTAGGTCCGACAGGCCCGAGGGGCTCGTCACGACGAGGAGGTCCGCTGAGGAGAGTTGATGGCGGGCTCGGGCCGTCAACGGGGGAGGCGCCTCGAGCCGATAGACTACGAGGTCGACGACCCGGTGTCCCTGGCCTCGCAGAGCACGGGCCAGTCGGGGCCCGGCGAGGTCGGACCGAAAGTAGACGACCCTCCGAGGGGGGGTTCGTCCCAGTGCCTTCGCCACCGCCAGGGCACCGACGGTCCGAGGACGATGGACCCGGCGGATGCCGGCCCGTCGGAGTGCTTGGGCGGTTCCGGGTCCGACCGCCCAAAACTCAAGCGCCGTCGGGAACGGACCGGATGCCTGACGCCAGGGTCGGACCCCGGCTCCCACGGCGGCCCGGCTCGTCACCACCACGGTGTTCGGTGTCGGAGGCCTCCGGAGGCGTTCCAGCCAGACCGTAGGGTCGACCGGACGAGGCTCCCGCGACACGAGCCGGACCAGCCGAGCCCCCGCGCGCCGGAGCAGGGGGTCGATCCCCTCGAGGGTGAGGGGAGCGGAGAGCAGCACGACCGTGGGGGGAGCGTGCGCGGTCATGGGGTTCCTACGGACGCGAGGGAGACATGAGGTCGAGCGCTCCCTGATCGAGCATCGCCGAGCCGAGCCTCGACCCGATGCCGTCGGCGTCGGACGCCGGTCCGCGTCGATGGCGACGAAGGCTCCTCCGACCGTCCGGCGTCAGCACCTCCCCTACCAGCGAGACCGTTCGCTCCCGGACGGTCGCGAGGGCGCCGAGGGGCAGCCGACAATCCCCTCCCAGCGCGGCGGCGAACGTTCGTTCCGCGGTGACGCAGACGTGGGTGGCCGAATGGTCGATCCGACGAACGACCGAGGCGAGCGGCGAGTCCCCTTTCCGAACCACGACCGCGAGCGCTCCCTGAGCCGGCGCCGGCAGGAACGTTGCGGGAGGGAGAATACGTCCCATCTCTCCCGTTCGCCCCAGACGAGAGAGCCCGGCCACGGCGAGGACGGCGGCATCCACCGCACCGGACCGGACGAGGCCGATGCGGGTATCGACGTTTCCTCGAACCTCGACGACGCAAAGGTCCGGTCTCCAGCGAAGAAGCTGGGCCCGGCGTCGGAGGCTGCTCGAGCCGACCCGGGCGCCTTGAGGAAGCGGGGAGACTCGATGCTCGGGAGCGACGACGAGACAATCGCGGGGATCGGCCCGACGGGGGCACGCCAAAATGTCCAAACTACGGTCGAGCTCGACCGGAAGGTCCTTCGCGCTGTGAACCGCGAGGTCGACATCCCCCCGAAGCAGCGCGCGGTCGATCGTGCCCGTGAAATCCGGGGAGCTCCCGGTGGACCGGTCCCGGTCGCCGCTCGTGTCGACCGGGACGGGTTCGAACCGCACCCCCGGCGCGGCCCGGGCGAGCCGGGCGAGGACCCACGCGGTCTGGACTCGCGCCAGCCGACTCCGGCGGGTCCCGACCCGAAACCGCTCCGTCATGGGTCGTCGGGACGGGGCCCCTCAGCCGGCGGGAACAAGGGCCGACAGGACATCATAGGTCGCCGGATGGAGGTGAAGATAGTGGGCGTAGACGTTGTTGACCTGGATCCCGTCGTGTCGGTCCGATAGTCCCTGGCCCAGGTCGTACGCCAATGCTAGCTCGTACTTTTTCCGCAGCAGAACCCGCGAGTAGTGGAACTCGTGGCCCCGAAGAACGGTTCCCGCTCGTGCGATAGGAATGTCCCGGAGCACCCGCGCCGTCGCGTAGCCGTGGGCCGCGGGACGTTTCGAATGGACCGTGACGCCTTCGATGACCCCGGTCATATCGAATTCGCCCTCCGAGGTAACGATCGAGTCGGTGAGGTACATGAGACCTCCACATTCGGCATAGACCCGCCCGCCTCGTTCGGCGAACCGCCGGACGTCGGACCGAAGCGACCGGTTCCGCTGCAAGGCATCGGCGTACAGCTCGGGGAAGCCGCCCCCGATGAGGAGCAGGTCGAGCGGCGGGAGCGCGAGGTCCGTCTCGGGGTCAATGAACACGACGGTTCCGAGCTGGCTCGCCCGCTCGAGCGTCTCGGGATAATAGAAGGTGAACGGACGGCCTCCGAACACTCCGATCCGCGCGGTTCCGGCCGCCTCGGTCGGAGACGCCTCGGGCACCCGGAGCGGTACCGGCTCGGAGCCCTCCCGTGCGATGCGGAACAGTTGGGTCCCATCGACCCGGGGACCGAGCTGTTCGCGCACGAGGTCGACGAGCCCCCCGCTCCGCCGCTCCTCCATCGGCGTGAGACCCAAGTGCCGATACTCCATCCATCGGGCGAGCTCCTCGCTACGCGGGATAATGCCGACCACCGGGAGACCCTCGGCCTCCACAATGGCGGTCAACCGCTCGAACTGTCGGGGCACTACGTTGGTCAGGATCGCTCCTCGCAGGCGGACGCCGGGGTCGAACTGGGTGAGGCCGCGGACCAATGCGCCGACCGTGCGGTTCAGCCGCTCCCCGTCGAGGACGACGACCACGGGCGCCCCGAGGAGCTTCGCCATCTGGGCGGTGCTGCCGAGCTCGGTCCGTCCGTCCATGCTGTCATAGAGGCCATGGTTGCCTTCCACGACCCCGACATCGTAGCCCGAAGAATAGCGGTAGAACCGCTCGACGACCGTCGGACCCATCAGCACGTAGTCGAGGTTGCGACTCGGGGTCCCGAGCACCGCTCGATGGTACGAGGGGTCGATGAAGTCCGGTCCGTTCTTGAAGGCGCACACCTTGAGCCCCTGTCGGGAAAGGGCGGACAGGATCGCCATCGTGGCGAGCGTCTTGCCTCCCTTGCCCTTGTAGGAAGAGACAACGAGGCGGGGGATCGTCAGGGTCGCGCTCTTCTCTGGCCCCAAGGGGCGTGAGGATGGGTCGGTCATAACGCGGCGGGCCTCGGGGGACCCCAACCCCCTACCCCTCAATCCGCCTTGGCGGCATGCCCCGCCCCACCGCGACGACGGGAGGTCCGCGAGACCGGGCGCCTCGTGGGAGCCCGACGCCGGCGCTTCGTCGGTCCACCTTTTCGGGGCCCGGGAGGCGGGGGATCGGTCCGGTCGTTCGCGCGTTCGAGTCGCAGGCGCGCGGCCACGTGCCGGAAGCGCCGAGAGGCGGAGCACCGCTCCCCCCGATGCCATCGGAGCTGGGGCGCGAGCGCTACGGTACGACCCACGACCAGGACGCTCGGGGATTGCAGCCGGGCCCGGAGCGAGGGGCGCTGGGACTCCCCGAGCGTAAAGAGCAGGGTCCGCTGATGCCGGGTCGTGGCCCAACGGATGGTCGCCACGGGAGTGTCCGGGCTAAGTCCCCCGTCCAGGAGTTCCTTCGCGACGCTCTCCCAGGAAGCGACCCCCATCAGGATGACCAGGGTGTCGACACTCCGGGCCAGCCGACCCCAGTGGACGGAGCGATTCGGCTTCGTGGCGCTCTCGTGCCCGGTCACCATGGCCACCGAGGAAGAGTAGCGTCGGTCGGTGACCGGAATGCCGGCGTAGGCCGGCGCCGCCAGCGCCGAACTGATGCCGGGAACGACCTCGAAGGGGATGCGGTGGTCGCGCAGCATCTCCGCCTCCTCTCCTCCCCGGGAGAAGAACAAGGCATCGCCGCCTTTCAACCGGACCACCTGCCTTCCCGCTTTCGCCTCCGTCACGAGGAGCTGATTGATCTGCGACTGGGGGAAGCCCATCCGGTACCGCGGCCCCTTGGCGACCCGAAGTTTTCGTGCTCGGCGCGGGATCAGCCGGAGCACCCCTCGGCTCACGAGCCCATCGTAGACGACGACGTCCGCGAGCTGCAGCACGTGCCGGCCACGGATCGTCAGTAGACCGGGGTCACCGGGCCCGGCGCCCACGAGATACACCGTGCCTCGAGCCATCGTTAGCCCTTGGCCACGGCCGTTCGGTCCACCTGCGCGGACGAGCGTATGACCGTCCGGGCGAGGGCGACCGCCGCATCGAAGCGGCCGGATCGAAGGAGCTTCCGGACCTCTGGATGCCGTAGGATCCGATAGATCGTCCTCTTGCGAGCCTCGTGCGTCGGAAAGGAACGCAGAATCGTTCCCCGCAGCCGGCCTTGGAGTCGTACCATAGCGACATCGACAGGTCGGATCCGGCGTTCGATCCGACGACGAAGGAGAGCGGCCATCGCAGGGCTCTGCCCGGCGGTAGAGACCGCCACGCGAATCGCTCCGGCATTCCCGATCGACGGCATGGTGAAGTCGGAGAGCGCCGGCGCGTCGTAGACGTGGACCAAGGCGCCGACCGAATGGGCCGCTCGCAGGATTGCGGGGTTCGGAACGTCGCCCGGGATCGTGAAGAACACGAGCGCGGGTCGGATCCTCTTCACCAGTTCGATCGGATCCGAGCGAGGCGGCGACCCGCTCTTCGCCCGCTTCGGTCCAGGCTTGCTCGGGCCGAGCTCCGAGAGCCGGGTCACGTGGGCCCCTTCCCGGGCCAGCATCCTTGCCCGGGAGCGGGCGGGCTCTCCCCCGCCGATCACGACCGCCGCTCTGCCCCGGACGATCATGTCCACCAACATGTCGACGCAGGAAGAGACGGGGAAGCCATCAGGCTATCTACCGTCGCCATCGGTTGCGCGAGGTTCTCCCTATCGCGAGAGGGAATACGCCGGCTTTTGGCGGTGGACCGCGAGGTCGTGCAGGATGTACCCCTCCGGATCCGAGCGTTGGCCTCGGTGCCGCCGCTCGCGTATGCGGCTCAGCAAGGCCCAGGCCCCCAACAGTGCCATGCACCCTGACCTGCCCGAAGCCGAAGCGGCCAGAATTCGCGGTCGCACGGCGGGATGGCTTAGCCGGACAGGGCGGAAGCATTGTATCCCCATCCGCA
This sequence comes from Thermoplasmata archaeon, assembly GCA_052325545.1. GTDB lineage: Archaea > Thermoplasmatota > Thermoplasmata > Lutacidiplasmatales > UBA184 > Lutacidiplasma. The sequence continues at coordinate 18,644 of JBKQUP010000005.1, forward strand.
CAGGTCCGGGGTCGTGGGTCGGGACCCAAGGTGAGCCAATGGACGAGCCGACGGCCGTGAAGGTGCCGGGGGAGTACGAGGTTTCCGGGAAGAGAGTCCAGCTCGATGAGGATGGGTTCTTGCAGAACCCGGAGACCTGGAACGACGACGTGGCCGTGTGGATGGCGAAGAACCTCCTCGGAATGAAGGGGCTGGGGGAGGACCACTGGAAGCTGGTGCGTTATCTTCGGCAGTACTGGGAGACGTACGGAGTGTGCCCACCCATCAAGATGGTGACGAAGACCACGGGGATCTCGCTCGAGCACCTCTTCGAGCTGTTCGTCGACGGGCCCGCGCACGGAGCGTGCAAGGTCGCCGGCGCTCCCAAGCCCACGGGCTGCGTGTAGAAGGGCTCACCGGTCTTCGAGGACCCTCCGGGGGTTCGGTCACCCCGGAGGAGGGTCTTCGCGACCCGTCGGGACGGCTTCCGTCGGACCGTCTCCGCCCCCGAGACACGCCGCGATGGTTCGTTCGCTTCCCGACCCGGCGCGTTCGAGCTCACGCCGGTCGTGTCGGGCGAGGCGAGTTCAGCTCCAGCCGAAATTGATGTCGGCGCTCGCCGCGTACGCGAAGAAACTCGCGATCCCTCTAATCTGCACTCCCGGTATCAGGTCCTCCGCGCGGATGCTGAAGGTCTGCGCCGAGGCTTGGCAGACATCGAGTTGAACCCCGGCGGTCAGGCATTCGGTAATCCGGTCGCGGAGCTTCGCGTCGAGCTTCTCGAAGATCGGTCGCTTGGTCACCAGGGCGGAGTCGAGAGCGAGGAAGATCTTCACCTCGTACTCCATCGCGCGGGCCGCCAGCGCGTAGCCGAGCATGGTCTCGAGCCTCGGCGTGTCCCCCGGAGCCACGGTCGACAGGAACGCCACTTTCTTGGCCCGTTGGCCAGCGGGGGATTCCATGCTCGGAATCGTCAGGGCCGTGCCCAAAGACCTGTTGTCAAGCGGGCTTTAGGAACCGGGAGGCGGATCGCGCCCTTCTGGGAGGTCGTGTCGGCCCCCGTTCCGACGAGCGCGGGGTCCGGGGCGCTCTCTCCGTAGAAGGGAACCGCCTTGCTCGCGCCCGATCGGCTCTCTAAGATAGGTCGGTCGCGGACGGCCACCGGGCGGCTCGCCGCGGCACCGAAGAGCGGCGACGAACCCCGGTACAAGATGGCGGGTCGGCGCCTCGGGGACCCGCGTTCACTCGAATCCACTAACCTACTATATCGGAGAGGAAAAGTCGTTCGCCCACGGGAGAGGTGGGACCGATGCCCAGCCCGGGCCCAAGCCGGGCTAGGAACGAATCTCGAGGCCTGCTTCCCCGCGACCCGGTGGGTTCATCGTGGTCCGGGGGAAGGCTCGTCCGCCTTGGCTCGTAGGGACATTCTGTGCTCGTTGGAGGTGGGATCTCATGCCGACGTACGTGAACCCGAAACTGTGCAAGAACAATGGAAAATGTATGGAAGTTTGTCCGAGCGATATCATGGTCATCAACAAGTTGACCAACTTCTCGTACAACCTCGAGCCGGATATGTGCTGGGAGTGTTTCTCCTGCGTCAAGATCTGCCCCGAGCATGCCATCAGCATGCGGCCCTACGCGGACATCTCCCCGCTCCTGTCGGAGATATCCCTCGTCCGGGACGAGAAGACGAACCGGATCCAGTGGGAGCTCAAGTATCGGGACCAGAAGACCACGAAGACCTTCGACTTCGTGATCCGTACGACGCCCTGGGATTCCATCCGGATCCCTGAAGGGCCGGACCTCTCCGACCCGATGCTGGCCTCGGAGCTCCTGAGCGGCGAAGGCACGGAGGACCTCGGAGCCCGCGCCTCGGGCGAGCCGACGCTCACGGCCGGAACCCAGGGGGTGAAGCGGCCCGCATGAACGTCAAGAACTTCGACTCGGACATTCTGGTGGTCGGCGGCGGGATGGCCGGTTGCGGCGCTGCCTACGAGGCCCGGTACTGGGGGAAGAGCCTCAAGATCGTCATCGCGGAGAAGGGACACATCGACCGCAGCGGGGCCGTGGCCCAAGGGCTCTCGGCGATCAACACCTACATCGGCTCGCGAGAGGGAGAGAACACCACCGAGGATTTCGTCAAGTACGCCCGCGGCGACCTGATGGGACTGGTCCGCGACGACTTGGATTACGATGTCGCCCGGCACGTGGACCCTTCGGTCCGTCTGATGGAAGAGTGGGGCCTTCCCATCGTGAAGGACAAGAAGACGGGAAAATACACCCGGGAAGGCCGGTGGCAGGTCCTGATCAATGGCGAGAGCTACAAGCCGATCGTCGCCGAGGCCGCCAAGAAGGCCGCGAACGAAGTGGTGAATCGCGCGGTCATTACCCATCTCCTGACGGACCGGCACGACCCGAACCGAATCGCCGGAGCGATCGGGTTTGACGGACGAGACGGGTCCCTGCTCGTCTTCCGAAGCAAGGCGGTGATCGTGTCCGCCGGGGGAGCGACCCACGTCTTCCGGCCCAGATCGGTCGGCGAAGGATGGGGACGGACGTGGTACTCCCCTTGGAGCTCGGGGTCCGCGTACGGTCTCGAGATCCAGGCGGGCGCCAGGATGGTCCAGATGGAGGTCCGCTTGATCCCGACTCGCTTCAAGGACGGTTACGGACCCGTAGGCACGTGGTTCCTCTACCTCAAGGCCTACGCGACCAACCGACTGGGACAGAGGTACGAGGACAACCGCGAAAAACTGCGCGCTCTGGTCGGGGAGTACGGCGATGCCAAACCGATGCCGACCTGCCTGCGCAACCACCTGATGATGGAGGAGATCAAGGAAGGAAGGGGTCCCATCCTGATGCATACCGAGAAGGTCCTCGACACGCCCGAGAAGGTGGAGGCGGGCTGGGAGGATTTCCTGGATATGACCGTGAGCCAAGCCATGCTCTGGGCTTCCCAGAACCACGAGCCCACTCTCCGGCCGTACGAGATCACCCCGACGGAGCCCTACATCATGGGATCGCACGCCGTGAACTCCGGGGCCTGGGTGAGCGGACCGGAGGACATCGCTCCGAAGGCGTATCGTTGGGGATTTAACCGGATGACCACGGTCACGGGCCTCTTTGCGGCCGGCGACGCGGCCGGTGGGGCGGCGCACAAGTTCTCATCGGGGTCGTTCGCGGAAGGCCGGATCGCGGGAAAGAGCGCCGTGAAATTCGTTCGGTCGAACCCCGACCACCCGGCGGAGCCCGACCCCGCGGTGATCGAGAAGCTGGGCGAGGAGATCTTCCAGCCTCTCCAGAACTACACCCTCGGGAGGCCCTACATCACCGAGGGAACCGTCTCTCCCCTCTACCTGTACCCGTCCCAGGGCCTCAAGCGTCTCGAGAAGATCATGGACGAGTACGCCGGGGGCGCGACGACGTTCTACACGACGAACGCCACCATGTTGGAACGCGGTCTCGAGCTGTTGACAATGCTGAAGGAGGACTTCGACCTTCTGGGAGCGGAGAACCTGCATCAGCTGACCCGAGCCTGGGAGCTCGTGCACCGGGTTTGGACCGCCGAGGCGGTGCTCCGGCACACGTTGGCCCGAGAGGAGACGCGGTGGCCGGGCTACTACTACCGGTCCGACTTCCCCAAGATCGACGACGCAAAGTGGAAGGTGTTCCTGATCTCTCGCTACGACCCCGTCACGAAGACCTGGTCGTTCGAGAAGGAGAAGGTCCTCGGCCTCGGGAGCTGAGCGGGAGCGGCGTCACCCGACCGCTCCGGGAGCTCTCGTCCCTCGAGCCCACGAAGACGGGCGGAAGGAGGGACCCCGACGGGATGGGACCCTCCCGCGGGAGGCTGTCGGTGTCCACGCTCGCCGACGAGGAGAGTGGGTCGGCCGCCCTCCGACGAACTCCTCCGCTCACGTCTTGGTCGGGGGAGCCGAGGACGGCACGAGGGCCTTGTAGACGAGGTCCATCAGCCCCGAGTACTGAAGTTGCGTCTTCCCGACCTGGTTCAGTTTGGGGAGGGTGGCGTTCAGCTGCGCCTTGCAGATGGCGCAGGGCCGCACGACCTGCTGCCCCCCGACCGAGAGCGCGTCGTCGAACCAGTGCTGGGCGTACGCCAGGCGGAGGGGCATGAGCTCATCGGTGAGCAGGCCCCCGCCTCCTCCGCAGCACCAGGTCGCTTCGCGGTTGTGGGGGGAATCCTGGTGGTCTCGGACGACCCGCTCGAAGATGAACCGGGGCTCGTCGACCAGGTCGCCGGCCCGCGCGTAGTTGCACGGGTCCTGGTAGACATAGCGAAGGTCCCCGTTCTGCCCGGGCTCGAGCCGGACCGTCCCGTGACGGACCGCGTCGATCACCGCGTGGAATACGTGGACCCCTTCGATCCCCTCTGCTCGGAGCCGCGGGATCACGTACTGCTTGAACGCCCTCCAGCCGTGGCCGCACTCCCCGGCGATGACGAGCTTCACCCCGAGCTTCTTCGCGACCTTCACGATGTGGTCGCCGACGACCGCCAGGTGCTTCTCCCCGACGAACAGACCGAAATTGCCCAGCTCGGCGTGCTCGGTCGTGAACGTGTAGTCGATGCCCGCCTCGTGGAAGAACAGCATGTACCCCTTCAGCGTCTCGAGGTTCAGGAAGAAGTCGGCCGAGGGAGGGAGGAGCATCGCGTGGGCCGGCTCGTCGACCTTGAGGCGGACCTCCACCCCTTTCTCTTCCCGGATCTCGTCCCGACAGAACTCGATCGTGTTCTTGAGGGCCGGTGGCGGCAGGCCGAGGTTGTTACCCGTGCGCTCGCTCGTCTCGATGACCGTGGCCAGGTACCGTGAGGCGATCCCGCAGTCCATCAGGACGGACCGGACCGACCGCGTCACGTCCGCTTGGTCCAATCCGAACGGGCAAATCGCGCCGCAGCGCCGGCATTCCAGGCACTGGTAGTAGTACGTGGCGAGCGCCTGGACGCTCGCTTCGTCCCGATCCTCGGCCCCGTTCCGGGCCCGGAGCAGGCGACCCCAGAAAGAATCGGCCCGGAGGGCACGGCGGACCATGTCCGCGCGGCCTACGGGCGAGTTGCGGATGTCGCCGGTCGACAGGTACGTCGGACAGGCGTTGAGACAGGCGCCGCAATGGACGCAGGCGTCCAACGTGAGCTTCACGTTGCGGTTGCAGGCGGCTTCCTCCCGAATCCCCGCCCGCACGTCCGCCGCGAGGTCTCCCGTCCCGGCCGGGGTCGCCACCTTCTCCTTCAGCTTGGCGAGGAGCTCCGGCTTCGCCCAGAACGGCTTGACGGCGGAGGTGTCACCGTACGGGATCGAGGTCGTCTCAGTCATCGACGGTCACTTCCCTCCGGTCGAACGCGCGACCGTGGCGGAGGAGAGGCTCTCGGTCGCCACCGGGAAGCTCGGTCCGGCGACCGTCGGGTTGACCAGATAGGCCATCAGGTGGGCCATCCGCCCGTACGGAAGGTAGGCGATGAACCCCAAGGCCAGCGTGATGTGAAGGATGGTGAAGAGTCCCACGTTCGCGATCGGGGCGAGATTGGGGTGCAGGGTGAGTATCGAGACGAGCCACGGGGAGACGGTGTCGAGGTAATCGGGTTTCACCACGAGGGTCTGGAGGAGCCCGAACACGATGATGGCGAGCAGGAGGCCCGCCGCGAAATAGTCCTCGAGGAAACTGATCTGGCGCATGCGGGGGACCGCGACCCTCCGCGCGATCAGTACGAGCAGGCCGGCAAGCGTCACGAGGCCCGCCGCGCCCCCGATGTACAGACCGAGCAGGTCGTGGACCTGGGCGGTGATCGGAAGCGGAACGACCAACCCGAGGTGAGAGACGAGGACGACGATGATCCCGTAGTGGAACATCATCGTACCGATGATCAGGGTCCGGTCCTTCTCCATCTTGGGCAGGGTGTTGAACCCCAAGGACCGCTTGCTGAGGTCGTTCACGACGTCCGTGGAGCCGAACACGTTCGGGACCAAGGCCACGGACCGAAGCCCGGTCCTCCCCCGGGGGGCCAACCACGAATGCAGCCGGTAGATCACGCCCCCGACGAACGCGACGATCGCTGCGTACGGAAGGACCAGGAATACGGCGACCTCTACGAAGGCATCCATCGCCTCACCGTGGGAGGAACTCTCGGACCCCAAAGCCAGTGTTGAGCTCGGCCGGCCGGTTCCATAGACCGACGGGCACCTTGAGCTGGTCGAAGACCGCCTTCATGCCGACGCGGTTCACGTAGTCGGCGACCCTCTCCCCCGGCTTGGCGCCGGCCCTCCAGATGTCGATGATCTTCCGGACCACGGCGACCGGTTCCCGATACTTCGGGGGCCGGACCGGTATCCAAGGGACCAGCACTCGGGCCAGCGTGGGCCCGACGCCGGTGTTGCTGCTCTTTCCCCCGATCAGGACCGACACACCTACCTTGCTCGGGTCCCACGTGATGTGGTCGCACACGTCCTTACATCGGCCGCAGCCGATGCATTTTTTTTCGATGATATTGATCCCGACCGAGCCATCGGGCCTCGCGAACGATTCGATCGCGTTGACCGGGCAGACCATCTGCACCTCCGGAACGACGTGGGAAAGGACCTTCGCGTTGGTCGGAAGGCACAACCGGATCTTCTCGGGGTCGAACGAGGGGGCCGCACCGTAATGTCCCGCCAGCATGATGTCGGCCACGAGCCCGCCGCACGCGGTCGGGCATCCGGCCACGTTGATCCGCAGCTTGGCCGGAAGGGGGATCTCGCCGGTGAAGTACGGGACCATCTGGTTGTAGAGTGCCTGGGTGATACTCGGGGCGTCGACGACGGCGGTCGTGCAGGTGAGATAGGACGTGCACGAATTGACGGCCCAAAGGGTGGGGCCCCAACCTCCCACGTGGAATCCTATCGCCTCGACCGCCTTCTTGGCGGCCAACGCCCGTTCCAAGCTGCCCGCCAGGATCTCGATGCTGCCAGAGCGCGTGAATCGAAGGGAACCGAGACCTTCGTCGTCGGCGATCTGGGCAAACTTTCGCAACGTCCCCGTACTGAACCTCGCGTTGGGAGTGGCTCCCGCCTTCACCGTGAACAGGTGGTCACCCGTATCGGAGATGTGTTCGATGATGCCCGACCCGTGATACTTCCGGTCGACCCAGTGACCGATGTTCCGACGCACGATGTCGGGCAGGTTCCGCGTGTACGGGACCGGAAGGGCCTTCTTCAGCCGGTACGTCGGAGCGCGCGCGTCCGTCGAGGAAGCCGTCATGGGATTCACCCCTCGTACTCTCGGGCGATCCCATCCGCCCAAGCCGCGAACGTCTCCCGTTCCTGGTCGGTCAGAACACTACTGTTGACGATCCGCGGGGCACCTACCATCTGACCGGCCGTTTTGACCGGGAGGTGTTCCTTGAACTTGTCCACCACGCTTTCGAAGCCTTCCTCCAGGAGAAGGTCCCCGAGCCGGTCCTTGTGGGGCGACCGGTCGGACCAGTAATCGATCAGTCGGTTCATGAACTCCGCGGCGGTCTTCCAATCGTCGAGAAGCGCTACGGGCTTCGCCATCTTGGGCCCGGACCTCCCTTTCGAGTGGCCTCCCACCATGAAGGCGATCTTTCGGTTCGGGCCGGGCTTGATCGCCGGGAAGGCTTGGCGGATGCAATTCATCGACTTCTTGCACTTGGCCCCGTCGATCGAGAGCTCTTGGGTGGTGGAATTCCATCGGATCGCCTTGCCCGGACATCGCGCCGCGAGGTCCCTGCCGGAGACCTCTCCGGCCAGGGATTTCGCCCGAAGGGCGACCGGGTCCACCTCGGGGGCCCCTACCCATACTCCCACGAAGGCGAAATCCGCTCGGTGCGCCGCCCGCGCGCAATCCATGGGGCACGCGCTGAACTTGAGCTTGATCTTGAACGGGAACGGTTGGGTCGCGAGCTTGTCGTAGAACGCCGGGTACTCGAAGTAGTAATCCCGAGCGGCCAATGAATCGAACAGCGCGTACTCGCACAACGCCGGACCGACACACGCCGCCGAATCCCGGAACGTATCGCCCGTCCCGCCGATGTCCGTTCCGAGGGCCCGGAGCTCGTCCACGGCCTGGTCGGCGAGGTCGGGCTGAATCGGCATGACGAGGTCTCCGGTCTGGCCGACCGTCTCGACCGAACCGAGACCGAACTTGTCGGAGAAATCGAGGAGCTTACGGAGTTCATCGGTGTGGTAGAATTGACCGGACGGGTGGTAGATCCGGAAGTGGATCTCGGTCTGCTGGCCGTCCTTGGTCCGCCGCGCGATGAACCCGGTGGACTCGCACCGGATCCGAGCGGACCCGCCGAACCAGGGCGAAACTCCCTGGCCCAGGCCTTTCGCGTAGGCCTCGATCGGGTACCGCCCCTTCTTGAGCTCGGAAATGTGGTTCGGCCACGGCCCCTTCTCGAGCTCTTCCAACATCTCTAGACCCCTCCGGAGGGAGGGATCCACCGCGGGCTTCTCTCGAGTAACCTCGCCCATAGAGGCTCGGCCGACAGAAACGAGTTGGGTGAGCTAGTTCAATACATGGTCAACTGGATTAGAGCAGAACTCGACCCGGCGAAACCCATCGACCGCGCGGATGGTGGGGCTGCTCTCCCCGCCTGCGGGTGGTGCGCTGGTTCTATACCCTCGAAATAACCGTTAATTCCCACACAGCCGCATCGCCGGCCGGACGCCTTCGACGAAGCGACTGGAAGGATCTCACAGGGAGGAAGAAGATGATTGGTCACCGCTTCGGGCGACGGACCGTAGTCTGGATGGGAGTATTCGTCGTGGTCGGAGTCCTGCTCCTTGGCGGACTCGCGTCCTCCGGCGGGCGACCCGAGTCACTCGCAAGAGCTGCCGCGTCGCCCCTGTCGGTTTCGGTAACCGTCAGCCCCCAGACCGTGAGTGAAAGCTCCATGTTCACGGTCACCGCGGTGGTCTCGGGCGGACCCGGGCCGTTCAGCTACAGCTGGAACACCTACCCCGTGCAATGCCCATCGCCGGGCAACGTCTCGAGTTGGACGTGCGCCCTCGATTCGTCCGGGCAATTCACTGTAGGAGTGTCCGTGACGAACGCCGAGGGGGCGTCCGGTAGCGGGTCCCAGTCGTTCACCGTGACGAGCAGCGGGGGGAACGGAAATGGGAACGGCAACGGGAACGGAGGCAGTTCCTCCAACGGGAACGGGTCCAATGGACTCAATCTCTCCTCCTTCGGACCCATCCTGGTCTACGGGCTCATCGCGGGGATCGTCGTGTTCGCCCTCTTGATCGCGCTGACCGTGGGCGTCATCATGATCGCGGTCACCCTTTCCCGCCGCTTGCCTCGCATTCCTCGGCATGGGGTCGTGTGCGCTTCGTGCCATGCGACCGCTCCGGGTGGCTCGAAGTTCTGCCCGGCGTGCGCCGCGCCTCTTCCGCCACCGACGTGAAGGGGCTCTGGGGCGCCGATCAGACGCCTCCGCGAGAGCGGAGCTCGGACCTGGCCGACGGTCGTTAAGGGTCTCTGTGCCCCCTCGGTCCCGCGACGGATGAAGACCGGGTCGCGACTCACGGCGCTGGAGTGCCGTGCTTGCGGCACGCAGGATGAAGCCGGACGCGTGACCGGCGCCTGCCCGACGTGTGGGCACGCGCTGTTCGCCATCTACGACACGTCGCGTCTCGACGGTCCGTCTTGGTGGAACGGCCTTTCCGGCCGCCCGACCACGCTCTGGCGATATCGTGAGCTCCTCCCCGTGCAGGAGAGCGAGAACGTCACGACGTTGGGGGAAGGATGCACTCCCATACTGGACCTCGGCGAGGTCGCGAGCGCGCCCGGTATCCGGGTGCTGGCAAAGGACGACGGGGTGATGCCGACCGGTTCGTTCAAGGCTCGCGGGATGGCGGTCGCGGTCTCTCGCGCTCGGGAGCTGGGGCTCCGCGAACTCTTCGTCCCGAGCGCGGGAAACGCGGGGACAGCGCTTGCCGCCTACTCGGCCCGAGCCGGCCTCTCCGCGCGGGTCTATCTCCCTGAAAGGACGCCCGTGCCGATGAAACGGGCGATCCGTTCGTACGGCGCGGAAGTGATCGAGGTCCCGGGAACGATCCGGGAGGCGGGGGAGGCGGCGCGGTCCCGGGAGAAGACCCGGGGGTCGTTCGACATGTCGACGTTGCGCGAGCCGTACCGGGTCGAGGGAAAGAAGACGATGGGCTTCGAGATTGTCGAGCAGACCGGGCCGGAGGGTCTCCCGGACGCAATCCTCTACCCAACGGGGGGCGGGACCGGCCTCGTCGGCATGGCGAAGGCGTTCCGGGAGCTTCGGGCCCTCGGCCTCCTGGACCGAATCCCCCGACTGTACGCCGTGCAGCCCGAAGGTTGCGCTCCCGTCGTCCGGGCGCTCGCCGACGGGGCATCGAAGGTGACCCCGTGGCCCGACCCGACGACGATCGCGCCCGGCCTCCTGGTCCCGGCCCCGTTCTCCTCCGAACAGCTCCTCGAGGCGATTCGGGAGACCCGGGGCGGAGGGGTCACGGTCCAAGACCGGGAGATCGTCGAGGCGATGCGCGACCTCGCGATCCGCCACGGGGTCTCGGTATCCCCCGAGGCGGCGGCGCCGTACGCCGCCCTCCCGAAGCTCCTCCAGGACGGCGCGCTCCGACCGGGCGAGCGGGTCCTCGTCTACCTGACCGGCACTGGGCTCACGTTCTCCACCGAGGAGCTCGAGCGCTCGCTCCCTTCGTAGGCAGGACGCGGGCCGGTTGGCCCCGATTACTTGCGAAGCAGTCGGAACGCGATGTGGAAGTCGTTGACGACCATCGCCGACTTGACCCAGAGCACGCAGAGCGCCTCGAGCTCCCGGGACCCTTCGATCCCCCCGATGTCGATGACCGAGGGCCAGCCGAAGTCGTGCAGGATCTTCTCGACCGTCTTCTTCGCGGCCGCATCGTTCCCGCAGATGAACATGTCCGGCGGCCCGTGCGGGAACTTCGGTCGGAAGAAGTTGGGGCTTCCGGTGGTGTTGAACGCCTTCACGACCCGGGCGCGGGGGATCGCCTTCTGGTTCTCCTCGCCCGCCGAGGTCGAGTGGCCGAACGCCAGCGTCGGGGGACCCTGGCCGGTGAACGAGAGCGGGTTCGTCGCGTCAATCACGACCTTCCCGTCGAAGTGAGCGGCCCCGGCGGCGAGGATCACGTCCACGGTCGCTACGCCGAGCGTGGCGAGGACGAGGACCTCCCCGAACTCGGCGGCGTCGGCGAACGTGCCGACCGACCCCTTCCCGTTCATTCCCTCGGCCCAAGCGACCGTCTTCGGGTTGTTGGCGGTCCGGCTTCCGAGCCGTACCTCGTGCCCGAGCGTGACGAAGCCCGTGCCCAGAACCTGCGCTACGTCGCCGCTTCCCAAGATGCCGACCTTCATGATGCTCCCTCGCGCCAGGGACGGTAGTTACGTCGAGCTATGAAGGCTCGCTTCGGGCAACGGAGAGATTGTGTCCAGGGTGCGTCGGTCCCGGAGGAAGCTGAGCGTCTTCGCACGGTGACAGTCCCGGCAAACCGTCTGGAGGTTCGAGTACTCGAGGGCCGCGCCTCCGGCGGCGATCTCGACGATGTGGTCGACGTCCAGTTGGCGGGCCCGTCGGCGACCATGGCAAATCTGGCACGTGTATCGGTCCCGGAGCATCACGTAGGAACGGGCCGAGTCCCAGAAGTAGTGCCCGTGGAACTTCCACTGGCACTTGCGAGAACAGTACGGGCTTCGGTGAGAGGGGAGCGCTTGGGCGCACTCCACGCAACGGCCGGCCCGGCGAGCCTCCGTTCGACGGCGGGCCCCGTCGGAGAACCAAGCAGCGGAGAGGGAGATGATCCGACCGTTGGGACCGACCACCACCGACTCGGAGGGTTTGGGAGGTGCCATCCGTTGCGGAGGCGGCGCTCGGGATTCAATAGGATTCCCGTGCACAGGAAATCGTTCGGATTCCCCGCGCGGCCTTCCCCCGTCCTGTCGGCAGGGGTCTCTCCGACGTACGGTTTATCCCGGTCCCCCTACTGGGGACGGATATGTCGTTCCCGCTCGCCGAGTGGATCGATGGTCATGCTCATTGCCGGCACAACCTCGCGACGAGCGGGATGGTCGGGGCGACCCCGTCTCCGGCGCCGTCGGCCGCGGAGGTCCGCCGGGCCGACGCGAGCGAGCTACGGAAGCGGCTCGCCGACGACCTGGCAGTGGACGACCGTCGGGTGTTCCTGACAACCGGGGCGAGCCAGGCGAACGCCCTCGCCCTCCTGTTCCTCGCCCGATTTCGTAAAGGCGAAAGCTCGCGCGCGTGCCGGTTCTGCCCTCCGGAGTATCCGCCCTTGTTCGATACCGCCCGTTGGGCGGGCTTCCGGCTAACGGAGGGGGAAGGTACGGCGCAGGTCGCGCTCGTCTCCCAGCCACGCAACCCCGAAGGGGATCTTTGGGACCGGGCCCGGTTCCTCGATTGGGCGTCGGGAGCGCGATCGGTCCTGGTGGACGAAACATTCCGCGAGTTCGCGGGGACGCGCTCGCTCCTCGGAACGGACCGGCCCGGGCTCTGGGCGACCGGGTCGTTCACGAAGTTCTTCGCCGGGGACGACCTTCGGGTCGGGTTCCTGGTCGCTCCGGAGGACCGGGTCCCGGAGTTCGCCCGGTTCCATGGCCTGGTCACGAACCCACTGGCCCCCTTTTCCATCGCCGGAGCGACGCGTGCTCTGCGGGATCGGGAGAAGATCCGTCGGAGCGTTCTCGCAATCCTTCGAGCCAACGTCGCGGTCGCGCACGCGTCGTTCCCGAAGCTTCGCCCGCCGGAAGGACCGGTGATGTTCGACCGTCCCGAATCGGGAGAGGACGGGGACGCTCTCGCGCATCGGGCCCTCGAAGCATCGGTCCTGGTATGCTCGGGGTCGTTCTTCAGAGACCCCTCGGGCGTCCGACTCTGCCTCACCCGACGTAGCTTCTCGGCGGACCTCGCAGCCTACCTCGCGGTCCGGGCGCGAGCACCGAACGGACGGCCTCCGACGAAACGGTCGGACCGGCTCACGGGTCGAGCCGCTCGACCGCTCCCTGGGGGAAGCGGCCGAGTGAAAGTCTCGCCATCGTGACGTTGTGGACCGGCTCGACCCGGGTCGGGGGGGATCGACCGGCGCGTTCCTTGAGAAAGGTCGTCGCGAACCGCACCGCCTGCGCCGGGTCGGATTCCTGAACGAGCAAGAACCCCCGGGCCAGCTCGGTCAGCACGGCCCGTGTCGGCACGACCTCTTCGATTGCATGGACCTCTTCGTCGAACGATCCGGAAGTCTCCTCGTCCAACGGGGCCATTTGGTTGGAACGACCCGAGGGCGCGGCATAAAAGCAGACGGTCCAAAAGAAGGCGAAAGGTCAACTCGGGAAACCGAGGTTTTTTTACGCTCGCGTCGGTCTCGTCACCACCGAGACCCATGAGCGAGAGCACTCCATCGCACGTTTCGTCCGCCGCCGTATCGTCGTCTGGGAAGCCGAAGCGCGGGGTCGTCCTGAAGACGCCGATCCCGGGCCCGAAGGCCCAGAAGGTGATCGCCCGCGACGGCCGCTACTTGATGACGAGCACGAAGACATCGCCGATCGTCGCCGCGTCCGGGGACGGTGTGTGGATCACCGACGTGGACGGGAACCGCCTCCTCGACTTCGCGTCGGGCGTGGCCGTCCAGGCCGTCGGGTACTCCCACCCCGATGTCGTCCGGGCCGTCCGGGAGCAGGTCGGCAAGCTGACCCACTTCGCGGGGACGGACTTCTACTACGAGAACCAGACCGTCCTCGCGGAGAAGCTGGTCCAGATCACCCCCGGGAACTACGAGAAGAAGGTCTTCTTCACCAACAGCGGGACCGAGAGCGCGGAAGCCGCGCTCAAGATGGTCCGCTGGAACCGCCAGAAGCCGATCGTGGTCGGGCTCATCGGCGCGTTCCACGGGCGGACGATGGGCTCGCTCACGATGACCACCTCGAAACCGGTGCAGCGCGCCCGGTTCGGGGCGTACGTCGGCGGCGGCCACCACATCCCCCCACCGACCTGCTACCACTGCCCGTACAAGCTCGAATACCCGAGCTGCGACCTCTACTGCGCGAAGATCCTCAAGGAGCTCTACTTCCAGACATCGATCCCGCCCGACGACGTCGCCGCGTTCCTCGCGGAGCCCGTCATGGGAGAGGGAGGGTACATCGTGCCGCCGAAGGGCTGGCACGTCGCCCTGAAGAAGATCCTGGACGAGTACAAGATCCTCCTCATCAACGACGAGGTCCAGTCCGGGATGGGACGGACCGGCAAGTGGTTCGCGATCGAGCATCATGGGGTCACGCCCGACATCACGACGATGGCGAAGGCGCTCGGCGGCGGTCTGCCGCTCGGCGCGATCGCCTTCCGCAAGGAGCTCGACTTCACGACCCCGGGCGCCCACTCGAACACCTTCGGGGGGAACCTCGCCGCGGTGGCCGCGGCCCAGGCCACGATCGACGTGATCGAGAAAGAGCACCTCCTCGACAACGCGCGCGACATGGGGAACTACCTGCTCTCCCGCCTCCGTGAGCTCCAGTCGAAGTTCAGCGAGATCGGCGACGTTCGGGGCCTCGGGCTCATGACGGCGACCGAGTTCGTGAAGGACCGGAAGACGAAGGAGCCCGCCGTGGCGTTCCGCGACCACGTGCTCGAGGAGGCGTACAAGCACGGCCTCATCCTCTTGCCGTGCGGCAAATCCTCGATTCGCTACATCCCGCCCCTCATCGTTCGCCGCGAGGAGATCGACGAGGCGGTGGAGATCCTCGAGGGCGCGCTCCGGACGGCCCACTCCGCGGCATGAGGTTCGGTCGGCTCGCGGGTCCGGGGACCGTCGTCGTCGACGACCGGCCCGAGCCCACGCCGGGCCGGGGCGAGGTCACGGTCACCCTCGCCGCGTGCGGGGTCTGCGGGACCGACCTCGAGAAGCTCCGGGGGAACTACCGGACCGCCGGCGTCATCGGACATGAGCCGGTCGGCCGGGTCGCGAAGGTCGGGGATGGCGTCCACGACCTCTCGGTCGGGGACCGGGTCTTCGTCCACCACCACGTGCCGTGCTACTCGTGCGAGGTCTGCGCCCGGGGCGACTACACCTTCTGCCCCACCTACTCGAAGACGAACCTGGACCCGGGGGGGTTCGCGGAGACGTTCCGGGTCCCGCGCGAGAACGTCGAGCGGAAGGCCGTCCTGAAGCTCGACCCGAAGGTCGACTGGGACTCGGGCGCCCTTCTCGAGCCGGCCGGGTGCGCCCTCACGGCCATCCGAAAGGTCGCGATGCCCGAACGGGCGACCGTTCTCATCCTGGGACTGGGTCCCGTGGGGCTGCTCTACGCCCGCCTCGTGCGGGCGCTCGGCGCCTCGTGGGTAGGAGGGACCGAGATCTCCCCGCTCCGACGGACCGCCGCCGAGCGGGGCGGGATCGACGTGACGCTCGACCCGAGGGACCCGACCGGCGTCCGGGCCGCGGTCGACGCGGCCACGAAGGGACGGGGGGTCGACCTCGCGGTCGTGGCCACCGGCCACCCGTCGGTGGCGAAATCCGCGACCGAGCTCGTCCGGCGCGGCGGCACGGTGAACCTCTTCGGTCTCCCCGAAGCCGGGAGCCGGCTCGACGCCGACCTGCAGGACCTCTACCTGCGGGGGGTCCGCCTGGTTCCGTCGTACGCGACCACGGAGACCGACGTCGCCGAGGTGCACCGCCTCGTGGTGGAAGGAGAGCTCTCGATCGCCGACCTCGTGACACACCGCGTTCCACTCGAGCAGCTCGCCGAGGCGTTCCGCCTCGCGGGCCGGCCGAACGAAGCTGTGAAGGTGACCGTCACCGGCGCCGCTTCGGCCGAGTAGGGGAGCGAGGGGTCAGGCCTCCACGCCTTCGCCCAGGACCTGGCCGACGAGGCGGTGGCCGGACCGGACCCGAACCTTCGGGCCGAGGACACTGCCCAGAACGCTGGCGTCCTTCTCGACGTAGACGCCCTCCATGAGGATCGAGTTCTCTACGTGGGCCCCCGCTTCCACGGTCGCCCCCGGCCCCAATGTGACATACGGGCCGAACGACGCGCCGCTCGCGCGGGCACCGGCCATGAGGGCGACGGGCCCCTTCCCGAACGCGCCGCTCGGAAGCGTTCCCTTCCCTCCGCGACCATCGTCGAAGAGCAGTCGCTGGGACCGGAGAAGACGCTCCGGGGTCCCCGCGTCGTCGAAATAGCTCGCACTTCGGAACCCGTACACGCGTTTCTCGAGCAATCCCGGGATGACCTCGCGCTCGAAGCTCACGGCCCGTCCGGCCGGGACCGCGTCGATTGCCTCGCGCTTCCAGACCGCGAATCCCGCGTTGATCCAGTGGGACGGGGCGTCCGCGAGCGTAGGTTTCTCCACGAACGCGCGGATGCGGTCGTCGGGGTCGAGAGCGGCGACCCCGTACGGTTGGGGGTCGTCGACCTCGCACAGGCCCATCGTGCCGATCCCCCCGTGGACGGTGTGTTGCTTGACCATCTCGGGGAGGTCGACCCGCACGATGACGTCCGAGTTGAGGAAGAAGAACGGGTCGCTCATCCCGTCGCCCGCGTTCTTCATCCCTCCCCCGGTCCCGAGCGGTTCGGCCTCCGAGACCGTCCGCACGGGCCACCGGGGCGGGTGGGCCCGCATGAACGCGTCGATCACGTCGGCCTTGTAGCCGGTCGCGAGGACGACCTCCTCGACATCGTCCGGAAGGAGGTCCAGCACGTGGAAGAGCATCGGCTTGCCGGCGAGCGGGATGAGCTGCTTCGGGACGCTGTACGTGATCGGACGGAGTCGGGTCCCGAACCCGCCGACGAGCATCAGCGCCTTCATCGGCGGGGGGGAAGGAGGACCCGACTAAGCCTCTTCGGGTTCCCTGGGTTACTCCGGACCGGTTCTTCCGCTCCGAGAATCCCGAACGGGGTCCCCGACGGTGCGCCGGACCTCGGTCTCCTCTGCTCGCGGCTTCCGATGGGCGCAACGGCTCGACGACGCGCCCTCTGCGAACCGATATCAACCCATTTCGCCTGCGGGTGTACCGATGGCATTGCGGTCGGTTCTGGTAGCGGACGACATGCTCGACGCCTCCCAGGCGGCGCTGGACGAGGCGGTGAACCTCGCCAAGATCGCGCGGGCGAAGCTGACGATCGTGACCGTCGTCTCCGTCGTCTCTCCGTCGTTCGGCGTTCCGGTCCCGATCGGTGACTCGTTCGCCGCGCTGCTGGAGTCCGCGACGAAGAGGCTCGAGGCGCTGAAACAGCGGCTCCTTGCGGAAGGGCTCACCGAGATCGAGACCGCTCTTCTCGAGGGGAATCCGGTCGACCAGGTGGTGGAGTTCGCCGAGAAGCACCGCCCGGACGTCATCGTCGTGGGCTCCCGGGGATTGTCGACCGCCGGTCGGTTCCTTCTGGGGAGCGTCTCCGACGGGATCCTTCACCATGTGCACTGCTCGGTGCTCGTGGTGAGGTCCCACGGGACCCCGAAGCCTCCCGGATAGACCCGGGCACGGCTTCCGCTATCGCGGTCGGGTCGGGACGAACTTGGGTCGCCCGTTCACGTGGCGGTGGCGGGTTTCCGCCGCCAGTGGTCGAGGATCTCCTTCAGCGTGTCCGTGATCGAGAACTGGGGGGTCCAACCCAGGGCTCGGACCTTCGAGACGTCGGCCCAATGAACGGGCTCATCCAGCGGCCGCCGTCGCTCCTCGACGACCTCGACCCGGATCGGAACGGTCGCAAGACGTACGAGGGCGTCGACGTTCTCCCGGATCGACCGGGCCTCCCCGCGGGCGATGTTGTAGGCCTCCCCGGCCGTTCCCTTGGCCACGACGAGGGTCATCGCACGAACGGCGTCCCGGACATCCGAGATGTCCCGCCGGGTGTCGATGTTGCCGACCCGAAGGACCCCGGGCTTCCCGTGGCGTTCGAGCGCCGCGACCTGGCTCGCGAAGTCGTTCGACGAGTCTCCGAGCTTCCCCGGACCGGTCGTCCCGAAGATCCGGTACCGGAGGATTCGCATCCCGTACCGCTCGAAGTAGAGGCGACACAGGAGGTCGGCGGCGACCTTGCTCGCTCCGTACGGGCTTTGGGGAGCGTAGGCGGCGGTCTCGGGGGTGGGGACCCGCTCGGGAGCCCCATACTCGGTCGCGCTCCCGGCGAACCCGATGGCGGCGGAGACGCCGGCGGCTCGGACCGCGTCGAGGAGGTTGAGCGTCCCGGTAAGGTTCGTCTCGTAGGTCAGCCGAGGCTCCTCCCACGAGCGCATCACGAACGCCTGGCCGGCGAAGTGGTAGACCTCCTCCGGGGCCACGCGGCGAACCAGGGCTTCCACGGCCTTCGGGTCGCGAACGTCCAGCGGTTCGTACGTCACCCCGGGGGCGAGTGGGAGCGCGTACGGCCGCCCGTCCTCGAACTGGGTGGCGACGACCTCGTCCCCCCGCTCTTGCAGGTGACGGGCCATGTACGACCCGAGGAACCCCGTGGCGCCGGTGACCAGGACGCGCATCCGGGTCTCCGCAGAACTCGGGCGGCTTAACGACTGTTCAGCGCGGACGCGCGGGTCGCTCCCCTCGGATCAGTGGGGTCCCGACCGACGCTTACGGACCTGCGCCGCGTGCCACGCCACGAGCTTCCGTGCGTTCGCCTCCTCAAGGTCGACCAGGCGCTCCAGCTCCACGATCGGCCGACGATGCTGGTCGACACGAAGGTTGAGCCACTGGTCCCCCCAAGCGCGCTCGAACCACGGTCGTCGGTGGACGACGATCAGGGCGGCGGATTCCAACCCCCGACGGTCCCCTCCTTCCGCGGCACCGGCCCGGAGCGCGGCGAGCAACCGTCGAGCGAGCGAGCCGCGGGTCGATTCGAACGCGGACGCCATCGCCGGAACGACCTCGTCCGAGGCGAGGAGGTTGCCTTGGCAGGAGAACCCCTCGCCCAGGAGATGGCTCGCGCTCGCGAGACACTTCTTGCCCGTCCGGGCGGCCGTGCGGCCGCGGCGGTCGACCACACCAAGCTGTCGGTGCTCGCGCTCCGGGTCCGCGCGAGTCAGTCGACTCACTACCTCGGAGGCCGAGAGGCCCTTCCTCAGGAGGGCGAGCCCGTGGGGACCGTACTGGTAGTTCGACATCGCCTGAGTGGCGATGGCACCGACCCGCCACTCGGCCCACGGCACGACCGCTCCGACCGCGAGCGGCTTGGTGGAAACGGCCGCTCCCCAGTAGACCCGCTCCGGGTCGCACGCGACGATCGAGAACGTACCCCACGAACGTTGACCGTACACGACCTGGGCAGGTCGAGGCGGCTCATGTAGCGAACGGTCGGCAACCGGACTGTCTCACTCCGGGACCGGGACTCCACGGCTCTGGCACTTAGTCGACCTGGGGGACTCGGTCTCCCGAAATAGTCACGGGAACAGGGTCGCGGGTAGGAAAGTAGCTCTCGAGGATGCCGCAGCCATTGACCCGAGACCGCCCCGCGCGGACGGCGGGGTCAGTCTTCGAGGTAGTGGCGGAGCGGCGCCCAGTAGTACTGCTTCCAGCCGTCGCGGATGTCGGCGTAATCGGAGGCGGGAATGCCGAACTGGTCGAACGTGATGCGCGTCCCTCCCCGGACCTTGGCGAGGAGGAACTGGGCGATCGAGTAGTGGCCCTTCGACCATCCTTCGGAGCGCCAGGCGAGCACGATCCGGTGGCCGCGCTCGCAGGCGAGGACGATACCGGTCAGGGAGCGGTCGTAGAGTGAGAATGCGCTCCCGACCCGGGTCGAAATCTTCGCCGCGGCCCCGGTGAACCGAGCGTGTTGGACCGGGTCGACGAGCGCATCGTAGACCTCGTTCGGGGTCGCCTTCATCGTCACGGTCTGTCGGAGGTTCTTCACCGCCATCGTGCCCACCTTCGGTCGGGTCGCGGTGCGTCCGCCCGAGGCCCTTGCGGGCGCCCGCGGAAACGTGCTCGACCCGTGGGGTGGGGGTAGCTGTCCCCCTACTAAGGTTTCTTGGGGGCGAAACGGGGCATGATTCGGGGCAATCGAACCGGTCGAGCTATCCTCGCCGCTTGGTCCAGAAGTAGAGCGACGTGGCTGCCACCGTCAACGCGCAGAGCACTGCGACCGCCCACCAGAGGTTGCCGTTCGACACCCACGGCGGAACGAGGGTGTTGTCCGACTGCGTGATGTTCGACGCGCAGTTCGAGAGCGGGCTCGGGCCGGTGGAGTTCCATGCCATCACGCGATAGCTGTAATCGGTCATCGGCGTCAGACCCCGGTCCGACCACGCAGCGAAGACCCCGTCGAGCGAGACGGGGGTAGATCCGCCGGAGCACGTGAGGTTCGCCCAGATGAACACCGTGAGGTTCACCAACGGGCCCGGCGGGTCGACCCAGGTCAAGTTGATCTGGACGTCAGATACGTTCGTCGCCCCCAGGTCCTGGGGCGCGCCGGGCGGGCCGAAGGTCTGGCCGGGCACGCACGCCGACGGCGCGCTGGTGCCGGTGGAATTGGACGCCGTCACCTGGAAGCTGTAGGAGCCGTTGATGCCGAGATACGTGACCTGGTAGCCGGTCACGGGCGAGCCCAGGTCGATGCTCGTGGTCGTGCCCGCGCACGTCGCGCCGTCGTACCACAGGACGTGGTTGTTGACGAGGGCGCCCGGTGGGTCGTGCCAGGACAGCGAGATCACGGTGTCGGACTGGGTCGTGACGACCAGGCCCGTGGGCGCGGCGGGCACCCCGAAGGTCTGGGCCGACGCGCAGTTCGAAGGTGCGCTCATGCCGGTGGTGTTGCTGGCCGTTACCGTGAAGCTGTACTGCGTGTCCATCGAAAGGTTCGTCTCTGCATAGGCAGTCACGATTCCATCCAGGTCGGTGCTGCGTGCGGTTCCCGAACAGCCCGCGCCGTCGTAGACGTAAGCGGTGTTGTCCGTCAGGAAACCGGGCGGATTCGCCCAGGTTAGTGCGATGGTCGTGCCCGAGCGCACCGTAGCCACCAGGTCCGTCGGCGCGGGCGGCACGTGGGTAGGTACGCTGTTCGCGCAGGCCGACGCCAGGCCCTCGCCGGTGGAGTTCGACGCCGTCACCGTGAAACTGTGCGCCGCGGACCCTTGGAGTCCGGTGTCATTGTAGACGACCGCAGCAGAGTCCAGGTCGACGCTCGTGGGGGATCCACTACACACCGACCCGTTATAGACGTAGACGTGGTCGTCCGTCACCGGGCCCGGTGGCTGGACCCACGAGAGGTCGACCTGCGAGGGCGAGACCGTAACGACGCTCAGGTCGGTCGGAGCATCCGGTGGGCTGAGCGGATACGGGGATGAACCGTTGAGATAGGCGTAGACCACGTCGTACATATCCGGAGAGTTGAGCAGCAGCGTGGCGCGGAAATCGATGAGATAGTTGGGACTCGGAGCGTAGGTGCCCTCGAAGGCAGCGTTGCCGAAGGGGATGTCATCGTAGAAGCTGAGGTTCGCCGGAAGGGTCACGTTGGTCCACGGGTCGTAGAGGTACTGCTGGCCGTTCTCGTACCAGCCTAGCGAGTCGTCGGAGGTGTAGACGTACCTTTCTTCCTCCAGCACGTCCGCACTGATGATGTTGCCTTCCGAATTGTACACGGGCTCGCGATCGATCCCCGTGGTCGTGAGGAGGCCGGTCGCGGAGTACGGCACGACGTAGGTGTACACGGTCCCGCCCTCGAAATAGCCCGCGGTGAACGCGAGCGCGCCGTCGGCGCCGTAGCTGGCGTTGTAGTCGAGGCCGTTGACGAAGTTGAACACGGTATGGTTGGTATCCACGGTGATCGTGGCGGCCTTCGACAGGTGCATCCGTCCTGCCGTGTAGGTGGCGTTCAACTGCACCACCTGGTCCTTCGTGTCGTGATGCGCCTCGACGTTGATGAACTGGCTGCGCTGCGGCAGCCAGTAGATGTTGTTCGCCTCCACCGGCGCCGACCAGCCCGTGCCGTCGATGTCGGACGATGCGAGCCACGACTGGTGCGAGGCGAGGTTCCAGCCCCATGCCGTGTTGTTGTCGGTGAACACGATGACCGTGTTGTTGCCGACGTAGTCCGGCTGCTGGTTCGTGGTGCTGATGGTTCCCCGGGTGTTCCAGAGCGTCATCTGGCCGGTGGTGAGGTTCACCAATTCGATGCTGTACGTCCCGCCGCCATCTCCCCGTGTGCCGAAGAAGAGGGCCACATCGTAGCCGTATTCGATGTAGAACTCGTTGCCCAGCATCTCGGTGTAGCCGTAGGCATAGAGCGGGTAGATGCACGACACTTGCTGGGGTGCGCCACTCCCGAGGTCGAGCATGAGGAATGGCAGCTCGCCGCTCGGGCACGACCCCGTGGCGTTGCCCACGAAGTAGATCCCGGCAGGCTGGCCGGCGCTGCTCATCAGCGTCGGGACCTGGGCGTCGTCCCCGTTGAGGTTGTTCACGTGGGCGTGGAGCGGGTCGAAACCGCCGAGGTGGTAGGTCCGCGCATCATAGCCGTACACGGTCGGGGGATCGACGAGGATCGGCGCGTCTGCGTGCGTCACGATCGGGAAGGTTCCGATACCGCCGTCGACCGCGAGCCCCAGGCGGGACCCGGCCGATCCCGGGCCGGACGGATGCGCGGTCGGATCGCCGGCCGCGCTGACATTCGCAGCGGCCAACGCACTGACAAGAAAGAGCCCGGAGGCAAGAATCGCCAAGGCGGCCCGGCTCTGAATCCTCCTGTTCGCCACGGTATGACCTCGTGTCGGTCTCCCAGAGGTCGAGGGAATAGACCTCATCAACGGAGAGGCCGCCGCGCCTCCTTGGGGTGGCGCGGCTCACCCTGCGTCACGTGACCGAACCCCTTCTACGACTTCCGGGGGGCGAAACGAGCCATGAAATGGGGCAATCGCTCCGGCCGGTAGGTCATCGTGAGCCCCTGGATGGTCGCGCGGCGTTCGTAGACCCGCCCCACCACATCGCCGACGAACGCGAGATGGCTCGCCGAATAGACGCGACGGGGGATGGCGAGCCGAACGAGCTCGAGCGGTCGCTGTTTCTGCGACCCTTCGGGGAACATGATCGCTCCCACCTCGACGGTGCGGACCCCGCCTTCGCGGTACAGCTCCACCGCGAGGGCCTGCCCCGGGAGGTCGTCGTCTCCAAGGTGCGGAAGGAACCGGTCCACGTCGAGGTAGATGGCGTGACCGCCGACCGGGTGAAGGAACGGCACGCCGCGCTGGTCGAGCAGGGCGCCGAGGTAGCGGACCTGGCCGATCCGGTGCTCGAGGTACTCCAGGTCCATCGCCTCCTCGAGCCCGACCGTCATCGCCTCGAGGTCCCGCCGAGCGAGGCCGCCGTACGTCGGGAACCCCTCGAAGAGGATGAGGGCCTCCTTGAGCCGCTCGGCGAGCGCCGCGTCGCGGACCGCGACGAAGCCTCCGATGTTCACGAGGCCGTCCTTCTTCGCGCTCATCGTCGCGCCGTCGGCGAGGTCGAAGAACGCACGGCCGATCTCCGCGATCGTCCGCGAGCCCATCCCCGGCTCGCGCTCCCGGACGAAGTAGGCGTTCTCCGCCCACCGACACATGTCGAGATAGACCGGGACGCCATGGGCGTGCGACACCCGGGCCACCTCGGTGAGGTTCGCGAGCGACACCGGCTGACCTCCGCCGGTGTTGTTCGTGATCGTCACCATGACGAGCGGGACCCGCTCCTTTCCCTCGAGCGTCAGGAGGCGGTCGAGCGCGCCGGTGTCGACGTTCCCCTTGAACGGGAAGTCGCTCACCGCGTCGTACGCCTCCGCCACGGCCAGGTTAACCGGCGTCCCGCCGCTGTGCACGACGTGCGCCTGGGTCGTGTCGAAGTGCATGTTGTTCGGTACGATCTGCCCAGGGTGGCAGAGGGTCGAGAAGAGGAGGTGTTCGGCGGCCCGTCCCTGGTGGGCGGGGATGATGTGGGGGAAACCGGTGATGTCGTGGACCTTCGCTTCGAAATGCGCGAAGTTCCGACTTCCCGCGTACGTCTCGTCACCCACCATCATCGCGGCCCATTGCCGGTCGCTCATCGCGCCCGTCCCCGAGTCGGTGAGGAGGTCGATCCGTACCTCGTCCGACCGAAGGTTGAAGAGATTGAACCCGGCGCGTTCGAGGGCCGCCTCCCGCTGACGTCGGGTCGGGTTGGGCAGCCGCTCGACGACCTTCGTCTTGAACGGCTCGAACGGCAACGCCACGTCCGGAGCTCTCACGTCGGGCCGGACCGGACCCATCTATTTGAGGCCGTGCGGACCGGTGAACGTGGGCGGTCGAACTCCCTCCCGGTCCCGGATGGCTTCCGGAATCGGGCCGGACCGGGATAGTCAAGAACGAACGAGACTCTTAAGAGCGGGTGTCGATGGGGGCGAGGAGCTCCATGGGCGCACCAATCGCATACCAGATGCCGCCACCGATGATGGCCGCCGAGCCTCCCGAAGCGCAGTCGATCAAGTCGTTGCTTCATATTGCGAGGATCCTCGCGCTCATCTTCGGGATCATTTTGATCATCGCCGGGGCGGTCCTGCTACTCTTCATTGTGGGGATCATCCCCCTCATCTTCGGAATCATCAACATCGTCATCTACATTCAGATGAAGGAAATCGCCGCGATGGTCGACCAGCACCAGTACGAGCAAGCCAAGTCGAAGACGCTGGTCTGGATGATCCTCGGGTTCATCCTCGGCGGCATCCTCATCGGGATTCTCCTACTCATCGCCTATCTGAAGTTCGACCCGGTGATCACTTGGCAACGGAACCAGCAACAGGGAGGCGTCCCGCCAATGGGCTACGCGCCCCAGTATGCAGCGCCTCCGCCCCAGTATGCTGCCCCCGTTGCTCCGATGGCGGCCCCGCCTCCGTCCGCGCCTCCGCCGGCTGCGGCCCCGGCCGCTCCGTTCTGCGTGAAGTGCGGTAAGCCGACCACGTACATCGCCCAGTACGGTCGATACTACTGCTACGCGGACAACCTCTACGTGTAGAGCAGGCCCCTGAGGGGACCGGGTCAGCGTCGCGTCGACCTAGGGACGCCGTCGTGACATAGAGTTCGCCCCGTCACTCTCGCGCGAGCTCCTTTCGGAGCTCGGCGAAGAACGGCTCCCGGGCGTACCGCTCCCACCAGGGTTCGTGGCCGCACCGCGCGAGGACGACGACCGTTGGGTCCACGCCGGCCCGACGC
>JBKQUP010000006.1:0-44864 GCA_052325545.1 Thermoplasmata archaeon
GAAACACTCTGCAGTTCACCCATCCGCTATCCATTCAAGTCGAAGTCGGTTGCCCACCCGGGCTCCAGTTTTTTGTGGACGTGCGGTTGGGGCGGACTCGCCCAATTCATTTTCGTTCGTTGGTTATGGCTGCGAGTTAAACGAGCCGACGGCGAAAGCGAGCCATTAGCTCGCGCCGTCGGCGGTCGAATCACTCGCAGTGTGGCCGCTGGCGACCGTGCCCAATCAAATCGGCGGAGTACTGACGTGCCCAACACCGGATGTTCATCGTGAACCCGTTCCGCGGCGCCTCCTTCGCGGCGATCTTCTCGACCCACCCGCCCACCGCCGAGCGAATCCGCCGGCTCCGGGCCATGCGGGCCGACCACTCCTACCGGGTCAACGTCCGGGGGCCCTCGATGCGGCCCAGCTCGTCGGGGCAGCATCCCACGAGGAGCTAGCGAATCCCGATGCCCGCGTGTCCGGCCTGCGGATGGGAGGTCGCCTCCGAGGCGCCCCAATGCCCGAAATGCCACCTCTCGGTGATGCTCTTCGACGCGGTCCGCGAGGCCGTCGGCAGCTCCTCCGACCGGGACCCGACGTACGTCCGGACGATCGGGGAGCTTCTCGCGACGATCGACCTGGCGAAGCCGACGGCCCCTCCCGCGGTCTCCTCGCAGGGCCTCCTAAGCCGACCGAGCCGAACGAGCCGTTCGACCGCCTCCGGCCCCCCTCCGGCCGCCCGGAAACCGGCGGCGAAGGCGATCGCCCCGCTGAGGGACCTTCCGAAGCTGCCCGAGGCCAAGACCGATGCGGAGCTGCGGCGACGCGTCCAGGAGTACTTCGAGCTCGGCCGACGCCTCGGGGTGGATTTCACCGACTTCGAGGCCCGCTCGAGCGCCGCGTCCGTCTCGGGGGACGGGAGCTCCCTCGAGGTCCTGGCCCGAGAGATGTTCGTCCACCTGGTCAGCTCCCTTTCCGAGGAGTTCGAGACGACCCTCGCCCAGCGCAACGAGATCTCCCAGCTGGTCCCCACCCCGAGCGCGGACGTCGAGCTCGACGCGGTCCGCGAGTCGATCCGCCTCGGCGACCTCGCGGGCGCCCTGCGGCGCATGAACCACGTCCGGGACGAGCTCCTTCGGGTCGAGGAGGAGTGGGAGGTCGGCCGGATCCTCCTCACCGAGTGCGACCTGTTGGTCCAGACGATCCGTGAGCTCGGCGGTGACCCCGCCCCCGCTCAAGGGCCCCTCGAGGAGGGGCGCGCGTTCCTTTCGAAGGGCCGACGCTCCGACGCGGAGAAGCTGCTCGCGCGCGCCGCCGTCGCGCTGTGGACGGTGCTCGAGCCCCGGTTCTTCGAGGAGCTGCGGAGGATCCGGGACCGGATGAACGACGCGCGAAACGGCGGGGCCGACATCGCGCCCGCCGTCACGGACCTGCGGGAGGTCGCCACGGAGCTCCGCCAGCGCAATTTTGTGGGAGTGCTGACGGCCTACCACCGGCTGAAGGCGTTCGCCGACCAGCTCACGCCGCTCGGCTCGCCGGACGCCGGGGTCGGGGTCCTCGCGTCCGGGACCCGTTCGGACGACCCGTCCGCATAGATAATTAACCGGCCCGGGGTCGACGAAACGTGCCGACCGAGGCGTTGCGAGGGTTCCGGGACTATCCCCCTCCCGAGGCGGGCGCCCGCTCGGAGATCCGCCGCCGCATGCGTTCCGCGGCCCGTCGGGGCGGCTACAGCGAGCTCGAGACCCCGTGCGTCGAGAGCTTCGAGCTCTACCAGACGAAGAGCGGAGAGGGGATCGCGGCCCAGGCCTGGATGTTCCACGACAAGGGGGACCGCCCGGTCGCCCTCGCCCCCGAGACGACCCCCTCTCTGGCCCGCATCTTTGCGGCCCGGGCGAAGTCGGAGCCGCTCCCGGTCAAGTGGTTCACCGTGTCGAAGTCGTGGCGCTACGAGGAGCCCCAGGCCGGTCGGACGCGGGAGTTCGTGCAGTTCAACCTCGACATCCTCGGGGTGCCCGGGGTCGAGGCCGAGGCGGACATCCTCGCGACGACCGCGCTCCTGCTCGACGAGGTCGGCGCAGAGGGCCTCTACGCGTTCCGGCTGAGCGACCGCGCGATCGCCGATGGCCTCGGCCGACGGGCGGGCGCCCGCGAGACCGGCCCGTTCTTCCGCGCGGTCGACCAGTTCCGGAAGATCCCGGCCGCGGAGTTCGAGAGCGAGCTCGCTGCCGCCGGCGTCCTGCCGGACCGGGCCGAGGCGCTGCGCTCGTTCTTCGAGAGCGTCGGCTCCGGCGTGCCGGCCGCGAGCCTCGAGCCATTCCTGACCGAGCTCTCCCGCGATGGCCTCGATGCCGCCGCGGTCAAGGGGGTCGAACGCGTCCGCAAGCTCTTCTCGTTGCTCGACCGGGCCGGGGTCGCCGACCGTACGGTCTTCGACCCGACGGTCGTTCGGGGCATCGCCTACTACACCTCGAGCGTGTTCGAAGGGTACGCGAGGAAGGGCGACACCCGCTCGCTCTTCGGGGGCGGACGGTACGACCACCTGATCGAGCTGTTCGGGGGCCCCCCGACGCCCGCCGCCGGGATCGCCCTCGGCGACCAGACCCTCGAGATCCTGCTCAAGGACGCCGGGCGCTGGCCCGAAGGGGAACCGCCGCTCGACACGTTCGTCGCCGTCGCCGACCCCGCTCGGCACGCCGACGCGATCGCCCTCGTTCAGGAACTGCGGCGTGCCGGGCTGAGCGCGGACTGCGACCTATTGTCCCGGAACCTCTCGCGCCAGCTCAAGGAGGCGGCGCGGCGCCGGAGCCGGCGTGCCCTGATCCTGGGGTTGCGGGAGGTGGGCCCGGATGCCCTGGTCGAGCGTGATCTCGCGACGGGTGCCCAGCGTGAGGTCGCTCGGAGCGCGGCGGTACGACCGGTGTGATCGCCTCGAACGTGTCCCCGTCCCAGAGCAGGATCCCGGGGGGCGATTCGGCCCCGTCCACGTAGCCGTACCAGTAGACGACAGCACCCTCCCCGAAGATCTCGGTGTACGGTCCCAGCTGGCGTCGTAGGTTCTTGCGGAGCTCGACGTCGTCCCCGAAGTTCGCCTTCGACTCGATCCAGGTGAGCTTCTGCCCGTAGAAGATGATCGGTTCGTCCAGCAGCGCGTCCGGCGTCTTTGCGTACTTGCCGCGGAGGTCCTTCTCGGTCCGGAACCCGATGCCGTGCTTCTCGAGCCAGCTAGCGAGCCGTTCCTCGCCCTTACGACCGCGCTCGCGCTGGAGGTCCATGCCGTGCGGGGAGTAGATCATGTCCGCCCCGAGGAGCTCCTCGATCTCCTTTCGGAGGCGAGCGTCCGGGGCCGTCTCGGGGTGCAGGAACGCCCCCCAGACCTTCTTCCGGGGGATGCCGAGCTCTCCGAGCATCTGCTGGCCCATCAGGACCGGGGGGAACTTCCATTCCCCGGCGATGTCGAGGATCGAGCGTCCGTGCTTCCACTGGGACACGAGCCGAGGGAGCTGGCGCTTGACGACGTAGAAGCGTCGGGTCGCGTCGCGCGTGACGCGGTGCGTATGGATGACGAAGAGGAGCTCCTCGTTCCAGTGCTCGCTGTGCGCGACCCGGTGGACGTCCTCGTAGGTGACAAGAGCCTCGTAGAGGCGCTGGTAGGTCGCTCGGTCCATGGGAAACGGTGTTCAGTAGACAGCGCCCCGAGCCGTGGGCGGGTAAAACGTTACGCCGGAGGAGGGCGGGCGGCCCGCGCGGTCCGGTTCCGTCATTCCCGCCAGTCGATCCCGATGGTCCGCAGGCGCACCTTGGGGATCGGCGGCAGGCGTCGCTTGTGACGGAACTGGAGGACCCGGGCCGCGACCGCGCGGACGCGTTCGAGGGGGAACCCGGTGATGGTGGCGATCTCCTCCTCGGAGCGGAGCTGCTCGAGACCGTAGAGGATCTGGTCGACGTCGGCGTAAGAGATCCCGAGCTCGTCCTCGTCGGTCTGCCCTTCCCACAACCCCGCCGTCGGGGGTCGCTCCCGGATGGCGGCGGGCAGCGCGAGCTCCTGGGCGATCGCCCGCACGTCGGTCTTGTAGAGGTCCCCGAGGGGGAGCAGGTCGACGCCCCCGTCCCCGTACTTCGTGAAGTATCCGAGCAACAGCTCCGATTTGTTCCCCGTGCCCGCGACCACGCGGTTCCGC
This sequence comes from Thermoplasmata archaeon, assembly GCA_052325545.1. Lineage (GTDB taxonomy): Archaea > Thermoplasmatota > Thermoplasmata > Lutacidiplasmatales > UBA184 > Lutacidiplasma. Next base: position 4,164 of record JBKQUP010000006.1, read on the forward strand.
TCGCGAGCGATGGCGTAGAGCACGGTCATCCGGATCCGGGCCTTCATGTTCCCGAGGGAGACCCGGTCGGCCAGCTCGGGGAGAAGCGCGCGGTACGCTCCCTCGACCGGCTCGATCGGGATCGTCCGGGACTCGATCCCGAGCTCCCGCGCGAACGCTTCGGTCTCCTTCAGCAGAGGGTCGGGGAACGGGGCATCGGGCAGGAGCACGCCGAGGACGTGGGCGGCTCCGAGCGCGTCGCGGGCGAGCCGCGCCACGAGCGCGCTATCGATCCCCCCGGAGAGCCCGACCACCACACCGTCCGCGCCGTTCCCGAGCGCGTGGGCCCTCAGGAACTGGCCGATCGAATCGACCGCATGCGCCGGCAGCCGAGGCACGAGGTCGGTCACGCTTCCACTCCGAGCGGCGCGTAGGCGAGCGACGTCCGCCACTGCGCCCGGCACGCGCAGTCGAGGTCGTCGAGCGGGGCGAACTCCTGGGCGAGCGACGCCTCTTGAACCGTGGCGAGGACCCGGGCGTCACAGGCGCCGCAGTTGTGCGGACCCCGCGCAAGCCCTCCGGCGGTCGGGAACGAGACCAGTCGCGAGCTCCCGCGGACCGCGGCCCCCTCTCGCAGGGCGTCCACGAGCGACCAGAGCCAGGGGGGTCGGTACCGACCCCGGTGGTACAGCCACTCGACCACGGTCCCGTTCTGGATGTGCACGGGGTTGACCGAGATCGAATCGAAGTGCGGAGCGGCCTCCCGGATGGACCGCACGACGTCCGCGACCGCTTCCGATTCGGTGAGGTAGGGGGGCTTCAGGAGGAGGTAGGCCTTAGGTCGGACGCCGAGCGAGGAAAGGCGGTCCGCCGCCGCCAGGTACTCCGCCGGGGAGGAGCCTTTGTTGACGAACCGGCCGAGCACGGTCGGGTCGGTCGACTCGAGTCCGAGCGCGACCTCGAGCTCGCCCGCGAACGCGTCCTTCAGCGGGCCGATCGCCTCGGGCTGAACGAACTCGGGCAGCGTCTCGAAGAGGAATCTCCGCGCCCGGCCCGAGAACGCGGACACGATCGCTGTCCGGCTGGCCGGGTCGACCTCCCGGTCGTCCAGGAAGCTTCCCGAGGTGTAGACCTTCACGTACGGTTCGTCGTGGTATCTCGCGAGGGCCCGAGCGAGCTGCTCGGCGAGCTCGTCGGGCGTCGCGGACCGTCCGAGCGTGTCCTTCGAGTAGCCGCACATCGAGCACCCCTTCACGTCGGCCCAGTAGCATCCCCGGGTCTTCAGGATCAGGACGAACGCGCGGACCCGTTCGGTCCCGATCGCCTCGTCCTCGATCCACTGATGGACGTATCGCCGGGCCTCCCCCGTAGGGGCGGGTTCAGGATGACGGTCCCGAGCGACGGAGCGTCCGACGGATTCCGGCGTCACGATTCCTCGATGGCGACCTGGACGAGGTCGTTGTCCTTGACGTGCAGGGCGTTCCGAAGACAATCGCGGGCGATGAACTCGATGACGTCCTTGTAGTGGCTGCGGTCGGGGTGGATCAAGTGGCAGGGATGACCGTTCATCCGGGCGGGAAAGCACGTCGCCCCGCCGAACGTGCGCCCGCTCGCATGGAACCCGTCGATGTGCACTCCCGTCCATTCCGAGACGAGGGAAGCCCGGCGGAGGGCTTCGGGGCCTACCCGCACGTTAAGCGTTCCGGGATAGGGAGAATAGCCGAGCCTCTCGGTGAACTGGATGACGTACCCCGGCTGGCTGAGGTAGTACCTCCCCTCCCCCAGTCCCGAAGCGACCTTTCCCGAGAGCGAGATCTTTTCCGGCCCTTCGAAGATCCGGCGATAGCCGTGGTACTCGGTGCGCAGCAGCTGCATCGCGGCGGGCGTGAGCAGGAGACGCTGGCGTCGCTGGGCGAGGGAACGGGTGACGAGACCCTTCGCTTCGAGGGCGAGCAGGTATCGGTCGGCCGCCTGCTGGCTCACCCCGATCCGTTCGCCGACCTCGCGCGAGGTGAGGACGACCGCGGTGTGGTCGCCGCCCGCGACCGCGAGCAGCTTGAGGACGGCGAGCGCCTCGCCTTTCGGCCGGGGACGGCCCTTCTCGAAGCGGGCGCCGGCGGAGGGTCCCATCAGGACGGCTTCCCTGCCGCGCCTTGCGGGGCGTTCAGGGTGACGACGTTCGACCCGCGCAGGATGACTCGGCCCAGGTGTCGCGTGACCTCGGACGTCCGTTCCTCGGCGTCGTCCAGGACGACGTTCATGTGCTCGTCCACCCCGAGAAGCTTTCCCGTGAGCGTCCGAGAGTCCTTCAGCTCGAGCGTCACCCGCTGCTGAAGGAGCCGTTCCACGACGTAGGTTGGGCCGTCAGGCATTGCGAGTGCGACCCGGGCGCGGCCTTTAGCGTTTTCCGGGCAGGGCGAAGGATATCTTGGGGACCGTGTTCGGCCCGCCGTGCCCCCGGCCCATGCCTCGAAGGGATTGGACGACGTCGTCGTAGGGAAGACCCGCGTCTCCTGGGTGGGGGGGACGACCGGCGACCTCACCTACCGCGGGTTCGATGTGCTCCGGCTCGTCCCCGGCATCCCGTACGAGTCGGTCGTCCACCTGCTCCTCTACGGCGACCCCCCGAACGCCGACCCGTCGCCCGAGGTCGTCCTCGCGCTGAAGGCGAACCGAGAACCGCCCGCGCCCGCCGGACGGGTCGTCGACGCCCTGCCGGCGCAGCTGCCCCCGCTCGAGGCGTTGCGCACGATCGTCTCGTCGCTCGGGGACGGGAGCTTCGATTACCCGCCGAGCCTGGCCGAGGGGTTCCGCCTCATCGCGCAGACCCCCGTGCTCCTCGCTCGGTTTGTCCGCCGGTCGCACGGCGAGAAACCCCTCCCGCCTCGCCCCGAGCTATCGCACGCGGCGAACTTCCTGTGGATGCTCAACGGCACGGACCCCCCACCCGAGCGCGTTCGAGCCCTCGAAGGATACCTCTGCCTGCTCGCGGATCACGGGATGAACGCTTCGACGTTCGCGCTGCGCGTCGCGGTCTCGACCCAGTCGGACCTCATCAGCGCGGCCACCGCCGCCCTGGCCACCCTCAAGGGTCCGCTCCACGGAGGCGCGCCGAGCCGAGTGTCCGACATGCTGGACGCGGTCGGGACGCCCGAACGGGCCGAGGAATGGGTCGCCGAACGCCTCGGCCGGCGCGGACTTCTCTTCGGATTCGGACATCGGGCGTACAAGACCGAGGACCCGAGGGGCATCATCCTCGAGCGGATCGCACGCTCCGTCGCCGACCGTGCCCGGTTCGAGCTGGCCCAGGCGGTCGAGCGGGCGGCGCTCGCCGCCCTGCAACGGGCACGGCCGGAGGCGCGGCTGTTCACCAACGTCGACTACTATGGCGCGGTCGTCCTCGAGGCCGTGGGGCTCCCCCGGGAGATGTTCACACCGACCTTCGCGGTGGCTCGGACCGTCGGCTGGACCGCTCACGCGCTCGAACAGGCCGCCGACAACCGTCTCATCCGGCCCGAGGTCGAGTACGTCGGACCCGCGAAGGGCCGGGAGTGGCCACGGCCGTTCGCGGCCGCGTGACGGAAAGAAGCCCTACGGCGGGCTCTTCTCTCCGTTGTTGTCGGAGTCGACGACCTTGAAGTCGGCGTCCACAGGGCCCGACCCGCCCGACGGCGGAGCCTCGGACCCCCCGCCGCTCGGGGGAGCTTCGGTCCCGCCGGCGCCGGGCGGCGGAGCGGCCGAGGACTGGTAGAGCTTCTGGGCCACCGCGTGCAACGCCTTCGTCAGTTCGTCCGTGCGGTCGCGGACCTCCTGGACCGTCACGTCCTTCTTCTCGATGACCTCCCGGAGCGCCTTCACCTTCTCCCGGATCGTGTCGGCCTCGCTGCCGGAGATCTTCTCTTTCGCGTCGGCGAGGACCCTCTCGGCCTCGTACGCGAGGGACTCGGCGGTGTTGCGGACCTGGATGAGCTCGGCCCGCTCGCGGTCCTTGTCGGCGAACTCCTCCGCCTGGTGGACCATCTTCGCGACCTCGTCCTTCGAGAGCTTGTTGGACGCGGTGATCGTGATCCCCTGCTTCCGGCCGGTGGCGAGGTCCTTCGCGGACACGCTGAGGATCCCGTTCGCATCGATATCGAACGAGACCTCGATCTGAGGGATGCCCCGGGGCGCGGGCGGGATGCCGTTCAATAGGAAGCTCCCGAGCGCGACGTTGTCCGCCGCGATCGGACGCTCGCCCTGGTAGACCTTGATCTCGACCGTCGACTGGCTGTCGGCGGCGGTGGTGAAGATCTGGCTCTTCCGGGTCGGGATCGTCGTGTTCCGGTCGATGAGATGCGTGGAGACCCCACCCAGGGTCTCGAGCCCGAGCGAAAGCGGCGTCACGTCGAGCAACACGACGTCCTTGACCTCGCCGGCGAGCACGCCGCCCTGGACGGCCGCGCCCATCGCGACGCACTCCATCGGGTCGACGCCGTGCTCGATCGGACGGCCGATGGTCTGCTCGAGGAACTTCTGAACGATCGGCATCCGGGTCGGGCCGCCGACCAGAACGACCCGGCTGATCTGGTCCCGCGAGACCTTCGCGTCCTTGATCGCTTGCTCGACCGGGGTCCGGCACCGGTCCACGATCGGCCGAACGAGCTCCTCGAGCTTCGCCCGGCTCAGGGGGAGGGCGAGGTGCTTCGGTCCCTCGTGGGTCGCGGTGAGGAACGGGAGGTTGATCTGGGACTCCATGGTCGAGGAGAGCTCGATCTTCGCCTTCTCGGCCGCGTCGCGGACCCGCTGCATCGCCATCTTGTCGGACCGGACATCGACGCCCGATTCCCGTTGGAACTCCGCCGCGATCCACTCGGTCACCGCATTGTCCATGTCGGTCCCGCCGAGCTGGGTGTCGCCGCTCGTCGACATGACCTCGAAGACCCCCTCTCCGAAGTCCATCAGGGTCACATCGAGCGTTCCTCCGCCGAGGTCGAAGACGAGGATCTTCTGGCTCTTGCTGGCCTTGTCGAGCCCGTAGGCGAGCGACGCGGCCGTCGGCTCGTTGATGATGCGGATGACATCGAGGCCGGCGATCGCGCCCGCATCCTTCGTCGCCTGGCGCTGGTTGTCGTTGAAGTAGGCCGGAACGGTGATGACCGCCTTCTCGACCTTGTCGCCGAGGAACGCCTCCGCGTCCCGCTTGATCTTCTGGAGCAGGAACGCCGACAGCTGCTGTGGCGTGTACTTCTTTCCGTGAAGGTTGTATTGGTAGTCCGTGCCCATCTTCCGCTTGAACGCGGTGACGGTTCCCTCGGGGTTCGAGATCGCCTGCCGACGGGCGGGTTCCCCGACGATCAGCTGACCGTCCTTCGTGAACGCGACGTACGAGGGGAAGGCCTTCCCTCCGCCGACCGTCGTTCCTTCCGAGCTCGGGATGATCACCGGGCGTCCGCCTTCGAGCACGGCCGCCGCGGAATTGCTGGTCCCTAGGTCGATCCCTATGATTTTGGACATGGTTTCTCTCCCAGGACCGCCGTCGGGTGACGGTGGGTTCCCAGGTTTCCTTCGCGATAAGTAAGAAAGCGCTCATATAAAAAGGCAGCTGGACGACGGGCTTTGGGACAGAAGTCCCCGGCGTGAGGTTCCTGTGATTTTAGTCCGAAGCTTGTGACTAAACTCCAGTTCGACCTTGGAGATTTGGGAGTGGTTTCTTTGCTAGAAGGGACCCCTTAGAGAACCCCCTGGTTAGACAACGGTCGGAGCCACCGGCGAGCCAAACGCACGATAGACAATGTGCACCTTTCACACGCTCGGGACCACCCCGAAGGTCGGGGTTCCCTAGCTCAACATGAGATTCGTAGTTAGTAAGCTACAAGGTCGAGAGAAACTCCCGGAGACAAGGAATCACTAGATCGACGCTGGCGAAGGCACCAAAGTGGCCGACCCCCGGAAGTAATCGCGATTGGGATCGCGGGTTCACTCGCCGCATCGCCTCGCGTTCTGCCTCGGAATAGCTTCGCTCGGCCTGCAGCAAGAGCACCGGGATCTTTAGGCGTCGCAGAACGCTAGCCGGCCCGTTCCACTGCCTCCATTCTTCGAGTTCCAACGCATACATCTCGGGGTCCGTGGCCGCCATGTTCTCGAGGAACGATTTGGGGCCGCGATAGTCTTGTCTTTCCGCCGCAGCCCGGAAAACATCCGCCAACCCGTGCTCTCGCACTATCTGGGCGAAATCGTGCCGTACCTGTCGATCCCGGCTCATGGGGTCGGTCAGGTCCCTGGGCTCGAGGCCGTCGATATCGACGAGCGCGAAGACGCGGCCGGGATTACTCTCCGCAAGCGTGGCCCCGACCTTCGATCCGTCGGAGTAACCGACAAAGACCACGCGGTCACATCCCGCCGCATCGAGAACTGCGAGTACGTCATCATGGTACTCCTCAATTCGATGGGCCTTGGGATCAGGCGGCTTGTCACTCGCTCCGTGGCCACGGTGGTCCATCAGAATCAGCCGATGCTCGGATCGGAGGGCATTCACGTACCCTGCTAACCGCCATGACTCGAGGTCACCCGCGGCTCCCGGATGGAGAAGTAGAGGCGATCCGTCTCCTTCCACTTCGTAGTGAATCTTGACCCCTTGCCGATCGACGAACGGCATCGGGAACCCTGGCGAACGGAAGCCGGTTCATTCTCTTAACAGGCTCGCGAGAGAGTGACGCCCTCCGTGAGCGATCCCCGCAGCCCGAACTCACCCGATTTCGGATAGCCCCCGCTTCATGTATCGGGGAGAAACCAGTCAAACTCCCTGGGTTACCGTGTGACAGGTTGTTCGGCTGAGAGCACCCCCGCCGCGTTGGATTCGGTTCTGCGGTTCGACCGAACTAAGCATCCTACGCTCTTAGTAGAAATGCCGTTTTGCGGTTCGAACCCGCGGAGGCGTGTGTAAAACCGCGTTTTCACGGTCTGGGTCGCCAACGCGCTCTCCGGGACCGTGAGCGTCATTTCGAGCCCCCCCCAGGTCACGGAGTTCGCCGCGAGCCCATCGACCATAGACCTTGGGTTCCCCACTTCCATCGCTGTCAGTTATCTGGGAGGAGCCGGCCCGTCCACGGTGACATTCTACGGATTACCTCCGGGGTGTACCTCGTCGGACGAGACGCAGCTGACCTGCACGCCTTCTTCAGTCGGGGTCTACACGCTGGCCGTGAACGTCACCGACTCGTTCGGCCTATCGGCGAATGTAACCGCGCCCCTTACCGTGGAAGGTTCGCTCTCCGTCCTGCTGAAGTCCACGCTCGTGACTTTCCCGGACATCGACGTCGGCGTTCCTCTCGTTGTTGTTCCGACGGTCTCAGGCGGCCTGTCGCCCTACTCCTACCAGTGGTCGTTCGGGGACGGGAGCACGGCGGCCGGATCGACCGCGTCGCACTCGTACTCGCACCCGGGCGTCTTCCTTCTCACGACCCAGGTCCGGGACTCGACGGGCGCCACCAACGAATCCTCCGCGGTGGTCACCGTGAATCCCTCCCCCAGCGTCGGTTTGGGCCTCACCCCCGGGAACGTCACCGATGTCGCGATCCCCCTCTCCCTCAACGCGACCATCACCGGCGGGACCGGTGCGTCCCAGGAGACATGGACGTTCGGGGACGCGACCGAAACGGTCGGGGTGAACAACACCTCCCACGCGTGGGATCGTCCGGGGAACTACACGGTCACATTCGCGTACACCGATGCGTTGGGGGTGGCGGCGAACCGTTCGGTGGAGGTCACGGTGCACCCATCGCTCGCCGCGACCTTCACCACGGGGAACGCCTCTGCATCGAATCCGCCGGCCCCGGGGACCCCTGTGAATTTCACGTCCGACATCTCGGGAGGGACTCCGCCCTACCGCGAGAGCTGGTCCTTCGGGGATGGCTCGTTCGCGAGCGGGCTATCGGTGAATCATAGTTACGGCTCGTCCGGGACGTACACGGTGAAGGTCACGCTCATCGATGCGGTGGGTGAGAGCGTGGAGACCAACCTCTCGGTCACGGTCGCGACGAGCTCGAGCTCCGGAGGTGGCCTGTCCGCCGTAAGCGGCGGGTTTGGGTCGGGGTTGTTCCTCGGTCTCGTGATCGGCGGAGTGGCGGCGGCCGCGGTCCTGTTCGTGGTCGGGCTCCGGAAGGGAGGGCGTCCTCCCCCTCCGGCGCCGGTATCGCCCTACGTCCCGCCCTGAGGCGGCCGACGGGACGCCGGACGCGGCTCTTCCATCCGTCGCGGTCGACCGTCGATCCCGGCTTCGGAGAAGAGGTAGCGCACCGGCACCCTTCGTGCCCCGTGGGTCCAGTAGTCGCAGCGGGTGCATCGCTGCCCGAGCACCACTGTACCCCCGGACAGGGTGCGGTTGTGGATCGGGGCGAGCGGCGAACTGCAGATGGGGCAAGCCACGAGCGGTCGCAGTGTCGTGCGTTCGGTGAAGCGAACGGTCATTCGCACGCCCGGTACGTCGATGAGCAGTCGTCGCAACCGCGCTCCTCCTAGGACCGCGAGCGGCTCGTCCCGCCGGAGCAGCTTCAACAGCGCCCGTTGGAACTCGGCCTGGGAGGCGAACGAGGCCTTGCCCCCCCGCACAAGGCGCCGCGCGGCCCGCTGGACGACCTCCGCGGCCGGCCGCCGGAAGCGGACGGTCCGCTCGCGCTTAGCCCGCAGCACGTCCGTGGCGCCCTTCTCGGGCACGGATCTCCTCCTCGTAGAAGCGACGGGCGAACTCGGACTCCTCGGGGCCGATCTTCACGGTCTCCTGGGGAGCGGTGGCGAAGTACGTGAGCAAGGAAGCGGCCGCCGCGAGTCGGACGGCGCGCGATTTAAGCCGCGGAGAGAACTTCGGGAAGTCGGTGGTCTTGAGCGCCCGCTCGGAAACTTCCCGGAGCTTCACGTAAAGGGCTCGCTCGAGCCGAACGGGTTTGGCCCGGAACTTGCCCGCGACGAGCGGGTGCCCCGTCTCGATCGCGTAGACGAGGGTGAGGTGGTCCCGGATCTTCTCGGCGAGCGCGAAATCGAGCTCTCCCAGCTCGAGACGCTCGGAGCTCGCCTCCACGGCGCGGAACCGGGCTCGGGTCATGGGGTGGAACCGGAGGAGCATCCGGTCCTCGAGCGCGGCGAAGTTCGGGTCCGCGATCGTCGTCCAATAGTCCTGGGCGCCGGCGGTCCGGACGTTGTAGTTCACGGAGAAGAACGAGCGGAACGTATAGGGCCCGACCGTGCCGAAGGTCGTCTCCCACTTCACTTCACGCTGCTCCATGACGAGCTTCAGCGGCTCGACCATGCCTCGATACTTGAACCAGTCGTTGAACTCGGGAACGATGAAATTGAACGTACGGCCCGTGTAGGCCGCCCCCACCCGGAGGAACTGGACCGGGGTGATACCCCCGCAGTAGCGATTGCGGCCCGGCAGGCCGTGCGGCGGGACGCCGCTGCGCGGGTTTCCCCGGATGATGTCGTCGATCGAGAACGTCTTTCCCGTCCCCGGCGGCCCGAAGAGGGCGAGGTGGAACCCGGTGGTTCCCGTTGGACGCCCGGTGGGTGCGAGGAGCGGCGCGTCGGCAAGGGCGTATTGCTGAAGGATCGAGATCAGGGAGTCGAAGTAGAGCTCGTCCCCGAAGAGGCCCTGCAGGTACCCGGCCAGCTTCTGGACATTGAAGCTCTTCCCGAATTCCAAGGTCGCTTCGAGACGGTCCCGGAGGACCTCGCGCAGTCGGTCGAGGAACTCTCCGTCCATCGCCCGGATCTCCGCCCGTTCGTCCGGGACCGGGCCGAGCGCCGACGTCTCGACCACCTCCGACCGTTCGAGCTCATCGAGCAGCAGCTGGCGCAGCTCCTCAGGGTACGGGACCTGGTAGACCTTCTCGCCTTTCCCTTCGGGGAGCTCGAGCAGGAGGCCTCGACGCTTGAGGCGGGTGAGCAGGCGGGACGAGTCCTTGAACACCCGTTCCCGGAGCAGACGGGTCCGCAGCTCCGAGAGCCGGAACCGCGCGGGCTGGGCCGCCAGCCCGCGGACCGTTCGCCGCCGGTCGGAGTCCGCGACCATCGTGGCGAGTACCCGTGCGACAGGGAGGTCCGAGGACAGGATCTCGAGGTCGGCGGACGCGGTCACTTTCCAACACGAGTCCCCCGACCGACTTATATTATCCCACCAGGAGAGTCTCCGGCCGTGGTCGGACACAGCTCCTCCGCGTATGAACGGGAGCTCCGCAGCCTGCTCGAGGGCCAGCCCGACGCCGTCCGTCGGTACGCGCACTCCCTCCCTCCGACCGAGCGTGCCGAGTTCGAGCGGCTGATCGAGCAACCGTTCCTCATCATCCGAGCCGCCGGCTCCTTCGGGTTCGACCTGGTCGCCCTTCGCCGGGAGTTCGCCTTCCCGCTCGAGGTCAAAGCGTCGGCCGAACCGGTGATTCGATTCTCCGCGGCCAGCGGGCGCGCCAACGCGCAGCTGGAGGCGCATTCCAAGGCGGTCGCCCGGGTCGGCCTAACGGTCCTGTACGCCTACCGGCGGGTCGGTCTCCGAGAGGCGGAGACCTGGCGGATCTTCGTGGCCGGCGAGCTGCCGAAGTCGGGGATCCTCCGCGTGGTCTGCCGACGGCTACCGCCGGTCAGCCGCACCCCCGAAGGGAATGGGATCCTGCGGTGGGAGGAGGGTCTCCCCCTGTCGCGCTTCCTCTATGAGGCCCGCTTCCTTATGGAACGGCAAGCGGAGTAGGTGAATGACGCTCCACGTCGCCTCGGTCGGGATGGGTCGGTTCGGGAAACGTCCCGAAGGGCTCATCGCGCTCGCGACCGAGGCCGCCAACCTCGCGCTCGAGGGGGTCGGCCGAAAACCAATCGACCTGCTCGTCGTCGGTTCCATGTTCGCGCATGGCCCGCACGGACGCGAGGCGCTCCTCCCCCGGCTCGTCGGGAGCCTCGGACTGGAAACGGCGTCCGGGTTCCGGGTGGATTCCTCGAGCGGGACCGGCGCGATGGCCTTCCATACCGCCGCCTTCGCCCTGGAGACCGGACGGTACGAGCGGGCCCTCGTCGTCGCCGCCGAGAAGATGACGGACCGTTCCACCGCGGAGACCACGAAGGACCTCTCGGCCGCTCTCCACATGAGTGAGGTCGCGGCCGGCGCGACCATGGCCGGATTGGCCGCGCTCGTGACGACGCGCTACCTCGAGCAGCACCGGCTGTCGACCGAGATTTGCGACCTGACGGCGGTGCACGCTCGGTCGATGGCGACTCGGAACCCGAACGCACATTTCCAGAAGACCGTCACGGCCGAGGAGGTCGCCTCGAGCCGCCCCGTGGCGCTCCCGCTCCGCCTGCTCCACTGCTCCGCCATCTCGGACGGCGCCACCGCGGTCGTCCTCGAAAAGGGCACCGGCCCGGCGACCGTCCTCGGTCTGGGTCAAGGTTTCGACTCCTTGCGCATTGTCGACCGGGAGGAGCTCTCGAGCTTCGCGGCGACGCGCGTCGCGGCGCGGATCGCGTACGAGGCGGCGCGGCTCACCCGCAAGGAGGTCAACATCGTCGAGGTCCACGACGCGTTCTCCCCGTTCCTGTTGATGCACCTCGAGGACCTGGGGTTCTGCGGCCCGGGCGAGGCCCCGAAGTGGTTCGAGCAAGGGTGGGTCGGTCTCGACGGCCGCCTCCCCGTGAACCCGAGCGGGGGCGTGGTCGGGCGCGGGCACCCGGTCGCCGCGTCGGGATTGGCCGCCATCGGTGAAGTGGCGCTTCAGCTAAGGGGTGAGGCCGGTCTCCATTCCATCGCGACCCGACCGAAGGTCGGCCTCGCCCACGCGGTGAGCGGGATCGGCTCGCACAACTTCGTCACCATCCTGGGAGGAGCGGCCCCATGACCCCCGCCGCGACGATCGAGCTCACCCGGTGTACCTCCTGCCACGGCCAGTTCCTGCCCACCGACGGACCGTGCCCCCGGTGTGGCTCGTCCGATTGCTCGCCGTACTCCGCCCCAGCTGTCGGGAACGTGCTCGCCGCGACGGAGCTCCACTACCCCGCGACGGGGTGGCATGCCCCGCACCGGCTCGCCCTGGTCGAGGTGGCCGATGCCGTGCGCGTCCTCGCGATAATGGATGGAGGGCTCCCGCTCCCGGGAGACCTCGTCGAGGTCCGGCGGGACGGGGACGTGTATCGGGCCCACTCCGAGCCGACCAAATAGGGACGCGGGGAGGGGGACGTCCCGAGGGGTCGGTCCGTCCGACCCCCCTTTTGAACCCCCGAGGTGAAACCACCACTGGATTAGCAATCCAGCGCCTTACCGGGCTGGGCTATCCCCGCGCGAGGCCGTCGAGCCGCGTCCGCTCCTTAAACCTTCGGATGTGACCCGGACACGACCCACCTCCGGCGGCGCTATCCGTGCGGGCGTGAGCGGGGGGTTTCTCACCGGCAGGTTATGTAGCCGTCCCGCGGTTCCTCGCCGGGATTCGATATGAAGGTCGCTAAGGCGGGGGTCGTGGGCGCCGGAACGATGGGGGCCGCGATCGCCGAGGTCCTCGCGCTTAACGGGGTCGAAGTCGTCCTGAAGGACGTCGATGCGCCGCTCGTCGAGAAAGGCCTGGAGCGGGTCCGAGGGTACGTGGACGACCTCGTTCGGTTCCACGAGAATCGCGCCCAGAAGGAGATCGCACGGATCTCCGAGCTCGTCGGAGACCTTTCGGAAGAGCAGAAGGCGAAGACCCGTGCGCGGTTGGCGCCGAAGTTCTCCCGGGCCCAGGGAGATGAGGTCATCGCTCGGGTCCACGGCACGACCGAGTACGCTCCCTTCGCGGACGTCGACCTCGTCATCGAGGCGGTCTTCGAGCGGATGGAGGTGAAGCGGCCGGTCCTCGAGGCGCTCGACGAGGTCGTCCCCGCACACACGGTCATCGGGACGAACACCTCATCGCTGTCGATCACACGCCTCGCCCGCGGTCTGAAGCACGCGCCCGAGATGCTCGTTCTGCACTTCTTCAACCCGGTGACCGCCCTTCCGCTGGTCGAGGTCGCCAGCGGAGTCGAAACTCGGGAGGACGTCGTCGTCGGCATGATGGAATTCCTGCAGGGTCTCCGCAACCACCGCTTCCCGCTCGTCCCCATACGAGTGCAGGAATCCCCCGCCTTCGTCGTCAACCGGTTGCTGATACCCGTGCTGAACGAAGCGGCCTTCGCGTTGGGCGACGACCTCGCATCGGCTCGGGACATCGACACCGCGATGAAGACCGGGGCCGGGATGCCGATGGGGCCGTTCGAGCTGGCCGACATGATCGGCCTGGACGTCTGCCTCGAGGTCATCGAGACGCTGTACCTCGAGCACTTGGACTCGAAGTACCGGCCCGCCCCCCTCCTGCGACGGCTCGTGTCGGCCGGTCGCTTGGGTCGGAAGACCGGCAAGGGGTTCTACGACTACCCGACCTGAACCCTACCCCCAGGGCGAGCTGAGCGGTGTCTTCCCACCCCGGACGGGCTCCGGGAAGCGTTCGGTCGGTCCACCGTCCAATCAGAATCCGAACAACCCATTCGCCACGCAGAACGCGAAGACCACGATCACGGCTATGGCCAACGCGCCGAGTGCGGACGCGACCAGAACCAGAAACGTGAGTTCCGAGCGGTCCAGGGATGGAGGGGGCGGGGCCGGCGTCCCGGGCGGGACCGGATCGTCCTCGAGAGGTGGGGGATGTCCGTCGTCGACGGGGACATCCGGCTGATCGGCGCGAGTGTATGCCCCCACGCCATACAGCCATTGACCGCGTGACACAACGGATCATTCTCCCCAGGAGATATCAGAGTTGCGTCCGACCGAGTCTCGTGAGGTCCGGCCGGCGCGGAACCTGAGGGCCGTACGGCCCGGAGACCGAAACTCCGCAAACGATGCCCCGAAATTCCCGACAAGGCCGGGGTCGGTGGCGTGGTACGGCCCGGATCACTTGGGAGTTGCCATCGCAGTGGGGACCGTTGCCACAGGGGCGGCGGAAGGGCCGGGAGCCGAGGGTTTCGCCGGAGGGGCCGCGGCCGCAGGTTTCGGAGGCATCACGGGCGCCTTCGGGGGCGGAGGAACGAGGTTCCGCTTGAGGAAGGAGAGGACCCATGTCCACCCGGCCTCCGCGCGGCCGACCTCGTACTTGGGCAGGTCCCGGGCGAGGAAGTCGTGGCGAGCCCCGGGGATCTCGATGAACTCGAAGGAGGTCTTGGTCGCGGACTGGGCGGCGATGAGCTGCGCCCAGGCCTTTGGGGACGACCGGTCGGCCGAGCCCCGGAGGTAGAGAAGAGGCACGGTGATGAGGTTCGCAAGGTCCGCGGGGCGGACCGGCATCGGGTAGGCGAGGGCGACCGCGGCGAGTCGCGTATCCTGGGCGGCGAGGGCGAGGGCCAGGCTGGCCCCGTACGAGGTCCCGAACAGCGCCGCCTTCGTCGGGTCGACCATCTCCCGGATGCGCAAGTAGTTGAGGGCGTCCCCGTACAAGCGCAGGACGTTGGCGACCGACGGGGAGTTCACCGCGACCCCTCCGCGGAGCTGGGCGCTCGACCGGAGCGCGATGTGGAGCGTGGCTCCCCGACCATCGGTCTTGACGATATCCGGGATGAGCACTTCGTACCCCTCGCGCGCGAACCGGATCCCCGCGTCGAGGAGGGTCGTGGTGATCCCGTACGTGTCCGGCGTCAGGAGGACGACCGGGTGCTTCACGGCCTTCGTGGGCGAGAGGACGATCGCCTGAGCCTTCCCGGAGCTCGTCGCCCCCGTGTCGAACGTGACCCGCTCGCTCCGGTAGAGGGGGGCCGGAACGCCGGGCTTCTTGTCGGTCTTGATCCAGCTCTTGTTGAGGAAGTCGAGGACGCAGAGCTTGAAGCGCTCTTTCTTCAGGACGATGACCGCCTGTCGCGCGCCGCAGATGTCGCAGACCCCGACGATCCCGCTGCCGAACTGGGCATCGGTCAGGTTGAGCATCCGGTCGTCGTCGCGCATCGGCCTCGGAAAGGAACGAGCGCACGAGCTACGGCCGATTCATAACCGTTGCCGACGGCGGGCGGGCTCAGCCCGAGCCCCGGTCGGCGGGGGGGACAGGGTAGGGACCCTTCCCGGGTGCAGGTCGAGCCGATGGCGGTCGCGGGGGACGAGGACGCTGACCCCACGGCGCCGAAGCCGCTCGGCCAGTGCTCGGTCCGCGGTGACGACCCAGGCTCCATGGCGGACGGCCGCGTTCAGGATCGCCGCATCGCCCCGCCCGGCCACGGCGAGCGCCGGGAACTTCTGGGCCAGTGCCGTTGCCGCGCGGGCTCCGGGAACCCCTCGGGCGGCGAGTGTTTCGAGCTCTTCGATCACAGAGGTGGGCACTACAAGGTGCGCCCCCGGGCGGACCCGTTCGACCTCCGCCTCGAGGGGAAAGTGGGTCCGGACCGGGAGCAGGAGCGCGTTGGTGTCCAAGAGCACGCACGCCCGCGCCCGGGGGGGGCCGAGGCTACGGGCGCGCGAGGACGATCCCGAGCTTGTCCCGGTCGTGTTCGACGCCTCCTCGACGGCCCTTCAGGACGTATCGTTGCGCCTTCTGGTTCGCGGTCCTCGGGATCTCGTCGAGGAACTCGATGTACTTCGGGACCATGAAGAACGGGAGGTTCACGGCGCAGAACTCGAACAGCTCCTTCGGCGTGGCCTGGGCCCCGGGCTGGAGCTGGACGAACGCCTTGACGTCCTCCTCCCCGAGCGGGGACGGCACTCCGACGACGACCGACTCGAAGACGGCGGGATGCCGGTTCATGACCGACTCGACGTCGTAGGGCGCGAGGTTCTCTCCGCGTCGCCGGATGACGTCCTTCTTCCGATCGACGAAGTAGTAGTACCCGTCCTCGTCCCGGGTCACGTAGTCCCCCGTGTGGAACCAGAGGTTCCGCCAGGACTCGACCGTCTTCTCCGGCTTGTTGAGGTACCCGGAGAACATCGTGAAGGCCCCCTTCGGCCGGACGACCAGCTCTCCGCGCGTGTTGGGCGGCACCGGTCGGTCGTCGTCGTCCACGACGTCGGCCTCGACGAAGCCGAGAGGGGTCCCGATGGACCCGACCCGGATCGCGTCCGGAGGGTTCATGGTCGTCGTGCAGCCGCACTCGGTCATCCCGTAGAGCTCGATGATCGTCACGCCGAACCGCCGCTCGAACTCGGGCCAGACCGCGCGGGTCGCCCCTGCGGTGAGCGCGGTCCGCACCGTGTGGGTGCGGTCGGACGGCTTCTCGGGTTGCTTGAACAGTACGTTGATCATCGCGATGAGCAGCGAGATGTGGGTCGCGCCGAGCTTCGCGGCCGTCTCCCAGTAGGTGCTCGCGTGGAACCGCTCGTCGAAGGCGGCGGTGACGTCGTTCAGCAGCGCGGAGAGCGCTGTCATCTCCTGCGCGTTGCAGTGGAAGAGCGGGAGGCCCGAGTAAAGGACCGAGTTCGGCGTGATGCGGCTGCGACGACCGATCTCGGTCGGCGTCGTGATCAGCTTCTGATGCGGGATGATGGCTCCTTTGGGAGGACCGGTCGTCCCGCTCGTGTACATGATCGAGGCCGCGTCGCTCGCCCGAACGGTCGGCGCAGGGTCGATCTCTTGGTCGGACGCCAGCTCCGAGTACGGGATCGCGCCGACGGGGAGCGGTTCGCTTTCCCCGTCCGGGGTCGCGACCCATTCGCGGGTGATGTGAAGCGACTCGCGGAACGGGGCGTAGGAGTCCCACAGTCGGCGGTCGATGACGAGGCCCGAGGGCGCGCTGTCGGCCAGCTCGTAGCGGAGAATCTCCCCTTTGAGCCCGGTGTTGAGCGGAACGAGGGTCGCCCCGCGCTTCGCCGCGCCGAACCAGAGGAAGGGGAACTCCGGTGTATTGAACAAGAGGCATGCGACCCGGTCCTCGACACCGATGCCCGACGCCGCGAGGCCGTTCGCGACCCGGTCCGACTCCCGGTCGAGGTCGGCGTACGAGATCTCCCGAGTGGCGAACCGGAACGCGACCCGGTTCCCGTTCTTCCGAGCCTTCCCGCGCACGAGCGCCCCAAGGGTGGGGTACTCTTCGTTCGCTTCGAGCACGGACATCCGAGGAGAATCGAGCCGCCATAAGCTTCGTGGAGGGGAGCTTTCTTAGAGGCGGGCGGGCTCCGCCGTCCCGTGCCCCCCCGCAGCGAACCGTACCGCCCTGCGGCCCCGATCGTCGCCGAGCTCGCCGCGGGGGCGGTCCTGCTCTCCGAGTCCGGGGAGGAGACCCTCCTGCTGCATCAGACCGAGGAGGACCGTTGGTGCCTTCCCAAAGGGCACGTGGATCCGGGGGAGTCGCTCGCGGACGCCGCGCTCCGAGAGATCCGGGAGGAGACCGGGCTCACCGATGTCCGCATCGGGAGCGAGGTGGACGAGGTATCGTACCGGTTCTATCAACCCCGTACTCAACGGAACGTTCTGAAGACGGTCGTCTACTTCCTCGCGTTCACCCCAGAGCGTTCCGCGCACCCCGAGAAGATCTTCGACCGAGCGGAGTGGTTCGACCTGTCCGCGGCTCTAGGCCGCATGAAATTCCCTACCGACCGGCGGGTGATCGAGGCGGTCCTCCGGATGCGGAACCGCGCCGAGGGAAGCCCGGTGAAAACGTAGTTCCCTTCGGTTCCGATCGAAAAAGAAAAGGGGGAATGGGTTGGGTGGGCCCCGCCCGGGGCCCACCGTTGGGCGCCTATTTGCCTCAGGGTCGGCGGGCCGGGTCGTCCGGGAGATTGCTCTCGTCGGCCGGACCCATCTTGGGCGAAGACATGGCCGCGGCGGGGGGAACGCCGTTCGGCCAGCTCTCGCCGTACCCGCCCACCAATCCCTTCTGGGACTGGCGCCGGGCGTAGGAGCGCCACTCGATCACACCGACCGTCGCGACGACGACCGCGACCGCGACGCCCACGAGGGCGACGAGGAGCGCGGCAGACGGGCCCGCAGCCGCAGCGCCGCCGCAGCCGCTGGTGAGACAGTTCGCTTCCGCGTTCGCCTGGGAGACGCTCATCGGCTGGCCCACGACCGTCCCACTCGGGGACGAAGGGGACGCCGCCGGGCTGGTCTGGCTCACCGGGGTCGCGAGCGCGTTCACCGACTGGGTGCTCGTGCCGAAGGTCGTGGACGCCGCGGTCACGCTCAGGCCGCCGGGGCCGGAGCTGACGTAGAGGGTCTCCGCGGAGATCCCCGCCGAGCCGAGCGCGGTCGCGTCATAGGCGTGTGCGGCCGTCCCGAACAGGTCGAAGGCGTGGGGCACGAAGATGAACCCGTCGTAGTTGTCGAAGGGGCCCTGTACGATCAGCAAGATCGCGGTCCGCGTCTTGCCGTCACGGAAGACCGGTGGAGTGACCGTCAGCTTGTACCCCGTGAGGTTCACGGGCCCGGTCGCGCTAAGGCCGCCGACCTTCGACCCGGATCCCGAGCCGGTCGTTCCGTTGAAGCCCGTGTCGGTCCACGAATAGCTCACGTTCCACGAGGCCGACGGGCTCGCGGTCGCCGAGGAGTTCCACTCGTTGACGCCCGTCAGGTTGAGCGGGATCAGACCGAGGGAGGGACTGAACGACGTCGACGCCTGAGCAACGCCCGTCACGTCCAATGACGCGCCGGCGGTCAGGCCGTGGATGGTCTTCGAAACCGATTCGGAGACCGAAGCGGCCACGGACGCCGAGGCATTGTCCACCCCGAGCGCCGGGACCGATTGGCCGTTCACGTAGACCACCGACTGGTTCGTCAGGTTCGCGAAGGCGGTGTCCACTTCCTGACCGTGGTAGCTGTACGTCGCGTGCAGGATGGGGCCCGTGTACGATTCCGAGATCGTGATCCCGACCGTGCGCTGCTCCTCGAGCATCCACGTGCCGGGGGTCGTCGGGGTCACGGTGAACACTACCGTCCATCCGAAGGCCGCGTCCCAGGTGATCGTCACATTTCCAAACTGGAGGGTGTTGTTCGACCAGCCCTGCCCTCCGTAGGCCCATTGGGTCGCAGGGTTCGTCGAGGCCGTGCTCATCACCGGTGCGGCGCTCGCCGAGCCCGAAAGGGCCGGGATCGCCACAAAGGCCAGGAGAAGCACGACGCCGGTCGCCGCCACCCAGAGTTTCGTTCCGCTGATTTTCGCCATGGTTTCTTCCGACGGAGCTCATTCCGTCAGAGAACCCAAGTCGGGAATCCCCGAGATAAGGCGGCGGCCCGAGCGGGAAGTTCTTCGTTAGACCCTCTGCGACGGCGTCGCACGGGGCCTTCGCGGGCCTCTCAGAGGATGCGGCCGTCCCGGACGACCGCCCGGCCGTCGATCGAGAGCTCCGCGCCGGCCACCGTGAGGTGCGCGATGAAGTTCGACCGAGTGCGACCTCCGTACCCGATGTTGCTGCCCACGAACGTCGTCACAGCGCCCCGCTCGCCCTCCTCAAGGCCGGGAGAGATGCAGATCGAGGGGTTGAGGCCGACCTCGAGCATCCCCGGGCGGTCGCGGCCCTTCCCTCCCTTGGCATACTCCGCTCGTACAGCCCCGGCTCCGGTGCCATAGCGTTGGCCGACGAGACGTCCTCCCCGGAACGTCCATCGCCCCTCGCGAACGGGCTCACCGAAGAGATTTGACATCCGGTTCGATACCAGCGTCCCGTCCGCGGTCGATTCATCGATCGCGACGTAGACGCACCCATCCGGAACCGAGGCCATCGTACCAAACCGCGTCCGACGGGACGCCGCTGTCACCCACCCGAGGTCGACGAGCGCCTTGCGGCCAGCCAAGGCCAGGGTCAGGTCGGTCCCGTTGGGATGGCGGATCCGGACGGTGTGCCCCCGCTCGAGCGCCTTCTGGACATTCCGCGAGTCGGCGACGAACTGCTTCGGGTTGAGCATCGTCGCGCTCACCACCTCCTTCCTCCAAGCGTCGAGCGGCACGCCCCAGCGCCGAGCGTTCGCTGCGGTCACGCGAGCGACCCCCATCCGGGCGCCTCGCACGCCCGCGCGGCGCGCCACTTCGTACCACTTCGAGTTGAAGGCGACCAACTTCTCGAAGGCCGCTTCGGGGAGCGCCTCGAGACGGGCCCCGTCCTCGGGTCCCCAGAAGTAGATGTAAACGTCCGTCTTCGCGAGTGCCGCCCATTCGTGCGACCCCGGTTGACCGATGGCGTCGAACGTTCCTTCCTCGACCGCCGCCCAGTACGAGCGTTCGTCTTCGTAGTGCAACAGCGGGCGGGCCCCCAAGCGGCGGGCCTCCCGCACGAACCCGAGGGCCCAAGGTAGTGCCGACGGGTAGGTCTCGATGGTGACGTTCTCGCCGGGCCTCAGGTGGAGTCGGACGGTGAGCACCTGGCGCGCCAGCCGGTCGGCTGCTTTGGGAGAGGGGTCGCCCATGGGCGGGGTAGCCGACGGGGGTTCAAGCACCTTTGCTCGTCGCGTCGGGGTCGTTCTCGAACCCCGGAACCCGGAAGCCGGCGCCTCGCAGGAGCGCGATCGACGAGGGGTATCCCGCGTCCGCATGTCGGGCGACCCCGAGGCCGGGGTCGTTGTGCAGCACGCGCCCGATCCGACGGTCCGCGTCGGGGGTCCCGTCCGCGACCACGACGAGCCCGGCGTGGATCGAGTTACCGATCCCCACCCCGCCGCCGTGATGGACCGACACCCACGTGGCCCCGCTCGCGACGTTGAGGAGGGCGTTCAGGATGGGCCAATCCGCGATCGCGTCGGAGCCGTCCCGCATCGCCTCCGTCTCCCGGAACGGGCTCGCGACGCTTCCCGTATCGTGGTGGTCGCGGCCGATCGCGACCGGGAGGCTCACCTCGCCATCGTGCACCATCTGGTTCACGCGATGCCCGAATCGCTCCCGCTCGCCGTACGCCATGTAGCAGATCCGGGCGGGGAGTCCCTGGAACGTAACGCGGTCGGCGGCGAGGCGGATCCACCGGCACAGGTGATCGTTCGCCGCGAACTCGGAGAGGATCATCCGGTCGATTCGGTGGATGTCCTCGGGTTCGCCGCTGAGGGCGAGCCAACGGAAGGGACCGCTTCCGACCGCGAACAGCGGTCGGATGTACCGGGGAACGTACCCCTCGATGTCGAACGCGTTCGTCACGCCGGCGTCGCGGGCCTGGGTGCGGAAGTTGTTCCCGTAGTCGAACGCCTTCGCCCCCCGCTGGCGCATGTCGAGGATCGCACGGGCCTCGGTCGCGATCGACGCTTTCACGCGCGTGAGGTAGGCGGGCAGGTCGGCCGCCCGCGCGACCGCCGCCTCGTCGACGGTCATCCCCTGAGGGATGTAACCGACCCGAATGTCGTGGGCCGCGGTCTGGTCGCTCACGACGTCCGGAAGGGTCCCTCTCCGAGCGATCTCCGGGAAGACGTCCGCCGCGTTCCCGCAAAGACCGATGGAAAGAGGCCGGCGTTCCTTGACGGCGCGTTGGACCCGAGACAGGGCCTCGTCCAGGTTGCGGGCCTCCTCGTCGAGGTACCGGTGTTTCAGACGTCGCTCGATCGCTCGGGGGTCAACGTCCACGATCAGTCCGACGCCCCCGAGCATCGTGATCGCGAGCGGTTGCGCTCCTCCCATCTCTCCCAGACCGGAGGTGAGGGTCCACCGGCCCGCGAGGCTCGATGCGCTGAACTCGATGCGCGCGAGGGAGGCCAGGGTCTCGTAAGTTCCCTGAAGGATCCCCTGGGTCCCGATGTAGACCCAGCTGCCGGCGGTCATTTGCCCGTACATCGTAAGGCCCCGGCTTTCCAGGTCCCAGAACACCTCGTCGGTCGCCCATCGGGGGACGATCAGGGCGTTCGCGATCAGCACGCGGGGGGCGTCGGAGTGGGTGGGGAAGATGCCCACCGGCTTACCGGATTGGACGAGCAGGGTCTCGTCGTTCCCGAGGGTCTTCAATGCCGCGACGATCCGGTCGAACGACTCCCAGTCGCGGGCCGCTTTCCCGCGACCGCCGTAGACGATGAGTCTCTTCGGGTCGCGCGCGACCTCTGGGTCCAGGTTGTTCTCGAGGAGCCGAAGGGCGGCCTCCTGGCCCCAGCCGCGGCAGGAGAGCGTCGCTCCCCGGGGGGCACGGATCACACGGTCGGACTCCAGAGTCCGCGTCATCGCCGAACGCACGCGGCCGTTCCCTAAGTAGGCTTCCTGAAGAGCCCGGAACGGACCGAGAGGTAGGCTCGACTCGCTTCCCTGAGGGAGACGCCCCGGAATCGTTCCGAAGGTGCCGCCCTGTCTCCGCGGGGCGGTCTGCGCCTCAGGCACGGTCCCGTTGACCGTCCGGTCCGCCGCGAACGGGCTCGCGCGGCGGGGGCCGCTGCCTCCCAAAGATACAAGCCTGCGCGCTGGCTCTGCTCGGGGGGGAGAGTAGCGAAGTGACGACGCCCGCCGGCCAGACCTATCGCGGTTCGTCGCCACCGCTCGCCGAGGAGAAACCCCTCGCGGCCGCGGTCCTGATCGCGATGGGGGGGTTCTTCGTGGTCGTCGAGGGCCTGCTTCTGGGCGAGATCATCGTCGTGTTCACCGGGCTGTTCATGTTCGTGATGGCCCTGCTCGTGCGGCACGAGCCGCACCACCACCTGGCGAACGGGATCATGACCCTCGTCGTGGTGTTCATGAGCCTGTTCTTCGGCTACGGTGGGTTCTATGTCGGTGCCCTGCTCGCCGCGGCCGGCGGCATCCTTGCGATCGCTTGGGCGCCTCGGCCCATGACCGCCCCCGTTCAGGTCCGACGATAGCGGTTAGACTCGGACGTTTCGAACGGGCGTGAGGGAAGGCCTTACTGTCCCGAGACCGTAACTCTCCCTCGGATGCCGCCATAGCTCGGTCGGTTGCTTTACCTCATGTGCCGGCCCGGGAATGGCTCCGTCGTTCGTTTCGGGCATTCGCCGAACGCCTTTGCGACCATCCCCTCTCTCGTTCCTCTTACGGATAGGTAGCTAGGCTGTCAACCCTTTCCGCGCCGGGGGCAACCCCAGGCGCCTTTCTTTCGCCGGACCGTCGGGTTCCACAGAATCACAGGCCTGTATCGCACGCTGGGCGACCCGCTGGTGGGCACGTAGCCCGTTCACGCACTCAACGCAGCCGGCGCAATCGAGGGCTGCCTCACGAAAACGGGAGGGAGTTTACGACGCCCGAGTACCCGTTCGTGCCGATCGCGCTCAGCTCCTCCCCGAGCAGTCCCTGGTTCGCTCCGGTGGCGTGCGAGTAGATCACCAGACCGTCGCCCGCACCGATCGCCCCGGAGAACGGGGGGACGAGCGTCCACGTTGCGGTGGCGGTGTCGTAGGTGGCGATTGGGAAAGTTGCCGTCGGACTGACGAGGGATACGACGACCCCTCCGGAGGGCCATGCGATTTCCTGCCCCGAGGAGCCCCGAAGCGACAGCTGGATGTTCGAGACACTGAGGCCGATGGTCGCGGTGGCGATCTCGATCGTGTAGCAGTAGTGCCCGGTTGACAGTGGGCAGCCCTCCACCCCCGAGACCGAAGTGGCGTTCATCGCCGGTCCCCACGAAAAGGCGGTGCCGATCGGGGTACTGGACTTGGGGCTACCCGCATACGGGAAGATGTAGACCACGATCCCCAAGGAGCCTCCGCTGCCGCTATTGGTCGCGACGTTCATCGTCGAGGTGACCTCGAACGAGTACGAACCCCCAACCAACAGCGCAGTGTAGATCGCCACTGAGGCATTGACTTCGTTGTTCGCCGGACTGTAGGTCTGGTCCGCCACGGCGGACATCGGATCGGGCGTCCCCAACGACCCCACACCCTCCCCTCCCACGACGACGAAGACCTCGGAGGACCCGGTCGTCGAGAAGTTCGCCCACGCATCAATCGGGGAGCGGAAACTCGCCGCATGCCCGGTCACGGTCTGGTACGAACAGAAGTTGCTGACCCCGAGGCCGGCGATGATGTAGGTGCCGGCCGAACTGCTGTACGACGCCGAGGCCGAACTGCCGTGCCCGATCGATATGGCCGGCCCGCCCGGCGTCCCGAGGTCCGAAACGTTGAGGTCGGGGGTCCACGACACGGACGATATCGGATGTCCCCCGGTGGACCCTTCGAAGAGGTACATGCTGCTCGAGGACGAGAGCGTGAGACTCTGTGATCCCGGCAGGACGCGATAGGTGTCGAGAGTTGCCGGTCCGGTGACGGAGCAGCCGGGCGGTGCCGTGCCACTACTGCTTCCCTTCGAGGTGAATGATCCGAGAGCAAATGCCGCGCCCAAAACCGCTACGACGGCTATGATGACGACCGCCACGACGATCACCCCGGTCCGTTTCCCATGAGCGTTCGACGCGGACGGTGGGGGGAGGCAAGTGACCAAGTTCGGGGGGCGGCGGGGGGGGCGGCGGAGGTGGTGGCGGCGGTGTCGCGGTCACAGTCGGACGTGAAGGACGCGACACATATCTACATTTGGCGAGCGTGGGAGGAGAGGGTAAAATGAGGGAAAGCCTTACTGTCCGAGAACAGTCACTCTCCACCCTATGCCGCCGTAGCTCAGTCGGTAGAGCGGCTGATTTGTAATCAGCAGGTCGGGAGTTCAATCCTCTCTGGCGGCTTTGCACCCGTTCACGTCCACCGTTGTACGATTGGGCATGCCTCCCTCCCCTCCTCACGCCTCTGGTCGTGTAGGTTCGGCACATCCCTGGATCCGGTCGGTCGACGGTACCCGGTTTCGCGTACGGGACCCCGTCGTCTAGGCGAGCGTTTCCAGGACCTCACGGGTGAACGGGCGGAGCTCGTCAAAACGCCCGTCGCGGACCTTCAAGGGCCACAGAGGGTCGGCGAGCAGCGCGCGGCCGACGGCCACGAGGTCGAAGTCACCGCGCGCGAGCATCTCCACGAGCCGGTCGAGATGCGGCAGTGTGCCCGCGACGGTGGCCAAGCCGCCGTCCGTTGCGCCGCGAAACGGCTCGACAAAATCGGTGTTGAGAGCAACGGAGCCCACCGTGATCGTGGGTTTCCCGGTGAGCTTCTTGGTCCAGCCCGCCAGGTTGAGGTCGCTCCCTTCAAACTCCCGTTCCCAGAAGCGCCGCGTCGAGCAGTGGAACGAGTCGATCCCCGCGTCGACGAGCGGCTGGAGGAACCGAGCGAGTTCCGACGGTGTGGTGGCCAGGCGGGCGGAGTAGTCCTGCGACTTCCATTGCGAGAACCGGAGCACCAGGGGAAAACCGGGCCCCACCCGTCGGCGGCACTCGCGGATGATGTCGACCGCGAATCGAGTGCGGTCGACCAGGTTGCCGCCGTACCTGTCCGTGCGTCGGTTCGTTCCCTCCCAGAAGAACTGGTCGATGAGGTAACCGTGCGCGCCGTGCAGCTCGACCGCGTCGAACCCGATGCGTTGAGCCTCGGCCGCGCTCCGCGCGAACGCCTCGATTACCGCGCCGATCTCGGCCTGGGTCATTGGCCCGCCGACCTTTCTACCGGGTTTGAGCAGCCCCGAGGGACTCACGGGGGACGTGGGAAGCTTCGTCGACCCTTCCGAGCTCTGGACGGCGCCGACATGCCAGAGTTGAATGCCGATGTGTCCCCCGACCGAATGCACGGCCGAGATAACCCTCGCCCACCCTTCGAGGGCCTTGTCACCATAGGCATGGGGAACCCTCGGCGCATTCTGGGCCCCCGGGCACGGAGCGGCCCCCTCGGTGAGGATTAGGCCCACGCCCCCCTCGGCCCGGCGGCGATAGTAGGCGGCTACATTGGCCCCGGGGATTCCCCTCGGGGAATAGTTCCGCGTCATCGGGGCCATCACGATCCGATTGGGGAGGGTGAGCCCCTTCAGCTGGAAGGGCCGGAATAGCTCGGAGGCGGACACCGCGACACCTCACGCAGCCTTGGCTGAAGGGCTTGGCGGGGCTGTCGACATAGGCAGAAGTGCGGGAGTCCCCGCAACGGCGTCCCCGCACCGCCTCGAACTCCCCTCGCGGTCGGTCATCGATTTGGCATACACTTCTTCGAGCTCGAGGTCTCGTGGGCTACCGCGGCGCAATCCCTCACTGGATTGCCGAGAAGGCGCACATCTTCGCCAGCACGATCTGCGCGGCGAGCAGCCGTTCACTCAGCGTCATGAGCCTCCACGAACCGGCGCGGAGGAAGCCGTATGGCTCACTAATTTCATCGGGTAGTGTGTGACCGCCTCCCCGGGGCCGACCCCATTGCCCGTCATCGCGGGCGTTCAAGACGAACTGCGCGCCCTCGCAATCCGTGTTCGCGCCGCGGCCTGGCGGAGCTACCGGTTCTCCTGGTTCACATGGGGCTTTCTGGTGGCGACGATCGCGGGCGAGGGGTTGGTCGTGCTGACCTACGTCCTCTTCCCGGTCGTCACAACCACATCGACCCTGGGGGGAAGCTACACGACATTTACGCTACCCATTTGGATTGTCCCCCTCACACAGACACCGGCGGTGGCGGTGTTGGGGCTGGCGATCCGGGAACTTCTCCTGGCCCGTCGGGAAGCGCAAGGGTCACCGCTCTCCCCTCATGCGCCTCATTTAAGCGCGGAGGAGGCGGAAGATCCGAGCTGGACCTTCCTCGTGCAAAAGGCTCAGCAACGTATCACGCATGTCAAGAACGAGACCGACTGGTCGTTCCCGCCGATCTTGGTCGGTGGGCTCGTATTCGCCGAGCTCCTCATCGTGAATGTTCTACCGTCCGGAGCTCTCTTGTTCTTCGTCCTCCTCCCCTTGACCGGAGCCGTCCTATCGGTTCTCCTCTGGCTTCTCTAACGCATCGCGCGGCGCTGGATTCGAGGGTACCAGACTCTTCTCGACCGATTGGTCGGCGAATTCGCGACGCTCGAGTCGGAGTTCTTCTGGCACTTTGCTGGGACGCAGCCCTCGCCATGATGGCCCGTCCCGATCTGTTCGTGATCGGACGACTACTAGAAGCCCTAAACGGAGGGCGGCTCCGACGGACCCAGCTGCAGCTGAGAGCCGGAGTGAACTACACCGTCTTCCAACGGTACCTTGAACTCCTCGTCCACCTCGACTTGATCAGAGAAGTTGCGGAGGACGAGGGACGGCTCGAGCTGACCCCGAGAGGTGCCGAGGCTTACCGGTTCCTCTCCGAGGGGCTCTCCCGCCTCTTCGGTCCTGTAGCACCGTCCCACCGGCCATAGCCTCGACCCGATCTCTCCGGCCCCGGAGGACACGCGTCCCTGGTCGGGGTTGCGGAAAGGTGTCTTCACCGTGTCGCAATAGCCGACGGAATCCCGGAAAACGCGAACACCAACGCGAACGCGAGCAGCGCGACGAGCAGTCATTGATCCCGCGTCATGGACCTCTGCGAGCACAGGCGTTAGGCGGCCCATCTAAGGCGCCGTGGCCGGTGGAACCGCGTCTCACCTTTCAGCTTCTGGCTCGTCGTTGGCCGCGCGCGTCCTTCATGAAGCCTGCGTGGGCGCGGACACCCCCGCGCGTTCCTTGCGGTCGGACATCGAACGCCCGGTTCAATTGTCAAGTTCCCGGGCGCGATACGGCGGTCCAGTCTGGGCGCGACGGCCTTCCATCCCGACGGCCGGTCTCGGACTTCCTACGACCCGGAGCAGGGTGGGGGTCTTTAAATAGGTATATAAATGCTATATAAACATCCGTGACGCGAATCCGAATCGAGAACGTTGTGGCGTCCACCAGCCTCGGAGACGAACTCGACCTTCAATCGGTCGCCCTCACCCTCGACGGGGCGGAGTACGAGCCCGAGCAGTTCCCTGGTGTGATCTTCCGGCTGAAGTCGCCGAAGACCGCCATCCTCCTGTTCCGATCGGGCAAGGTCGTCTGCACGGGCGGGAAGAGCATGCGGCAGGTGGAAACGTCGATCGCGACCGTCTCGACGATGATCCGTAAGGGCGGTCAGAAGATCATCATGCACCCGAAGGTCCAGATCCAGAACATCGTCGCCACCTCCGACCTGGAGAGCGAGATCAATCTGAACACGGTCGCGGTCACCCTCGGCCTCGACCGGGTGGAATACGAGCCCGAGCAGTTCCCTGGGCTGGTCTGCCGGCTGGAGAAACCGCGCGTGGTGGTCCTCCTCTTCGGTAGCGGCAAGTTGGTCTGTACGGGCGCTCGCCGGCCGTCGGACGTCAGCCTCTCCGTCGAGAAGATCACGAAAGAGCTCCAGGACGCGGGTCTCTTGCGCCGGGGCCGCAACCGTGCGAATGCGGCGTCGAGCCGGGACCCCCGAGTTTCCCGCGCGTCCTCCGCTCTTCCGGCATCCGCTTTGTCGGACGCCGCCGCGTCGTCCGAAGCTGACACCGCGGCGTTCGCCGTGTAATTCACCCTCGATGCGGCAGGCCCCTGCCGCGGGGTTGGAATACCCGACAGGTCCTCGCATGAATCCCCCAAGAAGAGGGTGAAACGAGTTTGATCCACCTTCATCACGAGGTTCTGGCGCCCCCGCTTTCGTTCAAGGTCGTCCGCGTCCCCACGACCCTATGCCGGGCGCGCGAAATTGCCATCCTGGACTACTCTCCCCAAGGGCTGGTGTACCGCGGGTAGCCCGCCCTCCGAGGGCGGGGAACGCCCCGACAAAACGCATCCGCGATACGGATAGCTTGATAATCCATGATACGCATAGATACCTCAATGAGCCTCCACCGACGCTGGCGTCGAGCTCGGCGCCGTGGCGTGAGCGAGATCATCGGCGCTATCCTGCTCGTCGCGCTCACGTTGGTCGCCGGGGTCATCCTGTGGACGTTCAAGATCAACCCACCCCCCGCCGCGCCGTCGGTCACCTTCGTGATCCACTCCGGCGGAAGCAATCCCGTCTGGGGCGACCCGACGGACTGCCAGCCCTGGGGATATGGCCTGGGCGTCTACTCGACCCTGTCGGGGAGCGCGCTGACCACGTGGGGGAACAAGTGGAATGACCAATGCGAGAACTCTGTCAGCGGGAACTTCTCCGAACTGAACTCGAGCGAGTTCGTCATCGCCGCGCATTCGCCGAGCGACCTCCTACTCAGCCAGATCGATTTCACCTTCGTCTGTAACAACGCGTCCAGCTCGGGCGGTACGACCATCCTCGTCAACGGGTCCCTGGCTTCCATGACCTGGTTCCCCGGCGTGTCCTCCCAGCCCGCCGCGGGCGCCCCCTACCTCGGGTACTGCGGGAACTTTGATGCCGGGAGCACGACCGCGGCCAACTCCATTTACTACAATCGTCTGGGCATCTTTGTGCCGCTGAACCAGGGCGTCGATGCGCTTGAGGACGGGGACACGTTCATCCTCTACATCCACAACGGCGGCTTCCCGCTCGACTTCATGTGCGTCGCCAACGCGGCCGGGTTCGTCTTCGATGGGCAGAACCCCCCCGCGAACTGGAACGGCTGCGTGACCCCGATCGGGGGCAATGGGCGTCCCCTGGGCCTTCCGACCCTCGACTACGACGATTACCACGGAGCACCTCCATGGTGCTTCACGAGCGTGAATGCGTGTACGATCTACCTGACGTACACCGGCACCCCCGCGACGGTCCTGGCGAAGATCCCCGTCTTCTCGCTCGCGCCCCCGGCGGTCTGAGGGAAGGGTCCCCGACGATGGCGAAGCCGGGCGTCCGAGCTCCGTAGTAGGCGAACGATGTCTCCCCGAAGCCGACGGACCGTTCGTCGATTGATCTTCTTCGCGGTCATCGCGGTGGCGGTCGTCGTGGTCGCGCTGGTCGCGTTGGTCGCCGACGGGGTCCTGGTCTTGCCCTCGAACAGCTCCGCCCCGGTGACGATCACCTCGGTCCACCTAGAGATCGACCAGGGAAACACATCGGGCGGGCACCCCTGGTTCGGCCCGAGCTCCATCTACTACGGTACGGCGAATGGGTACCCCCTCAGCGTAGCCCCCGGCGGTTCGTGGTCCGTCGTTTGGACCTTCATCAACTTCGATGACGTCGCCCACACGGTGTACAAGGTCTCCCCGGCCACGCCGTTCACGATCGGGACCACGCAGCCGACGCTTCCCTACTCCGTGCCGGCAGGCTACGACGACGGCGCCCTGGCGATCAACGTCATCGCTCCGTCCAACCCGGGGGCCACGTTCGCGGTCACCCTGGTGGTTCAAGCGGAGACGGTGAGCTGACCCGGCGGTTTCCCCCGCGCCCGCCCGGGCCTCGGTCCGTTTACGGTGGGGCAGGTCGGGCAGTCGCCCACGTCTCGGCGGCCCGCAGATGGGGCGCCGGAAGCATCCCCTCGACGATGCCCCGGACCCGACCCTCGCCGTCCACCAGGAAAGTGACCCTCTTCGCCCACCCGAGGAGCCCGAGGACCCCGTACTTCCGTGCGATCTCCTTCGACGGGTCCCCCACCAACGGGAACCGAGAGCCGCACTTCTCCGCGAACGCCGTCTGGGTCTCCGCCGTGTCGACGCTCACTCCGATGACCTCGACCCCGGCGCGCTGGAACTCCTCATAGTGCTCGGCGAAACCCCGGGTCTCGCGGGTGCAACCGGCGGTGTTGGCCTTGGGGAAGAAGTAGAGAACGACCTTCCGACCCCGATAGGAGGCGAGCGTTCGGGTCGTCCCGTCCGCAAGCGGGATGGCAAAATCCGGGGCCTCGTCGCCGACCGCGAGCACGCCCCGTCCAGCCGCGGGCCCTATTTCACGAGGCCGAGGCGCGCCAACTCGTCGTCGCTCAGGGGCGGGCTCGCGCCGAAGCTCAGGATCTCCTCGAACCGCTCGGGGGTCGGGAGCGGGATGACCGACGTGGCCACCCAGGGGAAGCCGAGGACGAAGCGGAGGGAGGCTTGCGCCAGCGTCCGGCGACGGTCCTTCGTCAGGAAACCCAGGGCGAGGACCGAGTCGAACTCCGCCTGAAAACGTCTCAGTTCCACGGGCCCTTCCCCGGGGCCGGCGAGCATCGCGGCGGCCGCGAAACGGCTGCCGTCGAGCCGGCCGTCCGCGAAGGGATTGCGGACGATGAGGCTCGTCTCGGGCCTCCCGTTCGCCGGATTGAACAGGGGAACCACCTCCCGGTCGAGGAGGGAAAGCTCTCCCGTGAACAGGCTCGGCGAAGGGCCGGACCGGGGGAGGGTGGTCGGCGGGGACGGAAAGTAGACCGCCCAAAGGGGCTCCTTCGGGCCACCCTTGGACACAGGGGCTGACCCGGAGATGGAGGTGTCCCCCGAGCTTCCGTCGGTATCCGGACGCCATTCCACGACCGAAAGGGGGGCAGGGGCGAGACGACGCCGGCTCTGCTCGAGGGATTCCTCGAGGGCGGCCTCGAGGTCCGTGGCCGGCATCGGGTCGCCCCGAGGGGTACGTTCCCTCGAGAGGGACTCGATCGAGCGTCCGACGATCACCGCAAGGTCGGGGTCCGGGGAGGGGAATGCCGTCGCGATCAGCCGCTCCGCTCGCATCGGGAACCGTGCGTCGGCCACATCGAACGTCGTGACGCCGTGCTCGCGGGCCTGCCGAAGAAGGGTGGCCGTGCGCGCGTCCGCGGACGGCGGCGCCACGGCCGGCGGGTCGACGGAGATCGTGAGGGCCGAGAAGGACCGCTCCGTGCCGTGGACTCGGCGGGGCTCCACGAACGGTCCTGGATGGTTCGACATGTCGGACCCACCTACACATGGGTGGCCGACGTACTCAACGGTTCCGACGTCCCCGACCCCCGGCACTCCTTATCTCCGGCAGGGGGTACCGACGCGATGACCCCGCGGGCCACCCCCCGCCTTCCGCTCAGCGAGCGGCTCCGGCCGTCCCGCCTGGACGACATCGTCGGGAACCCGAGGGCCCGCTACGAGCTTCGTGCCTGGGCGATGCAGTGGCAGGAGGGGAAGGTCCCGAGTCGGCGCGCGGCCGTGCTTTCCGGCCCTCCCGGCGTCGGCAAGACGACGGCCGCGCTCGCCCTCGCCGCCGAGCTGGGATGGGCCCTGGTGGAAATGAACGCCTCCGACGCTCGCAACGAATCCGCCGTCGAGCAGGTCGCGGGTCGGGCGTCCGTGAGCCAGACCCTTGACGAGACGGTCGCGGGAAAGCGAGCTCGACACGCCCTCATCCTGTTGGACGAGGCGGACTGTCTCACGGGTCGGCTCACCGAGGCGGTTCGGTCTCGGCCGACGCCTCCGGCCCTCGCCGATTTCCTGCGGGGGCGGTATGGGACCATCGACGCCCTCAACGCGGCCTGGGGCCTTCTGCCGAAAGCGAAGCCCAAAGCGTTCGAGGACTGGGCCGCGGTCCCCCGCTCCCCTGGGAACGCGGGCTGGGCACGTCTCCCCGCCGCGCGGAAGGACATCGATGACTGGAGGTCGTCCGGCCGCTCGACGGACCTCTCCGACCACGGCGGGCTCGGGGCGATCACACGGCTCGCCCGGTCGACGCGCCAGCCGATCGTGCTCACCGTCAACGATGACCGCACGCTGACGCGCTACTCCTCAGTGTTCCGAACGGGGGTCGTACGGATACGCTTCTATCCGGTGCGCGAACCCGAGCTCGCGGCGTTCGTCCAGCGGGTCGCGCGGACCGAGCGGATCCTCCTCCACCCCGGAGCTCTCGAATCGATCGTGAACCGGTCCCACGGGGACGTGCGGGCGGCGCTCAACGACCTCGACGCGATCGCGCCTCTCGAACCGGGACCGTGGCAGCTCTCCGTCCTCGGCTTCCGTGACCTCGCCGCGGACTTCGTGGCGCTGACGGAAGAGGCGTTGACGACCCCGCGGTACTATCGGTCGGTGGAGGTCCAGGACCGACTGGACGCTCCTCCCGACGACCTCTTGCCCTGGATCGAGGAGAACCTACCGACGTTCGCGCCGGACGCGGGCCACCGCGACGCCGCGTTCCGTGTCCTGGCCGTGGCCGACCAGTTCCTCACCCGAGCCCGTCGGGCCCGGGCCTACGGGCTCTGGAGCTACGCGTCGGAGCTCATGACCGGGGGGGTCTCCCTCGCCCTGCACGACGGGCCGGGCGGCGGGAGGGGAGCGGGTGTGTCGTTCCCGCAGTTCCTGGGCGATATGGGGCGCTCGCGTAGCTTGCGCGCTACCCGGGAATCGCTCGCGAAAAAGGCCGGGCATCGCTTCCACCTGTCGACGGCCAAGAGCCGGGAGATCGTTCTACCGTTCCTCGAGCGGATCTTCGCCGCGGCCCCGGGCCGGGGAAGTCGCGCCGATCTGCGCCGGAGGGCGTCCGAGATAGCCCGGGAGCTCGAGCTCACCCCCGAGGAAGTGGGCTTCCTCTTGGGGACCGAACCGGATTCCCGGGCGGTCGCGGAGCTTCTCGGGGGTAAGGAGGCTCTATCGCACGGCGGCGGGTCGGACGATGAGGAACGCCCGGCCGAGGCGAGCTCGCCGGCCCCGGGTGCGCCCGGCGAGCCCCCGAAACGGGTCCAGCGGCAGCTTTCGGATTTCGGGGCCGGCTGACCGTCCCGTCGACCCGCTCCTCTAGGCGAGCTTGGCGTGGACCGAGATCGTGACGTTCCCCTTGAGGGCGTTCGAGATGGGGCAGCCCTGACCGGCCGCCTGCGCCGCTTGCTGGAACTCGGCCGCGGTGATCCCGGGGACCTTCCCCGTGACGTCGAGCTCCATCGTCGCCACCTTCCACGCGTCGCCGACCTTGTCGAACGTCGCGGTCGCGGACACGGTCAGGCGCTCGGGGGGCTTCTGGATCCGGCCGAGGCCGCCGGAGAGCGCCATCGAGAAGCAGGCCGCGTGCGCGGCCGCGAGCAGCTCCTCCGGGCTCGTCTTCCCCCCGGGGGCCTCGGTTCGAGCCGCCCAGGACACCGCCATCTCGCCGAACGCGCCGCTCGTGCCCTTGACGGTCCCGTGACCATGGACCAGGTCGTGTTCCCAGACCGCCTGTGCCGTCCGCTTCGCTGCCATCGCCCGGCGGAATTTTCTCAGTGATTTAACCTCGCGCTTTCGCGATCGCGGCGTTCGGGCAAGGTTTTCCGTGGCAGCGTCCTCGGGACCGCGTGGCCGTCGCTCTTGCCGACCTTCCGCGCTTTCTCGTCCTCGACCCGCTCTCTACCGTCAGGGTCGAGATGCGATTGGTCTCGCCGGCCTGCGAGATCGATGTGGAGCTCGATAACCCCCGGCCGGGCCGCTCCTTCGTCCTACTGATCGGGCACAAGTCGGGCCCGTTCGTCCAGCGGGTTCGCCTCGCCGGAAAGGCCCGGATCTACTTCGACCCGCAGGCACCGGGAGAGTACGTGCTGCTCGTCGCGAACCCGCAGAAGGAGCCGATCGTGCTGCGGCTCAAAGCCCGAGATGTGGGACCGATCGCCACGGTGGGCCGAGGAGTTCGGGGGCGCGTCCGGTCGACACGGAGACCCGCCCGCGCACGCCCTTCCGCCCGTCGCTCACGGACGAAGTCACGGACCACCCGCCCGCGCGCTGTCTCTCGGCGCCGCGGCAGGAACCCTTCGCTCTAACGACCCTGACGGAGAATTGAAAGCCCCCGGTGCCTCCCGCCGGCCGGGGGGGGACGAGTGGCCGAGTTCCTGGTCTACGTTGCGGTCTTCGTTACCGTCTTCGCCCTCGTCGACCCGATTGGCGCCGTCCCGTTCTTCGTCTCCCTGACGGACGGGTTCAGCGAGGGCGACCGACGGATCGTCCGCCGGCGGGCGGTCGTCGTCCTCGGTTCGATCCTCGGGGTGTTCGCCCTCGTCGGCCGGTTCCTCTTCGACGCGTTCGGGCTCACGCTCGCCGCGTTCGAGATCGCGGGCGGGATCCTACTGTTCATCGTCGCCTACGACATGCTGCACGGCGAGGTCACGCGGACGAAGCTCACGAGCGAGGACCGGGAGGAGGCGATCGCCCGCCGCGACGAGATCGCCGTGGTCCCGCTCGGGATCCCGCTCCTCGCGGGCCCCGGGGCGATCTCGACGGTGATGATCTACGAGGGTAGCGCCGGCGGCGACCCCGCCATGGTGGTCGCGGTGTTCCTCGCGATCGCGATCACGACCGCCGCGACGTTCTTCATCCTGAAGTACGGCCAGAAGATCTTCCGCTATTTCGGAAAGACCGGGATCATGGCGATGACCCGGGTGCTCGGCCTCTTGCTCGCCGCGGTCGGCGTCCAGTTCGTCGTTAACGGGATTTTCGGCGCGTTCGGCCACCCGTAGGCCGTCGGGGCGAGCCGGCCGCCCGACGCGCCGCCGGGCGGCTCGGCCGTGAGGTCGACCGTCGAGCACGGCCGAGGACGGCCCCCGATGGGCTCGTCGGGTTCCGGTCGGCGGCCCACGCCTTCTCTCCCGCCCGGACGGCGATCGGAAGGTCGTTCTCCGAAGGAGGGAAGGCGCACTCGAAGTCGTCCGTGTAGGCGCAGTACGGGTTGAACGCACGGTTGAAGTCGACATCGTACTCGTCGGCCTCGTTCAGCTCGAGGGTAAGGTAGCGGCCGGCGCCGTAGCTCTCCCGACCGCTGGTGAGGTCGCGGAACGGGACGAACACCGAAGTCCCCACCCCCTCTCCCGCGTGGTAGAGGCGCAGGTGCAGCGTCTCGCCTCCGAGAGGGAACGTCAGGTCCCCGATGTACCGCATCACGGCCTGGTTGTCCCGGTTGGTCCGCAGGTAGGCCTCCTCGGGAGCCGGCGCGCGCTCCAACGTCGCCCGCACCCGGTACTTCGGGTCCGGCGGGAAGTACCGGAGGTCGTGGAACGGCACCCGGCCCACTACGAACGGCGACTCGGGGTCTTGGGCCATGAACCCGTTCTTCATCGTGCGCTCGGTTTCGAGCTCACGTTGCCACTCCTCGGTCGCGGACATGTCTGCCGCCGAAAGGCCCGGGTGCTTAACGGTTCGCTCCGGCCGCTCCCGGGGGGCTCGAGAAGTCGAGGACCATTCGTTCCTGGTCGAAGTACAGTCCCCCCCGCTTCACCGCGCGGGGGAGGTGACCGCACGCGGAGAACCCGAACCGGCGGTAGAGCCGCTGGGCTCCTTCGTTGATCGAGAAGACGGAGAGGTACACGACCTCGAACTTCGACCGAGCCTCGGCCAGGGCGCGCTCGAGAAGGGCGGTCCCGGCGCCCATTCCTCGGTGGTCATGGTCGACGAGGATCCCGAGTTCGCCCACGTGGGATTGCTCCGACGCCGTGCCGGGCGTGGCCCGGCCGATGGTCACGCTGCCGACCGCGTGACCGCCGATCTCCGCGACGAGGAAGATCTCGTCCCCGTCGAGAACCTTTCGAAAGTGCCCCTCGAACCAGCCCACTTCGTCGGCGATGGTGGGCCGGTCGGCGAACAGGGTGATCCCGATCGCCGCTCCGGTCGCGCGCTCGTCGTAGAGACGGAAGTACATCTCCCGGAGGTCGTCGAAGTCGCCCCAACGGACGGGCCGGACCGTCAGTCCGGTAGGTGTGGCCATCGTCCACCGAGCCTCGCGTCCGGAACCTTACACGTACCCGAACTGACGCTTCGCGAAATCGCTCATCCGCTCCGGGCTCCAGGGGGGGTCCCAGATCAGCTCGACCGTCGCGGACTTGACGTTCGGGACCTTCTCGATGGCCAGCTTGACCTCTTCCGCGAGGATCCCGGCCACCGGGCAGCCGACCGCGGTCAGGGTCATCTTGAGCTTCACCGAGTCGTTGGTCCACTCGAACCCGTAGATGAGGCCGAGGTCGACGATGTTCATCGGGATCTCGGGGTCGAAGATCTGCTTCAGGTTCTCGGTGATCAACTGTTCCCGCTGCGCGTACGGTCCTACGGCGGCCGGTGCGAACGGCGTCGACGGTTCCGGCGAGGGAGGGGGGGCGGTGTCGCTCATCCTCCCTTCCACGGGGCGGGGGCCTATAAGGGTGCGCGAGGCCCGAGTAACCCTAGGGTGAGTCCCCGGAAACTCGTTTAAGCGCACCCCCGGTAGGTCGCCGATGCGCGACATCCATGCGATGTCTCCGGACCGAGGCCGCCTGCGGCTGCGGTCGGTGGGGATTTCGGGAATCCGGAAGCCCCTGACCGTGGAGCGGCGGGAAGGAATCCACACGCTCGCCGTGGAGTTCCACGTGGCGGTCGACCTTCCTTCGGAGCGGAAAGGGTCGGACCTCTCCCGGAACGCGGAGATCCTCGCCGAAGTCGTGGACCAGACCGTCACGCGACCGGTCGGAAGCTTGGAGTCGGCCTGCTCCACCATCGCCCGGGAGCTTCTGGTCCGCCACCCGTACGCGACCGAAGCCTCGGTGGAGGCGTCGGCCGAGTACTTCCTGCGGAAGGGGATCTCCGAGGAGAAGCGCAGCTTCGAGGACTACACGCTGATCGCGGACGCGCGGGCCACCCGGGGGGTCAACGGGTCGGTGACCCTGGCTCGGGCGGTCGGGGCGGAAGCGGTCGGCATGACCGCATGCCCCTGCGCGATGGAGACCTGCCGGGGCCAGCTCACGACGGAGTTCCCCCTGCTCGCGGACCCGCGGCTGAAGGACCTCCCGATGATCACGCACAACCAGCGGAACCGGACCCGGCTCGTGTTCGAGCTTCCGGACGCGACCGAGGTCGAGGCGGACGAACTGGTCGCCGCGATCGAGGCGGCCCAGTCGAGCCCGACGTACGCGATCCTGAAACGAGGGGATGAGGCGCAGGTCGTCCTCGCCGCCCATCGCCATCCGAAGTTCGTGGAGGACGTCCTCCGGGACCTGCTCGCGAGCCTGCCGAGCCGGTTCCCCGGGGTCCCCGATGCCACCCGGGTCCGCGCGAGCACGGTCAGTGAGGAGTCGATCCACAAGTACAACGTGGAGGCTTCCCACCAGGTCACGCTCGGCGAGCTCCGTCAATCGGTCGGCCGTTAGGGGGGCCGGGGAGCGACCGTGCTCTACGCCCTCGACGCCATCCGGCGGCGGCCGGGCCGTTCCGCGATGACGT
The DNA here is from genome assembly GCA_052325545.1 of Thermoplasmata archaeon. Lineage (GTDB taxonomy): Archaea > Thermoplasmatota > Thermoplasmata > Lutacidiplasmatales > UBA184 > Lutacidiplasma. The sequence goes on from JBKQUP010000006.1 coordinate 41,851, forward strand.
CCCTCGGGATCGGGCTCGCGGTCGGGCTGGTCGTGCTGCTGCTGGCGATCTCGGCCGGGGTCCAGACGAGCGCGACCACCCTCGCGACCGAGAGCGGGGTCGACCTGGTCGCCGCGAGCGACAACACGACGATCCTTTCGGGTCAGTTCCCCCCGATCCCAGGGGCCCACTCGCTCGCCAGCCGGATGCCCTCCGTGGACCCGAACATCGCCACGGCGAGCCCATGGCTGGTGAGCGACCTGGTCTTCGGGAACGCGTCGCTCTGGACCGCCGCGAACCGAAGCTCGGTGCCGCAAGGCTGGGGGCCGACCCAATCCGGTACGGTGGGCTGGATCCCCTCCGACAACTCCGGCATCCAGACACCGGACCTCTACAACGGGACCGGGTTCACGGCCACCGGCGACCCGCGCTACGCCGGCGGCACCTACAACGGGACCGAGACGCACGAGATCGTACTGGACCAGGGGCTCTCGAATGTCCTCCACGTCGGGCTCGGAGACCTCGTCTGGCTGGGTGCGGCGCAGCCCCCCTCGGAGTCGGCGCTCCCGGGCTGGTACGCGAACGCGACAGCGTTCCGGGTCGTCGGCATCTCGGGGCCGTTCTGGCTGATCCCCTCCGCCCTCCTCGGGTTCGTCTATCTTTCCGAGCTCCAGGAGATCCTGGGAAGCGCGTCCGCGACCACCGATTATGCGTCGCTGATCCTCATCCATCTCACCGACCCGACGTCCGTCACCACGGACCAGAGCCAGCTCGAGGCCGCCTTTCCCCAGCTGACGGTGTTCACGCTCGCGAACATCCTCGGAGCGATCCAGCATGTCGTGAACCTCTACCGGACGTTCGGTGAGCTCATCGGGGTCATCGGGGTCGTCGTGGCGGCCCTCTTCGCCACGACCGTTCTCCAGATGTCGGTCGACGACCGGTCGCGGGAGCTTGCCCTGCTGAGGGCGATCGGTCACTCCCGGCCGTCAGTCGGTTCGATGGTGGTGGAGGAGGCCCTCCTCCTATCCCTCTTCGGCCTCGCGGTCGGCCTGCCGCTCGCGTACGTCACCGCCTACGGTCTCAACCTCTATCTGCGGAACCTGCTCGCGGGGCTGCCGGCGTCGTTCTCATTCGTCTCGTTCAATGGGGGGGTCCTCTTCGATGGCCTCCTCCTCGTTCTTGCGGTCGGCCTCGTCGCCGCGATCGCGCCCGCGGCCCGGGCGATGCAGCTTCCCGTCGCGGAGGAGCTCCGAGCCCCGTGATGCGCTGGGGACGGGGTCGCTCCCTGCGGCATTCGAGGCTCCAGCTGGTGCTCGCGGTCGCCGCGGTCGCGACCGCGGTGGCGCTACCGGTGGTCCTCATCAGCGTGGGCGGAGGAGTCTCCTCGCATGAGCTCGCGAACCTCGAGAACGCGGGGTACCAGATCGTCGTCAGCGCGGCCGGGGTCCACGGGATCACGCATGCCCACAACTACACCGCGGAGATCCTCTCGATCGGGGGCGTCACGGCAGCGTCCCCGGTCCTCAGCGTGACGGTCGACGCGTTCACCAGCGCATCGGCAACGCCCTCCCCGGTCCTCGCCGAAGGCGTGATCCCGGACCAGTTCACCCCGACCCTGAGCCCGACCGAGTCCGGGCTGTTCCCGGCCCCGCTTCCGCTCGGCGACCCGACCGATGCGGTCCACTACGCGCACGGCACGTACTCCGGCCCGGCGACGTACGACGTGATCGTATCGACCCCCTACGCCGCGGCGCACCGGGTATCGGTCGGCGACCGGCTCATCCTGAGCCCGGTCGCGAATCGCTCGGTGGGGACGACCTACAACGTGACGGGGACGTTCGGCGTCCCTCCCACCGTACTCGGACCGACCGGGGCGTTCGCGGTGATCGTCCCCCTCTCGGACCTACAGACGATGACGGGGTTCGCCGGAGGGTCCGCCGTCGCGCCGGACGCGGTCGACACGATCCAGGTCGCCGTGACGGGGTCGGTCGCCACCAACCCCGGGGCGCTCGACCAGCTGCGGAACGAGGTGCAGGCGCTCTTCCCGTACTACGGGGTCAGCTCCCTGACCCAAGAGGCCCAGCAACTTCAGTCCGCGAGCGGGGTGCTGACGGGGTTCTACCTGGCCCTCTCCTCGGTGGGCCTCACGGTCGGACTGCTTTTCCTCGCCCTCGTCCTCCTGCGTCGCGTGGAAGCGGACCGCCGTTCGATCGGTGTCCGTCGCGCGCTCGGCATCTCGGGCCGGTCGATCGCCGGCGAGATCGTGTGGGACGGCGCGACCCTCGCGCTCACGGGGGCCGTCGCCGGCGTCCTCGGGGGGTATCTCATCGTCGTAGCGCTCGCCGCCTGGGCCACCTCGGCGGTGCAGGAAGCCGCCCAGCTCGCGGTGTTCGACCCCGTGATCCTCGGGGAACTGGTCGCGGGGGTCGTCGCCCTCTCTCTCCTCGCCAGCGCGGTCGCGACCCGCACCGCGCTCCGGATGCCGATCTCGGAGGCGTTAAGGTGAGCGAGACCAACGCCCCTTCGATCGAGCTCTCCCGGGTCGTGCGCACGTACGGGGGCGGCACGGCGGAGGAGGTCCGGGCGCTGCGCGGCGTCGACCTCGCGATACCCCCGGGGGAGTTCCTATCGGTCGCGGGGCCGAGCGGTTGCGGGAAGACGACGCTCCTCAACCTGCTCGGGCTCCTCGACAGCCCGACCACCGGCGAGGTCCGGTGGAACAGCGAGTCGGTGGGCCAGAAGGCCGACCGGGTCCGGGCCCGCCTCCGCCTCGAGGGCGTCGGGTTCATCTTTCAGCGGTTCTACCTACTGCCGACCTTGACCGCACGAGAGAACGTCGAGCTCCCCATGCGCGCGCTGCGCGTGCCCCGCGTCGAGCGGACACGCCGCGCGGCTCAGCTCCTCGAGGAGGTGGGGCTCCAGGGGCGGGAGAGGGCGTTCCCCCACCAGCTGTCGGGCGGAGAGGAGCAGCGGGTCGCGGTGGCCCGTGCCCTCGCCAACCGGCCCGGCCTCCTCCTCGCGGACGAGCCGACCGG
>JBKQUP010000007.1:0-92947 GCA_052325545.1 Thermoplasmata archaeon
TACCCGCAGCGTTTCGGGGAGGTCGCCCCCGTGGTCGTGGCCGCCCCCGGCTCCGAAACCGGAGGGATGACCCGATGCCATGCGGGGCTCATGGTCGCCTCCGACACCGCCGGCTTCGCCGAGGCCGCCGCCCTCGTCGAGTACTTGCTCCGCACGATCGACGTGGTCGGGGTCCGGGAACCCACCGAAATCCCTGGGGTGACGAGCGGACGCGCCGCGCACGTTCGGGTCGCCGGGGAGGTGGTCGCCGAGCTCGGAGAGGTCGCGCCGGCACTGCTCGCGGAGCTCGGGGTCCCGGTCCCCGTGGCGTGGGCCGAGGTCGACCTCACGGCCCTATGGCCCCTCGTCCGGCGCCACGACACCGTTTAGTATCGCCCCCCGGTCCATCGGCGATGGCCCGGTCTCGGCGCGGTCCCAAGGCGTCGGCGGCGCGCAGCCGCTGGGTGAAGGCGTCCCGCCGGGCGATCGGCGCCCGGACCGAGGGCGGCCGTCTGCCGCTTCTCGTCGCCCCTCCCTCCGACCCCGACGGCGCGTTCCTGGAGCAGGTCGGCTTCCCAGGAGAGGCCCCGTTCACCCGGGGAATCCAGCCCACCATGTACCGCGGTCGGCTCTGGACGCTCCGCCAGTACTCGGGGTTCGGGAGCGCCGCGGCGACGAACGAGCGGTTCAAGTTCCTCTTGAAAGGCGGTCAGACGGGGCTTTCCGTCGCGTTCGACCTTCCGACGCAGAACGGGTACGACTCCGACCACACGCGCTCCCACGGCGAGGTCGGACGGTGCGGGGTCCCGGTCGCCTCGCTCGGGGACATGCGGACGCTGTTGGGTGGGATCCCGCTCGACCGGGCCACAGTCTCGATGACGATCAACGCCACCGCGCCGATCCTCCTCTCCCTCCTGGTCGCAGTCGCCGAGGAGAACGGCGTACCCCGGGCCCGGCTCGGCGGGACCGTCCAGAACGACGTCCTGAAGGAGTACATCGCCCGAGGGACGTACATCTACCCCCCGGGTCCCTCGCTAAGGCTCACGGTCGACCTGGTCGAGTTCACGACCCGGGAGATGCCGCTCTGGAACTACATCTCGGTCTCGGGCTACCACATGCGCGAGGCCGGGGCGACCGCGGTCCAGGAGGTGGCGTTCACGCTCGCGAACGCCATCGCCTACGTGACGGCGGTGCGCGAGCGTGGCCTCGACCTGGACGAGTTCCTCCCCCGGCTCTCGTTCTTCTTCTCCTCCGACCGGAACTTCCTCGAGGAGGTCGCGAAGTTCCGCGCGGCCCGGAGGCTCTGGGCCCGAATCGTGACCGACGAGTTCGGAGCGAAGGGGAGCCGCTCGAAGCAGCTCCGATTCCATACCCAGACCGCCGGCTCGAGCCTCACGGCCCAGCAACCCGAGCTGAACGTGGTGCGCACAACCCTGGAGGCGCTCGCGGCGGTCCTCGGTGGGACGCAATCGCTGCACACCAACGCGCTCGACGAGGCGCTCGGCCTCCCGACGGAGGCGTCGGCCCGGCTCGCGCTGCGGACCCAGCAGATCCTGGCCGAGGAATCGGGGGTCACGAGCACGGTGGACCCGCTCGGGGGCTCCTACGAGGTCGAGTACCTGACCGACCGGATCGAGGCCGACGCCCGGAAGTATCTCGACCGGATCGAGCAGATGGGAGGCGCGCTCGTCGCGATCCAGCGGGGGTTCATCTCGGGCGAGATCTCGAAGGAGGCGTACCGCGTGGCCCGGGCGCGGGAACGAAAGGAGGAGGTCGTGGTCGGCGTCAACGAGTTCACGGAAGGGAACCCTCGGTTCTCGCTCTTCGCCCAAGGGGGAGGTTCGGGCGTTCACACCCAGCGGATCACCCCGGCCGAAGAGCGGCAGCAGGTCGCCCGACTCCGCCGCTGGCGCCAAGAACGCGACCGAGCCGCGGTCGATGTCGCGCTCACCGAGCTCCGCGCCACGACCGATAGCGGCGCCAACGTAATGCCGTCCGTCCTGAAGGCGGTCCAGGCCGGGTGCACTCTCGGCGAGGTCGCGGACGTGTGGAGGTCCTGTTTCGGAGAACAGCCCCCCTCGACCGCGTTCTAGGAGGATCGATGAAGCTGGACCACGTAGGGATCGTCGTCGCGAACATCTCGGAGGCGCTCGAACGCTGGCGACCGGTGCTCGGAGCACCGACGTCGGCCCCCGAGGAGGTTCCGGGAAGCCAGGTGAAGGTCGCGTTCCTATCGGGCGGGGAGACCCACGTCGAGCTCGTCGAACCGACCGGGCTCAAGTCCCCGGTCTCGAAATTCCTCGCCACCCGCGGCGAGGGGGTCCACCACATCGCCTTCTCCGTCCCGGACGTGGACATCGCTCTCGCCGAGGTGGCGGCCCGCGGGGGCCGGTTGATCGACCAGCACCCGCGCGCCGGGGCCCGGGGCCGTCGGGTCGGGTTCGCCCACCCCTCGGCGTTCGGCGGGGTCCTGGTCGAGTTCGTGGAGGAGGTCCCATGAGCCAGATCGCCTCGGCGGACCTCTTCGCGATCTACGACAGCCGAGGGCGGCTCACCGTCGAGGCGAGCCTCGCGCTCCGCTCCGGGGCTCACAGTCGCGCCGGAGCGCCGAGCGGGGCGAGCACGGGAGTACACGAGGTGCTGGCCTTCCCGAAGGGAGGCGTTCCCGAGGCGCTCGCCACGTTCCGCTCGCGCGTCGCCCCGCGGCTGGTCGGAGTGGACGCCTCGGACCAGCGCGCCGTGGACGCGACGCTCCACGAGGTCGACGCGACCTCGGATTTCTCGGCCATCGGGGGAAACACGGCGACCGCGGTGTCTGTCGCAGCGGCGATGGCCACCGCCGAGGAGACCGGCCGGCCCCTGTGGAAGGTCCTCGCCCGCCCGGGCGTCGACGGTCGCACGTTCCCGGCGATCGCGGGCAACTGCTTGAACGGGGGCCGGCACGCGATCGGGGGCCCCGACATCCAGGAGTTCATCGCGTTCGCCGACTGCGCCCGGCCCGAGGATTCCATCCGCGCGGCCGTGCGGGTGCATGGGCTCGTCGGGGAGGAGCTCCACCGGCGGCTTCCGAAGGCCGCGCTGGCCCGGGGCGACGAAGGAGGCTGGGTCGCCGCGGTCTCGAACCTCGATGCGCTCGAGATCCTCACGGACGCCTGCGCGAAGGCGCGGGACGAACTTCACCTCGAGGTGCGTCCGGGGCTCGACCTCGCCGCCAGCGAGTTCTACGAGAACGGAAAGTACCGCTACCGCGAACAGACCCTCGACACCGAGGGCCAGGTCGGTTTCGTTTCGAAGCTGGTCGACCGGTTCGACCTGCGCTTCGTGGAGGACCCCTTCGACCAGGAGGCGTTCGATGCGTTCGCCGCGCTCACGAAGGCGGTCGGCCACCGGACCCTGGTCGTCGGCGACGACATCTTCGTCACCAACGAGCAGCGGTTCCGTATCGGTCTCGAGCGGAAGTCGACCAACTCGATCCTCATCAAGGTCAACCAGGTCGGAACGCTCACCGACACCTTCGCCACCGTCGACCTGGCGAGGAGCCGGGGGGTCTCGACCGTGACCTCCCACCGGTCCGGCGAAGTGCCGGAGGGATGGCTCGCCCACGTGGCGCTCGGGACCGGGGCCCGGGGGCTGAAGTGCGGAATTCTCGGCGGAGAGCGGGTGGCAAAGCTAAATGAACTCCTGCGGCTCGGCCGCGCCACCGGAACCTGACGAGATGCCCGACGAGGAGACCCTCATCCAAGAGCCCGTGACGGCGAGCGATGGCCAGGACATCCAGCCCGGCGAGCTGCTCATCCCCGAGGACACGTACCTCACCTCGGGCGTTCATATCGGGACGCAGCAGAAGTCGGCGTCCATGCGCCGGTTCGTCTTCAAGGTCCGATTCGACGGCCTCCACGTCCTGGACGTCCGCGAGACCGACCGGCGGATTCGCCTCGGGGCGAAGTTCCTGGCCCGCTTCCCCGCCGACCGGATCCTGGTGGTCTCCCAACGGCAGTACGGCCAGAAGCCGGTCCGCGTGTTCGCGAAGACCCTCGGCGCGGTCTCCTTTGCGGAGCGGTTCGTCCCCGGCTGCCTCACCAACCCCAACCTCGAGGAGTACTTCGAGCCGAAGGTACTCGTCGTCACCGACCCGGCGACCGACCAGCAGGCGCTCAGCGAGGCGGTGTCGATCGGGATTCCCGTGGTCGGCCTGTGTGATGTCAACAACGAGACGCGGGACGTCGATTTCGTGATCCCCGCGAACAACAAGGGCCGGGTGGCCCTGGCGACGGTCTACTGGCTCCTCGCCCGCGAGATCCTGAAGGCGCGCGCCGGCGGGACCGAGCTCGAGTACCCGCTGACGATCGAGGACTTCCAGGCCGCGCTCTGATCCTCCCTTCCCACGAGAGGGTCCGAACTCCCACCACCTTCGTCCTTTTATCGGGGGTTCGCCTCCTTCTCCCATGGCGGCGCCGAGGTCGGGCCTTCTCGAGCTCCTCTCCCAGCACGGGGTCCCGGAGAAGGGCGCCCGCGTCTACCTCGCCGCGTGCCGAGGCGGCGCCATGACCGCGAGCGAGCTCGCCCGCGTTTCGGCCGTGAACCGGGTCGAGGCCTACCGCTTCATCAAGCAGCTCAGCGCCGAGGGCCTCCTCCGGGCGACCGGCAGCCGGCCCCAGCGGTTCGAGGCGCTCTCCCCGGACGACCTGGTCGACCGGTGCATCCATCGGGCCTCCGAGCGGCTGCAGCAGCTCGAGAAGGACCGGGACCGGATCCTCTCCGAGTGGGCGGAGGGCCGCGACGAGTTCGACGAGCGCGACCCGCGCAAGTTCGCCGTCCTTGAGGGCACGGAGGCGATCCGCCGGTTCCTCCTGAAGCGGATCGGCGCCGCCGACCGCGAGATCCTGGTCAGCGCGAGCGAGCGGACGCTCTCCCGGTTCGTCGACCTGGGGCTGGACCGCGCCTTCCGAGAGGCGAGCACCCGCGGAGTGAAGGTGCGCGTCGTCGCGGAGGTCGATTCCCAGAACCTCGTCGAGGCGAAGCATTTCTCCGGTTTCTCCGAGCTCCGGCACTCGAGCAACCCCGTCGCGAACCGGGCCGTCGTCATCGACCGGCTCGGATCCCTCGTGTACGTCTCGAGCGAGGACGGGCTCGGCCGCTCCGGGGAAGAGCAGGTCGCCCTCTGGTCCTCCGCGCCCATGTTCATCCGCCTGGCCCGGGACTACCACCGCCGCATGTGGACCCCCGCGACCCGGGCGGAGGCCCGGTTCGTCGAGCTCGAGAACCCGCCCGAGGCGGTCCTTCCCGTGGTCGCCGGCAAGGAATCCGTTCCGTTCCAGCGGCTCAAGGACGTCGCCAAGCTCGGCATGCGGGCGTCGGGGGTCCGAGAGTTCCACCTCCATCTTCCGGACCTGATCGAGACGATCGCCCGTCAGCTCGGTCGCGAGATCGCGGGCCAGGTCGAGGGTCGCACCCCCGAGGAGGTCGCGCGGGCCCTCGCGCTGTACTACGAGACGCACACGATGGGCCACCTCGCGACCGTCCGGGAGCGTCCCCTCACGCTCCGCGTCACCGGGTGCTTCGCCTGCACCGGCGACTCGCCCGAGATCGGCCGGGTGATGTGCTCCCAGCTCCTGCGCACCGTCCTCGAGACCCGGTTGGGCCAGCACTGGGAGGTCTCGAAGCCGGACCCGACCAAGCACGCGAGCCGCGGCTGCGTCTTCACGGCAACCCCGGTCTGAAACGGCATGCTACGCCACCGCATGGTGTAGCATGTGTAGCATACAAACGATACATGAAACGAACGAACCTATAAATAGGAGCCCTTATTTGGGGAGTGCTACAAGCTATGAAGACCAGCTCTCCCGCACCCTCCGGACGCCACCCCCCCCGTGCAACTAGCGTGAAGGCTCTCAGCCGACCCGTCTCCACGGAGGTCCGGGCCGTTGCTCCCCAAGCTCCCCCCGTCGCCGAGGTTTGCCCCAACTGCGGCTCCTCCCACCTGATCCGGGACGAGATCCGCGGGGAGATCGTCTGCGCGGACTGCGGACTCGTGGTCGACCAGAGCGCCCTCGTCAGCGACCGTGGCCAGCGCGGCTCGAAGGAAGACACGGGCCGGGAGGCGCGCGGCTGGGGCCCCGTCATCTCCCCCCTCATGCCCGACAAGGGCCTGTTCAGCGAGATCGGCGTCCCGACGCGCGACTTCCAGGGGAACTCGCTCTCGAGGAACACCTCGCTAAAGTTCTACCACTTGCGAAAGCTCAATCACCGGCTCCGCGCCGCGCGCACCCACCAGAGGAACCTCGTGGTCGCGCTGGGCGAGCTGAACCGGCTCGCCGGGGTCCTCGGCCTCTCTCGGGAGGTCAAGGAGTCGGCGACGTACATCTACCGACGGGCCCTCGAACACAAGGCGACCCGCGGAAAGAAGATCGTCGCGCTGGTCGCGGCGAGCGTCTACGCGGCGTGCCGCCAGTGTCACGTCCCGCGGACGATGAAGGAGATCATCGCCCACTCCAAGGCGACCAAGATCGAGGTCGGCCGTGCCTACACGCTCCTCGCCCGTGAGCTCAAGCTGGGGCTGAAGCCGGTCGAGCCGCGCGACTACCTCGTTCGATTCACGCAGGACCTGAACCTCTCGAAGGAGGTCCGACAGAAGGTCCTCTCGCTCCTCGAGCAAGTAGAGCAGGTCTACTCGACCAGCGGTGTGCTCCCGAACGGGATCCTCGCCACGATCATCTACATCGCGTCGAACCTGATGGGCGAGCCCCGTAGCCAGGACCGGATCGCGGCGGTCGCTAACGTGACCCCGGTCACGATCCGCAACCACTACAAGGAGCTCCTCGAGCTCCTGGGCCTCCCGAAGAACCTGACCAACCCGCAGGCGCGCGGCACCCTGCCGAGCGAGGCGGGAGCGACCGGCGAGAGCGCCGCCCTGGGCGCCCCCGCCGCCGGCCACTAAGGCCCCGGAAGCGCCGGGGGAGTGCCCCCGGAAACCAGATGAACCCGCGGGCGGGTCGCGGAGCGTGCCCGCGGTCCCGGCGCTGAGCTACTCCTCGTTCCGTACGTACCAGGAATGCCCGCTGCGCTGGCGCTTCCTCTACGTCGAGAAGCTTCCCGAGACCCCGCGGGGCTACTTCACCTTCGGACGGGTCGTCCACTCGGTCCTCGAGGAGCTCGTCGCGCCGCTCGTGGTCCCCTCGGCCCGACGGGCCGGGGAGAACGACCGGCAGCGAACGCTCGATGAATGGCACGCCCGTTCGGCCTCCCCCGCCCCGGGGCGCTGGATGAGCTCGGAGGAGATGCTCGCGGCCTACGAGCGGGCGTGGTCGAGCGAGGGGTACACCTCACCGGAGGAGGAGTCGCGCTACCGGGCCCTCGGCCGTGAGATCCTGCTGCGGTACTACGAGTTCCTCGTGCGAGCGCGCCCGCTTCCCGTCGCGGTCGAGGAACACCTCGAGGCCCGTTGGGACGGGATCCCCGTCCATGGCTACATCGACCGGATCGACCGAACGCCAGAAGGGGGTCTCGAGATCGTGGACTACAAGACGTCGCGCGACCTTTCGAACGACGACGCCCGCGACTCCGACCAGCTCAGCCTCTACCAGGTGCTGGTCGAGAGCAACTATGCCGAGCCCGTTCAGGGCCTGACGCTCTACCATCTTCGCTCCCTGACGCCGCTGCGGGCCGCGCCGCGAGAGCGCGCCGCGCTCGCCGGGCTCCACGACCGCCTTGGGACCGCGTTGGACGGGATCCGGGCGGAGGCGTTCGAACCGGCCCCGGGCCGCCACTGCACCCGGTGCGACTTCCAGGACCGGTGCCCCGAGTTCCGCTCGGTGCCAACGGCCGAGGGGGAGCGCCTCCGCGGTCTCGTGGACCGGTTCGAATCGCTTCGGGCCGAGGAAGGACGCCTCGAGACCGAGCTCCGCCGGACCGCGGAGGAGCTGCACCGGGCCGCCGAAGAGCTCGGGGTCCATCGTGTTCCCGGCAGCCGCTCCGTGGCGGTCCGGCGTCGGGAGGAGACGTGGCAATACTCCCTCGACAGCGTCCGACCGCTCCTCGAACGGTCCGGCCTCGCGGACCGGGTCTCCTCGGGCACCCCCGAGGATGTCCGTCGGCTGGTCCGGGACCCGTCGGTCGACGCCGAGGTCCGTCGCAAGGTCGCCGAGACCGCGTCCCGTCGGGTCAAGTGGTACTGGGAGCTCGAGGGCGGTCCGTCGGAGACGTAATCGCCCGTCGCCCGCGCAAAGGCTATGTTTCGTTCCCGGTACTCCCCCGTATGGGGATTCCCCTCGCTTCCGAGTCTCGCCTAGCCTCCCTGGAGGGACGGACGCCCACTATCGCCACGCTCTGTTCTCATTCGTCCCTGCAGATCTTCCACGGCGCGCGGGCCGTCGGGTTCCCGACCCTCGGTATCTGCGTCGGACCGCCCCCGCGATTCTACGACGCGTTCCCGCTCGCGCGGCCGGACCGGTTCCTTTCGGTGCCTCGCGCGAAGGACCTCCCCACGGCCGCCGAGAAGCTCCGGGCCGAGGGAGCGATCGTGATCCCGCACGGGTCGTTCGTGGAGTACGTCGGGGCCGACACGTTCGCCGAGCTCGACGTTCCCGTGTTCGGGAACCGCGCCGTCCTCGCCTGGGAGACCGACCGCGAGAAGGAGAGGCAGTGGCTTGAGTCGGCCGGCGTCCTGATGCCCCGTCGTTACGACAGTCCCTCCGAGGTCGAAGGGCCGGTGATCGTGAAGTACTACGGCGCGAAAGGCGGCAAGGGGTTCTTCCTCGCGAAGAACCGCAAGGCGCTCGAGGAGTTCACGCCGACCGGCCCGCACGTCATCCAGGAGTACGTGCTTGGGACCCGGTACTACATGCACTTCTTCTACTCCCCGCTCTCCGACCGGGGCTACCGCGTCGGCCACGGCTCCCTCGAGCTCCTCGGCATGGACCGTCGGGACGAGGCCAACATCGACGAGCTGTACAAGCTCGGGGCCGAGGAAGAGCTCCTGAAGGCCGGTATCCGCCCGACGTTCGTCGTCACGGGGAACGTCCCGGTGATCCTCCGAGAATCGCTGTTGCCGAGAGCGTTCGACGTCGCCGCTCGGATCGTCGAGCGGTCGATCGAGCTGTTCGGGGGGATGGTCGGCCCGTTCTGCGTCGAGGGGATCATGACCGAGGGGCTCGAGTTCAAGGTCTTCGAGGTCTCGACCCGCATCGTGGCGGGCACCAACCTGTTCATCTCGGGCAGCCCCTACTCCGACCTCCTCGAGCCGGGCCTCTCGACGGGAAAGCGCATCGCCCAGGAGATCGCCCGGGGCCGGTCGGAGCACCGCCTGGCCGAGATCCTGAGCTGAGCGGACCCGACGTGGAACGACATTAAGGGTCCGGCCGAAGCTCGGGGAGGGGTCGATGTCGTCCGCGATCTCCTCCGACCACCTCGGAAAGACGTACCCCAAGGCGCGGCCGGGGAAGTTCGCGCTCGAGGACCTCTCGCTCGAGATCCCGACAGGACGGGTCTACGGCCTCATCGGGCGGAACGGTGCCGGCAAGACGACCTTCGTCCGGATCGCGTCGACCCAGCTCGCCGCCACGAAAGGAACGGTCTACGTGCTGGGCCACGATATCCGGACCGAGGAACGGGCGATCCGCACTCGCATCGCCTGCGTGCCCCAGGAGTCGCGTCCCCTCTACTTCCTCAACGTCGAGGAGGTCATCTATCTCTACCTGAAGCTGCGCGGGCTCGACCCGAAGGAGTCCCGCCGCCGGACGCGGGACGTCCTGGAGGAGCTCTCGTTGACCAATTACCGCCGCATCCTCGTCTCGCGCCTTTCGGGCGGGATCCGTCGACGCACCATGTGTGCGATGGTCCTCGCGTCGGACGCCGACGTCCTCTTCCTAGACGAGCCGACCACCGGCCTCGACCCGATCGCACGGCGGGAGGTCTGGCAGGCGATCCGCCGCGCGAGCCGGGAGAACCGGACGATCGTCCTCACGACCCACTATCTCGATGAGGCGGAGGCCCTCTCCTCCCGCCTCGCGCTCATCGAGTCCGGGCGCCTCAAGCTGGAGGGGTCGCCGGCGGACCTGCGGGCCCGGGTGAGATACCCCTACCGCGTCACGATCCAGGGGTCGTTCCCGCGGGAGGAGCTCGACTCCTACGGGAAGGTCTCCGAGATCGAGGGGGGGATGCTTCTGTTCACTCGCGAACAGGAGGCGCACGAGGTCGCTCGGCGCGCCCTCGAGCGAGGGCTCCGCATTTCGATGGGCCCCGTCAGCCTCGAGGACATCTTCCTGGACGTCGTGGGGAGGTCGATCGAGGAGGACTCGGAATCCTCGGAGAAGGACGAGACGACCGCGGAGGCGAGCACATGAGCGAGCGCAACCGTCTGCGCTCGGTCCTGACCCTCGTCCAGTTGAACGGCATCATCCCCATTCGGACGACGCCGCTCTACATCCTGAACACGATCGCCTCCCCGCTCTCGTTCCTCTTCTTCATCTTCATCGTTTCGCGGGGCTCCTACCTCGACTACGGGATCACCGGCGGAATGGTGCTCACGATGATGACCGTGGGCACCAGCCTGCAGAGCGACCTCACCCACTACCGACATGACCTGAAGTTCCAGGACGTCGTGGTCGCCTCGCCGGTCGAGGCACCGACCTACGTGACCGGGATGGCGCTGAGCGAGCTCGTCTACTCCCTGCCGGCGCTGGCGGTGTTCGTCGCGCTGTTCGTCGCGTTGGGGCATCCGACCGTGGTGAACCTCGCGGTGATCACCGGCGTCTGCATCCTTGTGTGGGCGTTCGCAAGCGCGCTCGCGTTCACGCTCGCGACGTACTTCCAGGACGTGCGGGAGACGTTCTTGTTCAGTCCGATGATCTCGCTCGTGCTCACCGTTCTCCCCCCGGTCTACTATCCCCTCTCCGCTCTCCCGGGGTGGGCCCAGACCGCCGCCCTGATCTCTCCAACCACCTACGCTGCCGAACTGGTCCAAGGGTCGTGCGGGCTGGGAGCTCCGCTCACGCTCTCGAGCGCGGCCGTGGATTGGGGCGTGCTGATCGCGTTCACGGCCGCCCTGTTCATCCTCGCCGCTCTGAAAGCCCGCTGGAAGGAGCCATAAAAACGCCCGGAGGGGCGTCCGACGCGCGACGAAGCGGGCCCGTCGCGCGAGTCCTTATGTACCGGCCAAATGGTGGAGCCGCGATGCTTTCGTTTGCGGACAGTCGGAGCTTCGACTTGCCCGATGAACGTCTCTCTCGATGCCTCTTCTGCGGGAAGGAGCTCGTGATCCTTCCGGACGACCGGCGCGGCGGGGCATGCTTCGATTGCCTCGCGCTCTCCGTGCCTTCCCCCGTCCCCTGCCCGAGCTGCGGGGTCATGATTCCCGGCGAGGAGCGCGGCGTGGGCTGCGCGAACTGCCGGTGGTACCCGCTCCGCGACTAGCGTCGTCCCCCGCGCCTCCGCTAAGCTTATCGCCCGACTCCGGTCCATCGGCGAGGGCGTGCCGAGGTGGCTCAGTCCGGTACGGCGCGAGTCTGGAAAGCTCGTGGCGGAATACGCCTCGGGAGTTCAAACGCCGAGGACGGCCGACCCGTCGCGGCGGAGATTCTCCCCCTCGGCGCTCCCCGCTCGGCCCGGGATCCCATGCGGGAGTATCGGAACCCGCCATGACGGTCCCGGACCGAGCCCAGATGCCGGCGCTCCTGCAGCTCGACGCGATCCTGTCCCGGCTCTCCGGCCGCCAAGCTCTGGCCGAGGTGTGCCGATTCCTCCGGCAGTCGTTCCCCCACTACCCTTGGGTCGGGGTCTATCGGCTCGAAGGTACGGAGCTCGTCCTCGACGCATGGGAGGGGCCCCAGGCGACCGAACACACCCGGATCCCCCTCGACCGGGGGATCTGCGGGCAGGCCGCCCGCGAGGACCGAACGGTCATCGTGGACGACGTCCGGTCCGACCCGAACTACCTCGCCTGCTTCCTCGAGACCCGGGCCGAGGTCGTGGTCCCCATCCGTCACGAAGGGCGGGTGGTCGGGGAGATCGACATCGACGGGAACACCGTCAAGGCGTTCGACGCGTCCGACCGTCGGTTCCTCGAGGCCGTCGCCGCGAAGCTCGGCCCCGCGGTGGAGCGGTCGGGCGCTGAGCTGCCGCACGCGTGATACCGCGCGCGATCACCCCGAGCGCGTCGGAGAGCGCCGCGCGCCGATCGAACGGGGTGAACCGCGGCGGCGGTGAGCTCTTCCGTCGCCGCTCGGCCTGCGCCGCAACCTCAGCGAGCGCGCGTCGGACCTCGTCCACGATCGGTAGGTCGGCGGCCCGGCTCGTTCGAGAGAGGGGATTCAGGTCGATCGAGATGACCCGCTTTCCCAGGGCCCGGAGCGCCTCGGTGCGGTCCCCGTCCTCGAGCGGGACCAGGCAGACATCCGCGTCCAGGATACCGCGTCGGTCGACCTTCGCCCGGTCGGACGGGAGGCGGGGGATCGTCGCGGTCGGTCGCACGCCGAGCACGCGCCGGATGCCCGCCGCGTGAAGCGCCGCCGCGACCTGGCGGGCCCGCGAGCCCGTCCGGTGGAAGAGGTTCACCTCGACGTCGAGACCGGGCACGGCCCGCGCAAGGGCCGCGACCTCGTTCGCCGCGAGGGCAGCGACGTTGCCGTTGACGCTGACGACCGGGTGACGGGCCGCGAGCAGCCACTCCGCGGCCGCGCGTTCCGCTCGCCGGGCCCCGGGGGTCGTGCGCTCGCCGAGAAGGTAGTCGAACGCCTCTCCGCGCCCCTGGGCGATGAGCCCCTCGGGTACTACCAGGCCATGCCGGTGGGCCTCGGCGAGGGCGGCCCGCACCTTCAGGCTGGCAAAACGGGGGTGGCGGGGAGAAAGGCGCATCGGAGCGTACGCCTAGTGCGACCCGGGGGGAGGGTCGGCCGTCGCCTCGTCGGGGGGAGCCCGACGGCCTTCGAGCGCGGCGATTCGCTCCTCGAGCGGGGCGAGCCCGTCCTCGATTGCCTTCGTGAGGGTGAGCTTCAGGCTCTCCTCGAGGGCGACCAGGTCGCGGCCGAGGTCGATGATCCGTCGGGCGTTCTCGTTGAGCAGGAGGCGGCTCTGGGTGGAGACGCGGTAGGTGTCGGAAAGGTCCTTCGTGAGCTGGTGGGACGATTGCGCGAACGTCTCGACCGAGGCACCGACGGGTTTCCACTTCTCGTCGAGGTTGGTGGTGATGGTCGTGGAGAGCTTGTCGGCCACGGACTGGATCCCCGTGGTGAGCTCGCGCGAGACCCTCTCGGCGACGGACGACTCCATCCCCTCGAGGCGGGTCTTGACCTCCTGGGTCATCTCCTGAGTGCCCGACTCCATCCGTTGCAGCCGGTCCTCGACCGCCTGGAGACGGGCGAGCAGGTTCCCGTAGGCGGTGCCGACGAGCGTGTCGAAGTGCGCGTTGCTCAGCTCCTGGCTCCGGAGGAGCAGGTGGAGGACCCAGTGCTCCTTGCCCCTCGTCTCCGCGAGCGGTCCCCGGTCCACCCGGTCCCGGACCTCCCGGTCATCGATGAGCGTCTGGAGCTCTTTCAGCACCTCAACCCGAAGGAAGGAGGTGGTTCCCGCGGCGTTCGCAGGGCGCCCCGCCATCGCCGGAGCATGGGGTCCGCGGTGCTATATACGTTGGCCGGGGCAAGGCCCCCTTGTCGTTCGGTCGGAACAGGGGAAGGGCCCGGCGCCGAGCGAAGCCGGCGACCCGCCCTCTCCGTCGCCCGGTCTATTCCACGAACTCGCGACCGAGCAGCTCGCGGGCGACGATGAGGCGGCGGATCTCCGAGGTGCCCGCGCCGATCTCGAGTAGCTTCGCGTCCCGGGCGAGCCGCTCCAGAGGGAGGTCGCGCATGTACCCGTACCCCCCGAAGATCTGGATCGCATCCAACGCGACCCTCGTCGAAGCCTCCGAGGCGAAGGTGAGCGCCGCGGCGCTCGCCCGGAGGTTCCGGGGGTCGGTCTTGACGGACTCGAGCGCGGCGTACATGAGCCACCGGGATGCCTCGAGCTCGGAGTACATCTCCGCGAGCTTCGCCTGGATGAGCTGGAACCGCCCGATCTTCTGCCCGAACTGCTCGCGCTGGCGAGCGTAGACGACCGACCGGTCGAGGCATTCCGCGATGATTCCCACGGGGATCGCGGTCAGGACCGCGCGCTCGACGTTGAGGCCGCTCATCATGATCCGGACCCCGTCGTTCTCCTTGCCGACCAGCTGGTCCCGGGGAACCTCCACGTCCTGGAACGCGAGCTCCCCCGTCGGCGAGCCCCGCATGCCCATCTTGTCGAGGCTCTTCGTGACCGAGAACCCGGGCGTGTCCCGCCGCACGAGGAAGGCGCTGATCCCGCGAGCGCCCTTCTCGGGAGCGGTCTTGGCGTAGACGAGCAGCATATCGGCCACCGGCCCGTTCGTGATGAACTGCTTCGTTCCGTTGAGGCGGTAGTGGCTGCCGTCGCGTTCGGCCCGCATCCGGATCGATACCGCGTCCGAGCCCGCGTCCGGTTCGGTGAGCGCGAGGGCTCCGACCGCCTCCCCCGCCGCTGCGGGCGGGAGGAACGCCGCCCGCTGGTCGTCGTCGGCGTTGCGGGCCACGTTGTCGGCAAAGAGGTTCGAATGCGCGCCCACGCTCAGCGCGAGGGCGGGGCTGACGCGGGCGATCTCCTCGAGCACCACCGCCTGGGCGATGTAGGAGAGCTCGAGCCCCCCGTACTTCTCCGGGAGTGTGAGTCCGAGGAAGCCGTGCTCCCCGAGACGCGCGAACACGTCCCTCGGAAAGTAGTCCTCCCGGTCCATCCGATCGGTGACGGGCGCGATCTCCTTGCGGGCAAAACGTCGCGCGGCCTCGCGCAGGTCCTGGTCCTCCCGGGATAGGGTGAGGTCCATGGCCGGGCGACAATGCCCGAGGCCATACGGTTGTTGGGGGAACTAGCGGCGGCGGCCGGGGGACGCCTTTCGCAGGATCCCGATATGGAGCCGCCACTCCGGGCGACGCTCCCGGAAGTCCGAGCGGTAGTGGGCCCCCCGGCTCTCCGTGCGGGTCAGCGCGGCGCGGGAGACGAGCGACGCGGTCAGGATGGCGTTGGCGACGGGTCCCGGGAGGTCGGCAGTGCGGCTCGGTTCGGTCGACCGCCCGAGCCCGGCGAGCTCCTCGAGGGCCGTGCGCAGGCCGCTTCCGGTACGGACGATCCCGACGTTGTCCCAAAGAAGGTCACGGACCCGGTCGACCGCCTGGGAGAGGTCGCCCCGGCCGGCGCCCGAGGGCCAGGCGAACCGGACCAGGCGGCCCGGCGGCGAGATCGGGCTCGCGACCGGATTCACGAGCTGGCGAGCGACGCGCTCCCCGAACACGAGACCCTCGAGAAGGGAGTTGCTCGCCAGGCGATTGGCCCCGTGGACACCGGTCGACGCGACCTCCCCACACGCGTAGAGCCCGCGGAGGCTCGTTCGGCCCTCGAGGTCGGTCGTCACGCCTCCGACCATGTAGTGGGCGGCGGGGGTCACCGGGACCCAGTCGCGCGACGGGTCGAGGCCGTACGTCGCGAGGAACCGGCAGACGGAGGGGAAGCGCGCGAACAGGCGGTCGCGCGGGATCGCGGTCGCGTCCAGATAGACGCACGGGTGGCCGGACCGGTGGATCTCGCGGTCTACGGCCCGGGAGACGATGTCGCGGGGGGCGAGCTCGGCGTCCCGATGGTGTCCGACCAGGAACCGCTCGCCGGCCTCGTTGCGGAGCACGGCGCCCTCTCCTCGGACCGCTTCGGTGATGAGGTAGCGGGGCGCGCCCTCCCGCCAAAAGACCGTGGGGTGGAACTGGATGAACTCCATGTCGGTGAGAAGCGCCCCGGCCCGGAACGCGATCGCGAGGCCTTCTCCGGTCGCCACCGAGGGGTTCGTGCTCTGCCGGTAGAGGCTGGCCGCGCCACCGGTTGCCAGGACGACCGGGCCGGCCTCGGTCTCCTCGACGTTCCGCCCGCGATCGTTCGAGATGAAGGCGACCGTCCCGTCTCGCCCGGTCGCCCGTAGCCCCCGTAGCACCGTCCGCTCCCGGACCTCGATGCCCGCGTCCAGGACCCGTCGCTTCAGGGTCTCCTCGATCGAGAGGCCGGTCGCATCCCCGCCGGCGTGCAGGATCCGCGACCGGGAATGGGCCGCTTCGCGTCCCAGCGAGACCTGTCCCTCGATCGTGTCGAAGGGGACACCGTACCGAACTAGGTCCGCGATCCGGGCCGGGGCCTCGTACGTGAGTGCCTTGGCCGCCGCGCGGTCGACCAGCCCGGCCCCCGCGCGGAGCGTATCCTTCAAGTGGAGGGCGGGGGAATCGTCCGGCCCGACCGCCGCGGCGATCCCGCCCTGAGCGTAGCGCGTGTTGGACTCTTCGAGACGAGACTTGGTGATCAACGTGGGTCGGAGACCCAGCTCCCGGCAGCGGAGAGCCACGTAGAGCCCCGCGATGCCCGTGCCTACGACCAGGGGATGGCCGTCGTGGTCCCGCACGTCTCGGCGAGCGGGGTCCGTGGTATAGCGGCTTCTCTATGGGGGCCGGGGGGTCGTATACCCGTTCGGTCTTGGGTGGCCGTGTCCGAGGGCGAGCCCCCGTCCCCGAATCCCTGGGAACCGGTCGTCACCGTCCGAGAGGACACCGTGCTCGGCCGGGAACTCACGGCCCGCCTGGGACGGGAAAGTGGCCAGCGGTCGGTCGGCGTCACCGACCTCATCAACCTTCGCCGGGCATTCTATCGGACCGTTGCCCCCGCCGTCCCCATCCCTCCTGCCCGCCAGGCCCGTCTCGACCAGGGCCGGGCCCTCCACCGGACCCTGGGTGCCCGCCTGGCCCAGGAAGGGACCCTCGAAGCGCGGGTGCGCCGGGAGGGCCTCGTCGGGCGCATCGATATCCTCTCCGAGCTCCCGATCGAGGTGAAGACGGCGACCTCGCTCGTCGACCCTTCGGAGCTCGCCACCTACCGACCCGACCACGTCGAGCAGCTGGGCATGTACTGTGCCTTGGTCGACCGTCCTACCGGCCGACTACTCACGCTCGTTGCAGGCCCGTCCGGGGTCTCCGAGGTGCAGGCGGTGGACCTCTCGTTCCGATCCACGCCGCGGGTCCTCACCGAGATGAAACGACGGGCGGAACTGCTCCGGGCGGCGTGGGCCGAGGCCCGTGTCGACTCCCTACCGAGGTGTCCCTGGTACGGCCGGGGCTGCGAGTTCCAGGGGGCTTCGGTGTGCGCTTGTACGGGCGCGGAGGACCCCGTTCCTCCGGTCATCCCGGAGGAGGTCGAGTCGATCTCCGCGAGGGAGGACGTCCGGGAACGGGTCCGTTCGGCGCTGTCCGAATCGGCCCCGCTCGAGGAGACGGTACCGGTCGGGCGCTTCCGGGAGCTGCTCTACCCACGGCGCTCCTACTTCGAACGGACCGCGCCGGCCACGGCTCCGACGACCCCTTCGCCGGAGGAGGCCTCGCCCCCGTCTCCGAAGCCGGACCTTTACGCGCGGTTGAGCGAAGCCCTTGAGAGCGGGCCGGCCGGAGAGGTCGCGCGGCTCCCCGCCCGATCTGCCGAGCCCGAGGAGGAGGTGGTCGGGTTCCGGGGCCGTCCCGTGCTGATGCGGACGTCGCGGGCCTGGGCGCGGTTCCGGGCGGACGAACTGGTCGCGCGAGCCCCCCAGTACGCCCTGGAGCTCGGGCTCCGGTGCGCCACCACGGGGACGGATTCCGGGGTCGTCGTGGTCGGGTTCGAGCGGGCCGAAGTCGACCGCGACCGGGTCCAGGTCCTCGAGCTGCGGTTCGCCTCGCTTACCCCGTTCTCTCGGTTCTACCGGGAACGGAGTCGGGCGCTCGCCGCCGCGCTGCGCGACCGCATCCCCGAGAGCCTACCGGCGTGCCCGGACTGGATGGCGACGGACTGTCCCTACCGGTCGGAATGCGGCTGCGGGGGAGCGGACTCTCGCGTGACGCGGTAGATCGTGGACCGCACCGTCGGTTCGAGATGGAACTCGTGGTACAGTCGGCGCGCGGGTTCGTTCTCCGCCGTCACCCAGAGGTGGACCCGTTCGTATCCGAGGGCCCAGAGGGCCCTTAGTCCCCAACGGAAGAGGTACCGGCCGTAGCCTCGCCGACGGTACTCGGGGTCGACCATGAAGTTCACGAAGATCCCCTTTCGCGGAGAGCGCTCGGCCGAAAGGATCGCGCCGACGAGGCGCGGTGGGTCGGGAAGGTAGAGCGCGGTCGACGCCTCGTCCAGGAACCGTCCCAGACTACCGTCGATCAGCGCGGCGGTCACGCGGCGATACTCCTCGACCCGGTCGCCGATCAGCAGCTCGTCGACGGTCCCGTGGACGGAACGAAAGTCGAGGTCGGCCAGGGCTTCGACCGTCACCGCGCGGATCGGTACGAGCGCCAAGTGGTCCGGCACCGGGCCGGGAGGTCGGCCATCCTCGAGGCCCAGGGAGCGTTCCATCGCCATGCGCTCGAGCACGGTCCCCCCCGGCCGCCCGGCGAGGCGACCCATCAGTTCCCCTTCGTGGGCCGGTGAGAGGCCCGTGAACCCGATGTTGACGGACCGGACCCCGGGGGGCAACGCCTCGAGCAGCGCGATTGCCAGGCGTTCTCCTCGGTCGACCGCTCCGGCCTCTTCGGCCACGTGCACGTGGCCGTAGGCTTCCTCTCCGCTGGTGGAATAGAAGGCGACCCCGGCCCCCGGGTCAACGGGGTAGTACCACCCGGGGGTCCGTCCCGAACGCAGTGCCTCCGCCGTCCGCTCGACCCAGTCCCCCGCGGGCGATTCGTCCCGCGCGAGAAGGGCCTTGCGCACCTGCTGGACGATCTCGAGGAGCTCGTCCAGTCGCGCTCGGCCCGCCGGAAGAGGATCGTCCACGGTCCGTCCCCGGACTACCCTGCAACGAGGCGTCGGAGGATCTGCGCGATGTCCGGAGCCACCGATGCTTTCTCGGCGGGATTCCCCAACGTGTCGGTCGAGTACACGTCTCCCACGACCGCCTTGATCCGTTCGAAGGCGTCCTTGAGGAACAGCCCGTGCGTGCAGGCGGCGCTGATCCCCACGGCGCCGTTCTTCTTGAGGAGCTTCGCCGCCTCGACGATGGTCCCGCCGGTCGAGATGACGTCGTCGATGAGAGCTACGTTCTTTCCCTCGACCGCGACCGGGACCGTGGCCGGCAGGGACAGCTCTACGTGTTCGCTGTCGATCCGTCGCTTCTCGAGGGCGAACCACGGCTTGTCGAGCAGCTGGGCCATGCGTCGCACGCGGTCGACGCCACCCTTGTCCGGTGAGACGAGCAGGTCGAGGGACCGCTCCGCCAGGAGGCGGGCGATCGCCGGGATCCCGCTCGCTTCAAAGGCCGGTTTCGTGAACTGCGTGAGGGTCTGCGACGAGTGCAGGTCCACCGTCACCACCGCGTCCGCGTCCAGCTCGACGTGGTGGCAGAGGGCGCGAGCGCTCACCGGTTCTCCCGGGAAGAACCGCCGGTCCTGTCGGGCGTAGCCGAAATACGGGACGACCACGAAAGTGTGCCGAGCCCCGGCCTCTCGGACCGCGTCCTCGAGGAGGATCAGCTCGAGGAAGTCGTCGTCCGTCCGGGTCGACTGGACGATCACGACGTCCTCTCCTTCGAGCCGTCCGCCGACGCGCACGTACATCTCGTCGTCCGGGAAGCGTTTCGTGAACGGGATCCCGAACGGAGCGCCGTCGAGCTCGCGGGAGATCCGCTCCGCGAGCGCGGTCGATGCCGTTCCCCCGATGACGTGCATCTGGACCTCGGCCCTTGGGACTCGAGATAGGACAATAAGATTGCGCGACGAGCGCGCTTCACGCGATCGTCCCTGGCCAGCGGCGCGCCGGTCGTTCGCGCGCTCGGGGGGACTCGATAGCGGTCCTACAGCTCGTCGTCCGAGTCGTCCCCTTTCGCGGGCTTTGCGTGCTTCGCCGGCTTCTCGCCCCGCCGGACATGGGGCACCGGGCGGCCCCGTTGGGCGGGCGTGTGGGAAGGCGGGGGCCGAGTTCGACGACGACGAACGGTCTCCTCCGCGGGTTCCTCCTCCCCCTCGTCCTCCGAACGCCTCCGTCGCAGCCCGGAGAGCCATCCTCTCGGACCGGATTCCGTCGACGCGGACGCCGCCTCAGACTCGGCTTCGGCACGGGCTTCGCGCTCCTCCTCCCGACGCAGGGGGGTCTCGATGCCTTCCGTTCGGAACGCGTAGTGGATCCCGAACGCGACCAGGATGGCGCCCACGATCGTAAGGCCCAGGAACTGCCAGGACTGGGGCGGGACCTCGCTGGCCTGCCCCTGCAGGAGGAGCTTGACGGCCCCGAACCAGGGGATCATCCCCCTCGCGACCCCGATGATCCATCCGGGTTCCGCGAGGGTGCTGAGCCGGGCCTGCGGCGACTGGTCCGGATAGGGGTTGTTGTCCCCCATCGTGACGAAGCCCGACTGCGTTCCGAGAGACGCTGGATCCAGGGAAAGGGAGATATTCACCGAGTCCCAGCCGATGCGGTAGAGATTGAGCGTCCCTGTGAGTCCGGTCGTGGCGCAGTTCGTGACTCCACCTGGGGTAATGTACGAGTACACCGCCGTGGCCGGCGTCCCGCAGGGAAGGCCGGAAAGGTCCGTGGCGTTGTAGGTCCCCAATAAGGGGTCCCACTGCAGGTAGAGGATGGCCCGATGGATGATCGGCGTCGACCCCTGCCCGTTCGGCATGTAGAGGATCACGTCGCCGTACTCCCCGTACGTGGAGTATCCGGTCTGGAGGCCTGTGACGTACGGAGTGATCCCCGATAGCGAGACCTTCTGGGCGAGGACCAGGTCCCCCGTGTTGATGAGCCCGATCTGGTCGGCCGAACCGTGCTGCATGCTGTCCGACTCCACGACATACACCGGGGGCCAGTTCTGCGTGTACGCGAAGAGCGAAACCAGGAGCACCACGATGATCGCGAGCGCGACTAGGGGTTCGAAGAAGAGGGAATCGCGGGCGCGCCAGTAGGTCGGCTTCCTTCCCGACGCGGGGGAGCCGCGAGGGGTCGTAGGCGCCTCGTCATCCTCATCCTCCTCCTCGTCGCCCTTTGACGCTTGCCAGCGCCGGACCGGTGGCGGACGCTGGCGGGAGCGACTGCGCCTCGGAGGAGCTCGGGTCCGGCGACGGGGAGGAGGCTTCCTCCCCCCATCTTCGTCATCGTCGTCCTCCTCCTCGTCCTCCTCCGGCTCGTCGTCCTCGTCACGCCGGACGGATGCGGGGTGGGGCATCGGTCCCGTCTCTTCCGGACACCCCTTAACCCTTCGTTTCGACCGGAAGTCCCAGGGGTCGACGGAGGAGTCCCCCGAGGAAATGCTCTCCCGAGCGAACGCTTAAGCCGACGAGGGTTCACGCCCTTACGCCCTGAGGCGGTCGGCGGCGTTCATGCGGCGGATCGAAATCTCGATGCCTCTTTTCCGCGGCATGCCGTCGTTCCCCGGCGACCCCCCGTTCGAATCGACGCCGCTACGTTCGGTCGGGGGAGGGGACCCTTACAACATCTCCGGACTCTCGCTCGGGTCGCATGCCGGCACGCACGTGGACCCCCCCATCCACTTCGTCCCGGGGGGCACGACCGCGGACGACCTCGACCTCGGGGTTCTGAACGGACCCTGTCGGGTCGTCGAGGTCGACGGTCACGCGACCTCCGTGGGATCCGAGGACGTGGCGAGAATACCGAACGGAACGACCCGTGTGCTGTTCCGGACGGCCAACTCGCCCCGGTGGGCGAGCGCTCTCACCTTCTTCCCCGATTACGTAGGCCTCTCACCCTCAGCGGGCGACGCGCTCGTCGAACGCGGGGTCCGACTAGTGGGGATCGACGCCCTATCGATCGAGAACGACCCCTCGGAGGCCTTTCCCGTTCATCACGCCCTCCTCGACCGAGGGATTCTCATCCTGGAAGGGCTCCTGCTCGCGGCCGCCCCGGCCGGCGCGTACGAGCTCGAATGTCTCCCTCTCCGCCTGCGAGACGGGGACGGTGGCCCCGCCCGGGCGACGCTGCTGACCCCGTCGTAGGTCCTTCGGATGGCGTTCGTACCTCCCGGTCCCGGGACCCACGACCTCACCCTCGCCACCCCCGCGTTCTACCTCCTGGCGACGACCCTCGGCCTCTTCGTGCTGATGCTCCTCCTCCTGCGACATTACTACCCGAACCGCAAGCGCGGGCTCGAGGGCTACCTCGACGCCGCCGGCGTGAGCCTCGCCTTCCTGGTATTCGGCGTCATCTTGGTCGTGGTGCTCGCGACCCGCTACCCGCACGGCAACGGGACGGCCTATGCGCTCTACGAAACGATCCTGACCGGCTACTGGCTCGCGTTCGCGATCCCCGTCGTCACCGTGGGGAGCTCGGTGCACGCACGCTCACGCGGGTCGATCCGCTGGCGGATCCCCTCGATCGTGATCGCGGTCGCGATGTTCTTCGGGATCGTCGCCTACTATCTCTCGATGACCTAGAGCGGGGCGTTTCGCTCTAGTCCCGCTCGTCGGGCGGGAGGAGGTCCGGTATCCCGTCCGTGATAGGGTACTCGATGTGGCATTTGCCGCACGACAGCGACCCCTCGACGATCTCGGACCCCTCGGCCTTCCGGGACGTGAGGGCAAGGCTCCCCCGGCAGAGCGGACATCGCAGGATCTCGAGCAGGTCGGGCTTCACTTGGCCACTCCTTCGACGATCCCGTAACCGATCAGCCGCCAGGCGTTGAGCTTCCGGGAGATCGCGACCCGGCTTCCAGGGAACACGGTCACGGCGCGGTTGAGCGCGAGCTCGAAGTCGTCGCCGCGGGCGCTCGTGACCTTGCCTGCCGCGATGGTCGTTCCGACCGTGACCGCCAGCATCTCGCTGGTGCGGATCTTCTCGACCTTGATCTCCCGCTGGGCGCCCAGGACCCGGTCCAGCAGCGTCGCGCGAAGCCGCATCTTCTGGCTGACGGGCGGTAGGGTCCCGGCGGTGCCAACCAGCCGCCCGGTGAGACCGTCGCCCTTCGCGAGCGATGGGTCAAGGCTGGTGCCGATGGCGGCCAGGCCCCCCGGACGCAGCTCCTGCCATTCCTGGCCCCCCGAGACGATTGAGGTGATCTTCGTGGTCAGCGACTCCGTATGTTCGGACCCGGCACCGGTGGGACCCGGCCGGATCTCGATCTCCTCACCTACCGTGAGCCGACCTTGGAGGAGCGAGCCTCCGAGGACCCCTCCCTGCAGCGCCGCCGGACGCGTTCCCGGTCGGTTGATGTCGAACGAGCGAGCCACGTACATGAGCGGAGGCTTCTTCGGGTCCCGGGGCGGGGTCGGGATCGTGGCCTCGATGGCCCCGATGAGCGCGTCGATGTTGACCCGGTGGTTCGCGCTCACTGGGATGATCGGTGCTCCGGCGATCGGTCCGCCCTTGAGGAACTCCGCGACCTCCCGATAGTTCGCCTCGGCCTCCTCGGAGGAGAGGAGGTCGATCTTGTTCTGCACGACCACGACCTTGTGGACCCCGATGATGTCGAGCGCGTAGAGGTGCTCTCGGGTCTGGGGCTGCGGGCAGTGCTCGTTCGCGGCGATGAGCAGCATCGCGCCGTCCATGATCGCGGCGCCCGACAGCATCGTCGCCATCAGAGTCTCGTGGCCGGGAGCGTCCACGAACGATACGGCGCGCAGGAACGTCGCCTCACCGCCGCAGGAGGCGCAGACCGGCTGGATGGAGTACCCCGACGGCTCGGGGCATTTCGGGCACTTGTAGAACGCCGCGTCCGCGTATCCGAGCTTGATGGAGATCCCGCGCTTCAGCTCCTCGGAGTGCCGGTCGGTCCACTCTCCGGTGAGGGCCTGGGTGAGCGTCGTCTTGCCATGGTCGACATGGCCGACCAGGCCGATGTTCACTTCGGGCTGGCGAGGGACCTTCATGCCGCGGCGAACAGCTCCGCGAGAGGCTTGGGGCCTTTCTGCTCGACGATCAGGTTGATCTGGACGGTGTCCTCGCTGATCGTGTTGCCGCGGAACGTTCGGCGCCGGCGCATCCCGGCCCGGGGCGCATGGAAACCGAAGCCGTCACCGACATAGAGCCGGGTCTGGCGTGCCCCCGGGAGGTCCGGGCGGAGCGGGAAACCGCTCTTGTCGGTACCGCCGGTGATGCGGAAGGTGTACCCCGTAGCGCCGATCAGCTCCCCGCCGACCGCCTCGCCGATGCGCTTCCCGAGGAAGCCGGCCGCTTGCGGGTCGCCTACCGTGCGCGCGACGGACTTCTCGCGCTCGGAGATGACGAGCTTGTACTCTACCATCCTGTCCTCAAGGAGCGAGTGCGCGCGAGTGGAGGGTCGTTTAAATAGATTCCCTCGGCGGCGGGCGCCCGGCGGACCGCCTCCGGCGAGGTTCGAATCCGCCCCAGGCGCCGGAGCGCGGTGCCCGCCCCTCTATGGCGGGGGCACCGTCCTCCCGGGAAACGGCCTTATCAACCAGCTCTCCGTCTTCGGCGAGCAGGGCGGCTTTCCGGAATGACGGACCTCGGGACCTACGTGCTCGTCACCGACCTCGCCCTCCTGCTGGCGGGGTTCGCCTATGCCGCGTGGTCGGACTTCCGAGACCGCGAGGTCCCGGACGGCCTGTGGCAGGTCCTGGGGGTCGTGGGGTTCCTGATCGGGTTCGTCGTGGTGGCCCCGGGCGGGACCGTGCCCTCCCTCCTATGGACCGTCGTCGGCCTCCTGGTGATCCAGCACCTGTTCGCCTGGGACGTTCGGCTCGGCGCCTGGGGCGACCGCTACGCCGACATCGTCGAGCTGGTGGCGTACGTCGCCGTGGTGGCCCTCGTGGCGGTGGCGGTCGCCCGGGTGGGGGTCGGCCCGAATGACGTGCCCGTCGCGGTGGTCGCGGTCCTCGTGACCGTGCTCTTCGCTCGGGGGCTGTTCGAGGCCGGGATCCTCTTCGGAGGGGCCGATGCGAAGGCGCTCATGATCGTCGGCCTTCTCGTCCCGATGCTCGCCACCCCCCTGGTCCCGCCTCCCGCAGCGATCGCACCGGTCACGGGGATCCTGCCGTTCGCGGTGACCGTGCTGATGAACACGGCCCTGTTCTCCGTCGTCGTTCCCCTCCTGATCGCGGTACGCAACGTGCGCGCGAAGGAGTTCCACGGGCTCTCGGGGTTCGTCGGCTACACGATCCCGGTCGACGACCTTCCCCGAAAGTACGTCTGGGTCCGCGACCCCATGTTCGGGGAGGCGCGGGAGGAGGAGAAGTCGATCGAGACCTCCGAGGACGACCGCCGGCGACGCTCGGAGGTCGCTCAGGACCTGCGCGCTCGAGGTGTCCGCCGGGTGTGGGTCACGCCGCAGATCCCGTTCATCGTCGTGATGGCGGTCGGCGTCATCGCGGGCCTCGTGGCCGGCAACGTCCTCTTCGACCTGATCTTCCGCCTCTAAAAACCGCGGGCCAAAGCTTTTCTTTTCGACCCACGTGAAAGAACGGCCGACCATGGCGAAGGCGCGCGCCGCGAAGAAGACCCCGATCCGGGTGCTCATCGCCAAGCCCGGATTGGACGGTCACGACCGAGGGGCGAAGGTCGTCGCCCGAGCGTTGCGAGACGCCGGCATGGAGGTCATCTACGCCGGCCTTCGGCAGACCCCGGAGGAGATCGTTCGGGCGGCCCTCGAAGAGGACGTCGACCTGATCGGGCTCTCCATCCTCTCGGGCGCCCACATGGCCCTCTTCCCGCGGGTCCTCGCGCTCCTCAAGGAGCAGGGAGGCCGCCGCATCCCGGTCTTTGCCGGCGGGATCATCCCGGACGAGGACGCTCGGCGTCTCAAGAAGGCCGGCATCCGTGCGATCTTCGGTCCGGGGACGTCGCTCGAGGAGATCGTCACCACGGCCCAGTCGCTGGCCCGTCGTTCGGCATGACGGGAGCCTCCTCCCGCCTTCCCGCGGCCGCTCGGGCGATCATCGACGGGGACCGGCGCGCCCTCGCGCGCACGATCACGGCGGTCGAGAACGGGGACCCATCGGCGGACCGGGTGGTGAGAAGCCTCTACGGTCGCTCCGGTCGGGCCCCGGTGGTGGGCCTCACGGGCCCGCTCGGGGTGGGCAAGTCGAGCATCGTGAACGCCCTCGTCGGACACCTTCGGTCGCTCGGGCAGAGCGTCGGGGTCGTCGGGGTCGACCCGTCGAGCCCGTTCACCGGTGGCTCGGTCCTGGGCGACCGGATACGGCTCGAACGGCGTGCCGACGACGATGGCGTGTTCTTCCGGTCGATGGCGAGCCGCGGGGCGGCCGGTGGGGTGGCCGCCGCCACCCGGGAGGTCTCTCGCCTGCTCGACGCGGCCGGCTACGACGTGATCCTCGTGGAGACCGTCGGGAGCGGCCAGGTCGACGTGGCGATCCGGGACATCGCGAGCACATCCATCGTGGTCGTCGTCCCGCACCTCGGAGATGAGGTCCAGACGCTGAAGGCTGGCCTCTTCGAGATCGCCGACATCTTCTGTGTCAACAAGGTCGACCTCCCCGGCGCCGAGCTCGCGAAACGGGACCTCGCCGAGCTCGTCTCGCTCGGGGGCCGGGGGAGCAGCTGGGCCCCGCCCATCGTCGGCACCTCCACGGTGGAGCCGGCCGGGATCGACGAGCTCTGGAACGACGTGGTCGCCCACGAGAAGTTCCTCGACTCCTCCGGGGAGCGGACCCGAGGGGAACGGAAGCGCCTTTCGACCGAGATCGTCGGGCTCGCGCGGGACCACGTGGGCCGTGAGCTTACGCATCGGCTCGAACGGGACCCCGCTCTGCGCCAGCTCCTGGACGAGGTCGTCGCGCGGCGGATCGACCCTCGAACGGCCGCGGACCGCCTCGTGCGGGGAGGGCGGCGCGCCCGATGATCGTGGACGACTTCCAGCTCGCCCTCGCCGTGGGACTGATGGTCCTCGCGCTGGCCATCGCCTACTTCGTCTTCGCTTCGTTCCTGTTCGGCGCCGGGTATCAACCGACGCCCCGACGGTCGGTCGAGACGATGCTACGGTTCGCCGAGGTCGGCCCGACGGACACGCTCTACGACCTCGGGGCCGGGACCGGAGCGATCGTCTTCCGGGCGGCGCGCACGTACCGAGCCCGGGTGGTCGGGGTCGAGGTCGAACCGCTCCGCTACCTCATCCTGAAGCTGAGGAGGTCCCTCGGGCCGTTCGCCGACCGGATCACCCTGCGTTGGGGGAATCTCTTCGACCTAAGCTTCCGGGACGCCACGGTGATCACCGCATTCCTCTGGCCGGGCGCGATGGCCCGCCTGCGCCCGAAACTGGAGGCCGAGCTCCCCGCCGGGGCCCGGGTGGTGAGCCACTGCCACCTCATCCCCGGCTGGACCGCCGAGAAGCATGACACGGATACGGACGTCTATCTCTACCGGTGGCCGGCCGCGATCGCGAGTGTCCCCTCCCGGGCGAGCCCGGCCACGCACCCGTCCACGTAGCGGCACTGGCCCCGAGTCAACGAGCCCTCTCGCGACATCGTTCGCTCGAGCGCGGTCGGCCTCATCGAGGCCGCCGTTCGGCGGGTCTTGTCGGAAGGATGGTCTACGCGTCGTCCGAAGCGGCCGTCGTCTTCGAGGCGGCGTGGGCCGCCTTCGCGCCTTTCGGCTTCGCCGGTGCCTCGGGGGCCGTCACTTCGGCCGCCGGGGCGTCCGAATCTTTCGCGCTTTCGGCCGACTTCGCCGGTTCGGCGGCTTCCTTCTTCTCCGGCGCCGGGGTCACGTACTCCTCCACGACCCGGATGGTCTGGGGGTGGAGGTGCGTGCGGAGCCGGTCGATCACCCGCGGCTTAGCGGCCATCCACGCGATGTCGAACTTCGTCCGGTCGGGGACCTTCACCGTGAGGGTCTTCTCGTGGACCTCGACGTGGAACTCGGAAGAGCGGCCGTACTGGAGCTCGATGACCGAGAGCGCCTGCTCGGCGGGTTCGGTGACCCGTTCGACGACCTTGAACTTCCCACGGACCTTGCGTCCAGCGAACGGCGGATTGAAGTCGACCCGGACGCGCGCCGCGGTCAGGGACACGACCCGTCCCCGGCGGCCCTCGATCGTGAGCGTCGTGCCGATGTCGAGGTGGGCGTCCTCGCGCCGCATCTCGGGAAGGCGCTCAACCTGGTGCATCGAGAACAGCTCGATGAGGTTCGGGTCCCGCTCGCCGAAGGCGTCCGCGGGCGCGAAATCCCGTACGACCTCGTCACCGACCGCGAGACCGACCAGCGAGTTCTCGATGGCTGTGGGGAAGTATTCCCCGCCGATCTCGTGCGGCCGGGGGCCCCACGTCCTCCCCTCGGTCTTCGCGTTCTCCTTCTGAGCGAGCTCTTCGTTCGTGGTGTCGAGCAACTCGTTCTTTCCGCCGATCTCCGTCCAGAGTTCGAACTCCAGGCGGACCAGGTCACCTTTTTCGGTGACCCGGGCGGCCGAACCGTGATGGGCCTCGGGGGACATCGCCTCGCCGAACCGGGGGGCGGGATAAGGTTTTCTCGAGGGTGGACGGCGGCTCTACCGAGCGGGGCCCCGTGGGACTACGGAGTCTTCGGTGCCCTCGCGGGAGGGCGTCGGGCCGACGCTCGCTCGGCCGGGGTCGACACGCGGCGCCAGCGGGCCGCGGCGTGCAAGACGGCCACCGGCTTCAACGCCGCGTCGAAGTAGCGGAGGGGATGGGCCACCGGCCGGCGACGTTCAGAGAGCCGGCTCGCGAGCTCGTCGTTCTTGATCATCGACATCGCCATCGCGACCTGGTACCGGTAGCGCTTGCGGGCCCATCGGAAGAAGCTCGTCTCGGCGCCCTTGTCGTGGTACACCCACGCGTCGGGGACGAACGCTCCGGCCAGTCCGGCGCGCGCGGCCCGGGTCTCCAGGTCATGGTCCTCGGCGAACGGGATCCGCGCGTCGAACCCGAGCTGCCGCAAGGAGGCGGTCTTCCACGCGGTGTTCTGGAGCGGGAGGTACGTGACCCGCCGAGGAACGAGGTCGGCGTAGATCGATTCCTCGAGGAGGACCGAATAGCGTTCGATCGACCCTTCGGGAGGGCGGAGCGGTCGGGTCGGCCCGCCGGTGAAATCGACGGCACCGCTCTCGATCGGCGCCACGAGGCGGTCCAACCACTCGGGAGGCGCCCGTTCGTCCGCGTCCAGGAACGCCGTCACCGTGTCGGTGAGGTCGGCGAGGCTCGCAGCCCGGGCCCCCACGACACCACCGGGATATTGATGGACCGCGACGGGAAGGTCGGGGAATCGTCGACGGGCCTCCTCCAGGAGGTTCGGAGGCGTGGCGGGCGATGCTGCCACGAGGACCCGGTCCGGCCGTCGGACCTGCCGGTCGAGCGAGGCGAGGGCGTCGAGCAGACGGGGGTCGTCGCGGACGGCGACCTCGACACACACCGTTCCCATCGTTATCGGAACCCGCCGAGCCGTTTCGGTCGAATCCTCCTCGCGCCTCAAGGCGCCAAGACCTTAATCTCGAGGGGGGCTCGGGAGGGCGTGCGGATTCTCCTCATCGGAGGGGGGGTCCAACCGATTCCTCCGACCGGGTACGGCGGGGTCGAGCGGGTCCTCGCCGACTTCCGGACCGCCCTCATCGCCGCGGGCCACGAAGCGGAGGTGGTGAACCGGGTCCGCCGCCGACGGATGGTCGACGAGTACCCCTTCGCGTGGGAGCTCCCCCGGCTCCTGAAAGCCGAACAGTACGACGTCCTCCACGCCAACACGCCGGTCGTCGCCAACCGGCTCGCCTTCAGCGGGTACCCGTATGTCTACACCTCTCACTCGCGTCACTGGTTTTATCGGGACCGGCTCTCCCACCGCTGGGGGTACTGGCTCGAGCGCCGAGCGGTGCGCCGGGCGAAGGCCGTGGTCGCGCTAACGCCCACCCTGGCCCGCACGATGGCGGCCACCGTCCGTCCCCCGCTGCCTCCGGTGACGGTGATCCCGATAGGGATCGACAGCGACCGGATCCGCCCGGACTGGAGCGCTCGCTCGGGACGGAACGCCCTCGGGGTCGGGGTCGTGCTTCCGCTCAAGCGATGGGAATTGGCGGCGCGAGCGGTCCGGGGTCTCGGGGTCCATCTGCGGATTGCCGGGCCGATGCCGTCGCCCGATTACGCGGCCGCGGTGCGAATGGCCGGCGACCAGGTCGAGATGCTTGGAGAGGTCTCGGAAGAGGAGCTGGTTCGGCTCTACGCGGAGAGCGATTTCCTCCTCCACCCGAGCTCGGTCGAGATCCTCCCCGGGGCGGTCCTCGAGGCCTTCTCGGCCGCGATGCCCGTCGTCGGAGGACCCGCGATCGAGGGGGTCGTGGAGGAAGGGGCGACCGGCTGGTCGCTTCCCGACGCCGACCCCTCCGCCTTCGTCAGCGCCATGCGGGAGCGGGTAGCCCGACTTCTCGCGGACGACCGGCTCCGGCGCGAGATGGGAGACCGAGCGCGAGCCGTGGCCGAGAACCGGTTCGCGTGGCCTCGGGTCGTCGAGGCGCACGTCCGAGTCTATGGTTCCATGATCGCCGCGTGAGCTTCGGCCTAAGCGCCGGGGTCGCCGCCCGTGCGAACGCGTCGGACCTCGACCATCTCCGCGATCGCCCGATCGACGGCCTGAGCACTGTTCCACCCGGGTTGCCAACCGAGCGCCTGCATGCGCCGGATCGAGAGGAGCTGCACGGGGACGTCCCCGGCCCACCCGCGCTCTCCTCCCGCGTACTCGATGCGCGCGCGGTTACCGTGCGCCGCGACCACCTTCTCGCCGATCTCCCGCGCGGAGATCTGGTCGACCGCTCCCAGGTTGAAGAGGTTCACCCGTTCGTGGGCCCGTTCGTTCGCGAGCAGCATCCCCGCGACGCAGTCCTCGGTCCGCAGGTAGCTCTTCGCCTGACGGCCGTCCCCGAGGATCTCGAGACGGGTGGGGTCGCGACGGAGTTTCTCGAAGAAGTCCGGGAGGATGCCGTGCGTCATGTTCGGTCCGATGATGTTCGCGAACCGGAAGATGTCGACGGTGAGCCCGTAGGAATGGGCGTACGCTGTCATGAGGCCCTCGGCGGCGAGCTTCGCCGCCCCGTAGAGTGACTGGGGCTGGAGCGGGCCGTACTCCTCCGGTGTCGGGAGGACCGTCGCGAGCCCGTAGACGACGCTCGAGGAGGAGAACGCGATGCGGGGCACGTCGTGCCGTCGGGCCGCTTCGAGGACGTGGAACGTGGCCAGGGTCCCCTCCTCGAAGTCGAGGCGGGGGTCGGTCATTCCCCTGCGGATGTCCGGGTTGGTCGCAAGGTGCCACACGGCCGCCGCGCCCCGAAAGAGGTCGGCGTACGAGGCGGGGTTCTTCAGGTCGGCCACGGTCAGGAGGGCCTTCTTGCCTCCCGGCGAGGGGACCAGGTGCTCGCGACGACCGCTCGAGAGGTTGTCGATGACCCGTACATCGCCCGCCCGATCGAGCAGCGAGCGAACCAGTACGGAACCGATCGCTCCGGCCCCGCCCGTGACCACGACCGGGCCCTCGAGAGGACGGTCCGACATGGGGCGGCTTGGAGGTGGGGAAGCATATATAAGCGAAGGGCCGCCTAAACTCCCTGCACGCATTGTCCCGGGGGGGGACGGCCTATGCGCACTTACGTTCGGATGACCTTTCACTCGGAGGGCGCGAACCCGATGAAGGTCGTCGAGGCGATGAAAGGCCTCGGTTTCGAGGAGTCGATGGGGATGCACGACTTCGTCTACAAGTGGAAGGACAAGGCCCCCATCGACGACGTCATCCGACTCATGACGGAGATGCACGAGCGATTGAAAGGCCTCGACGTGAACTACGAGATCACCACGATCTCCTGAGAATCCATCTATGCCCTCGGAGGAACTTGACCGTCTGCAACGCCTGCTCCTTCTTCACCTGCTCGAGCACCGCGGCCAGCAGATCCGGTTCGAAGCCTCCCAGTGGACGACCGAGTTCGGGATCCTGAGGAAGTTCGCCAACGAGGACCTGAACGAGATCAAGCAGGCGCTCCGCGTCCTCGAGATCGGTCGATTGATCTACCGACGCACCCAGTACGTCGTGGGCTACTCGGAGCCCAAGCATGTGTTCTCCCTCACTCCGAGCGGCCATCGGAAGGCGCTCGAGTATCGTCGGGGGGAGGAGGGGGACGTGAGCTCGGTGACCCTGCCGCCCGAGCCGGCGACCATCGCGGCCGCCGAAGCCGAGGCGTCGGCCAAGTACCCTCGGGGAACCTCCGCCGGTTGAGGCGGGATGACGGTCCTCGAAGGAACCCGGATCCGGCTCCGGCCGCTCGTTCCTGCGGACTACTCGGCTGTCTTCACCTGGTACAACGACCCGGAGACCGTCGCCCCGTTCGACCGATTCTCGGTGGACACGTTCGACGAGTTCTCCCAGGCGGTGGCCTCGGCGGTCGAAGACCCGACGTCTCTCGCGCCCCGCTTCGCGATCGAGCGGAAGGACGAAGGGAAGGTCGTGGGGGTGGTGGGCCACTACCGCGCCCACCCGATCCTGGAGTACACGGACGTCTGGTACGTAGTCGGCGACCGCGCCGCGCGCGGGCGCGGCTTCGGGGGGGAGGCGGTCCGTCTCCTCACCGACCACCTGTTCGCCGGGAGCGCCGTAGAGAGGGTCGGCGCGACGTGTGACGTCGAGAACGTAGCCTCGTACCGACTTCTCGAGCGGTTGGGCTTCCGTCACGAAGGGACCCTACGGTCGTCGCTCTTTCATCATGGCCAATGGCACGACGTCCGCGTCTACGGCGTCACTCGGACGGAGTGGGCAGCGAAGGCTCTTCTAGGCTGAACCCGACCCGGTCGCCCCCGCCGGCGGGCACCGGGGGACGGAGCATCACCCGACCGATCTCCCGGGTCGAGCGCAGATGGGTTCCCCCGCACGGACAGACGTCCGAGGCCTCGATCTCCACGACTCGAACAGGGTCCACTTGGGTCGGGAGGGGGACGAGCCCCGAACGCTCGGCAAACGGGTTGCGGTCCCACTCGACCCGTGGGACGTGGCGCAGGGTCACCGGCCGGGGGTGGGCCAGGGCGTCGGCGAGGTCCGCGGCGAGGAGGGGAAGGACGTCCGGCGGCAGGGTCCCTTCGAGGTCGAGATTCGCCGCGCTCCCGGCCATCTGGGCCTTTCGGGTCCGCAAACCGGTCCGGGCGAAGATCCGTGCGCTCAGCAGGTGCTGGCCGGTGTGCAGTCGCATGTGACGGTAGCGGCGGTCCCAGTCCAGTGTCCCCTCGACCTCGAGCCCGACCGAGAACCGGCGGAGAACGCTCGGGGGCCCTCGGATCCGGTGGACGACGGAGGAGCCCGACTTGGTGACGTCCACCACCTCGGCCGCCTCTTCGCCGGAGGGACCGAGGGTCCCCCGGTCGTTCATCTGTCCGCCCCCGGTCGGGTAGAAGAAGGTCCGGTCGAGGACGACCGCGCCGGGGGGGAGCGCGGTGACCCGCGCGCGGAACGACCGGACGTAGGCGGCCTCCAGGTTGGCCAGGAACGCAAGTTCGGTCACGCGAGGGCGAGAATCTCCGGCGGAGAAACCGCTTGCGGGGGGGGACCGCTCTCGGCAACCTTTTTAGAGGGGACCGATGTGTCACGCCGAGGCTTTGGATGTTTAAGCTCCGCATCAAGATGGAGAACCTCCGGGAGGTCGTCGAGGTCGTCTCGACCCTTGTGAGCGAGGTCAAGCTGACCATCTCGAAGGACGGCCTCGAGGCGAAGGCGGTCGACCCCTCCCACGTCGCCATGCTCGTCCTCAAGCTCCAGAAGAGCGTCTTCGAGGAGTTCACGGGAGAGAGCACCGACATCGGCGTGGACGTCGAGAAGCTCAAGGAGGTGCTCCGGCTCTCGAAGCCCGGGGACATCATCGACCTCCAGTTCGACGGCAAGAACCGTCTCGTCGCGGCGGTCGGCCGCCTGACCCGTCAGATGGCGATCGTCGACCCCGCGGGGATCACCGACCCGAAGGTTCCGAACGTGAGCCCCCCCGCCAGCGTCACGGTCAAGACCGAGGATATGCGCCAGGGGATCCGGGGAAGCGAGAGCTTCACCGACCACGTGACGCTCTCGCTCGAACCCGACGCCTTCACGATGCATTCTGAAGGCGACACGGACCGGCTCGACCTGCGGATCCCGAAGGACTCGCTCACCCGCCTCGACGTGAAGGAGCCGGTGAAGAGCATGTACCCGCTCGACTTCTTCTCCGCGATGGTGAAGTCGATCGCGGCGGACGAGACGACCCTCCACGTCGGGAACGAGTACCCGCTCAAGATCGAGTTCTCGATGAGCGCCGGCCGCGGCGAAGGTCGCTACCTCCTCGCCCCTCGGGTCGAAGAGGACTGAGGAGACCGGCCGGTCCGAGCGGCCCCGGGCCCGGGCCCACCGGGAGGGGGCACGCTAGCCTCTTAATCGCCCGGCCGCTGGTCAACCCATGACCGACCGCCCCGAGCTTTCCGTCGCCATCCTTTCCGCGGTACGCACTCCCATCGGCCGGTTCGGAGGCGCCTTGCGGGGCCTCTCGGCGCCGGCCCTCGGAAGCCACGTCGCACGGGCCGCGATCGAGCGGTCCGGGATCCCGGCCGAGGAGATCGAGGAGGTCCTGTTCGGTCAGGGGATCCAGGCCGGCGTCGGCCAGAACCCCGCGCGCCAGGTGCTCCGCGGCGCCGGAATCCCCGACAGCGTCGGCGCCGCGACCGTGAACATGGTCTGCGGCTCGGGCCTGAAGGCGATTCTGCTCGGATTCACGGCAGTACGGGCCCAGGAGTTCGACCGGGTCCTCGTCGGGGGCATGGAGAGCATGTCGAACGCGCCCCACCTCCTGCCGGGAAGCCTTCGCTGGGGCAGCCGCCCCGGACCGCACACGATGGACGACGCGATGCAGCGGGACGGGCTCATGGACGCCTACGACGAGCACGAGCTCATGGGCTTCACGGGCGAGCGGGTCGCCCAGCACTTCGGTCTGACCCGCGCCGATGTGGACGCCTTCGCCCTCCGGAGCAACCAGCGAGCCGTGAAGGCGATGGAGGATGGAACGTTCTCGAGCGAGGTCGTTCCGGTGCCGCTCGGGATGCCGCCCGGCGGGCCCGGCCTGGCCCGCGACGAGTGCCCCCGCGCGGACACCTCGCTCGCGGCGCTCGGGAAGCTAAAGCCGGCGTTCGGGCCGAATGGCATCCTCACCGCGGGCAACTCCTCCCAGATCTCCGACGGGGCGGTCGCGCTCGTGTTCGTCAGCCGTCGGGAGGTCGAGCGGCGAGGACTGAAGCCGCTCGCCTGGGTCCACTCGACCGCCGAGGGCGGCGTCCACCCCCGGGACGTCATGGAAGCGCCGATCCCCACGGTCCGAAAGCATCTCGAGCGGACGGGCCTCAC
Organism: Thermoplasmata archaeon; assembly: GCA_052325545.1. Lineage (GTDB taxonomy): Archaea > Thermoplasmatota > Thermoplasmata > Lutacidiplasmatales > UBA184 > Lutacidiplasma. The sequence goes on from JBKQUP010000007.1 coordinate 35,314, forward strand.
GCCTTCGGATTTTGACCGGGTCGAGCACAACGAAGCGTTCTCCTCTGCGTCCATCGCGGTCCAGCGGACGTTCGGGTTCACCGAAGAGCAGTTCAACGTCCACGGAGGCGCGGTGGCGCTCGGGCATCCGATCGGCGCGAGCGGAGCCCGAATCGTGGTGACGCTCGTTCAGGAGCTCGTCCGTTCGAAGAGCCATCTCGGGCTCGCCACGGCGTGCATGGGCGGCGGAAACGGTCTCAGCGTGGTCGTCGACCGCTCGGGTCTCTGAGCGGGAGCAGCGGCATCCCGGTATGTTCCTCGACGGCTCTCACCGCGTCGCGCGCCGCCGTCCGGTCTCCCGCGGCGACCCGTTCGCTGGGGTCCCGGCCCAGCTGGGCGGAGAACTCTCGCAGCCGTTCGATGACGTGGTGAGCGGCCAGCCCCTCCGCGAGGTCGCCTCGCGTCCCCTCCGACAGTCGGAGGGCGAGGGAAGCGCCGAGGGCGCCTCCCGCACCGGGGGAGAGCCAGCGGGCCAAACGCCGACGAAGCTCTCGATACTCCCGGTCCGCCGCCTCGAGCGCGTTCATCCTCCATTCGAGCCGGACCCCATACGGGGTCGATAGGAGGTACCACCGGAGGCCGCCCGGGCTCGACCGCCGCAGCGCGGTGCGCAGGGAGATGAGGTTCCCGGTCGACTTCGACATCTTCGCGCCGTCCTGAAGGACGAACGCGGTGTGGACGAACAGCCGCGCGAACGGCTTCCTATCGAGTTCGAGGGCGATCTCGTTCTCGGCGTGGTGGTGCGGGTAGATCAGGTCCAGGCCGCCGCCATGGAGGTCCACCGGGAGGTCGAGGATCCGACGGGCCATGGCGTAACATTCGAGGTGCCAACCGGGGGCCCCCGCGCCCCAACGGCTCTTCCAGGACGGGAGCGGAGGGTCCTGCCGCTTCCAGACCACGAACTCTCCCACGGCTCCTTCCCGGCGGGGGAACGGGTGCTCGGGCTCGACCACCGCATGACGGGCGAGCTCCGAGTCCGTGGGGAAGTTCTCCCCGAGCGGCCGGTCCGGAGGCGAGTAAATCCACACGTCCCCTTCGCGACGGACCCGTCCGGTCTTGGCGAGGGCCTCCACGACCCGGATGATCTCGGGGACGAACGTGCTTGCGCGCGGGCGTTGCGCCGGCGGGAGGATCCCGAAGGCGGACATGTCCCGGACGAACCCGGCCTCCTCCCGGCGCGCCAGGGCGCGCCAGCTGAGGCCGAGCTCCGCGGCCCGGTGGTCGATCTTGTCCTCGAAGTCCGTCACGTTCATCACGTGGTGGACCGACATTCCTTCGGCGGTGAGGAAGCGGCGGACGACGTCGAAGAACAGATAGGTCCGGGCGTGACCGACGTGGGCCGCGTCGTAGACGGTCGGCCCGCACACGTAGAGCGTCACGGGGCGGCCGGGTCGAGGTCGGACGGTCCGGCGCTCCCCGGACCGAGTGTCCTCCAACCGGAGAGGCATGGCACACGAATCGGCGTTCTGCCCCGCTTAACGCTTTGGGACCGGGTTACCCGAACGCCGCTTCGGAAGCTTGATGGGGAGGAAGCGTGCTCCGGAGAGCGGGTGCGCAATCCCCGGATGGAGACCCTCTACCTATTGGTCGAGACCGATGTCGGCCGGCTCGACGAGGTCCTGAAGCGCCTCAAGGCGGTCCCCGGAGTCACCGAGGTCGAGGCCGTGACGGGGCCGTTCGACCTGATCGTGAAGGTCCAGGCGGCGCACATCAACGCCGCGCTCGACACGGTCGTCCACCGGATCCGCAAGGTCCCCGGGATCAAGTCGACCGAGACGCTCGTCACGGTCGCGACCGGGTAGAGTCGCTCCGACCTCGACAACCGCGTAAAATACCCCGCCGTTCCTGAGTCGACCATGATCGCCGCCGGTGACACCGCCCCCGATTTCGCCGCGCCGAACCAGGACGGAACCCCCTTTCGGCTATCCTCGTTGAGAGGGTCCCCCGTCGTCCTCTACTTCTATCCCAAGGCGGACACGCCCGGCTGCACGATCGAGACGAAGGGATTCCGGGACGTCCAGGGAGAGTACCTCGCGCGCAAGGTACGTGTCGTCGGAGTGAGCGTGGACGACTGCCCCGTGCAGAAAGCGTTCGCCCAGAAGTACAGCATCGGGTTCCCGCTCATCGCCGACACGTCGAAGAGCGTCGCCACCGCGTACGGGGTCCTCGGACCCCGAGGCTTGGCCCGCCGGGTCACGTTCCTCATCGACGCTCAGGGGAAAGTGCTCGAGGTCATCGAGGCCTCGTCCCCGGACCCGCACCTCGAGCGAGCGCGCGCCCGTTTCCTTACCCCGTAGGCTACGGTTCGGAGGGATCGGCGGCCGGCCCCGCAGGGACCGGCGGGGCCGAAAGGCTCGGGTCCGGGGCGGGGACCACGGCCTTCGGGCGCTGGCCGAACCATGTCCAAGCCCGGTCGCCCCAGGTCTGGAGGAAAGCGGGAACCATGTACGTTCGCACTACCATCGCGTCCAGGATCACCGCGACCGCGACCGAGAACCCGATCGCGCGAATCAGGGTGAACGACCCGACCGTGAGCGCCGCGAACGCGCTCGCGAGGATGATCGCCGCGGCGGTGATGATCCCGCCCGTGCGAGCCACGCCCTCGACCGCGGCTTCCGAGCTGGTCCGGCCCCGGACCCGCTCCTCGCTGACCCGCGTCATCAGGAAGATGGTGTAGTCGATCCCGAGGCCGAGGACGAGGATGAAGAGAATCGTCCGGACGTAGAAGAAGAGCGGGAACCCGAGGAGCTCCTGGAAAACGAGGTAGCTCGCCGCCCACGCCCAGGCGATGGAGAGCCCGATCGTGGCGAGCGCCATGAGCGCGATCACCCAGGACCGCAGGACGACCAGCAGGACGACGATGAGGCCCAGCGTCACCGCGATCGCCAGGTAGACGGTCGCGGTGAAGGTCTGCTGGGCGATGTCGTTGATGGTCGGCGCGCCCCCTCCGTACGCGGTCGAGACGATCTCCGGGTGGTCCGAGGCGTACGACCCGAACGACGACTTGACCGCGTCGACCGCCGTCACGGCCGAGAGCGAAAGCCCGGTGGCGGACGGCTGTAGATCGAGGCGGACCGTGCGTCCGTCGGTTCCGACGAACTGGGAGAGCGACGCGAGCAGGTTCGCGCGCGTGGCGGGCGGAAGGGTCGAGAGGTTCAGCCAGTTCGCAAGGCTCGTGCCGTCCGGCCCGACCGGGGATCCTACCGCGGCGATCCCCGAGGTCGCGTCGGCTTTCGCCGTCAGCGTGGCAATGTCCCCGAACTCCTGCGCGTTCGTCGCGTTCCCGACCACGAGCGGCTGGGCGAACGTCACCAGGGCGAAGGACGGGACGGCGAACCCATTCCCGAAGTGGTCCCCGAGCTCGACGAGGCCGTTGGTGGCGGGCTGACCGCTCGGAAGCTGTCCGTAGAAGTCGTAGGCGACCGGCGCCGAGACCGCGATGAGGACGAGCGGGACGGAGATGCCCATCAGCACGGCCACGAACGTCCAGGGTCGACGCTGCGTCGCCCGCCCGGCCCGGTAGAAGTACGTCTCCTCGCGTGCCATCCGGCTCGCGAGCTCGGTGGCCTGACGGTGGAACCGTTGGCCCGTGTTCGGCCAGAGGATCCGCGGGCCCAGGATCTTCAGGAACGCGGGAATGAGGGTGAGGGAGAGCGCGAGCGTGATGAAGACCGCGAGAGAGAGGACCGAGCCCCACTGGGCGATCAGCGCGACCCCGCTGAACGTGAGCGCGACCATCGCGATCATCGCCGCCGAGCCGCTCGTGGCGACGGACTTCCCCGCCCAGGTGACCGCCGTGACGATCGCCTCGTCGGACGACGCTCCGCCGACGAGCTCCTCTCGATAGCGCGCCACGAGGAAGATCGCGTAATCGGTCCCGATGCCGAGGACGAACACCTCCTCGAGCGCGAGCGCCGACGTGTCGACGTGCCAAACCACCTCTCCGACGAGCACGGTCCCGCCGAGGCCGAGGACGAGCGCGATCCCGAGGCCCGCGAACGTGAGGAGCGGTGTCACCGGGGATCGGAAGTAGAGCATCGAGATCGCGAGAAGGAGTCCGACCGTGATCGGAAGGACGAGCGAAAGCGAGTCGTTGGTCGAGGTCTGCGTCAATAGGTCGAGCGGTGCGGGGCCGGTCTGCACGTAGGTGATCGACCGGGTCGGGTCGGAGGCGCGGACGGTCGACTCGACCAGAGGATCGATCTTCCCGAGGTCGGAGTAGACGGGCTGCCCGGCGGAGGAGTTGGTGTACCCATCGGGCTCGGAGAAGTAGACCTGAACGATCGTCGCCGTTCCGGCCGAGGCGACGAACGAGGAGTAGATCGAGTAGGGCACGGGGAGCGGCTCCGAGGCGAGCGTCGACGCCCGGACCGTCGCATTCGCCCACGTGAACGGCGCGGAGGGGCTCGTGAACCCGTGGGGGAATGCCGCCGCGACGAGGTCCAGGAAGCTCGGCGGAAGGCCGGTCCCGTTGGTGAGGTTGGCGGCGAGGAACCGCTCGGCGAGTTCGGCCTGTCCCGCGAGATAGGAAGAGTACTCGGTGTAGACGTTCGCCACCCCCGCAAGGTCCGTGAGCGAACGATCGCCGGCGACGGCCGCGGTCACGTTCAGGATGACGCGCTGCGCGTTCGTGTCCGTCAGGTTCGGTCCGTAGAAGAGCAGCGTGCTCGACGAGCCGCCGACGCTGGCGGGAAAGAGGCGGGCGAGCTCGGCATTGGCCTGCGCGCTCGGAGAGTTCGAGGGAGTGCTCGTGGCAGAGTTTGTCGTCACCGACCCGAGCAGCGGGAGGAACGGAACGGCGACGACGAGCAGAACCACCCAGAAGACCACCGGGTACCACGGGTGTCGGACGATCCAGCGTCCGAGGGTGGCGAACGGTCCCTTCGCCGCCGTCGTCGGGTGCTCGGGGAGCGGCTCCATCAGGCGGGCGGAAAGGGCCCGCGAAATAAGCCTATCCTTGGGGGGTCGGGGGTCGAGGGCGTTTCGCCTTCCCGGACTTCTGCCAGAGGGCCGGGAACCGATCCGGGTCGACGAACACCCGGGTCTCGTCGACCACCCAGCCGTGCTTCACGTGGCCGACCTCGTCCGAGCCCCGGAGCGCGACCCCGGTGGCGACGAGCTCGCCGGACCGAGTGACGAGCGTGACGCGGGCGCCCCGGGAGAACGGCTTCGGGAGCGCCAGGATCCCGCCGCTCGCGAGCCCGGCCCCGTGCGCGAGCGCGCTCGCCGCACCATCCTTGACGACGATCGTGGGGAACTCCCGCCAGACCTCCTCGATCGGATGTAGGAGCGCGAGCATCGGCGCCGAGTCGCCGGCCGCGCGCGCGGCCGCGGCGTCCGCGAGCACAGCGAGCGGGACCGAGTCCCGCTCCCGGAAGGGACCGTTCGCGACCCGCCGCAGTTCCTCCATATGACCCCCCAGTCCGAGCGCCTCGCCGACGTCGACGGCGAGAGTGCGCACGTACGTGCCCGAGTCGGCGGTCAGGTCGAGGAGGAGGCGGGGCCCGTCGGCCTCGACGAGCTCGAGCCGATGGATCGTGCGGACCCGCCGTTCGCGCTTCACCGCCGAGCGGACCGGCGGGGTCTGGTAGATCGGGCCGGTGAACTCCGCGAGGACCCGTTCGACCTCCTTGACCGGGACGGGGCCGTGGAGGACGACCGAGGCGATGTACCGCTTCGGGAACTCGAGGACGAGCGGCAAGAGCTTGAGCGCGGGCCCGACGCCGACCCAGAGGAGACCCGATACGTTCGGGTCGAGGGTGCCGGCGTGCCCCGCGACGGAGACCCCGAGAAGGTCGCGCGCCCACGCCGTGACCTGGTGCGACGAAGGTCCCCTCGGCTTGTCGATGAGGAGGAACGCGCCGTCGCGAAGGCGCGTATCCACCGAGTCGGTCACGGTCGGGTCGGTCATCGGGGGACCGCCGCCGCTTCGCGTCCCCGGACGAACTCCAAGATCGCGTCCGCCACCTCGAGAGGCGGTCGGTCGCTCGAATCGATGACAAGGTCCGGTCGTTCGTGCTCGAGGTCGATCCCGTAGAAGCGCCGGTAGCGGTCGCGTTCGCCCGCCTCGCGTTCCCGCACCTTCGCCCGGGCCTCCTCGACCGACTGACCGTCCCGGTCCGCGACGCGGCGCACGCGCACGTCCTCCCGGGCGGTCACGACGAGGTCGTAGACCGGGACGCCGGCGCGGTGGCAGAGCGCGCCTTGGATCCGGCCATCGAGGAGACATCCGGGGCGGGCGAGCGCCTGCATGCGGCGGTCGAGCTCCCGGTCGACCTCGGGATGGGCCCCGGCGTACCGTCCGAACTCCGCGAGGTCCATCTCATGGCTCCGCGCCTCGGCGCGGAACAGCTCCCCGACCGAATGGAACTCGAGACCGAGCGAGGCCGCCGCCAATCGCCCCGCGGTCGATTTGCCGCTTCCGGGGGGGCCGCCGACCGTGACGACGGCGCCGATCACGCCGACCCCCCGGCCGTTTGCAAGGCCGGGGCGAAGGGCGGGAGTTGGTGCTCCTTCGCGTACTTCCGAAGCCAGAGGTGCTTCAGCAGCCGGCGGAAGACCAGGGAGAACGGCACCGTGTAGAGGCTGAAGATCACGAACCACCAGGGGATCGGAAGGGCCCCGACGTGCGAGAGCAGGTTGAGCGTGCTCCCGGTGCCCAGGCTCACCGTCTGCTGCACCGAGTTCGCGGCCGCGATCGTGAGGCCCACCCAGGTGTAGATCAGGATGAGGAGGAAGTAGGTGATCGCCATCCCCTTGAACTGGGCGATGGAGACCTCGCCCGAGAGCCGCGTGAGCTTCTCCTGCTGGGGCTTGAGGGCCGCGATCCGGTCCTTCTTCCCGGAGCGGATCGCTTCCATCTGCACCTTGCGGAACGCCGAGCTCCACTTCTGGACCTTCGCGGCCTTGATCCAGTTCGTCGTGTAGTTGTACGCGATCGACGTGACGAACATCTCGATCGCGCCGGCGAGCGCCATCGTGAGCAGGAGCCAGTTCGAGTTGAACCCGATCAGCCAGTAGAGCGGCCCCGTGCTCCCGGGGCTCGTGCCGAAGAGGCCGGCGATCGAGTTCCGCGCGGCCGGCTCGATGAGCATCCAGAGGCCGAGCAGGCCGAGAAAGACGTAGATGAAGGTCGAGATCTTGAAGGGGGGCGGGGGGGGCCTCGCCGGTTTCGCCGCGGGTTTCGGTTCGGTCTCCTCGGTCGCGGCCTCGCCTTCCGGTTCCTCGGGCTCGGCCGGCTCCTCCGGGAGCGGCTCCGCAGCGTCCGCGGAGGAGGGGAGCGGCGTACCGGAGCCGCTCATCAGGACTCGCCTCCGAGGAACCGACGCAGGAGCGGGTTCATTTCCATCAGCTGCTCGCGGCCCATCGCCTCGTAGAGGTTGATGATGATCCCGACGCACAGCAAAACGCCGGTACCGGAGGCGTTCCCCAGGGTTCCGATCAGGTCCGCGCCGGCGGCGAGCGAACCGACCGCGGCTCCGGAGATGACGGTGATGACCGGGATGTACCGTTCGAGGACCCGTCGCAGGACCCGGGGCTCTCTACGGAACCCGGGGATCTGCATGCCGGACGCCTCGATCTGCCGCGCGACCGCCTCCGGGCCCATGTTCGTCGTCTGTATCCAGAACTTGGCGAATAGGATCGACCCTCCGACCATCGCGCCGAAGAAGACCGCGACGTGGACGAGGCCCTGCCACCAGGCATGACCGACCAGGAACGCGCCGTACTCCTGGTAGTTGAGCATCGGCAGTAGCCAGGACTCTAAGCCGTTCGGCGTCGAGAGGTAGTAGGCTCCGCCGCCGAGGGGCGTGGTCTGGCTGATCCCTAAAGTGGTCGCTTGGGTCGCGGTGGGGTACGCCCCCACCCACCACTGATGGCCGATGACCGGGAAGTGGATCAGGGTCGGGTTCGTCCAGAGAAGGATCGTGATCATCGAGACGTTGGCGAGCAGCGCCGACATCAGGATGACCGGGATGTTCGACGCGTAGATCAGGCGGAGCGGGTACCGGCCCCGAGCCCCCCGCGCCTCGGCGTGCGAGAGCGGGAGTTCGATGCGGGTCGACTCGGTCCACGCCACGAGGAAGAAGATCGCGGCCGTGCCGACGAAGGCGACGACCGGGTTCGGCGAACGTAACAGGACCTGCTCCCAGCCTCCTCCGGCCATTTGGCTGGCCGTGTAGTGGGTGAAGAACCAGAGCGTTTTCGGGATCGTTCCGCTCGGAGGGTTCGTCGCGGAGACCCCGAGAGATGGGTTTTGGGGCACCCAGTTGAGCGTTCCCTGGATGATCTGCTGGGAGACGCCGGCGGCGATGAAGAGCGAGATCCCGCTGCCGATCCCCCACTTCGAGACGACCTCGTCCATCAGGAAGACGAGGTAGCTGCCGAAGACGAGCTGGGCGATGATGATCGCGTTCGCGAGCAAGAGGCCGTTCCCGGGGGAGATGGTCCCGAGGCTCGAGACGAGGGAGCCGGACGGCGAGAGGTACCCGTAGACCTGGGGGATCGCCTCGATGAAGATCATCGAGATGACGACGACCTTCTGGGTCCCCTGGTAGACCCCTTTGTCCTCGTCGTCGGTGAGGTCGAGGTTGATGATCTTCGCGCCCGTGAACAGTTGCATGATGATCGACCCGGTGACGATCGGGCCGATCCCGAGGTGCATGAGGGTGCCCTGTGCCCCGGCGAGGATCGCGCGGTAGCTCGCGAACAGGTCGATGACGGTCGCCTGGTTGACGCCGAAGAGGTAGATGTTCGTCAGCAGGAAGTAGAGCAGCAGGATCCCGAGCGTCCAGAACAGCTTCGTCCGGAAGTGCACGTGGCCTTTCGGCTGCGTGACGGCGGGCATGCGCGTCGTGACCGGCTTCAGGCCGTACAGTTTCGAGCGCGAGCCGTTGTACGAGAGCCCGAGGTAGAACAGCGTGAAGATGGCGGCCAGCGCCGCGGCGAGCAACCCGAACGCGATGAGGGTCGGCTGACCCCAGAACCAGAACAGGGCGAGGATACCGACCGCCACCAGGGCGAGCGGAATCGCCCACCGGCGGTCCCGCGGGATATCCTCTTCCGCCATGAGGTCGTCTCGGAGCCGGTACGCGAGTTATATAGTCTACGGGAGGGATTTCGCGCTCGCCTTTTTCGGGCCGTCCGAGGGGGCCTCGAGGATGGTCACCTTCTCGCGGGCGTGCTTCGAAGCGTGGCGGACGACCACCTTCCAGGTCCGCGCCGCGCTCCCTCCGCCCAGCAGCCGATCGACGCCCGCCTTCGTGAGGTCCGCGACGAACGCCTCCCCATCCCGGGAGAGCGCTTCGACCGCCTCGAGCTGGGGCACGAACGCCTCGAGCTCACCGACGTTCAGACTGGTCGGGCGCGTGACGATCTGGTACGGTCGCTTGAACCCGTGACGGCCGAAATGGTCGGGAGCGTAGATGAGCATCGACTTGAACTTGTACTTGTGAAGCCCCGCGTTCCCCCGGCCTCCCTGCTTGCCGGCGCCGCGACCGGCCTTGATCCCTCGTCCGTGCGTCCTCAGTCCGCGGAACTTCCGTGTGCGACTCGGCATGGACTTCCTCTTACATCATCCGGCGGACGAGCTCGTTGATCGCGCGACCCCGGTACCCGAGCGCGCCGCCGAGGGTGAACGGCTTCTTGGTCGACCGCCAGCCTCCCTTCGGAGCCCGAAGGCGGAAGAGCGGCTTCAGGCCCCGCACGTCGGTGAGGCCCTTTTCGGCGATGGAGCGCGTGAGCGCCGGAAGGTCCTTTCCCGGAGCGATGTCGTGGACGGTCTCCGCGGTCAGTCGCTCGCCGGTCGCGGTCTCGCCGCGTTCCTGGAGGAGCAGCGACACGGTCTCGGGCTCGGCCTCGCCCCAGGTGACGTAGCCCTGGATCGTCGTGAGCATGCCGCGGACGGACGGAATCTCGGGAACGACCGTCGCGTGGTTCGGCCGCGTGAGGTGGAGGTAGCGGAGGGTCTCGACCACGTCGTGCCGGGCGTGGATGGAGCCGCGGACCCGGACGATCATCCAGGCCATGGTCAGTTCCCCCTCGGCGGCGCGGGACGCGGTGGCCCGCCCCTCGGGGCTCCGGGTCCGCCCCGTCCGGGCCCTCCGCCGCGCATCGGCGGGCGTCGCCCGCGGCCGCCTCGGCCGCCGCGGATCGGTCGGGGAGCGTTCTCGTCCTTGGGGGGCAGGATGGAGGTCCCGACGGGCCCACGGACGATCTTGAGACGGGTGGCGTCCTCGGCGGGGACCTTGAGCTGGGAGAGCGCGACCAGCGCCTGGAAGGCGGACTGCGCGTAGTTGACGGTCGTCTTCGTGTGTCCGTCCGTGAACCCCCAGGCGTCCGTGATGCCGGCGAACCGGAGAATCGGCTTCGCCACATCGCCGACCGCGAGGCCGACGCCTCGGGGCGCGGGCTTGAACGTCACGACCACCGAGCCGACGCGTCCTTGGACCTGGAACGGAAGGGTGTGCGCCCGGCCGCAGCCGCATTCCCAGCTGCCGCAGCCCCGGAACACCTCGACGACCTCGAGCTTCGCCCGGTCGATCGCGCGCCGGATCGTCGGGCCGACCTCACGACCCTTCGCCCGACCGAGACCGACGAACCCGTCGCCGTTGCCGACGACGACCGTGACGGCGAACTTGAACCGGCGGCCGGAGTCGGTCATCCGCTGGACCATGTTCACGTCGAGTACCTCGTCGTGGAGGCCGGGGAGGAGCTTGTCGACGATCTGGGGTTCCCGTAGCGGAAGGCCGCTTTCGATGGCGGCGGCCATCGTCGTGATCTCGTCGGCGGCGACGCGCCGGCCGAGCTCGGTCTTCGGCACCCACGGGGGAGGCGGGGCGGGGCCGCCGGGGCCGAACCCTCCGCGGGACGGACCGCTCATCGCACCGCTCACGGTGGGGCCTCCGTCCGCGGGACGATCTCGGGGAGCTTCATCTTGTACGCTTCGAGGGGCTGAGGCAAGGGCTTCGGGAGGTGCGCTCCGTTCAGGCGCTCGGCGCTCGGGAAGCCGCCCTCCCCGTGCGGGACCTCCATGCCCGAGTCGAGCAGTCCCTTGAGCGCGGCGGAGAGCCGACCGCCCTCGGTAGGGTGACGGATGCCGGTATCCAGGACGACCGATTCGGCGCCCGCGGACTTCGAGCGAAGGCCGGCGAGGTACGCCGTCAGGTAGGCGGCCGGCGTGGACGAGAAGCTGGAGGCGGGGAATCCGACCCGGGCGAGCTCCGCGCTCTCGGCCACCGCGACGACCCGGTCCCCGACGGGGTCATACTGGACGATCGAGACCCGGACCCGGCGGCCCGAGAAGCGGACGACCGCGCGCGGGGTGCCGGACTTGAGGAGACGGAGCCGGACCCGGTAGTCGGTCTTCCCTTCCCGCCGGCGGCGGAAGTGGACCCGATAGCGAGGACCGGTGCTCATTTCTTTCCCTCCTGAAGGTGGCCCGCGAGACGAAGGTTGACGATAAGGTGCGCGCGGCTACGGAACATCCCGCCTTTCGCACGGCGGTAGAACTCCCGGTAGACGGCGGGAGGGATCTTCTTCGTCGAGCGAAGTTCCTGGAGGAGCTTGCGTTGGGCCCGGATGCGACGCATCCACCGCTCCTTGCGAGGCACCCGCGCGGACGGGGTGCCGCGACGCGAGCCGGGTCCGGAGTGTCGGCCCTTCCCAACCTCGATCGCGTGGAGGCGAGCCCGGGCCCGCGAGGTCCCCTGGATGGGAGCCCGACGGATCACCCCGCCCTTGATCGCGCTGCGGACGTCCGAACGGGTGACCGCATCGGCGAGCTCTTCCTGGCTCGCGGGGTCGATCCAGACCCGGCCCTCGCCGCACTTGAGCAGCGCGGCGGCGAGACGACGTTGGTTCGAAAGGTCGGGCATGCGCTGCGCTACGCCTCCCGCTCCGACTTCACGATGGGGTTGAGCACGTGGATCCCGAGCTTTCGGGCCGTCTCTTCGAGGACGAGGCGCCGTCGGGTGCCGACGGTGCGGGCGATGATCGCCGCCTCGAGGCGGGCGTTGATCTTCTCGAGGTCGGACGCGGTGTGGACGATGATTGGGCGGAACCCGCTCGGAACCAGCCCCCGGACGCGGGCGGGTGAGCGGTACCCGACGCGGACGACCTTCGGTCGGTAGCCGTAGTGGCGCCGCTGCTTGGACTGGAGACCTCGGGGCGCGCGCCACGACATGTCCCGTCCGATGCGGTAGTATCGGTAGCGGGCCTGGCGCCCGAAGAGCGGGCGTCGCCGGTCGATCTCTCCCCGGGTCCGCAGCAGCGTCTTCTGCCCCGACGAGAGGTCGGCGCGCCGGGGCGCCCGCGGGCCTTCGTCCTTCGCCGCGGGTTCGGGCTTCTCGGCCGGAGGCGGGGCCCCCTCCTTCGGCGCGGCCCTCACCCGGCGGCGCGGCGGGGCTTTGCGGGGTGCCTCGTCGGCGGGCGGCTCGCTCTTCGGCTCGGGGGGGCTCTCGTCGGCCATCAGGTCGCCTCTTTGAGATGGGCCCGGTCGACGAGGTAGATGCCGTCCTGGAAGACCCGGGGGTCGTACTCCCGGATCCGGCTCGCGCGCTCGATGTTGGCGGCGCTCTGGCCGACCTGCTCGACATCGTAGCCCGAGAGGATCAGGTAATCCCCGTCGAGCCGGGCGCTCGTTCCGGGGAGGAGGTCGGAGGAGCGGGGGTGCTTCTCGCCGAGGAAGTTCTCGATGAGGATGTGGTTCTCCTTCACCTGGACCTTCATCGGGAAGTGCGCGGCGACGACCCGGAGACGCGCCTCGACGCCGAGGGTGAGCGAGCCCGCGAGGTTCCGTAGGTGCGCGGCCCACGTCTTCAGCAGGGCTTGGGACCGCTTCCGGTGCGAGGGGAGACGGAGCGTGATCGTGACCTTTGCCGGTCCGGTCGTGAGCTCGAGGGCGTCGGACGGGAACGGCCGGTCGACCGACCCGAGCGGTCCCTTCGCGTGGAGGCGCCGGCCGGTCAGGGTGAACGTGACGCCCTTCGGGACGTCGATCGTCTCCTGGCCGCGCTCCTGTTCAGTAGACATAGGCGAGCAGCCGACCTCCGATCTTCAGCTCCCGGGCCTGCTGGTGGGAGAGGACACCCCGGTTCGTCGAGAGGACCAGGATCCCGAAGTCCTGGGCGGGCAGGAAGCGGGACTCGAACCGCTCGAGGCCATCGAACGCGACGGAGATGCGCGGCTTGATCACGCCGCAGTAGTTGATCCGACGGGAGAGCGCGACGTCGTACTTTCCGCCCCGGCCCGTCGGCACGAACGTGAACTCCTCGATGTAGTGGTGCTCCCGGAAGATCCGGAGCACCTCGGCGATCAGCTTCGAGGTGGGGGCGATCTCGACGCGAGGCTTGCCGTCCCGGTCGGCGTGCCGGAGGGTGACGAGCGCGTCGTTGAGTAGGTCCATCTGCATCGTTCGTCCCTCCCTACTGGTACTTCCTGAAGCCCAGGTCCATCGCGACCTCGCGGAAGCACTGCCGACACAGGTGGAGTCCGTAGCGGCGGACGATCCCGCGCTTACGGTCGCAGCGCAGGCACCCGTCCTTGCGCCCGAAGTTCTTCTTAGGCTCACTCAAGGAGCGTCACCCCCAACGTGGAGACGAGGAAGCCGCGGGTCTCTTCCCGGGTCGAGCGGAGCGCCTTCGGGAGCGGCCGCGCTTGGAGTCGGCGATTGCGGATCCGGTGGCCCGCGCGGCCCATCTCCACGGCGATGTCCATCCCGTGGATGCCGATCGCCGGGTCGTACTTCATCCCGACAAAGTCGGTGTAGTCCGCGATCCCGAAGGAGAAGTTCCCGTTCCGGTCGATCGAGTCGACGTCGAACTGCTTGTCCCGGGCATCGAACGCCCGTCGGAGGAACTCGAGCGCGACCTCTCCCCGAAGGGTGACCTTCGCCCCGATCTCCTGCCCTTGGCGGATGCCGAAGTCGCGGTTCGTGGAGTGGGAGCGGGTCGCGATCGGTTTCTGGTGGGTGACCATCTGGAGGACCTTCTCGGCCTTCGTGCGGGGCTCGCCCGACTCGCCGACCCCGGCGTTCACGACGACCTTGATGACCCGGACGGCGCGGTACGGGTTCGTCCCCGGCGGGCTCGAGGGGGGCGCGGCGGCGGCGGACGGCGGAGCGCTCATCGGTCGACCCCCTCGGCGAGCGTGACCTCGGGAGCGTTCTGGCCGACGACGTAGACGTATTCCTTGATCGTCGAGAACCCTTCCTTGAAGTGGACCAGGTTCGGCTGAGAGGAGTTGCGGACCTCGACCCGTTCGACCCGGGCGAGCTCCCCGACGTGCGACCCGCCCGCGACGTAAGCGAGGGACCCGGGAGCGAGGGGCAAGTGTTCCACCACCTTCTGCTCGGGCAGCGCAATCTTCACCGAGTCGCCGACCCGGTAGGGGGTCGTGGCCGGCACGAGGAAGTTCCTCCCGTCGTGCAAGGTCACCTCGACCTTGCCGCCGGTCACGGCGTGCTTGAAGCGGACCCGCCCAATCTTGACGGTCGCCTCGGTGGACGGGATTGTGACGAGGGTCAGCTTCCCGCGCCGGTCCTTGACGACCCTAAAGTGGGCGTCGAGCGGGGCGGCGAGGGAGAGCGTGTCCATCAGGCCGAGGCCTCGGGAGAGGTCGTTCGCGACCTTGCCGTCGACCTTCACCGCGCCCGAGCGCAGGAGGATCCGTGCCTCCCGGGTGCTCGCGACCACGTGACGGAGGTCCCGAAGGACGAGGAGGAGCGGGATCGACTGGTCCTGGGCGTGCGGCCCCGGGGCCGGACGCTTCAGCCACTTCGTACCCTTCCGGGGAATGGTCCAGCTGCGGGGGGCGGCCCGACGCTTCAGACGGAAGGTCATGGTTCGTCCTCCTTCGCAGGCTTCGCCCGGGCGCGCCGGGGAGCTTTCCCGGCGGCGGGAGCCGCATCGGCCTCGTCATCGTCCTCGGCGTCCGCGCTCTCGGCCGGGGAGGACGCCACCTCGGGCTCCGGCTCGGGCGAGGGTTCGGCGCTCGGAGGTGCGGGGGCGGGCGTTTCGGGGGTCGTCTCGCCCGCGGGCGCCTCTTCGTCCTCGGCGACCTTCTCGCCGCGCTCCTCCGCCGTGACGTCCTCGTCCCGCACGCGCATCGAGCGGCGGCGCCAGGGGTCGGAGAGGTTGAGGCGAGTGATGACGAGGTGACCGACGCCGAGCGAGAGCGGTTTCATTTTCTCGTCGGCCGCCTTGAGCGTGACGTTGTCGAGCGTGACCGAGTAGCCTCGGCGGTCGACGCGCGCGACGCGTTCCTCCCGACCGGCGAAGCTGCCGGAGAGGACGCGGACGATGTCCCCCTTGCGGACGGGCAGGGTCCGGCGGTGGAACCGGGCGCGGAGCTCCCGAGAGAGGGGAACGCCCATGCGGATCCGCCGCTCGAACGTATCGGCGGTGTAGAGCGCCTTTCTCTGGCGCCGCGGGGAATGGGGAGAGATCGTCATCGGGGGGGTCCTCCTACAGGATGATCGACGACGCCGCCGCGATCCGCGGCCAGCGCTCGGCGGCCTCCTTGGCGACGGGCCCCTTGATCTGGGACCCCTTGATCTCCCCGGTCTCGGTCGTGATGACAGCGGCGTTGTCCTCGAACTGGACCCGTGTCCCGTCCGGCCGTCGGAACGGCGCGCGGGCTCGGACGATGACGGCGTGCAGGACCTGGCGGCGCATCTCGGGAGTGCCCTTCTTCACGGAGACGATGACCAGGTCCGCGATCCCGGCCCTCGGATAGCGACGGTGTGTGCCGTGCCAGTTGCGCACGGCGATGATCTCGACGACCTTCGCGCCGGTGTTGTCGACACATTCGAGCCGCGCCCCCTTCGGGAGCGAGCGGCTCCGGCGGCCCGCGAGGCCCTTCATGGCTTCTCCTCCACCGCCTCGAGCTCGGTCGGGGCGTCAACCGGCTCCTCGCCGCGGACGCGGCGGGCCGCCTCCCCGAGGTCCTCGACGATGCAGAAGGAGACGAGCTTGGAGAGCGGACGGGTCTCGGCGATGCGGACGCGGTGACCGACCGGGACGTTGAGGCACGGCGGAGCGTGCGCGAGGTAGCGCCGTCGGCGCTTCTCGTACCGTTCGAACTTCGCGACGTAATGGAGCAGGGTGCGTTCCACGACCGCGGTACGCTGCATTCCCGTCGAGACGACCGTCCCTTCGAGGACCTGACCGCGGACCGGGAGCCGCCCGTGGAACGGGCAGTGCCGGTCATCGCAGCGCGTCTTCGGCGCCCGAACGTCGAGGCCGATGTCCCGGGCCCGGCGAGCGGACGGAGCACGGGTTGGGGTCATGAGAGCCTCCGAGAACCGCCCGTCAAGAGGCGTTTCGTGCGGTCCTCGGGCCGCACGCGTAGGGTGTCCCCTCTTAACGATAACTCTCCCGACGGTAGAGCGATCGTTCCCTCGAGGCCGGCCTTCGGGACGCGCACCGCGCGCGACGTCCCGGCGAGGCGGACGGTGAAGGTGGAGAGGGATTCGTCGATGAGGGTTCCGGTGACGGCCGAGCGGAGCGCGGCCGACGCCGGGAACGAGACCGATGCGCCCAGAATCTCTCCGGCGAGGGCCTCGCGTTCGACGCGGGAGAGAGCGGTGTGGGCGTTGGGTTCCTTCGGCATCGGCTCACCTACGCGCCTCCTACGGACGGCGACCCTCCCCGGGGGCGTGGGCACGCTCGCTCAAGACAGTGAGGGCGCGGGCGACGTTGGTCCTCAGGGCCCGCATTCGGCCCGGGCTCGGCGGCGCGCCGCCCATGGCGGCGACCCCGCGCTCCCGGAGCAGGAGGTTCTCGTCGTCGGCGATCCGACGCAGAAGTTCCTCGTCGGTGAGGGCTCTCAGGTCTTTCATCCGCTGGAGCGTCATGGTACGTCCGGGGCCCCCAGCTCCGGTCCCAGCGGCACGGCGACGGGGACCTCCTCGACCGGCGGGAGCTCGATGGGGACCGGTTTCGGCCGGTCGGCGACCCCCTTCACGACGATCTCGTCGGGGAGCTTCGCGGTCGGGCGCATGATCCAGACGTTGACGCCGATGGCGCCCGGCTTCAGCCGGGCCTGGTAGAATCCCTTGTCGATCCAGAGATGGACCGCCTCACCGCAGTACTTGATCGTCCCGGCCTTGAACCGCTCCGTGCGGTGGCGCTCGCCGGTGAGCTTCCCCGAAAGGATCACCTGGCAGCCGCGCGCGCCGGCCTCCATGATCCTCCGCACGGTCGAGTGACCGGCCCGGCGGAAGTGCCAGCCGCGCTCGAGGGTCGAGGCGAGCTTCTCGCTCATCAACTGGGCGTTCAGGCTCGGAGCGCGCTCCTCCTGGACCTCGATTTGCGGGTTGTCGAGCTGGAACCGGGCGTGGATGTCCTCGGTGAGCCGCTTGATCAGCTCGCCGCGGTGGCCGATGAGGATCCCCGGGCGCTCGCAGATCAGCGTGACGCGCGTGCCCATCGGAGTGCGCGTGATATCAAGGCCGCCGAAGCCGGCCCGCGCGCTCTCCTGGACGAGGTAGTCCTTGAGAAGGACGCGGCGCATCTGCTCCTGGATCACCTTGCGCTCGGCGGTCATTCGGCCTCCTTGCGCTCGGCGAGCACGATTTCGATGTGGGTCGTCTGCTCGTTCCAGGGGGTCGCGCGACCGTGGGCCCGGGGCATGCTCGCCTTGCGGATTCGGCCCCGGCTGCTCGCGGCGATCTTGACGAAGAGGCGGTCGGCGTCCATCCCCTCGTACTCCGCGTTCTCCCGCGCGTTCTCGAGGATCTTGAGGACGTTCGCCGCGACCTTCTTCGCGTAGCGGCCCGGACCGGTCCCGACGTGGTGCGCGGTCTCCTGGTTGTACCGGCGGAAGGGGATGGCGTGGCGCAGCGCGATCGCCTCCTCGAGGATCGTCGTCGCGCGGTCGACCGGGAGGCCCCGGATCGCGTTCAGGACCTCGTAGGTCTTCTTGGGGGAGATGGGGACCTCGACCCCGCGGGCCCGGGCGACGCTGACTCCCGATTCGGCCCGGTAGGTGTATCCTTTCATCGTCCTACCGGCCTCCTCACTTCAGCGGCATGAACTTCGACGAGCGCGTCGCGCCGACGCCCGGGCCCGAGTGCTTCTCGAACCGGCGAGTGAGCGCGAACTCCCCGAAGTAGTGCCCGATCATCTCGGGTCGGACCTCGATCTCCTTGAACTCCTTGCCGTTGTGGATGGCCACGTGACGGCCCACGTGCTCCGGGAGCACGAGAGCGTCGCGGCAGTGGGTGCGGACGACCTTCCCGGGGGGGGTCGTGCGCATCCGCTCGAAGAACAATGTCGTTTCGGAGTTGAATCCGCGGCGGATCGACCGGCGAGCGCGGGCGGTGAGGACCTTCGTCAGGTCCTCCAGGCTCATCGCCTGGAGCTCGGAGATGTTCCGACCCCGGAGGGTGAACTCCCGCTTCCGGCGGGCCTCGACCTTCTTCGTGCGGCGGGCTTTCGGCATGACTACCTACCTCTCCCCTCTCGGAGCTGGCGTTTCTTTCGGGCCGAGCGCGAGAACCGCCCGACCTTCGCCCCCGGCCACGTTCCGCTCGATACCGTGCTCGGACGGCCGACGTGTTGGTGGGCCCCGCCGCCGAACGGGTGGTTGACCGGGTTCATGGCGACCCCGCGGACCTTGAACGGCTGACGGGCGAGCGTTCGGGTCGCCCAGAACTTCTTGCCGGCCTTGATGATCGGTCGCTCCTTGCGGCCCCCCCCGCCGACCGCGCCGACCTGGGCGCGGCACGTCGCGAGGAGCTGCTTGAACGCCCCGGACGGGAGCTGGACCGTCACGTCGGAACCCGAATGCGCGACCACGAGCGCGCTCGCGCCGGCGACCCGCACGAGTCGCCCCCCGTCGAACGGCTTGACCTCGAGGTTCGAGACGAGGGTTCCGTCGGGGATCCTGCTGAGCGGGAGGATCGACCCCCGGTCGAGCTTCCCCTCTTGGAACGCTACTGTGTCGCCGGTCGCGAGCCCCGCCGTCGCCAGGATCCGGACGGTCGAGCCCTGGGGGGCGAGGACCTCGGCCACGGGCGCGGAGCGCCCGGGCGCGGGGAGGATGGAGATGACCGTTCCTTCTCCGATGATGTCGGGCGAAGGGTGGTAGACGGCGCCGTGGTGGCGGTGGCTCGGGGACCGGTATCGTCCCGTTCCGCTGCCGCGTCGGCGGGAGATGATGCGCTTTCCCATTAGAACACTCCCGCTCGCCCGCCGATATCCTCGGCGGAGAAGTCCTTAGTGAACCGGACGGTGGCGATCTTCCCGGTTCGGACGATCTTGACCGTGATCTTCTCGACCTTGCACTGATAGGTGTTCTCGACCGCCCGGCGGATCTCGGCGCGGTTCGCGCGCCGGTCGACGACGAACTCGAGCTTGTTCTGGCGCTCCATCTCGTCCATCGACTTCTCCGTGACGTAGGCGTGCAGGATGATGCGGTGGCGGAAGGTCGTCATGGGGCGACCTCGCCGAGACGCTCCCGCAGGGATTCCACGGCCGCGCGGGAGAAGAGGGTCAGACGACCGGCCGCGCCTCCCGGGGCGAGGTCCTCGGTCGCGAGGCGGCGGGCGGGCACGACCTCGACCCCGGCGAGGTTCCGGAACCCGAGCGCCTTGCCGGGGCCGCTCGTCACGAGGAGGAGGCTTCGCGGCGTGCGGCGGACGCGGCCTCGGCGTCGGGCCCGGCCCGATGCTCGCAGGTGCGTGCCCGCGCGGGCCCGCTCGACGTCGTCCCAGAGCTTGAGGCGTTCGAGGAGGAGGCGGGCGTCCTGGGTACGCGCGATCTCCTCGACCGGGTCCTCCAGGACGACGGGGAGGTGGATCGCCGGCGGAAAGGTATGTCCCCGGTTCGTGGCGAGCCGGTGTTCCCGTGTCGCGGCGAGAGCGGAGGCGAACGCGAGCAGCCGCTCCTTGCGATTGATCTTCTTGGCCCAGATCCGCTCGACCTTGGGGGGGTGGGCGGGCCGGCCGCCGACGGTGTTCGGGGCCTGTGCGCCGCGCATCGAGTCCATCAGCCTCGGCGTGCGCGCGACGCCCTTCCCCTTTCCGGACCACTGGACCGAGTGCCGGGCCCCCGCCGTCGGGCTGGTGCCGAACGGTTGTCGGCGGTGCGTCTGGGCCGCGACGACCGCCCGCTGGATGAGGTCGTGGCGCACGGGCGTGGAGAAGGCGAGCGGAAGAGCGACGACCGCTCCCGGCTTCCCGTCGAGCCCGACCAGGTGGACCCGGTGGTGGGGCGTCGCGCGCTCGGCGGGCGACGGGCGGTCGTCGGCGGGAGCGTCCGGGGTCGTCATGCTCCCTGCTTCGAACGAGTGCTGAAGTAGCGGAGGTCGACCTTCTCGACCGACGTGACGTGGCTCCGCATCGGGGCGCGGAACCGGAGCAGGCGCTTCGCGGGCCCGGGGAGCGAGCCGTGGAGGACGATGCAGGCGCTCTGGACCTCCCCGTAGTGCGGGAACCCCCCGGCGGGGGTGATGGGGTCGGCGCGCGGGTCGCGGACGATCTTGAGGACCCGCATATTGAACTGGGTACGGCGGTGGTAGCCTTGCTGACCGGCCTGGGGAATCCGGTAGGTGACAAAGCTCGGGTTGTGGGGCCCGAGAGTGCCAATCATCCGGCGGTGCTTCGAGTTCTTGCGAGGCTGGAGCTTCACGCCCCAACGTTGGATATGGCCCTGGAATCCGAAGCCCTTCGTGACCCCGATGACGTCCAGGAATTCGCCTTCCTTGGTCAATTGGTCGGCGGGGACCTCCTGGCCGAGCTGCTCGACGGCGAAGGCCCGGCGCTCGTCGAACTTCTCTCCCGAGACCCGGACCTCGAACAGGGTGGGCGTCTTCGAACCGGTCCCGGTGATGAGCTGAGGTTGCGTGTGGACGATCAGGCGAACTTCGTCCCCGTCCGCCTTCCCGAACGCCTCGATCGCCTCGGGGGGGCTGGCGGGGTGCTTCGGGATCCGCCGAGCCAGTTCGTCCTGCAGGCCGGACGCCCAGACCTCGGAGACGACCCGCGCGCCGTAGGGGTTACGGGCATACAACCGGGCGGCGACGACCCGCAGCGGGGGGACCTCGACCACGGTGACGGGAATGGATACTTCTTGGCCCGCGGTGGTCGACCGTTTCCGGTAGTCGACGATGAACGCGTGCGTCATCCCGACCTTGAACCCCGCGAACCCCTCGATAGCGACCGGCTTCGCTCCGGGAGCCCAAGAACGGACCCTCGGAAGGGGCCTCACGGCCCGGGAGCGGGGGGAGAATGCGAGGGATCCTCGCCTCGGGCGGTGCCGTCGAGCCATGTGTCGATAGGAGGTCCTGCCTCCGGTGCGGGCGGGGGAGAAGGGTGCCCTATATAAGCGCTCGCGCGCGCGAAGGTCCGGGACCGTCAGAGATCGGTGTTTCTCCTCGAAAACCGACGCGATGCCGGGTACGGCCTCGGACGCGCGCGTAGAGCGACGGAGGCTCGAACTCGCGCGTTCGGTCGGACCGAACTCCCCAACCGTTAAGCGGTGAGCGCCCTCCCCGAAGCGGAGCGGACGATTATGCAAGCATTCGTGAAGACCGAGCGAGGTCCGGGGGCCGAAATCCGTACCGTGCCCGAGCCGAAGCCCGGCGACGACGAGGTCCTAGTGCGCGTCCTGGCGTCCTCCATCTGCGGAACGGACGTCCACATCTGGGTCTGGAACGAATGGGCCCAGGCGCACGTGTCGCACGTGCCGATGATCCCCGGCCACGAGGTCTGCGGAGAGGTCGTCGAGGTCGGCAAGCGCGTCCGCAGCCTTCACGTCGGCGACCGCGTCTCCGCCGAGACGCACATCGTAGACGGGACGTGCTACCAGTGCCGCACCGGGAAGATGCACATCTGCGAGAACGTCCAGGTGCTCGGCGTCCACCGCAACGGCGTGTTCGCCGAGTTCGCGGTACTGCCCGAGCTGAACGCCTGGAAGAACGACCCCCATCTTGACCCCGCGCTCGCATCCATCCAGGAGCCGCTCGGGAACGCGGTCCATTCCCTGCTGCCCGAGGAGAACCTCGAGGACATTGCCGGAGGGACCGTTCTCGTCTCGGGATGCGGGCCGATCGGGCTGCTCGCGATTGCCGTCGCGCGGACCCTCGGGGCCCGGCGGGTGTTCGCGACCGAGGTGAACCCGTTGCGCGCCGCCCTCGCGAAGAAGATGGGCGCGGACCGGGTCCTGGACCCGACGGACCCGAACGTCCCGGCCGTGAAGACGATCCGGGAGGAGACCGAGGGCCGCGGCGTCGACGTCGCGGTCGAGATGGCCGGCCACCCGGCGGCGCTCAAGCTCGCCTTCGACGCGCTCACCCCCGGCGGCCGGATCTCGCTGCTCGGCCTGTTCGACCACGACGCGAGCCTCAACTTCAACGACGCGGTCATCTTCAAGGCGGCCAAGGTCCACGGGATCTACGGACGGCGGATGTTCGAGACCTGGTTCCAGGTGAAGGGGCTCCTCGCCGACCCGGGGTTCCGGGAGAAGATGAGCCAGATCATCACGCACCGGGTCCCGATCCGCGACCTCCCGAGCGCGATGGGGTTGATCGAATCGATGCAAGCCGCTAAGGTCTCGCTCGAAGCGAGGTGGTGAGCGCCATGCGCGACCCGACGGCGTTCTTGGGAGAGGAGTATCGGCAGCTCGTGAGCGAGCAGCTCGACTGGCGCCTTCGGGTGCTCGAGGGCCCGAGCGCCCCGTGGTGCGAGATCGACGGGAAGCGGGTCCTCATGTTCTGTTCCAACAACTATCTCGGCCTCAGCAACCATCCGAAGATGAAGGAGGCCGCGCACCGGGCGATCGATACCCATGGCGTCGGCTCCGGTTCCGTCCGCCCAATCGCCGGCACGATGGACCTCCACGTCGAGCTCGAGCGACGGCTGGCCCGGTTCAAGCACGCCGAGGCGTCCCTCGTCTACCAGACCGGCTTCGCGACGAACGCGGGGCTCATCCCTCAGCTCGCCGGCGAGGGCGACCTGATCATCTCCGACGAACTGAACCACGGCAGCATCATCGACGGCGTCCGCCTCTCGCGGGCCGAGCGTGCGGTCTACCGCCACGCAGACGTGGGCGACCTCGATCGGGTCCTCGCGAAGGCCGAGGAGCACGTCCCCGCCTACCGGCGCATCCTCGTGATCACGGACGGCGTCTTCTCGATGGACGGCGACATCGCCCCGCTCGACCGGGTCGCGGCCGAGGCGGCGAAGCACGGGGCCATGGTCTACGTCGACGACGCCCACGGCGAGGGCGTGCTCGGCCCCGGCGGCCGGGGGATCGTCGCGCACTTCGGTCTCGGCCGCGACCGGGTCCACGTGGAGATGGGGACGTTCTCGAAGGCGTGGGGGGTCGTCGGAGGTCACATCTCGGGGTCGAGCGACCTCGTCAAGTTCGCGTACAACAAGTCGCGGACCTGGCTGCTCAGCGGCTCGCATCCGCCCCCCGTGGCGGCGGCGTGCCTCGCCGCGATCGACGTCCTCGAGTCGGAGCCCGAGCACGTCGAGCGACTGTGGACCCACACCCGTCGCTTCAAGAAGGAGATGCAGGCGCTGGGGTTCGACATCGGACGGAGCGAGACGCCGATCACCCCGGTGATCGTGGGCGAGAGCGGCAAGGCCCAGAAGCTCAGCCTCCGTCTCTTCGAGCTCGGGGTCTTCGCTCTGCCAATCGTCTACCCGATGGTCGCGAAGGACAAGGCGCGCATCCGGACGATCATGAATGCGGCGCTGACATCCGAGGACGTGACGACCGCGATCTCGGCGTTCCAGAAGGCGGGACGCGAACTCTCCTTGATTTAACGTCTCAGGTCCCGGCGCAGTTACCTCCGCCCTATCGCCTTCGTTTATAGGGCGCGCGGGTAGCATCTGCCGAGGGTCGGATGGAACGGTCGGGGCGCCCGCACGATGACCCCCCGCCGCCCGAGCCTCCCCGTCTCTGGACGGTGGCCGAGGCGAACGCCCGGATTCCCCAGCTCGAGGAGCTTCTGCCGCGGCTGCGGGGCTGGGTCGCTCGGCTCGCGCAGGTGCACGAACAGCGGGAGCGTCTCTCCGTCTTCTGGGGGTCCGAGGCCGATGCGGCGGACCAGCCCGACCACGAGCTCAAGTCGCGGTTGGACACCGAGTGGAAGCACCTGAGCCATCGCCTCGAGGAGGCCGCCGAGGCCTTCCGGGCCGAGGGGATCGAGGTGAAGGACCTCGGGACCGGACTCGTCGACTTCTACGCGATGCGGGGAGGCGAGCTCGTCTTCCTCTGCTGGCAACGCGGGGAGCCCGAGGTCGGATTCTACCACTCCCTCACCGGAGGCTACCGGACGCGTCGCCCGATCTCGGACCCGAGCCGGGCGGCTTCGCCCCGGAACCTCGGCTCCCTCTAGGTCGTCCGGGATTCCGGGCCTACCTGGAAGATCTCGATCGTCCGGGTCGTCGCCGCAAACGCACCGAAGGTCGCCAGCACCGCCGTGCCCGCGGTGAGGGCCGGGAAGATCCCCCCGAGGGCGAGGAAGTAGAGCGCGGCCGGCGCGAGGAGGCCGGCGGCGCCGCCCACCACTCCGACCGCGGGCCGGTCGCTGCGGCCGGTCACCACCGCCGCGACGCCCCCGACCACCGCGACGATCCCGAGGAGGGCGACCCCGCTCCCGATCGAAGCCACGAAGCTCTCGAGGTCCGGGAACGGGGAGAGCGTCACGGTGGTGCCGTTGCCCGAGCTCCCCGGGACGAGGGTGACGGAGAGGCCAGTGGTCCCCGCGTCGTAGACACTGGATGCGAAGGTGGTCACGGTGACCGGTGCATAGCCCGACAAGGTGACGTTCAACGAGATCCCGCCGACCGGGACGCTCGAGAACGAGAACGTCCCCTTGGTCCCGGTATGTTGGACCACCCACTGGCCCCCGTCGGTGGTCAGGTTCACGGTCGCCCCCGAGGCGGGGACGACCCCTCCGCCCGGTCCGCTCTCGACGACGGTGCCCGAGACGACGAAACTCCCCGGACTCAGGGCCTCGGAGCCCAGGACGATGAGGACCCCCCCGAGCACGACCGCGATCGCGGCGATGGCCACCAGGGCTACCTGGGCCATCCGCCGCAGCGGTACCCGGGGCCGACGGGGCGGCGGGAGATTGGGATAAAGTCCTGGAAGGACCTCCCATGTGTAGAGGGGAGGCGGGTCCCGCGGCACGACCACGGGCACCGGGGTACGGCATTGGGGGCACGGGAACCACTGGGTCGGGGGAGCCGGGGCAAGGACCACCCGAAGCTCCGCCCCGCACGCCGGGCAACGGACCGAGACCGCAGGGGCTCCCATCGGCGTCGTCGCCGGACCTCATCGGGGGTCTTAGCGTTGCGGCGTTCCCTCGGGAAACCGCACCCGCGGGTGGTGGGGGTCGACGATGGCTCCTTCGAGCGCGCGGACCGCTACGCACCGATCGCGGCCGTAGCGCTCACCCTTCCGGAGCACGTGGAGGCGGTCCGCACCGGCCGGGTCCGGGTCGACGGCACCGACGGCACCCGGCGGGTGGTAGCGCTCGTTCGCCGTCTCGGGCCCATCGAGGGCGTCCGCGCCGTTCTCGTGGACGGAGCGGTCGTGGGAGGGTTCAACGTCCTCGACCTGGACGCGGTCCACCGGGAGCTCGGAGTGCCGGTCGTCGCGGTCACGCGGCGCCCGCCGGAATTCGCGCGGATCCGCTCGGCCCTGAAGAAATGGTTCCCTCGGTCCGCCGACGCCCGCTGGGCCTTGCTCCGAGCGCACCGGCTGTTCCGGGTGCCTACGGGCGGGCAGCCGATCCGGGCCGCCGCGGTCGGATGCTCTCGAGCCGACGCCGCGTGGCTCGTAGCGCGCTCGACGGTCCGTGGGCACTGGCCGGAGCCGCTTCGCCTCGCCCACCTCGTCGCGTCCGCCGGCCGCCGACAGGGGCGGCGTCCACCCAAGGATTAAGGAGGGCGGAGGCCGTCGGGCTCCCGGGCCTGTAGCTTAGCATGGACAAAGTCCTGGCCTTCTAAGCCAGTGAACTCGGGTTCAAAGGTCCCGAACGTCGGCCGTCCGGGGCGGAAACTCCCGACAGGCCCGCCCGTTCATTGAGGGCCGTCGACCTTCGTGGCGCAGTTCTCGCAGAGGATCTGCTTCGGCCCGGACGGCAGGGGAGCTCCGCAGAGGGGGCAAGAGGCCCTCGCGTCCGCCGCGGCGAGCAGCTCCTGCACGCTCGTCCGGAGCATCGCGTCCGACCCGACCGAGTCCCGCCCGGCGGGCGAGGCCGGCTCCACGCCGCTCGGGACGAACGCCTCGATCCGCGGTCGATAGATCCCCGTCCGCCGGTCGAAGGTCACGAACTGCCGGGCGACCAGTCCCTGGAGGGCCGAATCGACCAGCTCGCGCACGCCGCCGAAGACGTGGGCCAGCTCGACGGACGTGAGGCCCTGCGACTCGGTCAGGACCTCGAGGCAACGGACGGCGAGGAGCGAGAGGTCGCCCCGGCCGATGACGCGGTCGACCGCGAAGCTCAGCCGAGAGGTCCGGCGGACCCGACGGGTCGGCGGGAGGCGACCGGACCGTGGGTCGGGGAGCAAGGTGGTCTCGAGGAGGTCGAACTCGTAGCGGACCCGCTCCTCGGGAAGGTACATTAGGATCGCGACGGAGAACGGGAGGAGGCCCTGCTCGCGGTACACCACCAGCCCCCGGTCGAGGGTCGCCATCGTGGTGGCCAGGTTGACCCGATTGCCTCCCGCCGCGCCGCGGTCCTCGTCGTCGCGAGAACGGGGAAGGTAATGCTCGCGGAGAAGGAGGCGAGCCATCCCCCGCTCGGGCGGCCCAGGGACCACCGGGTGGAGGTCCGCGGAGCCATCGGGTCGGAGGACGATCCGCTCGAACGGCCGGAGGAAACCCCAATCGCCGGGGGGCGGGGCGGGGTCGGGCCGGATCTCGAGAGTATTGGACGCGGCCTTGGGGTCCGCGAGGAGACCGTAGATGGTGGGGTACTCCGTCCCGTTGCCGACGAAGGTCACCGGAGCGACGGGGCGGGGATGTCGGGAAACGAACTCCTCGTAGGCCCGTGCCAGGGCCCTCTCACTGAACGGGTCGTGCCGCTCCCCGACCAGCTGCCGGGCGAGGGCGTCGAGCTCAGGCAGGGTTACCGACGTCACGCGATGGCCTCCGTTCTCCCACTAGTCGGTAGAGGGAGATAAAGCGACGGGCCATCATGTCGAGCGACGCGGTCTGCCGAACGAACTCCGCGGCTCGGGTCCCGGCCTTCCTCCGGTCCTCGGTGCCGTCCAGGATCTCCCCGAGCGCGTTCGCGAGGGCACCGGGAACCGTGACGGGGACCCTCCAGCCGGTCACGCCATCCTGAACGATCTCCGCGGCCCCTCCCGAAGCGGGCGCGACGACCGGCGTGCCGCACGCCATCGCTTCGAGGAGCGCGACACTGGAGGTGTCGCTCGTGGAGGGTAGGACGAACAGGTCCGATTGCGAGAGGAGGGCCGCCTTCTCCGATTCGGCGACGGGTCCGATGTAGCGGACGTGAGCGGCAAGGGCCGGATTCGCGGCCAGCCGCTCGCGCACCCGCGCCTCCTCCGGGCCCTGGCCCCCGACGATCGCGACCAGGTCGGTGCGCGGAATGGTCGCCTCGACCGCGTCGAGGAATCGCTGGACGCCCTTGTCGAGGGTGAGACGACCGAGATACGTCACGAGGGGAGCGGAAGAGAATCCGCACCGAGCCCTCCAGTCGGGGACCCGGGTATCGGGATGGAACTGCTCGAGGTCGATCCCGTTCGGGACCACCTCGACCGGATGGCGGAACGGCTTGCGGACGCTCGCGATGAGCGTGTCGCGCGCCGCGGTGGAAGGTGCGGTGGCCACGTCGCACCTCCAGTAGGTCCCGAGGTTCCACCACCAGGCGACCCGGAAGAACGTCGGGACGAGGAGCTTCTGGGGAATGCTCCCCTGCATCTCACGGATGTTGGTGTGGAACGTTCCGACCAGGGGCTTGCCGAAGCGTCGCGCGGTCAGGAACGCCATGCCTCCGAGCGGGCCGGGGGAATGCAGATGGATCACGTCGGCGTCCCGAGCGCCTCGGGCGCTCCGGAGGAGCCCGAACGGCCAGACCGACCATCGGTACTGTCCGTAGAGAGGCATCGGAACGGTGCGGATGCGTCGGACCGTCACCCCGTCCTGGGTCACTTCGGTCGAGGGTCCGGCGAGGGGATTGGGCGCGAACACCCGGACGCTGTGGCCGATACGTGCGAGGGTGCGGGCGAGCCCGCCCGTCACGGCCGAGACGCCGTCCTGGATCGGCGGGTAGGAGTCGGTGAAGAAGGCGACCTCCATCGAACCGCTCCCCGGGGGTCGGCTGGACCGAGGGGGTTCGTATTCTTATGGGTGGACCGGTCCTCCCCTGCCGAAGGGGTAGCGAGATGGCGAAGGATCTCGAAGCACTCGACCGAATCGTGGAGCGGGGAATGTCCCGCGCGAAGACTCCCGGCCTCTCGCTCGGACTCCTAAGGCCGGACCGGGCGCCGTTCGTCAAGGGGTACGGGTTCCGGAACCGGGAGGAGAAACTTCCGGCGACTCCCCGGACCGTCTACGGGATCGCCTCGGTCACGAAATCGTTCACCGCGCTCGCGGTCCTTCGGCTGGCCGAACACGGCCTCCTGAAGGTCTCCGACCCCGTGGTCCGCTATCTGCCCGAGCTCCGGGTCCGGGGCGCTAGCTCTCGCCGACCGATCCGGATCCATCACTTCCTGAGCCACAGTTCCGGCCTTCCTCCCCTCCCGTCAATCTACTACGTCTCGATGCGCAGCGTCCGGCGCGATCCGCCGTACGACCCTCGGGTCGCCCGACGTGTGGGAGTCGACCCCGACCACGCGCCGATCGACACCTACGAGCAGCTCATGCGATTCCTCTCGGAGGAGAAGTACACCCTCCTTGGCCCCCCCGGGGCCTGCTTCAGCTACTCGAACGAGGCGTTCGGTCTCCTCGGAGCGATCGTCGAGCGGGTGTCGGGTCGCACGTACGAGAGCTTCCTCGAGGAAGAGCTCCTCCGGCCGTCGGGCATGACCTCGACCACGTTCGATACCGGCATCCTGTTCCGCCAGCCCGAGGTCACGACGCTCTACTCACCGCGCTGGACGGGCCAGCGCCACTCGCTCGTGCCGAGCGAGGAATGGTGGGAGGACACCTGCATGCGCGGGGCGGGAGCGCTGCGCACGAACGTGACCGACCTCCTCCAGTATCTCCAGATCTTCCTCACCGGGGGCCGGGTCGGCCGAGAACGGATCATGTCGGCGAGCTCGGTCGCTCAAATGACCCGGCCGCACGTGCCGATCCGGCACGGCGTCTACTACGGGTACGGGCTCGCGGTCCGGCCCGACTACCACGGGACGGTCCTTGTCCACCACAGCGGCGGCCTCAAGGGCGTGAGCTCGTTCATCGCGGCCGTCCCCCGAAAGGGCATCGCCGGCGCGGCCCTCTCGAACGCCGACACCTCCCCGATGGAGCCCGTGCTCACCGCCGCGGTCAACCTCGCGCTCGGCCTGCCTCCCAAGACACCGTTCGAGGAGACGCCGAGGCCGTTGCGCACTGCGGGTCCGACCCGGCCGTACGCGGGCTGGTACTGTTCGGGCGAGGGGATCTGGGCCGAGGTCCGCGCTCGAAAGGACCACCTTCGTCTGGATTTCCGGGGGATCGAAGCGATCCAGAAGAACCTACGATTTCGCGCGGCCGGGAACGACGAGTTCGTCGCGCGGGTCCGCGGTCAACCCACCTCGGTCCGGTTTCTGCGGGACGCGTCGGGCCGGGTCGAGGCGATGTTCGAGGGATGGCGGATCGTACGACGCCGTCGCCGACCCGAGCTCCCCCTCGCGGCCCAGGGCCGCATGGTCTGGTAGGCGCTACAGAACGCTCTCGAACGCCCGTTCGAGACGGCTCATGTCGCGCAGCTCGAGCGCGCGGGAGTCGAACGAGACGAGGAGCGCGGACCCGGTCTCCTGCGCCTGCGTCACCAGCCAGTTGACGAACTTGACCATCGTCTCGAGGCTGTGCTCGGTGGCGAGGAACTCGAGCGCGTCGACGTAGACGAGCGCGCCTCCGGGCGCTTCGGTGGGGTCCCGCAATCGACCGCTGATCTCCCCCGGCGTGAGCGCACCCTGGTTCGGGTTGTCGGGGGTTCCCGGACCCCCCACCGGAAGGTCGAGCCGGTGGTCGGCCGGGAGCCCCGGCACATCGGGGGGCCGCATCGACACGACCGCGACCCGGGGAAAGGCGGTGGCGTTCGCGCGCAGGATCTCGACCGCGCGGGCCGGCCGCTCCTCGCGCACGAGGAGGGAGTGTCCCGGAAGGAGGCGGTACGACGGGGCCGACGTCGAGCTGACCGGACCGGTCCACGCCCGCGCCGGCGCGGGAGGACGGAGGAGCGAGCCCCAGGCCGGGCGTCGCGGCGGGGCGAGGAGGCTCTTTCGCTTCAGTTCGACCTCCTCGGAGAGCCGGGCAAGACGGCTCGCGGTCAGCATCCGGATTTCTTGCGGGGTGTGGCCATGCGAGATGTGTTCGAGGGTCTCTCGGAGCGCGCCGCGCACCCCCTCCTCGTAGCCGACGGCGTAGGCCCGCGCGTACTCCTCGTCCGCCGGTGGCTCTTCCGGGGGCGGGGCGGAGGCGCCGTTCCGTCGCTCGCGAGCGTTCACGTCGAGGTCCGTTCCGTGCTCGGGGCGACCACCGTGGGCACGGGGGCGACCGATCCCCGCGCCGAGGGAAGGATCCCGGATTCGTCGAGCGGGGTGAATTTGTAGCCGTAGTGGATGACCCCGGAGGCTCCCTCCTCCCGGAGCTTCCGGAACGTGGCGCGGACCTTGAGGCCGATCGCCACGGCCTCCGGTTCGATGTCCACGATCTGCCCCGTCAGGACGGGCCCCTCGGGTGTCCTCACGAGACCGAGGGCGTACGGCACCTGCATCTCGAACCCCTCGGCGGCGTCGTGGACGATGGTGTAGGAGATGACCTCCCCCTCACCGGAGAGCTGGAACGGCACCATCTTCTCGATCGACTGGCGGTGGCTCGTGCACTCCGGACAGACGGCGCGGGGCGGGAAGTAGACCGTCCCGCACATCGTGCACTTCGACCCGCCCAGGTTGTAGCGTCGCGGCGTTTCGCGCCAGAATCGTGCGACCGACATCTTTGCCTCCTAGTTAGTTGGCCCTCTCGAGGAGGTGGACGACCGTGGTCGCCCCCGTGCCTCCCACGTCCTGGGCGAGACCGAGGTTCGCCCCCGAGACCTGACGTTCCTTCGCTTCCCCTCGTAGCTGGCGGACGAGCTCGACCACCTGAGCGACGCCGACCGCGCCGAACGGTCGACCCTGCGCCTTGAGGCCGCCGGACGGGTTCACGACCATCTTCCCGCCGGGACCGAAGCGACCGGTCGCGAACTCCGGACCGCCACGACCCTTCTCGACGAACCCGAGGTCCTCGAGCGAGACGAGGGCGCTGATGGTGTAGGCATCGTGGATTTCGGCGACCTGGACGTCCGACGGAGTTCGCCGCGCCTGGTCGAACGCCCGACGGGCGGCGACCACGGTCGACTCTAGGCGCGTGATCTCCTTGCGGTGATGCAGGGCCATCGTGTCGCAGGCGACCTGGCTCCCGACGATACGGATGGGGGTGTCCGTGTGCTTGCGGGCGAGCTCCATCGGACCGAGGACGACCGCGGCCGCCCCGTCCGAGAGCGGAGCGCAGTCGAGCATGCCGAGCGGCTCGGCGACCGGGCCGGCGTCCAGGACCTGAGCGAGGGTGAGCTTGTTGCGGTAGTGGGAGTTCGGGTTCTTCGAGCCCATCTCGTGCGCGTGCACCGCGACGCGGGCGAGCTCCTCGCGCGTCGTTCCGAAGTCGTGCATGTGGCGGCGCGCCACGAGCGCCCAGAGCGCGGGAAGCGTGGCCCCGAAGACGACCTCCCACTCATGGTCGGCGGCCGAGCTCGTGATCCGGGAGGCCGTCTCGTCGGGGACGTCGGTGAGCTTCTCGGCGCCGCCGACGACGACGAAATCGTAAAGGCCGCTCGCGACCGCGAGGTATCCCTGGTGGAGGGCCAGCGCCCCCGAGGCCCCTCCCCCCTCTACCCGCACCGCGGGCAGGTGGCGGTGTCCGAGGCCCGTGGCGTCCAGGATGAGGGGGGCGATGTGCTCCTGGTCGATGAGGGCTCCCGACGCCATGTTCCCGAGGAACAGCCCGCCGAGGTCCTGGGAGGAGAGCTTCGCGTCGACGAGCGCCTGAAGTCCCGCCTCGATCCCGATCTCACGGAACGAGCGGTCCCAGAGTTCGCCGAACTTCGTTTGACCGACGCCAAGGACGGCGACCTCGCGCATCGCTACTCCCCTCCCATGTGGATCTTGCCCCGGAACTTCGCGTACATCGCGTAGGAGAGCTCCACTCCGTTCTCGAGGAAGTACTCGACGGGCCGCCCGTAGGCCTTCTCGTAGGAAGCGATCGCGTCGGTGGTCTCGAGGTCGAACGCGTCCGACCCCGCGCCCGAACCGTAGCCGACGACGAGGATCCTCTCCCCGGGCCCGGCGTGGTCGAGGACGTTCGCGAGCCCGAGGAGCGCCGCGGCCGAGTAGGTGTTGCCGATCGCCGGCGTCACGAGGCCGTAGCGCATCTGGGGGTCGGTGAAGCCGAGCTGCTTGCCCACGCGCTGGGGGAATTTTCCGTTGGGCTGGTGGAAGACCACGTGCTGGTAGTCCTTCGGCGCGGTCCCGGAGGCCTCCATGATCCGGTGGGCACATTCGGTCACGTGCCGGAAGTACGCCGGCTCTCCCGTGAACCGGCCGCCGTGGCTCGGGTACCGCTGCCCCTCTCGCCGCCAGAAATCCGGGGTATCGGTCGTGTACGAGGCCGTCCGATCGACCCGGCAGATGACCCGTTCCCTCCCGATGACGAACGCCGCGCCCCCCGCGCTCGCCGAGTACTCAAGGGCGTCTCCGGGGGCGCCCTGGGATGTATCGGCCCCGATGGCGACGCCGTAGCGGATCATACCCGCCCCAACGAGCCCGAGGCAGGTCTGGATCGCCGCCGTCCCCGCCTTGCACGCGAACTCGAAATCGGCGGCGGTAAGGTTCGGGGTCGCGCCGACGGCCTGCGCGACGACGGTCGCCGACGGTTTGACGGCATAGGGATGCGACTCCGACCCGACGTACAGCGCTCCGATCTGCTGGGGGTCGATGGCGCCGCGCACGAGCGCGGTCCGCAGCGCTTCGGTGGAGATCGTGATCGTGTCCTCGTCCGGGGCCGGAACGCTCTTCCGACGAACATTGAGGCCGAGGCCCATCGCCTCCCCGTCCACGCCCCAGACCCGGCCGATCTCGGTGGGCGTGATCCGGTGCCGTGGCACGTACGCCCCGTAGCTCACGATCCCTGCTTCCATCGTTCGTGTTCCCCCCGGTTCTACAGTTCCTCGAGTCGCTCGAGCACCGCCGGCGCACTGAGCGCCGTCGTCAGGAGAGGGATGTTCTCGACCTCGGAGAGGCGGATCGCGAGAGGGTCGACCCGGCCCGGGTTCGCGAAGAAGACGGCGGCGGGCTTCATCGGGTGGGCCCGGATCGCCACCATCGGCGATCGGCCATACTTCACGTTCGAGAAGATGAGCGCGCGCTGGGTCGTCCAGCCGTAGACCTCGACGAAGTGCGACGCGTCGATGGCGAGGATCGCGCGCGGGGCGTCGAGGACGGTGAACCCGTGGATGTCCCGGTGCAGGTCGACGCGGCTCACCGGCCGCGCGTCCAGCCGGTCGCCGAGCGTCTTCAGGGGGATGGCGACCGCGAACTCGCGCATGCCGAGGATCCCCTCCGAGTGCGGCCGGACCCCGAGCCGCTCGCCGACCTTCCCCCCGCTATCGGTGTCGAGGGCGATCAGGGCTTCCACGTACCGTCGGATGAAACCGGCCCCGGGGCTCAAGCGCCGTTCGGACTCGTAGTCGCTGATGACCGACGGAACGGTCACGAGTCGGCGCGCGAGGTCCCGCTGGGAGATCCCGAAATCCTCCCGCCACTTGCGGAGCGTGCGTCCGGGATGCGGCGAGAGGACCACTTCCCCGGCGATCTTCTCCCGGAGGTCGGCCTCCACGGAACCCGCCATCCGGCCCCCCGTATAAATGGCTGTCCTTCGTGTCGGTGCTCGCCATCGACATCTGCCGAAAGCAAGGAGAGAAACCGGGAGTGGACCGGGCGAGATTCTCCGACCGGGCCGCTCACCGCGGCCCGACCTTTTGAACTCGCGACCTCTACCTTGCCAAGGTAGCGATCTTCCGCTGATCTACCGGCCCACGCCGGCGGGTCGAGGTCCGGGTCGGGATAAACCCTTCCTCCGCTTCCGGCCTCGCCGGAAGCGCTCCGGGCCCGGTTCCTCCGCGCCGGCCTGCCGCGGGCTCGGCTCGGGTCGAGCGGCCAGCCAAACGCTTATCCCCCGGACCCGACTTTGCCAGCCGATGTCCGAAGGGTCGTCCTCCGGTGAGCCGATCGACGTGCTCCTGAAGAGCACCACCGACCTTCTTCGTCCCGAGGAACTGGTCCGCGAAGCGACGCGCGACATCGTCAAGGACGAGATCCGGAGACATCTGGAGAAGACGCTCCAAGAGGACCCGAAGCTCGCCCAGGACCTCAAGGACGCCGTGAAGGACCTCCTAGCCGCGCGGGCGACCGAGTACGCCGCGCTCGTCCGCGTGGGCACGGCCACTGCCCGCCTCGGGCTTTCGGCGCTGCCGCCCGACGTGCGACGCGCGCTGACGAAGGACATCGTGGACTTGATTTCGAAAGAGCTCGGTCAGATCGTCGAGAGGTCGCTCTAGCCCCATGCCGATGGCGCCGGACCAGGTCCGGATCTACGAGATCAAGCGCGTCGACGTCGAAGGCGCGATCGTGATCGACGGGTTCCCCTCCGTCGGGCTCGTCAGCTCCATCGTGGCGAACTACCTCATCGACACCCTCGAGATGGAGCAGATCGGGATCGTGGAGTCCCCCGCGTTCCCCACGGTCTCGCTCGTGCGGAACGGGATCCCGCAGCACCCCGTGCGGATCTATGCCGGCCGACCCCCCGCGGACCGCGCGGGACGAGGCGCGGACAAGCTCGTGGCGTTCGTCTCCGAGTTCCATCCGGCACCGTCGGTCATCCATCCCCTCGCGACCGCGATCCTCGACTGGGTCCAAGAGCAGCGCTGCTCCCTCCTCGTCTCTCCGGAGGGCCTGGTCGTCGAGGCCACTCCCGGTGCCAGCCGCGCCAGCCGTCCCCCTCACATCAACGACGTGAAGGTCTACGGGGTCGCGAGCACCCGGAAGGCTCGCGAGCTCTACATCGAGCCGAACATGATCCCGTTCACCGAGGGGGTCATCACCGGGATCGCGGGCGTTCTCCTGAACGAGGGCCGACGCCGGGGGTTCGATGTCCTGACGTTCCTCGCCGAGGCGCAGGCCGACTACCCGGACGCGCGGGCGGCGGCCAAGGTGATCGAGACGATCAACCAGATCCTGCTCCGGACGCCGCTCGACCCCGTGCCCCTCTATGCCGAGGCCGAGCGGATCGAGCAGCAGCTGCTCTCGATCCAGAAGCACGCGGCCGACCGGAGCCGGCCCGAGGCGTCGACGCGACCGTCGGAGCCGATGTACCGGTAGCGGACCCGGCCGGCACCTTCTCGAGAAGCTCCCGCAGGCCGCCGATCAGACGGTCGGCGTCCGTCCGGTCGTTGTAGAGGTAGAACGAGGCCCGTACGTTCCCCGGCAGGCCTCGGCGGGAGTAGAACGAATGGACGCAGTGCATCCCCGAGCGGACGAGCACCTCGTGCCCTTCGTCGAGGAAGACCGCCACGTCGTGCGGGTCGACGCCGTCGACGGTGAACGCGAACACGCTCGAGCGGTCTCGGGGGTCCTCGGGACCGAGGATGTGGACCCGGGGCTCGTCCAAGAAGGCGTTGGTCACGCGGGCATTGACGGCGTGCTGCTGCGCCTGGACCTCGTCGAACCCGACGCGCGAAAGATAATCGATGCCGGCATGCGCCCCGATCACGCCCGCGTAGTTCTGGAGGCCGGCCTCGAACCGGTGGGGAGGGGGACGCAGGGTGTGGGTCTCTAGCGTGGACCACTCCACGGTCTCGCCTCCGATGAGCAGGGGTCGGAGGCCCCCGAGCGGCCCGGGGGCGGCCGACAGGATCCCCGTTCCCGTTGGGCCGAGCATCTTGTGCGCCGAGACCGCGTAGAAGTCGACCCCGAGGCGGTCGAGCTCGACCTTCTGGTGCGGCGCGGCCTGGCAACCGTCGAAGAGGACGAGAGCGCCGCGGTCGTGGGCCTGCTCCGTGATCTCGTGGATGGGCAGCGTGTGTCCGTCCAGGTTGGACGTGTGGAACAGGCTCACGAGGCGGACGCCTCGCGCGAGCCGTTCCTCGAGCGCGGGGGAGTCAAACCCACCGTCGTCCGGAAGCGGCAGGACCTCGACCCGGATCCCCCGTTCGGTCGCGAGCCGTTGCCAGACGATGAGGTTCGAGTTGTGCTCCCGGTCGGAGATGAGGACCCGGTCCCCGGCCTTCCACGGGAGGCCCTGGGCGACCAGGTTGATCGCCTCGGTCGCGTTCCGAAGGAAGACGACCCCGGCCGGGTCCGAGCGGCCGAGGAACCGGGCGAACGCCGTCCGGGCGGATTCGTAGCGGCGCCCCACCTCTTCGGAGAACCGGTGCAGGCTCCGGCCCGCGCAGCCGGGGAAGTCTCGGTAGTACTGCTCCATCGCCTCCAGGACGACGGACGGCACGAGCGACATGCAGGCCGAGTCGAGGTAGGTCGGGGCCCGGTGACCGTCGCGCAGGCGGAGTGCCGGAAAGTCCGCGCGAACCTGCGCGACGTTCATGGCGGGGACCGCTGCAGGCTCTCCGCGGCGGTCACCAAGGCCGCCGCACCGACGACGAGCGCCCTCTCGTCCGGCGCGAACGTCGCGCTGTGAAGGCTCGCCGGACGGTCCGGGACGCCGACCCCGAGCCTCAGGAAGGTCCCCGGGACCCGCTCGAGGTACCGCGAGAAGTCCTCCGCTCCCATGAGCGGGTGCTCGACCTCCACCACGTTCTTTCGGCCGAGCTCCACCGCGAGGCCTTCAGCGACCACCCGGGTCGGCCCGGGGGGGTTCACCAAGGTGGGGTAACCGCGACGATACACTACCCGGACCCGGGCGCCGTGGCCCGCGGCGATGGCGCGGACCCGTCGCTTCAAGCTCTGCTCGATCAGGTCCCGAGTGCTCGCCCGGAACGTGCGCACGGTCCCTTCGAGGACGACCTCGCTCGGGAGGATGTTGTTCCGGTTGCCCCCGTGGAACGACCCGACGCTCACCACGACCGGGTCGAACGGCTCGCGGACCCGGCTCACGAGCGTCTGGAGACCGGTCACGATCTCGCTCGCGATGACGATCGCGTCGGGGCCTTGCTGGGGAGTGGACGCGTGGCCCCCTTTTCCGATCACCGTGATCGTGAAGTCATCGGCCGCGGCCATGGTCGGCCCGACCCGCCAGCCGACCGTGCCGAGGGCGAGAGCGGGGTCGACGTGCTGCCCGACCACGTAGCCGACCTTCGGGTCGTCGAGGCAGCCCCGTTCGATGAGGGCGAGCGCTCCGCCTTTACGGCCTTCCTCCTCGGCCGGTTGGAAGATGAGCTTCACCGGCCCGCCAGTGGAGTGGGAGCTGCGAACGAGCATCGCCGCGGCCCCGAGGAGCGCGGCCATATGGATGTCGTGGCCGCAGGCGTGCATCTTCCCGGGGTAGCGGGACTGGAACGGCAGGTCGGTGCGTTCGGTCACGGGAAGGGCGTCCATGTCCGCGCGCAGCGCGACCACCGGGCCGGAGCGTTCGGCCCCGACGAGTCCCACGACCCCGTGAAAGTCGTCGAAGGTCCGGAACGGGATGCCGAGCTCCTTCAGGGCGGAGATCACCTTGTCCTGCGTCCGCTCTTCTTCGAGGGAAAGCTCCGGCTCTAGATGGAAGGCCATCCGCCAGGCCCGCATCGCCGGGAGGGTTCTGCGAGCGGCCGCGAGCCACGACTCTCGGGCTCCGACCATCGCCCGCGCAACGGAGGGTCCGTTATAATGCGCGCGGGGGCCGGCCTAACCCCGGAAAGCGCGCCCCGGCCCCTCTCCGGCCAGTATCGCCTCGGCACGTACCGGGGACCGGAACGAGTCGAGCTCCGGGACCGGCCAAGGGTCGGGCGGAGCCAGGTGGAACCGATTGAACCACACCGGGCGGATTCCGACGTTCCGAGCTCCCGTGACATCGCTCCTCCAGGAGTCCCCGATCATGACGGTCTCCTCGGGGAGCGCGTTCGCTTTCTCGAGCGCGAATAGGAATATCCCCGGGTCGGGTTTGGCGACGCCGACGCCCTCGGAAACGACCATGAAATCGATGAGGGGGCGAAGGTGCAGGTGGTCGAGCTTGCGTTCCTGCTCCGCGACCTCGTTGTTGGTGACGACGCCCACCACCGCCCGGCCCCGTAGACGCTCGAGGACCCGACGGACTCCCGGGACCGTCCGACGCAGCTTCTGGTAGTGGCCCCGGTACCGCCGGGAAAGCTCCGCGGCGCCCGCGGGAGAGACCTCGGAGCCGCAGAACCGGGCCAGCTGCCGGAACCGTTCGACCCGGGCGTCCTGGATCGTGATCCGGCCGGCGAGCACGTCGGGCTGTACAATGTCGAGGAGATGCGCGTACTCATGCCACACGGCGTCGAGGCTTGGACCTCGCAGCCGGGTCTCGGTCCTCCTCAGCCGCGCAAGCGCCCTTCGGCACGTGAGCGAGTGGTCGAAGATCGTGTCGTCCATGTCGAAGAAGACCGCCTTCGGGAGGTCGTGGGCCGCTCCCGGTGCGGTCGGGCGGGTCCGGGTCACGACTTCCGACTGGATCCGGTCTACAAAGCGCTAAGCTCCCGATTCCCGCCCATCGACGAGAGGGTCCGATCTCGGGTCAGCGTCGTCGGGGGACGGTCTTGACGCCGCGTCGGGCTCGCGGCTCGCGGGCCCGGCATTCGATGCATCGCAGGTCCGTGTCCTCGAACTGGGACGCCAGGGCGCAGTCCACGCAAAGCTTGCGACCGCAGTCGGAGCACCGGCTCGGGTCCCAGTCGCTGGCCATCCCGCGGCCGCAATCGGCGCAGGATGGGGGTTCCTCCGGGCCCGCCTTGGGCGGACGTCGGGGGCCGGGCTTGAAGTCGCTGTCGACTAGGGCTTCTAGCTGCGAGATGGCGGCTTCCAACTCGTTCAGGGGGGTCTTGCGTGTCGCGGGATGCGTTGGGGGGGAGGCGGGGCAACACGGGTTGGCGCACGCGGGGCGAGCGGCGAGGCCGAGTGGCCCATCACCGGCCTCTGGGCCGAAGGAGAAACAGGACGTGGCCGTGGCATCATCCGGGTCGGTGGGACCGGAGCCGGCCGAGCGACCGAGCGGGGAACCGTGGGACGTGTCGGGCGGGCCTGGGAGGTTTCAGGATAGACCTCCGGCCCTTCCCACCATGGAGGCGCCAGGGTCGGGGATGGGGACCGAGGGCTCGCACGTCGAGCGGTTCGTGTCGCCTCCCACTCCGCCTTCGGAACCATGACGAAGCCCTCCGGCGCCGCCTCCGACGGCTCGGAGGGGTCTATGAACACGGAGTAGACCCCCGCCCCGGCGATTACCGCACCTACCGCTCCAACGACTCCCCATAGGGGAAAGTGAACGCCGTTCGAGGTAAGCGCTTCGTTCCGGAGGACGGCGCAATAGACCAGCAACGCGCTCCCGATCAGGAGGAGAGGGAACGCACCTTCGAAGTTTCGTGGCCGTCGCTTCGAGGCCGGCTTCCCTTTAGCCCCCGGAGGAGGGGGAAAATGAGTCGAAGCCGCGGTGTCGTGCGCTCCGCGTGGAAGGTCCCCGGATGTGTCGGTCTGCCGGGGCATCAGTCGGGTTCACCCCCTGACCCAGAAGAGACGCGATGTATCTTGTCATCGCGCCTCGGCTCCCGGAGGGGGTCGATCATGGGATTCCTCCCCCACTCTTGTGGAGGAGGATTGCATCCAGCGCGACCCGCGCAACCCTCGTGGCTCTACGTCGTCGCAATGACGCTGACCGAGGCCACCGCTCCGGGTCCATTTACCGTGGTCCCGATGTCGAAGTCGAGCACGATATTGACCTCCGAAGAGGGGGGGGTGGGGGTGGCTCCCAGTTCCGTGAAGTAGGCGGTAGGTCCGGCGTACGTCCCCAGGGATAGCCCGACCGGCGTGCCGGTGACGAACACCGTCAACGCCACCGTGTTAGCGGGGAAGGGGGGCGCTATGTTGACGGCGAGGACCACCTGCTCAACGAAATCCCCCGCGGCACAATCGAGGCCTGGGAAGTTTCCGGCACAGACCGTATAGCCGGTCGGGGTGCCGATCGCGGTGGACACATCACAAACGCCCGCCACGGTACAGGCTGTAAATCCGGGGCCCGTGACGTTAATCTCGGACAAGGTCGTATTGAGCCAGGTGAGGCCCGGTACGCTCGACACGGTCGTCGTTTGCGAACCCTGGTAGCTTGTGTTCGTCGAGCCGATCGTCATGTTCGCAAGAGCAAATCCACCGACCATCGCGGCGACGATCGCAGCGGTCACTAGATAGACGGTCCTCTGAGACGTTCGCGAGCTCATCGAAGTACCTCCTAGTTCTCCCCGGTCTCGAGGATTGTAGAGGGTCGCCGATGCGTATAAACCCCTATTGGTCCGAAAAAGGCGACGAATAACCCAGAAACCGACCCCTCGGGTCCAGAAACGCCCGAAACGGGTGCGATTCCGGACTCAGTTTCTCACGGTCATCCACCGCTGAGCCAATGCGCTCGGCGAGGCAGCAAATGACCTCGGGTCCGGGGCCGTCGCCCGGGGGAGGTACATTATGCCGTCCCTTTCAAGCGAAATCGAGCCCTCCGGGCCGAAGTTCTCGCGCTTCGGGTTATACAGCCTACCGTGTCCCGCGGGCTCGCCACCAAAATGCGAGGCCGGGTGCCCGTACCGGCCGTGTGCGGGCCATGACCGACCGCGAGGATCGCGCTAAGCGGACCGCCTAAGTGGGGTCGGCTTCTCGAGAGCGACGCCGGAGCCTCATGGCGAGTCGAAGTGCTTCGAGACCCTGGTGAACGGCCATGGTCGCCTCGGGAGGGGTGTGCTCCCCGAAGTAGCGCTCCACGTCCGCTTCCTGGTCGATGCCGAATCCCGCGAGGCTGGCTCGCAAGAAAATGCTGAGGAGCGGCGTCCCCGTCCACATTTCGGAGAGAGCGTTCGAGTGGCCCCGGTACCAGTCGAAGAACTCTCGCCCGCCCACGGGGTTGGCCGAGATATAGAAGAGCAGGTCGAGGGCCCCGGAGGGGGTCACCCCTGGGCTCGGGATCAGTTCGAGCACCTTCCGGAGGAGGCCCGGCTCTCGGAACGCCGATACGGCTTGGATCATCTGGACCCGTTCGCTATCTCGGGATGTCGACCGTAGCCGCGCCACGAGCGGGTCGAATGCGGCCGCTCCCTGCTCGCTCGCGTACGCGATCGCCACGGGCCCCCGGAGGTCGGCCGACAATCGGTCGAACTCCTCGAACCGAGGCGAAAGCTCGCGTGCGAATTCCCGGTCCACCTGGGAGAGGCCCGTGGCGAGCTGCTCGCGCAGGAAACCCCGGGAGTCAGGTTCGTAGGGGCGACCCTCCAATCCCACCCTCTCGAGCTGGGTCCGGAAGAACTGCCGTGAGGTCGCGAGAAACGCGGGGAGGTCGTACAGGGGCCGGTACAGGTCCGAGAGCGCCGTCGCGATAGAGCGGACCGGAAGGTCCTCGGTGAGCGAGGCTCCCGCACGAACGAGCAGAAGGAACCGGGAGAGTGGGGCGAGCTCCGCGTACACGAACGCATGGGTGTCGACCACAAGCCCCCACTGGTCGATAGGAGACATCGATGGGAACTCCGCCACCATGGGGTCGAAGAGGGAAGCATCGTAGTGTACGCGGACGAACGCCGTTCGAGCGGGGTCGATCCGAAGTCCCTTCGGTGAGGTCAGGTCGAGCGTCATTTCGGCTCCTTCGAAGAGGGTGACGCTCTCCCCGTCCGTCGAGGAGACCCGCAACGGGATCGGCCAGAGGCCGGGCGAGGCGGCGCCGTCCGCTCGAAACCGCTCCTGCCGGAGAGCGAGCGTGCCGTTCGCCCAGTGGGCATGGACGACCGGATACCCGGGCCGGGTGATCCACTCCGTCATGACTCGCCCTACCGGTCGGTCGGAGACCTCGCCGAGCGCGGTCCAAAGGTCCTCGGCCCGGGCGTTGGCGTAGCGGTACTTCTCGAGATAGCGGGAGACGCCCCGTCGGAACGTCTCTTCCCCGAGGTACGCCTCGATCATCCGAAGGACGGAGGCTCCCTTGCCGTACGTGATGTCGTCTGCGAGCTCGCCGAGCGACTCGGGCGAGTCCACGGGCACGTGGATCGGATGGGTCGAGGGAAGCGAGTCCTGCTCGAACGCCAACCGAGCGTGGCGGAGAAGGAAGGTCGACCATGGGTCGTCTTGCGGGTACCGCCGGCCCACGATCCGATGGCCGACGAACGTCGCGAAGCTCTCGTTCAGCCAGAAATCGTCCCACCAGCTCGGAGTGACGAGGTTCCCGAACCACTGGTGGGCGATCTCGTGCGCGAGCACGAGGAGGCTGGCTCGTCGTTCGCGCACGCTCGTCGCCGGGTCGACCAGAACGAGGGTCTCCCGAAAGGCGATCGCGCCCCAGTTCTCCATGGCTCCGGCCCAGAAGTTCTCGAGCGCGACCAGGTCGAGCTTCGGGAGCGGGTAGGACACGCCGTAATACTCCTCGTAGGCGGCCAGAAGCTCCGTGGCTCGCTCGGCAGAGTACAGCCCCGCCGCCGCTCGTCCGGGGGACGCGGCCACCGTCACCGACCAGCGATCCCCGGGGATGGTGATAGTATCGAAGGGACCGATCCCGAGGTACAGCAGATAGGCGGACATCGGAGGCGTCGGCTCGAAGGTCAGTTCCCGCCGGTCCGCGACGAGTCGCTCCGAGCGGGGAGCCGTGTTGAAGATCGCCTTCACGTCCGCATCGATGGTCAGGACGAGTTGGTAGACGGTCTTCACCGCCGGGTGCTCGAAGCACGGCAGGAGCCTCCGGCTCCCGGTCGGGAACATCATAGTCGTGAGGTCGTAACCCGAGCCGGAGGGGGAGACGTAGAGCCCCACCAGGGAGTTCTCGTCGGCCGCACCTCGGTAGGCGATCTCGAGCCGATGCGGCTGGGCCGAGACCCCGGAGAACTCGAGGGTCCCTTTCGCAGGGTCCTCCCGGTACGGAGCGGGCCGACCGTCGAGGGTCGCCGAGTCGATCGTTAGATGCGAGGCGTCGACCACCAACGGGTCGGACGCGCCTTCGACCCCTATCGATACTTTCCCCCTGAACGACTTCTCGCGGTATCGTACGTCGAGCCACCAGTCGACGCCGGTGATCCGCATCGCAATTCCTCACCGCGTCGGCCAGATATCGATTGGCCGCACCCTTGAGCACCGCCCTCCGCAGCCGCGGGCTCACTCGTAGGAGACGTCCGAGCGCATGTACGCGCGGGTCGCCAGGAACAGGATGAAGGCCATCTCCCCCAGAAGGAGGATCATCTGGTAGACATCGGTGGCGGTCAGGGTCCCGGAGTACGCGCCCCGCACGGCGTCCGCCACGTAGGTGAGCGGGTTCACTTCGAAGAGGACCTTGAGGACGACAGGAAGACCGCTGCTCAGCGGGTAGAACACGGTGCTCGCGAAGTTCACGACGAAGAGGAGGAGGATCTGAATACTGTTGTACGCAGTGTTCGATTTCACGAGGGCGGAGATGTACAGCATCAGCCCTCCGAAGAAGATCGAACCGACCGTGATCGAAGCGAAGATCACTCCGAGGGCAAAGAGCTGGAATGGGACCGTGCCGATGAGGAGGTATGCGACACCGAGCATGACCAACGCCCCGGCCAGGCCGAACAGGATCGACGTGAGCATGATGCCGAACAGGTACTGGAGGCGGGTGAACGGGCCCATGAGGAGCTGGGACAACATTCCCCAGCGACGGTCGGCCCAGAGCATGCTGCCCCCGACAGTGCCCGCCATTACCACCTGGAACGACATGATCCCGGGCGTCAGGTACGTAAGGTAACTGTTCCCGGCACCGCTCGCGGAGGCAACAGACTGGAAGCCGAAGCCGAAGAAGACGAGGTACAGGGCGGGAAGCCCGATGAGGATGGTCAAGCTTCCGGGGTCGGTGTTGACCAGGATGTTCCGGTAGACGAGCCGGAGCACGTTAGGCGCTGGCAAGGGGCTCCCCTCCGTGGCCGACCGAGTGTAGGAAGACGTCCTCGAGGGTGTTCTTCCTCACGTTCAGCCATTCTAGCTGTATCCCCTGGGTCTGAGAGAGCTCGGCGATCTTCGAGAGAGCCGCCTTGGGGTCTTCCGTGAGGATTACGGCGGAGCCCCCGCTCACGGTCACGGTGGCCCCGGCGCCGAGACGTTCGGTCAGGGCCGAGAAGAACCGCGGCGCGTCCCCGTTCCCCACCGTCAGGTCGATCGTCTTCTTGCCGCCGTAGAGCCGCTTCAGGTTCTCGATGGAATCGAGGACGAGGATCTTGCCCTCGTCGATGACCGCGGCGCGGTCGCAGAGGTAGTCGGCTTCCTCGAGGTTGTGGGTCGTAAAGACCACAGTGAGTCCCCGACGGACCTCGTCACGGACCGAATCGAGCAGCGTCCGACGCATGATCACGTCGAGACCGACGGTCGGTTCGTCCAGGAAGAGGACCTCCATGTCGTGCATGAACTCCCGCGCGACCTGCACGCGGCGCTTCTGGCCTCCCGAAATATCGAACGCGCGTCGCTTGCGGATGTCGGTGAGACCGAACTTGGTGAGGAGGAGCTCGCGACGACGTCGGCTCTCGGCCTTGGGGATCCCCCACAGCATGCCGTAGACGTCGAGGTTCTTCTGGACGGTCGTGAAGTCGAACG
The DNA here is from genome assembly GCA_052325545.1 of Thermoplasmata archaeon. Classification (GTDB taxonomy): domain Archaea; phylum Thermoplasmatota; class Thermoplasmata; order Lutacidiplasmatales; family UBA184; genus Lutacidiplasma. Next base: position 80,300 of record JBKQUP010000007.1, read on the forward strand.
ACTCTCCCTGCTGGACCACCCCGATCCGGCGGCGGATCTTCTGGCCATCGTGCGCCGGGTCCATGCCTAGGACCCGCAGGGTCCCCGAGGTCGGATGGATCAAGGTCGTCATCGCCTTGATGAGCGTCGACTTCCCCGCGCCGTTACGTCCGAGGAGGCCGAAGACCTCTCCCCGGCGGACCGTGAAGCTGACGCCGTCCAGGGCGAATCGGCGCCGGTCGTAGGAATGGCGGAGATTCTCGGCGACGACGACGGGATCGGGCCCGCTCGTGGCTGCCGGGGCCAGGGGTTTGTCGATCACTGGTCGAGACCTATCAATGGCTCCCAATAAGGGATGCTCACCTCAAATGAGCAATGCTAGAGTGCGGGCGCGTCCGTCGCGATCGAGGCCGCTGGCAGCGGGCGGGACGTTGGATCTGGCTCCCGAGCCCCAAACCCGTGAAGGACGAGGATCGCCCTCGTCCGCCGGTCCAATCCTTCTCAGACCGGGGACTCGATGTCCGAATGGAGGCGGTATACGAACATCCGTTCCGCGGCGACCTCGGGGAGCGCTCCCGTGGTCAGATACAATCTCACGGCCGGGGCGTTGGTGGGGTCGACGGTGACGAAAACGTCCTCGAATCCCAGTTCTCGGCAGTCTCGGAGCAACGAGGTAATGAGTGCTTTGCCGACCCCGCGACGACGGAAGCTCTCCTCCACGGCGATCCCTTCGAGGAAGAACCGCTTTCGTTTCGACCGCAGTTGGGTTAACGTCGTTCCCCGAAGGAACCCGACCGCCTCGCTTCCTTCATAAGCCGTCAGGAACACGTTCCGGTCGTCGGAGAGGTAGGCTCGCACCGCCGAGAGTTCGGGGGGTTCCTCTAGCAGGTGTCCCAACCGCAGTACCTCGAGTTCGGTCCCGGGGTCCATGCGTCGGACGCGCATTGACGTCCCTACATTTCATCGGTACTTGGGCTCTGGGGACTACGCGACCGTAGCATACCTGTCCGAGTCGATGGGTGAAACTACCGGCGGCACCTGGTGCGAGGCGCGAGATGACTGACCGCGCGGCGACCTCGAACGGCCGGCCCCCTCGAGGCAGTTCCGGGCAAAAGTTCTCTATACACCGTGGAGTCCCATCTCTCAGTGGCCCTCCCGGCGCTCCGCCGGAGGATTGAGGAACGACGTGACCGAGGTACGAAGGTCCCCTGGGGCGGATTTCGTCGGGGGAGGTTTCGGAACCCGATCCCTTGACGTAGTCCAACGGGAGTTCCGGGACCCCTCCCTCGAGGGGCGCCGCCTGTTCGCCGAAGGGTTCGGGACATTCTTCCTGGTACTGGTGGCGGCGGGAGGTCCGGTCGTCAATGCGATCAGCGGAGGGAAGCTGAGCCTCGCCGCCATGGTCGCCGCGCCCGGCCTCATGGTCATGGTGATCATCTTGTTCATGGGAGCGACCTCCGGGGCGCACCTGAACCCGGCCGTAAGCATCGCCTTCGCCGCCCGGGGGGACTTCCCATGGCGCCGCGTCCCCGGTTACATCGTTGCCCAGCTCGCCGGAGCTCTGCTCGCCTGCCTACTGCTCTCGTCGCTCTTCGGCCATGCCGGTGCCCTTGGAGCGACCAATCCCGGTCCCGGGATCACCGCCCTTCAGGCGCTGGTCATGGAGGTGGTTCTCACCGTCGGACTGGTGAGCACTATCTTGGGCACGGCCTCCCGGGCCCAGAACATCGGGTCGTTGGCGGCGCTCGCGGTCGGTGGGTACATCGCCCTGGCCGGACTCTGGGCCGCCCCCATCAGCGGCGTGTCGATGAACCCGGCCCGGTCCCTGGGTCCGGACATCATCTTGGGCAACCTCGGGAACGCCTGGATCTACGTGGTGGGCCCGATCGTCGGAGGACTTCTGGCGGTAGGCATCGCCTACATCCTTCGCGGGCCGGGCGGCGACCAACCCGCCATTCAGGCGGCCCAGGGAAGGCTGCCGGAGATCCTCGAACGTTCCGTCCACGAGGCTCGTGAACGAACGGAAGGGGCGTCGGGACCCCGGTCGAATAATTCCCGAAAGGATGGGATAGGTTGACCGATTCGTTCCGTCGGTTGAAGCTCCCTCCCGGCGAGAAGCCCGACCTCGCCAAGATCGACGCTTCGGATACCTCGTGCTGGCCCGGCGGCAAGCAGAAGGGCGAAGCGGCGCTCCCCCCTCTCCGAGAGGAGCTCAACCACCTCCAGGAGCTCTTCTACGCCGATGCACGACGAGGCCTCCTGGTGATCCTGCAGGGGATGGATACTAGCGGCAAGGATGGCGTCATCCGCCACGTCTTCGAGGGGGTCAACCCCCAGGGCGTCCGGGTCAGTTCCTTCAAGAAACCGACCCCGGAGGAGTCGGCCCACGACTTCCTCTGGAGGATCCACCGGGTCGCGCCCTCCAAGGGAGAGATTGTGATCTTCAACCGGAGCCACTACGAGGACGTTCTGATCGCGCGGGTTCACCGGCTGGTGCCCCAGAAGGTCTGGTCCAAGCGGTTCGACGCCATCAACGGGTTCGAGCGGGAGCTCGTCGAGGAGGGCGTTTCGGTTCTGAAGTTCTTCCTCCACATCAGCCGCGACGAACAGTTGCGGCGCCTCCGGGCCCGGATCGAGGATCCCACGAAGCGTTGGAAGCTGAACGAGGCCGACTTTCAGGAGCGGTTGTACTGGGACCAGTACCAAGAGGCCTACGAGGCTGTGCTCCACCGGACCAGCACCTCATGGGCCCCTTGGTATCTCCTGCCGTCGGATCACAAGTGGTTCCGAAACCTCGCGGTTTCCACCATCCTGCTCGAGGAACTGAGGGCGATGAAGCTCCGGTATCCGGAGCCGTCGGTTACCACATCCGCGTTGAAGCTGGTCTAGTGGCCCCCCGCCGGACCGGCCCGGGGCAGCGCCGTATCCGTCGGCCGGAACAAGGCCCATGCGGAGCCGGGACGCCCGTCGTCCAGGCTTTGTGACGTAATCAAAACCGCTCGTCAGCGGTCGGGGGCTTTAGTCACAGGTCCCCGACAACGACATCCTTCTGGGAACCGCATCGCCTCAAGTAGGCGGATCTCCCGATTGTTCCGAGGTTCCACTTGTCATGTCCGGCTCGAAATCAGGACCAGCTACCGCTCTCGGAAGTGCCTTCGGCAACCGTCCGTGGAGGAAGAGTGCGAAGACAAGCGCGATGGCGAGCAACCCAAACATGACCATGAAGGTCTGGTCGTAGGAGGTGATGAGGGCTCCCGGAAACGAAGCTAGGTAATTCGTGCAAACTGGCAAGGGAGGGGGCAGAGACGAGCATGCGGCGCTGGGCGCTGGATCTAGAACGGTGAATCGGGTCTGCTGGAACGAAGCCAGTACTGACAACCCGACGGCGCCCCCCAGGGATTGGAAGAACTGGATCAACCCTCCTGCCTCGCCCACATCGGACTTCTGCACTTGGTTTTGTGCGGCGAGCAGATAGACGGGGAACGTTAGCCCGACTCCAAAGCCGAGGGGGATCAGCGGAAGGATGAGGCCGCCGACCGGAATCACGTCGAGTTTGAAGGTCCACAAAGGGGTCGTGGTCGAGAGTTGAGAAAGCCCCGCCATTCCGATCATCGCGATGACCAAACCAATCACTGCCAGGGTCCGGTAGGCGAGTCGAGTCAGGAGCTGGCCGCCCAGCGCAGCTCCGATGACCAGGGGAATGACGAGGAAATAGAGCATGTCACGGACGGTGTCCGAGGTGCTCGAAGAGCCAGGGGCAAAGGCGAGCACGACCACAAACGTCAGGAATGTCGCGACGGGAAAGAACACCGTTCCGATGAAGAAGGTCGCCCCACCTCCCGCGGTCATGACCCGGTGAGCGAGGAGTTGAATCGGAACTAACGGGTTCTCCGCCCGAAGCTCCCATATCACGAAGACGACGATCAGGAATGCCCCGATCCCCAGCAATGCGATGACCCGAAGGTCGGTCCAGGTCCAACCGGCATCGGCGATTTGATAGAGGGGATACATGATGGCCGCGACCCAACCAGCCAGGAGGATGGCACCCCCCAGATCGAACTTCCGGACGCGTTCGGGTCGAAGCGGTCCCAAGGCGAACGCGATGAGAGCGAATCCCGCAAGGCCGATAGGGATGTTCACGTAGAACACCCAGCGCCAAGTCGTGAAGCTAACTATGGCGGCCCCCAGAAGCGGTCCGGCGACGACCGCGATGCCAAACACTCCTGAGAGTGCGCCGATGACCCTCGCTCGGGTTTCTGGCGGAAACACCACGGCAACGATGGCAATGCCCACCGGGAAGAAGCCACCGCTTCCGAATCCCTGAACGGCGCGGAAAACGATGAGCTCGGTAAGATTCTGGCTTAACCCGGATAGAATCGACCCCGCGATGAATACCGTGAGCCCCCCGAGGAACACGTTTCGGCGGCTCCAGAGGTCGGATAGCTTCGCAAAAAGGGGGATGGCAACCGTCGATGCGATCACATAGGCGCTAATCACGAACACACCGCTAGTGTTCGGCTGCCCGAAATCCATGAGAATCTTGGGGAGTGCGGTAAGGGCCACGAAATTGTCGAGCGCCCCCATCAGAAGAGCGAGTAGAATGCCGAGGGTGATCAGGAGCTCGAATTTGACGCCCGGCGAGCCCGCCGACCCCGTAGTCGCAGTTTCCGGCGATCCAGTGGGAGAACCTGCGAATTCATCCATCGATCTTTGGACCTCTCCCTCTCCCCTCGGGCCCTACGTGAACTCTTCCCGCTCGAAAAGGATCAATCCAACGATGGCGGTGATCACGAAGTAGGCGACCATGATGGCGACCCCCTCGGGGATCGTCGCATTCGTCACCGTCATCGCGGCGCCGCCGGGAAACGAACTAGGGCAAGTGTGTGTGCCTGGGTTGCTCATGCAGGAAGTGTTGAAAACGCCCCCGATAATCGTGTCCGCGTAGGTCAGGATGAACCACGGCGTGACGTGCACGAGACCAGAGATCAGGTCCTGCAGTAACGTGAAGCCAAACAGGAAGAGCACGGCGACCACGAGGACCGCGTAGGTGCTCGTTTTGAACAGGGAGCTGAAGAGGAACGTCGCTCCGAGCAACGCGAGCAGATAGACGGTGGCCAGGACGAACGACTCCCCGAAGGTCGTGGTGAGGGCGCTAGCACCGAAGTAATAGGCGCTGTTCGCCAACACCAGGACCGCGTAGAATACGACCGCCGCGAGCGCGGCGATGAACGCGGCAATGTACTTTCCAACATAGACGGTAGCGCGACGGAGCGGGAGCCCCATCAGAAAGTAGCCTGTTTTATTCTGGAACTCCCCCGCGATGGCATCCCCTCCGAAGATGACTCCGGCGAAGATGATCACGATGGTCACGCCCCCGCCCCATAGGGTGGCGTAGAAGGCGCCGGGGCTGGCGAGGAACATTGCGGGGCGGTAATACCCAACAACCGCGGTGAGGATCGCTCCGAGAATCGCGACTATACTGATCATCAGGATGAACCGGCGAGAGAATACGTAGTCCCGGAGCTGGTAGCCCGTGAGTTTGAGCACCTGCTCCCAACTCCGGAGCACCGGCCGCTTCGGACCGTGCCCTCCCTCCGTCCGGGGGACCCCCGTCGAGATGTTCGCTCCCAGAATCCTCAGTCCCCCTTCTCGATTTGACTCAGGTAAATCTCTTCCAAAGCACTCTTCGACTCCTGGAAACTCACCAGGTCGAGGTCCAGCGCGTCGAGGTGGCGCAACAGGCGGGACTGGACGGAGAGATCCCCGGTGAAAAAGAGGCGGACACGGCGGGGGTCAAGCTGCTCGCATCTCACGACGCCGGGTATCGCCTGGATCCTTTCGCTGACCACTCGATCCGGCAGAGGGTGCGCGAAACTCGCGTCAACCGAGGTCTCCCCGTGCGAGAACTTGGTGGTGACGTTCTCCAAAGTGTCGTAGAAGAGGAGCTTACCGTGGTTGATCAGGGCGACCTCGTCACAAACGTCAGTGACCTCGGCCAGGATATGACTGCTCATGAAAATCAGGCGGTCATGCTTCTTCAAGTCCCGCACAATCGATCGAACCTCAGCCATCCCACGGGGATCGAGCCCGGTGGCGGGTTCGTCGAGCATCAGGATTTCCGGGTCGTGGACGAGGGCAGCGGCGATGTTGATCCGCTGCTTCATTCCCTTCGAGAACTTTCCAACCTTCTTGTCGGCCCATTCGGACATCTTGACCTCGGCGAGAACGAGGGGGATCCGCTCATTGCACTCCGCCTGGGACATGTTGCGGAGGTTCCCCACCATTTCCAGCGCCTGGGTCGGTGTCAGGGAAGGGTAGATTTCGGGCGATTCAATGAGAACGCCCGCTACTTCCAGGGCCTGCTTTCGGTCGTGCTGGACCGAGACCCCATTGACAAAACAGTCCCCTTCGGACGGGAACAGCATATTCGTGAGAAGCTTCAGGGCGGTTGTCTTTCCCGCCCCGTTGGGCCCGAGAAAGCCTACGCACTTTCCTCCCTCGAGCTTGAGGTCCAGCTTGTCGAGGGCCGTGAAGTCACCGAAGCGCTTGGTCAGGCCCCGGGTCTCGATAGAAGGAAACGTCATCTACGCTAAGCCTGATAGTCAGCAGGCTCGAAGCAATTATAAACTGTCCGCCGTAGAAGTCGAAGGTTCCGTGCGTCACCTTAGCGTTGATGACGGAATCCGTATTGAAAGGAGATTCCGCCCAATCCTCAGTTTGCCGTTTCCTCGGTTGGGTCATTGGTCGTGGGGGGGCCCACTGGGTCCTATCGGACCGTCAATGGACGATCGGAAGGTATCCGATTCAGCGAATCCGAGAGTGCGTGCTGGGTGACGCGAAGAACGGCCGTAGCATGCCCGAGGGAGGTACGAGGTACCTTCCGCAATGCGTTCTTGAGCCGCCGAATGTGAATTCGACGGAACTCGGTCATCAGACGGAGCGCCTCGGGCGAGATCCGGAGAAGAGTCTGGCGCCGGTCCTTTAGATCGTGCTCCCGACGAATCCATCCCCGCCGGACCAGCGAGTCGATAATCGGAGTGACTGATTGGGGCCTCACTCCAAGAAAGGTGGCGAGAGCCGTCATGTTGGCCGGGCCCTCCGTGAATGCCCATTGAATCACGAGGAACTGCACGGCCGTCAGGTTCTTCTGCCGAAGAATCGAGCGGTTCCCTTGCGTGAATCCGACAAAAAGGGACTCGATGGCATCGACGTAATCCGCCACGACATCGGGCATATTCGCTCAGCTCGGGTTGCAACCCCCAAAGCGCTCGGTCCGGTACGTCGGGCGGAGGTTAAGGGCCTGCCCCCCACGCGTCTTGTGCGTTCCGAGCCAACGGACTACGACCCGCGCCCCGATTGCGGCCGGTCGAAGAATGCTCCCACGGTTTGCCCTCCTTGGGCCTTCGTGGCCCGCATTCTCGGTCTTGGAGTTCCGTAACATGCCGCGGACATTTGTCACACGGCCCCCTGTCATTCGACCTGTGTCACAAAGCCCGTCGTCCAGGGTTCTGATTCATTTCGGCCGTTTCGGCGGCCGGATTTTTTCCGCTTCAATTCGGCCGGTGTGGGGCCGGGACGCCCTCATGGCAGAGGTTATCCGATTCAAGGAGTAGACTCAATCAACCCCGATGGCAGACCAAGAGACAGACAACATTGGGATCGCATTTCTCTACATCATCGGGTTGGTCCTAATCGCGGCCTCATATCCCTGGTATGGAATCGTGCGTCAAGCGTTCGGGATCGACGGAGTCTTCTGTATCCTGATCGCCGTGACAGCCTACGCGGGTTACAGATTGGCGTCTCATGTTCTCACCGCGATTGCAGTGATCGTGTTCGCGGCCGCGATTTGGACGGCCATGCACTAGATTCTGCTTCAAGTCGTTCGGCTGACAACCCGAGGCGAGACCCACTTCAGGCCGTCCGGTCGGACCTTCTCGACACAGGCAGACCATTCCGGGGATTCCGAGGGCCACGGATTTATCACAGTGGGCAACCAATCTCTCCGCGTGACCGATCACCCAATCCTGTTGGCATTCCTTGTTATTGTCGGTCTCGTAGAACTGTTCGAAACAATAGTCCACCTCTCGGACTGCGGGGAATTCGCCATAGTCGCTCTCATTGGGGCAATCCTGACATTCATCGCCGTTGGGTTACTGCTCGCCGACGAAGATACGCTCGGGGACATAGAGTCGGGAATCGCGCTGGTCTTTCCATTCGCTGCAATCTACTTTTGGCACGTCCCGTTCGGTTGCGCCATCATCTAGTTTCCGGGGATTCAAGACCGAGGAGAGGATACCAGTACCAAGCTCTTCCCCCGTGGCGCGGCAGTTGTTGTCCCCTCTGGTTGGGCGAGGTAGTCTACCGTCAGTCGCATACTGAGTCTTCGCCCCGCCCTGCTGGGTCACTTCGACGCGGACTCGGTTGGCTTCTTGGGGTCGGGATTCCCGGTCCTGCTAATGCGGTTGACGTTAACCTTCCACCAAAGGCTCAGCCAGATAATCATCATGGCGACCAAGGCAACGAGCAGCGCGGTGATGAAGTAGGCCACATCTCCCGTCGCAATTTTCGTCCCATAAAGGAGTGCGAATGGAACCCCCGCCGCCAATCCGAGAATAGTCAAGACGACCAGAATCGATTGAAAGCTGAACTCAAGGATACTGACCCTCTGGTTCTCCAAGGTGCTCACGCGCTGGTCGATTCCTTCGACGCGCTTCGCCAAAGCCTCGATGACGGGGGGTTGGCTAGATGCGGGCGCCGGTCCTTCCGGTGCCGGGGGCGTCGGTCCGCGTGTCGGTGGCGCACTAGAAGCCGGAGCGGCTCCCGAGGCCTCAGGAGCGATGGTCCGAGTTGTATCGCTCAAGGTCTAGCCCCATGCGGGTTGAGAAGCTCGGGACTGTCGGACATTTTCACCGTTTGGAGTCAGGCCGATCCACACCCAATACCCAATAATGAGGGGCTGAATTCGGTCAATGTACAGATACCCCTCGTTCAGCGCATCTCTGAGCATATCGGCGGCCGTTTGGGGTTCCGTGCCGTGCCGCCGGAGAGTACTCAGGATGTAGTCAACGGTGAAGACCGTTCCGTTGTCCGGCCAGATTCCGACGAGATGCCAGAGCTGTTCCTGAGTGATCGCCATCTCGCTTCTGTCACCCTCGAAGTTGTCCAACAGCATAGCAGTGGGGCCGAAAACGGTTGGCCTCGGACTTGGTGCGGGGGTTTATCTTGAGAGAGGAATCCCGCCCCATGGTCGGGGGACCTTTCGCGGCGGTATTCGCAGTGGTACTTGGTATCGTCTTCGTAGTAGTCGGCTTTCTAAACTTGCCGGTCTGCGGCGGGGGTCCGGCCTACTTTTGGTTCGGTTTGGCCGTAATGGCCTTCGGGGGGGCCGCCGCTACAGTGGGGAGTATTCCCGCGCTGTTCGCGGGGTTAGCAATCGGGTTCCTACTCGTAGGGATTGGGGTGGGCGTGAGTTACCATGCGTGTGGGGCCATCACATTTTAGTCGCGCACATGACCCGCCGGTCCCGAGACAGGGAGGCGCTACGGAACAACCTGAGGGCCCTCAGGTACGAGCGAACGGTCTACACCGCAATCTCGTTGGCTACAATCGCGGGGGCAGTGGGCGCGATTGCGGCAGATGTTCCACCCGAGTCAGTAGGGGCCGTTGCCGGCTTGGCACTAGGACTGCTCGCTCTCCGGTGGGTTATGAATCGAGACGTAGAAAAGCGGGAGGACGAGCTAGCGAAGCTTCAGTGACCGGCGCGGACCTCGACCTTTCCCCGCTTGATTTCGAATGTCAGTTTCTCCGGGGCCTTGAGGTGGGCCATGACGGGCTTGGGGACTACCGTCTGGTAGCCCCTAACCTCATGGAACGTAACGCTCACCGTGAATACCTTGGCTCCTTCCTTCCACTTCGGCATCAACCAAGGAGTATCATATCACCGTATATATCGGAATCGGTCGCCCCCTGTATCACCGTTGATACGCTACCCTTATATATCTACGGTGATATGCCGTTAGTGATGATGGCGGCATGGACGGATGCGCGGACTCCCGCGCTCGCAATCGTAGCTCGCGGCGACCAAATCGAGGCAGTTTCTCCGAGGGAGTTCAGGGTCCGGAGTCAGAGCAAACCCGGCGAGGCGTACACAGTTACGGTCCAGCGAAAGCTCTGGTCCTGTAATTGCGCCTTCTGCGTCGAAGGCAAGGGCCGGCACTGTATCCATATTCTCGCCGCGAAGTTCCGACTCGGGCTCCAAGAGAAGGCCGCCGAGCCGTCCGCCGGGCCGGTCTGCGAGAAGTGCCGGTCCTCTGACGTAATCGCTTCCGGCCACCGGCTCAACAAGAGCGGTGCGGTGCGCCGGTACCGGTGCAAGACGTGCGGCGCGTACTTCTCCGGCAAGGAGGGCTTTCACAAGCGCCGCTCCGATCCCGACATGATTGCGAAGGCCCTTGACCTCTACTTCCGGGGAACCTCGCTTCGCCAAGTCGCGGAGCATTTCGCGCAAGCTTACGGGCTGTCAGTCTCGGACACGACGGTCTATCGGTGGGTCACGCACTACTCGGCGCTGGCCGCCGAATGGATGGAGTCCCAGAACGCGAAGGTCGGGGAGACTTGGCACGTCGATGAACGGGTCGTGAATGTCAACGGGGAACACCGCTATCTGTGGAACGTGATGGATTCTGACACCCGTTTCCTTCTCGCCTCGACCATCAGCAAGGGACGGGGCGTCCCGGAAGCCCGGGCCGCGTTCAAGAGGGCCAAGGCGGGCACCGAAACGGTCCCGACCGAAATCCGGTCGGACGGGCTCAAGACCTACCCCGAGGCGATCTTCAAGGAGTTCGGCCGGCGCCCGAAAGAAGGAGACGCCCCCTCAGACCCGAAATTGAACCACCGGACTTGGTACTCACCTCACCGGGTCGTTCCGAGCATCCGAGCCCCGGAGTCGAACAATATCTTGGAGCGGTTGAACGGAACCTCCAAGGACCGGACCAAGACCATGCGAGCGTACGACAACGACCGGGGCGCGTCCGCGCTATCGGAGGGCTGGCAGGTCCACTACAACCTCATTCGGAACCACCTTGCACTCGGGACTACACCCGGGATTGCGGCGGGATTGCCGGACCTTGGGACTTTCCGGTGGCGGACCATCCTCGACCTGTGTACTCGGCGAGATGCCAGCCAATAGGGGCGCGAGGAAATTGCTTACCCGGTGCCACGCGGCGCCCAGTATTGGTCGAAGCGGTCGTCAATCCTCTCATAATGTGGAGGACGATTTCGGGCAGCCCAGACTTCGGTCTGGTCGTCCCATGCTGCGCCGAACCTATGGAGCGGATGGTTCCAGACATAAAGGTATACCGAATCCAGGAAATGCCCATTCGGTTGCCCGAAGATAGACTGAATCTTTCGCGCCGTGTCACGGGATGGGTCAACTGGAGTTAGCTTCTCCAAAGCCCCCGCTAGAACGTGCTGACGGACGTAAGCGGCCACCTCGCGGTCGCCGAACGAATATCCGATGGTGACAACTTTCTTACAGTTTTCCAGGACCTCACCCACACGCCGCCAAATCGCGTCGAATGGAGGCTTGGAGCGCTCGATGGCCTTCCCTTCGTCCGATCCTGCAATGATTTGGGGGTTGAGAAAGTAACCTTCGAGAGCGGGCCAGACGGGCCCTCCCCACGCCCCATCGACAAGAGCTAGGCTACCGGGAGCCAGTGAGGTCGGGCCCGGTTCGCGGGGCCCAAGTGGCGGCGGAACAGGCGTAGAAGAGGAGCGGAACCAGTTGAGTGAGCCGTGGGGCTTGAGAAACTCCACCGATGGATAGTCAGGCATGCTGCGAAACCCCGAGGGTCGGCCATCGAATCCTCGGTGCTCTATGCGGTCGAGGGCGACCCCATAGCCATCTTCGGGAAGCCAATTCGACCCGATGGAGTCCCCCGACGTGTCGCTAGGGTTCCACTTCCGCATTCCGGAAGTCGACCTTAGACAATCCTCAATGAGGGTGTCATAGTTGAAGGTGATAACCGTAGCATTTTCGCGCCATATGATCTCCGCCAATTCTCGGAGAGTCGCGTCTGCGACTCCGCCGCCATGCTCGGTGTACCGAGCGAGAGTGCTCACCAGAACGTAACCCAGCAACGAACGAACCTGGGGGACGCGAGAGTCGCTGGGGTTGGATTTCTCGTCGGATTCGAGCCATCGAAGCGGCTCCTCGAAGTCAAAGTCCTGCTTACTGAGGCCTTCTCGCGTGGGTCCGCCCTTCTCCCGGATGTACGCGAATAGCGGTTCGAGGCTATCGAGCGTCTCGAGTCGCGGAGCATTCCTCCCGGTCAGTGCCAGCCTGAAGACATTTCGTGCTAAGGGTGGGCTGGCTCCGCTCGGATCGTGTAAGCACTGATTGACCCCGGCACCCAATATGTAGACAATGTCCCCCTTTTTCGGCATACCTCGGACCCTAACGCCGTGCTTGGGAAAAGCGATTCTGAGCACGGAACCCGACACCCCCAGCCGAAATGAAGCGGGGCCGGGGAGGATTGGTGGGCCGGACGATTTTGGAGCAGAACCGTCGTCCAGCTGCCTTTTTATATGAGCGCTTTCTTACTTATCGCGAAGGAAACCTGGGAACCCACCGTCACCCGACGGCGGTCCTGGGAGAGAAACCATGTCCAA
>JBKQUP010000008.1:0-6403 GCA_052325545.1 Thermoplasmata archaeon
GTGGGTCACTCCGAAGGAACGGACGACCCAGCCTTCCCGAGCGAGCTCGTTGACCTTGTCTTCGAGAAGCTGGTGATTGTTCGGTCCCATCCGCGCGTTCTCGATCTCCCGTAGGATCTTGTATTCCATCATTCGAGCACTGTCCTCGACACGTCCTAGGTCGATGCCCGCTAAGGGCGTTTCCGTCAGCAACCCGCGACCCTTGCGGTGGGAAGGGCGGACCCGCAGGATTCGCCGGAACCACGTTGGCCGCCGAGCTCGCGCCGTGGGATGCGCCGGCCGCGCTCATGCCCTGTCTCTTGCGAGGCCTTCCGGTCTTGCGTCGAGGGCTTCCTGCATCACGCGAGGATCCGAGCCTATGGCCTCGGGGCGGCGTTCCGGAGAGCGCCCTCTCGGGCCTCACCTCGGAATCCCTATCTGCCGAGGGAGCCTCGCTCGGACGGAAACGTAGTATCGAGGTCCCCCTTCGGGAGAGACGCGGTTCATGCTGACCCAGCGTGCGACGGTGGTGACATCCGCCGCGACCGCGATCACGGTGCTCGTCGTCGTTCTCTTGTTCGTCTGGCCCGGATATCTGAGTACGGGTTCGTGCGGTTCCGCCGGAAGCCCAACCGAGACCGTCCAGGGACGAACCTACTACTCCTGCACGATCATCGAGCAGACGACTCCGATCGCCAACTGTGCCGCTCTTGAAAACGGCACATGGACGGGACAAGCGATGTCGACCGTCATCTCAAGTTTCACCTTCGACCTTGCCGTGTTTTCGTGCGGCGAGGTAGGCGGCACCGTTGTCTCCGTGACCGAGCCGAACGGCACGACGTACAACGGGGGAACCGGCTTTGGAGGACCCGCAACGCCCAGGATCGGGTCCTCTTGGTTCACACCGGATTACGAGGCGGGGATTTACCAGTTCAATTTCTCCGACAGTAACGTCACATTGTTTGTGGAAACCGGGAAGTAGCGCCGTCTCGGGGTCCGACTCGGCGGGTTCTCATCGCGCGGCGCTTCCGTACAGCCGGGGCCGTTGGGTCAGCGGTTCCGCTCACCTCGAACGAAGAGAACCATCCCCGCGACCAGGAACACCACCGAAAGCGCGAGGGATATCGCGAGGTCGATAAACGGGTTGTATAGGACGACCTGTCCGTACGTCGGGGTTCCCTGGTAGAACGCCCCGCGCACGAGGTCCACCAGGTAGGTGAGCGGCATCAGACGCACCAGCACGTAGAGGGCGCCGCTCGAGCTACGGATCGGGACGATCGCCCCGGAGAGGAACATCTGCGGGAACATCAGTAGGATTGTGGCTTGGTCCACGGCCTTGGGATTCGTACCAAAGATACCGCTCAGGAGCACCCCGAAGGCGCCGCCCATGAGGCAGAATACGGGAGCGATGAGCAGGATGACCCCGATCAGGGTAAGGGTAATCGGAACCCCGATCACGAACGCGACGAGGAACAGCGCGGGTAGGCTGATCAGGCCGGCCACGCTGCCTCCCAGGATCTTTCCGAGGAAGATGGAAACCCTCGACGTCGGCGAGACGAAGATCTCCTGCGTGAAACCGGTCTCTCGCTCCTCGACGAGCAAGGTCACGCTCATCGTCGTGAACATCATCAACAGGCAAGCGGCCATCCCGAGCAGAGCGAACTGGAGATAGTCGAACCCCAACCCGGCTCCGAGGTTCTGGCCGATGGTCCCGGCGAGGATCCCCAGGAACGCCACGGGAAAGAAGACGGTGAACGCGACGGTGTTCTTCCAGTCGCGGAAGAGCCGCAGGACATCCCTCGCGGCGACGGCCAGGACGACGTTGGCCTCCTTCGCGGGCGAACCGGTCACGATGTCGCCTCCCCCTCGTCGCCATCCGTGACAAGGCCGACGTACGCCTCCTCGAGGGTGGGCATGTGTATTCGAAGCACCGACAACGGGACTCGAATGCGGGATAGGATGGCCTGGGGAGTGTCCTCGCGGAATGGGATCTTGAGGCTCCCATCCTCGACGACCTCCGGGTGGAGGTCGGCCAGCTCGCTCCTCAACTCGGCGCGATCCGGGGCGTCCAGGATGACGTACCGTGCCGTCATCGTGGCTTTCATGGTCTCCGGGGAACCCAGGAAGAGGATCCGGCCATGGCGCACGAGCGCGATTCGGTCGGCGGCCTCGGCCTCCTCGATGTAGTGGGTGGTCAGGAAGATGGTCGTTCCCTCCTCACGCTGGACCCGTCTCAGATGGGTCCAGAGCGATTGGCGACTCACCGTATCCAACCCCAGGGTCGGCTCATCGAGGAAGAGCACCTTGGGCGGGTGCATCAGCGTGCGGAGGACCTCGAGCTTTCGCTTCATCCCCCCCGAAAACCCGCGCACGAGCCGGAACATGTCCGGTTCGAGCCCGAGAATTGACGAGAGTTCCTCCACCCGGTTGCGGTAGGACGCCGGCATCAGCCGGTAGCTGGGGCGGTACCCGTAGACTCCGTAGAGGGCGACGTGGAACCGAACGTTCTCCTCAGCGGTCAGATGCTCATCTAGGCTCGGGTCTTGGAAAATGATCCCGATGTTCTCGCGAATCTCCCGGGCCTGACGGTCCAGGTCGTACCCCGCTATCCGGACGACGCCGGAGGTCTTCGCCAACGCGGTGGTCAGGATGGAGATCGTGGTGGTCTTCCCCGCGCCGTTGGGTCCGAGGAACGCGAAGAGCTCCCCCGGGTACACGTCGAGGTCGATCCCGTCGAAGGCCGCGGCAGTAGACTGGCGGTAGCGCTTAACCAGGCCCTCGACGTGGATGACCGGGTCAGCCCCGATGGGCACTTGGGTCATGATTTATCTCTATTAATGTAACATACCTATGATTATTAAGCTTATCTTCCCGTGTGTATTCACCTCCTGTACAAGGTCAATATGCGTCAGAGGAGCGTTCGAAAGCGCCCCAATGTGAGCCCCGAAGTGGTCGTGAGGACCGCGTTGGAACTCCTCGATGCGGAGGGGATGGAGGGAGTTACCTTCCGCGCTGTCGCCAAGAAGCTCGGGATCCAACCCCCAGCCCTCTATTGGCATTTTGTGAACAAGCGGGATCTGATGGACGACCTCGCCCAAGCTATTCTCGTCGGGGGAGGCGTCGACGCGATTCAGCCTCCCCAAAACCCTTCAGAGTGGAAGGAGTGGCTCGGCCAATCAGCGAACACCCTTCGCAAAGCTCTGGTTGCCCACCGTGACGGAGGGAGGGTCGTGGCCGGAGCATCGTTCGGTCGCGCGAAGGCCCTCGCCAGATTCACCATCGTTTCGACCCAAGTCCTCAAAGAGAGTGGATTCGGGCTGGCGGAGGCGGGCCTGGCGACGGCCACGGTCGTCGACTATGTTTGGGGTTATGTTATCGAGGAGCAGGAGGGCAGGGGACCGGAACCCTCGGGCGCAACCGCGACAGGAGCGAACGGAACCCCTCGTCTTGCCGAGAAGTTCCCTGGTGAGGCATTTGCCGTCGACCCGTCGGTGGCCAATCTGTTTCGAGAGACCATGAAGGAGATACACAAGCTCAGTGAAGGCCAACTCTTCGACTGGGGGCTACAGGTCATTTTGAAGGGCTTGACGTCCGCCAAGAAGAGTGGCAGACGTGCCGTGGTCGGGCCGACCGTTTAGCGTTCGCCCCTAACGCTCCTCGCGGTCGGTCCTCGAACGGGCGCGCCGTTCATGCCGGTCCGATCGACCTCCGCCCACCGGCGCAGAGTAGACCTCGCCTTCCTTCGGACCACGGGTTCGGGCAGCACGGCCACCTCCGGCAACGAGGCGGTCTCGGTCCACTCGCGGACCATCTCTTGCCCGAGGTAGTAACCGCATTCGATGTGGCCGCGGATGTTGTACCACGAGCCAAAGAACGGAAGCATCGATCGGCGAGCTCCCGCATCGCGGCGGAACTTCGCGGCGAGCCACGTCCGATGACGGCCGCACCAGGGGAGCCAATCCGCCTGGCCGGTCTTGAGCCGGAACGATCGGGGGTCCTCGATGCGACGTTCGCACTCCGTCGCGAACCCTTCCTCGTACAGCTGCCAGTAGGGTCCGCGGGGCTCCTCGATGCCTCGGAGGCCGCTTCGTCGCCTCCATTCGTCATGGGCGAGGTGGGCCACCTCGTGGGAAACCGCCCCCGGATTCGCCGCATCCTTCCCGGAGGCGATTTCCGCCGCGTTCTCCAGGCCGAAGAGGCAGGCGGGCTGACCGCCGTAGCGGGTGGCCCATCCGGCCCCCAGCCCTACCCCGACGTAGATGACGAAGCGTACGGGAAAGTCCACCTTCAGCGCCCGCCGGGTCCGGGACCAGGAATCGGGGAGGGTCCGCAAGAGATTCGCGTGTAACCGCCGCATCCGCGGCAACCGTTCCGGGAGATGCGGGAAGATCCGGGTCCGGGCGATCTGCTTCCAATCCAGCCCTTCCTCGGAGTAGTTCTGCTATTGCTTCTCCAAGAGCTCCGGCCACGCGGCCATGTACCCATGTTCCCAGCGGTCGATCTGGACCTCAAGGGGCTTCGCACGAACCGCCTGCCAATACCGCTCGAAGGCCGGGAACGTGTCGAGGAGCTGCAGGGACGACACGGACCCGCCACGGGTCAACCGGACCCTTAAGAGCGCCCGTGTGAGGGCCCCGCCCCGCCCCGCCTCCTTCGAGGGAGGACAGGGACCCGTGGTCTCGGACGCAACCCTTTCTTCAGAGCGCGGAGGCTTGCGGGGTTATACGTCAGACAAATGTCCGACATTGTGGCCTCGGCGGTAAAAATGGGGTTTCCAGGTTACCCAAGGGGGGTCTACCCCTTCCGGTTTGACGGTGCCCTTATGTAGCCCCCCGAAGTCGTTTCACTGAGGCAATGACCGAGGAGGGAGAGGATGCTGGCAGGTCAGATCGTACGAGCCGACTTCGCTGCGCGCTCCCTTCCCCGGAGTGCTAGCGTACGGGAGTTCGCCGAGCGCGAATTCCCCCGCGAGGACTGCCGTTGGGTAGCCCTAGCGGTCTCGGGCGCGCCCCGCCACACGGGGCGTGCCCGACTCCACTGGGGTCGTCTCCTGCGGTCCTTCGGCACTCCGAGGAAGGCTGCGCCCGAAGCCGACCCGGCCCCTGAGCCGACAGCGACCGCATAGGCGCGAAAGCGCCACCACCCGCCGCCCCGAAAGGGCCGGCGGGTGAACCATTTCCTCCGAAGCTTACGATATCCATCCCGCACCCGGGTCCGGTCCCTAGTTTCCCACGGCCCGACCGTCCCCCGAGGGCCAGACCGCAGGGATCTCGGGCCGGTCCGACCCTTTAGGGGGTCGAGCGCAGGAGCCTTGTATCAGCGCGGGAACCCCGCCCATCATGGGGTCCTGTGATGTCCGAACGGCCTTCCGCCATGCGATCCCCGCCGGCTACTTTTCTCACTACGAGGTTTCCGACATCGACGTGACGTGCGCGCTGCCATCCGAGTTCCGGTGCGCGATCCGGGGGATGGAACGCGGGAACCACCGGGACGGCGCAGCCGTCCTCCAGGTCGAGTTCTGCGGCCACCACCTGCACGCCTTTGAAGAGGTGGACAAGCGCCTCCGGGGGCTCGGCTGGGCGCCGGCGCTTCACGGTCCGCCGGTTCCCGTGGCGACGGCATGACGTCAAGCCACGGAGCGCCGCGTCGCTACGGGGAGCCTCCCTTTCGCACTGTGGTCGTCCACGGGGGGCCGGGGGCTCCCGGGACGATGGCCCCGGTGGCGCGCGTTCTCGGTGCCACCCTGGGGGTTCTCGAACCGTGGCAGACCGCGCGCACGGTCGCGGGCCAGGTCCAGGAGCTCTCGGGGCAGATCGATGCGTGGGCCTCTCTACCGGTGACCCTCGTCGGCCATTCTTGGGGAGCCTGGCTCGTGCTCCTCGTCGCGGGCGAGCACCCGGAAAAGGTTCGCCGGGTCGTCCTGGTCGGCTCGGGCCCATTCCAGGCGAGATACGCGGCCGAGACCCTCCGTCATCGGCGACAGCGGCTCACCCGGAGCCAGTGGCGGGAGTTCGAGGAGCTCGAGCACCGGCTCGCGGACCCGTCGTCGCGGGCGTCCCCCTCCGCGCTGAGCCGGCTCGGGGAGCTATCGGAGGTGGCGGACTCCTACGAGCTCGTCCCCCATCCGCCGGCAGAAGCCGAGGCCGACCCGGCCGCGTTCCGCGCGGTCTGGTCGGAGGCGGATGAGATGCGGAGGTCGGGGGCGTTGGTCCGGGCGCTTCGGCGCGTCCGCGCCCCGGTCGTCGTTCTCCACGGGACGGCGGACCCTCACCCCCTTCAAGGGGTGGTGGAGCCCCTGCGTCGGGCCGGCGTGGACCCAACGGTCGTCGTCCTCGCGCGGTGCGGCCACGAACCCTGGTGGGAGCGGTACGCCCGGGAGCCGTTCTTCGCCGAGCTCCGAAAGGAGCTCGCGCGAGAGTGACGG
>JBKQUP010000009.1:0-142273 GCA_052325545.1 Thermoplasmata archaeon
TCGAAGTCGGCGCCCGTCCGGTGGAGGAACGCGGCGAGGCAGAACCGCCCCGAGTGCGAGAGGTTCTCGCCCTTCTGGAGCGTCCGTTGCATCTTACGGATGCATGGAGGAAAGAGCTCGGGGCGCAGCGCGCCCCCGGGAAGCCCCGCCCGGGAGACGGGCGTCGGGGTCCGACGGGCGAGCTCCTCGAGGAGGTCCGCCTCGCGCTCCCGCACTTCCCTCACCACGTCGTCCGCGAGGGGGAGCGGTTCGGCGAGACGAAGGCGCACGGCCTCCTGGAGCAGACGGGCCGCGCGCGCCGGCCGGACCCCGACCGACCCCCGCCGCAGCGCCTGCCTCGGGAGGCGGAACTCCGCTTCCCGGATCGGCACCGAGAGCCGCAAGTAGTCCACGAGCGGCACCTCGATCCCGTCCGGCCCCGGCACTAGGGAGAAGCCGAGGCGGCGGCCGACCTCCGAAAGCTCCTCGACGGGGACCGTCAGGAGCCGAGCGTGGTTGCGCTTGGCCTCCGCGACGGCCCAGCGTCGCAGGGCGGCGGGCGCGGCGCCGGCCGATAGGACGAGACGCGCGAACAGGAACGAGAGCAGACGGACGCTCGGGTCGGCCCGCGCGAGCTCCTCGAGGTCCCGGGTGCCGCGCGGGTCGTCCGCGGCGGCGAGGATGCGGGCCCGTCCGAGCGCGCGCGCCGGGGCGAACGCGCTGTCCGAGAGGAGGGTGCGGACCGACACCGCGAGCTCTCCGAGGAGCGTTTCCGCCCCCGGTAGGAACGGGTACTCCGCGAAGAGCGAGCGCTCGTCTAGAGGAGTCGAGGAACGAGGAACTGCCATAGGAGTAGGACCAGGACGAGGAGCGAGGAGGCCGTTACGGCACGGCCGGCGAACTGGTCGAGACGGGCCGCGCTCCAGCCGCGACGCAAGCGCGCCGCGACCGACGCGGCGAAGTCCCGGAAGAGGAGTCCTCCGTCGAGCGGGACGAGCGGGAGCGTGTTCGACAGGCCCAGGAGGAGGTTCATCCACGCGAGCCAGTAGAGGATGTTCGCCACGATCCAGAAGTTGGTCGAACCGAGACCGGCGAAGGGACCGGTGAGGTGGTAGAAGTGGGACGTCGACCCCGCGACGGGCTCGAGCCCGCCGAGTGGCAGGACGAGCCAGTAGACGGCGCCCACGACCGGGCCCTGGTCGCTCCCGAGCGGCCAGACGAGCGTCTGCTTGAGCTCGGCGGGAGAGAGGGGCGAGACGGCGACCCCGAGGAAGCCCCGGCTCTTGTTGTTCGGGTTGGTCGCGAGGACCACCGTGGTCGAGACCGTACGCCCGAGGCTCGACGAGTAGTAGACCAGAGGGATCGTCTCCCCCGGTGTGGAGTTCGCGAGGGACGCCTCGAACGACGTCGCGGTGGTCGTTTGGGTGCCGTTGATGTCGGTGATGATGTCACCCGGCGCGAGCGTCAGGTTCGCCGCCGGGGTGTTCCCCTGGACGTAGGCGACGCCGACCCCGTTCGCGTTCGGCGCCACGGAGGAGGCCACCATCGCGGACAGGAGGGCGAAGAACAGGACCGTGAGCGCGAAGTTCGCGAGGACGCCGGCCGCGGCGACCCGGTCCCGTCGGCGCCGGGACGCGGCCATCATGTCGGCGTCGTCCTGCTCGACGAACGCCCCGACCGGGATGACGCACCAAAGGATCCCGAGGCTCTTCACGCCGATGCCCTGGGACCGGGCTACGACGCCGTGGCTGAGCTCGTGGAGCACGAGCCCGACGACGAGCGCGATGAGACCGTAGCCGATCGGGATGATCGGGTTGATCCCCGGTAGGCCGATCGCTTCGGAGACCGAGGGCGCCTGGGCCGGCGACAGTCGGAACGACTCGACCGCCCCGAAGACGAGGAGGCCGATGATCGTCGCCATCGAAAGGACGGCGAGGGCGATCCCGACGTCGGCCGTCGCGGTCCAGAACCGCTTGAACTGGCCCCACCGGTCGAGGGCCGAGCGTCCCCGCTTCGTCTTGATCATCAGAGCGGGTCCGAAGAGCGACAAGGTCCGCTCGGGGCCGAGATGGCCGGTCCGGTAGAGCGCGTAGACGACGAACGCGTAGAGAACGACGACGGCCAGTGCGATCTCGTAGCCGAGGTAGGGATTCACGGCGCGTTCCGGGTTCCCCACGCCCCGACTCGGTTAAGAGTTCTTGCGGACCGGAGCGGCGGGAAGGAGCTTAGGGCGGTGCCCTACTAGGGTTCGGCAACACCATGGCGTACGGGTCGCTGAGACGAGGGGTCATCCTCGCGGTCGTGGTGGCGGTCGTGCTGTTCGGCTCCGTCACGTCGTTCGAACGCTCGACCTCGAGCGGGTCGGTTCCCTTCTCGGTGGGCGTACCGCGCGCGCCGCCGGCCGCCGCATCCATCGCGACCCCGGAAGGCGCAGGGACCGAGGTCGAGGTCGCGCCCGCGTTCTCTCCCGGCGCGGGCGTGGTCACCGTAGGACCCGAACCCCGGACAAGCCCCGTCACGGTGGATGTGGGGCTCGCCCTTTCCGACCCTTCGGCCCTGGCCGGGCTCGTCTCGGCCCTCTATGCGCCGGGCACCCCCGAATACCGCGCCTTCCTCACACCGTCCGAGCTCGCGCAACGCTTCGGTCCTTCCGAGTCGGCCGTCTCGGCGGCCCAGACCTATTTCGAACGGTTCGGCCTCTCGGTCCTGCCGAGCCCGGACCGCCTCCTCCTGACCGTGACCGGTCCGAGCGCCCAGGTCGGGACGGCGTTCGGAACGACGTTCGAGGAGTATCGGGGGGCCGATGGCCGGACGTTCGTCAGCCACCCGACGCCGGCGGCCCTCCCGGCCGTCGCCCCTTGGTCCGGGGTCTACGGCCTCGGGAACGTCACTCCGCTCGTTCCCGCGGACGGCGCTCCCACCCCACTGCGAGGCGCGATCGCGCCCGCCGCGACCTGTGTCGGCTTTGGCACGGGGCTCACTCCGTGTCAGGTCTGGCAGGCCTACAACATGACCTCGCTCATCTCGGCCGGGACGAACGGCTCGGGGTTCAGTGTCGCCGTGGTGGACGCCTACAGCTCCGGCGAGCCCCAGCCGCTGCTCGAATCCGACCTCGCCGATTTCGCCGCTCAGAACGGGATCCCCGTAGGGTCCGTGAACTATCTGTACCCCGACCCGGCGCCCGGAAGCCTCAACTCGAGCACGAACCCCAAATGGACCCTCGAGGACGCCGTCGACCTCGAGTGGGCGCGGGCCGCCGCGCCGGGGGCGACCATCAACGTGACGTTCTCCCCCAACGCCGGTCCCGGCCTTTACGAGGCGATCGACTGGTTGGTGGCACACCAGGCCGCGGACGTGATTTCGTTGAGCTGGGGCGAGCCGGACGTGGGAGTCTTCAACGCGTTCAGCACTCCCTGCTCCGACGCCTGCAACGCTTCGACCGACGGGTCGTATGGCATCCTCTCGCCGGTCCTCGAATTCGCCGCCGCCGAAGGGATCAGTGTCTTCGCCGCGAGCGGCGATTGCGGCGCTTCCGACGGTACCTCGGGGGTCTCGACGAACTATCCCGCTTCGGACCCCGATGTCACCGGGGTCGGGGGCACCGACCTCACGGTGACCGCGGCGGGGGCCTACGTCTCGGAGGTCGGTTGGGGCGGCAATGCCACGGGCGCGCGACCGCCCGGCTGCACCAACCAAGGCGGCTCGGGCGGCGGATACTCGCCGTTCCCTCGTCCGGGGTGGGAGACCGGCCTACCGGTCAGCACGATGGGTCGGGGGGTGCCCGACGTCGCGCTCGACGCCGGAGTTCCGGCCGTCGTCATCCTGAACGGAGGCTCCGAAGGTGTCGGAGGGACGAGCCTCGCGACCCCGATCTGGGCCGGCATCGCGGCGATCGCGGACCAGTACGCCGACGCTCGGCTCGGGTCCCTCGACCCGTCCCTCTACGCGATCGCCGCCGGAACGGACTATCCGAGCGACTTTCATGATGTGGTGTCGGGAAACAATGGCTACTCGGCCGGGCCGGGATGGGACCCGGTCACCGGTCTCGGCTCTCCCCAGGTCGCTTCCCTCGTGGTCGACCTGGTCCACCCGGCCCCCGTCTCCTCGAGCGACCTCGCGTCGTTCGTGTACGCCACCCCGCGCTTCGGCCCGGCGCCGCTCACGGTCACCTTCCACGTGAACGCGACGGGGGGCACCGGGACGTACCCCCTCGAGGGGGTCTCGTTCGGGGACGGCAATGCATCGTTCGCCCCGGGCGGCGGTGCGACTCACACCTACGAGTACCCCGGAGTCTATTCGGCGCAGGCGTACGTCGCGGACTCGGTCGCGAACTACTCGCTCTCCCCGCCGGTCGCCGTCGTGGTGGGGGGAGGGCACGCGCTCACCGTCACCCTGAGCGCATCGCCGGCGGTTCCCGCGGAAGGGGAACCGGTCCTATTCTCGGTCGGGGTCTCCGGGGGGGTCGCCCCGTACCTGTACAACTTCTCGTTCGGGGACGGAACGTTCCTCGACAATTCCTCGCTATCGGCCACGAGCCATCTCTTCGGGGCCCCCGGAAGTTTCTGTGCCGCGGTCGTCGTCTCGGACTCGGCTTCCCCCGTGAACGGCGGTGCGAGCCCCCGCGTCGCGATCGGCGTGGGAGGCGCCCCGCTCCCCGATTGTCGGAACGACACCCTCCCGCTAACGATCACCCCGACATCGGGCCTTGGGGTACGGGACGCCCCGGCCGACTTCCCCGACATGTTCTCCGTCTCGGGCGGGTCGACGGCGGCGAGCACCCTCGCGCCTTCCCTCCAGCTCGTTTCGAACGACTTGTACGTCTCCGCCTGCGGGTGTGCGATCTTTCGGGCCCCCGGCACCTATTCGGTGACCGGGTACGGCAACGACAGCGAGAACGAGCAAGCGACGGCGAGCACGAACGTCACGGTCGCGCCCCCTCTCGTCGGGACCTTCTCGGCGAACCGGACGGTCGGTACCGCTCCCCTCGCGGTCGGCTTCGAAGCCAGCGCGACCGGAGGGTACGGGGCCAATGTGACGACGGCCGTGTGGACCTTTGGCGACGGCCTCGGCGCCGTCGGCGCCTCCGCGTCCACCACCTACTCCGCTCCGGGGCTGTACGTCGCCATCGGCCACATCTCCGACCTCGGGCACGGGAACGCGAGCGAAGCGTTCCTCATCGACGTGGTACCCGGCGGGGTGCCGCCACCTCCCTCCCAACCCCGGCTGGTCGCCACGATCACGCCCGCAGTCGACGTCCCGCTCGGAGCCATGGTGAACTTCACGGCGCGAATGGTCCTGCCGAACGGGTCCGTCGTCCCGTCCACGACCCGCTGGGCCATCGGGTCCGGCTCGGGAGCCTACCGCCCTTCGCTCAACTGGACCTACTCCTCCGCGTCCTCGCTCGCGCCCAATGGGACCCTCATCATCACGGTGAACGCGACCGACCTTGCGACGGGCGAAGCCGTCAACGCGACGATTGAGCTCCCCGGTTTCGCCGCGGTCGAACCGGGAGGTTTCCTGCCTCGGGTCGACGGACTGACGCTCACAGATCACGGTGGACCGGCGTCCGGGCTTGCGGGGCTCCTCTGGACGGGGACGGCGGCCGTGTCCGGTCTCGGGCCCTGGTCGGTGGTCTGGGCGTTCGGGAACGGGACCGTGGTGTCCGGGTTTGCCGTGGCCCACCTCTTCCAAGCCGGCCTCTACACGGTGGTGCTGACCGTCACCGACGCTTGGGGCGACACCGCGACAGACGTGCTCCCGGTCGCGGTCATCGGCGCCCCCGAGATCAACGCGTCCCTGTCGGCCCGGTCCGGCACCGCACCGCTCTCCGTCACGTTCCGCGCGACCGCGTCCGGCGGCCTGGGTCCGCCCTACCAGTACGTCTGGCGGTTCGGGGACGGAGGGGTCGCGACCACCGAGAACACGACGCACACGTTCGGCTCGCCCGGAACGTTCAACGTGACCCTCAACGTCACCGATTCCGGCGGCGACAAAACGGTGGTGAACTGGACCGTGGTCGTGGTCCCGGCGGCGGCCGGCTTCCCCGTAGCGGTGCTCCTGGGCACGGGCGTTCTCGTGGGAGTGGGCGCCGCGCTCGCCGCGGCGGTGAGCCGACGCCGACCCTCCGGCGCTACCACTACCCCTTGACGACCCCGAGCGGGACCAGCCGAGCGACCCGGCGGGTGAGCCCCGCGCCCTCGGCGACGCGCACGACCTCTTCGACGTCCTTGTAGGCGCCGGGCGCCTCCTCGGTCACGCCTTCCCGGGAGCTCGAGCGAACGACGATCCCGCGGTCCGCGAGCTTTCGGGTGACCTCCTCGAACCGGAACGCCCGCACCGCCGCGTGCCGGCTCATCCGGCGCCCGGCCCCGTGGCAGGAGGAGCCGAACGAACGCTCCATCGCGCTCGGAAGGCCGGAGAGGACGTAGCTGGCCGTGCCCATATCCCCAGGAATGAGGACCGGCTGGCCGTAGGCGCGGTACGGTGCCGGCACCTCCTCGCGACCAGCGGGGAACGAGCGGGTCGCGCCCTTGCGGTGGACGAGGAGCTTCTTTCGGCCCCGCTCGGTCGCGTGCTCCTCGACCTTCGCCATGTTGTGGGCGATGTCGTAGATCACGGCGAGGTCGAGCTCGGCGTCGGGGCGGCCGAAGACGCTCGAGAACGCGCGGCGGACGGAGTGCGTGATCGCCTGCCGGTTCGCCCACGCGAAGTTCGCGGCGGCGGCCATCGCCCCGAGGTACCGCTGGCCGGGGTCCGAGGAGACCGGGGCGCACGAGAGCTGCCGGTCGACGAGCTCGACCTTCTCCTCCCGGAGGCGGCGGTCCATCGTTCCGATCCAGTCGGTGGCCACCTGGTGGCCGAGCCCCCGCGACCCGGTATGCAACATGACGACGACGCGGCCGGGCACGAGGCCCAGGACCCGCGCGAACTCGGGCTCGAAGACCTCGTCGACCGCCTGGACCTCGAGAAAATGGTTCCCCGACCCGAGGGTGCCGAGCTGCTTCAGGCCCCGCTTGCGGGCCGTCTCCGAGACCTCGGCGGGCAGCGCCCCGGCGAGCCGCCCCTCCTCCTCCTGGACCGGAAGGTCCTCGGGGCGCCCGTACCCTTTGCCAACCGCCCACGCCGCGCCGTTTGCGAGGACCTCTTCGAGGTCCGCCGGACGGAGCGCGTAGCCCCCGTGGGAGCCGACCCCGGACGGGACCTCGCGGTAGAGGCGTTCGATGAGGTCGGTGAGATGGGGGCGGACCTCCTCGGTCGTGAGGTTGGTGCGGATCAGGCGGACCCCGCAGTTGATGTCGTATCCGATCCCGCCCGGCGACACGACCCCGTCCGCGAGGTCGAACGCGGCGACCCCCCCGACGGGAAAACCGTAGCCGAAATGGATGTCGGGCATCGCGAGGGAGCTCCGCTCGATCCCCGGGAGGGTCGCGACGTTCGCGAGCTGGATGAGCGACGGGTCTCCCTCGACCCCCGAGAGCAGCGCCGCGTCCGAGAAGAGGACGCCGGGAACGTGCATCCCCGGGACCGCGTCCATGGGGATCTCGTACGTGAACTCGTCCCGGGCGATGAGCCGGGGGACATTCGGCACGGCGCGGCGCGAGCCGAGGGCCCTATTTACGTTGGCCTTCTCGGAAGGCGCTGGTTCACCGGACGGGACCGCACAAAACGCCAAGTAACCGCCCCGCGATGCGCCCGGTGGAGGCGGACGTGAACCGGCGGGTCCTGATCTCGATTGCGAACCTCGTGGCGATCGCGATCGCCTTCGTCATCCTCTTCGAGTACCCCCAGTACTCGAACGACGCGTTCTACCTCCTGGTCATCTGGATGGTGGTGGGCTTCGTCCTGCTCTACGCGATGCGTCCGCGTCTCGCCTCGGCCCCGGCGAACGCCCCCGGCGACTCGAGCCCGTTCCCTTCGAGCCCCGGCGCGAACGCCCCCCTGCCGAGCGGCTCGCCGAGCGGGGGCTCGATCGGGTTCTGCATCTACTGCGCGGCCCCCGTCGCTCCGGGCACTCGGGCCTGCCCGGCGTGCGGCCATGCCCTGCCCGGTTGGTGAGGTGAGGATGTGACCGTAGACCCGTCGGCGAAGGGCCGTCCCTCGTCCCTGCTATCGTACCCCGTGGTCATGGTTCTCCTCGTCGCCCTCACCCTCGGCCTCGTCCTCCTCGGCCGGTGGTACTGGGGCCTCGGCCTGTACACCCTCTATCTTCTCGCGATCCCGCTCGCCCTCGCCGTCGCCTACCTCGCCTGGTACCGCACCCTCCCGTTCGAGCGGCCCCAGCCTCCACTGACCGCCACCGGGTCCGCGCCCGGGGACGACGACGAGGAGCCGTTCGAGGACCCCGTCGAAGAGGCCGACCGGCTGGACGAGGCGACCGAGGACGAGAAGACCCCCGAGGAGCCGGCGGACGAGGGGCCCGACGACCCCACTCCTCCCGTCGACGACCCCGACGGTCCCTGACGGGGTCTACGGATCCTTCGCGTCGGGCCGGATCCACATCATCGGTTCCTTCGCCCGGGCGTTCGTGCCGGCCGAGACTCGGACGTCTCGGACGACGCCGTCGGCGGGGCTCGTGACCTCCCCGCGCATCTTCATCGCCTCGAGGACGAGCAATGTCTGGCCTTTCGTCACGCGGTCGCCCTCGGCGACCCGAAGCTCGATCACTCGGCCGGGCATCGACGGCACGACCGGGAGCCCCTCGCCGGACGGGGCGGCGGGCGTCGGGGCCGGGACGCCCCCGACGGCCGGAGCGGACGGGCCCGAGCGCAGGGCCGGGCCCGTCGAGGGGGCGGGTTCCGCCGGGCCGGCTTCGACCCGGACCGCCCATCGCTCCCCGTTGACATCGACCGGCCCGTAGGGTGCGGGGAAATGCTCGGGCCAGTTCTCGACGACGACCTTCTCCCCGTCGACCTCGAGCTCGACGCGGTTCACGCCCCGCGCGACCACCCCGACGGGGTAGGTCCGGCCTCCGACGGTGACCGAGGAGAGGTCGGGGGCGACCTCGACCTCCTCCTTCTTACCCGCGCGTTCGAGGACGACCCGCATCGATCCACCTCCGCTGAGAATGGCCTCGCGCCCGGCCTTCGTAGGCCCAGGGGCTCATCCCCGGGGCCGGTTCGCCGGCCGCCGGGGCGGGACGCGGCGCGGGGACGGTCGGCGCCGGGGCCCGGAGAGCGCCCACGACCCCGAGCGCCGCGGTCGTGAGAACGTCCGCGGTCAGGCCGTGGTCGACCGAGCGCCGGTAGGACTTGTAGACGGCCGGGAAGAGGACGTAGGAGAGGACCTCCGCGGTGTCTGCGGCCGGGACGAGCGCGCGCACCTCGGCGACCATCTTCTCCATCTCCGGCGGAAGGAGGTCCGCCGGTCGCCCGACGATTGCCGGGGCTTGGTCCGTGACCTTCTTTCGGAGCTCGGGGTCGATGGGCGCGGGCGGGGTTCCGTAGAGGCCGCGGACGTAGTCCCGGACCTCGCCGGTGACCTGCTGGTAGCGAGCGCCCGTGAGGACGTTGATGACCGCCTGGATCCCGACGATCTGGCTCGTCGGGGTGACGAGCGGAGGATACCCGAGGTCCGCGCGCACCCGGGGCACCTCGGCGAGGACCTCGGTAAGCCGGCCCAGCGCTTCCTGCTCGGCGAGCTGCGAGAGAAGGTTCGAGAGCATCCCACCGGGGATCTGGTGCGTGAGGATGCCCGGGTCGGTCTGGAGCGAGCGCAGGTTGAGGAGGGGCCGGTAGTGGT
Organism: Thermoplasmata archaeon; assembly: GCA_052325545.1. Taxonomy (GTDB): domain Archaea; phylum Thermoplasmatota; class Thermoplasmata; order Lutacidiplasmatales; family UBA184; genus Lutacidiplasma. The sequence continues at coordinate 9,718 of JBKQUP010000009.1, forward strand.
CCATCACGGTCTGGAAGTAGGCCGCGAGGTCGGCGAGCGCGCCGAGGTCGAGCTTCGGGTCGAGGGCGGTCCCCTTCATCGCGCCCACGAGCGTCTCGGTCGGCGGCTGGCTTGCGCCGCCGGCGAACGGGCTCAGCGCCGTGTCGATGGCGACCGCGCCGGCCTCGGCCACGGCGAGGCACGTCAGGGTCGACATCCCGCTCGAGGAGTGCGTGTGGACCACGACCGGTAGGCCGACCTCCTTCACGAGCGCCCGGACGAGGGCCGCGCCCTCGGTCGGGGGCATGAACCCGCCCATGTCCTTGACGCAGAGCTCGTCCGCCTCGAGCGCGGCGAGGCGTTTACCGAGCTCCACGAACGACGCGAGGGTGTGGACCGGGCTCTGCGTGTAGCAGATCGTCGCCTGGGCGCGCGCGCCGCTCTTCTTCACCGCGCGCAGCGCGACCTCCATGTTGCGCGGGTCGTTGAGCGCGTCGAAGACCCGAAAGATGTCGACGCCCCAGCGGGCCGCCTGGGCGACGAACCGCTCGACGACGTCGTCCGCGTAGTGCCGGTAGCCCACGAGGTTCTGGCCCCGGAGGAGCATTTGGAGCGGCGTGTTGGGCATCGCGTGCTTGAGGGATTGTAGCCGCTCCCACGGGTCCTCGCGGAGGAAGCGGAGACAGACGTCGAACGTGGCGCCGCCCCAGACCTCGAGCGACCGGTACCCGACCGCGTCGAGCCGCTCGGCGGCGGGAAGCATGTCCCGCGTGCGCATCCGGGTCGCGATGAGCGACTGGTGACCGTCGCGCAGGACCGTCTCAGTGATCTCGACCAATTGGACCCCGCGGTGTGTCCCGCTAGAGAGGGATGTTCCCGTGCTTGCGGCCGGGTCGGTCGTCCCGTTTCGAGGATAGGAGCGAGAGGCCGGCGATGAGCCGGGCCCGGGTCTCCGCCGGGTCGATCACGTCGTCGATGTAACCGCGCTCGGCCGCGAGGTACGGGTTCAGGAACTCGGCCCGGTACTCCGCCGTGAGGCGCGAGCGGAGCTTCTCCTGCTCCTCGGCCGTCCCCTGCTCGAGGTCCCGCCGGAAGAGGATGTTGACCGCGCCGTCGGCCCCCATGACCGCGATCTCGGCGGTCGGCCAGGCGAGGTTCAGGTCGCCCCCGAGGTGCTTCGAGCACATCACGTCGTACGCGCCCCCGTACGCCTTCCGCAGGATGACCGTCAGCATGGGAACGGTCGCCTCGGCGTACGCGAAGAGGAGCTTCGCGCCGTGGCGGATGATCCCGCCGTGCTCCTGCGCCGTCCCGGGAAGGAACCCCGGCACGTCGACGAACGTGAGCAGCGGGAGGTTGAACGCGTCGCAGAACCGAACGAAGCGCGCGGCCTTCGATGAGGCGTTGATGTCGAGAGTGCCCGCCAGCACCGCCGGGTTGTTCGCGACGACCCCGACGGACCGTCCGTCGAGCCGCGCGAGCGCGATCACGATGTTCGGGGCCCACGCCGACTGGACCTCGAGGAACGAGCCCGGGTCGACGACCCGTTCGAGCACCGCGTGCACGTCGTAGGGAGCGTTCGCGTCCTCGGGAACGACGCGGGCGAGCTCGCTCGCGGCGGAGTGGCCAGGCGCGACCGGGGCGGCCGCGGGGGGGTCCTCGAGGTTGTTGAGCGGAAGGTAGCCCAGCAACCGCCGGGCGAGGGCGATCGCGTCCCGGTCGGTGGGGGCGGTGAAGTGGGAGACCCCGCTCACGGTGGCGTGCGCCTCGGCCCCGCCGAGCGCCTCCATCGTGACCTCCTCGCCGGTGACGGCCCGCACGACATCGGGGCCGGTGATGAACATCTGGCCGGTCCCCTCTGCCATGATGACGAAGTCGGTGATCGCGGGGGAGTAGACCGCGCCTCCCGCGCACGGACCGAGGATGAGGGAAAGCTGCGGGACGACCCCCGAGAGGAGCACGTTATGGAAGAACACGTCGCCGTACCCGCCGAGGCTGATCACGCCCTCCTGGATACGGGCCCCTCCGGAATCGTCGAGCCCGACGATCGGGACCCCGGCCTTGCGGGCCGTTTCCATGACCTTCACGATCTTCATCGCATGGGCCTCTCCGAGCGCGCCCCCGAACACCGTCGCGTCCTGGGCGAAGGCGCAGACCGGCCGCCCGTCGACCTCCCCCCAGCCCGTGACGACCCCGTCCCCCGGCACCCGTCGCTCGTCCATCCCGAACTTGTCGACGCGGTGGGTCACGAACGCATCGACCTCCGTGAACGTCCCGGGGTCGAAGAACGCCTCGAGGCGGTCCCGCGCGGTGAGCTTGCCGGCCGCGCGATGACGCTCGACCCGCTCGGCCCCTCCGCCCTCCCTCGCCTTCTTCTTGAGGACCGCCCAGCGGTCGAACGCCTCGCTCATCTCGCCTCCTCTACGTGAACATCGCCCGCCCATATCGCCACCCGGTCGGTGGCCGTGGCGAGCAGAAGCTCCCCATCGTCCCCCAGCGCCTCGAGGGTACCGGCGGGATGACCGTCCACGGTGACGGCGCGGCCCACCCCGTAGAGCAGCTCCCGGCAGAGGTCGCGGGCCTTCCGTGCGCCGTCGGCGTTCGAGAGCCACTCGGCGGCGCCGACCGCCGACTCGACCACGATCGCCTCGACGTCCTCGAGGCTCGGCGGGGGAGAGACGAACTCGTCGAGCGCGGCGACGTTCTCCGGGAGCAGAGGATGCGGGGACCCACGGTCCCGCCGAACGTTCACTCCGACCCCCGCGACCACCGCGCGTCCCAGCGTCGGCGAATCGACCTCGTCGGTAAGGATCCCCGAGAGCTTACGCACCGGCCGGTCCGGTTCGTGAACGAGGAGGTCGTTCGGCCACTTCAGCACGAGCGGGACGGCGTACTGCTCCCGGAGCGCGGAAGCGAGCCGGGCCCCGACCGCGAGCGGCAGGAGACCGGGATGCTCGCGCGGCCGGGGAAGCACGATGGAACAGTAGAGGCCTCCCTCGGGCGATTCCCAGGAGCGGTCGAGGCGTCCGCGGCCCCGGGTCTGGCGGCGGGCGATGACCCGGGTCCCCTCGGACGCGCCCTCGCGAGCGAGCAATAGGGCCCGGTCCTGGGTCGACGGGAGCGTGTCGTAGAGCTCACGAGGGCCCACTCCCGCGTTCCTCCCCGAGCGCGACCGAGGTCCCCGGCCCAATAACGGTTGGGGATGGCCGAAAGGAGCTCGACGGGCGAGGACCCGCGGCCCGGCCGTCCGGCCCGGCGGACCGGCGACTAGATATCCGCGCGCTGTTCGGGGGGGCCCAATGGTCTCGCTCGTCACGCTCCTCGAACAGGTCGCGCGCGACGTCCAGCCGCAGCTCCAGTCGCAGCTGAGCGGGTTCTTCGGGGCCATCGTTCGGGCCTACCTCCCGCAGACGTGGGTGTTCAAGACCGAGAAGGAGGTGGCGTCGCTCGTGGTCGCCACGACCGGCGCGGCGACCGTTTCGGCCGGGGCCGCGGCGAAGCCCGACGTCACGATCGAGACCGACCACGAACGGCTCGTGGCCGCGCTGACCACACGCTCGCGCGCGCAGGTGCCCCCGGGGCCCCTTACGGTGACCCCCCACACGTCGAAGGGGAAGGCGGCGTTCGATTACCTTCGCGGCCGAATCGGCCTGTAAGGTCGGACCGACCCGTCGTTAGCCGAGTTCCCGTAGCCGACGGACCATCTTGACGACGGCCCGAACGGCGTTCCCGGCGTTCTCGATGCGGTCCTGCGCCTGGAGCCGGGTCTCGCCCGGTCCCGAGATCCCGAGGCCGATCGGCTTGCCGCACTCGACCGAAAGGTCGGTGAGCTTGCGCGCTGCCTGGTTCATCACGACCTCGTCGTGCTGGGTCTCGCCCTCGATGACCGCGCCGAGCGCCACGAGCGCGTCCACGTCGTCCCGGCCGAGGAGCACCTTGGCCGCGAGCGGCATGTCGAACACGCCCGGGGTCTTCATCACCGGTCCGAGCGACGCGCCGAGGAAGGAGACCTCCTCCTTCGCCCGCTCGAGCATCAACAGCGTCACATCGTAGTTGAACTCGCTCACGACGATCGCCACCTTCACTCCGTTCCCTTCCTTCGACCTCTTCGGCATGATTGTTTCCTCCTTGTTGGATGGATCGTGAAGCTAACCTACCGGGTCCGTCGGGCCGGTCCCGCGTCCGGGAACCCCTGGCGGAGCCCGGTACCGGCGTGCCGGGCGAGCTCGCGCGGACGGAACAGAAGGGCGTAGGCGTTGAGGGCATGCTCCTCGGCCCGTCGGCGGGCGAGCGCGTGGAGCTCCCTTGGACCCGACGCCTCGCCCTCGAAGACGAAGCACTCGACGACCGGCTTTGCCTCGAGCAAGGAGGCGAACATGAGCCCGAGCGACGCCTCGTGGGCGCACGTCTTGTCGTACTCGGCCTTTCCCGGCATCCCGAGGGCGAGGCAGAGGTCCGCGCCGTCGAGGAAGAGCCGGCGGCAGGCGACCGGGAGGTCCTTGATACCGGGGACGGTGTCCCGGACGACCTTGAACCCGGTCCCGCGGGACTTGAGGGCCCGGACCGCATACTCCGCCATGTCGACGCGGGCGAACGTGGTGTCGACGACCCCGATCTTCTTCACGGACGGACGTCCTTGCCGCGTTCCAAGATCCGCTCCACGAGGCGTCGGGTCGCGAGCTCGTTGTGCGGGGAGACACGGATCCGCACGACCTGGACGGGCACCCCCCGGCGGGCGCACTCGCTCTCCACCTCGTGCTCGTTCCAGACCTGGTCGTGGCCGAGCGCGATGATGTTGGGACGCTCGCTGAGGACCGTCTCGTAGATGTCGGTCGCCGAGCCGAGGACCGCGCGGTCGACCGGCTTCAGCGCCTCGACCATCTCGCGGCGGATGTGCTCGGGAACGTACGGCTCGCGCTTCAGCCGTCGGGCGGTCTGGTCGCGGGCGACCACGACGACGAGCTCGTCGCCGAGCTTCTTCGCCTCGGTGAGGAAGTAGACGTGGCCGGGGTGCAGGAGGTCGAAGACCCCCGTGGCCATTACGCGGACGACCATCTCCGCCACGCCTCGGTGATCGTTCGGCCTTCGAGGAACTCGAACCCGTGGTCCTCGGCGTAGCGACGGGCGGCGTCGGGAGCGCGGGCGCCCCCCGAGTCTCCGAGCATCTCGCAGACGGTCGCGGACTCCGAGAGCCCTCCCATTCGGGCGAGCGAGATGGCGAGCTCCGTATGGCCCTTTCGCTCGCCGAGGAGACCCGGGGCCGCGTACAGGAGGGAGATATGGCCGGGGGAGACGAAGGAGCTGCGGAACATCTCCCTCAGCGCGTCGTCGGAGCGGTCGGGGGCGGCCCGGGCGATCTCCCCGACGGTGCGGATCGTGAGCGCGCGGTCGTTGTCGGGGACGCCCGTGAACGTCGTGCGGTGGTTCACGGTGATGCCGAACGACGAGCGGCGGTCGTAGCGCGGGCGCTCCGAGAGGCCGGCGACGCCGGGGTAGTCGTCCTTCGCGAGCGCGAGGAGGTCCGAGAAGAACGGGAGGTCGAGCCGCGCCCGTAGCTCGTCCGAGATCGCGGTGCAGATGAGCCCGCCCGCGTCCTTGCGGGCGAGCCGGACGAGCTCGGGCGTCGCGGTCTCCGAGAGGAAGATGAGGTCCGTCTCGCCCTCCCGGTCCGGACCGTCGAAGACGAGGATCGGCTCGCCGGCGGCGAGGGCCCGGAGCGCGGGCTCCACCTCGGGAGCGAGCGCGCGGTGAGAAGGGACTAAGAACATCGCCGGGACGACCCGAACGACGGTATTAAAGAGAGCGTAACTACTCAAAAAAGGGTTGATGGCCCAAGGGTGGGGAGACGGTACGGAAACGCTAGACAGCACATCGGACCCGACCTCTTCAGCGAGCTCCTCGAAAGGAGGCGCTGTTAGGAGGTGATCCATCTGCAGGTTCCCCTACAGATACCTTGTTACGACTTAGTCCCCCTTGCTGAACCGAAGTTCGAGCGACCCAAATGAGTCACCCTCACTCCGACCCAACTCGGATGACTTGACGGGCGGTGTGTGCAAAGAGCAGGGGCACATTCACCGCGGGATGTTGACCCGCGATTACTACGGAATCCATTTTCATGAGGGCGAGTTACAGCCCTCAATCCAGACTACGATGGGGTTTCAGGATTGCCTTCCCCTTTCGGGGTCGGATCCCATTGTCCCCACCTTTGTAGCGCGCGTGTTGCCCGGGAGATTCGGGGCATACGGACCTACCGTAGACCTCTCCTTCCTCAGCTTTAGCAGCAGCGATCCCCCCAGTGTGCTCTCACGATCGCTCGTGAGGTCGCGACTGAGGGCGAGGGTCTCGTTCGTTATCTGACTTAACAGAACGCCTTACGGTACGAACTGACGACGGCCATGCACCACCTCTCGGAGAATCGGGCAAGGTCTTCAGCCTGGCTTTCATCCCTCCGTCGCCCCCGGTGAGTTTTCCGGCGTTGAATCCAATTGAACCGCACGCTCCTCCCGTTGCGGTGCTCTCCCGCCAATTCCTTTAAGTTTCAGTCTTGCGACCGTACTCCCCAAGCGGCAGACTTAACATCTTCACTCCGGCACTGGGAGCCCACGCAGGACCCCCAACACCAAGTCTGCAGAGTTTACACCCTAGACTACCGGGGTATCTAATCCCGTTTGCGCCCTAGGGCTTCGTCCCTCACTGTCGGATTCGTTCTAGGTGAACGCCTTCGCCACTGGTGGTCCCCCCCGGATTACAGGATTTTACCCCTACCCCGGGAGTACCTTCACCCTCTCCCGATCCCAAGCCGAGCAGTGTCTCCGGCGTTCGGACCGTTGGGCGGCCCGATTTACCCGGAGATTTGCCCGGCCAGCTACGGACGCTTTAGGCTCAATAATAATGAGCACCACTCGGGCCGCGGGTATTACCGCGGCGGCTGGCACCCGTCTTACCCGGCCCTTACTTCTCGAGCTTTTTAGGCTCGAGAACAGACTACACATAGTGTAGACACTTGGAGTTCCCCCATCGTGGTTGCCCACATTGTGGAGGTTTCGCGCCTGCTGCGTCCCGTAGGACCTGGATTCGTGTCTCAGAATCCATCTCCGGGCGACTTCTCCCAAAGCCCGTACCCGTCTATGGCTAGGGGGTCCGTGAAACCCCCTACTACCTGATAGGCCGCAGACCCATCCTCGAGCCCCGCAGGGTTTGGGCCTGAGGGCCTTCCATCATCTCAGACCTATCGGGTATTATCCCCAGTTTCCCGGGGTTATCCCCGTCTCGAGGGCAGATTGTCCGCGTGTTACTGAGCAGTGCGCCGAGGGCTTACCCCTCTCGACTCGCATGGCTTAAGCGAACTCCAATAGCGGTGCCCGCCGGCAGGATCAACCGGATTTTTGAGCACACGATTCGCGTGTGCGGGAATACTTGTGGTCGGAAACCGATCTTTGCTGACTGGCGGAATTGCTCTTTACGTTAGATGAGCTACTTCGCGTACGTTTCTCGTACTTGTCTCCCCCGTCAGTCCCGAGAGGTCACTCCCCGTCTCCAGGGAGGGGTTCTCAGGGCTCCACGCCCCCATTGGGCCATCTGTGGCGTCGCCTTGGAGGAGCACGGATCACGGGGTCCCCGGCTCGCCGTGGCGGCGTCGCCATGCCGCGCTTCCGAAGAAGCGGGCGTAGCGTTCGAACGAAGGGGGTCCGGTATTTAACGGGCGCCACCGGCCGCTGCTCCTCCCATAGAGGCCTCGCCGTTCTCGAGACGGCGCACCACGAGCGGCACCTCGAGGAGCGACGTGATCTCGGGGGGGTCCCACCCAAACCCGAACCCCTCGCGGTTGAGCCAGACCCCGTACATCCCGACGGCCGAGGCGGCCTTCGCGTCGGTGTGGGCGAGGTTGCCGACGTAGACCGTTTGCGCGGCGGGCACGTTCATCCGCGATAGGGTCCGGCGGAAGATCTCGGGGTCTGGCTTCTCGACCCCCTCGGTCCCCGAGGAGACGATGCGCGAGAAGTAGTCGAGGATCCCCACCCGGTCGAGGATGCGGCGCACAGCCGCCTCACTGGTCGAGTTCGAGACCACGCCGAGCGCCCGGCGCTGCGCGCGCAGCGTGTCGAGGCAGCGACGCGTGTCGGAGTAGAGACGGACCGGTCGCTCGGTCTCGAAGACCGCGGCGTTGAACTTGAGGGTCGTGGCCTCGTCCACCTCTCTTTCGGCGGCGCGCGAGAGTGTCCGACGCCAGAACTCCACCATCGCGGCCTCTCCGTGCACGCCGGGGGGCCGGGCGTCCAGCTCCTCCTCTACTTCCAGGAACGCGTGGCGGAGCTGGTCCGCGTCGAAATCGAGGAAGAACCGCCGGGCGACCTCGGCCCACCCGTCGAAGTCCTTGTGGTCGATCAGCGTTCCGCCGAGGTCGAACAGCACCGCCCGGACCCGCACCGGCCCTCCCTCCCCCCGCACCCACGAGGACCCGTGTCTTATCCTTCACCCCCGACCGCGGGGCGGGAGCTCGGCGGGCCGGCTACGCGACGCTGACCGACTGGACGTCGGTGTGACGGAGCAATATCGCCCGGGCGACCTTGAGGTTCTTGCCGGCCTTGCCGATCGCGCGCGCCTTCCACGCGGGGTCGACCGTGACGGTCACGTGGCGGCCCTTTCCCTTCGGGGAGAACTCCGCCTTCTTCGGGGAGTACCAGTAGAAGATGTTCATCACGAGCGTCTCGGGGTCGTCCGCGAACTCCACGACCTGGATCTCCTTCTTCAGCATCCCCTTCAGCCGGTCGACCAGGACGCCCCCCGGACCGACCGCCTTGTGGACCTCGCCGGGGTAGACGAGGTAGACGAGCTTGTCCTCGACCTCGAAGCAGTCCTTGACGCGCGCGCCGGTCCGTTCCTCGAAGAGGCGGATGTACCCGAGCGTCTCGGTGTCGAACGTGACCTCGGGCATCGGAAGGGGGGCCGGCGGGCCTTACGTCTCGAGGGAGAGGATCGCGCTGGAGCCGGGGTCGAGGATCGCCATCGCGCTGATCGGGAACGGCCGCCCACAGGCCTGCCCGAGCTCGACCGCGGTGCCCTCGTAGTGATAGATGGGGACCTTGCCGAGGGCGCGCTCCTTCGTGAGCTTCGCGTCCGGGCAGGTCTTCGCGACGATGAGAAGCCGGGCTCTCTTCGACTCGGCGGCGGCGAGCGTCTCGGTGAGACCGATCTGGACCTTGCCGGTCTCGAGCGCGACCTTGAGGGCGTGCGCGAGGTCCATCTATCTCACGCCTCCCCCTTGGCTTCCTCGACCGGCTTCGCGACGACCGGCACGTCCCCGAGCGGTCGGTAGACCAGGTTGACCGCGCCGGTCCCGAGGGTGATCGGCTGTCCGACGATGATGTTCTCGGCCACGCCCTTGAGCTCGTCGACCTCGCCGGTGATGGCGGCCTTCAAGAGATGGGCCGCGGTGATCTCGAACGCCGCCCGGGCGAGCACGCTCGACTTCTTGCCCGAGATCCCGTGCCGGCCGATCGCGCGGATGTCGCCTTCGTTCGTCATCACGTCCGCGACGAGCATCAGGTGGCGGATGTCGACCCCGAGACCCTGCTCCGCGAGCGTCCGGTTCGCCTCGTGGATGAGCGCGGCGCGCGCCGCCTCGACCCCGTAGACGCGGTAGATCTCGAAGACCGAGTTCGTGGTCGTCCGGACCCCGTCCACGCCGGGGATCTCGATGACCCCCTCGAGGTTCGAGCCCTCGGTGTAGATCACGTACTCGTCCTTCTCCTTGCGGATGAGGGCGCGCTGGATCCCCTCGACGCCCTTGATCTGGATCCGCTTCGCCTCCTCGCTCGCGATGAGGAGCTTCTTGAACGGCATCTCCTCGACCATCTCCTCGCGGCGGGACTTCGTCGCCCCGACGGTCGCCTCCTTCAAGTGGACCTCGAACGAACGGGTCTCTCCGCTCCCCGAGCCCGGTTTCACCTCGAACAGACGGGCGTCCAGGTTCGCGACGAGCGCCGCCTCGAGCTCGGAGCGCTTCACGCCCCGCGCCTCGAGGAGCGCGGCCTGTGGGGAGACGACGACCTTCAGGTCCTCGACGACGGTCCCGATCGACGCGACGTCGGGGACGGTCGTGACCTCGACCTGGAGGGCGATCTTCTGGACCGCCTCCCGGTCGCCGCGCAGCTTCTTTTCGACATGCACGGTCATCATCGGCGTCGACGGGACGCGCCGCGCGTCCACGAGCTCGATCAGGCGCGGGAGCCCGAGCGTGACGTTCATCTCGGCGACCCCGGCGTAGTGGAACGTCCTTAACGTCATCTGCGTCCCCGGTTCGCCGATCGACTGGGCGGCGATGATCCCGACGGACTCGTGCGCGTCGACGCCCGCCTTCCGGAAGCGGCGCGCGACCTCGCGGACGACCTTGGAGGCGTCCGACGGAGCGAGCCGAAGGCTCTGCAACTTCGCGCGGAGGTCCTCGACGAGCGACGGCGGGAGCGGGATCCCCGTCTCGCGACGAGCGGTCTCCTGGATGCGGGTGGCGAGGTCGCGGACCGGGACCTTCTTCTCGTCGGTCGCCATCGCGCTCACTCCCCTCCGAACTCGGGGCCCTCTTCGGGCGCTCCGAACTCCTCGGTCTCCTCTTCCTCGGCCTCTTCCTCGAGCTGGGCCTCGGCCTGGAGGTCCATCTCTTCCTCGGTCACGGGCGGGGCGCCGGCGGCCCCTTCGGGCCGCCGCTCCTCGCTCGAGCGCACGCGCCGGCCCAGGACCTGGGCGACGACCTCGTCGAGCGAGACCGGTGCGCCTCCGTACGAGCGCGTCGGGTCGATGCCGTCCTCGCCGTACTTGTACTCGATGATCGTCTCCGCCGTGTTGCGCACGGTCCCGTCCTCGTTGACCTTGAGGTCCTCGAGGGCGTTGATGAGCCGCCGCTGCATGTAGCCGGACCGGCTCGTCCGGACCGCGGTGTCGACGAGCGACTCCCGGCCGCCCATCGAGTGGAAGAAGTACTCCGTCGGGGAGAGCCCGCGCTTGTAGCTCGAGCTCACGAACCCGCGCGCATCGGAGCCGAGGTCGCCCCGCTCGAAATGCGGGAGCGTCCGGTGGACGAACCCGCGCATGAGCCGCTCCCCGCGCACCGATTGCTGTCCCACGGCACCCGCCATCTGGGTGAGGTTGAGCATCGAGCCCCGGGCGCCCGACTTCGCGAGGATCACCGCGGGGTTCTCGAGCCCGAGGTACCGGCCCGCGATGTCGCCGGCCGTGTCGCGCGCCTGGCCGAGCTCGCGTCGGACCATCACTTCGAGCGTCTCCTCGAGCGAGCGGCCCGGCATCTGCTCGAGCTCGCCCTTACGGTACTGGGCGACGAGCTCGTTCACGCGGACGCGCGCGTCCGAGAGCGCGGTGAGGATCTCCTTCAGCGCCCCTTCGGGGACGTCCTCGTCGTCGATCCCCGTCGAGAGCCCTTTGAGGCCGATCGCCGTGATCGCGAGGCGGCTCATCTCGTCCAGGAACTGGCGCGCGCGCGGCATGCCGTTGTTGCGCGCGATCGAGTCAAGGACCGCCCCCTTCTCGTAGGCGATCGCCTTCTTGTCGATCACGCCGGCCTTCAGGATCCCGTTCTCGATCACGACGTTCGCGTCGTGCTTGCAGGCGAGCGGCGAGCAATCGCACCGCGCCCAGATGTTCGCGCGGAACTCGATCGTGAGGTCCTTCGGGAGCGTGAGCGAGAAGAGCTGCTTTCCGCCCCAGAACGGGAGACCGTCCTTGTCCTTTCCTTCGGGCGGCGGGAGCGGGTAGTGGAGCTTCGAGAGGAGGTACGTCACCTCGCTCTTCGTGAACTTCGGGTTCTGGTACGTGAGCAGGAACGCCGCGGTGATGTGGTCGTGCAGCATCCCGATGATCGGGCCGCCGTACCGCGGGGAGAGGATGTGCTCCTCGACCTTCATCAGGACCTTCGCCTCGGCGCGGGCCTCCTGGCTCTGGAGGACGTGCAGGTTCATCTCGTCGCCATCGAAGTCCGCGTTGTAGGGCGGGCAGTCGCAGAGGTTGAACCGGAACGTCTTGTGGGGTAGGATTCGAACGAAGTGCGCCATCATGCTCATCCGGTGCAGGCTCGGCTGCCGGTTGAACAGCACGATGTCGCCGTCGATCAGCTGACGCTCGACGATCGAGCCGGGGACGACGAGCTCGGCGCACGCCTCGGCGTTCTTCTCCATCACCCGGATGCGCTGGCCGTCCTCGCGGACGAGGTAATTGACCCCGCACCGGACGTGCCCCTCGGCGTCGGGGGCCGGCGACGGGCCGCGGCGGACGAGCTCCTTCGCGACCTCCTGGTTGTGCAGCGTGACCTCGAGCGGGACGGTGAGCCCGCGAGCGACCTCGACCGGGATCCCAACCTCGTTGATCGAGAGCAGCGGGTCCGGGCTGATGACCGTACGGGCCGAGAAGTTGACGCGCTTTCCCGAGAGGTTCGAACGGAACCGGCCGTCCTTCCCCTTGAGCCGCTGTGCGAGGGTCTTGAGCGGCCGGCCCGAGCGATGCCGGGCGGGCGGGATGCCACTCGTCTGGTTGTCGAAGTACGTCGTGACGTGGTACTGGAGGAGCTCCCAGAGGTCCTCGACCACGAGCTGGGGAGCGCCCATGTCGCGGTTCTCGCGCAGGCGCTGGTTGATCCGCAGCACGTCGACGAGCTTGTGCGTGAGGTCGTCCTCGCTCCGCTCTCCGCTCTCGAGCGTGATCGACGGGCGGACCTGGACCGGCGGGACCGGGAGGACGGTGAGGACCATCCACTCCGGGCGGCCGAACTTCGGGTTGAGCGCGAGCGAACGAACGTCCTCGTCGGGGATCCGCTCGAGGCGGGCGCGCACCTCCTTCGGGGTGATCTTGTGGCTGTTCTCGCGGAAGGTCGTGGGTTTGTCGAGGACGATCTTCTGCTGGAGCTCGTGGCAGTTCGGGCACGCGCGCTCGTCCTTCGCCTCCCGCGTCCGCGGGGCCCGCGGCGTCGGGGCCGCGTCCTCCGCGTCGGCGGCCGCCTCCGCCCGCTGGGTCGGGGCGTCGGGGAGCATCCGTCCGCACGCCCGGCACGTCGACTGCAAAAGGCGCTTGACCTCCTTCGCGTACCCGACGTGGATCACCGGCATGGCGAGCTCGATGATGCCGAAGTGGCCGGGGCATTCGTTGACCCGGCCGCCACAGGTCCGGCACCTTAGGTTCGGCTCGATGACCCCGAGGTGGAGGTCCATGAGGCCCATCTCGATGGGGTAGCCGTCGTCGTCGTACGTGTCGGCGGTGATGATCTTCGCCGCGCTCATCCGCCGGATCTCGTCCGGCGAGAGGAAGGCGAACTGGAGGCCGCGGATCTTCTTCGAAAGTCCTTGTGCCATCGTCGTCCTCCTACCGCATCTCCTCGAGCTGGAGCCGCATGATCACGCCGAGGCTGATCAGCTCCTCGAGGAGGAGCTTGAACGAGTAGCTCATCTCGACCGGGTAGATCGACGAGGTGTTTCCGCAGCTCGGGCAGCGCAGCGAGTTCGCGCGCGTGTCGGGGATGGCGATGTGTCCGCACTCCGGGTTCCCGCAGACGTACTGAATCGTGCCGTCCGACTCGTCCAAAAGACGGTCCTTGATGACCATCGCGACGCCGTGGCCGATGAGACAGTCGCGCTCCATCTCTCCGAACCGGAGACCGCCCTGGCGCGAGCGACCCTCGGTCGGCTGGCGCGTCAGGATCTGGACCGGGCCGCGCGAGCGCATGTGCATCTTGCCCGCGACCATGTGGTGGAGCTTCTGGTAGTAGATCACGCCGATGAAGATCTCCGCCTCGTACCGGCGACCCGTGAGCCCGTCGTAGAGCGTCTCCCGGCCCGACGGGTGGAAGCCGAGGGCCTGGAGCCCTTCGCGCAGGGCCTCCTCGCGCGCCCCCGAGAACGCCGTGCCGTCGATCGTGTGCCCCTCGAGCGCCCCGACCTTCCCGCCCAGCATCTCGAGAACGTGGGCGACGGTCATCCGGGACGGGATGGCGTGCGGGTTGATCAGCAGGTCCGGCGTGATCCCGTCGCGCGTGAACGGAAGGTCCTCCGGCGGGACGATGAGGCCGATGACCCCCTTCTGTCCGTGACGGCTCGCGAACTTGTCGCCGAGCTCGGGGACCCGCTGGTTGCGGACCTTGACCTTCACGAGCTTCGAGATGTTCTCGCCCTCGGTCAGGACGACGTTGTCGACCCAGCCGGACTCCCCGAAGCGGACCGTGACGCTCGTCTCGCGCCGCTTCTGCGGCGTGAGGAGGTCGGTCTTCTCCTCGAGGAAGCGGGGCGGGCTCGTCTTTCCGACCAGCACGTCGCCCTCGGTGACCTCGAGCTCGGGGAAGATGAGACCATCCTCGCCGAGGTTCCGGTACGCCGTGTCGACGCGCGCTCCCGCGACGTCCGGACGCGGGATCTCGAACCGGTCCTCTTGGCCGCCGGGGTACTTTCGCTCCTCGCCGCGGTACGTTCGGAAGAACGACGAGCGCCCGAGGCCCCGGTCGATGGCGCCCTTCGAGAACACCAGGGCGTCCTGCATGTTGTAGCCCTCGTAGGAGAGGACCGCCACGACGAAGTTCTGTCCGGCCGGACGCTCGGTGAAGTGGACGTAGCGCATCGTCTGCGTCCGAAGGAGCGGGGCCTGCGGGTAGTGGAGGAGGTGGCCGCGGGTGTCCGGCCGCCGCCGGTAGTTGACCGACTCGACCCCGAGCGCCTGCTTCGCCATCCCCGATCCCATCGTGTTCCTCGGAGCGCTGTTGTGCTCCGGGTAGGGGATGAGCCCCGTGCAGACGCCGAGGATCAGGTTCGGGTCAATCTCGAGGTGCGTGTGGCGGTCGGTGAGGAGGTTCGCGGTCGGGAACGTGCCGTGGCAGAAGCCGCACTCCACGGTCGTCTGCTCGCCCTTGTCGCCCATCGAGGCCCAGCGGATGTCGGAGCGGCTGAGCGCCTTCTGGCACTTCGGACATCGGTCGGGGGAGACGTACGCGTCGACCGCGATCAGCGCGTCCTCCTCCTCTTCCGCGTCCGCCCACTCGATCTTCCCTTGCCGGACGAGGTCGGTGAACGCGAGGGTGCCGCGGGCGAGCTCGTCGAGGTCGGAGCGCGAGACGCGGGGGACGCCGTTCTTGACGACCACGAGCGGGCGGCGGAGGCGGCCCCCGTCGCAGTGAACGATCACCTCGTTCATCTCGTCATCGTAGCGGACGTTGAGCTCGTAGGTCTTGTCGCCGAGGGTCGGCGAGAGCGTCCCCGTGCGCCGACGCTCGCGGATCTCCCGGACGAGCTCGAGCGGCTGGGAGTGGAGACCGACCAGGTTCCCGTTGACGTAGACGCGCGCCGCGCGCTTCCCGCGGGGAGCGGCGGACTCCTGGAAGACCTCGGGACCGATCTCGCGGGTGTTGAGGTCCCGGAGGATGAGGGTGACCTCCTCCTCGTCGGCGCCTTCGCTGACGTCGACGCAGAGGGCGTAGTTCTTGACGAGTCCGCAGTTCTGCCCTTCGGGCGTCTCGTTGGGGCAGAGGCGGCCCCACTGCGTCGGGTGCAGGTCGCGCGCCTCGAAGTGCGGCTGGCTCCTCGTGAGCGGGCTCGTGACGCGACGCAGGTGGCTGATGGTCGACATGTGGCTCGTCCGGTCGAGCACCTGGCTCACCCCAGCGCGGCCGCCGACCCAGTTCCCCGTCGCGAGGGCATGCACGAGCCGCTGCGTCAGAAGGTCCGGGCGGATCGCGCTCGCGATCCGAAGGTCCTTCTTGCGGGCGAACGACCGCTCGAGCTGGTACTTGAGGTCCTTCAGGAGGAGGGAGAACGCGACGCGGAAGAGGTCCTCCATGAGGTCCCCGGCGAGCTTGAGCCGCTTGTTCGCGTAGTGGTCCTTGTCGTCCTCGCCCCGCACCTTGAGGTGGAGCTCGAGGACCGTCCTCGCCATGCGCGCGAGGTAGAGGGCCTTCTTCAGACGGTCCGGCTTCGTGTCGCCGAGGTGCGGGAGGAGCGAGCGGTCGAGGATCCCGTCGACCTTGCGCTGACGGTACTCCTTCGCCTGGCCGGTCGCGAACTTCTTTTCGAGGAAGATGAGCGCGTCGTCCGTCGAGAGGACCCCCTCGGGCGGGTAGAGCTTCTTCGAGACGCACTCCTCGAGGTTGACGTTCAATAGGTGTTTCATCGTCTGGACGAACGGTTCGTCCAGCGGGAGGAGTTCGCCGAGGACCGCCTGGAAGATCTCCTCGTCGTTCTTCATCCCGAGCGCCTTCATCAGGATCACGAGCGGGATCTGCCCGCTCGCCGTCGGGACCGAGACCTGGAGGACCCCGTCCTTCTTCTTCTCCACGACCGTGAGGGAGCGGTACCCGCCGCGCTGGCTGAACACTTTCGCGCTCTCGATGGGGGTGCCGTAGCGCTCGTTGAACTCGGCGAAGATCCGGTTGGGCGCGAGGTCCTCGAGGCTGATGATGACCCGTTCGGTCCCGCCGATGATGGCGTACCCTCCGGGGTCGAGCGGGTCCTCGCCGTACTCGACGAGCTTCGCCCGATACTCGTCGTCCGAGAGCCAGATCTGGTCGTCCTCGGAGATCTTGTAGCGGTTCAGGTTGCAGGGGCGGCTCTTGACCATGATGGGGAGGTCGCCGATGTGCACGTCCTCGGGGGCGCGCTCGACGCCGTTCTCGACGACGGTGACCTTGAGGAAGATGGGGGCCTGGTAGGTGAGGTTCCGGAGCCTCGCCTCCATGGGGGTGAGGGTCGGCTTCGAGCCGACCGGCTCCTTCACGAACGGAGCGCCGATGAAGATGGTCGGTTCGGCCGAGGGGTTGACGTTCCCCCGGGCGTCCCGGCGGCGGCCGACGCGCACGTAGATCGAGCTCTTCGTCTTCTGGACGTCCAGTCGGATGACGCCGCGTTCGGTCGAATCCTCGCTGACGCGCGCGTCGTCGACGATGCGCTGCATCCTCGAGTTCGGGTTGTCCTTGGTCGGCAGGAAGTCGTTGAAGCTCGCCAAGTGGTGGTTGACGATCGAGCGTTCCCGGAAGAACGCGTCCACAATTTCTCGCATGGATTGGTACTAGTCCCCTCCGACCGACGGGACGATGAGGCGGTAGGCGATGGCCATGCCGGCGGTGGCGCTCGGTCGGCGGACCCGAACGAGCCGGCCCACGAGCGTCTCCCCGCGTTCGCGCAGGCTCTCGAACTTGGGGTCGGTCTTGAGGCCGGGGTCCGAGACCAGGATCTTCGGAAGGCGCTCGGGCGACGCGCCGAGCTGTTCGAGGACCTTCCGCGACTCCTCCTCGCTCAGGATCTCGTGGGGCGGAGCGAGGTGATGAGCGACGAACGGTCGGGGCGGGACGGCCACCTTGGCCGCGGCCGGGCGGGCGCGCGATCGACGGGTCGTGCTGGGGGTCATGCGGTCCTCCGAGGAACGGGACGGGCCCGGGGGGACGTCCGGAGCGACCTCGCGGTTGGCGCGAGGAGGCTCGTTCGAACCCCCGACCACCTGGTTAAAAGCCAGATGCTCTTTGTAGGGCCACCCGGCGAGCCGGACGGCCAACCTAACTGAGCTACGGGCCCGTTTCCGCTCCGAGGAGCCGAGACCCGGGAGCCGTATTTGACAGTATGCCTGACGGGATTCACTGAAGGCTCTCCAAGCTCGAGATGATCGACCAGATAGCCGTGCGTCCGTGGGTCGGGAGGTTAGGGTCGTTCGCGAGGTCATCGAGAACGTAGACCGCGCTCGCGATCCGCATGTCGAGAGCGGCCCGCGGCTTCGAGAGCTCGTCCTTGGCGGACTGGGCGCCCCGGCGGATGTTCCTCGGGACCAGTGCATCGTCGGCCAGGTCGGTGAGCGCGGCGACGATCCGTTCGAGACCGGGGAGTTCCGGTTCGGTCCTCGGCGCGACCGGTGGGGCGGCACCGACCACAGGGGTCGAGGGGGCGGTGGTGGGGGTCGTCATGGTCCGGACGTCACGCCTCCCTCCTTGTAGGCGGTGACCACGAGCAGCGTCTTCGTCTCGCGGATCCCGCGGACGGCCGGCAGTCGGTGCAGGACGAACTCCTTCAGCTCCTCGTAGTGCGGGAAGCGGGCCTTGAGGAAGATGTCGGTGTCTCCCGTGACGAGGAAGTCGTCCTGGACCTCGGCGAACTTCGCGACCTCGCTCGCGACGTTGTCCGCCTCGGCGGTCTCGACCTTGAGGGCGATGAGGGCGACCACGTGCTCGTTCCCCCAGACCTTCGAGAACGTGCTCTCCACGGCTCCACTGACCGGCGACTTGGTCGCGGCGGGTTTCTCCATGGTGAACCTCCGAAAAGCGTCGTCTCCTTAGTGAAAAGCGAATGCCCCGCTCTCGAACCGCGCTACACCACCGGGGCGGACTCGAACTCCTCTTGGAGGTCGTTGATGACCTGATCGATCACAGTGCCGGCCGTGCCCCCGCGGTACTCGCGGATGCCCCCCGCCTCGCTCGAGACGCGGGCGATGACGTCGGCCGCTCCGCGCAGGAACTCAACACTGCAGATGAACTCCTCCATTGACGGCCGGCCCCCCACCGAGCCGGGCGCCCGAAAAAGCTCCTCTATATAGGCTTTTGCAAAGCCCCGAAACCGGTCGCGCGTCGTCGGGTCGCGATTCCCTTGCCCCGCGCGGCTCTCGCAACCTCTTCTCGCACCGAGATTCATCCCTACCCCGGGTCGAAGGAGGGTCCTTAACCGCGCAGCGCCTCGCCCCTTCCATGACGTCCGGACCTACTACGCCCATCCATGCCCCGGTCCCGCAGACCGTCTCCAGCATCCCACCTGCCGGCCGACCCGACCCGAGTTCGGGCGCACCCGTCGTGAAGATGGTGGGGATGATCCTCGAAGGGGTCGGCGCGGTCGTCTCTGGCCTGAGCCTTTCGTTCCTGATTCCGGTCATCAACGGCAGCTCATCGAACTATCAATCCTCCGAGACCGCGCTCTTCAACACCCTGGAGGCCGGAATTATCATCATCGGGATCGGCGTGATCGTGCTCGGCATCGGCGCCTACTTGGAATCTCGACATCGCTGACGGGATCCGACACAGTTCGGTCCTTCGGCGCGACCCTCGGAACGGACCGGTAGGTGACCCGATTTGTCCGGGTCTCGGGCCATCCGTCCTAAGACGCGGGCGTATCGTTATCTTCCCGGTTCGGTACTGGAGCCCCGGGAGGTCGGGAGAACGAACGCGCCGACGGTCCGCATCGAGGTACGCGTAGAGCTCAAGCCCGGCGTGATGGACGCCGAGGCCGAGAGCATCGAGAAATCCCTCGCGCTCCTCGGGATCCCGTCCGTGCGCCACGTGACCACCGCCCGGGTCTACGACCTCGAGTTCGCGAACGTGTCGGAGGCCGAAGCCCGGCGCCTCGCGGACCGCGCGGTCGAACGCCTCCTCGCGAACCCTGTCATCCACCGAGTGTCGGTGCGCCCGCTCTCGGCCTAGACGCATGTCCGACTGGGCGGACGAGGTCGCCTCGTTTCCCATCCGCCACGTTTCGCTTTCCGGCCTCGACCGGCTGTCGGAAGCGCGGGGCCTTGGGCTCGACCGACGCGAGCTCCTTCGGCTCCGGGCGTACTACCGGGCTGAAGGTCGTGAGCCGACGGACGTCGAGCTCGCCGGGATCGCGCAAAGCTGGAGCGAGCACTGCAGCTACAAGAGCTCCCGACCGTTCCTGAAGCGCGCGTTCTCGAGCCTGCACCCCAAGCCCCGGGTCCTGGGGACCGGCGACGCCGGGGTCCTCCACTTCGAGGACGGGTTCGCCTACGCCATCCGCATCGAGTCCCACAACCATCCGTCCGCCGTGGAGCCGTACGGCGGCGCGGCGACCGGCATCGGAGGGATCCTCCGGGACGTTCTCGCGGTCGGGGGTAAGCCGATCGCGCTCAGCGACCCTCTCTTCTTCGGCCCTCTTGACCGTGGACCCGACACGCTTCCGCCCGGAGTGAAGAGCCCTCGGTACATCGCCGAGGGGGTCATCGCCGGGATCCGCGACTACGGAAACCGGGTCGGCGTCCCGACCGTCTCGGGGTGCGTTTACTTCGACCCGGCGTACGTCGTGAACCCGCTCGTGAACGTGGGCTGTGTCGGGTTCCTGCCGAAGAGCCGACTGACCCCGAACCGTGCGCACGCCGCGGGGGACCACCTGGTCCTCGCCGGGGGGCTCACCGCCCGCGACGGCATCGGGGGAGTGGCGTTCGCTTCGAAGGAGCTCACCGACCGCAGCGAGTCCGAGTCCCGCGGCGCGGTCCAGCTCGGGAACCCGATCATGAAGGAGCCGCTCATCCACGCTTGCCTCGAGTCGTACGACCGGGGCCTCGTCCGCGGGCAGAAGGACCTCGGGGGCGGCGGCCTCGCCACGGCCTCCGGCGAGCTCGTCAACTCCGGCGGCTTTGGCTCGCACATCCACCTCGACCGCGTGCCGCTCCGCGAGGAGGGACTCCGCCCGTGGGAGGTCTGGGTCTCCGAGTCCCAGGAGCGGATGATCCTGGACGTCGCTCCGTCGGACCTCCCCGCGCTGCTCGCGATCTTCCGGCGCCACGACGTGCCGGCGACCGATATCGGTGAGGTGGTCCCCGGGCCGTACGAGACCTTGCTCTGGAAGGGGGCGCTCGCCGCTCAGATGAAGGTCGGCTTCCGGGTCGACCCGCCGACCGTCCGTCGGCCGACCCGCGCCCGGCGCCGTCGGTCCGCCCGGTCCCCCGACCTAGCGAACGAGGATCCGGCCGGCGTCCTCGTCGACCTTCTCCTCGCCCCGGACTCCGTCTCGCGAGAGGGGGTCCTGCGGGTCTACGACCACGAGGTCCAGGGCCGAACGGTCGTGAAGCCGCTCCACGGGCGCGTCACCTCCCCGTCGCACGGCGACGCGACGGTGATCCAGCCCCGTCCCTCGAGCCTGCGCGGGCTCGGCATCACGACGGCCACCCAACCCTGGGCGTGCTCCGAGGACCCGGAGAACGGAGCCGTCATGATCGTCGAAGAGGCCGCTCGGAACCTCTACTCCGTCGGTGCGCGGCCCGACTCGTTCACGAACTGCCTCAACTTCGGTAACCCCGAAGACCCGCGCGTGCTCGGGGACTTCGCGGCCGCGACCCGGGGCCTCGCGCGCGGCGCCCGGGCCCTGGGATTCACCGTGCCGAGCGGGAACGTCAGCTTCTACAACGGAGGTCTGGGCGCTGAGATCCCCCCGACCCCCGTGCTGCTCGCCACCGGGATCGTGGACGACATCACCCACGTCGCGACGAGCGACCTGAAGACCGAGGGAGACCCGCTCTACCTGCTCGGACGCTCGGCCAGCGAGCTCGGCGGGTCGTTGTGGGCTCGGCGACACGGCCGGACCGGGCTCGCTCTCCCCCGGACCGACCCCGCGGGCCTCCGTCGGCTCGGGGAGCGATTGCTCTCGGCGGAGCGCCGGGGTCTCGTGCGGGCCGTCCACGATGTCTCGGATGGAGGGCTCGCCGTAACGCTCTCCGAGATGGCGTTCGGAGGAGGCATCGGGTTCGCGGTCGACCTGGACGCCACGGGTCTTCGTTCTCCGCCCCTCGCGCTCGCGGCCGAAGGCGGAAGCCGGTTCGTGGTCGAGGTGCCCGTCGGGGAGCGGCGGCGGTTCGAACGGACGTTCGCCTCGTCCGACCGCGTCCGCCTCGGCACGGTCGTGGCCGCCGACGCGACCTTGCGCTGGAAGGGCCACACCCTCGCGACCGTGCCGCTCCGACCGCTCTACGAGCGGTGGCGCAGCGGTCTCGGACTTCCCTAGCCTCCCGAGGACGCGACCATGACGGTCACGGCGCTGGTCTCCGGGGGGAAGGATTCGATCTACGCGGCCTACCTCGCGGACACGCAGGGCTGGCCGGTCGACGAGCTCGTGACGATCGCCCCCGAGAACCCCGACGCGATGATGTTCCACACCCCGAACCTGGAACTGGTCACGCTCCAGGCCCAGGCCTGGAAGAAGTCGCATCGTCGGGTGCCGGTGCGCGGGACGGGCGAGGAGCGCGAGCTCGCGGCCTTGCGGGAAGCGATCGAAGGCGAGCGGGGGCCCGTGGTAGCGGGCGCGATCCAGTCGTCGTACCAATGGGCACGCCTGCTGAGGATCGCGGACGGGGTGGGCCGGCGCCTCTATGCCCCTCTGTGGAGGAAGGAGCCCGCCCGAGTGGTCCGCGAGGAGATCACGGCCGGCCTCGACATCCGCCTCGTGCACCTCGCGGCCGAGCCGCTCACCCCCGATCTGCTCGGTCGTCGACTGGACCTCGACCTCGTCGCCGAGCTCGAGCGCCGAAGCCGAGAGATCCGGCCGGTGAACGTCGCCGGAGAGGGGGGCGAGTTCGAGACCCTGGTCGTCGACGCCCCGTTCTTCGAGGGACGGATCGAGCCCGAGGTGGTCGAGCGTTCGGTGACCGGGTCTACCTCCCAGCTCCGGATCACGAAGGCTCGCCTCGTCCCCAAGGCCGCCCGTCCTCCGCCGCGCGCGGCCCCGTGACCCGCGCCGCTTCCTCCGGCATTTTTTCGAGGCCCCCGGAGTTATAGTTCCCGTCGGTCTCCCCGGCCCCGATGTCGGCGAGCCGCCCGACCCGACCGTCCTCCCCGACGGGGCGGGACGAGGACCGCAATGACCCGGTCCGAGAGCGCACTCGCCGCTGGGAGGAGACGACCCTCGCTCCCGCCCTCGCGAAGAACCCGGAGCGGAAGGAACGGTTCACGACCCTGGGGGGTATCCCGGTCGACCGGCTGTACACCCCCCGCTCGTCCGCGGGGTCGTTCGACCGGATCGGCTACCCGGGCCAGCCCCCGTTCACGCGTGGGGTCCATCCCACGATGTACCGGGGCCGGCTCTGGTCGATGCGGATGTTCTCCGGCTTCGGCACCCCCGAGGATACGAACCGCCGGTTCCGCTACCTCCTGAAGCACGGAGAGTCCGGGCTCTCCGTCGCGTTCGACGACCCGACGCTCTACGGGATCGACGCGGACGACCCCGAGGCGCTCGGCGAGGTGGGGAAGTGCGGGGTCAACGTGAGCTCGCTCGACGACATGCGCCGGCTGCTCGCCGGGATCCCGCTCGCCGACGTGACGACGAGCATGACGATCAACGCCCCCGCGAACATCCTCTGGGGGATGTACCTGCTCGCCGGCACGGCGAGCCGGGTCCCCTTCGCCCGCCTAGGCGGCACGACCCAGAACGACATCCTGAAGGAGTACATCGCGCAGAAGGAGTTCCTCTACCCGCCGCGCCACGCCCTGCGTCTCGTCACCGACACGATCGAGTTCGCGACCCGGTCGACCCCGAAGTGGAACCCGGTCTCGATCTCGGGCTACCACATCCGCGAAGCGGGGTCCACCGCGGTCCAGGAGCTCGCGTTCACCCTCGCGGACGGACGCACGTACGTCGCGGAGGCGAAGAAGCGCGGCCTCGACGTGGACGAGTTCGCGCCGCGACTGTCGTTCTTCTTCAACTCGCACAACGACTTCTTCGAGGAGGTCGCGAAGTTCCGCGCCGCCCGCCGGATCTGGGCGCAGCTGATGCGCGATGAGTTCGGCGCGAAGCTGGACCGGTCGACGTGGCTGCGCTTCCACACGCAGACCGCGGGATGCTCGTGCACCGCGCAACAGCCCGAGCTCAACATCGTCCGGACCACCATCCAAGCGCTCGCCGGCGTCCTCGGAGGCACGCAGTCGCTGCACACGAACTCCTACGACGAGGCGATCCAGCTCCCGAGCGAGGACGCGGTCCGCATCGCGCTCCGCACCCAGCAGATCCTCGCGCACGAATCCGGCGTCGCGGAGTCGGTCGACCCGTTCGCGGGGAGCTACTACGTCGAGTGGCTCACCGACACGATGGAGGAGGAAGCGCGCCGCTACTTCGACCGGATCGATGCCCTCGGTGGGGTGGTCGCCGGGATCGAGCGCGGATTCTTCCAGCGCGAGATCCAGGAAGCCTCGTTCCGCTACCAGCGGGCCGTCGAATCGGCGGAGGAGAAGGTCGTCGGCGTGAACGCCTACACGGTCGACACCCCCGTGAAGGTCCCGCGGCTCAAGATCACGGAGGAAGCCCGCCGGGCCCAGAGCCGCCGGCTCCGCGCGGTGCGTTCCCGCCGCGACCCCTCGCGTCACACCGCCGCGCTCGACCGACTGCGCAAGGTCGCCGCGACCGAGGAGAAGAACACGATGCCCGCGGTCCTCGAAGCCCTGCAGGCGGACGCGACGCTCGGAGAGATTGTCCGCGCGTTCCAAGAGGTGTTCGGGTCGTACCGCGAGCGTTCGATGTACTAGCGCCGGGGGGGCGGCCGTGACACGCGAGGAGTATTCCGCGGCGCTCGAGGAGCTGTTCCAGCGCCGACGCTTTGGCCTCCGCCCCGGGCTCGAAACGATCCAGGCCCTGCTCGCCGGGCTCGGCCACCCCGAGCGAACGTTCCCGGCGGTCCACGTCACGGGCAGCAAGGGGAAGGGCTCCACCGCCGTGATGGCCCAGTCGATCCTCACCGCGCACGGGCTGAGGACGGGCCTCTTCACGTCGCCGCACCTCACCACCTACCGGGAGCGCGTGCGCGTCGACGGACGGCTCATCCCGCGCTCGGCGGTCGTCGACGGGGTGCGGCGCGTCGAAGCGGTCACCCACGCCGCCGAGGCGGCCGGGGACATCGACCACGCGCCGACGTTCTTCGAGGCGACGACCGCGCTCGCGTTCGACTGGTTCGCCCGCGAGGAGGTGGACGTGGCCGTCGTCGAGGTCGGTATCGGCGGACGTCTCGATGCGACCAACGTGCTCGACTCTCGCGTCGGCGTGATCACGACGATCGAGCTCGAGCACACCGACCTGCTCGGGCCGGACCTCGCCTCGATCGCTCGCGAGAAGGCCGGGATCCTCCATGCGGGGATGACCGGCGTCGTCGGGGAGCTTCCGGCGGAGGCTCGGACGGTCGTTGAGGCCACGGCGACCCAGGTCGGCGTTCCGCTCTGGCACGCCGAGAAAGAGGTCCGTGTCGAAGGTCGGAGCCTCTCCGCCGACGGCCAGACGCTCTCGGTGCGCGTGCCGGGGCGGTCGTTCCCCGACCTCTTCCTCCCCCTGCTCGGCCGGTTCCAGCCGGGGAATGCGGCCCTCGCGGTCGCCGCGACGGTGCGCTTCGCCCAGGCCACCGGCCTCGAGCTCACCGACGAGAAGGTCGCCGCCGGGCTCGCCCACGCGCGTTGGCCCGGACGGCTCGAACGGGTCGGGAAGCGACCCGAGCTGTTCTACGACGTCGCCCACACGCCCGACAGCGCACGGCTGCTCGCTCAGAGCCTGGCCGAGATCTCTCCGCTCGCGAGTCCCGAGGAGAGCGTGGTCCTCTTCGGCTGTCTCCGGGAGAAGGATGCCGGCCGCATCCTGGACGCCCTTTCGCCGCTCGCACGGACGCTCATCGTCGTGCCGGTCCGTTCGGACCGAAGTGCCCGCCCCTCCGAGCTGAGGCTGGCGGCGGTCGGACGCTTTCCCCGGATCGTCGAGGCCCGCTCGGCGGCGGAGGGACTCGCGCTCGCCCGGGCCGGCACAGGCCCGGACGGGTTCACCCTCGTGACGGGCAGTGACTACCTCGTAGGCGAGCTCCTTCGGGGAGCGGAGGATCGCGACGAACCGGATCTTTCCGATCCCGGCGTGTCGCCTTCCAGGGCTGTGGCTCCAACGGCCTTCTCGAAAGGGGGGGACCCGGTATGACGCGCGGGAAGGTCGTCGCCGGGTTCGACTGGGAGCGGCTCCTCGACCGGCTCAGCGCGTTCTACGGGACGGGAGACTGGCGGCGGCCGTATCTCCGGGACCACGCCGAGAACCCGTT
Source organism: Thermoplasmata archaeon (assembly GCA_052325545.1). Taxonomy (GTDB): domain Archaea; phylum Thermoplasmatota; class Thermoplasmata; order Lutacidiplasmatales; family UBA184; genus Lutacidiplasma. Next base: position 35,485 of record JBKQUP010000009.1, read on the forward strand.
CCAGGTCCTCATTGGAACGATCCTCTCGCAGCGGACGCGCGACGCGAACACCGACGTCGCGAGCGCCCGCCTCTTCGCCCGTTTCCCGGACGCTCCCTCCCTGTCCCGAGCGAGACGGTCCGACGTCGAAGCGCTCATCCGGGTGACCGGCTTCTATCGTGTGAAGGCGCGGGTCCTCGGAAGGGTCGCGCGGGAGGTCCTCGACCGGTTCGACGGCACCGTCCCCCGGACCTTCGAGGAGCTCACCTCCCTCCCCGGCGTCGGCCCCAAGACCGCGAACTGCGTACTCGTCTTCGGGTACGGCATCCCGGCGATCCCGGTCGACACTCACGTTCACCGCATCGCGAACCGGCTCGGCGTCGTCCGGACCCGCACTCCCGAGGAGACCGAAGCCGGTCTCCGCGAGAAGGTGGACCCGCGCTACTGGATCCCGGTCAACCCGCTCCTCGTCCAGCACGGCCAGAACCTCTGCCGCCCGAACCGCCCGCGCTGCCCGGAGTGCCCGATCGCCGACCAGTGCGCGACCGGTCTCGCTCTCAGGGACGGACGGAGCCCTCCGCGACCGGAGGACCGGCCGACGCGGCGGGCATCGCCGGAAGCAGCACGATCGCCACGAAGGTCGAGAGCATCAGGAGCGGGAGCACTTCCCACGCGACGGCGTAGGAGTACGTCGCGACGATCACCCCGAAGAGAGCCGAGACGCCCGCTCCACCGGCGAGCTGGATCGAGTTGAACAGCCCGATCGCGAGCGGGATCTCCGCGGCCGGCACCTCCCGCCAGGAGTGCGGGATGACATACATCACCGCGTAGATGATCCCGTACGAGAACGCGAAGACGACCCCGACCGCCAGGGCGACCGCGAGTCCGGCCCATGGCAGCAGGACCAGCACGCCGGCCCCGACGAGCATCGCGACCACGAACTGGGTCCGGTGGTTCCGGTGGCGTTCGGCGGCGCGGCCGCCGATCGGACCACCCAGGATGCTCGGAAGGACGAACATCATCCCGACCACGCCGGCCAGGGCGATCGTCCAACCTTCGACCGTTTCTCCCCACGGAACGACGAACTGGCCGGTCGCGAACGTGGCGCCTTCCAGCCCGATGAACGCGATGCCCACCGCCCAGACCCCTCGGTACCGCAACGACACCGGAAGTCGGGGACCCCGGACCGTGGGACTTTTCGGTGCCGCACCGACCGTTGGGGGAACCAACACGATACTGACCAGAGCAGCCCCTCCGAGCACCGCTCCTCCGACCACGAGGGTGAGCTGCCAGCCAATGAACGGGATCAGAAGCGCCGAACCGACGATCCCGAGCGCGGACCCGGCGCTGAACGCGGAGCTGAAGATCCCGACGGGGACTCCCCGGCGTCCGGGTGGGTAGAGGCTGGCCACGAGCCCGATCGCCGGCGAGAAGAAGAGCGCGGCGCCCACGCCCGCGACCAGGCGAAGGGCGACGAGGATGAGGAACGACGGCGCCGCGGCGCAGGCCGCCGCGCTGACGGCGAGCAGGCCGACCCCGGCGAGGGAGACCAACCGCGCGCCGTACCGACGGGCGAGCAATCCCGCCGGGACCTGAAGAAGCCCCGCACCCACGAGGAACGCGGCGACGAGGACCCCCCAGTCCGCGGGGCCGACCCCGTACGTCGCTCCGATCGGCCGCAGCGCGGGGCTGATGTCGAACCAATTGTAGGCGTATCCAATCCGCAGCGCGATCAACGCCGCGGTGGCGCGCGCCGCGGCCCGTGGGCTCAGTGGGATTTCGCCGAGCGTCTCCTCCACCGGCTTGACCGCCTACGGTTTCCGGGGGCGCTCGCCCACGGAAAGCGTTCGGTCCCAACCACCAACCAAACGTTTAAACATCGGCGGCCGTCCGCGCGCCGTCATGGATGCAGCCGAGTACGACCTGCCCTTCTTCCACAAGGGTGGATTTCACCGGCGTACCTGCGTCGTCTGCGGGCACGCCTTCTGGACCCTCGGCGAGTTCGACCGCTGTCAGGAGGCACCGTGCCGCGACTACGGGTTCGTCGGCCACCCGATCCTCGGGCGACCCTACGACCTTCGCACGATGCGGGAGACGTTCCTCTCGTTCTTCGAGCGACGGGGCCACACCCGGATCCGACGGTATCCCGTGGTCGCCCGGTGGCGGAACGACGTCTTCTTCACACAAGCGTCGATCTACGACTTCCAGCCCTGGGTGACGAACGGGACGATCCCGCCCCCCGCGAACCCGCTCGTGATCAGCCAGCCGGTCCTGCGGTTCATCGACCTCGAGGAGGTGGGCCGGAGCGGGCGGCATTTCACGCTCTTCGAGATGATGGCGCACCACGCGTTCAACCGGCCGGACCACGAGGTCTACTTCAAGGAACGGTGCGTCGAGCTCTGCGACGAGCTCTTGACGAGCGACCTCGGGGTCGACCCGAAATCGATCACCTACAAGGAAGAGGTCTGGGAGGGCGGAGGGAACGTCGGCCCGTCGCTCAGCGTGAGCGTTTCGGGCCTCGAGCTGGCGACGCTGGTCTTCATGATGTATGTCCGCGACGGCGAGCGACTGAAGCCGATGCCGCTCCAAGTCGTGGACACCGGCTACGGCCTCGAGCGGTTCGTCTGGGCGAGCCAGGGGACGAAGAGCGCCTACGAGGCGGTCTTCGGCCAAGAGTACGACGAGTTCCGGCGCACCTTCCCTCCGCGAGAGACCGCGCTCCTGATCGACCACGCGCGCGCCCTCAACTTCCTCCTCACGGACGGCGTCGTGCCGTCGAACAGCAAGGAAGGGTACTTCGCTCGCCTCCTGCTCCGACGGTCGCTGCGGATCCTCCAGAAAGCGCCCGAGGCCCCGGATATCCTCTCCGTCCTCGACCGCGTCGGCCGCGAGATCGCCCGCGATTTCCCCGAGGTCGGGGCGCACCGGGACGACATGCACAAGGTGGTCCTGGCCGAGGTCGAGCGGTACGAGGACGCTATCGGCCGCGCGCGACAGACGATCCGTAGGTACGAGGAACGGGTCCTCTCGACCGGCGGACGCGTCGGCGAGGAGACCCTCATCGAGTGGTACGACTCGCTCGGCGTTCCGCCCGACCTCGCGGTAGAGGAGCTCTCCCAACCCCCGGCGATCCCGGAGGATTTCTACTCCCGCGTGGCCGAACGCCACGAGAACGAGGGGCCGACGACGGAGTACGCGGACGCGACCGACGGGCTTCCCGAGCTTCCCGCGGGGACGCCGCCCACCGAGGTCCTCTACTATCTCGACCCGTACACGGTCAGCTTCGAGGCGCACGTCGTGTGGTCCGAGGGCCCGTTCGTCGCGCTCGACCGTACGTACTTCTACCCCACCGGGGGCGGCCAAGTGACGGACAAAGGGTTCCTCGGAGACCTCGAGGTCGTCGAGGTCGCGCGTCGCGGGCCGTGGGTCCTGCACCGGCTCGAGCGCTCATCGCCGTTCTCGGTCGGGGAGCGCGTCCGGGCGAAGGTGGACCAGGCGCGCCGCACCCAGCTGATGCAGCACCACACCGCCACGCACCTTCTGAACGGCGCGTTGCGCGAGGTCCTCGGCCCCCACGTCTGGCAGGCCGGAGCGTACAAGGGGACCGAAGCCGCTCGGATCGACGTCACCCACTACCGGGCCCTCTCGAAGGAGGAGCTCCACAAGGTTGAGCGGCGGGTCAACGCGGTCGTCCGCGAGGACCGACCGGTGAAGAGCTACTTCGAGACCCGCGGCGAGGCGGAGCGCCGGTTCGGCTTCACGCTCTACCAGGGCGGCGCCGTCCCCGGCCGCGACCTCCGGATCGTGGAGGTCGAAGGGTTCGACGTGGAGGCCTGCGGGGGAACCCATTGCACGCACACGAGCGAGGTCGGGGCGATCGCGATCACCGACGTCGAGCGGATCCAGGACGGGATCGTCCGCCTCACGTATGTGAGCGGGGACCGGGCGCTCGACGTCCGTGACGAGCACGAAGCGATCCTGCACGAGGCCGCCCACCGGCTCGGGGTGCCGGTCACCCAGCTCCCCGACGGCATCGACCGGCTCCTCACCGAGGTCGAGGATTCCCGCAAGAACGCCAAGGAACGGAAGAAAGGGGACCTCGGAGCGACCGCGACCAGTCTCCTCGCCGACCCCGCCCGGAACGAGGTCGTGGGGGGAACGGTGATTGTCAGCGGAGTCGTCAACCTCGACCGCAATGAGATGATGGAGCTCTCCCGACTCCTGACCAAGGACGGACGACGGGTCGCGCTCCTCGCGAGCGAGCGGGACGGACGCGGGCTCCTCTTCGTGGGCTCGACCGAACCGAAGGTCTCGGCCCTGGCGACGCTCGACGCGGCGAAGGCCGATTTCGCCGGCAAAGGCGGAGGGAATCCTTCGGCGGCGACCGCGGTGGGAGAGCCGGGCACCCCGCTCACGAACGCGCTCGAAGCGAGCCGAAAAGCCGCGCGTCGGGCGGCGGGCGAGGAATAATCGTTCTCCTCTTCTCGGTACGAAAGCTTTACTTTAGGATAGCACCCATGATGGCACGGGATACGGAATGGCTCGTGGGACTTCAGGGCCCTCGTTCCTTCCGTAGATAGAGAACCTAACATGACCGCGAGCGAGGGAAGTACCGTCGGCGGGGTGCCGGCTGAGGTGATCACCTTCCTGAGCGGGAAGGGAGGGCGGTCGCTCATCATCAAGGGCGGCGCGGGAACGGGGAAGACGACCTTCGGGCTCGAGCTGCTCGAGCGCGTCGGTCAGCCGAACCGGTCGTACTACCTTTCCACGCGTATCGGGGACGAGGCGCTGTTCCGGCAGTTCCCGTGGCTGAGGACCTCGGAGATGCGGACCCGGGTCCTCGACGCGGCGAAGCTGTTCCTCGATGCGATCCAGGCGTCCAGTCGGTCCCGGGACGTCGAGCTCCCCGAGGTCGAGGCGAAGAAGGTCCGGGCCGGCCGAGAGGTGCTCGCGAGCTTCGGCCAAGAACGCGGACCTCCGACCCGGGTCGACCGCACGCATCTCACCGCCCTCCTCAAGCGGAGCCCGATGCCCGAGGTGGAGAACGTCTACCAACGCATCGAGCGAGCCCTCCCGGAGAAGTCGCTGCTCGTCATCGACTCGCTCGAGGGTGTGACCCACAAGTACGGACTCGAGATGGAAGAGTTCGTCATGGCCCTCCAGAAGGACCTCGTCGAGGCGTCCAGCACCGACGTCGTCATGATCCTCGAAAAGCCCGAGGCGGGCGGGATCGAGTACCTCGTCGACGGTCTCATCTCCATCCAGCGCGAGGAGCTGGACGAACGACGCGTGCGCCACCTGCGTCTCGAGAAGCTCCGGGCGACCAACATCGGGCGGGCCCGCTACGCGGTCACGCTCGACGGAGGGCGCTTCGAGGCCCTCGGGAACACTTCGGCCCCCGCCGCCGTAGCCTCGAACAGTCCGTGGAAACCGGTCACCGACGCCGAGAAGTACTACTCCACGGGCGTCCCCGATTTCGACCAGCTCCTCGGGGGTGGGTTCCGCCGAGGGAGCTTCAACGCGTTCGAGGTCGACGTGAACGTCGGCGTCGACGACTACTACATGCTGTTCACCCCCACCTTCCTGAACTTCCTCTCGCAGGGCCGGGGCATCATCGCGGTGCTCGCCGCGGGCGAGTCCCCCGACAAGCTCCGGGACACGGTGATCCGCCACGTGTCGGCGAACCAGTTCGACACGCGCGTCCGGATCCCCGACTACTCCGCGAACGAGACCGAGGAACCGTACATCCTCCCCATGGGCCGCTACGGCCGCGAGGAGGCGGCGAAGGCGATGGTGGCCGCGGAGCGGGCGGTCGCCGGACCGGACCGCAAGCCGTTCCTCGAGTACATGGCGTTCGACACGTTCGAGAGCCTCATGGGCGACCAGGTCGCGATCCGGATGTATTTCCAAGGGGTCTCGCGCACCAAGCACGTGGGGAACCTCGGGATCGGTCTGCTGAAGCCGGGGCTCCTCGTGTCGAGCGAGATCCTGAACATGATGGACTCGTACTTCCGGATCATCAACATCGACAGCGCGACGTGCATCTACGGGATCCGGCCGCGAACGACCATCTACGCGATCAGCCCGGACCCGGAGAAGGGCGCCCCGCACGCGACGCTCACCCCGATCGTATAGAGCGGGCCCTATCGGGGCAACCCGAGCGCCAGGACCCCCACGCCGTAGAGGAAGAGCCCGGGCACGAACGTCATCACGAGGTCGTCGTCCACCCACGGCCATTTCGGGCGCTCCGCGGCGACCGCGAGCGGCGCCGCGGCCGCCGCGAGCAGGGCCGAGAGGCCGGCGGGCCACCCTCCGATCGCCGCGAGCCCCACGAACGCGAGGAGCCCGTAGGCCCCGAGGGGGAGCCCGACCGTGAGGACCGGGGACGAGGACTGGCGGCGGAGCTCGCCCGCAACCGGGTCGACGATCGCCGTCCCGAGCACGACCGCCGCCGCAATGGGGAGCGGGAAGAGGAGGACCGCGAGGACGAGCGCGAGCGAAAAGAAGACGAAGCTCGCGATCCGATGGGTCTCGTAGGGACGGATCGTCGGGAGCTCGAGCCCGGCCGTGTGCCTCAGGGCTTCCAGGACGAGCATGACCGCGAGGGCCGCGAGGAGGACGTCCGCCTTCGGCGCGATGACGAAGAAGTCGTCCGGGATGGCGTAGTAGACGAGGACGAGGGCGCCGAGGAGGTGCAGGATCCTTCGCCACGCGCGGTCGCCGAGCTCCTCGTCGCCCCCGAGCGCGGCGCCGAGCCAACGCCGGAACCGACCATGCCAGTGAAGTCGGAGTTCCATGGCGCGCTCGAGGCCTCCTATGGGTCGGAAGGCAGAGCCCGCCGGCCGAGAAAGGTTTTCTTGCCGGAGCGCTCGACCGCTACGTGAAGGTCACGGTCCTCGTGGGGTCGAAGTCGGACCTCGAGGTCGCCGAGAAGGTCCGGGCGCGCCTCGCGGAGTTCTCCGTTCCGTGCGAGGTCCACGTGGCCTCCGCGCACCGCACGCCCGAGAAGGTCGACCGGCTCGTCCGCGACCCGGCGACCGACGTGTTCATCGCGATGGCCGGCCTTTCGGCCGCGCTTCCCGGCGCGGTCGCGGCCCGGACATTGAAGCCGGTGATCGGCGTCCCGCTCCATCGGGGCCTCGGCCTCGACAGCCTCCTCTCCGTCGTCCAGATGCCCCCCGGAATTCCGGTGGCGGCGGTCGGGCTCGACGCCGCGGAGAACGCGGCGCTCCTCGCGACCGCGATCCTCGCCCTCAAGTATCCGGAGCTCACGGCCCAGCTCGAGAAGTACCGGGCGAAGTGGCACGAGGAACCGTCGGCGTCCTCGGGGAGCTCGGGATGAACGACCCGGCCGCGTTCGTCGAGGAAGCCGTCCGCCGCCTTCGCGCCGATGTGGCCGAGCGGACGATCGTGGCCGCTTCGGGCGGGATCGATTCGACCGTCGCCGCGCTCCTCGCCCACCGGGCGCTGGGGGACCGGGCGAAGGCGATCTTCGTCGACACGGGCATGCTGCGCGCGGGCGAGGTGGAGCAGGTGGGTCGGTTCTTCGCTGCGAGCCACCTTCCCTACGAGCTCGTGCCCGCGGCCGACCTCTTCTTCGAGGCGCTCGCGGGCGTGGCCGACCCCGAAGAGAAGCGACGTCGGATCGGGGCGGCGTTCGTCCGGGTCTTCGAGACGGAGGCCGACAAGTTCCATTGCGACCGGCTCATCCAGGGGACGATCGCGCCGGACTGGATCGAGAGCGGAGGGGCCCTCCGGGACACGATCAAGACCCATCACAACGTCGGCGGGATCCCGAAGGACATGCGGCTCACGCTGGTCGAGCCGCTTCGGGACCTCTACAAGGACGAGGTGCGGGCCGTCGCGCGCCATCTGAATATCCCGGAGTCCGAACGCCAGCCGTTCCCCGGTCCCGGTCTCGCCGTCCGGGTGAACGGACCGATCACCCGGGAGCGGGTCGAGCGCGTGCGGGTCGCGAACGCGATCGTCGAGGAGGAGGTCCAGCGCGCGGTCGAGGCGAAGGAGATCGCCCGGCCGTGGCAGTATTTCGCGGTGCTCCTTCCGGTCCGAACGGTCGGCGTCACGGGCGACAACCGGGTGCACGGTGAGGCCGTGGTCGTCCGGGTCGTGGAATCGGTCGACGCGATGACGGCGACCGCGATGGCCCTCCCGCGCCCGGTGCTCTCTCGGATGTCCGAGCGGATCACCCGGGCGCTGGCGGGCGCCGTGGTCCGAGTCCTCTACGACGTCACCGACAAGCCGCCCGCGACCATCGAGTGGGAATAGCGGCCGCCCGCCCCGAAGGGAATATCTATCGCACCCATGCTCGCGCTCCGAGGATGAGCTCGTGACCGAGAAGTCCCCCCCGTCCGAACCGACGCGCTCGGTACAATTACCGGCGGAGCTCGTGGCGGCGCTCGAGGAGCGGTTCCGCGGCACCTCGTTCGAATCCGTGGACGCGTTCATCGCCTTCGTTCTCGCTCGCCTTCTCGACAAGCCCGGGACGACCGGGTTCAGCGAGGAGGAGGAGCGGGGACTGAAGGAACGCCTGCGCTCCCTCGGGTACATCGACTGAGCGGCGACCATGGACCCCCCGACCGGTGCAACGAGCGCGCTCGTGTGTCCGTTCTGCGGAGCCCCGGAGACCGACCGCTTCACGCTCGAGGGCCACCGGTTCCTCGTGTTCCGGTGCCTGTTCTCCCCCCAGGTCGAGGAGGGGCTCACGGACGACGAGGTCGGCGAGCGGCTGCGCGCGTTCGCCGCCGAGCAACCGACCTACTTCCGCGGGACCTGCGACCGCCTCCACCTCTACGTGACGAAGGGGGAGGGGGCGCGCCGGTTGGGAGCGGAACCGGCCCCCGATACACCCTCGAAGGACCCGTAGCCCCTACCGTCCCGGGAGCCCGCAGTCACGCCCCCGGGCGGTCCCCCGCGAACCACGGACACGACCGAGCGGTGCGGCGGTCCGCGTCACTCGTCGGCCGGGACCTCGGCGTCGACCTCGATCTCGACCTTCATGGCCGGGTCGATGAGCGCGGCCACCTGGACGAGCGAGTTCGCGGGTCGGATCTCGCCGAACCGCTCCCCGAGGGCGCGGGCGATCGCCTCGAAGTCGCCCATGTCGGTTACGTAGACCCGCACGCGGACGATGTCCTCCCGCCGGCTCCCGAGGGCGGTCAGCGCGCGCTCGACGTTGTCGAGGGTCTGGACCGTCTGGGCGTAGGCGTCCCCGCGGCCCACGACCGACCCGTCCGGCGCGGTCGCGGTCGTGCCCGAGACGTAGATGTGCGAGCCGACCCTCAGCGCGCGGCTGTACCCGACCTTGGGTTCCCACGGCGTTCCGCTCGCGTAGCGGGTCCGGTCGGTCCCGGCCCCGTCACGCGGGAGCGGACGCGTTGACCTTCGCGAGGGCGCCATCGGTGTGCACCAGGTGACGGTGGAGGCCGATCTCCTCAGGGGATGCCCCGAGCGCGAGCGCGACGACCTGCGGCAGGTGGAAGATCGGCATGTCGAGCGGGGTGCGGACCTCCTTCGCCGCCTTATTCTGGTAGGCATCGAGCGAGAGGTGGCAGAGCGGGCACGGCGTCGCCATCGCATCGGCCCCGTGCGCCTTCGCGTCGAGGATCTGGCGGCCGGCGATCGCGCTCGCGGTGGACGGCTTGACGAACTGGATCGGGAAGCCGCAGCACATCACCCGGCCTCGGTAGTCGACCGGGGTCGCGCCGATGGCCGCGAGGAGGTCCTCGAACGAGCGGGGCTCCTCGGCGCTCTCGCTCTGCATCTCGTCCGCGGGGCGGAGGAGGTGGCAGCCGTAGAACGCCCCGACCTTCATCCCGTGGAGCGGCCGGCGCACCTTCGCCTTCACGGCGGGGAGGCCGATGTCCTCGGTGAGGACCTTCAGGAGGTGCTTCACCTGCACCGTTCCCTTGTACTCGATCCCGATCGGTTTCAGCGCCGCGTCGACCCGGGTCCTCACCTTCGGGTCCTGCATGCGGACCTTGGCGAGGTTGAGCATCCCCTGGCACGTCGAGCAGATGGTGAGCACATCGAGGCCCGCCTTCTCGGCGATCGCGAGGTTGCGCGCGTTGATGGCGATGTTCAGGACCTCGTTCGCCTCGTCGATGAACCCGGAACCGCAGCACGAGAAGTTCGGGAACTCGACGAGCTCGATACCGAGCGCCCGGCAGACCCACCGGGTCGCCATGTCGAGCTCCTTCGCCGACTCCTGCGCGACGCAGCCGGGGTAGTACGCGATCTTCATGGTTCCTCCTTCGGGGGCGGGTCCAGAGCCGCGTAGATCTTCTCGATCTCGTCCATCCCTTCGATCTTGCGCGGTTTCTTCATGATCTCGGGCTTCTTCCGATAGATCCGGATCCCCTGGCCGAGCTGCCCGAGCATCCCGCCGAGCCCGTAGGTCGCCCGGACGAGCTTCATCTCGTTCAGCTGGCCGGCCCCCTTCAGGTTCTCCTTGAACCCGACGGCGTGCTTGGAGCCCATCTCGTTGGCGCCCTGCACCGAGATCGCCATCTCCTTCAGGTCCCGGATCCGCTCGGACGGTCGGACGTCCTTCGGGCACGCCTCGGTGCACAGGTGACAGCGCAAGCAGAGCCAGAGGCCGTTCGGCTGGATCCGACGGAGCCGCTCCTCATGCGCCGTGTCGCGCGGGTCGACCGCGAACCGGTAGAGCTTCGCGAGCGCCATCGGACCGGGGAACCCGGGGTCCGCCTCGGCGGCCGGGCACGCGGAGTAGCAGGCCGCGCACGCGATGCACCGCGGGACCTCCTTGAACCGGTCCACCTGGGCCGGGGTCATCGAGGTCGCCTTGCCCTCGGGCATCGGGCGGCGGGGGTCGAGCTTCAGGTGAGGCTCGATCTTGTTGTACTCTCCCCAGAACCGGCTCTGGTCGACGATGAGGTCCCGGATCACGGGCTGGTTGCGCATCGGTTCCACCACGATCCGTCCGTGACGGGCGACCTCGGGTCCGACCTGCGTCTCGCACGCGAGCCGGCTCTTCGAGTTGATCTGCATCGCGCACGACCCGCAGATCGCGCTCCGGCACGAGTAGCGGAGCCCGAGGCTCGGGTCGACCTCGGACCGGATCTGCAAGAGCGCGGTCAGGATCGGAGTGTGGGGAACGAGGTCGAGCGTGTACTTTTGGTAGCGAGCGGTCGTATCCTTACCGGGTTGATACCGGTAGACCTCGAACGGTACGGAGACCTTCTCTTCGGACATCAGTACACCCTCTCCTTCGGTTCCCAGCGAGTGAATGCGACCGGCGAGTACGACAGGACGGGACCGCTGGGGCCGCGGAGCGCGAGCGTGTGCTTCATCCAGTTCTTGTCGTCCCGTTTCGGGTAATCCTTACGGAAGTGGGCCCCCCGGCTCTCCGTCCGGGCGATCGCCCCCACGATGATGACCTCCGCGAGGTCGATCATGTGCTCCGTCTCGATGGCGTCCGAGAGGTTGATGTTGAACACCTTCGACTGGTCGACCACGCGCACGTGGGAGAACCGTTCCTTGACGGCCCGGACCCGTCGGAGCCCTTCGGTGAGGTCCGCTTCGGTCCGGAAGAGGTTGACGTACCGGTCCATCGTCTGCTGGAGCTCGGTCCGGATCGCGCTCGGGTCCTCCCCATCCGCCCGACCGAACCATGTCCGGTAGGTGGCCGTGACCTCGTCGAGGTCGCTCGGCTGCAACGTGGTCGCGGGGGCTTTGACCGCGTACGCGGCGGCCGCCGCGCCCGCGGACTTCCCGAAGACGAGGGTCTCCATGAGCGAGTTTCCGCCGAGGCGGTTCGCCCCGTGGATCGAGACGCATGCGGCCTCGCCGGCAGCGTAGAGGCCGGGCACGTTCGTCTCGCCCGGGATGTTCGTGCCGACCCCGCCCATCATGTAGTGCTGGGCCGGAGAGATCGGGATCGGGTCGGTCACCGGGTCCATCCCGGCGAACGACCGGCATAGGTCGCAGATCTCCTGGAGACGGCTCTCGATCTTCTCCTTCCCGAGATGCATCAGCTCGAGGTGGACGTACGGACCATACGGCCCGGTGAACCCGCGTCCCTCGAGGATCTCGGTGGTGATCGCCCGTGCGACCACGTCGCGCGATGCGAGCTCCATGACCTTCGGGGCGTACTTGGTCATGAACCGCTCCCCCGAAGCGTTCTTCAGGAGCCCTCCTTCGCCGCGGGCCCCTTCGGTGACGAGGATGCCGCCCTCGAGCAGGGCGGTCGGATGGAACTGGACGAACTCCATGTCCTTCAGGAACGCTCCCGCGTCGTAGGCGGCAGCGGCCCCGTCCCCGGTGCAGCTGTGCGCGTTCGTCGACCGACCGTAGATCCGGCCGGCCCCACCGGTGGCGATGATGACGGCCTTCGCCGCTACCTGCTGGAACTCACCCGTCTTCTTGTCGAGGGCAACGATCCCCTGGACCCGACCCTCTCGCACGACGATCCGGGCCAGTTCCCACTCTTCGTAGAGCGTGAACCGCTGGCTCCCGAGCTGCTCCCACAGTCCCTGCAGGAGCGCGAGCCCGGTCCGGTCGGCGGCGTAGACCGTGCGCGGGAACCCCGCGCCCCCGAACGGCCGCTGGGCGAGCGAGCCGTCGTCGGTCCGGCTGAAGATGGTGCCGAAATGTTCCATCTCGATGACCGTCGGGCCGGCCTCTTTGCAGAAGAACTCGATCGCGTCCTGGTCGCCGAGGTAGTCGGACCCCTTGACCGTGTCGAAGATGTGGGCGTCGATCGAGTCGTTCACTCCGATCGCCGCGTTGATGCCGCCCTGCGCCGCGCCCGAATGCGACCGGAGCGGGTGCATCTTCGTGACGATGGCGACGTCCCTGCCGGCATGGACCGCCGCGAGCGCCGCGCGCTGACCGGCGAGACCCGCGCCCACCACTACGACTTCGTGACGCAACATAGGAAGCCCCGGGTCCATCTAAGTCGGGGTTTTAATGGGTGCCGTTCTCCGGGCTGCACTCACCGAGGAACGACCCCCCCCCGGGTCGGGGCGGGGTGCCTCGGTGATGCCGGCGTAATCGGCCGGTGAGCCCTTATATAGCGACCCCGGGTCCGCCGTCGCACATTCCGGGCGACCGGAGGTACGACGATGCAAACGGTGATCAGCTCGGCCGACGAGGAGCGCCTACTGAAGGGCACTACGACGATCGGGATCGTCTGCAAGGACGGGGTCGTCCTCGCCACCGAGCGCCGGGCCACGGCCGGCAGCTTCATCTCCAACAAGCAGACCCAGAAACTGTTCAAGATCGACGAGAACATCGGGATCACGATCGCCGGGCTCGTCGGCGACGCCCAGGTCCTCGCCCGCTACCTGAAGGCCGAGGTCTCGCTCTATCGGCTCCGCCGCAGCGCCCCGCTCACCGCCGAAGGTGCCGCGACGCTCCTCGCGAACATCCTGAGCGGGAACCGCTACTACCCCTACTACGCCTGGCTCATCCTGGGCGGTGTCGACGGCAAGGGCTCCCACGTCTTCTCGGTCGACCCGGCGGGCGGTTGCATCGAGGACCGGTACGTCTCGGTCGGGTCCGGCTCCACGATCGCCTACGGTCTCCTTGAGGAGGGGTACTCCCGAGAGATGTCGACCACCGACGCGGTCGACCTCGCGCTCCGCGGCCTCACCGCCGCGATGAAGCGGGACAGCGCGAGCGGGGACGGATACCTCGTCCACATCATCACGCCCAAGGAATACCGAGAACTGTCCGAGGACGAAATTAATAAACGTCTGAAGGCACTCAAGATACCGCTGCCTCCTGTTCTTCCGTAAGGAACGACGGGCCCGGGCGGCCTTCGGAACCCTTTCTGCGCCAACCCTTTCCGTTCATCGAAGGATGAGTTTCGAATCGCTCATAGAGCAAACCCGGGAAGCGCTTCGCGAAGTGCTGCCGGAAACCATCGAGGTCACCGACATCGAGCTGGAAGGCCCGCATGTCGTGGTCTACACGAAGCAGCTCGACGCGTTCCTCTCCGGGGGCGACTACCTGCGCCAGGTCGCTCAGCGCCTGCACCGCCGGGTGGTCGTCCGTTCCGACCCGGCGACCCTCATCGACCCCAAGGAGGCCGAGAAGGCGATCCGCGCGCTCATCCCAGTGGAGGCCGAGATCGCCCAGCTCTTCTTCGAGCCCGAAACGGGCGAGGTGACGATCGAGGCGGCGAGCCCCGGGGCGGCGATTGGCCGTGGGGGCTCGGTCCTGAACGACCTCAAGAAGCAGATCGGCTGGGTGCCCACCGTCGTCCGCACGCCCCCGATCCCCTCGAAGACCGTCGAAGAGGTACGGATCCACCTCCGGAACTCCTTCGACGACCGGCGGACGTTCCTGAAGAAGGTCGGGATCCGGATCGCGCGCGACCCGCTCCCGGAGAAGCTCTGGGCCCGCAGCACGGCGCTCGGCGGCTACCGCGAGGTAGGGCGGAGCGCCCACCTGCTCACCACCCAGAACTCGAAGGTCCTCATCGACTGCGGGATCGACCCCGGGTCGGACCGGACCCCGTTCTTCAACGCGCCCGAGCTTCTTCCGCTCGACTCGCTCGACGCGGTGGTCGTCACCCACGCCCACCTCGACCACTGCGGCCTCGTCCCCGTGCTGCTGAAGTACGGGTACAAGGGGCCGATCTACTGCACCGCGCCGACGCGCGACCTGATGACGCTCATGCTCCTCGACGCCATCAAGGTCGTCAACCAAGAGGCGAGGAAGGCCCTCTACGACTCGGGGAACGTCCGGGACCTCGTCACGAGGACGATCCCGCTCCGGTGGGGCGAGACGACCGATATCGCGCCGGACATCCGCCTCACCATGCACAACGCGGGCCACATCCTCGGCTCGTCGATCTGCCACTTCCACCTCGGGGAGGGCGACCACAACCTCGCCTACTCCGGGGACATCAAGTTCGAGCGGAGCTGGCTGTTCAACCCGGCGACCAATCGATTCCCCCGCCTCGAGACCCTCGTCCTCGAGTCGACCTACGGGGGCTACCGCAACGTGCAGCCGAGCCGTCAGCAGGCCACCGAGGATTTCAGCTCGCTCACGAACAAGGTCCTCGCCCGGGGGGGGAAGCTCATCGTCCCGGTCTTCGCGGTCGGGCGTTCCCAGGAGGTCATGCTCGTCCTCGAGGAGAAGATGCGCGAGGGGAAGATCCCCCGCGTGCCGGTCTACCTCGACGGGATGATCTTCGAGGCGACCGCGATCCACACGGCGTACCCGGAGTACCTGAACAGCCAGCTTCGGACGCAGATCTTCCAGCAGGGCGACAACCCGTTCCTATCGGATGTCTTCCACCGCATCGATTCCCAGCAGATGCGCTCGACCGTCCTCGACTCGAAGGAGCCCTCGATCATCCTCGCCACCTCCGGCATGATGAGCGGGGGGCCGGTGATGGAGTACTTCCGGGCGTGGGCGCCCGAAGAGAAGAACGGGCTCCTCTTCGTCGGCTACCAGGCCGAAGGGACGTTCGGGAACCGGCTGCAGCGGGGCGTGAGCGAGGCGACGTTCCTCGACGGGTCGCGCCAGGCGTCCGTCCCCGTGAAGCTCGAGGTCGCAACGATCGAGGGGTTCTCGGGCCACTCCGACCGGGTCCAGCTCATGAACTTCGTCGCGTCCCTCGACCCGCGGCCCCAGCGCATCATCCTGAACCACGGCGAAGAGTCCCGCATCCTCGACCTCGCGTCGAGCCTCCACAAGCGGTTCAACGTGGAGTCCCGCGCCCCGTTCAACCTCGAAGCGATACGGCTGGTCTAGACGTCCGGGCGCCCCGGCCCTCGAAAGTAGGCGGTTCTCGGGACGAAACCCTTTATAGACGGTCCGGGGTCATTGGGGGTGACCCCCCTCTGGAGGGCTTCGCATGGGACATCCACACCGTAGGTTCTTGGTCCTCGGCCTTGACGGGGGGACCTTCGACCTTCTGGACCCCCTCATGGCCGCGGGGGAGCTCCCGTTCCTGAAGTCGCTCGTGCACCGGGGCGTCCGCGCGCCGCTGCGCTCGGTCTACCCGGCAAAGACGATCCCCGCATGGTACTCGTTCGCGACGGGCAAGGACCCGGGCGAGCTCGGGATCTTCGGGTTCACCGAGCCCGACGGAGGACCCGGCCACTCGAAGCTCGTCCAGACGTTCCGCCCCGCCGAGGCGTTCTGGGACACGCTCTCGCGCGTCGGCGTCAAGGTGGGCGTCCTCAACTTCCCGTTCCGAACGGCCTACCCCATCCACGGGTTCGTGGTCCCGGGGATGTTCACGGGCACCAACGCCACCTATCCGGCGGCCCTCAAGAACGAGATCCACGAGACGATCGGAGCAGAGTACCCCCGCGAGCTGCCGGCCTACAAGGAGTCCGAGCGGGCCGAGTGGATCGCGGAAGCGACCCACGCGGTGGAGCAGCGGGGGAAGGTGGCGGCGACCCTGGCCGAGCGCCACAAGCCCGGTTTCCTCTTTGCGCTGTTCCGCGAGACCGACCGGCTCGAGCACCAGCACTGGTCGGAGATGAGCCAGCCCGTTTCGGAGATCCCCCCGGACCTCCTCCAGTTCTGGCGGACGGTCGACCGGTCCTGCGAGCAGGTCGACCGCGCCTTCCGTTCGGGCGGGGGCCCGGCGGTGACGCTCGTCATCTCCGACCACGGCCACGGGCCGATCCAGTCGGACTTCCTGACCAACCGGTGGCTCGCAGAGGAGAAGTTCCTGTTCTTCCGGGGTCGAGGGGACTTCGGACGCCGCAAGCTCCTCGGTAAGCTCATGCTCCAGGCCCAGAAGAACCGCGTGACCCGACGGGCGATGCGCCCGCTGGTCGAGTTCGTCAAGGACGGGCGACGGGCCCATTTCGCGGAGTTCGTGGGTGGAGGGACCTCGTTCGAGCAGTTCTCGAAGCGGATCGATTGGGAGCGCACCGTCGCGTTCTCCTACCCGGTCCCCGAGGGGATCTACCTGAACCCGAACAATCCCCATCTCACCGCGGAGCGCCGGGACGCGATCCGCACGCAGATCCGGCAGCGCCTCGAAGCGTATCCCGACGCCCACATCGAGGTGCTCGACCCGCGGATGATCTACCGCGGTCGCAACCTCTCCCACGCTCCCGCCCTCCTCATCCGGGTGGATGGGATGAACACGGAGCCCCGGATGGACTTCGGATACCCGGACGCCCTGATCCGGCAGCGTCCGAACTACTTCTGCGGGACCGGCACCCACCGCATGAACGGGATCATGATCGCCGCGGGGGACGACATCCGGCCCGACACGACGGTCAGCACCCTCGACCTCGTGGACGTCGCGCCGACCATCCTCGATGGGATGGGTTACGACGCGCCGGCCGGGATGGGCGGCCACTCGTTCGGTCGGCGCCTGGGCCTCTCAGGGTAAGCGACACCCTCCGCCGGAACCCTTTTCGGGATGGGCCGGCTCCGACAGCGGATGCCGGGGCGCACGGTGGACGTGGTGGCCGTGGGTCCCCCCCCGCTCGACCCCTACGAACCCGCGGCCAGCGCCTGGGC
Organism: Thermoplasmata archaeon; assembly: GCA_052325545.1. Lineage (GTDB taxonomy): Archaea > Thermoplasmatota > Thermoplasmata > Lutacidiplasmatales > UBA184 > Lutacidiplasma. The sequence continues at coordinate 52,948 of JBKQUP010000009.1, forward strand.
ACTCGCCGCCGCGCTCGCGGCCCGGGGCGACGACGTTCACGTTCTCCACCTGCCCGGTCCCGCAGCCGACCGGGTCCCGTCGGGGGTCACCGCCATCCCCGTCGAGATCCCGCTGCGCCGTCCGGGAGGCCCCGTCGAGCCGGCGGAGTTCGCCGCGGCCGCGGGTCGTCGTCTCCGTAAGCCGGTCGACCTCGTGCTCCGTGACCCCGTCGGTCTGGGCTCGCTGGGCGCGCGACGAGCACGTCGAGGCCTTCCCCTGGTCGGAGGTTTCGCACGGGCGCTCGAGCTGCGGACCTACGAGGGGGAGCGGCAGGGCCATTCGTCAGCCGGCGTCGTCGACCGTCTCGACACATGGCGCGACCGGCGGTCGGTCCGTCGGCTCGAGCGGGTGGCGCTCGAGGAGGCCGACCGCCTCTTCTACGATGCTCCCGAGGTGGCCAAGTCGCTGACCGAGGAGTATGGGGTCCCCGGGCGTAAGCTCGTGGCGCTCCCCCCGGCCGTCGCCCTCCTTTCCCCGCTCCCGACCCGAGAATCCGCGCGTCACGACCTTCGGATCCCCACGGACGTGCCGGTCGTGGTCGCGCCGACGGCGTTCGAGGCCCCGGCGTCGAGCGGGGTCGACCGGGTCCTCGAAGCGTTCCGTCGGGTCCGCCCGTTCTTCCCCGGCGTTCGGCTCGTCCTGTGCGGGGCTCCCGCCCCGTCCGACCCGGGGGTGATCGTGCTACCTGATCGTCGCGCGGACACGCTCGCGGCCGCCATCGCGAGCGCGGACGTGGCCGTCTTCGCCCGGCGCGTTCCCGGATTCGACCCGGGGGTCGTGCTCGCCGCCCGGGCGGCCGTCCCTCCGATCGTGTTGCCGGACGCGCGCCTCTCCGTCGACCCGGTGGGCGGCGTGCGCGTCGCGGCGAGCGACGACCCGGGCGACCTCGCCTCGGCGCTCGCCGAGCTGCTCGCCGACCCGGCGGTGGGAAAAGAGGTCGGTCAGGCCGCGGTCCGGTTCGCGCAAGCGTTCCTTCCGGAGCGCGTCGCGGCCGCGCTCAGCGAGGCGGTCTCCCCGAAAGGGGCCTAAGGACGGGCCCAACGCCTGTCAGCGGTCGCGCTCGACCGGCTCGTCGAGACGCCACTCCGCGAACCCCCGGCCGCCCGAGGTCCGTCGGACCGAGCGCACCACGCCCGACCACCGCACGTCGGGCGGGAGTTCGCCGGAATCGATACGGTCGAGGACCGTCCGGAACCGAAGGCGGAGGTCGGAGAACGGGTCCTCCTCGCCGGGCCGGACCCAGGAGCCGGCCGCGCGGACGACGCGGACGGTGCCTTCGTGGGTGGCCCACACGCCGACGCGAGAGGCCCTGGTCCCGTCGGTGCGGGCCGCGAGCGCCGCGGCGGCCTTCTCGGACGGCAGGACGACCGCGACCCAGTCCCCCCACGCGCGCCGCTTGAGCGCCTGCACGAGCACCGCGCGGCTCCCGGAGACCTTCGCCTCGACGAGGCCGACCTCGTCCCCCCGCCGGGCCACGAGGTCGAAGTAATCGGCGGAGTCCGGGTTCGGATAGACCCGGTAGCCTTGCTGCTCAAGGAAGGTCGCGGCGGTCCGGACGACCTCTTTTTCGGAGACCCGGGGCGGGCGAGGTGCCGCGGCGCGGCTCACGGACCGCTCCTCAGGAACCAGCGGTCGAGGCGCGACCGGGGGATCCCGAGCACGATCGGGCGTCCGTGGGGACAGGAGTAGGCCGCTTCGGGAAGGGCGTGCAGCGTCGTGAGCACGCGGGAGAACTCCTCCGACGTAACAACGTCCCCCGCCCGAAGGGCCGCGTGGCAGGCGACGGTCGCGGCGCGTCGCTCCTCGAGCCCGTCGGGGAGCGTGGGGCGCCCACCGGTCGCGAGCTCGTCCAGGAGCTCCGCGACGGCCTCGGGCCGCGCGGACCGGCCCCGGTATGCGGGGACCGACCGGACGAGGAACGACTCGGGACCGAACGGCTCGATGTCGAATCCCGCGGCCCGGACCGTCTCGCCGTGGGCTTCGAACGTGCTTCGCTCGGCGCCCGTGAGACGGACGGTGACCGGAGCGACCAGGGTCTGTCGCTGCAGGGTCCCGGAGTGGCGCAGCTCCTCGTAGAGCACGCGCTCGCTCGCCGCGTGCTGGTCGATCAGCACGAGGCCTTCGTCGCTCTCGGCCACCCAATAGAGGGCGTGAAGGCACCCAAGCAGCGTGAGCCGCGGATGCCCCGCCGCCGCCGGAAGCGGGGTCGGGGGTGGGGGCGCGGCGACCGGACCTTCCAGGGTACGTTGGACGCCCGGATGTCCCGCGGAGGCCGTGGGGACGCCTCTCACCAGGGGCGGCGCGCCTCCGAGGGGCGGTCGAGCCGCGGCCCGGGCGGCCGGAAGCTCCGCCACCTGGGGGGCGGAGACGAGGGCCTCGCGGACGCGCAGCCGGATGGCGTCGAGGATGTCCCGTTCGCGGGCGAAGCGCACCTCGCGTTTCGTCGGGTGGACGTTCACGTCGAGCCGGTCGGGGTCGACCTCGAGATGGAGGACGCCCACCGGGAACCGGGTGCGGGGCAGGTAGTCGCCGAAGGCGAGGCGGACGTTCTGGGCGATCGTGCGGGAAGTGACCGAGCGGCCGTTGACGGCGACGAACAGTCCTCGCGACGAGGCGGCCGCCACCCCGGGCCGGCCGAGCGACCCGAAGAGACGGCCCCCGGGGATCTCGGCGGAAAGCTCGAACGACGACGTGAGGAACCCGGGGCCGAGGACCCGGGCCGCGGCGTCCTTCAGGTCGTGGGCGGGGGGATACGTTCCCGCCTCGCGGCCCTCCGATTCCACGCGAAGGCCCACCTGCGGACGCGCGAGGTAGAGACGCTCGACCGTCTGCAGCACCTCGACCTGCTCCGCGGGAGCGCCTTTGAGGAACTTGCGCCGGGCCGGGGTGTTGAAGAAGAGGTCCTCGACCTCGACGGTCGTCCCCGGGGCCCGCGGGGCGGAGAACCGACCGGCGACCGCCCCTCCGACGACCGAGATCCCCTCGGCGACCTCCCGGTCGGGGGGCCGGGAGAAAAGGCGGAACCGGGAGACCGAGGCGATCGCCGCGAGCGCCTCCCCCCGGAAACCGAGGGTCCCGATCCGCTCGACCGGACCTTCCGGCGGGAGCTTGCTCGTGGCATGCCGCTCGACCGCGAGCTCGAGCTCCTCCGGCGGGATCCCCGACCCGTCGTCGGCGACCTCGATCCGCTCGAGCCCCCCGCCCGAGAGTCGGATCGTGACGAGCGAAGCGCCCGCGTCCACGGCGTTCTCGACGAGCTCCTTCACGACGGACGCCGGGCGTTCCACGACCTCGCCCGCGGCGATCCGCTCGACCGTTTCGCTCGAGAGCTTCCGGATCGGCCGACGCGAGTTGGGGGGCGGCGTCGTCACGGGGGCTCCTCCTTCGGGGACGACCCGACGGATGCCCGGCGCTTGAGATCGCGCAGCGTTCGGGCGGCTTCCTCAGGACCGAGGTGTTCGAGGTCGAGCTGCCGGAGCTCGTCGACCACCGGGTGTTCGGAGGCTCCCTCCGAAAGCAGCACCGCCTGGGTGTACCGCGGCCCGCGACGGCGAGAGCCCTTCGGAGCCGTCGGCACGACGCTTTCGGTCTCGAGGCGATGGAGAAGGCGTTCGGCCTCCTCGAGGACCCCCTCCGGGACCCCCGCGAGGCGCGCCACGTGAACGCCGTAGCTCCGGTCGGTCGCGCCCGGAACCAGACGGTGGAGGAAGACGATCCCTTCCGGGCCCTCGTGGACGGCGAAGTGGGCGTTCTCGGCCGCCGAGAGCCCCCGGACCAGGTCGGTGAGCTGATGGTAGTGGGTCGCGAGCAGGCAACGGGCCCGGGTCGCGTCGTGCAGGTGCCTCAGCGTCGCCCAGGCGATCGCGAGCCCATCGAACGTGCTGGTACCACGACCCACCTCGTCGAGCAGGACGAGGGACCGGGCGTCGGCCGAGCGCAGGATCTCGGCGACCTCGCTCATCTCCACCATGAAGCTCGACTTTCCCCGGCCGATCTCGTCCGTGAAGCCCATCCGGGTGAACAGCTGGGTGACGAGGCCGATCCGGGCGAACTTGGCCGGCAAGAACGACCCCGCCTGCGCGAGGACGACCAGGAGGCCGACCTGGCGCATGTACGTCGACTTCCCCGACATGTTCGGGCCGGTCAGCACCAACATCCGTCGCCGGTCCGGGTCGAGGTCCAGGTCGTTCGGGACGAACGATTCCCCGAGGACCCGGTCGAGCACCGGATGGCGCCCGTCGCGCACCACGAGGACCGAGGAATCGTCGACCGTGGGCCGGACGTAGCCTCGGGTCTGGGCGAGGTGCGCGAACGTGGCGAGCGCGTCCAGCTCCCCGACGGCGCGGCTGACCCGGTGGACCGCCGGTACGTGACGTTCGACGGAATCGAGGAGCTCCTCCCAGCGGGTCGCCTCGGCGGTCTTGATCCCGTCCCGCGCTTCCAGGATGCGTCGCTCGATCTCCTCGAGCCGGTCCGACGTGAACCGCTCGGCCTGGGCGACCGTCTGGCGCCGGCGGAAGTGCGGCGGGACCCGGGCCAAGTGGGGCTTGGTGACCTCGAAGTAGTAGCCGAAGACCTGGTTGTAGCCGACCTTGAGCGTCCGGATGCCCGAGGCCTCTTGCTCGGACCGCTCGAGGGCGGTCATCTCGCGGAGCGCCGAGCGCTCGGCGTCGCGCCACCGGTCCACCTCGGGGGCGTGGCCGGGCCGGAACAGCTCGCCCTCGTCCTGCGTGGCCGCGGGATTCTCGGGCAACGCTCCGGCGAGGAACGGGACCAGCCCGGGCGGGGGGGCTAGCTCCCCGGCGAGCATCGTGAGCCGGACGGAGGACCCACCCTCGGTCAGGCTGCGGCCGAGCGCTTCCGCGGCCTCGAGGCCGGCCCGCAGCGCCACGAGCTCGGCCGGTCGTACCCGGCGCCCGGCGACCCGGGCCGCGATGCGAGAAAGGTCCGGGACCGACTTGAGCCGCGCGCGCCATCCTTCGAGGGCGGCGCCGCGGTCGACGAGCGACTGCACCGCGTCCTGACGAACGGCGATCGCCGACGCGTCGGCGAGCGGGTTCGTCAACCAGAACGCGAGCGTGCGCCGGCCCGGGGCGGTTACGGTCTCGTCCCAGGTCCCGAGAAGGGTGACGCCTTTCGCGTCGTCCGGGTTCATCGGCCGGTTGATCTCGAGGTGTCGGAGCGTCTTCGCGTCCAGAACGAGCCGCCGTCCCCCCGCGCCCCGCTCGACGAGGTCGAGATGGGGAAGGAGGCGGGGCTGGGTCGCCCGCAAATAGGCCGCCAATCGGCGGTCGGCCTCGAGGACCTCTTCGGCCAGGTCCGCTTCACCGCGGAGAGCGCTCGGGAGCTCTCCGGCGACGGCGGGAGCTGGGGCGGCCTCGAGCCGAGCGGACGGGAACTCGCGTCGCAGGGCGGCGACGAGAGGGGGTGCCGCCGACTCCTCCCCGACGGCCCATAGGATCTCGCGCGGCTGGAACGCGGCGAGGGAGGAGACGATACCCTCCGCACCGTGCCCGTCCGCCGACCCATGGTACCATTCTCCGGTGGTGATGTCGACCGCCGCGTAGGCTCCGAGCTTCCGGGTCGGGGCGACGACGCTGACGAGGAAGCTGTGGTCGGAGCCCCCGAGGATGCGGTCCTCGACCGCCGTGCCCGGCGTGACGACCCGCGTGACCTCCCGCCGGACCAGGCCCTTCGCGAAGCGCGGGTCCTCGACCTGGTCGCAGATCGCCACCTTGTAGCCCTTCCGCACGAGACGACCAAGGTACGTCTCCACCGAGTGGTGGGGAACGCCCGCCATCGGGGTCCGGACGCCCTGGGCGTCCGCGGCCCGGGCGGTCAAGACCACGTCGACCTCGCGCGACAGGAGCCGCGCGTCGTCCCCGTAGGTCTCGTAGAAGTCCCCCACGCGGAAGAGCACGAGGTGGCCGGGGTACCGTGCCTTGACACCCTCGTACTGTTCTAGCAGAGGGGTCAGGGGCAGCGGTTCGGGCATCGGGCGCGGCGTGGAGCGGAGGACCCCATATAATCCAATTCAGCCGGCGAGAGGCGGGACGCTGAGGGGGAGATTTGAACTCCCGTGGCGGAACCGCCACCAGCTTTCAAGGCTGGCGCCTTGCCGGGCTAGGCTACCTCAGCGCATCGGGCAGAGCGGAGCCGGGAGGAATAAACCCTCCCTTTGGGAGGGGGTCCGGGGCGGAGGAGTGCAGGTGCCGGGACATCCGCGCGAGACCTGGTCGGGTCTCGCGTTTCGAACCCGGGTAGTCAGCTTGGAGGGCTGACATCCTACCACTAGATTACACCTGCACGGCCGCCGCCGGACCGAGGGCGCGACCGCCCTGCGTGGTTAATGCTTTTCGTTTGCAGTGTGGGCCGCCGGAGCCGAAAGGTCGAGGAGCGCCACCCGTTCGAGGACGAGGCCTTCCCACCCCGATGGCGGGACCGCGCTCCGCTCCGCGGCCTCGATCCCGAGCCGCTCGAGGACCTGCTCGTCCACCGGCCTCGGGTACGCGCTCGGGTCCAGCGTGAGCTCGAACCGTTCGAGGAGAACGGCGGGGTCCTGCGGGCGCTCGGTGACCAGGACGAACTGCTCGGTCGCATCGGAGACCCCGACCTTCGCGAGGGCCCGCGGAAGCTGGTCGTCGCCGGCGACGTACAGGGCGAACTCCGCGCCCCGGTCCCGGAGGCGGATCTCGCCGCGGGTGCGGGCACGCCCGAGATGCGCCCAGGCGGAGAGGAGGTGTCGCTCTCCCGCCACCGCGCGCGCGTCGAAGAGGGCGACGAGCGCCGGCGACTCCTTGGCCAGCTCCCGGAGGGTCCGGATGATCGCGTCCGTCGCGGGGCTACCGGGACGGGAGCGACGGGCACCGACCGCTCGGACCGGGCGTTCCTCGGGCGGGGGCAGAGGGGTCATCGAACCGGGGTCACTCCCGCATGAACTTGAGGAACTCGTCGAGGGTCCGGGGCTGGAGAGTGTAGTTCTCCTCCCGTTCCCGCCCGATCGTGGAGGTCGGCGTCGTGCCGTAGTCGTGACCGGGGAGCACGACGAGCGCGTCGTCCAGGGTGAGGAGCCGGTGGTGGAGGCTGTCGTAGAGCTGGGCGGTGTCCCCGCCCGGAAGGTCGGTGCGCCCGCACTCGCCGACGAAGAGGGTGTCGCCGGTGGCGACGTTCCCCTCGAAGACGTAGAGGACGCTGTCCTTCGTGTGCCCCGGCGTGTGAACGACGTGGAACCGCAGCCGCCCGGCGGCGATCGCGTCCCCGTCGTCGACCGAGACGTCTTGGTGGATCGGCGCGACGCGGTGCGCGACGACCTTCGCCCCCGTCCGCTCCTTCACCTCATCGTTGCCGGCGATGTGGTCCGGGTGGCTGTGCGTGTTGAGGATGTAGCGGACCTTCACCCCCCGCGCGTCGATCGCCTCGAGGACCGGGTCGATCCCGAACGAGGGGTCGATGACGACCCCCTCACCTCCGGGCTCCTCCGCCACGAGGTACGTGAAGTTCAGGTACGGGCCGATGCGGAACTGGTCGAGGAGCACATCCCGGCGAGAAAGGGAGCGTATTTGAGACTGGGGGCACGAACTACGGGCTGCCCGGTTCGGGCGCCGTGGTCCGGCGACCCGTGACGGCGTCGAGGACGACCCGGCCCTGGGACCCCTCGGCGTACCAGTGCGGCACGTAGAGCAGGACGAACGGCCCGAGCCGGATGTCGTCGGCGGAGGGCGGGACCCGACGGGTCTCGATGACGAGCGCTCCCTGGTGCTGTTCGGTGTGGTCGACGTGGACCGTATGGTGCCGGCGGATCGCATCGAGCGCGAGCGGGACGACCTGGGACTCGTCGAGCTGGGGAGAGAGCCGCTGGTGCGGTTCGCTGAGGTCCGCGATCAGCTCGCGGTCGCCGTCCGCCCAGATCTCGGCGCGACGGGTGACCGAGTTGACAGCGACCAGGTTGCGGACGACCGCGCCATGGCCTCCGTCGGGAGAGGCCGGGCGGACGCGATAGGCCGCGACGAAGAACGGGACGAGCCGCAGGGTGGACCGGGGGCCATCCACACCGGCGAGGGTCTCCGCTTCCGACCGGTCGATCCGAGGCCGCACCGTCCGCTCGCCGTGGGGCGCGATCGCGAACGGCGGCTCGAGCGGGCCCCCGGGGTCCGCATCCACGGGCGAAAGCTCCGCTCCGGCGGGCGGTAGGAGCAGGATCTCGCCGAGGCCGGGACCGAGGGTCGATGGGTCGAGGACCTCGATCCCCCGGTCGGCGGCGAGCGCGCGCGCGACCTCCCCGGGTTCGTCGTCGTAGACGATCGTGCGGTGGATGCTTTCCGAGGGAAAGAACGCCTCGATGTCGGCCGGGGACCGGGCGGCCGTGAGGATCACCACGGCCCGTCGGTCGCGCCCGCGGACCGCCACGAGCGTGTCCTGACGGACCTCGACGCGGTACCCGGCCGCCTCGAGGAGCTTACCGAGGACCGAACCGGGCGGCCCGCTGCGGGTCATCAGGCTGCGGACGCGCGCCATGGAATAAGTGGGTTCCGCTCGTCTGGCGACGGCGGCACGCGTTCGCGAGTCTCCGCTCCACAGCGGCGTCTTCCGCCGAAAGAGAGCTAATGTTCCCGACCACCCCTGGGGAGGTCGTGGGCCGGTTCTGGGTCGGTTGCTCCGGTTGGGCGTACGACGATTGGGTCGGGCCGTTCTATCCTCCCGGGACCGCGCCGGGCGACTTCCTCCTTTGCTACGCCCGTGTGTTCCGAGTCGTAGAGGTGGATTCGAGCTTCTATCGGGCGCCCAGCCCTTTCCTCATCCGTCGGTGGGCGGAACGTACGCCCGATGGGTTCCGCTTCGCTCTCAAGGTTCCGCGGGATGTGACCCACGAGACGGCGCCGTCGACCGTGCACGATGTCCTCGGCCCTTTTCTTTCGAGCCTCGAGCCACTCCGCTCGCGCGGCAAGCTCGGGCCCGTGGTCCTTCAGTTCCCGCCATCGTTCCGCGCGACCGCAGGGAGGGCCCGCCTCGAACTCCTGCTCGAGGCCATTCCTCGCGAGTACGAGCTCGCGGTAGAGCTCCGGCACGGCTCATGGTGGACGGACGCCACGCGTTCGCTGCTGGAGAGCCGAAAGGCGACGCTGGTCTGGTCGGTCGTTCCCGAGACCCGACCTCCGCCCTGGGTAACGGGCGACTTCCTGTACGCCCGGTTCATCGGCGACCGGGCCCTCACGCAGTTCGACCGGATCCAGCGGGACGCACGCCCCGAGATCGTCGCGATGAAGAGCCTTTTCGAGAACGAGGGACGCGCGATCGCGACCATCTACGCGTTCGCGAACAACCACTTCATGGGCTTCGGGCCGGGAACGGCCGCGGTCATCTCCGAACTGTTGGGGGAGCCGCGCCCCGACCTGGGGGCCGTTGGCCGTCCCCCGGGCCAGAGCCGCCTCGAGCCGGGGTCCGAAGGGTGATCGTGCCCGGCTCCGCCCGAGCACGTGGGCCGACCTGGTCGACGCGGCATCGCCGGCGGTTCAGGGGACAACGCTCAATAGAGCGGCCCGTTCTTTCAGGGTCCCCCGCCGATAAGGACGTCAATGGACACCGAGGCGCCCGAACCGAACCCGGTCCGTAGTCGGATGCGGTGGCTCGCCACGGAGGGGGCCCAGACCCTGACGGTCCTTCGGAACTGGCCTACCTACTGGGTGGACCGGTTCCTCGGGCGACGTCCCGCGTCCTTGCGCTTCCGCCGGGGATTCTCGTTCCCCAAGCCTACCCGGGACGAGGCGGGGACCCTCCTGTTCCTGGGCGCCAACGGAGTGAGGTTCGGCGAAGCTCCCGACCCTTCGCGCCTGTCATGGGGATTGGATCCCCGCGACCGGATCATCACGACCCCGACGGGGATCCGGTTCCACCTGCCCTCGGTGGAGGGCGTGATCCTCGCCGAGACGTATCTCTACGACATCCACTTCGCGGGTGACCTGCCCGGGAAGACGGTGGTCGATATCGGAGCCAATGTGGGCGACACGGCCCTCTACTTCGCCGAGCGGGGTGCGGAGGTCTTGGCCTACGAGCCCGACCCCGCGAACTACGAGTGGCTGCTCTCCAACCTCGACCTCAATCCGAATCTGCGCCCCCGCGTCCACCCGTTCCCCTTCGCGGCGGGCGTGGACGGGGAGGTCGAGTTTCATGTGGGTCTGCGCGGGGGCAGCAGCATCTACGAGACCGCGGGCACCGTTCGCCGGGTGAAGTCCGTCAGCCTGGAAACCATCCTCGCGGGAAAGGACCGCATCCACCTGCTCAAGGCCGACTGCAAAGGCGCGGAGCACGAGCTGGCCCGACAGCCGGCGATCGGCCGGTTCGACCACATCGCGATCGAGTACTACTGGTCCGTGCCCGGACTTCCCCCGGGCGAGACACCCCTAACGGTGTTGCTCGCGCGGTTGCGCGAACAGGGCTTCGGGCACTTCCGAGTCTTCAAGCATAACACGGGCTCGCTCCCGCTCGGCCAGCACGGTATGCTCGAAGCCGATCACGACCGGACCACTGTCTCGTAAGCTTCGGGGCCCGAGGCGGCGGTACCGGGTCCGGTAGAATCCCAAGCGGCGTTTCTCGGCGGACCGACAGCGCGCCTCCGGGCGCGTCCTCCCGAGGACAATCTATTTAGGTCGCTCCGGGGTCCAAACCTCTCGTAGATGGCCGAGGCTATCACCCTGCGAGTCGCCGAAGCGTTCCAGCAGGACATCGGCTTGGGGACGGCCCGCCTCGACGTTCAAACGCGGCAACGGCTCAAGGTGGGCCTCCAGGACATCATCGAGGTCCGGGGCCGCAAGCCCACGCCCGCCGTGGTCGCCCGGGCCCAGCAAGAGGACGAAGGCAAGGGGCTCGTCCGTATCGAAGCGGTGGTCCGTCGCAACGCGGGGGTCAGCATCGGGGACCGGGTCTCGGTCCAGCGGGTCGACTGCCCGAACGCCGACGCGGTGACGATCGCCCCGATCTACGCCGGGTCTGCGCGCATGGACCTCGGGCCGGGCCTCGAGAGCTTCGTCGCGAAGGCGCTCGCCCGCCGTCCGTTCATCCGCGGCGATGTGTTCGTGATCCCCGGCGTCTTCCTCATGGGGGGCTCGCTCCCCTTCATGGTGGTCTCCACCCAGCCGAAGGGGATCGTCCAGGTCGCTCCGTCGTCGCTGATTACGATCAAGGAGGAGACCGTCAGCGAGACCGAGGTCAGCGCGCCTCGGATCTCCTACGAGGACATCGGTGGCCTCACCGAGAAGCTCGGTCGGGTGCGGGAGATGATCGAGCTCCCACTGAAGCACCCCGAGCTGTTCGACCGCCTCGCCATCACACCTCCTAAGGGGGTCCTGCTCTACGGGCCGCCGGGGACGGGGAAGACGCTCATCGCCAAGGCCGTCGCGAACGAGGCGGGCGCCCACTTCATCGGGATCCAGGGTCCCGAGATCATCTCGAAGTACTACGGGGAGAGCGAGAAGGAGCTCCGCGAGAAGTTCGAGGAGGCGGAGAAGAACGCCCCGAGCGTGATCTTCATCGACGAGCTCGACTCGATCGCGCCTCGCCGGGACGAGGTCACCGGCGAGGTCGAGCGCCGGGTCGTCGCGACCTTGCTGACCCTGATGGACGGACTCTCGGGCCGCGGGAACGTCATCGTGATCGCCGCGACCAACCGGGAGGAGGCGATCGACCCCGCCCTCCGCCGCCCCGGCCGGTTCGACCGGGAGATCGAGATCGGGGTGCCGACCATGGAGGGCCGGCTCGAGATCCTCCAGATCCACACCCGGGGGATGCCGATCGACGGCACCGACCGGGACCGCGAACGGATTTTGAAGGTCCTCGCGGCCCAAAGCCACGGGTTCGTGGGCGCGGACCTCTCGTCGCTCGCCCGGGAAGCCGCGATGCGGGCGCTGCGACGCTACCTCCCCGAGATCGATTTCGACCAGCCGATCCCGCTCTCGCTGCTCGAGCGGATGAAGGTCACCGAGCACGACTTCCGAGAGGCGCTCAAGCAGATCGAACCCTCGAGCCTAAGGGACGTCGCGGTCGAGGTCCCGACCGTCCACTGGGAGCAGGTGGGCGGCGTCGAGCGGGTCCGGCGGATCCTCGAGGAATCGGTCGAGCTCCCGTTCAAGAACCCGCAGGTCTACCGCCACATGGGCATCGAACCGCCGCGCGGCATCCTCCTCTACGGCCCGCCGGGCGTCGGGAAGACCCTCCTCGCGAAGGCCGCCGCGACGGAGAGTCAGGCGAACTTCATCTCGGTGAAGGGCCCCGAAGTGATGAGCAAGTGGGTCGGGGAGAGCGAGAAGGCCATCCGAATGATCTTCAAGAAGGCGCGGCAGGCCTCCCCGTCAATCGTTTTCATCGACGAGATCGACGCCATCGCCCCGCGCCGGGGGCTGCAGAACTCGAGCGGCGTCACGGAGCGGATCGTCAACCAGCTCCTCACCTCGATCGACGGGCTCGAATCCCTCGAGCGGGTGCTCGTGATCGCCGCGACGAACCGGCCGGACATCGTCGACGAAGCGCTCCTTCGGACGGGTCGGTTCGACCGTCTGCTCTACGTCGAGCCCCCCACCATCGCCGGGCGGCTCGAGATCCTGAAGGTGCACACCAAGACGATGCCGCTCGCGGAGGACCTCGACCTGAACGCCCTCGCGGCGAAGACCGACGGATACGTCGGAAGCGACCTCGCGGCGCTCTGCCGGGAGGCCGGGCTCACCGCGATCCGGGAGAACATCAAGGCCACGAAGGTCACCCGCGCCCACTTTGAGGCCGCCCTCAAGCAAGTGCGGCCCTCGATCGACGCGGAGGGACTGAAGTTCTACTCCGAGTTCGAACGCCACCTCTTGCGCGAGCGGGTGACGCCCCGCCGCGACGAGCCGGTCGAGGCCATCTACCGATAGGGTGCGTCGCCGACGCAGGCCGCAGCCCCTTCGCAAAGCAAGCTATATGTAGCAGAGCCAAGTTCGGCGCGCCGCCTCCGATAGGGGGCCACCGATACGGGAGATGTGAAACACTTGGTTCGACAGCAGTACCGCGCCGCTCTGTGGGTCCTGGTACTGGTCGCGCTCGTGACGAGCTCACTGGCCGCGATCGCCGGGGCTCAGGCCGCGTCTTCAGCGAACTACACGCTGAGAGGCTATGTGGAGCAGGGACCGACCGTGGGCTACGCTCCGGTCGCGGCGGGTGTACAGGTCGACCTCGTATCCCGGGCGACGGGCCAGGTCTTTACGACCACGGTCGCAACCGGCGGGAGCTACACGTTCACCACCACCAGCACGGGCGGGGCCTTAGTGCCCGGCTACTGGGGGGTCTGGGTTCCGCCGCAGGGGAATGTCAGCCTTTCGGGCTGTGGCGGGGCGAAGCCCTTCTACCAGTGCGCCATCCTCCCCGCGGACCAGAACCCGACCTTCCAGTTCGAGAACGCGACGGCGCTCACGACCACCTACTACCCGGTCACCATCACGGGCGTCTCGCAGGTTCCCTACACTAGTTCGGTCTCGGGGACGGTCAGCACCAAGGTCCCCGGCGCTCAGGTCTCTCTCCTCGACCCGTACTACAACGGGCTCTCTCTCGTGAACAATACGACCGCCGCGAACGGGTACTTCAACTTCAACGCCCCAATCTCCACCGGCTACGCGCCGGCGGGGGGTTGGGTCGTCAAGACGGTCGTACCTGGGTCGCCTCCGCAGTACAACTTCACTCAGGTCGCGATCCCGAGCACCGCCCAGGTCACGGTCAACCCGAGCATCCAATCATACATCGTCTCGGGCTACGTCAACCAGTCCGCACACCCATCGGCTCACGTTCCCACCGCCGGTAATGTCACGCTGTTCGACCCGACGAGCGGCTACCTCTACTCGAGCGCCACTCCCCCCGGAGGGTACTATTCGGCCGGGACGTACGGGACCAACTTCGGGAGCGGCTCACACACGTTCGACCTGGTCCTCTCGTCGATCGGCTACGGGACCGTTTGGTACCCCCTAACGGTGAGCACCCCGAGCCCCGTCCAGCACAACTTCCTGGCGTCCCCGCTAGCCCCGAGCCAGCTCGGGAGCTTCCAAACGACGCTCAACTTCTCCGGAATCAACGTCGCGAGCGGCTCCGGTAATCTCGCGGTCAAGACGGTGGCCACGCTCGGCAACGACACGGTCTTCCCGAACCTTCCGAACGCGACCGTCGGCCAGTTGTGGGCGCAGCTCGGTCTCGACTTCAATCACTCGATCATCTTCCCGAGCACGATGCTGCCCACGGTGACGAGCTGGGTGAACTCCACCGGGCCATTCTTCCCGGCGGTCCAAGCTCAGACCACGGTCAACGGCACCGGGTTCGTCGGACCCGCCGCGCCGGAGACGCTCGCCAGCTGGGCCTCCACCTGCTCGGGCGCGTGCGACCTCTCCACGAACGCGAACCTGACCTACCAGTGGTCGGAGAGCTACGGTCTCAACGGGTCGGTCCCGATCAACGGGACCACGTACTCGATAGCGTTCGGCTTTGCCCACCCCGCGTCGAGCTCGGACGTCTACAACTACACGCTCGTGCTGCCCAGCGGCTACGTTCTCGCGGCCGACACCCAAGCCCCCACGGGCACGCGCCTCTCCGCAGCCGGAACGGGAGGGACATGGACGAGCTTCACCCTCCAATCGCTCCCCAGCACTTCCTCCGTCGGGACCGCCAAGTTCTCGATCGTGAAGTACTCCGCGCTGACCCCGATCGTCAACGCCACGGTGTCGAACTTCGCGTTCTCGAGCCACAACGTCCTCAACAGCACGCAGAAGAACTACACCGTTGAGGTCGGTGTGGGTCAGAACGTGACGTTCAGCGCCCTCAACTCCCTCTATCCGGCGGGGACGAACGGGACGAAGTTCTCGTGGGCGTTCGGCGACGGCGCGACGGCCAACTCGACCACCGCGACCACGAACCACACCTACGCGGCGGCGAGCGGCTCGAGCCCCTACCCCGGGAAGCTTACGGTCACCAGCTCGGGAGGACTCACGAACTCGACCCCGTTCTTCGTGTGGGTCGCGCAGGGGCCGGTGACCCCAAAGATCTCGGTGAACTCCACGGCGAGCCAGAACAAGACCGCGGGGTCGACCTCCTACGTGTTCGTCAACTGGGGGACCGTCCTCCACTTCAACGCGAGCCAAAGCTCGGCCACGGTCAGCTCCTCGACCGGAGTGGCGGGCGTCCTATCGGTCGCGTCGTTCGCGCTGGTCTCCTCGGGCGGATTCAAGCAGACCGCGAACTACTCGGTCGGGCAAGGGGCCAACTTCTGGTCGAACTTCACCGTCCAGTTCCTTGGGGCGGGCTACTACCTCTCCACGGGAACCGTGGGCGGCACGGCGGTCCCGATCAAGGGCTGGCAGTACAACCTCACCTTGACCGTCTGGTCCGGGACCGGCCAGATGGCGAAGACCACGCTCGACATCCTCGTGAACGACACGCAGAAGCCCACGTCGGCGTTCCAGGTGCTCACCACGGGCGGCAAGGCCGTCACGGGTAGCGGAGTGGTCGCCGGAACGAACCTCTCCGCGAACGTCCTCCTGAGCGGGGCGAACGCGACCGACCCGCACAACGGGTCCATCGTGAAGTACTACTGGCTCGTCACGAACTCGCAGAACGCGTCGTTCCACCAGGGCGTGAACGTCACGTCGGTGAAGCCGTATCCCTCGTTCTGGATGCCCGCTTCGACCAACCCCTACACGGTCAACCTGACGGTGTGGGACCTGAACCAGAACTTCGGGTACACGACCCAATCGCTCACCGTCTCGCAGAACACGACCACGAGCCCCATCATGGCCGCGAAGAACCTCACGGGCCCGTCGAGCATCTCGGACGGGTCGTCCGTGACGTACTGGGTGAACATTACGGTCGGCGGTGGTTCAAAGGCGGTCGCGGACGACGTCTCGGTCGCGTTCTACCTGCTCTCCCCGAGCGGCGGAGGGAGCCCGAACTACATCGGCGGCTCTCCGGGCTCCGTGCAGTTCTTCAACTACACCTCGCCCGGGGTCGTCAACACGGTCTCGTTCGCCACGGGGAGCATCGCGAGCCTCGCGTACAACACGACCGTGCGCGCGGTGGTCACCTGGACGCCCGGGATCACGGGTAACTACGTCCTCTACGCGAACGTGACGGCGGCCAACGAGTTCTCGGGCGACTACACGAACGGGCCGAACGTTGCGACGATGTCCATCTCGATCGGACCGAACCCAACGACCCAACTGCTCGAGTACGTCGCGATCGGGGTCGCGGTCGTCGTGGTCATCCTGCTGCTCATCCTCTACTACCGCCGCCGCACCGGAAAGGGCGGCGCGAAGGGCGGGACCCCGAAGTCGGGGCTCGAGCGCTCCAAGCGCCCGGCGGACGAAGACGACGAGGACGACGACAAGTAGGGGTCCGCAAGGTGGACCGCTTTCCCCCGGCGACGGGGGAGACCAACCCCTTCCTTCTCTCTTGAATGAATTCGTTCCCAGGGTCGGTACCGATAGCTCGGCCGCACCATACCCGAAGGGCGAATCGGGTCCGTATCGGCCCGCCCATCCCGGGAGGTGGGAAAGGACCTAACCGGGGGCTCGAGTCCGCTTAGCCGTACGGACCGACCTCGTCCAGGAGGTCGACGTGGGTCAGCAGCATCCGTCGGCAACAGTACCGGTGGAGCCCGAGCGCGTCCAACACGGCGCCGGCGGGCTCGCCGCGCGCGGTCCGCTCGCGGTACTCGTCCCAGTGTTGTCCGATCACCGCTCCGCAGGTAAAACAGCGGACCGGCACCATCATCGTCATCGATCGAAGACCTCCCAGCTCACCGGTACGACTTCTGCCGACGCTTGCGGGCCCCGCGGCCGCCGGGGCGCTTCGGCAGCTTGCGGCGCGGGTCGTTCACGAGGAGAGAACGGTCGTAGCGCTTGAACATCTCCTTGAGCTGGTCGTCCTTGAGCCAGAGGATGAGGCCGCGGGCCACGGCTGTCCGGGCCGCCGAGGCCTGGCCGACGTAGCCCCCGCCGGCCGTCTGGACCGAGATGTCGAGGTTCTTTGCACGGTCCCCGACCATGAGCAGCGGCTCCTGGACCTTCAAACGGATGATCTCGGGCTCGACGAGCTCGAGCGGACGGTCGTTGAACCGGACGCGGCCCGCCCCCTTGCGCACGGTGGCCCGGGCGACCGCCGTCTTGCGCTTTCCCGTGGCGAGGACGATGACGGGTGCCTTCATGAACGGGCCCCCAGGAGCTTCGTGATCTCAGCGAGCGTGACGGGCGGGCGGAGGGTCGGTCGGGCCTTGGCGCCCTCGATCGTCTCGGTCGGATGGCCGGCGAGCTCGGGCGGCACGCCGATGTGAACCTGGAGGCGACGGAACGCGACCTTGCCTCGGGTCTGGAGGTGCGGCAGCATGCCGCGGACAGTACGACGGAAGATGCGGTCGGCGTAGCGGGGGAAGTGCGGTCCGCTGCGGACCGAGCCGCGGGCGCGGGCCTCCGTGTAGTGGGCGACCACCTGGGACCGTCCGCCGGTCACGACGCTCTTCTCCGCGTTCACCACGACGATCGTCTCGCCGTTCAGCAAGCGCTTTGCGATGAGGCTCGCGGCACGTCCGAGGACGAGGCCGCTCGCGTCGACGACCGTGACGGACGGCTCGGGAGCGTTAGGCAAAGAGCCGTACCCCCGCCCCGTCGGGCTTGGTCTTCAGAAGGTCGTTGACGGTGATCGCGACCCCGCCGGCCGCGTGAATCTTCGTCCGGGCCTCCTTCGAGTAGGCAAACGCAGCAACGGTGAGCTTCTTCGACAACCGCCCTTCGGACAGCAACTTTCCGGGGACGATGACGGTCTCGCCGGCCTCGGTCAACCGGTCCAGGTGGCCCACGTTCACGGGGACCACGCGGTGGCGGGGGCGCTCGAGGCGGTCGGCGACCGAAGCCCAGATCGGGGCCTGGTTCGAACGGGCCGCCCGGCGCAGCTCGACGATGAGCCGTACGAGCTCGGAATTGTCCTTAGGAATGGGATGGGCCATGGCGGGAGGGCCTCGACCCGGGTGGCTCATATAAGCGTTGCCGCTCGCAGAGATGCCGGAACGGAGCACGCCGGTCGCCGGCGGTCCGGCACACTGCTTCCGCGCTTCCATTACCGGCCAACGGTTAAATACGCCCCCCCGCCATCGGCGGTCGGAGCCTCCCTATGCGCAAGTTCCTCACCGAACTCCGAGGAAAGACCGTGATGACGAACGACGGCCAGATCCTGGGCATGATCGACAATTTCGTCGTCGACACGTTGACGGGCGGCATCGCGCACGTCCTCGTGACCCCGAGCGAGGATGTCGAGCAGCGCCTCTTCCAGAGCGATGCCTCCGGCCGGCTCGTGCTCCCCTTCAAGAGCATGCGCGCGGTGAAGGACGTCGTCGTGATGGACATTGGGAAGTAACCCCTCCGATTCCCCGCTCGTTTCGGTCGTCATCACCGTCCGCAACGAAGCGCAGCACATCGACCAGCTCCTCGAGAGCCTCCTCGTACAGGAGGCGCCGTTCGAGGTCGTCCTCGTTGACTCCGAGAGCCGGGACGGCACAGTGGAGGCCGCCCGGGCCTTCGCCGTGCATCATCCCGACCTCCTGCGGGTCTTCGAGCGGCCGGGCTCGCGGGGAGTGGGCCGGAACACGGGCGTCAAGGAGGCTCGGGGAGAGTTCGTGGCCTTCATCGACGGCGACTGCTTCGCGGACTCCCAGTGGCTGAAGCGCTTGCGGGAAGGCCTCACCGGGTCCGCCGTGGTGGCCGGCCGCACGGTCGTTGTGGGGAAGCATCGCTACGGCCAGCTCGAGCGGGTCGAGCTGCTGCAGAAGGGGTTCGACGTCACCTTCCCCTCGTGCAACCTCGCGTACCGGCGAGAGCTGTTCGTGCGCCTCGGAGGGTTCGATACGCGGTTCATCACCGCGGAGGACATCGACCTCAACATGCGGGCCGTCCAGGCCGGGGCCTCGATCGTCTACCGGCCGGAGGCGATCGTGTACCACCACATGCGGACCACGTTCCTTCGGTTCCTCATGCAGGCGTTCTGGAACGGCTACGGGCGAAAGCAGCTCACGGAGAAGCAAGGCAGCCTGTGGGGACGCTACCGGGTCCGCCGACTGATCTCGGACCAGCGAGGGGTCATGGCCTGGGCCCGCCTCACGGCAGCGCTCGCGGGCTACACCACCCGCGTTGCCACCGGAAGAAAGCGACGGCTTGCCCCGGGGACAGCGATTCCCGAGCTCGGCGCGTACCCGGCGTAAGGACGGCCGCGGGCGGCGCCCGCAGGGAGCTTGGTCAGTTCGCCTTCAGGAGGTCGGCGACCTTCACGACCTCGGCCAGGACCTTCGTCAGGTCGGCGGTCTGGTCGACGACGGCGACGAGGAGCGCCTTCTTGCCGCTCCCGACGATGATCGTCTTGGAATCGTTCCCCTCGATCACGATCCGCTCGGGCGGGGCCCGGTTGAGTTCTGTGTTGGCGGTCGCGGCCGCGCCGAGGATGGTGGCGCACATGATGGCGAATGTCTCGGTGTAGACGCCCGTGGGCACGTCGGCGTAGAGGACGAGGCCGTCCCGCGAGACGAGGGCCGTCGCGATCCCGCCGATGCGGGTCTTCAGGTCCTTTACGACTGCGCCCACGTTTCCCGTCGCCATCATTTCATTTCCCCCCTTAGAGCTCCTCGATCCGGAAGCGGCACTCGGAGGGCCCGGTGCTCGAGCACATCTCCTCAGTGCATTTAACGCGCCCCCCTTTAAAACGTTCGTAGAACTCGCGCAGCATGCCCCGGAGACGGTGGCAGGTCGGGATGTCGCTCGGGGCGACCTCGATCGACCCTTTCACGACGACTTCCGGGTCGGAGAACGTGATCTCCTCGACCCATCCGCGCTCCTTGAGCAGGTGTGCGACGCGGTCGAAGTAATGCGCCCGGTCCTTGAGCGCCTCCTCGGCCATCGCCGATCCGATGACCGAACCCTCCTTGAAGAACAATCCGTGACAGGCATGCGACATCACGCTCTCGTAGAGCTCCATGATCTGCCGGAGCTCGGCCTGGTCGATCTTGACCGATCGCATGGACAGGGGCCGCACCAGCGTGCTCTGTATATATGTTATCAGTCGAGCGGCGGTGGGTCGTTCCTCGGCTCCCCTTCGGCCCCCTCGGTCCCTTCGGTCTCGGCCGGGGAGCCTCCGGCCGCGAGGGTCGCCTCGAGCACGTCCAGGGTCGTCAGCCGGCCGGTGAGGACCTTCGGCCACGCGTCGCGCCGGTCGAGCAGCACGGACGGGAGGCCCGCGCGCGCCGCGGCCCGGACGTCGCTCCAGAAGAGGTCGCCGACGTACGCGACCCGTTCGGGGGGCGCGCCGAGCGCCTCGGCCGCGGCCCGGAACACGGAGCGGTCCGGGACGCACGGTCCGGGGCCGTCGCCCGAGCCGAGCAGAAGGGTCTCGGGAAGGCCGCACCGGTGGAGGAGCCAGCGGGCGGATTCGGCGGGCAGGGGGGTCACGGTGCCGACCTTGACGCCGCGCGAGCGGAGACGGTCGAGGGCGCGCGGAACGTCCTCGTACCGTTCGACCTCGCCCGCGGGTCGCAGGAACCGACGCACGACCGCCTCCGTTTCCGCGGGGGGGAGAGGGTGGCCCGCGACGGTCGCGAGGGCGTCCGCGAGATGGGCCCGGAGGGCCTCCACGTTGGCCGGCGGGGCCTTCCCCGTGAGCCCCTGCCAACGACGACGGTCCCAGCCCTTGAGGGCCCGTCGCACCGCCGCCTTCACTCGGCGTTCGCCCAGGACCGGGCCTTGGGGCCGCCACGCCCACTGCCAGGCGGCCGGCGTCTGGAACGGGACGAGCACATCGTCTAGGTCGAGCAGGACGGCGTCGACCTCATGGGGTCCGTAGGAGAGCGTCACGGTCGGTGCCGCGCTACGCGCGCCCGCTCTTCTGGAGTTCGAGCAGGTCCTCGGTCGATACCTTCTCGCCCTTCTTCAGACGGGCGAGGAAATCCTCCTCCTTCGGCGGTTCGGCCTCGCCCCACGTCTGGGGGGCCCGGCCGCCGCGGGCGGCGTAGAGCATTTTCTCGAAGTCGCGGACCTCTTCGATCGCGGCGATATGAGCGCGGTGCGCCTCGTCGGCCTGGGCCTTCACCTCGAGGAGGTGGGCCTGGACCTCGTCCGCCTGGCGTCGGAGCGCGTCCACGGACTCGTAGAGCACGACCATCGCCTCGTGCTCGCGCTGAGCGTCTTCGGCGAGCTTCCCGACGGCCGCGTGGTGGGCCTCAGCCTCCGTGCGCGCCTCGGCGAACTCCTTCAGCGTCTGCTCGACCTCGGGGTCCTGCCGGAGCTGGTCGTCCTGCTCCCGGATCGAGGCCTCGAGGCGCTTCATCTCCTCGATCAGCCGCTTCTCCTGGTCGCCCGTGAGCGCCGTGGTCATGTGGCGGAACTCGAGCTCCTTGAGCTCCTTGCGGAGGCGCCAGACGGGCACCGCGCCCGGCCTCGGCTGGCGGGTGCGCTTGAGCTCCTGGACCTTGTCCCCGAGCTCCTGGAACTTGCGGTTCCACTCCTCGCGGAGACGCTTTTCCTCGCGGACCTGCGCGTTGAAGGTGTCGCGAAGGCGACGGTGTTCCTGGGCCTCGGCGCTCTTGTCGTGGAGCTCGTCGAGGATATTGGACCGGGACTCCGCCGTCGTCCGGGCGTCCGCGTTCAGCCGGTCGCGCTTGGCGCGCGACTCGTCGGCCTTCGCGTTGGACTCTGCCCGCTTCCGTTCAAGTTCTTCGATTGCGTCGTCGGTCAAGGCCACCGTTCCGCCGTAGGAGCACGTCCCGGATGGGGAAGAGTTTCGACATAAGTGCGCGATATAAAGGCTTCCGAGGAGCGGCGACCGTGGTTTCTCCTGCCGCGTCAGTCTAATAACCGCGACCCTCGATGATTTGCCCCGTGGACGAGGTCGGCCGCATCTACGGTGACGTAGGGCTGGGTCAGTTCCACCTCAGCCTCTCCCAGCCCGTCGAGCGGGGCGACTACCTGGCGGTCGAGGACGAGCTCCACGGGAAGGTCCTCTGCCAGCTGGACGACCTGAAGCGCAAGAGCGACCTCGGACTCGAGGCGGCGGGGGCGCTCAAGCCGACGGAAGAGGCTCCAATCCACGAGAACCTCCTCGGGCTGGTCCGCATCATCGGCTACCGGGACGCCCGGGGGATCGTGAAGATCCCGACCATCCCCTTCCGGCCGGGGGCCCACGTCTTCCGGGCCGATGAACCGCTCATCGCCGAGGTGCTCGGCCTGAAGCACCGGCCGAACTCGGGCGCGTACGTGGGGTTGCTGCGGAACCACGCGATCCACGTCGAGCTCGACATCAACCAGCTCGTCCAGCGGCACGTGAGCGTGCTCGCCAAGACCGGCGGCGGGAAGAGCTACCTTCTCGGCGTCCTCATCGAGGAGCTGCTCCGCCACAAGGTGACGTGCGTCATCATCGACCCGCACGGGGAGTACGGCTCGCTGCGCATGTCCGCGGAGCCGAACGGCGGCAACGCACGGTTCGGGGTCTCCGCCCAGGGGTTCGCGAAGCAGGTCCGGGAGTTCTCGCCCGATGCCACCCTGAACCCGGGGGCGAAGCCGCTCACCTTCTCGCTCCACCACCTCGACCCGCGCGAGCTGCTGGTGTTCATGGGCCTCACGAACGTGAAGACGTTCCTCCCCCCCCTGAAGCAGATCATCGAGCGGGTGAGCGTGGCCACCCCGGACTTCACCGTCCACGACCTCGTTCGTGCGGCCGAGGTGGGAGAAGGGGCCGTCGCGGACACGCTCCACGAACGGCTCGAGTACGTCGAGCAGACGAAGCTCCTCGGCCCCCAGGGGACGAGCCTGAACGAGCTCGTGAAAGAGGGCGATGCGACCCTCATCAACCTGCGCGGCGTCGCGGTCGACATCCAGGAGCTCGTGGTCGCCCGGATCGCGGCGACGCTCTTCGACAACCGCAAGCGGGGGAGGATCCCGCCGCTCTTCCTCGTCATCGAGGAGGCGCACAACTTCGCCCCCCAACAGGGTCAGGTGACGAGCTCGCGGGTCCTGAAGAACATCGCGAGCGAGGGGCGGAAGTTCGGTCTCGGACTATGCGTTGTCACGCAGCGCGCGGCTCGCATCGACAAGAACGTCCTGTCCCAGTGCAACACGCAGCTGATCTTGCAGGTCACGAACCCGCTCGACCTGAAGGCGATCACCCAGTCGATCGAGGGGCTCACGAACGGGATGACCGAGATGATCCAATCGCTCCCCGTCGGAGTGGCCCTCATCACGGGCGGCGGCTACCACACGCCCCTCTTCTGCGAGGTCCGCCCGCGCTCCACCCGGCACGGCGGCGAGAGCGTCCAGGTCGTCGCGGCCTGACGGACCGCCCCGCCCGTCCGCGAACGCGCCCGGGGAAGCGGAACAGCCCCGGGCCGGGGCGGCGTCGGGAAGGTCGGCCGAACTATCCCCGCGGGGGAGCGGTCTCCAGGTACCGGGTAACGAGGCGCACCGCGAAGGCGGTCGCGCCGATGTTCTGGTACGCCGGCTGCCACCGACGTGTCTTGCCCGTGGTGTACGCCGGTCCGGCGATGTCGATGTGCGCCCACGGGGTCGTGCCCACGAACGTCTCGAGGAACGCGGCCGCGGTCAGCATCCCCGCGACCGGGAGCTCGGTCGAGTTGCGGACGTCCGCGATGTCGCTCTTCACGATCTCGCGGTGGTAGTCGGTGAGCGGCATCTGCCACACCGGCTCCCCGGTCTGCGCCGAGGCGAGGAGGAGCGCCTGGGCGAGCTTCTCGTCGTTCGAGACGAGGCCCGCGGTGTCGTCCCCGAGCGCCACCACCTGGGCCCCGGTGAGCGTCGCGAGGTCGATCACCTCGTCCGGACGGTACTGCTTGACGACGTACCCGAGCCCGTCCGAGAGGACCACGCGTCCCTCGGCGTCGGTGTTGACGACCTCGATCGTCTTCCCGTTGAACGAGCGAACGACGTCGCCCGGCCGGTAGGAGGTCCCGCTCGGGACGTTCTCGGCGCAGCACATGACCCCGATCACGCGGGGCGGCACCTTGAGGGTCGCCGCGGCGCGCAGGATGCCGAGGACGGCGACCGCCCCCGACTTGTCGAACTTCATCTCCTGCATGCTCATCGCCGGCTTGATCGAGATCCCGCCGGAATCGAACGTGATCCCCTTGCCGACCACGGCGATCGTCCGCCCGCGGCGGGCGCCGCCCGGATACTCGAGGACGACCATGCGCGGGGGGTGGCCGGACGAACCGCTGCCGACCGCGAGGATCCCGCCGCATCCCATCTCGGCGAGCTTCTTCTCGTCGAAGACGGTGACCTTGAGCCCGAACTCCTTGCCGAGCGCGACCGCTTCGTCGGCGAGCCGCTGCGGGGAGGCCGTGTCGGCCGGAAGGTTCGCGATGTCCCGGGTCCAGACGACCACGTCCGCGATCGTTGCCTGGTCGGCCACGGTCTTCTTGAGGGCCGCCTCGTCCCGCGAGAACTCCTCGCCGAGGTGGATGCTCGCGTCCTCGACTCCGCCCTCGCTCGTCGACTTGTACTTCTGGAACTCGTAGTTGCCGAGGATGGCGCCGTCCGTGAGCGCGCTGACCGCCGCCTCGCTGCGGACGCTGTCGCTGACGAACGAGCTCAGACGGAACGCCACCGTCCGGGCCCCCTTCCCCTTGAAGCCGCGAACGACCTCCGCCGCCGCGCGCCGAACGACGTCGGCGGTGAACTTCGAGTGCGGGCCGAGTCCGATGAGGGCGATGCGGCCCTTGCCGTCGGGGCGGTGGAAGACCGTGAGCTCCTTCCGCTTCCCCTTGACCTCCTTGCGAGCCCAGGCGGCCTTGACGAACCCGTGCGTCGCGTCGTCCTCCTTCTGGAGCGTCCGGGGGAACGTGTCGTCCTTCTCAGGGCGCTCGAAGACGCCGCTCGCCGTCACATCCGCCGCGGCCGTGAGGCCGTCGCGGCGGTCGACCTGGACCTTCATGGTCCCTCGGTCGGCCGGACCCTAGAACGAGGGGCGGATCTTCTGTCGGTCGATGCGGATTCCGGCGGGCGTGATGGCGAGCAGGTTCTTTGCGATACCAGCGACATCGCCACCCGTATCCTTCGCGATGTTCTTGAGGTCGATGCTCATCCTCTTCACGGCCATCTGGTCGTTCGAGATGGACGTGTAGTCGAGCAGAATGATGTCGCCCTGGTAGGCGAGCTTCGAGATCCCGTGAAGGTCCTCGAACCGAATGATCTCCGCCAACCGGACGGTCCCCTTCTGGCCGGCGAGCGCGCCGGCCTCGTCCTCGAAGCTCATCGCGCCGAGGTCAAGGAACGTCCCTTCTTCCAATGTATCGGACCCGTGGTGTCGCCGGAGAATGCCGCTTTTGCTCATGGAGGAGTGCCCCCGCTACCGAGAGCCTCGACGGAGAGGTTGCTTCTTAAGGCTATTGTTCCATTGTGCCTCCAACTGCGGTTCAGTTCGACCCGTCGTGTCCCCGACCATCCCCTCGAAAGGTTCAGCTCGCAGCCATCGTTCACATTCCACCGGCACGTCCACCATCATCCTAACCCATGTTTCCGACTTATCGTGGCTCGCGTCGTCCGTTCCCTTGCATTCCCGCTCTCAACCCATGCTCCCTTAGCCGGCTCCCACTCCCCGGTGCCCGCTCGCACCCTTCCCGCGCTTCCCACTTCTGTTCGTCCCCTGCTTGACGATTTCCGACTGTTAGTCAACCGATGCCTCCGACACGCCATTCTCACGGGGCAAACCTCCAGTGGAGCTCTCTCCCGATTCGCTCGGGACCAAGCTCTCGAGGCAAATGTCAACGGCCAGATCGGTCTCCAAGCCGGGGCTGTTGCCCTCTCCCTCGCCAAGGGATATCGACGTCAAATTCGACAAGGCCTCCGCACTCGCGTCCCCTACGTCCGGACTCCGTTCCTCAGAGCTCCGGCATCAACCTTCCACTTCGACCCCAGTTCCGGGAAGCTTCGGTTATCCCTTCGTCGCTGTGAGTGGGCCTCTCTGACCGTCTTCGCCTCTCGCTATCATGGTCGGATTATCGGCTCGCGCGGGACACGCATCAAGGAACTCCACCTCAATCTTAACCGAATGATCATCGTCTACGAGAGAAATGCCTCGGAGCCGTACGATCCGAAGGCCTTGATCGCCCTTGACACCAATGAATCTTCACTCGATGGAGTTCATGTGGACGAGAAGGTCGCTCACCTCCTCCGTGTAACCTTTCCCGAGCTACGAGCAATCCAAGCTCGCCACTTCTCGCGTCGACGATTCATGGGGCGGAAGAAGGCGCACGACCGCAGGGTAGCCCGCCGACTTCTCCGATGGGAAGGGTGGCGGGAGAGGCATCGAATCCGTTCCCGACTCCACCTCATCTCTCGTCGGCTGGTCGAACGAGCGGCCCGGAACCATGCCGCTCTCGCGCTCGAGGACCTGAGTAGTCTACCCACGCCGCGTCACCGCTCGCGCGTAATGCGCCGACGGCTCTCGAGTTGGCCCCGAGGTGAGTTGCACCGCCAGCTCGCGTACAAGGCCGCACAGCGAGGCGTTCCGATTTACTGGATCAATCCGTATCGTTCTTCTCGAACCTGCCCGAAATGTGGTGCTGTTTCCGAACACCGAAGCAGGGTGGGACCGAGGTTCGAGTGTGCGAGATGTGGCTGGTCGATGGACCGACAGCTCAACGCGGGCGTGAACCTCGGCATGACCGTTCTGCGCGAACACGCAGAACTCGGGGGGCTTCGACTTGCCCCCGACGCCCTTCTCGATGATGGGGTGAGGCCCCTCTACCGTACGGTCAAGAGCCGTAGGGCACGGGCGGAGCGGATGGGAGGGGAGGGGCGAAACCCGAGCGCTCGCCCTCGGGAGCATTCCTCTGAAGGGAGGCTGCTCGGGTTGGATCTCAAAGCCGTTCCACCGCGCGCTCAGTCTCTCGGACCGGGGTACTGTCCGATCCACCTGAAGCGCGGCGCGGGAAGCGTAGACAAAAAGTGACCCGGTAGAGGTCCTGGCCGTTCTTGCGGCCGACCAGGCTCGAGGACTCCTTGAGGGACGCGCCGAAACGCTGTTTGGCGAGCTTGGCGACGGCCCGGGCCGCGAGCGTGTCGGTGAAGAAACAGTTCCACCCCTCGGGGAGCTCCTCGCGCCAGGAGACCGCGGCGCGCCAGTCCGGGCGCATCTCGTGGACCAGGCGGACCCATTCCTCGTTGAGCCGGGCCCGAAGGGGGATCGGCTTCTCGGGGCGCCCGTCGGCAGGGCCCCGCAGCTGGATGGTCGCGGTGTAGTACCGGCCGCTCTTCCGGCTGCATTCCGGGCACGTCATGTGGACGGTCCGCACCGAGAGCGGGACCTCGACGTCGCGCTCGATCCCGCGGAAGCGTACGCGCGCTCGCCCGACGAGCTCGCGCACGGTCGCCGTGGCCACGGTCTCCTCCCACTGGATCTGACGGACCCCCACCTCTTCGGCAATCTCGAGGAACGGGGAGAGGTCCTCCGCGGTCAGGACCGGGCTCGACCCGGCGCGCTCCCAGTGCGCGCCCCGCTTCCGTGCGCCGCAGGTCGGGCAGACGGTCACCTCGGCCCGCTTCGGAGCGGACAGGAGGGGGGTCCGGTCGGCGGCGCACTCGGCGCACACGCCGTCGACGAGGGGTCGGCCCGTCGCGCCGCAGACAACGCAGAACTCCCCGTCGCTCATGGTCGTGGTCCGTGAAGGAGAAGAACGGTCACTCGTCCACGTAAGGTTCGCGGTGGGGTCCCCGAGGCTGCCCTACCCGCTCATCGCGATGATCTCGGCGTGCGGGACCCCGCCGAGCGTCCCGACCCCATCGGCGGAGACGAAGCCGCCCTCCGCCGCGAGCTTCATCACCCGCTCTCCGAGCAGGTTCGCGATCGTGGCGCGCTGAAGAGCCCAGAGCAGCTCCTCCCGGGAGACGCGCCGCTCCCCATAGAACTGGCTCGAAACCTTGACCGTGCGGCCCTTGTCGCCGACCGGGAGGTCCCGGCCGAGGAGGTCCGCGTCGCACGCGGCGACCACGAACTCGGAGCGGACCCGATGGACCCGCATCACCACCCCGTCGTCCACGACCTGGCCTCCGGCGCCCGAACCCGCAGGACGGAGGGGAAATAAAGAGGGGGCCGGGGCGCTTCCGTCAGAAGCGGACGAGCTGGTACTGGTTCGGGCGGGGCTCGATGATCTCGCCCTGGTTGCGCATCGTCTGGAGGATCGAGTCCGCGTGGGCGATCGAGATCCGGGCCTTCTCGGCCGCCTCGTGGTACTGCTCGATCGTGAAGGTGCCGCTCGCCTGCTCCTGGAGGTCGCGCATGATCCGCATCGCGATGTCCATGCGCTCGCGTTGGCTGTGGCTGACGCCGGTCTGGGTGAGGTCGATGTCGAGCTTCCCCTCCTCCGTCATCGAGACGCGCTTGAGGAAGCTCTGCATGACGTGGATCGCCCGCTCGGCGTCCTCGATGACCACCTCGCTCGAGAGGCGGGCCCGCGCCGCGGCCTCGCTCAACCGGACGAGCGCCTCGAGCTGCCGTGCCGTGATCGGCACGGGGGCGTTCGGTTCCTCGCCCTGCCGGCGGACCTGGACGTAGTAGTTCTCGATCGCGTCGAGCGCCGCCTGGCTCAGCGTCGGGCGGACCGTGCGGCGGGCGAACGCGATGTATTTCTTGAGGAGGTCGGGGGGGAACGGGGAGCCGCCGGGCCCCGCGAACTCGGCGAACTCGCCGGGGTGTTCGACCTCGCGGTGCGAGGCGAGGATCTTGTGCGATAGGGACCGGTCCCGTTCCTGGTTGGGGATGTCCCGGATCGAGAAGATGACGTCGAACCGGGAGAGGAGCGTGGGCGGGAGGTCCAGCTGTTCGGCGATCGTCCGGTCGTTCGTGAACCGGCCCCACTTCGGGTTCGCCGCGGCGAGGACGGGACAACGGGCGTTGAGGGTCGAGGTAATCCCGGCCTTCGCGATCGACACGGTGCCCTGCTCGAGCGTCTCGTGCATCGCCGAGCGGTCCTCGGCGCTCATCTTGTCGAGCTCGTCGATGATCGCCATCCCTCCGTCGGCGAGCACGAGCATGCCCGCCTCGAGCACCCAGCGGCCTCCCGCGAAATCGTCCTTCACGGCCGCGGCCGTGAGCCCCGCGGCGGTCGCTCCCTTGCCGGAGGTGTAGATCCCCCGGGGAGCCACTTCCGAGATGTACCGGAGAAGCTGGCTCTTCGCGGTACCGGGGTCACCGACGAGGAGGACGTGGATGTCGCCGCGGACTCGGATGCCGTCCGCGTGGCGCTTCTCGACCCCGCCGAAGAGCTGGAGCGCGATCGCCTCCTTCTCCTCCTCCATCCCCTTGATGGTCGGGGCGAGCGAGAGGACGATCTTGTCGACGACCGTCGGGTCGCCGCGGAACTGCTCGATGAGCCGGATGTCGTCCGGCGTCAGGTCGATCTCCTCGTACTCGCGGGTCTTCGATTCGAAGGAGTTCCCGAGGACCATCAGGTCGAACGTCGTGTTGCGGACGACGCCGCTCCGCGAGGCGGTCGCCCGCTGGAAGCTCTTCAGGACCCCGTTGAGGACGATCCGATTGCCCGGCAGCACCTTTCCTGTGAGGTCCTCCATGAGCAGCACCGAGAGCCCCTGGGGGTGGGCCCCGTGCCGGAGGGTCTCGGGATGCTCCTGGATCTCGATGCGCTGGGCATCGACGTAGGTCGATTCCTCGGCGACCAGGCGGAATCGGGTCCGGCCCTGGGTCTTCCCGCAGCCGCCCTGCGCTTCGGGGCACTCGAGCGGCTCGCGGAAGATGAGGGACGTCTCGTCCTGGCGTTCGTGGAACTTCGTCCGGCATGCCACGCACTCGAAGACCGCGTCCCGGATCTGGGGTCGCACCTCGGAGACCCGACGGACGATCCCGTCGAGCGCGACGAACCGGTTGAGGTCGGACTCCCGGATCGCGCGGATTGTGCGGTGGGCGGTAAGCGGGAGGCCGATGACGCGCAGCCGGAGGCCTTCGGCCTCCGGTCCCGCGACCGGCAGAAGCTCTTTCATCGCGCGGATGCCCGCGCCGATGACCTCCTCGGGCCGCTCGAGCAGGAGGTCGGCGAGGGGAGTGTCGGCGCCGTCCAGCGTCCCGAACGGGACCTCGAGCGACCGCTCCTCGGGGAAACGGTCGTGCAGGTGGAGGATCCGGGGCCGGAACCCGGCCTCCTCGAGCACGGAGCCCCAGCGGCTCTGGAGCTCGGGCGGCGCGGGGAGGGTCCTCTTGGCAGCGACCATCGATCGAACGAACCTCCGCTACGGGTCGAGGCGGTAGCGGTCGCGGGGGAATAAACGGGCTTCCCGTATATTGGGGAGCCCCGCGAGGACCTGCACCACCCGGTCGACCCCGAGCCCCCACCCACCGTGGGGCGGCATCCCGAACCGGAACGCCTCGAGGTATCCCGAGAACTTCTCCGGGTCGAACCCGGCGCTCTCGATGTTCGCCGTCAGGCGGTCGAGCCGGTGCTCCCGGGCGCCGCCGCTCGCGATCTCGAGCCCGCGGAAGTCGAGGTCGAAGTAGTACGTGAGCCTCGGGTTCGCGTCCTGCCGCTGGGCGTAGAACGTCCCCGCCTTGATCGCGGTCGGATAGTCGATGATGAAGTAGAGCGGGACGCCGAACTCGCGGTCGACGTGCTCCCCGATCGCCTTCTCGTCCTCGGTCTTGAGGTCCTCCTCGGACCCGGGCCGGCCGAGCCATTCCACGCACTGGGCGAACGGGATCCTCGGGAACGGGGTCTTCGGCTCGGGGATCCGCTCGGCGAGCGGGTTCCCCCGGGTCGTGAGGTCCTTCTTCGTCGTGATGAAGGCGTCCGTTACGATCCCCTCGAGGGCGGCGCGGACGTCCTCCACGGAGTCGATGAACCCCATCTCCCCGTCGAGGCTCGCGAACTCGGTGATGTGGCGGACGGTGTCGGACGGCTCGGCCCGGAACGCGGGCGCGATCTCGAAGACCCGCTCGAGGCCGGCGCCGATGAGCATCTGCTTGTACAGCTGCGGGCTCTGGGCAAGGTAGGCTCGCCCGTCGAAGTAGTCGACCGCGAAGAGGGTCGCGCCGCCCTCGGCCCCCTGACGCAGTAGCTTCGGGGTCTCGACCTCGAGGAACCCTCGGCGGATGAACGCGTCCCGGAACCCGGCCAGGAGGCTCGAGCGCAGCTCGAACACCGCGCGGACCGCGGGCTTACGGAGGTCCAGCACCCGGTGGTTGAGGCGAGTGTCGAGCTCGGCGCCGACCTTGTCGACGATCCCGAGCGGAAGGGGCACCTCGGCGCGGACGATGACCTCGACCGCCGTCGGGAGCAGCTCGACCCCGCGGTTCGCCCGCTCGGAGCGGTGGACCGTTCCGACGACCGCGACGACCGACTCGCGCGGAAGTTCGGAGAAGAGCGCGAAGAGGGCGGGGTCGGTCACTCCCTTCTTCAGCGTGACCTGGGTCGTCCCCGAACCGTCGCGGACGAGGGCGAAGGCGACGCCGCCGAGGGCGCGGTAGTCCTCGAGGTGTCCGGCGACCCGGACGACCGCGCCGTCCAGCTCCTTGAGCTCACGCGAGAGCCGGCGCGGTGGCGACAGGGGACGCGACCTCCTTGCGAGCCATGGCGGCCCGGACCAGCTCCATGTAGAGCGGGTGGGGCGCCTCGGGACGGGAAAGGAACTCGGGGTGGTACTGGACCCCGATGAAGAACGGATGGCTCGGCATCTCGAGGACCTCGACCCGTCCGTCGACGCTCATCCCGCCGACCACGAGGCCGTGGGCCCCGAGGGGCTCGATGTACTTCGGGTTGATCTCGTAGCGATGCCGGTGGCGCTCCCAGATCTCCCCCTTCCCGTAAAGTCCGGCGACCTTCGAGCCGGGCGTGAGGATGATCCGCTGGGCGCCGAGGCGCATCGTGCCGCCGAGTTCGTGGAGCCCCTTCTGCTCCTCGAGCACGCAGACGACCGGGTCCGGGGTCGTCGCATCGACCTCGGTCGTGTTCGCCTTCGGCAGCCCGAGGACGTTGCGCGCGCTCTCGATCGCCGCGAGCTGGAAGCCGTAGCAGATCCCGAGGTACGGGATCCCCCCGGTGCGGGCCGCTTCGACCGCCCGGAT
Organism: Thermoplasmata archaeon; assembly: GCA_052325545.1. GTDB lineage: Archaea > Thermoplasmatota > Thermoplasmata > Lutacidiplasmatales > UBA184 > Lutacidiplasma. The sequence continues at coordinate 85,094 of JBKQUP010000009.1, forward strand.
CTTCCCCTCGGTCCCCCGCGACCCGAAACCGCCGGGCACGATGATCGCGTCCGAGCGCTGGAGCCGGGCCAGGAGGGACGGGTTCTTCGGGATGTCCTCGGAGTCGTACCACTGGAGCCGGATCTCGACCCCGAGCGCCCCCTGGCAGTGATGGAACGCCTCGGAGTGCGAGAGGTAGGCATCCCGGAGCTCTGTGTACTTCCCGACGACCGCGACCTCGACCGAGCCCTCGCACCGGCGATACGTCGCGAGGAACTCTTTCCACGTGGTGTAGTCCGGCGGCCGCTCGGGCAGGCCGAGGAGACGGGTGAGGAACGTCCCGACGCCCTGCGCCTCGAGAACGAGGGGGACCTCGTAGATCGACGGCTGGTCCGGCACCGATACCACGGCCTCGGGCGGAACGTCACAGAAGAGCGATATCTTGGCCTTGATGTCGGGCGTGATGGGCATCGGACCCCGACAGATGATCACGTTCGGCCGGATCCCGATCGCCCGCAGCTCCCGGACGGAGTGTTGGGTCGGCTTCGTCTTCGGTTCGCCGACTGGTCCCACGACGGGAACGAGGGTCGTGTGGACGAACGCCATGTGGCCCGCGCCGAGCTCGTAAGAGAGCTCGCGGAGCGCTTCGAGGAACGGCATCGACTCGATGTCACCGACGGTCCCTCCGACCTCGACCAGGACCACTTCGGCGCCCGCGGCCTGCGCCACCTCTCGGATCGCGCGCTTGATCTCGCCCGTCACATGCGGGATGATCTGGACCGTGTTGCCGAGGTAGTCGCCCCGTCGCTCCTTCTCGATCACCGAGCGGTAGATCTTCCCGGTGGTGAGGTTGTGGGTCCCCGCCATGTTCTGGCCCAGGAACCGCTCGTAGTTGCCGAGGTCGAGGTCGGCCTCGGTGCCGTCGTCGAGCACGAAGACCTCACCGTGCTGGTACGGGTTCATCGTGCCCGCGTCCACGTTGAGGTAGGGGTCGATCTTGACGATCGTGACGGGAATCCCGCGGGCCTTGAGAAGGCGGCCGAGCGAGGAGGTCGTGATCCCCTTCCCGAGGCCGGAAATCACTCCGCCGCTCACGACGATTACCTTCACAGAACCTCCGACCCGCTCGTGTAGCGGACCTTTCGCATAAAGACTGTGGACGGCTTTGAAACGCCGGAGAACGAGGAACCGTTCCGACCCCGGTCGGCCGGAGTCACAGCGGAACGCGTCGCCCCGAGGAATCCCGGTGGAAGGCGGCGAAATCACTGAGTTTCTCGATGCGCGGCGCCGGGAACACGGGTCCGTCCACGCAGACGTGGTACGGACCGATCGCACACGCATCGCACATCCCGAGGGCGCACTTCATGTGCCGTTCCAGCGAGCAGTAGACGGGGACCGACCGGGCCGCGGCGGCGACGATCACTTTTTTCATCATCACCTCGGGCCCGCACGTCCACACCGCGTCGAACGGTTCGGACAAGAGGAGACGCTCGGCGACCGCGGTGACGAACCCTTTCGCTCCCGCGGACCCGTCGTCCGTCGCGAGCTCGACGCGCGCTCCCATCGCGCGGAACCGCTCCTGGAAGAGTAGCTCGGGCTCCCGGGTGGCACCGAGGGCCACCGTCACGGCGCTTCCGGCGGCGCGGGCCCCGCCCGCCGCGGGCGCCAGGGCCGCTGCGCCGGAGCCGCCGCTCACAATCAGGACCCGCTTCGGAGAGAGGTCAAAGTGGTTCCCGTACGGTCCCCGGACCCCGAGCCGGTCGCCCGGGACGATCGATTGGGCCCGTCGGGTGGTCGCCCCCATCGCCTTGATCGTGACCCCTTTCGAGGGCCCGTCCGTGTAGGAGAGGGACATCGGAAGCTCGTCGTCGCCCGGGAGCCAGAGCATGACGAACTGGCCGGGGTCGGCCGCCGTAGGATAGGGGAACCGAAGGGTCACTGTCGAGGGGGTCTCGACGACCCGCTCCGTCACCGCCACGACCGAGCGCACGATTTCCGTCTAGCGAGCCGGCGATATAGAGGCTCGGTCAGCGGGAGGGACGGGGGCTCTCGTCCGGCGGGACCGAACCCGCCCGGTGCGCGACCCCGACCGCGTCCTCGACCCGGGAGAACCCGAGCTCGTCGAGGAGTCGGGAGAGGTCCTGGGCGAGACGCCCAAAGACCTGGACACCGTCGAACGTCACCTGGGTCCCGACCTCGAGCGCGCGCGCTCCGGCCATCACGTACTCGAGGGCATCCTGCGCGGAGGCGATGCCACCGACCCCGATCACTGGGATTTTGACCTTCTCGAAGATCTGCCAGACGCAGGCGAGCCCCACCGGCTTGATCGCCGGACCGCTCAGACCGCCGAGACCGTGGGAGAGGACGGGGCGGCGAAGGTGAACGTCGATGGCGATCGCGCGCAGGGTGTTGATCGCGCTGACCGCCGAAGCGCCCCCCCGCTCGGCCGCGAGGGCAAGGCCCGCCGCGTCGCCCGTGTTGGGGGTGATCTTCGCAATGACGGGAATCGTGACCGCTTTCGTGACCGCCCGGACGACCTTCTCCACGTTCTCGGGCGTCCCCCCGACCTCGGTCCCGAACCCCTCCGCATGCGGGCAGCTCAGGTTGAGCTCGAGCGCGACCACGCCCGTGGCGGCCATCCGGACCGCCAGTCGTGCGAACTCCTCCGGGTCCCCCGCGAAGATCGAACCGATGACGGTCGCTCCCGCCCGGCGGGCGATCTCGATCTCTCGGGGGTACTCGTCGATCCCCGGGTTCGGAAGTCCCATCGCGTTGAGAAGGCCCCAGCGCTCGTAGGTCTCGATCGTAGGGTTGGGGTATCCGGGCCGCACCGCGGAGCCGATCGACTTCGTGATGACGCCGCCGGCACCGGCGTTCCATGCGCCCGCGAGCGACTCCCCGCTCTCGCCCCAGACCCCCGACGCGAGCAGGAACGGGTTGCGAAGATTCACTCCCGCGCAGCGGACCGCGAGCTCGGCCACGGGACGCGGGACGGGTGGTGGCCTTAAATCGCCTCGCTCGGATGCTCGGAAGCCCATGCGTCTCGAACGGCTCACGGACGCCGCCCGAGAGGCGCTCGAGAAGGCGTTCCAGCGGGCCGCGGAGCTCCGTCACCCCGCGGTCGAGCCCGAGCACCTTCTCTCCGCGCTTCTCGACTCCCCCGAAAGCACGGCCGCAGCGATCCTGACCGGGCTCAAGGTCCCGGTCGACCGCCTCCTCGCGCGCGTTTCGGAACGCCTCAAGGGGCTCCCGACGGCGGACCGGGTCGCGCCCTCCGACCAGTACCTCTCCCGCGACCTTTCGAAGGCAATCGACGCCGCCGAGGCCGAGGCCGAGAAGCGGAAGGACCGCTACACGACCGCCGACGAGCTCCTCCTCGGCCTGCTCTCCGTCGCGTCGCCGGCCCGCGAGCTCCTCGAGGAGTTTGGGGTCCGTCGGGCGGCGGTCGAGGCCGCCCTTCAGGAGGTCCGCGGGTCGGACCACCCCGTGGAGAGCCGCGCGGAGGAGGCTCAGTACCGGGCGCTCGAGAAGTACGGCAAGGACCTGACAGCGCTCGCCCGAGAGCGAAAACTGGACCCGGTGATCGGCCGCGACGACGAGATCCGCCGCGTGATCCAGATCCTCTCCCGCCGAACGAAGAACAACCCGGTCCTCATCGGGGAGCCCGGGGTCGGGAAGACCGCGGTTGTGGAAGGCCTCGCTCAGCGGATCGTGACGAAGGACGTCCCGGAGTCCCTGAAGGAACGACGGATCGTCACCCTCGACCTCGGCAACCTCCTCGCCGGGGCGAAATTCCGAGGTGAGTTCGAGGAGCGGATCAAGGCGGTGCTCAAGGAGGTCGAACGGTCCGAGGGGCAAGTGATTCTGTTCATCGACGAGCTCCACACCCTGGTGCACGCGGGGGCCACTGAGGGAGGGGCGATGGATGCCTCGAACCTCCTCAAGCCGGCGCTCGCGCGCGGCACGCTCCACTGCATTGGGGCGACGACGACCCAGGAGTACCGGCGGTACATCGAGAAGGACGCCGCGCTCGAGCGACGGTTCCAGCCCGTCCCGGTCTCCGAGCCCAGCGTCGAGGACACGATCTCGATCCTGCGCGGCCTCCGGGAACGATACGAGCTCCACCATGGGGTGCGGATCCACGACTCAGCGCTCGTCGCGGCCGCCACGCTCTCGGCCCGCTACATCCCCGACCGCCACCTCCCGGACAAGGCGATCGATGCGATCGACGAGGCCGCGTCCATGGTCCGGCTCACGCTCGATTCGCGGCCGACCGAGCTCGACCAGCTCTCCCGCCGCATCCGACAGCTCGAGATCGAACGTACCGCGCTCGCCCGCGAGAAGGACGCGTCCAGCCGGGAACGCCTGAAGGCCCTCGACAAAGAGCTCGCGAACCTGAAAGAGAAGGAGAAGGGCCTCCTTGCGCGCTGGCAGCGGGAGAAGGAACACGTCGAGCGGCTCCGGGCGCTTCGGGCGAAGCTCGACGATGCGAAAGCGCAGGAGGAGCAGGCCGAGCGGTCGGGCGACCTCGAAGCCGCGGCGCGCCTCCGCTACGGGACGGTCCCGGAGCTCCAGAAGCAGACGGACGCGCTCACGAAGGAGGCGGAGGGAGCCTCCGCCGGGACCATGCTCCGGGAGGAGGTGACCGAGGACGACGTCGCTCTCGTGGTCTCGAAGTGGAGCGGGGTGCCGGTCACGCGCCTCCTCCAGGGCGAGATGAAGCGCCTTCTCACAATGGAGGAGGCCCTGCGGAAGCGCGTCGTCGGGCAGGACGAGGCGGTCGCGGCCGTCTCGAAGGCGGTCCGTCGGTCCCGCTCGGGCCTCGGCGACCCGAACCGTCCGATGGGCACGTTCCTGTTCATCGGCCCGACGGGGGTCGGGAAGACCGAGCTCGCGAAGGCGCTCGCCGACTTCCTCTTCCACTCCGAGAAGGCGCTCGTGCGCGTCGACATGAGCGAGTACATGGAGAAGCACACCGTCGCGCGGCTGATCGGCGCGCCCCCCGGCTACGTCGGCTACGAGGAGGGCGGGCAGCTCACCGAGGCGGTGCGGTCGCGACCGTACACGGTGATCCTCTTTGACGAGGTCGAGAAGGCCCACGCCGACGTCGTGAACGTCCTCCTGCAGCTGATGGACGACGGTCGCCTCACGGACGGCCAGGGCCGGACGGTCGATTTCCGCAACACCCTCGTCATCCTAACGAGCAATCTTGGCTCGGACCTCATCGCGCAGTCGCACACCGACGAGGAGCGGCGCAAGCTCCTCGAGCCGGCCCTGCGGGTCCAGTTCCGGCCGGAGTTCTTGAACCGCCTCGATGAGGTGGTGATCTTCCACGCCCTCACGGAGCCCGAGATCGAGGAGATTGTCGACCTCCAGCTCGCGCAGGTCACTTCCCGCCTCGAGGACCGCAGGGTCCACCTCTCCGCCACGCCCGCGGCCCGTTCGCTGCTCGCCAGCTCCGGCTTCGACGCGTCGTTCGGCGCCCGACCGCTCAAGCGGACGATCCAGCGGATGGTCGTCGACCCGCTCACCGCGAAGCTCCTCGCCGGGCAGGTCCGCGACGGCAGCGAGGTCACGGTGGACGCGAAGGAAGGGGATATCGTCCTCCAAGTATCGACCCCGAAGACGGGGGGGAAGGCGTCGTGACGACCGGTGTCACCATCGCGATCGTCGGCGCGCCCAACGTCGCGAAGGAGCTCGGAAAGAAGGGGACCGAGTCGGACCTCACCCTCTTCAACTCCGTCACCGAGGGTCACGCGACCACCCTGGTCGAGCCGACCCAGTTCCCCGAGAAGTTCTCCCCGCTCCTGACCAGCCTCGCCATGGCCGACCGATGCCTCCTCGTCGTCAGCGAGCTCACCCGGTCGGTCGCGGAGACGATCGCGACCGTCGAGCTCGCCGAGACCCCCACGACCGTCGTCCTCGGCCCCGCCGTCGGAGAGGCGGAGCTCGCCCGCGCCCTGAAGGGCGGTCGGCTCGAAGGCGCCCCGAAGGTCCCCTTCGACCTCCCGAAGCTACGGGACCTCATCGACGGCTGGAAGGCTCCCCTCACGGAGGGGCCGGTGATGGTCCCGATCGACCACGCCTTCCCTGTGAAGGGCGTGGGCGCGGTCGCCCTCGGGGTCGTGCGTCGGGGGACCCTGCACGCCCACGACCGCCTTCGGCTCTGGCCCTCTGAGAAGGTCCTCGACATCCGCTCGATCCAGGTCCACGACATCGACCGGCACGAGGCCGAATGCGGCGAGCGGGTCGGGATCGCCCTCAAAGGAGTGGACGCGGACGAGCTCTCCCGAGGACAGGTCCTCGCGCCCGAAGGCTCGCTCGCGGCGGCCACCGAGCTTCACGCGAGCTCCTTCCAGAAGTGCCGGTACTACCGCGGCGACGCCGCGTCCGGGGCGGCCGTCCATCTGTCGCACGGGCTCCAGGTCGTCCCGGCGGAGGTCGGCGAGCTCGGTCCGGGTGCGGTGCGCGTGACCCCGGACCGACCCATCGCCCGAATGGCGGGCGTGCCGGCGTTCCTGATCGACCTCTCCGTCCCGACGGGGCCCCGGCTGATCGGCCGGTTCACCGTCGAGGGATGATCTCGGACCGGAAGGGACCGCGCGCGATCGGAACGGGGACGACCGTTCACGCGAACATCGTGACGGACTCTTTGCGGAGCTCTTCCTCGCCGACGACCTTCTCGATCGCGCGGTCGAAGTCCGCCGTCGTCACGCTGTCCCGCTCCTCGCGGATCGCCCACATGCCGGCCTCGGTGCAGATGGCCTTGATGTCCGCGCCGGTCGCGCCCTCGCACCGGTTCGCGAGCACCTCGAAGTCGATCGGCTCGTGGAGGGCCATCCCGCGGGTGTGAATCTTGAAGATCTCGGCGCGCCCGCCGTAGGTGGGAACCGGGATCTCGATGATACGGTCGAACCGCCCCGGCCGAAGGAGCGCGTCGTCCAGGATGTCCGGGCGGTTGGTCGCCGCGATGATCTTGACGTTCGCGAGCGGCTCGAAGCCGTCCATCTCGGCGAGGAGCTGCATCAGGGTGCGCTGGACCTCGCGGTCCCCGCTCGTCGCGACCTCGAGCCGCTTCGCGCCGATCGAGTCGACCTCGTCGATGAAGATGATGGTGGGCGCCTTCTGGCGAGCCAGCTCGAACAGCTCGCGGACGAGCCGGGCCCCCTCGCCGATGTACTTCTGGACGAGCTCGCTCCCGACGAGGCGGACGAACGTCGCGTTCGTGTGGTGCGCGACCGCCTTCGCGATCATCGTCTTCCCGGTTCCGGGAGAGCCGATCAGCAGCACCCCCTTCGGGGGGTCGACGCCGACCTTCTTGTACAGCTCGGAGCGCAGGAGCGGGAACTCGACCGCTTCGCGGATCTCACGGATCTGGTCGTTGAGACCCCCGATGTCCTCGTAGGTCACGGGCGGCTTGTCGACGATCTCGCTCGCGGTCACGAGCGGGTCGAGCGACGCCGGCAGAATCCCCATCACGGCGAGGGTCTGCTTGTTGAGCGCGACGCGGCTGCCGACCGTGATCTTCCCGTGCTCCACCGTCTCGGCGGCATTCACGACGAAATCGGGTCCGGTGGACGACTTCACGACCACGCGGCCGTCCGTCAGCACGTCCCGGACGCTTCCGACGATGAGCGGCGGGTAGCGCAGGCGGTCGAGCTCCGTCTTGAGCCGCTTGACCTCGCGCTGGAGACGGAGGATCTCCGCCTCCATGTAGTGCCGCTCGCTCTCGACGCGCTTGATCGCCTCGGCGAGTTGCGTGTTCCGTAGCTCGAGGAAGCTGAGCCGGTCGAGGGCGTCGTGCGGGGTCGCGGGCGCTTCAGGTTCGCTCATGGTTGTCGGCACTGACCTGCCACGACGGCGTGTCAATCAATAGAAGCGGGTCCGCTTATAACTACGCGTGATTAAAAGGCCGAGGCGAGGGCGATGACGGTCTCGCGAGCCGGTTCGGCCCGTGCGTTCGCTCCGGGCCACGTCACCGGCATCTTCCGGCCCGATACGACCCAGCGCGATCCCCGCGGGCGAGGGTCGGTGGGAGCCGGGATCGTCCTCGAGCTAGGGGCCTGGGCCGAGGCACGGTTCTCCCCGGGGCCGCGCTCCCGCATTCGCGTGGTCGGCGAGGGTCGTCGACCGTGGCCCATCTCCGAGGACGTGGCCCGTCGTATGGCCCCCCAGGGGCCGGGAACGTTGACCGTCCGTCTCGCGCACGAGCTCCCCGTCGGACAAGGGTTCGGGATGAGCGCCGCCGGCGCGCTCGCGACCGCCCTTGCCGTGGGAGCCCTTTCCGGCCGCCCCCGAGCGCACGCGGTCCGGGTCGCGCATCTCGCGGACCTCTTCGGAGGAGGCGGCCTCGGCGGCGTGGCGGCGATACTCGGGGGCGGCCTCGAGGTCCGGACCCGAGCCGGTGTCCCCCCGCTCGGCCACGTCGTTCACCGGCCGTTCCGGCCCGCACTGCTCGTAGGAGTCGTCGGCCGACCCATCCCCTCTCCCTCCGTCCTACGTGACCCCGCCGCTCTCCGACGGATCACCCGGGCCGCGAGCGGCTGGGAGGAACTCGCCCGCCACCTCAGTCCCGAACGGCTCTTCCGACTCAGCGAGCGGTTCACGGACCTCGCCGGCCTCGCCTCGCCCGCGGTGGCCCGGACGGTCACGGCGCTCCGGGACCGGGACGCCTCGGCATGCCAGGCGATGTTCGGGCAGAGCTTCTTCGCCCTGCCTCGGTCGCCCGAGGCGCGGGCGGCCTGTCTCGAGTGGCTGCACCGGGAAGGGCTCCGCGCGGTCGAGATGCACGCGGCGGCGACCGGTGCCCGACTCGTTCGCGCCCGCCCCGCGTAGGGTCCGCTCTCGAGGACGCAGCGGAGCGCGCGCTCCGCAAGCCTTTTAGTGGGAGGCCCGTCTCGGCGGCTCCCATGACACGAAAGCCTGCCCGCATGTACCGCAAGGTCGAGGGGCAGGTGTACACCCGCCAGGAGTACATGGGCGGGATCCCGACGTGCCGCATCACTCAGTTCGACACCGGCAACCTTCGGACCCAGTTCCCGTTCAGCCTGTCCCTCGGGGCCGAGGAAGCGGCCCAGGTCCGGGACATCGCGCTCGAGGCGGCGCGCATCAGCGCGGTCCGGGTCCTGGAGAAGAACGCGCCGAACGAGTTCCACCTCAAGGTACGCTGCTTCCCGCACCAGATCCTGCGCGAGCACAAGATGGCGATGGGGGCGGGCGCGGACCGTATCTCGGACGGGATGCGCGGCGCGTTCGGCAAGCCCGTCGGTCACGCAGTGCGCGCGCCGATCGGTGCGGAGCTCCTCACGGTCTACACGACCGAGACGCATATCGACGTGGCCAAGGAAGCGCTACGGAAGGCGTCGCACAAGCTGCCGATCCCCACGCGGCTGATCATCACGCAGCGGGCTTTGTAGGCAGCCGGGCGCGCACGACGAGCACCGGGCACGGTGCGTGGGTGACGAGCGCGGACGAGATACTACCGATCAGGAGCCGCTTGGTCGCGGACAACCCCCGCGAGCCGACCACGACCAGGTCGGTGGGGTTCGTGTCGAGGAACGAAAGGATCTCGTCGACCACGACGCCCTCGTGGCAGAGCCCCGTGACCGCCGTGACCCCGGACTCCTGGGCCTGCTTGACCGCGAGGTCGATGAGCTCCCGGTACCGCGGCACCTGGCTTTCGGTGACCGTGGTCGACACGTACGGGTTCGTCGACGGAAGGTAGACCGGAACGAGCGGGGCGATGGTCAGGATCGTCAGTTCGCTCCCGTACCGGTCCGCGAGGTCGATGGCCGTGGCGAGGGCGTCCTGGGAGTTGGGCGAGCCGTCGATCGTGACCATGATGCGGGCAAACCGTGGCGACGGCATACGGGCGGTGAACGGGCGGAAGGGTACTTGGAACTTCCGAGTTACAGGCTCCTATCGGCCGGTTCGGCGTCCCGACGGCCTACGCAACCGTTTTTACGGGTGGCCCACCTCAAGCCGCGAGTAGGTGACTCCATTGGCTCCCGTTTGCAGTAATTGCGGTGCCACGGACTTCGTGTGGGCGAACGACCTCAAGACCGGCGGGCTGGGGGGAGGGTCCCTCTCCCTGCGGGCCCGGGGCGAGCTGTCGCTCGGGACCCGGGTCTGCCGGGCCTGTGGTCATGCCGACCTCTTCCTGAAGGACCCGTCGATCCTGCGGATGCCGCACACGTGGAAACCGGGGGAGTTCACGCCGATCACTCCCCGACCGTCGAACGCTCCATCGCATCATGCCGGTCACCCGGCTTCGACGGCCGCACCGGCCGCTCCGCCGGCGACCGTACCCGCGCCCACCCCCGCCCCGAAGCCCGTGGAAGCTCCGGCCGCTCCCCTCCCTCCGCCGCCGCCACCTCCCCAGCATGCCGCTCCCCCGCCCCCACCACCGGAGCCTCCCGCTCCGGAGATCCCTCCGACCCCGTCCTGGACCCTTCCGGTCGGGGCGCTAGCTCACCCTCCACCCCCACCCCCGCCTCCTCCGGCGGAATCGCCTCCGCTACCCCCGGAGATGATCGTCCCCTCGCCACCGCCACCCCCCGCCGAGGACGCCCCGACGGCCCCGCCCCCCGAGAAGAAGCCGAGACGCCGTCGCGCGCCGAAGGGCAAAGGCGGCGACGCCCCGACGGCCCCGAACCCGTAGGACCCGCCGCGCGAGGAGCGTCCGAACCCGAACGGCCCGACCGGACGGTTCTGGGTTGCCGGAACCGTCGGGAAGACGCGTCTCCGGGCGGAACGATCCAAGTCCGGATGGCGCCCTGCCATCCGTGGGTCTGGGGTGGGCGGTTCGAGGAAACGACCCGGGTCGAAGGGCTATAACATCGTCCTCAGTTCCGATAAGAGCGGAGCACCGGTCCGTGAGGATCCGGGCCGGAGCCGAAGGGAGGAAACGAAGATGACGTTGGTTCAGAAGAAACTGGAAGGGAAGATCGGAACGATCGCGTTAGACCACTACGACAAGCGCAACGCACTGGGAAGCGACCTGATCGCGGAGGTCGTCGGAGCACTGGCGGAGTTCCGGTCGGAGGGCGCCCGGGCGGTGGTCCTGCGAACGGCGAAGAACGAGCGAGTGTGGTCGGCGGGGGTCGACGTGTCCGAGCTGCCGAAGGCGGACGTCGACCCGCTGCCGTACACGGACCCGTTCGAGCACATGCTGCGCGCAGTGAAACAGTTCCCGGCGCCGGTGATCGCGATGATCCACGGGACGGTGTTCGGCGGGGCGAGCGACCTCGTGATGAACTGCGACCTCGTGTTCGGGGACGAGACGTGCGCCTTTGCGCTCACTCCGGCCAAGCTGGGGCTGCCGTACAACGCGGGCGGGTTCCTGACATTCATGAATCGGTTGCCGATCGGGATCGTGAAGGAGATGGTCTTCACGGCCGAGCCGATCTCGGCCGACCGGGCGGAACGGGCCGGCCTGGTGAACGCGATCGTGCCGGCCGCGGCGCTGGAAGCGGTGGTCTATCGCACGGCGAACACGATCGTGACCCGGTCGGCGGCGTCGATCGCGGCCTCCAAGGAGGCGATCCGGGTGCTGAGCGAGGCCGTGGCGATCAACCCGGCGACGTACGAGTATCTCCAGAGCCTCCGACGGGACGTGTACTTCGGTAAGGATTACCGCGAGGGGATCCAGGCGTTCCTGGAGAAGAGGCCCCCGAAGTTCTAGAACGGAAACCGCCGAGCCCCAGGTTCATCTCCTCTACCCCCGGCCTCGAACGACGGGTCCGACCTCCCACCCGCCCCGACTCCGTTATGCGAGGCCGCAGGATACGGCAAATCGCGGGTGGATCCCGATGAATCCCGCCTCCGTCCTCGATGGCCCGGCTCCTTCCGCCCGTCGAAAGACGCGTCGGAGATGGGTCGTCGTGGGCATCTTGGTGGCCATCGTCGTCGTAGCGGCCGTCGTGGCCGCTCTTCCCCAACGTGCTTCCGCGCCGGGCGGCTCGTTCGGACCGTACATGTTGAGCCGCCTCGGGGGCCCCGGGAACGCCCCCTCGATGCAGCTCTCGTTCCCGCTCTGTTCCAACGTGACCGTTCGATGGAACATCAGCGCGAGCCCGCAATGGCTGGGGGGTGGCGAGGGCAACGTCACGTTCACCGTTTGGACCCCGGAACAGGTCCAGAACGCCACCTGCGCGAGTCCCGCGCCGGCGGAGAACCTCACTTGCCCCTCGCAGGGGTGCCCGGCGTACATCGGTCAACCGGTGTGCATCGAGACGGGCGCGGAGGGTGTCTGTGCGTTCCAGTCCACGCAGACGAACTACACCTTCCTCCTGTACTCACCCTTTGACCAGGGCATCTTCGGCAGCCTCGAGTTCACCGCCAGCTATTCGTGACCTAAGGCCCGTCGAACGATCCGCGTCGACCGAGGGAAGGCGGCCCGGGCACGGCGACATGAATGGGTCGGCCGTTTCCGACGAGATTAAGCGTCCTCGCCGGATACCGGACGTCGCGGGTGGAACTCCATGATTCCCGCCACCGCCCTGGACGGGCCGGGTTCCTCAGCCCGACGGCGAAAGCGTCGGACGTGGGTCATCGTGGGCGTCCTCGTGGCCATCGTCAGCGTGGCGGCCGTCGTGGCGGTGCTCCCCTCGAGCTCTCCCTCGTCCAAGTCCTCCTCGTCCGGCAGGTTGGGACCCTACTCGCTCGGCCTCGTCAACAACACGACGCTGGGCCTCGCGTTCCCCCTCTGTTCCGTGGTGACCGTTCATTGGACCGACGGAGGCGGCGGCAACGCAACGTTCGTGGTCTTGACCCCGGCCGAGGTCCAACCCTCGGCCTGCACGGCCCCCCCTCCCGCCGAAAACACCACCTGCCCGTCGGACGGTTGCCCCAGCTACATGGACGGGTCGATCGTGTGCATCGAGTCGGGTACGGGCGGCTCGTGCGCGTTCCTGTCGACCCAGGCGAACTACACGTTCCTGAACTACGTCCCGTACGACTCGACCGTGTGGACCAGCGTCACGTTCACCGCCCGTTACTCGCCCTCGGGAGACGCCGCCGCGATCGTGTCGGATGGGTAGCCGGTCCGCGAGCCGGCTAGGTAGAAGCCATCACGCCTCGGAACTGCGGACGCTCGGTGACCCCCAGGCACTTCCGGCACGCCACGTCGCGGACGTCCAGGGCTCCCACCGCGTAGAACAGCACCTCGCGGTGCGTCAGGGGAGCGCCGCATTGCGTGCATACGACCCGCTGGAGGTTCGCGGTGGATATTCTATCGGGGATGGACCCGAACCGTAGCGGCGACGCGAAACGCCCCACCTCCGCGGCCGACTGGGGGGCGGGGGCGGTCGTCTTCAGGGTCCGTACGAAGCCGGGCTCGGTGAACAGGCCCAAGAGCGCCGCCCGGAACATCACGAAGTAGCCGGGGACGAGCAGGATGTAGTATCCCATCCAGCCGGTGAGCCCGAGACGGGCCGACGCCCCGGTGAGCGCCGGCAGCGTGAAGAGGGAGATGGGGAGGAGCGTGATGAGCACGGAGAGCCAGAGCGGGATCAGGTGGAGACTGAGCAGCGCCCACGGAAGGAAGACGAGCGTGGGTGTGACCACCAGGGAGTTGGTCCAGGTCAGCAGGAAGAGGGCGGAGTCGAACTTCTCGACCCAAGGGACGGAGGGAGACCGAAGGAACGACCCCCAGTGCCGTCGGTACTCCCGCACGGTCGTGGAGGTCCACCGGGTGTTCTGGATGAAGAAGATCCGATACCGCTCCGGAGCGATCCCCCGACCGACGATCCGTGGGTCGTAGACGATCTTCCACCCGGCTTTGCGAAGCCGGAATGTGGTATCCAGGTCCTCGTTGGCCGTGGCGTAGGGTGCAATACCCCCGATCGACCGGATCGCCTCGACCCGGTACGCCTCGACGGTGCCCTGGACCCCGACGAACCCTCCGAGGCGTTGGCGGCCGGCCAGGAGCGCGTTGGCGACCGCGTGGAACGACTCCGAGAAGCGGGTCAGGTACGACGGAGGGTCGTTGCGGCCCATCGCTTGGAACCCTTGGACGGCGCCGATGCCCGGGGCGTAGCGCTCAGTGAACCGGACGAGGACGTCGGGGTCCACGACGAAGTCGGCATCGAAGACGACCATCCATTCGGAACGGGGGTCAAGCTTGTCGAACACGTTGCGCAGAGCCCCGCCCTTGTACCCCTCTCGGTTCGTCCGACGTACCACGCGGACCGTGGGGTCGTCCAGCTCGAGCGGCACGGTCGAGTCGTCCGCGAGGATGATCTCGAACGCGGGGTAGCGGACCGCCTTCCAGGACGCGATGCTCGCCCGAACGATCGCTTCCGGCTCGTTGTACACGGGGAGCACGACGCTGACCATCGGGAAGGTCGGACTGCAGCGGTAGCGGCGCTCGGGCGGCGGGAGGAGGATCGACGCCAGGAGGTTCGAGATCAGATAGGCGCTCAGGATGAGCGTGACCGCGACCGCGGCGAGCTCCCAGTCCATCACGACCTGGAGGAAGAGCGAGGTCACAGGAGATCGCGCTCCTGGGGGGGGCGTTCGTGCGGAGCGAGCGGGGTGACCCGGGGTCCGCCCGACATAGAGCCCCTACGAGGATGCACCGGTGGAGTTCGAGGAACCTTGCATCGAGGCAGGGATCATGGTTCCACCCTCCTCGGGAGAGGGTTGACCCGGACGGGTCATGGCGCGAGCCCGGGCCAGGACCCGGTCGAACAACGCCTCGACACTTTCATCCCAGGGAGCGGAGAGAGAGCTGCGCTTGCGACCTCTCTCGAGAGTGATGAGGATGCGTCGAACGTCGCGGAGCGATGCGACCGCGTCGGCGAGCCGCCCGCTGGACAGTTGTTGTCGCGCCTCGTCCTCAAGACCCCGGGCGAGAGCCAGGTCGGGATGGGTCTCAGGGACCCGGTCGAGGGAGCTGTCGAACCGGTCGAGCTCTTCCTCCAGGAAGGAACGGACCACATCGGTCAAGAGATCCGAGCTTCCCGCACGGTCGTCGGCGATCTCGCGGTCCGGATATTGGACGTTCTTCGAGGACACGAGCGCGGGTGGTCGGCCGCCTCCGGGCGCGCCTTCCGACTGCTCGCGGACAATACAGGCTCGGCACAGGGGAAGCTCCTCCCCGCCTTCCAGGAAATAGAACATCCGTTCGCCCACGCTGAGGGGCTGAGAGCAGGCCGAACACTGCTTGGGTGCCTCCTCGGGGGAGACGCTCCGCGCGGCGTCCTTCAAGGACGGCTTCGCTCGGTCGGTCGCGGGGGAGCTCCGGGAGGCCCCCGTCCTGAACGGGCCTACGCCAGGCGGATTCATATCCTGCGGTGGGAGAAGAGTCTGCTTAAAACTGATGTTGCGTGAGAAGCGGGTTTTGGGCGAGTGGCGACCCTGACCGCCTCGGGCTCGGTCACGAGCGGTGTGGGCTCCTCGGACCGCTTTTCACGCGAAGAACAGGCGAGCTCTTCCGGCAATCCTATACAGGAATGGAGGTTGCATGTTCCCGGCCTTGGGGACCTACCATGCACCGCCGACATCGAGGCGTCGGGCCGGTGGCGATCTCGGTAATCCTGAGTCTCCTCATTCTGAGCTCAGCCCTTTTCCCCTCAGGGGCCCGCGCAGGCTGGGGGACCCCAGGGCACGCCGACCTCCCGACTTCGGCGGCCCATGACCTCTCCTCCGTCCGGAAAGCCGTCGCGGTGGAGCCGGTCGCCGCGGGAACAGCGGCCGGCGCGCCGCCCTCCGTGAACGGGGTGGCCACGGTCCCCGTGGGCTCCCGACCCGATTGGGCGACGTACGACAGCCGGAACGGCTTCGTGTACGTGTCGAACGAGGGTTCCGTGAACGTGAGCGTGATCAGCGGCACCTCTATCGTCGGGACGGTCAACGTCGGGACCTCGCCGGGGGATCCAGCGTACGACGGCGGGAACGGCTACGTCTATGTCCCGAACACCGGCTCCGGGAACGTGAGCGTGATCAACGGCAGCACGACGGTCGCGACCATACCGGTCGGTCCCGTGCCGCTGAGCGCTACGTACGACGGCGGGAACGGTGACGTCTACGTGGTGAATTACGGCTCCCAGACCGTGAGCGTGATCAGCGGACTACAGGTCATCGGGTCCGTGAACGTCGGGGAATATCCGCACCACGGCACGTACGACAGCGGGAACGGCTACCTCTACGTCGACAACATCCATACGGCCAACGTCACCGTGATCCACGGGACGACCGTCGTGAGCTCCTCGAACGTCGGGAGCGGGCCGCTCTCCGCGACGGTCGATAGCGGCAACGGCTACGTCTACGTGCCGAACTATGATTCGGGGAACGTGAGCGTGCTCAACGGCACGACCCTCGTCGGAACCGTGAACGTAGGGAGCGTCCCCGAATCGGCCATCTACGACAGCGGGAACGGAGACGTCTACGTGCCGAACGCGGGTAGCTCCGACGTGAGCGTGATCAACGGGACGACCCTCGTCGGGTCGGTGAACGTCGGGAACGCACCCAGTAACGGAGCGTACGACAGCGGGAACGGCTACGTCTATGTGCTGAACCTAGACTCGAGCAACGTCAGCGTGATCCAGGGCTTGTCGGTGGTCGCCACGGTCGCGGTCGGTTCGGGGCCGTTCGACGCGGCGTACGACAGTGGCAATGGGGACGTCTACGTGGTGAACACGAATTCCGCGAACGTCAGCGTGATCGAGACCGCCGCGTCCTCGAGTGCCGCGGGGCCGTCCTGGGTCTACGCGATCATCGGGGTGGGGATCGCGTGGGTGGTGGTCGGCGCGACGATCGTCGTGATCCGACACCGTCGGCCGTCCGCGGTCGACCATCCTCATCCTCCGCCCCCATCGCCGGGACCGTAGTCCGCAGCCCAAGGGTCCTGCCCCATGCCGGATCCCTGAACGGACTGGACGTCGGAGTACGGGTCGCACTCGCTCCTCGCGACCGGTCATCGAACGCGTGCGCCCCACGTCGGGGTGACGGACCTACGGCTTACTTCGGCGAAGAAGAGGTCGAGTTGGAAGCTATCGGCCGCCGCCACGCGTAGCGGATCAGAAAGGGAGCGATCACCGACGTGACGACCGTGAGCGCCCCGACGAACGGGAGCACGAACGGAGTGGTCGCGCCGATGTCTGCCCCTCCCTTCGCGACCACGATTGAAAGCTCGCCGCCCGAGGCCGACAGGGTGAGCGCCGCCCGGCGCGCCTCGGAAGCCGCGACCCGTTGCTGACGGGCGGCCAGGTACGTCGAGGCCAGCTTCGCGCCAAAGGCCGTAGCGAGGAAGGCGAGGATGGGAAGGATGTAGTTCGGCAGGAGACCGATGTCCATCAGCGCCCCCATCGAGACGAAGAAAATCGCCCCGAAGACGTCCTTCAGGGGGGCCATGAGCTCATGCGCCGTGCCCTGGCTCTTCGATTCGGCGACCAGGACGCCGGCGAGGAACGCTCCTGTCGCCACCGAGATGCCGATGAGGCTCGAGATGAGGGCCAGTCCGAACGCGAGGCCGATGAGGGCGAGCAGGAGGACCTGGTTGATCCCCGACCGACGGACGTGGTCGATCAGCGGCGAGATCGTGCGCGGACCGATCAGGAGCACTCCGACTATGAAAACGACGACGAGGGCGATCGAGAACAACACCGAGGCGATCGCGAGATGCCCGTTCTGGGCGGTCGACTGCAAGATGCCGAGCATCGAGACGACCACAATGTCCTCGACCACGGTGATCCCGAGGACGAGGCTGGTGTCCGACCCCCGGAGCACCCCGATGTCCTCGAGCACGCTCGAGACGATCACCGTGCTGGTGACCGAGATCGCGAGCCCGATGAACAGGCTATCCCAGAACGGGAACCCGAACGCCTCACCGACCAGGAAGCCCGCGAAGAACGTGGCGAGCGATTCGGAAAGCGCGATGACGAGCGACTTCCGCCCGACCGCCCGGAGGCGGGACATGGGGTATTCCAATCCCACCGCGAAGAGGAGGAACACGATCCCCATCTCGGCGAGCGCGCTGAGGACGTCCGGGTAGTGGATCAAGGAGAAAGGCGGGGTGTACGGGCCGATGAGCATCCCCGCCACGATGTACCCGATCAGGAGGGGTTGACGGATCCACCGGAACAGGATCGCCATCCCGAGCGCGACGAGGACGACGATGGCGATGTCCTGAACGACGAGGATCTCCTCGATGGTCACGGCCGTCGAGTCCCCCCAGACCCCGGGGCATAAGGGAACTCTCCTTCGGAATGCCCCCGAGGTTCAAACTTCGAGGTTCTCGGCTGCGACGGCGCGCCGAAATCTTGGTGCGAGGGAACCCGTTAGCCCACGGGAGAAGAGGAGCTCGCTCGGGCCGAAGAGCGGGGCATGGATTGGCCTACCCCGGGTGTTCAAAGGCCATGAAGGTGGGCAGATGCGAGCACAGACCTAGTAGAATCGTTTCGGGGGAGAACTCGGGGAGAAAAGAATCAGTGAAACTTCTAATCCCGCCCTAAAGTACGCTGCGCTTAGTCAGTGGCAGAACATTACGATGGAGAGTTGAAAACATGGAGAAAAAAAGCATCATTTGGCCAGCGTGGCGACTTCGACTCTTGGGACGGTTGGATACGGTGCTCATATTGTTCGAATTGGTTCTGAGTGTGGTGTTCATTTCAGTGTCCTATGTTACGGGCAGCCTCTACTTCAAGGGAGTTGGAATCGGATTGGTAATTGCTTGGGTGACAAGTGCAATAGCCTATTCATTCAAGAGGAAAATGCCAAAACCATGAGCTGCGAAGAGCGGATGGCATTCACTTCCCGGAGCATGTGGGGTATTCGAACACTGGGGGAGAATAGCGGGGCATGGATTTGAACCATGGATCTACGGGTTATGAGCCCGTCGGGATTTCAGGACGGTCGGCGGGACGCCGGCCGCTTTCCTGACTACCCTACCCCGCTGCGGCGAGGTCGAGGAAGGTGGCCTATTTAGGCCCTCGCGGGGGCGCCACGATGGGGGCCTCCGTCGGCGTGGGGGCGGCCAAGGAGTCGCGTTCGAACGCCAGGAGACGCTCCCAGCTGGCCCGGACCTGAGCGCCCACCGCGGCGACGTTCGCCGGGGTCAGGTGGCGGAACCGGCCCTGCGCGCGGAGATACTCCTCGACCGGCTTCAGGTTCCCGGCCTTCCGGGTGATGTGGAAGCGGCCCTCCTCCACCTCGTAGAGCGGGAAGACGCCCGTGTCGGTCGCGAGACGCCCGATCGCAATCGTCTTCTGAGCGTCGAACCGCCAACCCGTGGAGCAGGGGGCGAAAATGTCGAAGAACCTCGGGCCCGACATCGCCTTCGCCTTCTCGACCTTCCGCTCGAAGTCCTCGGGGAAGCTCGGATTGAGGGTCGCCGCGTAGACCGGGTGGTGCGCGAGCACGATGGCCATCATGTCCTTCTTCGCTTCGAGCTTCCCGTGCTCGTGCCCCTCGACCGGGGTGGTGGTCGTCCACGCGCCGAGCGGGGTCTCTCCGCTCCGTTGGACGCCGGTGTTCATGTACGCCTCGTTGTCGTACATGACATAGAGCGCGTTGGTCCGGCGCTCGAGCATGCCGCTCAGCGCCTGGATCCCGATGTCGGCGGTCCCTCCGTCGCCCGCGAATCCGACGACGGTGACGTCCTTCTGTCCCATCGCGTCGAGCGCCGCCCGGATGCCGGATATGGATGCGCCGGTCGCCTCGATCGGGTTGTCCATCATGGCGACCCCGAGCGCGGTGGTCGGATAGGGGGTGGCGATGACCGTCCAGCAGCATGCCGGCACCGAGACGACGGTGCGCGGACCGAGACCCTTCAGGAGGAGGCGCATCGCGAGCGCCGCTCCGCAACCGGGGCACGCCGAGTGTCCGGAGAACATCAGCTCCTGGGCGGGTATGGTGAGTTTAGCCATCGACCGACACCTCCTCTTCGATGTCCTCCCAATGGACCTCGGGAACGGCCCCCGAGAGGAGCGTGTCGTACATTCGTTTGACCACGTGGGGCGTCACATCGCGCCCGCCGATCCCGGCATAGAACCCGGTCACGGCCGGTCGGTGCGAGCACGGATAGAGAGCGGCCGAAACCTCGGTGGCGGCCGCTCCCATCGGGCCGAACGTGTACGAACGGTCGGCGACGCCGAGCCGGTCGACGAGGGTGGCGAGGGCCCGGACCTCTTCGTTGGGGAACGGGCGGAAGAGACGGAGTTTCGCGAGCCCGACCTTCTTGCCCGCCGCGCGCATGTCGTCGACGACGGTCCGCGCGGTCGTGGTCGAAGTGCCCATCGTGATCAGGACCGCGTCCGCGTCATCGACCCGGTACGTCGGCACCGGGCCGCCGTGGTGGCGGCCGGTGGCTTTCTGGTACTCCTCCTCGACGAGGCGCAGGGTCGCCGGCACCCGCTCCATCGCTTTCGCCACTTCGAAGCGGAAGTCGACGTACCGGTCCGGCCCCGTGAACGACCCCAGCCGGGCGGCCGTGCCCGGGTGGAGGATCGCATGCGACTCGCGGGGAGGAAGAAAGGCGTCCACGACCTCCTGGTCGGGAACGTCCACCGGCTCGAGGGTATGTGACAGGTAGAACGCGTCCTCGGTCACCATGACCGGCAACCGGACGTCCGGGTGCTCGGCGAGGCGGTACGCCTGAAGGACCGTGTCGAGGACCTCCTGGTTGCTCTCCGCGTAGAACTGGATCCAACCGGTGTCCCGCTGGCTCATCGTGTCGGTGTGGTCGGAGCCGATGTTCCACGGAGGGCCGACCGCACGGTTGACGACGCCCATGACGATCGGGTCCCGGGCGCCCGAGGCCCAGTGCACGAGCTCGTGCATGAGGAGGAGCCCGTGGCTCGAGGTGGCCGTGTACGTCCGCGCGCCCATCCCCGAGGCGCTAACAACGACCTGGAGGGCGCTGTGCTCGGACTCGACCTGGACGTACTCGGCCTTGAGCGCGCCGGTCGCGACCATGTCGGCGACCTTCTCCACGATCGAGGTTTGCGGGGTGATCGGGTAGGCCGAGACCACCTGGACCCGTGCGAGGCGCGCCGCGTGGGCCTGGGCTCCGTTCCCCGAAAGGACCATCTTCGTCATGCGAGAACCCCCTTCAGTCCTCCGCGATCATCTCGATCGTCTTCGGCGGGCATTCCTCCGCGCAGATCCCGCATCCCTTGCAGTAGTCGAGCTTGACCACCGGGAACCCCTGCTCATCGAACCCGATGGCATCGTCGGGACAGAACTTCCAGCAGAAATTGCACTTCGTGCAGTGCGCGAGATGGATCACCGGCGTCAACGTGCGCCAGGACGAGGTGTGGATGACGGTGGTCGGCTGGGACGCGATCGGGCCCTCGGGGAGGGGCGGGAGCGGGCGGGCTACCCTCGGGGGCGGTGGGACCGGAGCCGAAGTGGCGTCGATGACTCGAACCGAGCCGTACCCCTCGATCGCGGCGTCCCGGTTCTGGGCCGGCTTCGCGGGAGCATACTTCTCGATCGCGGCCGACAGGGCCTCGAGCGACACGACACCGCTCGCCCGCGCGAGGGCGCCCAGCATCACGGTGTTCACCACCGGCATGGTCTTCGCCCCGAGGCCGTGGGCGAGCGCGATCCGGGAGGCGTCGACGGTCGCCCGGCGCGCCCCCGGGGGCGCCGGGATCTCCGCCGGCGGCCGGCGGGAGTTCACGAGCACGAGCCCGCCCGGGCGGAGCCCGTCCGTGACCGGGACCACTTTGAGGAGGCCCGGGTCGAGGACGACCACGATGTCGGGCTGCGTGATGGAGGTGCGGATTTGCATCAGATGGTCGTCGACCCGGAAGTACGCGGTGACCGGGGCACCCCGGCGCTCGACTCCGAAGAACGGGAAACTCTGGGGCACCTTGCCGTCGATAAAGGCGGCCTGAGAGAGCATTTCCGAGGCGAGGACGGCGCCCTGGCCGCCCCGGCCATGGAACCGGATTTCGATCATGAGCGGTCTCGGTGTCAACTAGCATAGAGATGGTTAATGAGGGGCAGGTGAGCCCGGGTTGACGCTCAGTTAATTCGGGGTCCGCGCGTCCGATTTCCCATGGTCGGGATTCGCCCGCTGAAGAAGATCTGGCTGGACGGTCGCCTCGTGGACTGGGACGACGCTCAGGTCCACGTTCTCACTCACGGTCTTCACTACGGGTACTCGATCTTCGAGGGGATCCGGTGCCACGACACTACGAAAGGGCCCGCCATCTTCCGTCTACCGGAGCACATGGACCGGTTCTTGAACAGCGCGAAGATTTACCGGATGAAGCTTCCCTACAGCCGCGCGGAGCTCGACCAGGCGTGCATCGACGTCGTGCGCGCGAACGGGGTCCCCGAGACGTACCTCCGTCCGATCGCATTCTCGGGATACGGCGAGATGGGGCTCGACCCGACGAAGAGCTCCGTCCAGGTCGCGGTCGCGAACTGGGTATGGGGCGCGTACCTCGGTGATGCGAGTGATACCGGGATCCGCGCGAGCGTCTCGAGCTGGATGCGGATGGACTCGCGTTCCCTCCCTCCGCAGGCCAAATGCGCGGCCAACTACGCGAACTCGGCCCTGGCGAAGATGCAGGCGGTCTCGAGCGGATACGACGAGGCGATCCTGCTCAACGCCGCGGGTATGGTCGCCGAGGGGCCCGGCGAGAACATCTTCCGCGTGATGAAGGACGTGGTGAGCACACCGCCCGCAAGCTCGGGGATCCTCCGGGGCATCACGCGCGATACCGTCATCCGGTTCCTCAAAGATGAACACCTCACCTTCCAGAGGACGGACTTCACCCGGGAGGAGCTGTTCACGTCGGACGAGCTGTTCTACACAGGGACGGCCGCCGGCGTGATGCCGATACGCGAGGTCGACGGACGCCCCATCGGTACGGGAACCTACCCCATCTCGAAACGCCTGCGGCTCCGCTACGAGGCCGCGATCCACGGGAAGACCCCCGAGTACGAGTCCTGGCTCACATACACTCGGTAAAGCTCTCCGCCGCGACGGCTCGGGGGTCGGTCGCCGACCCAATACGAACGCCGCTCTAGCAGATCCGCGGCAGCTGTTCCCCGCTCGGAAGGTCCAGGATGCGGCTCGTGCCGAGCGGCGTTCGAACGCGGACCAGGGAAGGCTGGTTCCCCGGCGACTCGACCGTGCCGATGACCGACGCCTCCGAGCCCATCAGACCGCGGGCGGTCTCCGCCTCGGCCGCGGGAACAAAGGCGACGAACCGGCCCTCGTTCGCGACCGAGAACGGCTCCAGTCCGAGGATCTCGCACGCCCCTCGGACCCCGTCCTGAACGCTCACCGCCTCCTCGTCGATCCGCATCGGAAGGCTCGCCGACTCGCTGATCTCGATGAGCGCGCTCGCGAGCCCGCCTCGGGTGAGGTCGCGCAAGCAGTGGACCTCGATGCCGCCATCGAGCAGCGCCCGGACCGGGCCGGAGAGGGGGGCGCAGTCGCTCGAGATGTCGGATTCGAACTCCAGCCCCTCCCGCTCGGCCATCACGGCGATCCCGTGGCGACCGATGTCGCCGTTCAGGAGGATGACGTCGCCGGGGCGTACGCTCGTCGGCCCGATGGTGAGGGGGGTCTCGATGACACCGACCCCGGCGGTGTTGATGAAGATCCCGTCGCCGTGGCCCTTGTCGACGACCTTCGTGTCGCCGGTCACCACCCGGACCTCGGCGGCGAGGGCGGCGTCCGCCATCGAGCGGACGATCCGCCAGAGGTCCTTGATGGGGAGCCCTTCTTCGAGGATGAACCCGGCGCTCAGGTAGAGGGGGCGGGCCCCGCACATCGCGAGGTCGTTCACCGTGCCGTTGACGGCGAGGGTGCCGAGGTCCCCTCCCCGGAAGAATAGCGGCCGCACCACGAACGAATCGGTCGTGAAGGCGAGCCTTCCTCCGACCGGGGGCAGGATCGCTCCGTCGTGCAGGGGAGCGAGCAGGTCGTTCGAGAAGGCGGGGAGGAAGATCCGCTCCACGAGGTCCCGGGTCATGCGTCCCCCGCCTCCGTGGCCCATCTGGACGGTGGGGTTGTCGTCGAGCGGGATGGGGCATTGGAGGACGAACTCCTCGATCATGGCGCGGCACCTCCGGCGGCGACCGGCGGGGACGGCTCGGCCGTCTCATGACGGCGGTACTTGTAGTAGGCGGCGCACGCCCCCTCCGAGGAGACCATGGTCGCCCCAAGGGGGTGGGTCGGCGTGCACTTCGTTCCGAACGCCGGGCACTCCTGCGGCTTCTTGATCCCCTGGAGGACGAGCCCCGAGATGCACTCCGGGTTCTCCTCTGCGTGATGAGAGTCTACTTGGAACCTGCGAGCGGCGTCGAACGCCGCGTAGGGCGGCGCCAGGCCAAGCCCGCTCGCGGGGATCTCCCCGATCCCGCGCCACTTCCGCGGAACGATGGTGAAGACCTCCCGGATCAGCTCCTGGGCCGGTAGGTTCCCCTCCCGACGGACGGAGCGGGAGTATTGGTTCTCGACCTCCGCCCTTCCCTCTTCGAGCTGGCGCACGCACAGGTAGACCCCTTGGAGGATGTCGAGGGGTTCGAAGCCGGTCACCACGATCGGAACATGGTAGCGTCGGGCCAGGGGTTCGTACTCGGTGTAGCCCATCACCGTGCAGACGTGGCCTGCGGCGAGGAATCCTTGTACCCGGTTCTGGCGGGAGCTCAGGATCGCCTCCATCGCGGGCGGGACGAGGACATGCGAGACGAGGACCGAGAAGTTCGAGATCCCCTCCTCCTTGGCCCGGTGGACCGCCATGGCGTTGGCGGGGGCCGTCGTCTCGAACCCCACGGCGAGGAAGACGACCTCCTTATCCGGATTCTCCCGGGCGATCTGGACCGCGTCGACGGGAGAGTAGACGATCCGGACGTCACCCCCGTTCGACTTGACATGGAAGAGGTCGCTGACGGAACCCGGAACGCGTAACATGTCCCCGAAGGAACAGAAGATGACGTTGGGCCGCGCGGCAATCTCCACCGCCTGGTCGAGCACCTCGAGAGGGGTGACGCAGACCGGGCATCCGGGGCCGTGCAAAAGGGAGATCTGAGGTGGGAGGAGCGTGTCGATGCCGAACCGGACGATCGCATGGGTCTGGCCTCCGCAGACCTCCATGATCGTCCACGGACGGGTGGTCACCCGTGCGATCGCCTCGGCGTATGTCCGCGCGGTCGCCGCGTCGCGGTACTCGTCCAGGTACTTCATCGGACGGGAGCGCTCCCCGCCGCGGAGCCGTCCTTCAGCTGCTCGAGCTCGCCGATCTGCCGGGCATACTCGAACACCCGCTGTGCTTCCTCTTCGTTCAGGCGACTGATGGCGAACCCGACGTGGACGATGACGTAGTCCCCCACGACGGCCTCGGGCGTGTACGCGAGGCTGACCTGCTTGACGATCCCTCCGAACCGGACCCGGGCCATCTTCAGGGTCGGGTCGGCGGGGTCGATGCTCTCAACGCGTCCGGGGATTGCTAAGCACATGGTTCCCTCCGGCCTATTCGGGCACCGAGGATGGGGTGGAGATGCGGGTGGGGGTCTTAACTCGCGCGGCCGCCCAGACTTGACCCACGGAGATTCCCCCGTCGTTCGGGGGAATCCGCGAGTGCCAGACCGGTTCCAAACCGGCGTCCGATAGCCGGTCCAACGTCAGTTCGGTCAGGCAACGGTTCTGGAAGCAGCCCCCCGTCAGCACGACCCGCGGCTCTCCGACCCTTCGGGCGATGTCGGCGATGCCCGCCGCGAGGGTCGCATGGAAGCGAGCGGCCGCCCGTCGAACATGCTGTCGCTCGGCGAAGAGCGCCTCGACCATCGGGCCCCAGTCGAGGACGAACGCACCGTTGTCCCGGGTCACACCGTACGGGTAGGGAGCCGCTTCGGGGGAGTCAGGTAGGATCTCCCCGGCAGCGAACTCGAGCGCCATCGCCGCCTCCCCCTCGAAGTCGCTCCGCTGGACGAGGCCGAGGAGCGAGGCGACTCCATCGAAGAGGCGTCCCGCGCTGCTGGTGCGTACGACCTGGAGGGACCGTCGGAGCATGGTCCGGACGACCGGTCCCTCCACTCGGTCGAAGGGCGCGAGGGCGGCTCCGCCCTCTTCGAGCGCGCGTTCTCCCCCCAGCTCGAAAAGAAGGCCGGCCGCGGAGCGGCGGGGCTCCCGGACGGCAGTGTCCCCCCCGGCCAAGGGGAACGTCCGGAGATGGCCTACGCGTTCGAAGTCGTCCGTGTCGACCCGGAGGAACTCGCCACCCCAGATGGTACCATCGGTCCCGTAGCCGGTCCCGTCCCAGGCGACACCGAGCACCGGTGGCTCGACCTCGGCGTCCACGAGGCACGAGAGGACGTGCGCGTAGTGGTGCTGGACCGCCACCGTGGGGAGTCCGAGCTCGAGGGCGAAGCGGGTCGAGAGGTACTCCGGATGCATGTCGTGCGCGACGAGCTCGGGGGACCAATCGTAGAAGTGACGGAGGTCGTCGACCGCCTTCCGGAAGGCGGCGTACGTCTCGGCGTTGTCGAGGTCCCCGAGATGCTGACTGACGATGACCCGGTCTCCGACCGACACCGCAATCGTGCTCTTGAGCTGGGGACCGACCCCGAGCGTCGCGGGCAGATGACGGCCGGCGGAGATGGACAAGGGAGCGTAGCCGCGCGCGCGACGGAGGATCTGCAACCGTCCTCGAAGGATCTGGGTCACCGAATCGTCGACCGGCCGAACGATCGGACGGTTGTGGACCACGAACCCATCCGCTAGGGTCCTCAGCCGTTCGCGGGCCTCGTCGTTGTCGAAGCAGATCGGTTCGTCCGACAGGTTGCCGCTGGTCGCCACGAGCGGCAAAGCCACCTCGTGGAGCAGGAGATGATGAAGCGGGGAGTACGGCAGCATCACGCCCACCCTCGGGTTCTGAGGGGCCACCGAAGGGGCCAGCGTCGTCGACCCCGCGCGTCCGTTCAGGAGCACGATCGGGCTCGCCGGCGACTCGAGGACGCTCTTCGCGAGGGGGTCCACATCCACGACCGATTCTGCCACCCCGATAGTTGGGAACATGACGGCGAACGGTTTCCGTCCCCGCTGCTTGCGCGCCCGAAGCCGATGGACGGCCTCCTCGTTCGTGGCGTCGGCGAGAAGCTGGAACCCCCCGATCCCCTTCAGGGCGAGAATCCTCCCTTCTTTCAGCCACCGCGTCGCTTCTTCGATCACCCGCCCCTTCGTGGTGAGAGCGACCCCGTCCGACGCCTCGAAGGTAAGGCTCGGACCGCACGTCGGGCAGGCCGTGGGCTGCGCGTGAAAGCGTCGGTTACCCGGGTCGTGATACTCCCCGTCGCACGCCGGACACATCTCGAACTGCTTCATCGAGGTCCGGGGACGGTCGTACGGAAGGCCTTCGATGATCGAGTATCGGGGACCGCAGTTCGTGCAGTTCAGGAACGGGTAGCGGTATCGCCGGTCGGTCGAATCCCACATCTCCTGGAGGCAATCGGCGCAGGTCCCTACGTCGGGGGGCACGACCGTCTGGCGCGAGCCGGCCGGGGGGCTGGCCAGCACGCGGAAACTCTCGTCGGTGGAGCAGGGCACGGGTTTCGACTCGACCGAGTCCACCGAGGCGAGCGGGGGCGCCTCGAGGGTCAGACGACGCAGGAACTCCTCGAGCGTAGACCGAGGCCCCTCCGCCTGGATCAGGACGCCCTGGGTATCGTTCAGCACCCAACCGACGGCCCCGAGCTCCCGTGCGAGCCGGTAGACGAACGGCCGGAAGCCGACGCCCTGGACCGTGCCCTGGACGCGGACCTCGATCCGCTCCCGCTCCGCCTCAACCACCCCCCGGGTTTCCAGACCTTACGTCGACCGTTCGGGGCCGGTCAGCGCCCTCAGATCGTCCGCGCCGGAATCCGGAAAACGCAGTCCCACGCGCATGGGAGAGGGGGGCCGTTAAAAGGTCTCGTAGAAGCGCGCCGAGTCCCGACACCACAGGTCGAATCGGATTCCCTCCCGCCACGGCGGCAAGCCGTGTGCGTGACGGGTCCGGCGGCAAACTTGTCCGGCATGCCTGCCGAGATTCTGCGCCGTCCCGGAAGCTCAGGAGAGAAGGGTTTATACGAAGCCGTCCCGACGGATACCTCGGTACGCTTCCGAGGGGAGGCAAGCGCCCCCCTTGTCGGCGGCATGGGCCATTGTCCGTCAGTATGCGGGGAATTCCGAAAAGCTGGCAGCGAACCTTGCCCGCCATCCGCTCCCGCCCTAGGTTTCGGCACCGGGTTCAGGCGGCGGCACCGTGATCGCGGGTGCTGCGGCTTCGCCCGAGCCGGTTCACCCAGTGTACGAATCGTTCCCACGGCTCCGCGACCTCGCGCGTTCTGTCGTCCGGCGGGTACGCGGCTGGAGTTGGGAGGCTCGGGTGCTGGCGGCGGTGTGGGCCGTCTTTGTGGCGTTTACGGTCTTCGTCTCCTACCAACGGTACCTGACCTACCAGACCAACGCCTGGGACCTCGGCATCAACATGCAGGCGCTCTGGACGACGGCCTTCCAGGGGAGGTTCCTCTACTACACCGCGGAACTTTCTTGGAATGCAAATGGCAGCCTCATGGGCGTCCACTTCGTACCGTTCCTGTTCGCTCTGACGCCCCTATACCGGATTTTCCCGGGCGCGTTGACCCTCTTCACTATCCAAAGCCTGGCGGTGTGTGCCTCGTCGCTTCCGCTCTACCTGCTCGCCGCGCGTCGCGCTTCCCGTCGGGTGGCCCTCGCGATCGCGGTCGCTTACCTCTTCTCAGCCCCCCTCCTCGGGGGTTTGTTCTACGACTTCCACTCGGAGGCGTTCGTCCCCCTCTTCGGGCTCGCGGTGTGGTATGCCTGGGAGACCCGAAAGCCGAGGTTGTTGGCGATCTCCGCCGTGGCGCTCCTCGCCGTGATCGAACTCACCCCGGTCATCCTGGGCGCGATCGCGCTGATGTTCCTGCTCGAAGGGGTGTGGTCCTGGAAGGTCAAGCATTCGTCGGTCGACCGGACCTACCTTCGATGGATGGTACTCCTTCCGCTCGTGGTCTTGGGAATCTGTGCCGTCCTGACGCCGATCTGGTTTACGATTCCTAAGATCATATCGCCCGCGACCCCCCCGTTGTCCCAGGGCGGGGTCCTGGGAAACAGCCTGTCCCAGATCTTCATGAACCTGTTCAATCCGAGCCTGCTCGGTCAGGCCTTGGCCACCCACGGTCACTCCAAAGCCCTCTACCTCGAGGTGCTGGTTCTGGCAGGCTTGGTGCTCTGGGTCCTCTGTCCCCGTCAGGTCCTTCCCGCGATCCCATGGATCGGGATCGCACTACTTTCGTCGATTTCCGGCTACGACGTGCCGGCGGGGAACCAGTACACGTTCCTCAGTTTTCCGTTCCTCATGCCGGCCACGGCCTCGGGGTACACGCTTGTTAGCCGCTACCTCGAGCGGCTCCGCCAATCCCGGACACCGGCACCACCCGTGCCACCGTCGGACCTCGGTCGCTCGAAACGGCAATGGAGGTGGGCCTTCCGGGGAGGACGACGGTCCGCCCTGCAGGTCACCCTGGTGTGCGGTCTCGTCCTGGCGTTCGGGTTCAGTCAGGTGTCCTGGAGCCCCCTCTCCCCGGCGAGCGGTAACTGGGAGAAGGTCACTCGCACTCCGGATGCGCATACCCATCTGTTGGGCCAGGTCGCCCAACTGGTCCCGTCCGCATCTTCGATCTCTGTCGAGCCTGACCTATTCCCCCAGTTCGCGGACCGAGCTGATGCCTACCCCTACATCGTTCCCGGTGTTTCGTACATCTTCTTTGATACCACAAGTTTCTGGTTCACAACCGCTCTCCCGCCTCCCGCGACGAACCCACCGTGGAGCCAGGAGATCGAGAACGTCTCCGGAGCGTACGGTGTCCTCGCTTCATCGAACGGGGTCATCCTCCTCGAGGCAGGTTATGCAGGTATCCCGGTCGTCTTTGCGCCGATCGACCAGAACCTGACCCCGGGTTCCTTCTCGCTTCCGAACGCCACCTTGGTGCCGGGGGGCCAGAGTCCCTTCGGCGCCTACATCGCTCCCAGTAGAGCGGAGAACACCACGTTGTGGTCCGGGTCCAACATAAGCGTCCAGCCGGGATCGTACGAATTGGGATTGTGGCTTCGGGACTCTGGTCAGGGAGGCGGTCCCGTTGAGCTGCGCGCGACGCTCAACCCCGCCAAGGGGGTTCTCATGGAGGAATGGTTCTCTCCTAGCCTGCTGGGGACGACATGGACCCTGGTCCAATGGAACTTCACTGCCCGAATCCCCGGTTCTCTAGAGGTGTCCGGTCTGAGCGGGTCCGTATTCGCCGGTGTCGACTTCGGAGGAGCTCAGCTTTCGGAGTCGATAGAGCCCGTCCAGGTGACCTGAACCCAATCCTCCGAAGGTCGACCCAGGTTGTCCCCTCGCTCTGGAGACCGGGGGATGGCTGAGCCGGAACGAACCGTCGCTTGCCCGGCGTCAGTTCGAGGGTCCCCCCGACAAGGAGGGATAGAGCTTCTGGTCGAGAAGCTCGGCCGAGCTCCGCCACGATCGATCCTTCGCGAGCCTTCGCAGGTTATCCCCGAGTCGAGTGGCCAAGGCGGGGTCGCTCAGGACCCGTCGGATGGCGGCTGCGATCTCCTCCGGTCTTCCGGGGGTTACCAATAGCCCGGTTTCGCCGTTTACGATCTCATCGGCAAAACGGGAAATCCGGGAGACGACCAGTGGCTTGCCGAACCCCGCCACTCGGCTGAGCGAGGCGCTGCCGCCGTGGCTCGCGAGCATCGTATACGGAAGCACAAACACATTCGCCGCGGACAAGGTCTGCTCGAGGCGTCCCTCGTCAATGTACCCGGTAAAGGTCACGGCGCCGGCCAGACCGAGACGGGCGACCTGTTGCTCTAGTGACCGAAGAAAATCTTTGCCGGCCTTTTCGAGGTGCGGGGAGACCGCGCCCGCGAAGACCAGGTGCGTGTCCGCGAACTCGCGATGGACTCGGGCGAATCCCTCCAGGAGATCCCCTAGCCCCTTGGTCGGGTCCAAGAATCCGAAGAACATGACGACCCGTTGGCTCCCAAACCCTAGCTCAGTTCTCGGTTCGGCCTCGTTGGCAGGGAGCATCAACTCCTCCCAACCATGAGGCACGATCCAGATTCGATCGGTCTTCAGGCCGTACGTCTCCACCAAGAGAGTGGCCATGGAAGGAGTCCAAACCAGGATTCGATCTCCTAGCCGGGCTATGGTCCGGTAGAAGATTCCCAAGCCTCGGTTCAGGAGCCATGGGGGAAATCCCCCAGCGATTCGCCGATCCAGTCCTCCCAGCTCGCGAGGGTCGATCACGCTGTGGAACTGGACGACAACCCGGTACCCACGAAGCCGGAGGAGCAGTATCAGAACCGGGAAGAGAGCGACGGAAATCGCTCCACCATACAGGTTGAAGTGGTGCTGTACGTGAACGATCGTGTCTGGCCCATCCGAGGCACGGTCGACTCCGTTCAGGATCTTGACCGGATATAGGATTTCGTTCTTGCGCCACTCTCTGGTGACGGCGCCTTCAACGGGGGGCGCGTTCGAGGGGATGTTTCCGATTACCGAGACATCCCGTAGACTGCCCAGCGCTTGCACCAGCTCATGCGTAACGTGACCGATTCCACACGGCTCGGGAGGGTAAGTTGAGACGAAGATCACTCGCGGCTTACCGTGTCCCATCGCCAGAACTCATGCATCGAAGGGCATTAACCAACGGTGGGGGGCGGGGCACACGCTCGGGCTTCTTCCGAAGCGATTCCGATTCCCCATCCCTTGGACTGATGCAGTAGACCGAGACCAGGGAACCAGACGCGCGGTGCCCATGGTGACGATTTTCGGGAATGGGTGCGTCGAGCTGCGACAACGACTGGAATCCAATCCGGTTTGGGCTCGGATCCGCAAACATCCGGGCAACCTCAGCACGCACCCTCTTTCGACGCCGGCTACGAGGAGATGGCGGGGTGCGTTTCAAACGACACAATATTAAATACTACTACCCGTGAAAAGGGACGGCGAATGGGTAGCTCTGCCAATGAAGCGACTTCTTCTCGTGGCAGACCCAATCGGCGGCGCCACCTCAGTGCAATTTGACATTCTCGAGTCGCTCGCGACGGGTCTTGGGTCGCGGTACGAACTCGCGGTCTACACGCCCTTCTGTGACCCGAGACGAGCCCAGGCTCTGGCCGAGTTGAGATGTCGGTTAATCGGGCCGGGCGATGGCGGGTTCGCCGTCAATCGAGTACTTCAGGGCCGAGGGATCGGCAACGAGTCGATGCTCTGGGCAGAGAGCTGGACCCGTGAAGCGTTGATGCAGAGGAATACTCACGAGGCCTCGACCTGCCTGAATCCGCATCAGTTCGATTACACCGTGAACCTCTCCATGACGGTTCCGGCATCCAGCGACCTTTGGTGGATCCTCGGGACACCTCTCGACCAGACGATTCGGGGGATGGCCGGCGTCAATTTCTACGCCCGAATGGCGGACCGCTTCGCGGGACGAGCTCTGGTGTCCCTCGACGGCAAAGTCCTCCATCGGATACAATCGAGAACCTTGCGTATCGTGGCAAACTCCCCGTACCTGCGGGACCTGTACTGTCTTCGCGGTGTGCCCGTCGAAGGTGTCGTTTACACTCTGAAAGACATGTCAGAGTTCCAGCCTGCGACTCAGTCTCCCCGCCGTGATTACGTTCTCTTGTATGTGGGCAAGGAGACCGGGCAGTTGGATCTGGGCGCGCTCGTGGACGCCGGCGTTCGGGTCGTAGGGTTCGGCGGCAAGATCCCGACAGGAACCCGCTTGAAACGGTTCACTTCGTCGATCGAGTGGCTGGGCTCGGTCAGCAAGCGCAAGCTGGTTGACCTCTACGCCAACGCTCTGTTCACCCTCTTTCCCTTCACCTGCGAACCGATGGGGCTCATTCCCATCGAGTCGATGGCATGTGGCACTCCCGTCCTCACCTACGGACGGCAAGGTCCGGCAACCACAGTGGTGAACAACTCGACGGGCTGGCTCGTGAACACTCCCGACGAGATGGTGGCGAAGGCAACGAACATCTGGCGGCGCGGCGATACCGGCCTCTCCCCGGATGCCTGCGTACTTCGCGCTCGGAGCTTCTCGGGAAGACGGATGGTAGACGAGTTGGCGAGTTGGATCGAAGGAGCCTGTCCGGTGGACGGCAAGGCGGCCTTCACATCCCAACGAATTGTGGGATAGCGGCGGGTCACACCCACCACATCGGGTTCACTCTAAGCAGCCGCAGAACCGTTGGAAAGGCGATTGAGATCGGCCTCGACCATTCGGCGGACCAGCTCCTTGAACCGCACCGTAGGTTCCCAGCCCAGGACCCGCTTCGCCTTCGCTGCGTCGCCACGCAGGGCGTAGACCTCGGCGGGTCGATTGAACTTCGTGTCGATCTTGACGCGGTCCTCCCAGCTCTCGACCCCTGCGACACGGAACGCCTCTTGGAGGAACTCTCGAACCGTGTGAGCTTCCCCGGTGGCCCCGACGAAGTCTCCGGGCTCGCTCTGCTGCAACGTTCGCCACATCAGGTCGACGTAGTCCGGGGCGAACCCCCAGTCGCGCCGCGCCTCCAGGTTTCCGAGCGTGATCGAGTCGGCCTTCCCGAGAGAGATCCGAGCGACCCCGTCCGATATTTTGCGGGTCACAAACTCCAAGCCTCGCCGAGGCGACTCATGGTTGAAGAGTATCCCGTTGAACACCGGCAGCCCGTACGCCTCGCGGTAGTTCACCCCGGCCCAGTAGGCATAAACTTTGGCAACCCCGTACGGACTTCTCGGATGGAAGGGGGTCTTCTCGTTCTGAGGTTCCTGGTCGATGTGGCCAAACATCTCGCTCGAGGAGGCCTGATAGAACTTCACGGAAAGACGGTGAGAGCGAATCGCTTCGAGCAGACGTAGTGCGCCTAATCCCGTGATCTCGCCGGTCAGGACTGGCTGGGCGAAGGAAGTCGCCACAAATGATTGGGCCGCGAGATTGTAGACCTCGTCGGGGTCCGCCAACTTGATGGCGTTACTGAGAGAGGATTGGTCCGTTAAGTCTCCATCCAAGATGTGGAGCTGACTTCGAACGGCCTCCAGGTTCGACATGTTCGGACTGCTCAACCGCCGAACCAAGCCGTAGACTTCGTAGCCTTTCTTGAGGAGCAGCTCCGCGAGGTACGAACCATCTTGTCCGGTTACGCCGGTGATGAGGGCTCTGCATCCACCCATAGGCATCTCCGCTAACAGGTGCTCACGATAATCCTTTTCCGGAGAAGGCCTGCCGACGACCGGACGGCCGCCGGACACCGCGGGAAAGGTTGCCTCTTCGGATTGCTCGTAACTCTCGGCGTAGGTGGATGACCTGAAGTTCTCTTACGGGGCCAGTGTTAATCAGTCTCACCGGCACCCAGAACGCGGCGGGGATTCCCACGGGGCTATAGTTTCTGGAGTTCTCGATTGCGGTCGAGACTCCATGGTCTTCTAGACAGTGATCCGGGCCCTCTGACCAAAGGGCCCGGGTTTCGGGAGTATGGCGTATTAGGAAGGTGAAGTCTTCCACGTGCGGAGGACAGCCAGTCGAGGATGACCAGACCGACCCGTCGGCCGAAGTCGATAATACTCGTGAAGCTTTGGCGGTGCGTGATACACTTGAAATAGCTCGATTCGGAGTGTTCCAAGAGACGACGGGTATGGGGATGTCTGAGACTCAACCGATAGGTCGGGAGGACCGGTCGGCTTCCGCGGCGCCCGGACCCGAAAGCCGCAAACGAGTGCTTGTCACGATCCCCGTCCACAACGAAGTGGGCCGCCTATCCGGGACCCTTGAAGCATTGGATCGCGCGTTCCGACCCACGGGATGGGATTACCGTCTATCAATAGCCGAGGATGGTTCCACGGACGGCACGAAGGCTCTCCTTCGTCACCTGCCCGATCGATGGCCCGGGATCCTGATACAGGAGGAAGCTGAAGCGCTAGGAAGAGGACGCGCTCTACGACAACTATGGTCAAAGACTCCGGCGGATGTGTACTGCTTCACGGACGCGGACCTTGCTGTCGGTCCCGACCTTCTCGTTGCCACTGTTCAAGGGGTGGTGAATGGCGCGCCCATCGTAATCGGTTCGCGATATGCTCCCGGAGCGGTCACCACACGGCCTCCGGTTCGCTCGATTGTCTCCCGCGGCTACAACATGCTTCTTCGCTTCTCCTTCGGAGAGAACATCCGCGACCATCAATGCGGCCTGAAGTCGTTCAGCGCTGA
The DNA here is from genome assembly GCA_052325545.1 of Thermoplasmata archaeon. GTDB lineage: Archaea > Thermoplasmatota > Thermoplasmata > Lutacidiplasmatales > UBA184 > Lutacidiplasma. The sequence goes on from JBKQUP010000009.1 coordinate 120,296, forward strand.
AGCGATTCAACAACTGCTTCCCCGTACGGAAGAGGATTCCTGGTTCTGGGACACAGAGATAGTCATTCTGGCGGTCAAGGCGGGGGTCCCCGTGGTCGAGCTGCCGGTTGAGTGGGTGGAACACAAACATTCCCGGACCCACGTTAGACGGCTTCTTTCGGACCTCTGGATACATGGGATTGGGATTCTGCACCTGAAGTCACGGGCCCTTAATGGCCAATTAGGCGATCTTGCTGGACATTCGGCGTCGTGCGTGACCGCCTCCGCCGGCGCGCGTGTCGCCTCGGCTCCGTCACCCGGGCCCGCTCGTAGGTAGAGCTCAATCGCCCACCGTTGCCTTCGCTGCCAGACGGCAAGCCACTGCAGCTATGCCGGATGAGGCGACGTCGGTTTGGGGACCCGGAAGTAGATGCTGGGGTTCACGGTACTCGAGTGTATTTGGCCGACCACGCCGAGTTCTTGTCGCAGCGTGACCAGTCGGTCGAATACCTCGCGGTTGGCACTCGGGGCCGCCGTAAAGTAAGGTATGCCGTGCTCCGAAAGCCAATGGAGGACGATACGGGATTCTCCGTTCCTGTCGGTCTGCTCGAGCATGGGATGGAAGATGTCGTCGATACTGACAATCGCGTTTGCGGATAGTTTCGGGAACAACGTGTTCACGTACCATGCGGCGAACGAGGCGGAATGTTCCGCGTCCAAGAAGAGGTAGTCAATTGAAGCAGGTAGAGAGGGGGTCAGCTTCCGAACGTTACCTTTAACAAACGTCCATCGGTCCTTGGCTAGCTCGTGGGGTACTGCACGCAGGGCATCGTCGATGAGGTCATATGAGTACAGATGGCCCTGGTCCGCGTCTCGAATGCCCGCGAGTAGCCATGTCGTCGACCATCCGCCGCACGGAGAGATTTCCACGATCGTTCGAGGTCGGGCCGAACGGATCAGCAAATAGGCGATCTCGCAATCTATGTCGTCAGACTGTGGATCGAGATCCCTTCCGGGAACGACTGCCTTCGAAATCCTCCGGGCTTGGATTAACAAGCGCAGGGGTACGTGATTCGTAATCCAATGCCGGAAATCAGACGGCACAAGGCGGCTCGGCGCTTCCAAGCGTGAGTGGATGCCGCCTCCTCCGGGGACTGCCCGGTACTGGTGGTACAATTCGGCCTGAACCTTCCGCAATTTTTGGAGATCATCGACGTGCTTTGAGTACAATGACGAGAGAAAAGCCGTATCGATCGGCGGGAGCCGTGCTTCACTCATGGGGCGGCCTCGGACTTGCTCGGGATGGAGGCGACCCCACAGTCAGCTCGCCAGACCTGAATAGATCTAGGTCCTCGTAGAAAGCCAAGAGTTCCCTTCGGCCCCTCTCGGGGCGGTAGTAGTCACGAAGCCCACCGTAAAGCGCGCGGCAGCGGGTGGGCGATTGCGCCGTCTCCCATGCCTCCCGCGTCGCCGTCAGCCAAGCACCGACATCGTCAGGGCCTTCGAGGAACGGATACGACGTTCCCAGGATCTCTCGGAACACCTCAATATCGGACGCGACCACAGGCGTCATTGAGTTCAGAGCTTCGATAACTGGGTAGCAGAACCCTTCTTCCCGGGAGGGCATGAGGAACACGTCGGCGGCATTGAAATAAAGGGGGTACGCGGAGGGGGCGACATTCCCTAACCAGCGGAACCGAGCGGGTCGGAATCGGGGCTCGATGCGCGCGCTCTCGCCAATTCGGACAAGGAGGTACGAGTCGTCCAGCTCATTGACGATCTTCGGAAGAATGTCGATGTTCTTCCTCTCAACGTCAAGGCTAACGTTCAGGAGAATCTTCTTCTCCAACGGTAACCCCAGCTGCTTGCGCGCCTCGATTCGGTCGTGGGGGCTGAACTCGTAACTCGTCCAGTGGTGGATCACTCTCGAATTAACGCGAGGGAACATGATGTGGAGTTGCCGGTCGACTGAGTGCGAGATTGTCACAACACCTTTCAAACGCTCGGCGTACCGCATGACCCTCGGGAAGAAGAAACGCGTTCCAATCGGCGTATCCCGAAGATTGTGCGTAGACCGGTCGAGGAATATCAGATCGTGGACGGTCCCAGTAGCGTTCGGATTGTGCTTGACCATGTGAAAGAAGTGAGGGGAGGCGAAATGAACGAACTCGTAGTTTCTCACGTATCGGCTCCATTGGCTTGGAACGTAGAGTGAAAGGAAGGCTGCAGGAGTGCCAAGGTGGAGCAGGTCCTTGACCACGATGCCGTAGCCCGACTCGGAATCGTGGCGTCGTATCTTGAAGAAGGCGGTATTTTGGAAAAGTTCCAGGTCACGGAGCAACTCGACGAGACGGCCCTGGCCAGAGGCGAGCGGAAAGGACGATACAAGGCAAGATCGAGGGATAGATGTCTGAAGTATGGGAGGCGCGGCCGATGCCATCTCCGTGCGAGAGACCCAATCGCTCGGAGCCGGCTGAATCATAGACAGACTTCAAACCCCCCATTTCGTCAGTACTTCTTCGAGCCTGTGGCAAAACGCTTCTCCGCTGAAACATGCGGCCCTTCCGAGGGCACGGGTTGCCCAGACCTCGTAGGTAGCAGGGGTCCAGAGATTGCCAATTACTTGGCTCCAGGACGCAGGATCGTGGCCCGGAACTGAAATCCCGGCATCGCCGAGGACTTCCAAAACCGCCTCTGCGCGACTTGCAACTATTGGAATACCGAAGCTCATTGCTTCGACCAATGGAAGACCGAAACCCTCGAACTCGGAGGGAAAGAGAAGAACGTCAGACTCGTCGTACACCTTCGAAATGTCCTCGACTTCAGGAATGACCGTGAGGCACCGGGGTGAGTTTCGTTCCACGTATCGTAGAGTGGTTCGGCGTAGGTTGGAGAGAAGGAGAACGCGAACATCTACCTCTTTCGAGAATGAATCAAAGTGGCGAGCCAAGTTTACCACGAACTTCAATCGCTTATACGAGCGGTCCACCGCGACATAGAGAAGTTGTTGGGTCTTCTTCTCGGTTAGGCGAGCAAGTGATTTCCGAATGTGTTCGGGACCGTTGGCCGCTACCGGAGTTGCGGGGTGGACGACTTCTGTCGGGGGGAGGTCAGGAACCCGGCCAGCCAGGTCTCTGCGGGTCGCCTCCGTGTCCGCGAATATGCCTTTGGACCGACGAATCTTTCCCAGCAAGTAGAACGAAAGAATTGGTGATGCAAGGTTGCTCCGGGTCCGGCGGTGAAGCTCTCTAAGGTCGTGAACAACCACCAGCGATCTCGGGTTGGCGTCAACCATACCCAGCAGCAGAGGATCGGTCAGTAGAACGATGTCCTCCGTCAACGTTCCAAGATTCTTGGGGAAGAAGTGAGCAAAGTTCAATCCTTGGTCGAGGACTCGGTTGCCTGTGGAAATGCCACGGACCACCCGACCTATCAATACATCATTCGGCGGACGCACAGCGTCCCCACACTGGTACCAATGAGTTTCATACCCAAGCCGTTTGAGAGCCTCGCAGTAGCACCTCGCTACGAAAGTCGACCCTTTGAATCGTCCGAAACCGCTTACGACGGCGACGGATTTCATCGGACCCACGCATGCTTCCCAGGGTCGCAAGCTTCGGAGGTTGAAGCCATGCTCGGGTACGTTAGTCGTTTGGTCTCCCTGGCGCTCCCTGACCTGCGAAGGAACTCGTCGCTCGGCTCCCGGTTTACGACTTCATCAATCGCGGCAGGGTGCGGGAAGCTCTCTAACATGAGATAGCGAAGGTGCCGTGAACGGGCATGATCTGATGTTGCGCAAAGCCTACGTGGTTCAATCGAATCAGGTCCCCCGTTAGGCGCAGCCTGACTTGGCGGCTAATATACGTTCTCATCTAGGCGTTCTAATGGCGCGTCGAAGCGGGAGGCAAACGCGGGAAGGCCCTTTCGGTCCTATGGCTCTGCTCGCGACCGCCAATCGGAAATCCTTTCGTGCAGGAGGCATCACATTGAACTCTGAGACCCCTTCCGTTCCGGTTTCCTTACCTGAGGTGCAGGTTGTCCGAAAGTGAGACCATCCTCCCCTCGCCTGCGGTAAGACCGCTTTCGCGCCCCGTCACGTGGATTTGGGGGCCTATCCGTTCGGCCGCGGGCAGACTTGCGCACGTGCTGAGGGACCCGTTCCTCCTCGGGGTGCTAGTAGGGGTTGGACTGTACTCGTGGTACTGGTCCCAGCTCACTATCAGCAGATTCTATTCGATGCACGCGGGGGTCTATGACCTGGGTCTGTTCATGGCCCAGACTTGGCGGTTCACGCAACCTCAGCTGCTTACACCGACAGCATACCTAGGATTGGCATTCGATCAACCGTTCCAGGTAATTCTGTCCCCCCTGGGACTGATAGACAGTTACCCCTTGATTCTCGCTGTTCAATCGGTGGCGCTCTGCGCCGGTGCAGTCCCCTTGTACTTCGTCGCTCGACAGTTGCTATCTTCCCGTCCCATCTCGCTTCTGATTTCATTGTCGTTTCTAGTCTACCCACCAATGGCTGGCGTGAATTGGTTCGATGCGCACTTCATCGCTTTCTTCATTCCGCTCTTCCTTACTGGGTACGCTCTTTACCTGCGCAACCACTTGATTGCCGCCATTATCGTGCTATTTATTGCAGCTACAACTGAGTACCCTGCAGTCCTATTCGTTGCGCTCTTCTCCTTCACCCTAGTGGCTCAAGGATTGGTGGATTCCAAACTGCACCGTCGACCGTGGGATCAGGCTAACCGCCGGTTCGCCGCCTTACTGCTATGCGCCACGATTGCATTCTTCATCTACCAATTCCTGTACTTGGGAGGCTTCAACCTCGGCTCCGCGTGGCAAGCCTTCACTGTCACCGCGCACACGCCACAGCAGTCGGGGTCAGGAACCAGCTTGGAAAACCGCCTTCTCGTGGCGGTAGTTCTTCTGGTGCCCCTTCTGTTCCTACCCCTGTTCACGCCACGATGGCTAATCCTGGTCGCTCCGTTTCTCGTGCTGGTCTTTTCGACTGCATACTTCGGATTGACGTACCCGTACATTCTTCAGGACCAATATACAGCGGTTTTCGTCCCCTTCGCCTTCCTAGGCGTGATCTATTCCCTTTCTTTCCTCACTCGTGTCCTGGGCTCGACCCCGTCGCATCTCCCTCCGAATCGACCAGCCGACCCGAGCCCGAGACCCTTTAGCCAACGCAAGGACCCCAGGCCGATTGCAATAGCCATCTCCGTCTTCGTGGTATCCCTACTCTTCTGTACGGCATACCAACCGTACGGCCCCTTCAATTCGGAGTATGGGGACAATTTCAACCTTCAGGCCAACACCCAGGTAAACGAAACGTACTTCAACGCGGTCCAAACCGCGATCTCCCTCGTCCCGAGGGACACCCCCTATCTCTTGTTCCAAAATGACATGCCCACAGCCTTGCCTCGACCTCTTGACTACTTCCAAACGCCCCTGGTCAGTGGCATAGATGGATGGCAGAACCTATCGCTCTACGACGTGGAACAAAACGCATTCCCGTTGCAAACTCCAGATGGTGCGATATTTGCCGCCCAAATCGATTACCTAGTCGATGCACCCTACAGCTGGGGATTCACGGAGCAGGGTACAATCCCGAATAATACGATGTATCACTTTGTCCGAACACTCTACGAGTCTGGAAAGTATGGTGTTCTTGGCGACATTGACGGAAACGTGGTGCTCGAACGCGGGTATGACCAATCGCCCATTGACTATCAACCCTACAAGACAACAGTTCTGGCGTCTTCGATGTACACTGAGGTCCCGTTCGAACCGTCGGGTGACAGGGTCCTTTCGGTTTCGAACTTGAGCTTCCATGCCGCCTGGGACGGTCCGTTCGTATTCCTTTCTCCTGGCTGGTACTCTGCCAATTTCTCGCTTATGACCACCAGCGACGCACCTTCCAATTACATCGTCTTGGTTGCGATGGCTAACTGGGGTAACACGATCTTCGGGGCTTCCGCGGTCCGAGGTTCTAGTTTTTCACAAACCAACCATTGGGAGGACTTCCGGTTGAACTTCTACGTGAATGACACTTATCAGTTCGTAGCGTTCCCCGGACTCTCGGTGAGTTGGAACGGAACCTTGTCACTCCGTTCGATCCAGCTAACACAGATTGCACCGCCGACTCCTACATTCGACGGGAGTTTGGGTTTGTATACTCCCGGTCGCTCTGCCGTAACCAGATGATAATTACGCCTCTCCCGTGGCCCCTAGTGCCTCCAGCGCCCATCGCTCCCCAGCTTTGTCACGATTTCATTCGACGTATCTCGCTAACGACCTCTGCTCTATGTGATTCCGAATCTCAGGTTGGGGCTGCGGGAGCGAGGATGTGACAGGGGTTGAGATTTCAGTCATCGTAACTAACTATGGGATGCGTGGTTACCTTTCCGACGCCCTCGAATCTGTGCTACACCAAACCAGTTACTCATCGGATTCGGTTGAGATAGTTATCACGACAAACACAATCGAGGCAGTCCCGAATCAGCTCATCGAGAACGGCTCCGTACGTGTCCGTGTCATGGAAGGCCCGCTTTCCACCTGTCTCGCCGACGCTATCGAGCATAGTGAGGGGCGCACCCTCTGCTTTCTGGAGGACGATGATCTGTTCACCGAGGACAAGCTCGCTTTCATTTCCCGCGTGTTCGCCGACAACCCGAGAATGGGCTACCTCTCGAACAATTTCTCGGTGATTGATGAAGAAGGCACTATTCAACCGAATCACAGATTCCGACGGCCGATACGTAGTGCGAGGCAACGAGTCGGTCGCAGGTGCCTCTCGCCGCCAGACATCCTAGACCAGCTTAGCAGACTCCCTGAGCTGGGCCCAGACTTCAACATGAGTAGCATCACGGTCCGACGATCAATCCTCACTCCATCACGACTTGACACGCTCCGTCGAACCACGGTCGGCCCGGACAGCTTTCTGTTCTACTGTGCCCTCGCTTCGGAATGCGATCTCTGCATCGACCCGCGAGTTTTCACCTTGTATCGAGTCCATCCCGCGAACGCTTCGTTAGTAGACAGCTCATCGGCAGTCGTTTCACTTGCGCGTCTCCAGGCTTGGAATGAGCGGTTCGCCCTGTCTGCCGAGGCCATAGCCGAGGGACTCTTCTCGTCTCTTTCAGACGATGATGCAAGGGTACGCTCCGTGCGAGCTCTGGGGCTTCAGCACCGACTCTCTGCAGCTATGAGGAGTGAATCCCCCTCCCGCCGCGAAGTCTTGTGGCTGGCTCGTGACCTCCTGCGATTTCGAGACACGTACACGACCTATAACACATCACAACTTAGGTTGCTCGTGTATGTCCTTGCCTTTACCCTCTCACCGCGATTGGAACAAGATGTCTTTCACCGGCTCATGGTCTCTCAGCTACAGTGATCGACCGAATAGGGGGCAGTCACGGCCGGCCCCGGACCATTCGGGCTGTGCGGAGGAAGACGTTACACCCAATCGTCTCGGCGGGCTCGCCGCGCGAACGGGCAACCGACGAGAATCCGGTAGGATAGCTCCTACGACAGTCAGAATGACGGAGCCTCGCAGTGGGAATCCGCGAGGAGCGCAAAGCCGCGGGAGGGATTTGAACCCTCGGCCTGCTCCTTACCAAGGAGCCGCTCTGCCAACCTGAGCCACCGCGGCGTCAGTCCCGTCTCGACGTCTCGTCCTTATTCCGCTTTCCCATCGACCGGCGCTTCGCGTCCCCTGCCCACGGGAAGCCCTCGGAAGCGGTCTCCCAGTCGCGTCGCGACATCGGCGGAGGGGGAGGGCGCTTCTCGAGGAAGGCCCGCATCCCCTCCTTCTGTCCCTCCGTGCCGAACAGGCGGGCCCACAGGTCGAGCTCGTAGGCGAGGCCGGGATCGATATGCGGGTCGACCGCCCCGAGGATCGCGTACTTCACCGCGGCGAGGGTGATGGGTGGCTTGGTCGCGAGCTCCTCGGCGAGCGCAAAGGCCGCGGGGAGGACCTCCGAACCGGGGACCACACGATCAACGAGACCCTGCGCGACCGCTTCGGAGGCGGGAACCGGCCTACCTGTCATCATCCACCGTCGAGCACGTGCAGCGCCGATCCGGCGCGGAAGACGACGGGTTCCGCCCCACCCGGGCATGATCCCGAGGTTGATCTCTGGCTGGCCGAACTGGGCATCCTCGCTTGCGATGATGAAGTCACATGCGAGACAGAGCTCGCACCCCCCTCCCAGTGCAACCCCGCGCACTGCGGCGATGACCGGTAGGGGAAGGTGCTCGATCTGCCGGGTGAGTGCCTGGCCTCTCGCGCCGTTGACCCGAACCCTCTCGCGGTCCAGCGCCGCCATCTCCCGGACATCCGCGCCGGCGGCGAACGCCTTCTCGAACGCGCTTGCGATCACAACCACACGCGCCTCAGGGTCCGCTTCCGCCTCCGAGATACGGGCCGAAAGAGCCTCGACCACCGGCATCGAAAGAACGTTGACCGGAGGGGAGTCGAGCGTCAGGAGCACGGTGCCACCCCTCCGCTCGATGCGCACGAGGTCGCGGGAAGGAGTCTCCACCATTGGTGGCCTCGACCCGCGCCGGCCTATTTATGTCGCGCGGCTTCCGGCGGCTCGTGAAGAGTGTCGTCACGACCTGGTTCGGCACGTTCCTCGTAGACGGGGAGGAGGTGGTGCAGGCCGTTCCAGCCCCCACGGAACCTGGCCTGCTCGCGGAACGTGCCCGACTCCGGAGAGAGGGCCACCTCACGCCGGAGGAGGAGCAGCTCCTCAAGGGGGCAGAGACATCCGGATGGAGGACCCGCGATCGTCGCCTCGCGGACCACGGCCTCCGGTACGACCCAAATGCCCCTCTTGCGGTGCCCGCGGCAATCACGATGCCCGACCGGGCGCTCCTTGGGACCGCTCTGCTCGAGGAGGCCGAACGGGCGTTGGAGGCGTCCTGGGATCCTTCTATCCACGTCCAGGAGGCGGTCCGAGCCGGCGCCGACCTGGACCGGGTCCGAAACCTGATCGGGGAGCGTCTCGGAAGCTGGGTCTCCCGCGATTTCCCCGATCTCGACCCCGGCGATCACGCCCGCGCGGCTCGGGCCGCCACCGAAGGCACTTCGCGACCCGGCCTCGGGCCCGCCGACCCCGGGCTCATCGAAGCAAGGCGCCGCCTCGGCGAACTCTACCGTTCGGTGACCGACGCTCGCCGGGCTCTCCAAGAGGCGGTCAGTGCGTCCTCCCCTGTGAGGACCCCGAACCTGACTGCCCTCCTCGGACCCGAGCTCGCGGCCCGCATGGTAGCGCAAGCCGGCGGACTGGACCGGCTCGCTCGTCTACCGTCCAGCACTGTCCAAGTGCTCGGCGCGGAACGAGCGTTCTTCGAGCACTTGCGGGGCCACGCCCCGCCGCCCCGCCACGGGCTACTCTTCCTTCACTCGGCCATCCAATCCGCCCCGCGGGCGGAGCGGGGCAAGCTCGCGCGGGCCCTCGCGGGGAAGGTCTCCATCGCCGCGAAGCTCGACCACGCCGGTACGGCTGTCGATCCTACCCTCGCCGCAGCGTTTGAGGCGCGTCGGGTCCAGGTGCGCGCCCGAAGAGGGCGCCCAAGTCGGCCTTCCGGGGTGAAACCGGGGTCAGACCTTCCACTTGACCGTGCAGCCCGCGACCGGTAGTGTGGTGGGATCGACCGGCTTTCCGGCGAGCGCCTGGTCGAGCGCCCGCGCGAGGTACTTTTCGTTCGCACGCTCGGCGTGCTGGTGGTCGTTGTCGATGCGACCCTGGAAGAGCAGCTTGCGGTCCGGCCCGAAGAGCATCGGGTGGGGGGTCACGAGCGCGCCGTAGGCGCGCGCGACCTCCTGGGACTCGTCCTGCAGGTACGGGAAGGGGTACTTCTTCTCCGCCGCGCGGTGGACCATCGATTCGAGTCGGTCCTCCGGGTAGGCGCGGGCGTCGTTCGAATTGATCAGCACGACCCCGACCCCCTTCGGTCCATATTGTCGGCCGAGCTCGACCATGCGGCTCTCCCAGGCCTGGACGTAGGGGCAGTGGTTGCACCAGAACACGACGAGCATCAGCTTGCGGTCGGCGAAGTCTCCGAGGCGGTACGTCTTTCCATCGACCCCGGGCAGCTCGAAGTCGGGAGCAGGGTCCCCGGCGTGCAGACGGAATTCCGTCAGTTCTGCCATGGCCTTGCCAGGAGCGATGTGTTCTAAGCCTTTTGATACCCCGCCGGAATCGGGAATAGGGAGTCATGTCCGGAACTGGGCGAGCGAAGACCGCGGTTTCCCCCGGCCCGGGTCTCACGACGTGGGTCGACGTCCGGGTGACGTGCTCGGAGAACATCCGCACCGACGAGGTGATCCTGCGGCGCGGGGTCCCGGCCGTTCGTGCCGCCGTCCTGACCGACCGCGCCGTCTCCTACGGTGTAGGGGTCCATCCCGAAGCCGCCTACCTCGTCCGAGCGGCGAAGGCCGGGGTCCCGACGGTGCTTCGCGCCACGGGCGGGACCGGCCTCCTCCACGCACCCGGCGACCTCGCCTGGTCGATCGTTCTTCCCCGTGCTGACCCGCGCGTGGGAAACGACTACGTCCACGCCTATTCCCGCCTAGGGGAGGGAGTCGTTCGGTTCCTCTCCCAACGAGGTGTTGCTGCGAAGTGGGTGGATCCCCCTGGCGCCGACCCGGATTACTGCCTGCTGAGCGCTCGCGGCTCGGTGTTGAGCCACCAGGAGAAGGTTCTGGGAGGGGCGGCCCAGCACCTCGCGGGGGGCGCGCTGCTCCACAGCGGCATCGTTCCCCTCGAGCTCGACCGGGACCTGCTCCGAAAGTTATTCGGGCTCTCTCCGAAAGCTCTGGAACGACTGACGTCCTTGCGCGAACTCGGGGTCGAGGGCACCCCCGAGGAGCTCGCGTGGAAGCTCGCCGCAGGCCTGGCGGACGCTCTCTCGGGACATTAGGCCCCGCGTGGTTGGGCTCACTTGGGTCGTGCCGACCAGAGCGCGTCGGCGGCCGCCTCGCCCTCCCGACGGATCGAGGCCCAGTCCGCCCGCACCAGGTTCCGGTGGCGGACGACGGGCACCCCGCCGACGTAGACCGAATCGATCGCCTCGTCCGACGCCGAGTAGGCCAGGTGCGAGACGATCGCCTCCGGCCGCGCCGGAAGCAGGGTGGGGTGGTCGAGGCGGAAGAGGGAGAGGTCCGCTTGCTTGCCGACCTCGAGCGAGCCCAGGTCGGCCGCCCGTCCGAGGAGACGCGCCCCGTCGATGGTCGCGAGGTCGAGGAGCTCCTGGGCCGAAAGACAGGTAGCGTCCCAGCGCTGGTTCTTCTGTACGAGGCCCGCGATGTGCATCTCGCGCAGCATCGAAAGGGAGTTGTTGGATGCGACCGAGTCCGTGCCGAGACCGACAGTGGCTCCCGCCGCCCGAAGTTCGACCACGGGGGCCACTCCGCCGGAGGCGAGCTTCAGGTTCGAGCTCGGGCAGTGGGCGATCCCGACCCCTTGCCGTGCGAGGAGACCGATCTCCTCCCCGGTCAACCAGACGGCGTGCGCGGCGACCTGGCGGGGGCCGAGGAATCCGATCTCCTCCAGCCAGACGACCGGACGACGGCCGGTCTTCGTCTGGTGCTCGTGAACCTCTCGGCGCGTCTCCGCAAGGTGGTAGTGGACGAGCGCCCCCGCGCTCTGCGCCACCTCTCGGGCCCGCAGCCAGGTTTCCTTCCCGCAGACGTAGACGCCCTGAGGCGCCACCAGCGGGGAGACGAGCGTGTGGTCTTTCCAGCGCTCGATGAACGCTCGCGCGTTCTCCACCGGGACCCCCTTTTGCGTGGTGAGCTCGGGGTCGAGGACCGCCCAGCCGAGGAAGCCGCGGATCCCGAGCGACTCGACCGCCCGGGCGACCGCATCCTCGAAGTAGTACAGGTCGAGGAACGAGGTCGTTCCGGAAAGGAGCATTTCCGCGATGCCGGCCCGCGCGCCCGCTTCCACGTCCGCTTCGGTCCGGCGCGCGTCCACGACGAAGAGCGTCTCGAGGAACCCCGCAAGCCCCCGGTCGTCGGCGATCCCCCGGAGAAGGCTCATCGCGACGTGGGTGTGGGCGTTGACGAACCCCGGCACGATAGCGTACCCCGAGGCATCGACCTCCTCGTCGGCCGGAGCTTTCCCGACGTCCCCCACCGACGAGACCCGGCCCCCTTCGACCCGTAGGTCCCCCCGCACCACGCGTCGCTTGGGGTCCTGGGTGACCAGGAGCCCGCCTCGAAAGACGGTCGAACGCGGAGAGCTCGGGGGACTCACGCCGGCCGGGACTAGGTCCCGCGTTAAAGCCGTTCTCTCCGAGGTGGTCCCAGGCCCGCGGCCCGGCCGGGGCGCGCTCCCATGCCTCGACTAGATGTCGAGGTTCGTGACCTCGACCGCGTGTTCCTGGATGTACTGGCGGCGCGGCTCGACCTCTTCGCCCATCAGGATCTGGAAGAGCTCGTTCGCCCGGCCGGCGTCCTCGACCGTGACCTTGAGGAGCGTCCGCAACCCGGGCTTCATGGTCGTGTCGGAGAGCTGCTCCGCGGTCATCTCGCCGAGCCCCTTGTACCGGTTCATCGTCACGCCCTTCATCCCGCCGAGCTCGGCGAGCATCTTCTGCTGCTCGTCGTCGGAGTAGGCGTACTGGATGCGCGAGCCCTTCTGGATCCGGTAGAGGGGCGCCTGGGCGATGAAAACGTGGCCCTCGGTGATGAGGCTCGGCATCTTCCGGTAGAACAGCGTCAGCAGGAGCGTCCGGATGTGCGAGCCGTCGACGTCGGCATCCGTCATCAGGATGATCTTGTGGTAGCGCAGGCGCGTCAGGTCCTGCTCGTCACCGATCCCGATCCCGATGGCCGTGATCAGTGCCCGGATCGCATCGTTCGCGAGCATCTTGTCGAGGCGGGCCTTTTCGACGTTCAGGATCTTCCCTCGGAGCGGGAGGACCGCCTGGAACTCCCGGTCCCGGCCCTGCTTCGCGGTCCCGCCGGCGCTGTCCCCCTCCACGAGGAAGAGCTCGCACTCCGCGGGGTCGTGGGAGTGGCAGTCGGCCAGCTTTCCGGGGAGTCCACCTCCCTCGAGCAGCCCCTTGCGGCGGGTGAGCTCGCGGGCCTTGCGCGCGGCCTCCCGGGCCTGCGACGCCTGGACCGCCTTCGAGATCAACGACTGGCCGACCGCGGGGTGCTCCTCGAGGAACTCGGCGAGCTTCTCGTTGACAGCGGTCTCCACCTGGCCCTTCACCTCGGAGTTCCCGAGCCGGGCCTTCGTCTGGCCCTCGAACTGTGGCTCGAGGACCTTGACCGAAAGGACCGACGTGAGCCCCTCCCGGACGTCCTCGCCCGTGAGGCCCTCCTTGTCGCCCTTGACGAACCCACGCTTTCGCGCGTAGTCGTTCAGGGTCCGGGTGAGGGCCGAACGAAGGCCCATTACGTGGGTGCCGCCGTCGACGGTGTTGATGTTGTTGACGAACGCGAGCCCCGTCTCGTTGTACCCGTCGTTGTACTGGAGCGCCACCTCGATGTCCGTGGTGTCGCGCTTCGCATGGAGGGAGATCGGGGGCTGGAAGAGCACGTTCGAGCCTTTGTTCAGTTCCTCGACGAACTCGACGATCCCACCGGCGTGGTGGTACGTCTCGGCGAACCCGTCCCGCTCGTCCTTGAACTGGATCGTGACCCCGGGGTTGAGGAACGAGAGTTCCTTCAGGCGACGCGCGACCGTCTCCTTGTCGAAGGTCGTGGTCTCGAGCACCGTGCTGTCGGGCTTGAAGCGGACATCCGTTCCGGTAGCGTCCGCCTTTCCCACCACCTTGAGGGGAGCGATGGGAGCCCCGTGCTCGTACCGCTGGAAGTATTCCTTACCGTCACGGGAGACCCGAACTTCGAGCCACTCGGAGAGGGCGTTCACCACGTGGACGCCGACGCCGTGGAGCCCACCCGACACTTTGTAGGTGTTCCGGTCGAACTTCGAGCCCGCGTGGAGGATCGTCATCACGATCTCGAGCGCGGGCCGGTTGTACTTGGGATGGATCTCGACCGGTATGCCCCGGCCGTTGTCCCGGACGGAGCACGAGCCGTCCGTCTGGAGCGTCACCTGGATCTCGTCGCACGCCCCGGCGAGGACCTCGTCGATCGAGTTGTCGACGACCTCGGTGACCAGGTGGTGGAGACCGCGCGAATCGGTCGAACCGATGTACATTCCGGGCCGTCGGCGGACCGCCGAAAGGCCCTCGAGTACCTGGATAGAACTCGCGTCGTACACTGGGGCGTCGACCGACTGTTGCACCATCGTAAATCGGGGCGGAAATTGACCCGAAATTGGCGAGCCGGGTATGCGTTATAACGCTTGGGTTTCGGAGGAAAACTGACCCTCCCGCGACCCCCCGGGAACGGGCGGTTCCGGCCCCTCCGGTGCACCCTCCGGGAAGGCTCTTTCCCTCTCCGCAAAGAGCTGGGTGCGGGCTCCCTCGACCCGTGTCAGGAGGCCCTCCGGGATTCCCACCGGAGTGCGAATTCGAGCGGATTCTCGCCCCCGCAACAAGCCTCATTAGGCCCAGCCACACTGCAACCGACCGACTCAGATGCCAGAAGACACCGCTGAGATTCCTCCGCCCCATCGTCCCGACGGCGAGAGTCCGGCAAAGCCGACGGTCGAAGCCCCGCCGGAACCTTCGGAGGACTGGGCGACCCGCTACAAGTACCTCCTCGCCGACTTCGACAACTTCCGGCGGCGGGTCGAGCGCGACCGCGAGTCGATCTCTCGACAGGCCCGGGCGGGCCTGGTCCGCGAGCTGCTCCCCATCATCGAGGCGTTCCGGGTGGCCCGGGACTCCTTCGCGCACCTGCCGCCGTCGGACCCGACCCGAAAGGGGCTCGACCTCCTCGACCACGAGTGGACGACCTTCCTGAAGCATGAGGGGGTCGAGCCCGTAGCGGCGGCCGGCCAGCCGTTCCGAGCCGAGGAAGCCGAGGCGATCGGGGAGGCCCCGGCGGACCCGGCCCATCCCGACGGGTCGGTCGCCGAGGTCGTGCAGCAGGGGTACCGGTTCTTTGGCGGGCTGCTACGACCCGCAAAGGTCATCGTGGCGCGGGCGAAAGCGGAAAAGTCCCCGACGGACGACGCGGCTGCGGAGCCGTCGGCTGAGGAGTGAACCATGGAAGAGAGATCATCGGAAGTCCCGGCATTCTACCGTCGGACCGTCGCCGAGCGCCGCGCGTTCGTCCAGAAATGGGCGAAATTGACGCCGGAGGAAGCGAAGGCGTTCGAGTTCCCACCGGGGATTGACCCGGGGATCATCGACCGAATGATCGAGAACGTGATCGGCGTCATGCCGCTCCCGCTCGGGGTCGCGACCAACTTCCGGATCAACGGCATAGACTACCTCATCCCGATGGCGATTGAGGAGCCGAGCGTGGTCGCGGCGGCCTCCAACGCGGCGAAGGTCGTCCGGGCGGCCGGCGGGTTCACGGCCGAGACGACGGCGCCGGTGATGATCGGACAGATCCAGGTCCTCGACGTGCCCGACCCGGAGGCGGCCCGCCACCGAATCCTTCACATGCGCGACAAGCTGCTGGAGGCGGCCAACGCGAAGGACCCGGTGCTCGTCCGGTTCGGGGGCGGCGCGAAGGACCTCGAGGTCCGGATCGTTCCTTCGGCCCGCGGGATCATGGTCGTCGTCCACCTTCTCGTCGACGCGCGGGACGCGGGCGGCATGAACGCCGTCAACACCATGTGCGAGGCGCTCGCCCCCGAGATCGGACGCCTCGCGGGCGGTCGGCCCGTGCTCCGGATCATTTCGAACCTCGCGGTCCACCGGCTCGCGCGGGCGCACGCCACGTTCCCGGCGAGCCTCCTCAAGACCAAGACCAGCAGCGGTGCCCAGGTCGTTGATTCAATCCTGGACGCCTACGCGCTCGCGGTCGCCGACCCGTTCCGCTGCGCGACGCATAACAAGGGAATCATGAACGGCGTTTCCGCGGTCGTGGTCGCGACCGGGAACGACTTCCGGGCGATCGAGGCGGGCGCGCACTCCTATGCGGCCTTGAAGTCCACCGGCCTGGGCACGGCGATCCTCCCCCTCAGCACCTACGAGAAGGACACGAACGGAAACCTCGTCGGAACGATCGAGATCCCGGTCCCGGTCGGTCTTATCGGGGGCGCGACCGCCGTTCACCCGACCGCCAAGGCGAACGTCAAGATCCTCGGTGTGAAGTCCGCGAGCGAGCTCGGGATGGTGCTCGCCTCCGTCGGGCTTGCGCAGAACTTCGCCGCCCTTCGGGCCCTCGCGACCGAAGGGATCCAGAGGGGTCACATGGAGCTCCATGCCCGGAACCTCGCCGTGAGCGCCGGCGCGCAGCCCGACGAGGTCGACCGGGTCGTCGAACGGCTCGTCAAGGACCATCAGATCCGATTCGACCGCGCGAAGGCGGTCATCGAGGAGCTTCGAAAGCACAAATGAAGGTGGGTGTCCTCGCGCTGCAAGGCGACGTGCCGGAGACCCTCTCGGCGCTCGGCGCGATCCTCCCGGGCGACGACGTCCTCGCGGTCCGTACTCCCCAAGAGCTGGGCCGGGTCGGCGCCCTCTTCCTCCCCGGCGGCGAGTCGACCACGATCGCCCGGCTCCTCGTGCAAGCCGGCCTTTGGAACCACCTAGCCGACCGGCTTCGCACCGGCCTTCCGGTCCTCGCGACGTGCGCCGGGCTCATCCTGCTCGCCCGCGAGCTCGTCCCGGGCTTCTCCGGACTCGACCCTCCTACGCTGGGAGTCCTCGATGTCCAGGTCCGCCGGAACGACTACGGTTCGCAGCGAGAGTCGTTCGAGGCTCCCGTGCGGGTCGAAGGTCTCGAGGGAGGATCGTTCCCCGGCGTGTTCATCCGGTCCCCGCGCATCCACTCGGTCGGACCCGACGCGACGCCGATCGCCTGGCACGGGAGCGAGGTCGTCGGGGTCCGGGCAGGATCGATCTGGGGGCTCACGTTCCATCCGGAGCTCTCGGGAGACCCCCGCATGCACCGAATGTTCCTCAAGGCCGCCCACGCGGGCATGGCGGGCCCTACCTCAGGAGCAACAGGGCCAGCACGAACACGACGAACGCGACGGTAAGGACCACGGCGCCGGCCAGCGCTAGCCACCACCGGGTTCGCCGAGACATCCCCTTCCAGGACCCAAAGACGATCGGGACGGGGCCCACCAGGACGATTCCCCCGACACCGCTCTGACGTTCCGGCGGCGCGGTCCCGCTGGAAGGCAGCGATGGGAGTTCTTCCCCCCACTCCGCGGCAATCGCGAAGGGAAGCGATAGGAACCCAACGACGAGCAGCACCACCCCGAGGAGAAAGGTGAGGGAGGAACCCGACAGGACCGGAACGATGACCAGGAGGGCGACCTTCGCGCCGCCCTCGACGACGCTCAGCGCGACCAGCGCGACCCCCGCCACGAGGGCCGCGACGGCCCCGAGGAGGAACCACCTCACAAGAAGAAGGACCCCCTTCCCGGTTCTTTCGCGTTGCGCCTTCAGTGGTAGGTATCGAACCGATACGGCTCGAGCGGAAGCTCCCCGAGCGCCATGAGGAACTCGGGAGGCGTCAGGATCGGCTTCGGATAGTTGCCGCCATCATCGAGGGCGATCCGAGGGCACGCGGTGTTCACGTACGCGTCGAACGCACGCCCCTCTAGGTCCCGGCCGTCCAAGCGGTCGAAGAGCAGGATCTCGGCGTCCCATCCCCGGGCTCGGGCCCGCTCTTGGAGCGCGAGCGCGGTCGGGCTTCGGTTCTGTCCGGCGAACGTCGACACCAGAATCCCCCAGCGCCGCGCGTCTCGGACCGCCGCGACCATGAGCTGACGCTTTCGGATGAGGGCCCCGCGGTCGATCGGGGGTTCGAGCTCACCCTGGAGCGGGTCGAGAGCGTGGACGGGACGGTCCACCGCGAAGGCGAGACCGATCGGGTGGAATCGGCCGGTACCGAGGAAGAGGAAGGCGTCCACTTCCCCCGCGACCGCCTCCGCCCCCGTGTAGTTGCAGCCGAGCGCCTGGGCCGGGAACGCGAGGCGGCGGTCCCCGCTTCCGACGCGGACCTCGTATCCCCGACGGCCGAGGGCAGCCCGCAACGGCTCGACGAGGCCGAGGTGCTGGACCGAGGCCACGAGCCCCAGCCGGGTCGGCAGCCTTGCATCGACGACGATCTCGGCGAGCTTCTCGGGATCCCCCCCCGTTTCGCGCATCTCGACAAAGAAGGTGGAACGTGGGAGCGGGACGTTCGGGATCGGCGCGTGGCCCAGCACGACCGCCAGGTCCGCCCGCGGCGCCTCGTCGCGGGACGGGAAGTCGCAGGCCCCGAAGCAGGGACGGGCGGCGAGGTCGACCGGGACCCCGGTCGAGTCGCGCAGTCGAGCGGCAAGGTCGTGGGCGTTGCGGACGAGCCCCCCGGGAACCTGAAGGATCACCCGGTTCGGCTTCTCGGCCCGGATCGCTTCGACGAGCTCCGGACCCACCGTAGCGAACACACGAGCGACCGGAGCGGGGGCGTCGGGCTCGGGGGAACTTCCCGCCATCGCTCGAAGACCGGGGGGCGTGGCTAAACGTTTGGGGTGGTGGATTGGATCCGGGATCCTTCCGTGGGAGCTCTCCGGACCCGCCTCTCCGATCGTGCTCCTCGATTCGGAGGGTCCACGGGTCTTCGAGCGCGGCAGTCCGCGAGTCGGAGTCCCTAAACGCCCGGGCGTCGGCTCGAAAGACGCTCGCGGAGCCGCTCGACCGCGGCCCGATTGTCCTCATAGTGCAGACGGCGGAGGGCTTCCTCGGCCGAGACCCACTCGGCGGCCTCGTGCTCGTCGCTCAGGCGGGGCTGGAACGAACGGGGGACCTCGAGCGCGAACGCGTGCAGGCGCCAGACCTCCCCGTTGTCGGCCCGGAACGGGACGTGCCAATCGAGGTCGATGAGCCGGTCCGGCCGGGAAACGAAACCGGTCTCTTCCTCGACCTCCCGACAGACGGCGGTCGGGAAATCCCGGTCGCTCGGCTCGACCTTCCCCTGCACGGGGCCCCAGACCCGGCCCCGGGCCGGCGTGCGTTGGAAGACCAGGAGGGCGAGCGGGGGAAAAGCGAAGAGATACCCCTCGACGCACTCTCTCGAAATCGGTCCGTTGAGCTCGGTCACTAGCCCCCTCGGGAGAGGATCTGCAAGATCGCCTCCGCGGGGGCTCCTTTCGCCTGGAGGAGGGCCTCGATCGCCTCCTCGCGCGAGACGTTCGCCTGCTCCATCACGAGGCGGATGTCCTCCTCGGGGGGGCCGGTTGGGGCGGCGGGCGCAGCGGCCGGGGCGACCCCGGCGCTTTTGGACGGCGCGCCGGCCGAACGCGCTCGGACCTCCGGGTTGCCGATGACCTGGTAGGTCCGGACCCCCTGGACGGTCAGGATCGTCACCTCGGGGGCGCGGAAGACGTGCTCCTTTGTCTTGGTCCGGACGACCACTTCCTCGACGTCGGGCACGTCCTCCGTCGTCATGCCCATGCGACGCATCATCATCTGCATCTGGCGCGCGTTGCGGGGGCCTCCCGGGATCATGGATCCTACCTCTCTACGGTTCTTCGTCTTCCGACAAGGCGCGGAGCTTCGCCTCGAGGTCGGCGTCCTCGGATGTCGCCTCGTCCGCCTCGGGGAGGAGGAGGCTTCGCCGACCCTTGCCACGGGGGACTTCGCTCACGCGGCGGGTCTGCGCGGTAAGCTCGTCGAGGAGCCCGGCGACGCCGGCCATCAGGTTCCAGCCGGTGTGGGAAGCGTAGAAGATCCGACCCTGCTCGGTGAACAGGCGTGCCTCGACCGTGAGGTCGTTCGTTCGGTGGGTGCCCTGCGGAGCGAAGTGAAGGGTCAGGAGCGTCGGGCGAACGTATCGGGCGATCCGGCGAAGGCCCTTTGCGATGCCTCCGTCGATCTCCGCGATAAGGCCGGCGTCGGCCGAGCCTCGAAGCCCCGTGATCTCGACGTAGACGTTCTCGACCCCCTCCGGGCGGACGCCCGGTCGGGCGCGGGAGATGGCGAGGCTCAACAGGTCTACCTCCCCGACGACGCGGGTCGGTCGATGGTCCTCGACGACGAAGACGCTCGAGACCTTCTCCCGGGCCATCACCCGCGCCGCATCCATCGCGGAGGCGCCGAGGGGTATGGTGACCGCGGGGGATCGCATGATCGACCCCACCTTGACCTCCAGCGCGGAGCGGTTCGCTCGGGCGTCGCGCTTCCCGCCCACGACGGGGCGCCAGAGGACCTCGCCGAGGTCGGCGATGCCGACCGCGCCCACGATCCGACCCTTCCGGTCGACGACGGGGAGCGGGTGGTCCTCGAGAAGCCGGAGCTGGGTGACGAGGTTCCGGCACTGGTCGTCCTCGTGGACGACCTCCCCGGCCGAGCGCGCGACCTGTTCGACGGTGGGTCCTTCCGCCGAGCGGAGGAGCGAGATCCCGGGCATCGCGCGGACGAGGTCAGTGCGGCTGATGACCCCGAGAAGTTCCCCGCGGCGGCCGATGACGGGGGCGGCCCTCAGGCCGGTCGCAAGGAGCTGCTCCGCGATCTCCGGGAACGATGTCGTCGGAAGGACGAGGGGGGGGAGCACCAGGAGGTGCTCGACCTTGGTCGCGAGCGACCAGCGGCCCCGCCGGGCAATCGACTCGATCGTGACCATTCCGATGAGCCGGGTGTTCCGGAGCACCGGGATCTCGTGGATCCGGCGCGTGCGCATCAGGCCGAGCGCCTTCGATATCGGTGCGTCGTACGGGAGCGTCACCGGACGCCCGGTCATGAGGTCGCTCGCGGAGGGCCACCCTGTAGGCATAGGAGTGAGTCACCCGACGCCTAGGCTTTGAAGCCTACGGGTGGACCGGTCGCGCGTCAGCGGAGGTCGCAGGCCATCTGGTAGCCGTTCTCCCCGTCGGAATAGTAGGCCCGCAGGAGGTCGATTACGGAGAACTGGTACCGGGAGTAGAAGCGGATCGCGGTGGCGTTCGAGACCCGAACCTCGAGCGTCACGCGGCGGAACCTCCTCGCCCGGCACCGCTCGAGGAACGTCGACATGAGCAGGGTCCCCACGCCCTGCGTCCGTTGCCGGCGCTCCACCGCGAACATCAGGATCCGGGCCTCGCCCTCGACCTGGTTCACCCCGAGCAGGAAGCCGGCGGGAACGTCCGAAGGGTCGGCGGCGACGAGGAACCCGGTCGGCCACTCCATCGAGAGGGAACCGTACAGCGACGGGTCGTAGTGCTCGTGGAGCGCCTCCGCGACGATCGCCCCGACGAACGGGAGGTCGCTGAGGCGGAACTCGCGCAGCGTGACCGGGGGACGGGCGTCGGGAACCGGGGCCGTCGGGGGGCCCATCGCGGAATCAGCGATACATCTCACCCGGCCCCTCCGGTTCTGCGTTCCGCATGCTCGCGATCGATTCCCGAGTCTGCTGGAGCGTCTTGCGGACCTCCGACTCGATCTGGCGGGCCTTGTCCCGGAGCGGTTTCGTGTCGAGCACGAGGAGCGGCACGAGCGGGTTGATCGTCTCGATCACCTTCGCCGCGGCCCGCGCATCCGGATAGTCCTTGTGAGCCTGGGCCACCAGACAGAGGACCGGGGTCGTCCGCGCGATCGCTCCGAGCAGGAGGCCTCCCGCGAGTCCCGTCACAACGCCGCTGGCGGCGTCGAACCGGTACTTCTCCAGTAGGGAGGTCGCGGCCCGGTTCGCCATCGCCACGACCCGGGCGTCGCCGCGCGCCTCCCCTTCGATGGGCTGGCCTTCCACGGCGACGATGAGCTGGATCCCCTTCTCTTCGGCCCAGTCGAGGAGCGCCCGACCGATGGCGTTGAGCATGGACGGGGGAGGCTGGATGTCCGAGAGCACGACCAACAGCTGGTCGCACGAACGGTCGACGCCGCAGACGATCTTGCTCGCGTAGAAGCGGACCGGCGCGCTGACGATCCCCTCCTCCATGATGACCGTCGGCGGGAACTCCTCGCTGGTCA
>JBKQUP010000010.1:0-3450 GCA_052325545.1 Thermoplasmata archaeon
GTGGAAGCTGCTCGACGCCAAATCTCCGTTCAGATTCCGCCGGGTGAAGTAGCCCAATAACCCCGAATCCGCGCTCGCCTAGTCATGGACAGCGGAACCGTCCATCGCGAACTGCTCCTACCGTCGCCCACCAAGGACCCGCCGGAGACCACGCCTCTCGTCTGGAACACGTCCGACCCGTTCTCGCTCGAGATCCACCGGGAGAAGGATGGGCGGGTGCGCTACGCGCTCGGCTCGGTCGGTTCGGACGAGCTCGACGCGATGCTCGCGTACCTCGAGAGCACCCGCCCACGCCTCGCGGGAGGCGACCCCATCGACTGCCTCGCCGAGACGCTGGTTCCGGATGGGGTCTACGCGCGCGCCGTCCCCACGCTCAGGCACCACCACCTGCCCATCCAGATCCAACCCAACGTGGACAGCGCGAGTTTCCTTCTGCGGATCCTCGGTTCGCGGTCGCTGCGCGAGCACGACGTTCTCCTGCAGCTCCTCTTTCGAAGGCTCCGAGGCTGGGAATCGACCTTCTTCTCGCCGCTCTACGATAACGTCGCCCAGCGCCAGCACCACCCGCTCCGGTTCGCGATGCACGCCCGGCGCGCCGAGGCGGCCTATCATGTCGAGCTCAGGGCCCACATCACCGGGCCCGAGCCGGAGGAGGCGCTGACCGCGCTCGGGGCCTGGCTGGGGCAGTGGACGACCACCGGGGGAGTGCCCTGGAGGCGGTGGAAAATCATCCGCTCCAGGGCGGAGTGGGGATTCCACGCGGCTCTGACTAACCATGACCTCCGTCGATTCTCGAGCAGGAAGGCCCGCCGGAACGTTTCCGGCACGGAGCTCGCGGCCCTGCTCAGCATCCCGTGGGCTGCTCACCACCCTGAGTGCTCCTACGCGGGAGCGCCCCGGGGGCAGCCGGGGCCGGAACTCGTCGTACGCCTGCCCGCTTCCCCCGACTCCCGCGCCGCAGAACGGCTCGTGGTAGGGGTCAGCGGCTCTCACCGGGTCGCACTTCCGCGGGAATGGAACCACGTCGCCATCCTCGGTCGGACCCAGTCGGGAAAGTCGACCCTCGCTATGTCGCTCGCCCTTCAGATCCTCCGGAAGCAGCCCGAATCGACCGTGGTCGTGATCGAGCCCACCGGGACGTTCGTGGATGGGGTCGTGACGCGTCTCCCTTCAGCGGTCGCGTCCGAGTCGATCGAGGTCGACCCCGCTCAGAGCACGTTCGAGCAAAACGGGACGAAGATGGTCTCCGTCCCGCTATCTATCCTTCATGCGCCGGATGACGGGTCCGAATCGCTGGAACGGTGGGCGGAGGCGCTCGCGGGCGACCTTCTCGCGGCGATCCGCAGCGCCTGGGGCGAGGAGAGTATTGGTGGACGGGCGGAGTTCGTCCTAAGGGCCCTCGTGCAGGGGCTCGCTCGGACCCCAGGCTCGAACCTCGTCGACGCATACCAGATCCTGACCTCCAAGCCGGCGCTCCAGCGGTTCGTCAAGTCCGCACCCGATGGACCGCTTCGGGACTTCCTCGAGCACCACCTCCCGCGGCTCGACTACAACTTCACGATGTCCACGCTCGACAAGGTCGGAAAGATCGCTACCAACCCGCTCCTCCGCGTCGCGCTGTGTCAGCGGAGCCACGCGGTCGCGTTCGACCAGCTGCTGCGGCATCCCCTCCTCTTGCTGAACCTCTCCAAGGCGGCGCTCGGTGCCGACGGCGCCAACTTCCTCGGCGCGATCTACATCACCCAGCTCTGGGCCGCGATCCAGCGGAGCGGGCGACCCGACAAGCCAATCTACCTCTTCCTCGACGAGGTCCACAACTACGCGATCCCAACCCTCGCGGACATTCTCAGCGAGGGGGCGAAGTTTGGGCTCCACGTCGTCGCGATCACACAGTACCTCCACCGGGTGCCCCCTCGCATCCAGGCCGCCCTCCTCGGGAACGTCGACGTCTGGTTTCTCTTCACGCTCGGCGTCGAGGATATGGACGACGCGTGGAAGATCGTAAGCGGGGAGAGTCACGGCTGGACCCCGCAGGACCTCGTGGACGGCCTCCGGCCGCACGAGGTGGCGCTGGCGACATCGGGAGGCCTAGTGAAGCTGGAAACGCGTCCCAGCCCCGCTCCCGCGGCCAATACAGCCGACCTACAGGCGGCCGTGGCCGCGAGCTCACGTCGGTACGCCCAGCCCGAGGATTCGGAGGCTTCGCCTTGGCTGGTGGAGCAGGAAACCGTCGAGCTTCTGCTCAGCGCCCTCTCGACTGAGCCCATGACCCGTGAAGAGCTGTTGAGCGAGGCAGCTTTGCCGGCGAGTCGGCTGGACGGCGCCCTCAGCGCGTGCGTGACCGCCGGAGATCTCGAAAGAGACCCGACCAACGGAAAGTACCGGCTGGCCCCCCGAGGAACCTTCCACCTTCAGGCGCTGGAGGTCCGCAGAAATGAGGGGGCCGACCACACCGAGCTGCTCGCGGATGGTCTAACACCCCTCGAAAGTCTCCGGCCAAGGATCACGGCCCAAGGGGGAGTGCTCCCCCAGCCGGACGGGGTCTTCGAATGGAATGGCCAGACCTACAACGTGGAGGTGGAGACGAGCAACCTGGTCAAACATCCGGAACAGGTGGTCCGGAACCTCCGAAAGGCCTTGGCGGCACAACGACCTTGCCTCTTCGTGGTTCCGGATCGGGAGAGCGCCGGACAGCTCTTCCATATCCTATCTCGAGCCGCCCCCGAGGTAACTCTGTGGCGGGAGTTCGGGTTGATGTGGAGAGAGGGACCGGCAAAGTTCCTCCCCTATGTCTCGGGACCGGGGCGGCCGTGGAGATTTCTGACGGATGAGATGGGGTCCGAGGGGGGTGTCGTTCCACCGGGCTCAATCGTCGAACTCCCCTCTGCGGTCTCGGATTCTGACCTGTCTCGGGTTCACCTTCGAGTCAAGCAACTTCTTGCCCAAGGCAAGACGGAGGCAACGTTGCAGGACTTTGCCGACCTGTTTGGCGTCGGTGGAGGCGGGCTCGTCGAGCGGCAGCGCCTCGGGATGGCGCTCGTCGCCCTTGGGGTGAAGAGCCGCAGGGTTCGCAGGGGAGACGGTCAGGAACGCGTCTACGACATAGGGCAGCTGGCGGATTCGACCGACCCCGCGGACCGTGGTCGCGACGAGCGCGACAGTCGTAACGATTCCGCGCTCGGACCGAACAACTGAGCTTCCGCGACGTGCCTACCCCGTGTCGACGATGCCGACGTGCCGGCGTATGAGTAAGGGGGGACAGCAGTTCAGCTCCTTTGAAACGGCGTTCGCTGACCGGAAGGAGGGGTTTGTCCAATGAAACGATTTGGATTTTCGTTCATGCGCAGATTCCTGAAGAATCAGCGTGGCCAAACAGGGATTATGGCGGCATTAGTCATCACCACAATCATGGGCCTTGCGGGGGCCTCGGTTGAGACCGGCCATGTCTAC
>JBKQUP010000011.1:0-33791 GCA_052325545.1 Thermoplasmata archaeon
GGCCACGCTCACCCTGACGCAGGGACCGAGCGGGGTGTCGGTCGGGGTATCCGGGACCGGGTTCACTCCGGGCAAGACAGTAGCGACAACCATCGGAGCCGGCGCCGCGATTAGTGCGTGCGGCGCGACGGTGACCGCGACCGGGACGTTCAGTTGTACCGTGACGATCACGGGGACGGCGTCCGCACCTCCCTACACAGTAACGGCGACCGGGTCGGACGGCAGCTTCGACAAGGCGACCGCCACGTTCACCATCACGACCCCGGCGGCCACGCTCACCCTGACGCAGGGGCCGAGTGGTGTGTCCGTGGGGGTCTCGGGGACGGGATTCACTCCTGGCGCCACGGTCACGACGACGATCGGAGCGGGTGCGACGATCGGCGCATGCGGGGCGACGGTGACGGGAACCGGGACGTTCAGCTGCACCGTGACGATCACGGGGACGGCGTCCGCAACTCCCTACACAGTGACGGCGACCGGGTCGGACGGGAGCTTCGATAAGGCGACCGCCACGTTCACGATCACGACCCCGGCGGCCACGCTCACCCTGACGCAGGGGCCGAGTGGCGTGTCCGTGGGGGTCTCGGGGACGGGATTCACTCCTGGCGCCACGGTCACGACGACGATCGGAGCGGGTGCGACGATCGGCGCGTGCGGCGCGACAGTGACCGGGACCGGGACGTTCAGCTGCACCGTGACGATCACGGGGACGGCGTCCGCGACCCCCTACACGGTAACGGCGACCGGGTCGGACGGCAGCTTTGACCAGGCGGCCGCGTCATTCACGATCACCACACCATCGCTGACGCTCGTTCCGACGCAGGGACTGAGCGGAGTGACCGTGACGGCTTCGGGCAGTGGGTTCACGCCCGGCGTAACGATCACGTTCACGATTTCCGCGGGCGGGGCGATTGGAGCGGCGAGCGCGTGCACGGCAACCGGAACGGGAACCTTCAGCGGTTGTACGTTCACGGTGAGCGGGGCCGCAGCGACGTATACGGTCACGGCGACCGGTTCGGACGGCAGCTACGACAAGGCGACCGCATCGTTCTTGGTCACGGTACCCGCGATCACACTCGTCCCGACACAGGGCCTGACCGGAGTCACGGTGACGGCTTCGGGTAGTGGGTTCACGCCCGGCGTAACGATCACGTTCACGATTTCCGCGGGCGGGACGGTCGGAGCGGCGAGCGCATGCACGGCGACCGGGACGGGTACGATCAGCGGCTGCACGTTCACGGTGAGCGGGGCGGCGGCAGCGTACACTGTGACCGCGACCGGGTCGGACGCCAGTTTTGACAAGGCTACGGCGCCGTTCTTGGTCACGGTACCTGCGATCATCCTCGTCCCGACGCAGGGACCGAGCGGAGCCACGGTAACGGTGTCGGGCAGTGGATTCACGCCGGGCGTGACGATCACTTTCACGATCTCTGCCGGCGGGACGATTGGAGCGGCGAGCGCGTGCACGGCGACCGGGACAGGCACGATCAGCGGCTGTACGTTCACCGTGAGCGGAGCCGCGGCGGCGTACACGGTGACCGCGACCGGGTCGGACGGAAGCGCGGACAAGGCGACGGCAACGTTCCCGGTCACGACCCCGGGGATCACGCTCACCCTGACGCAGGGACCGAGCGGGGTGTCGGTCGGGGTATCCGGGACCGGGTTCACTCCGGGCAAGACAGTAGCGACAACCATCGGAGCCGGCGCCGCGATTAGTGCGTGCGGGGCGACGGTGACCGCGACCGGGACGTTCAGTTGTACCGTGACGATCACGGGGACGGCGTCCGCAACTCCCTACACAGTAACGGCGACCGGGTCGGACGGCAGCTTCGATAAGGCGACCGCCACGTTCACGATCACACTCCCGTCGGTGACGCTCGTCCCGACGCAGGGACCTGGCGGGGTGGTAGTAACAGCGTCCGGCAGCGGATTCACGCCGAGCTCAACCATCACGTTCACGATCACCTCCGGTGGGACGATCGGGTCGGCGAGCGCGTGCACCGCGACCGGGACGGGTACGTTCAGCGGTTGCACGTTCAAGGTGGGCGGAGCGGCGGCGGCCTATACGGTCACGGCGACCGGGTCGGACGGCAGCTACGACAAGGCGACGGCCGCGTTCCTGGTCACAACGCCGACGGTCATGGTGAGCCCGGCCCAGGGGCCGGTGGGAGCGACGTACGTGGTGACGGGGTCTGGGTTCAGCGTGTCTTCGCAAGTGACGGTCTTGTTCAACTCCGTTCGCCAGTCGCCCGGCGGGTGCTCGGACGGGACGTTCGCTGGGGCGATCATCACGACCGACACGACCGGGGGCTTCGCCTGCACGTTCACCGTACCTACGGAGGGTGCGGCTACCTACGACGTGGCGGGGGAAGACTATGCGACGAATACGCAGACGACCGCGCAGATGTTCACGGTAACGGCACCGACGATCACGCTCGCCCCGACGGAGGGACCGAGCGGAGTGTCGGTGGGGGTATCCGGGACCGGGTTCACTCCGGGCATGTCGGTCACGACGACGATCGGAGCAGGCGCGACGATCAGCGCGTGCGGGGCGACGGTGACCGGGACCGGGACGTTCAGTTGCACCGTGACGATCACCGGGACGGCGTCCGCGACTCCCTACACGGTGACGGCGACCGGGTCGGACGGCAGTTTCGACAAGGCGACGGTGCCGTTCACGATCTCGACCCCGAGGATACTGCTCGTCCCGACCCAGGGACCGAGCGGCGTGTCGGTCGGGGTATCGGGGACCGGGTTCACCCCGGGGAAGACGGTCACGACGACGATCGGAGCGGGCGCGACCATCGGCGCGTGCGGGGCGACAGTTTCCGGGACCGGCACATTCAGCTGCTCAGTAACGATTTCCGGGACGGCGTCTGCGACGCCCTACACGGTAACTGCGGCCGGGTCGGATGGCAGCTTCGACCAAGCGGCGGCATCGTTCAAGATCACGACACTCGGGATCACCCTCACGCTGACGCGGGGGCCGAGCGGTGTGTCGGTCGGGGTATCCGGGACCGGCTTCACTCCGGGGGTAACGGTCACGACGACGATCGGAGCGGGTGCCACGATCGGTGCCTGCGGCGCGACGGTGTCCGGGACCGGGACGTTCGGTTGCACCGTAACGGTCTCCGGAACATCGTCGGCGACCCCGTATACGGTGACCGCGACCGGGTCGGACGGCAGTGCGGACAGTCGGACCGCATCCTTCACGATCACGACCCCGACGATGACCCTCGTCCCCTCGCAGGGGCCGACCGGCATCACCGTAACGTTGGAGGGCTCGGGCTTCACGCCCAGTACCGACATCGTCACGCTCACCTTCAACGGAGCCACGCCGGTCCAGACGTGTACCGGCCAGGTCACGTCCGGGACGGGCGCCTTCTCCTGTACGTTCACGGTGCCATCGGACTCGGCAAGCAGCGTTCCGTACAGCGTCGTGGCGACCGGGAGTGACGGAGCGTTCGACTCGGCGACCGCGAACTTTACCGTGACCGCCCCGGGGATCACGGTGACGCCGGGGGTCGGCCCCGTCGGCGCCACGGTGACGGTGGCGGGAACGGGCTTCTCGGTCTCCACGTCGCTGACGTCGCTCGTATTCGATTCTCTCGCGATCTCGAGCTGCCCCGGCGGCGGTTCGTTGACGACGGGGGGAACGGGAGCCTTCAGCTGCACGTTCGTGGTGCCGAGCGGGACGTTCGGGACGACGGTCACCGCGACGGACGCGAGCGGCCAGACCGCGACCGGGACGTTCTCGGTCACGATACCGGCCATCACCGTGAGCCCGGCCCAAGGCCCGATCGACGTCATCATCACGGTGACGGGCACGGGCTTCTCGGTGACGAGCCCCGTGGGACTGGTCTTCGATGGAGTGACGATCGCGAGCTGCACGAGCGGCTCCCTGACGACGGATGGAACGGGAGCCTTCGGCTGCGCGTTCGGGGTCCCGAACGGGGCGTCCGGGACCACGGTCACGGCGACGGACGTCGGTGGTCAGACCGCGACCGGTGCGTTCCTCGTTACCGGTCCGACGATCGCGGTGAGCCCGACGCAGGGCCCGGTGGGGGCGCCGTACACAGTGACGGGGTCTGGGTTCAGTGTCCTGTCGGAAGCCTCGGTCTTGTTCAATTCGGTACGCCAGACGCCCGTCGGGTGTTCGTATGGAACGTTCGCGGGGACCGTCATCACGACCAACACGACCGGAGGCTTCGTCTGCACGTTCACCGTCCCGAACGATGGCGCGGCCGCCTACGGCGTGACGGCAGAGGACTCTGCGACGAACTCGCCGACCGCCGCACAGACATTCACGGTGACGATTCCGACGATCTCTGTGAGCCCGGCCCAGGGCCTGGTAGGAACCTCGTACACGGTGACCGGCTCCGGGTTCAGCCTGCAATCGGGAGCGACGCTGACATTCGATTCGTCGTTCGAGACCCCGACGGGGGGGTCGGACTGTGACTTCGTGGGACCCACGATCACGACCGACTCGTTCGGAGGCTTCGTCTGCACGTTCACGGTCTCGAGCCTAGCCCCGGGTTCGTACCCCGTGGTAGGAGAGGACGTCGCGACGAGCACTCCGACCAGCGCGACGATGTTCACGGTAACGGTTCCCAGCATCGCGGTGACCCCGGCCCAAGGCCCCGTGGGCGCGACGGTGACGGTTTCGGGGACCGGCTTCTCGGTATCGACCGCGCTGGAATCCTTGGTCTTCGATGCGAAGGCAATCACGAGCTGCACGAACGGCTCCTTGACCACGAGCGGAACGGGGGCGTTCACGTGTACGTTCCGGATCCCGAGCGGGACGTCCGGTACGACGGTCACCGCACGGGACGCGAGTGGCCAGACGGCGACCGGGGCGTTCACGGTGACCACGCCCACGATCAGCGTGGGCCCGACCCAGGGCCCCGTGGGCGTGACGGTCACGGTATCCGGAACGGGCTTCTCGGTGACCAGCGCCGAGAAGCTGGTCTTCGACGGAGTGAGCGTCGTGAGCTGCGCCAGCGGCTCCCTGACGACGAGCGCGACCGGTGCGTTCGATTGCGTGTTCAGCGTTCCGGGCGGGACGTTCGGGACGACGGTCATCGCGACGGACCCGAGCGGCCAGACGGCGGCCGGGGCATTCGCGGTCACCACCCCCACGATCACGGTGGGTCCGACCCAGGGTCCGTTGGGTACGAAGGTCACGGTGTCGGGGACGGGATTCTCGGTGTCGACCCCGCTGGCATCGCTCGTGTTCGATTCCCAAGCGATCACGACCTGTACGATCGGCTCCCTGACGACGAGCGGAACGGGGACGTTCACGTGTACGTTCTCCGTCCCGTCCGGAGCGTCTGGAACGACAGTGACGGCAACGGACGCGAGCGGTCCGACCGCGACCAGCGTCTTCACGGTGACCACGCCTGCGATCACGGTCAGCCCGGTCCAGGGCCCCGTGGGCGCGATCGTGACGGTATCGGGAACCGGCTTCTCGGTGTTGAGCACGGCGGGGCTGCTCTTTGACGGAGTCAGCATTGCGACCTGCACGGGCGGCTCCCTGACGACCAGCGCGACCGGGGCGTTCAGCTGCACATTCCAGGTTCCCAGCGAAACGGCCGGTGCGACGGTGACGGCGGGGGACGTCGGCGGCCAGACGGCGACCGCGACGTTCGCGCTCACCACCCCCGCAATCACGGTCAGCAGCCCGACCCAGGGCCCCGTGGGCGCGACCGCAGCGGTGTCGGGAACGGGCTTCTCGGCGTCGAGCGCGGTGGGGCTGGTCTTCGACGGAGTAACGATCGCGAGCTGCACGGGCGGCTCCTTGACGGCCGGCTCGACCGGGGTGTTTAGCTGCACGTTGAAGGTTCCGACCGGGACAACCGGGACGACGGTCACGGCGACGGACGTCGGCGGCCAGACGGCTACCGGGTCATACACCGTCACCTCGCCCTTGATCCTGGTCAGCCCAGCCCAGGGCCCCGTGGGAGCGACCTTCACCGTGACCGGGTCCGGGTTCAGCGTATCATCGGGAGCGACGGTCTCCTTCGACGGAACGCTCCAGACGCCGACCGGGGGGTCGCACTGCGCCTACAGCGGGTGGACGATTACGACCGACACGACGGGCGGCTTCGTCTGCACGTTCACCGTTCCGAGCGAGCCGGCAGGCGCCTACACCGTGGTGGGAAATGATACGGCGGCATCCGCTTCGACCAGCGCGCAGCCGTTCACGGTGACGGTGCCCACGATCGCGGTGAGCCCCGCTCAGGCCCCCGTGGGCGCGACGGTGACGGTGTCGGGGATGGGCTTCTCGGCGAGCAGTCCGGTGGGGCTGGTCTTTGACGGTGTGATGATCACGAACTGTACGGCCGGTTCCCTGACGACGGGCGCGACCGGGTCGTTCAGCTGCACGTTTGCGGTCCCGAGCGGGACGTCCGGCACGACGGTCACGGCGAAGGACGTGGGTGGTCAGACGGCGAGCGCGAACCTCACGGTGACGTCCTCGTCCTCGAGCTCTTCGTCATGGTGGATCTACGTGGTGATCGCCCTCGCGGTGATCGTGGTGGTCATCTTGGTGTCCCTCCTGTTCCGGCGCCGTCGCCCGTCGACCGACGCGGCCGTGCCGCCGGCAGCGACCGCCCGGACCGCGTCGGAGGACGGCGCTCCCGCCACGGCCGTGCCGGCGTATCTCGAAATGCCCGAGGACACCGGCGAGGCGCCGCCGCCCGTCTCGCCGACCGACACCGAGCCCGATATGCCCGCGTCGGGGACCGACCCGGCATCCGCCATCGCCGAGATCGACCAGATCAGTACCGAGATCGTGAAGAAGGCCGAGATCGACCAGATCAGCACCGAGATCGTGAAGAAGTCGTCCAAGTCGTGAACGGGCGCTCCGGGCAGGACGCGGAGCCGTCTAGGGTCCATCGAGCGCGAACGAATACAATTGGTTCCCCGCCCCTACTAGCAGCGTCCCGGGCGCCGCACCCGGCGTGATGAAATGGTCCACCGACCCCAACGCGAACGAGTAGACCGATTGGCCCGTGGAGAGGTTGACCCCCACGAGATGCGCGGTGGAGATGTTAACGGCCCAGACAATGTCGCCGGTCACGATCGGGGAGCCGGAGTTGAAGCCCAGGTCCTGCCACGCCAGCGTGAAGTTCGCGGCTCCGACCACCACCTTGACGAGACCATTATCGCACGGAACCAGCACCGATTGTCCGACCGTCGCCGTCCCTCCGTACCCTCCCGCGCAGACGGTCTCGTTGAACAGCTGCCCACCGATCCCCCCGAGGTCCGCCCCGGAGAGGAGGTATCCGACCCCCTCCTTGCCGATCTGGAAGATGTCTCCGTTCGGGAGGATGGTGGGGGCCACGGAGCCGAGGTCGATGTCCCCGACGTTCAGCTTCGCCCAATTCGTGGGAGCGAAGTAGCTGAGCTCGGCAAGCGAAGGAGAGAGCTCGATGACCGCATCCCCGAAATCGAAGGTCGTCGTCGCCTCGCTGTTACCCGTTGCGATGTAGAGATTGCCGTTCGGACCAAGCGCGATGCCCGCGGTGCCCCAGATCCCGCCCTCCCGCCCCGTCGGAACCTGGTAGCTGAGCAGGGTCCCGGAACCGTTCGTCCGGGCCCCGACGACCCACCCGTGGTACTGCCCGCAATCCCCGTCCAGCCCACCGTAGGGGACGTACACCACCCCGTTGTCCAGAAGGAGGGCGCCCCGTTGCTGTTCTACTAGGGGGTTCGCCCCGGCGGCGTCGACGACCACATGCGAGAGCACGGAGCCGATGTGGATGCTCAGGCCGAACAGGACGTGCTGGCCGGGGTTGAGGAAGGCGACCGCATAGATGGTCCCCGTGGCCACGTCGATCGCGGGGGTCCCGGTGACCCCGCTCGGGTCGATGTCCCCGCAGGGGAGCGCCGCCCCGGGAACCGGGGTCCCCAGGTTCGTCTTCCAGAGGATGTTGCCGTTGGTGGCATTCAGGGCATAGACCGAGTCGTCCTCGGTCGCCACAAAGATGGCATTCCCACAGGTGAGCGGCTCAGCGTAGACCTGTCCATCCAGACCGACCGACCCGCCCCATTGCTGATGAACGGAGCTGACCCCGGTCATCGGCAGAAACCCGTTCCGGGAGAGAGTCCCGTGGTAGGTCGTCCAATTCCCTTGCGTCAAGTTCCCCGCGACCGGCGGACCGGTCGACGAGGCGGTCGCCACCGTGCAGCCGGCGGGCGAGCCCGAAGTCATCGACCCCGAGGCGGGGGCGGTAAAGACGATGTAGGACAGCACGCCGGCGGTCACCACCACGGCCACGACGACGATGGCGATGAGGCCCTTCGTTCGGGTGTTCAATCTCCCTTCCCGCATGCTCCCGAGGACGGCTTGGTCATGCCTGCGGATCTCGAACTCGCTAGGAACCTGCCATCACTTCAATCCTGTCTTCGAGTCGTCCCGCAAGTTGGGCGGCCGAAAGCCTCGGCAGGATGCCGGCTGCCTTCGGTGCGGGAATCCCAGGTTCCGCCGGGGCGCAAGCGCCGATGCGCTTCGGTCCGCGCCAACGGGGCGATGACCACTGCCTCGGAGGGGAGTTGCCCCGATTATGGGTTCTCCGCACGGAAGGCCTGGACCCGCTCGAGGTCCTCAGTGGTGAGCCGAAGGGACATCGCCCCGGCAAACCCCTCCACTTGCTCCGCCGATCGGCCACCGGCGATGGCTCCGGTGACGGCCGGGTTCGCGAGCGTCCACGCGATCGCGACCTCGGCCGGTGGCCGTCCCCCATGCTGTTTCCCGATGTCGGCGAGGAGGCGGGCGAGGGCAAGATGCCGGGAAAGTCTGGGTTCCTTGAAGTCGTCGTCCCGGCGGCGCCAATCATCGGAGGGCATTCGGGCCACACGCTCCGCCGTCATGGTCCCGGTCAACAAACCGTAGCCCATCGGCCCGTAGGCGATCACCCCGATCCGATGCGCCCGGGCGTAGGGCAGGATCTCCGTCTCAACATCAGGATGGATCAGTGAGTATGGGGGCTGCAAGGTCTCCACGGGCGCGATGGCGGCCGCCCGCTCCATTTGGGCCACGTCAAAGTTCGAGACGCCGATGTGTCGCACCAGCCCCTGGTCCTTCAGCTCGGCGAGCGTCCGCCACCCTTCCTCGATATCGGGCTCCGGTTCCGGCCAGTGGACCTGGACCAGGTCGATCGTGTCGACCCCCAACCGCTTCCGGCTTGCGTTCACTTCTTCCCGGATCGAATCGGCCTTGAGGCGGTTGAAGGTCTTCCGGTCGGCTCCCCATCGGAGTCCGACCTTCGTGAAGATCTTGGGTCGTCGGTCGATCTCCGCGACCCCTTTCCGGACCACTTCCTCCGAGTGACCCAACCCATACACTGGGGCCGTGTCGATCCAATCGAACCCCAGCTCGCCCGCACGTCGGATCGCCGCCACCGAGCGCGCATCATCTTGGGGCCCCCATCCGAACGCCCATCCGCCGCCTCCGACCGCCCATGTTCCGAGGCCGACCGGTGTGATCGTCAGACCCGTGCGACCGAACTCCCTCACCGCCAGGTTCCGCGCCATGCCGTCCCGGAAGGGCCTGTTGGTCATTATGCGTGCGGCCCGTCCCGGCACGGCCTTGCGAGCCGATCCGGTCGGCAGATGCCGGAAGGGATGCCGTTCCCGGAGAGAGAGCTAGGGCGAAGCGGTGGTAGCGATGGAGTCGAGGACCTCAAGGAGGTAGTCGGTCGGCTGAGCTCCGGAGACCATCTGGCGGCGGTCGAAGGCGAAAAGCGGGACGCCCGTGGCTCCCAGGGCCGCCGCCTCCTTCTCATCGGCTCGGACCTGGAGCGTGAATGCCTGGCCCGCCAGCACGTGACGAGCGTCATCCTCCTTCAACCCAGCCTCGGTAGCCAACCGAAGCAGGGTTTCGGGGTCAGCGAGGGACGCCCCCTCGGTGAAGTAGGCCTTCTGGAAGCGCTCCTCGGCCGTGGGCCGGACCCGCCGTACGGAGGCCAGCTGGAGAAGACGATGGGCGGCGAGCGTGTTGGCCGGGCGAGCTCGGTCGAGATGGAACTCGAGTCCTTCCTCTGCGGCGATCCTCGTGACGCGTTCGTTCGCCTCGTGGGCCTCGGCGAGAGACATCCCGTACTTGGCCACGAGCCTCTCGTCCAGCGTCATCTCGGAACGGAGCGGCCCGTTCGGGTCAAGCTCGAAGCTCCGGAAGACGACGTCCACCGTCCCCCGGCTGGAGAACTGGGCCAGCGCTTTCTCGAACCGTTTCCGTCCGATGTAGCACCAGGGACAGATCACGTCCATCCAGACCTCGACCTTCATCGACCGGGGCGATCGCCCGCGTTCCCATAACGGACGCCGGTCCTGGGGGACCGATCTCGGGGTCTTCCCGGGCCTACTCGGACCCGGCGTTCGGCTGTCCCGGGGAGGGATGCGATTTCAACGGCGAGGGCGGGAGGATAGTGACGGTAACGTCGACGGGGATGCGGGCCCGCTCGAAGATGACCCCCACCGGGCAGGTTTTCACGGTGAGGCGCAGGATGGTCTCCACGTCCTCCTTCGAGGCTCCGGTCTGCAACTCGATCTTTCCGTGGACTCTCTCGATCGTCGGGGCACCGGGGGGCCGCTCGGCGGTCAAGGAAATCGTGAGCCCGGTGAACGCAAGCCTTCGCTTCTTCGCGACGAGGCCAAAGATGGTGGTGATGCATCCGGCGAGCGAAAGCACTCCGAGCTCGAGCGCGGAGGTGCCCGCATTCTGGCCTCCTTCATCGGCCGGGAGGTCGACGGTGACGGAGTGGCCCCGGCCGTCCTCGAGTTGGGTCTCGGAACCCCCTTTCCACACACCCCGAACTTCCATGGACGGCCGGTCGGAACGACCGGGGTCGAGGCTAAGGCGCAGGCGTGAACTCGGCTCGACGCTCGAGGAATCCCCCCGTCATCCCGGTCCCCCGGGGGGGTTCGCGCGGTCGTGCGGCCGCAGGAGGGCCAAGGCCTTTCATGGGCTCTCGTTCCGGGGGACGCCATGGCCGAGAAGCGGTACTCCCTCCAGGCCCAGGTCAGCACCGACAATCCGACCGCGGTTCGACCGGTCCTGGCACGGTTGATCCCCACCGGGTCGGTCACCGCGGGCGGGAAGGAAGGGGAGTTTCGGGTGGCGGCCGAGATGGAAGGGACGAGCGCTCGGGACCTGAACCGCTTCCTCCTTTCCGAACTGCGCCGGGCCGAGAAGAAGACTCGGCTTCGCGCGGAATGGACCTCCGAGGGCATTACCGAGCGGTTCTTCGACTACGTCCCGAAAGGGACGCACAAGGCGTGACCCGTGGCGGCGGACCCTTCCGGGCCCTCGGGAACCCACGGCTCCGGCTCCCCATCCTCTCCCTCTCCAGGATCCGTGCCCGTCGCGGTTAACGCGCCTTCGAGCGGGTCTCCCCCGCACCCTGAGGAGAAGGGAGAGCCCTCCCTCCGGGCGACCATCGGACGGACGGCCCAGATCTTCCTGGGCCTCTTCTCGATCGGCTTCGCGGTCGTCGCCCTCGCCACCCCGTTGGTATCCGTTCGAGGGCTCATCATCCTCGTGGCCGAATCGGTGGTGATTCTCTCCGCGCAGTCGATCCTCGCGGGAGGCCGAATGCTCTCCGAGGGATGGCTCGGCCCTCAAGCTCCCCAGTTCTGGCGGCAGGTCCTCCGGTCGGGAGGGATCCTCGGTGTCGGCGTGCTCGGGGTGGCCCTGGCCGCGTTTGCCGTGTTCGACCCATCCCTGGCGGCAACGTGGGCGGTGTTCGTGCTCGCCGGGGCGATCGTCCTCATGGGCCTCGCGCGGCTCTTCCAGGCCAGCGGGGTTGCGCTTCCCTGGTGGCTTCGCGGGTCGCTCCTCAGCACGGGAGTGCTCATCGTCGTGTTGGTCATCCTCGCGGCGACCGTGCAGGGGCTTGCCCTCTCCGGCTTCGCGATTCTGGTGGGCATCATCCTGTTGGTCACCGGCATCGAGACCGTCGTCACGGGCCTCCACCCCACCGACCCGCGGCAGTTCGTGCTCCTGAAGCTGCTCCTCTTCTCGGCGTTCTACGGACTGCTCCTCATCAACTGGATCGACCTGTACGGGAAGAGCGTCCCGGCGTACGGGATCTGGCTGATCCTCACGTACGCGGCGCCGTTCGGGGTCCTCATCGTCTTCGAGGGGTGGAGGTCTTGGCCCCTCGCGGTGAGTCTCGCGCTCCTTGTATCCCTGATGAACGATGTCGGCTACTTCTTCATCGGGAACCTGATCTTTGGGTTCCACGAGAACCTCGGACCCTGGATCGCGGGACAGCTCGGGTTCCTCGGGAACCAGGTCGTGACGTACTTCGAAGCGGGCGCCTTCAGCATCACCGTCACCTCGTGGATGATGGGCCTCTCGATCTACCTGCGGGCCGCCGTGGTGGGCGTGATCCTGTACTACTGGTGGCGACATCCGGGGCAGATCGTCGCCCGGACCGACGTCCCGGTTCCGGGATGGCCCGTCTAGATCGCCCGTCCCAGCGAAGACCTCACGGCCGATGGGCGGGCCCGAGGGGATTCGTCCGCGGACTGGTTCGAATCCAGCCGTGGGGCGTGCGTTTTCGACCGGAAGGAGAGAGCCTTATGCGCGGACGAGCCCCATCTATTCTGTGGTGAGGATTGTCCCTCGGCGGGTCCGGAAACGCGCGTTCGGGCGAGACCCCGATGCGTACGACCGGGCTCGTCTCGCCTACCCCCCGCAGATTTACGAGATCCTCACGACGCGCTGCGACCTTCGCCCCGGTACATCGGTCTTTGAGATCGGGCCCGGCACTGGGATTGCCACGAGAGCGCTGCTGAGACTCGGGGCGGGTCCGATGACGCTGGTCGAACCCGACCGTCGTCTTGCTCGGTATCTCACGAAGCGACTGGGAACGCAGACCGGTCGGGTGCGGATTCTCGCGGAGCCGTTCGAGAGGGTCCGGCTCTCCCGGGGAGAATTCGACCTCGGGGTGGCGGCGACCAGCTTTCACTGGTTACCCGAACGGTTCGCCCTGCGAAAGGTGGCCCGGGCGCTCAAGTCGGGAGGTTGGTGGGCCACCTGGAACAATCATCACGGAGACCCCTACCGTCCGAGTCCCTTTCAGCGGGCCGTCCAACCCCTCTACCGTGAACTCTACGGCCCGTCGACGAAGGGGCCTGCCAAAGCGCGCGCCGTGAAAGACCGCAGGGACCGGCTTCGCGCGCTGGGAGCCGTCGGAATGTTCGACCGCATCTCGAGAGAGGACGTGCGGTGGGCCGTGACCTTAAGGACCGCCCGAGTGCGCGCGTTGTGGGGAACGTTCTCCGAGGTGGTCACCCTGCCCCCCAAGAAGCGAGAATGGTTCCTCGCCGAGATAGGAAGGGTCGTTGACGACCAGTTCGGTGGCAAAGTCGAGATTCCCATGTTGACCCCCATCTATACGGCTCGACGAGTATGAGTTCCATCGCGCCGTGACGACGCCGAGTCGACGGGCCCGAGGGGATTCGAACCCCTGACCTTGCGGTTAAGAGCCGCCTGCTCTACCGGGCTGAGCTACGGGCCCAAAGGTGGAGCGGCCCGACGAGAACGCGGGAGATAAAGCCTCGCGGCCGCGTGTCCTCTCGGGGCCGGTGCTTCTCCTCGACTTATGTAGGCGGAGGG
This sequence comes from Thermoplasmata archaeon, assembly GCA_052325545.1. Taxonomy (GTDB): domain Archaea; phylum Thermoplasmatota; class Thermoplasmata; order Lutacidiplasmatales; family UBA184; genus Lutacidiplasma. The sequence goes on from JBKQUP010000011.1 coordinate 13,628, forward strand.
AGTCCTCGCCGGGCGACCATGCGCCTCGTTTCCGTGCGGCTGGATGAGGTCGAGCTGCCGCTCGTCGAACCGTTCGAGACGAGCTTCGGGGTCGAGCATCAGCGTCGCTTCCTGCTCGTTCGGGCCGAGACGAAGGACGGGGAGGTCGGTTGGGGAGAGTGCGCCGCCGCCGCGGACCCCCTCTACTCGTCGGAGAGCGTCGCCACCGCCCGGTGGATGATCGCCGAGCGCCTGGTCCCGCTGCTGTTCCGCCTCCGCGACCCGACGCCCGACGCGTTCTCGCGTGAGGCCGCCCGATTCCGGGGCCACCGGATGGCGAAGGCGGCCCTGGAGATCGCGCTCGAGGACCTCCGTGCCCGCGAGGAGGGCCGTTCCTTGGCGAGGGTTCTCGGTGGGCATCGGAAGCGCATCCGAGTGGGGGTGAGCGTCGGGATCCAGCCGACCGTGCCGCAGCTCGTCGACCGGGTAGGACGGTACCTCGAGGCCGGATACGGTCGGATCAAGCTCAAGGTCCGTCCCGGATGGGATTCGCGGCCCGTCGGGGCCGTTCGCCGGGAATACCCCGATGTGGAGCTGTGGGTCGACGCGAACCAGGCGTATCCCCCTCGGGCCGCGGGCCGCATACGGCTCTGGGCAGAGAAGTACGGTGTCGCGCAGGTCGAGCAGCCGTTCGCGGAACGGGCCGTTCGCGCGCACGCCGAGCTCGCGCGCGGCGCTCGGTTCCGGGTCTGCCTCGACGAATCGGTCGTGGACGCGGCGTCGCTCGAGGACGCCCTCGATGCCCGGGCCGTGACGAGCCTCAACGTGAAGGTCGCTCGCGTCGGCGGCCTAGGGATCGGGCTCTCCCTCGCCCAACGGGCCGCTCGGAACCGAGTCCCGTCCTGGGTGGGAGGGATGCTCGAATCGGGGGTCGGGCGAGCGCATAACGTCGCGCTCGCCGCAACGCCTCCGTTCGTTCTCTCCTCGGACCTCTCCGCGAGCGACCGGTACTATCGTGAGGACATCACCGACCCTCCGTTCGTGCTCGGGCCCGGGAGCACCCTCGAAGTGCCCCGAGGACCGGGCATTGGCGTCGAGGTCGTCGAACGGACCCTGCGCAAACACCGTCGCGCGTCCCGGACCTTCCGCCCGTAGGTCGCGGGCCGGGCCGGGCCGTTCGGGTCTATCGGATCCGCTCGAGCGCGGCCCCGACCATCAGGGGGAAGAGGACCGTCACGTCGCCCGTCACGTTCGTGTGCCGGGCGGTCGCCTTCACCTTGCCCCAGGAGACCGCTTCCCGGGTCCGGGCGCCGGAGAGGCTCCCGTCCCATTCGACGGCGGTGGTGATGTACAGCGCCGCGTCGAGGCCGCTGCGGAACTGGTTCCACCAGATCGTGTGGTGCTTCGAGATCCCTCCCCCAAGGATCACTGCGCCGGCCCGCTTCGCCTCGAAGACAAGGTCGGAGAGGAGCTGCTCGTCGCTGAGGAGGTCGAAGGAGAGGCCACGGTGGTCCTGCCAGTACAGCCAGACCTGGGAGCCGACGGCCCCGTCCGTGATCCCGGGGACGATGACCGGCACCTTGCGCTCGAAGGCGGCGCGAAGGATGCTGGAACGCTCCTTCGCCGGGATCGCCTCTCCGATGGCGGCGGAGAGCGCCTGCGTCGAGAGCGCCCGGGTCCCGCCCGCCCAGAGACGGTCCAGGATCCCGCGCATCTTCCGCTCGACGATGGCGCCGTAGTTCGCTTCCGGGATGATGAGGTTCCCGAGCCGGTAGACGTGCCGGCGGTGGAGGGCCGCGTCGTCGAGGTCCCAGTCGCCGTGGTAGTACGGGCGGAACGACCGCGCCAGGTCATGGTCGAGCGTCCCGCACGTCGTGATGATCGCGTCGACGTACCCCTCGCGCACGAGGGTCGCGAGGACTCCGCGGGTGCCCGTCGAGACGATGTCCGCGGGGAACGACAGGAAGACGGTCATATCGCGGTCGGAGAGGATCCGGGCGAGGATGTCGACCCCCGTGGCGACCTCCTTGGCGCTGAATCCACCGCCGGCCTCGAGCCGACGGATGAGCGTGTCGAGCGACGGCGCGTCGTCGATCCGAACGTCCTCTACCTTGCGCGGCACGTCCGGGGGGAGTCGAGCCGGGTTAAAGCCCTCCGGTCAGACCCAGGGTAAACGAGTGGAACAGGAGGATGTACACGACGGCGTAGCCGAGGAGGGCGCCGCCGTTCAGGAACGGCAACCCGGCTTGGGGGTTCCCCCGGAGGACGATGCGCATCAGGACCGCGTAGCCGATGAGGGAGCCGACGAGGGCGCCGACCGCCGCCCAGAGGTTCGCGCCGACCCCGAGGAAGGCGTGGCCCGCGGGGAGCCAGACGAACGCGGAGACGATAAGCGCCCCGGGGAAGACGACGTCCCCGAGACCCATGAACAGCGCCGAGCGCTGTTCGGTGGGCTGCTCCCGCTGCTCGGCGAGCGTCGGCGCGCTCGGGTAGTCGTAGCCGGCGGAGTCCGGCATGACCATGAGGATGGGGAGGTGCATGTCGACCACCACATCGGCGAGCGACACCATGTGCTTCGTACGGTAGACCGCGATCGCGTCGTACGCCATGAGGACGATCAGTAGGATGAAGACCGGCAGGAGTCCGAAGGAGATCCCGAGGATCGCGATGAGCGAGCCGGCGGCCAGGAAGCCCGCGAGGTCCACGATGTACCATTGGGGCTCGACGAGGAGCGCGAAGTAGAGCCCCGAGCTCACGATGGCGGCGAAGACGAGCGCGGGGTTGAACGCGTACTCGGCCGCGTAGGGCTGCGGCAGGATGAGCCCCGGCGGGAAGATCGAGAACGTCGCGAAGAGCGTGATGTAGAGCGAACCGGCGATGGCGATCAGGATGAAGTGGCGCAGCGCGACGACGCCCCCGCTCTTTCGCGCGAAGAAGAGGATGAAGAGCGGCGCGATGATGATGACGGCGATGAGCAGGATCGGCGCGGTCGGGCTCTGCGCGTTGGACGTGGAGGCGAACCCCTCCGAGCGGAACGGTTCGGAGAGCGCGAGCCCGACGACCTGCGCCCCGATGTAGAGGCCGAGGAGGCCCATCCAGCGGAGGCTCCGCATGGTCCGCTACGGTTCGACGACGGCGTACGCGTTGTTGCCGAGGACCTTCGTGACCTTCGCGTTGACCGTCGTGCCGCGCTGGTTCGCGCCCGTGACGAAGATGACGAACCCTTCCTTCTTCGCGACCCCGTCCCCGCGACGGCCGACGTCCTCGATCGTGAGGCGATAGACCTCGCCGACCACGACCGGGGTCTTCGGCTTCTCGGGCGTGACCACCTTGCGGACCGTGACCGGGCGCTGGGCGCCGCATGCCTCGCAGATGAGGAGCGTGAACCGACCCTCCTTCTGGAGGTGGGTGTCGGGCCGCTTGCACTCCGAGCAGATCACGTACTTCACGGTGTAATCGCGCATCCGCTGGCCAATCTGGTCCTTCGTGAGACGCGACTTCAGGACGCCGCGCGGGAGGTCGAGGACGCCGGGGCAGCCGAACTCCTTCGCGAGGAACCCGATGACATGCGCGGGCTCGCGCCGAAGGACCCCGGTGATGTCCTGGAGGTTGCGGATGACCGTGTTCTTCCCGTCGGTCATCACGTCCGGTTCGGGGACCTGGAAACGCTCGCCGCCGGTGCGGATGGGCGGGAGCTTCTCGTGCGCGCGCGCGAGGAGGGCCTGGTACGACTCCATCGGAGGGGCCGGGGACCGAGAGGCGGGGTAAAAGGCTATCCGGTCACGGGGAGGCCCGGGAGAACTCGCCGAGGGTGTCCAGGACGCGGGCCAGGTTCCGTTCGGTGATGACCGCGGTCGCGGCGTTCCGCACCTTGTCGTCCTCGGGCTGGAACGCGACCCCAACCCGGCTGCGGCGGAAGAGGCCCACGTCGATCTCGGAGTTGCCCACGGACGCCGTCTCTTCGGGCGTCACCTCGAGCTGCGCCTGCAACGCGGCGAGGACCCCTTCCTTACCGTGGATGGGCACCCGCACGATCCCTTCGCCCGTGAGCCGGCCATCGGCGTTCACTCGGACCCCGTTCGCGAGCGCGACCTCGATCCCGAGCTCGCGCGCGACGCGTCGGGCGAGGATGTCGAGACCCCCGCTGACGATCGCGGTGCGCGCGCCGAGGGCGTGGAGCCCATCGATCAGCTCGGCGGCCCCGGGCATCAGCGGGACCGGCGCCAGGATCCGTTCGAGGTCCTCGACGTTGAGGTCCGGGGCGTGCCGCCACCAGACGCGGATGTCCATGCGGATGAACTCCTCGTCGTCGATCTGGTTCGCGAGGAAGCGGCGCAGCCCCTCGTCGTTGTGGTCGTCGAAGTGGTCATGGACGACCCGCCAGGAGCTCGCCACGTCGACGAGCGTCCCGTCCATGTCAAGCGCGACGAGCCTAAGCACGATCCCCCCGCGCGATGCGGTCGGCCCGATCGAGGACGCGGTCGGGGGGACGGACCGCCCACGCGGCCAGGTTGGAGTCGATCTGCTCCGGCCGGCTGGCGCCGAAGACCGGGGCAGCGCCCATCTTTCGTAGCCAGTGGAGCGCGACCGAGGCGAGGGGGACACGCGCGTCGTTCGCGAGGTCCCGGAGCGCGCGGGCGCGTTCGAGGATCTCGGGAAGGATATCCGGCTCGAACATTCGGTGGGCAAACTGACGGACCTCCCGCGGGACCCTCTTACCGTCGAGATAGCGTCCGTGCAGGAGGCCTCGGGCGAGCGGGGTGTACGCCTCGATGAGGATCCCGTGGGTCCGGCAGTACTCCCGCACCGGGTCCACGTCATCCCGGAGGAACAGGTTGTACTGCAGCTGGTTAACCACGATCTTCGCTTCGGAGAGGTGGCGGGCCGCCTCCTCGAGCTCCTCGACCGAGAAGTTGGAGACGCCGATCGCTCCGACCTTTCCCTCCTTCCAGAGCGCTTCGAGCGCGCCCATCGTCTCCGAGAGGGGGACGTGGGAGTCGGGGGCGTGGACGAGGTAGAGGTCGGCCGAGCGGCGGGCCAGCTTCTCGAGGCTCCCGACCAGGCTCGCCCGCACCTGGTTCGCATGAAGATGCTCCCAGGAGACCTTGGTCGCCACGTAGGCGTCCGGGGCCGCTTCTGGGGCCCGCGCGAGCACCTCTCCGAGCACGCGCTCGGAGCGGCCGTTCCCGTAGACCTCGGCGGTGTCGAACCAGCGGATCCCGCGCTCGTAGGCCCGGCCGATGGTCGCCTTCGTACGCGCCTCATCCTCGTTCGACCAGCGGCCGAGTCCCCAGAGGCCGAGGCCGAGCGCCGGATGGGGTCGGGCTCCGCCCGGAAGCTCGATCATCTCGATCGGTGGGGGCACCGGGCTTCTCGCAGCTCGGGCGGGGCGTTTCTTCGGCGCCGCCTTCTTCGAACGCGCCGGGCGTTGGGATGGGGTCATGGAGGTGCGACGGACGACGCGCCGTCCTCCTTCAAATGCTCGTCGATGCGCCGGACCCGTTCCGCGAGCTCCGTCGCCTTCGCCTCGGCCTCCCGAACGACCTCCGGGGGCGCCCGGTTCCGGAACCCAGGGTCCGCGAGGCGGGCCCGCGTCTTCTCGAGCAGGGCGAAGAGCTTCTCCCGCTCCTTGAGGAGGGCTTCCGCGGTCGCCCCCGAGGCCACCGGCCGCTCGAGGAAGCACTCCCCGAACGCCGCGACCCGGCGGCCCGTGCCGTGAGGAACCTCCTTTCCGTCCCCGAGGAACTCGAGCGAACGGATGCGGGCGAGACGCTCTACCGTACCCCGCTCCGCAGTGAGGACGCGGAGAACCTCGGAGCCGTTCGGGCGGACCCACGCCTTCGGGGTCGCCTCGACCGGGACCTTCTCCTCGGACCGAAGATTGCGCAACAGGCGGACCGTCTCCAGGACGGGCTCCATCTCGACCTCGGCCACGGGGTCAGAGGGGGCCTCGTCCGTCCGGGGCCAGGCGGACGACGCCAAGAGGGCGTCCGGGTGCGGAAGCGCATGCCAGAGCTCCTCCGTCACGTGGGGAACGAACGGGTGGAGGAGGCGGAGCGAGCGTTCCACGACGAACAGGAGCGTGGCGCGCGCCTCCCGCTGCGGGATCTCGCCGCGGCGGCCGAGGAGCGACTCCTTCGCGATCTCGACGTAACGGTCGGCGAGGTCGTGCCAGAGGAAGTCGTAGAGCGCCGTGGCGGCCTGGGTCGGCCGGAACTCTGCGAGCGCGCGGTCGACCTCCTCCACCGCGTGCCGGTACCGTGAGAGCACCCAACGGTTCTCGAGGGTGCTCGAGGCGGAAAGTGCCGGCGGGCCCGCGGGAGGAAGCGTACCGGGAGGGACGAACGCCAGGCTGAACCGGACGAGGTTCCAGACCTTCGTCAGGAAGTTCCGGCCCCCGTCCAGGGCGGCGGGGCCGAACGGGCCGTCCTCGTCGGTGGGGTTCGGGAAGACGAGCGCGAAGCGGAGCGCGTCGGCGCCGCGCTCGTGGACGAGCTCGAGCGGGTCCGGGGAGTTCCCGAGGTGCTTCGACATCCGCCGACCCTGCTCGTCGCGGATCATGCCGGTGAAATAGACGTCCGAGAACGGCCGGGCGTTGCGGAAGTAGTAGCCGGCCATCATCATCCGCGCGACCCAGAAGAACATGATGTCGCGGCCGGTGACGAGGACGTTCGTCGGGTAGTAGTGGTCGAGGTCGGCGGTCCGTTCGGGCCAGCCGAGGGCGAGGAACGGCCAGAGCCACGACGTGAACCATGTGTCGAGCACGTCCGGGTCCGGTCGTATGTCCGCGGAGCCGCACTCAGGGCACACGGTCGGCGCCTCGACCGCGACGACCTCTCGCGGACACGCCCCGCAGCGGTAGACGGGGATGGCATGGCCCCACAGGAGCTGACGAGAGATGCACCAGTCCTGGATCTCCTCCATCCAGCGGAAGAACGAGCGTTCCCAGCGGGCCGGATGGATCCGGATCTCGCCCCGTCGGACCGCCTCCACCACGGGTGCGGCCAGGGAGCGCATCCGAACGAACCATTGAACGGAGAGACGGGGCTCGATCACGGCCTCGGACCGCTCGGACCTCGCGACCGAGTGCCGGTACGGCTGGCGTCGGAGCAGTAGGCCCGCTCGTTCCAGGTCCTCGAGCGCTTTCGCGCGAGCGTCGTCCCGGTCCATTCCCCGGTACTCGGGGGGGACCCAGTCGCCCGCGAGCCGGCCCGACTCGTCGAGGATGTCGGGGGGCATCGTCAGGCCCGGATGGCGGAGGAAGACCTCGTAGTCGACAAGGTCGTGGCGGGGGGTCACCTTGAGCGCGCCCGCGCCGAACGCGGGGTCGATCGCCGGGTCCGAGATGATCGGCACCTTCCGGTCGGTGAGCGGAACGATGACCTCTCGGCCGACGACGGCGCGATACCGTTCGTCGTCGGGATGGACGGCGACCGCCACGTCGCCGAAGATAGTCTCCACCCGGACGGTGGCGACCTCGAGCCCGCCGGGGCTCCCGTCCGCCCAGGGATACCGGAGGTAGTCGAGCGACCCTGCTTCCTCGGTGCGGACGACCTCGAGGTCGCTGATGGCCGTACGGAGCTTCGGGTCCCAGTTGACCATCCGCTCGCCGCGGTAGATGAGACCGTCCGTGTGGAGGCGGACGAACACCTCCCGGGTCGCTCGGACGCTTCCCGGGTCCATCGTGTACCGATAGCGGGTCCAGTCGATCGAGAAGCCGCCGGCCCGGGTCTGCTCCCGGATGCGGTTCTCGTGCTCTTCCTTCCAGAGCTCGACCTCGTGGAGGGCCTGCTCGCGGGGGAGCTCCTCGAATCGAACCCCCTGCTTCTGCAGGCGGCGGCGCACCTCCACCTGCGTCGCGAGACCGGCGTGGTCGAGGCCCGGGACCCAAAGCGTGGCGTCGCCGCGCATCCGGTGGTGGCGGACCAGGATGTCCATCACCGTGTCGCCGAGCATGTGACCGATGGTGAGCGCCCCGGTCACGTTCGGCGGGGGAAGGATGATCGAGTAGGTCGGGCCCTTCGGGCGGTCCGGGGCTCGAGCGACCGCACGCTCGTCCCACTCCTTCTGCCAGCGTGCCTCGATCTCCTTCGGCTCGAAGCGCGGGGGCAACGCCGGCGCGCTCATGAGGCTCCCCTCCCGAGGGCGACCGGGGCCGCGATCGCGAGTTCCGCCACCGCCACGAGCGCCATGATCCCCAGACCGAAGTCCACGCCCGAGGGCCGGGCGAGGTCAAAGAGAAGCGGGGGGAGGCCCGCCATGAAGAGGCCGGGGACCGAGACGAGGACCGCGAACCAGGCCCCCGAGTACAGGTTCGTGATCGCGAGACCCTTGCGTCGGGCCCAGCGGAAGAGGAGACCGAGCTCGAGGAACGCCGCTCCGAGCACCGCCGGGAGCTCGACGAGGACGAACGCGACGAAGGTGAACGGCTCGAAGAACCTCAGGAGCGTCAACCCGACGATGAGGCCGGCCGCGATGAGGTACATGAGGCAGATCAGCGCCACCTTGCCGAGGATCACCGACCGGTTGGAGAGCGGCAGGCTCCGGCCGTAGGAGTAGGCGATCACCTCGATCGCGAAGAACGCCGGGCCAAAGAAGGTTGCGAGGAGCGCCGCGGTGGTCACGGCACCGAGGGCGAGCGAGGAGGCGACCGGGTTCTGCGCCGGGGTCGCGTACGTGAGGAGCCCGAGCGCGCCGGCGTCCAGTATGGGCAAGAGGATCAGGAACGCGTAGCCCGGGGTCCGGCTTGCGATGCGGAGGTCCTTCACCAGGACCGCCCGAGCGCGACCCATCGGCCGAAGGGTGGACAGCGCCGTCGGGAGGCTGACCGGGGCCTGGACCGGCAGGAACAGGACCGTCCGGATCGAACGCGCCAGCCAGACAACCGACCAAACGGCCAGCGCCAGATACAGCGCGGCGGCGACCCCGAGGACCAGGTCGACCGAGGGGGAGAGGATCGCCATCGACGAGGTCCCGCCGGAGGCAATCGCCGGAAGGGCGGCAAAGGAGAACGGGAACGCCGCGGCGAGCAGGGCGCTGCTGAGGGAGGGGCCTTGGACGGCGAGTCCGGCCAGCGCCCGGAAGAACGCGGGAGCCGCGGTGATGAACGCGAACATCGCGAATGCGGGGACGAGCCAGAGCACGAGGTACGCCCATCGGACGACGGCCCGTCCGCCGCCACCGCGAGAGCCTTGCACCCGACGGAGGAAGAACCGACCCGTGAGGAGCGAGAGCGCGAGCGCATAGGCGACCGAGACGAGCGCGCCGGGCAGCGTGGCGAACCCGGCGAGCGGCCCCAGGGCGACGCCGAAGGCGATGGGGGTCAGGACAATGATCGTGAGGGCGGGGAGGTCGAAGAGGCGCAGGTAGAGGATCCCGGCGACCCGCTGAAAGGTCTTCGGGTCGATGGGAAGCGGTTCGAGCACGGGGAGGACGCCCGAGGAGATCAGTGTGGGGATCACCTGGACCCCGGTCCACCACAGGAGGGCGATGTCGAGACTGAAGAGCCCCGTCAGGACCGCGCTCTGGAAGAGCCCCGCCGGAATGGAAGTGAGGATTGTAGGGTTCGCCGCCTTCAGCTGGAGGATCCAGGCAGCTCCCAAGGTCAGGAGCGCGAGCACCGCGCTGATGACGAACTTGCTCTGGAGGACCCGCCGTCGGGAACGGGCCACCAGGTCCTTCGATTGTCCCGGCGGCAGGACGTTCCCCTGCCGGAACGCGTAGACCGCCTGCAGCGAGAGCTCGGTGAACGCGACGTTGCTCAGGCGGAGGGCCTCCCGCCAGCTCATACCGAGGGGTCGCCGAGGGAGTCGACCGCGGCCCGCACCCCCACATCCTCCTCCGTGAGGCGCAGGAAGATCTCCTCGAGCGAGGCGTCGCCTGCAGCGACCCTCTCCCGGAGCGCGGCGAGCGTCCCCTCCCCCCGGAGGACCCCTCGGTCGAGGATCCCGACGCGCCGGCAGAGCTGCTCGGCGACCTCCATCGTGTGGGTCGAGAACAGGACCCCGTGGCCTCCGCTCGCCACGTACCGGAGAAGGAGGTCCTTAATGATGCGGACCGACCGGGGGTCGAGGCTGTTGAGCGGTTCGTCGAGGACGAGGAGGGGCGGCGCGTGCAGGAGCGCCGCGATGATGAGGACCTTTTGGCGCGTCCCGTTCGAGAGCGTGGCGATCGGCTCCTCGAGTTCACCCTCGAGCCGGAACGCCTCGGCGTAGCTCCGCATGCGTCGGGTCGCGGTCGTCGCGTCCATCCGACGCACGCTCGCGACGAACTCGAGGAACTCCCGCGGGGTCAGCGCCTCGTAAAGCATCGAGGTCTCGGGAACGTAGCCGATTCGGGTCTTCGCCGCGAGCCCGTCGCGCAGCGCATCGAGCCCGAAGACCCGGACCTCCCCGGCCACCGGGCGCACGAGCCCGACGATCGCCTTGATCGTGCTGGTCTTCCCGGCGCCGTTCGACCCGAGGAGCCCGTAGATCTCGCCCGGTTGGACGGTCAGGGATAGCTGCCGGACCGCCGGCCGCTCGCCGTACGCGACCGAGAGCCCCGCGAGGGCGAGCGGGACCGAGCTTGGGTCGGGGGAGGCAGCCATCCTCTCATCATCCCCCCGCCGCAGGTATAACACCGATGGGGTCGGAAAACTAGCGGGACCGGATCAGCGGGAAGAGGATGATCTCCTTGATGGAGGGGATCCCGAGGAGGCCCATCAGGAGGCGGTCGACCCCGAAGCCGACCCCGGTGTTGGGCGGGAGCCCGTAGCCGAGGGCGCTCACGTAGTCCTCGTCGAACGCGTACCGGTCGTCCCCGCGTTCTCCGAGCTGGGAACGGAAGCGGGCCTCCTGCTCGTCCGGGTCGTTGAGCTCGGTGTACGCGTTCGCAAGCTCGAACCCCGGGTGGAAGACCTCGAACCGCTCCACCCGGCCGGGCTTCGAGCGGTGCCGCTTCGCAAGGGGGGTCGTCGCGGCCGGGTAGTCGACCACGAACGTCACCCGGTCGAACGTCGGGTCCACGTAGTGCGCGAAGAGCTTGTCGAGGAACGTCCCGGTCGAGGAGTTGTCGGGAACGGTCGAACCGACGGCGCGGGCAAGCTCCCGCAGCTCCTCCCGGCTCTTGGAGAGCAGGTCGGGGATGCCGCTCCGCTCTTCGAGCGCGTCCACGAAGTCGACGGTCGGGAACGGAGGCAGGAACCGCTTCGCGGCCGTCTCCACCACGCTGTCGCCGGGGCAGAGCTCCAGAGTCCGGTGGGCGAGCCGCTCGAAGAGGCCCTCCATCAGGTGGCGCATGTCGTTGTAGTCCGCGTACGCCCAGTACGCTTCGAACTCCGTGAACTCCGGCGAGTGGATGCTGTCCAGGTCCTCGTTGCGGAACGCCTTCGAGAGCTCGTAGACGCGTTCGAGCCCGCCGACGAGCAGCCGTTTCAGGGGAAGCTCGATCGAGATCCGGAGCCGGAGCTCGGCGTCCAGGTAGTTCGAGCGGGTGACGAACGGAGCGGCCGCGGCCCCGCTCGCGACCGAGGTGAGCACCGGCGTCTCGACCTCGAGGAAGCCGGCGTCGTCGAAGTACCGTCGGATCTCCCGGACAAGCAAGGTTCGGGTCCGGAAGCGGGCGCGCGCTTCCGGCGATGAGAGCAGGTCGACGTAGCGTCGGCGCAGCCGTTCCTCTACGTCCTGGAGCCCGTGGAACTTCTCGGGAGGCGGCCGGACCGCCTTCGCGAGCAGCGTGAGGGAGCGGACGAGGAGCGAGGGCTCGCCGCGACGGGAGACGATGGGGGTCCCCTCCGCGCCGATGATGTCCCCGGGGTCAAGGTCGGAGAGCCAGGTCTGGTACGGGCCCTCGCCGAGCTCGTCGACCCGGATGAGCAGCTGGAGGGACCCGGAGAGGTCCTCGAGGTCCCCGAACGCCGTCCGGCCGTGCTGGCGGACCGCCATCAGCCGGCCCGCGACGCGGACCGGCGGGCCGGGGGGAGCCGCTTCGCCCGGTTTCAGGGTCTGGCACGCGGCGCGAACACGTTCGGTAGGGGAGCGGTCGGGGAACGACCAGGGATAGGGTTCTTTCCCTTCCGCACGCCAGCGGGCGACCTTGGCCTTCCGGTCCTGCTCGAGACGGTTCTCTTCGGCCATCCGACGACCGGCGAGACGTGAACGACCAGAAAATGCTTCGCGTCGAGGGGGGCTCTATCGGGCCGTGGGCTCGACCGCGAGGCGTTCGACGCCTCCCGGGCGGAAGAGCGCGAGATGCTCGGGGATCGCCGGGTCCTTTCCGGCGGGCCGGGCCGGCTCGTGGAGGAGGAGGAACGTGCCGAGGAAGAACTCCGCTGCGGCGTCCCCGCCGCCGATCCCGTAGCTCACGTAGTCGGAAAAGTAGACGTGCACCATTCCGGACCGTCGGCGGCGCAGCGCCTCCAGGAACTTCGCGAGCTCCTCGGGGCCCTTGCGCTCGAGCTCCTCGATGAGGTCGCGGAGGATCGGGCGCTGGCTGACGCCCGCGAGGCCGTCGTATGCGAGGTACACCGCCGGGCGGGGGTCCAGGGCCACCACGTCGAGGCGGAGCACTCCCTCGACCGGTTTGGTCCGCATGGCGAGCGACCTACCGCCCTTGCGTTAAGAAGGCTTCGGACCGGGCCCCGAGAAGGGGCTCCGGCCCGTGGAACGAGTTGGGCCGAGTTCCGCGCGGTCTACCTAATGGCCGTGGCCGCCCGGGCCACCGGGCGCGCCGCCGCCCTTCTTCGACGCGATGATGTCGTCGATGCGCAGGATCATGCTCGCGACCTCGGTCGCGGAGCTGAGCGCCTGGCTCTTGACCCGGAGCGGCTCGATGACGTGGAGCTTCCACATGTCGGCCGACTTCCCATCCTGTAGGTTGATCCCGGCGTTCTTGTTCGCGTTGGGCCCGTCGTGGGCGCTCCGAAGGTCGATAAGCGTGTTGATCGAGTCGTACCCGCCGTTCTCGGCGAGGGCCCACGGGATGCACTCGAGCGCCTGAGCGAACGCCTCGACCGCGAGCTGCTCGCGGCCTCCGACGGTGCCGGCCCACTTGCGCAGCTTCACCGCGAGGTCGATCTCGGTGGCGCCGCCGCCGGGGCAGACGACCCCGTCCTCGATGACGCTCGAGACGACCTTGAGCGCGTCGTGGAGCGAGCGCTCGACTTCCTGCGTGACGTGCTCGGTGCCGCCCCGGATGAGGATCGAGACGGACCGGGGGTTGGCGCAGCCGGTGACGAACGTCATCTTGTCGTCGCCGACCTTGTGCTCGTCGACCTTGGCGGCCGACCCGAGGTCCGCGCTGGTAAGTTCCTTGATCCCCGTCACGATCTTCCCGCCGGTCGCCCGCGCGAGCTTCTGGAGGTCCGACTCCTTGACCTGCTTCACCGCGTAGATGCCCTGCTTCGCGAGGTAGTGGAGGACGACGTCGTCGATCCCCTTCTGGCAAACGACCACGTTCGCGCCGACCCCCTTGATGGCGTCGACCATCTTGTGGAACGTCCGGTCTTCCTCTTCGAGGAAACTCTGGATCTGGTTCGGGTTCTTGATGTTGATCTTGCTCTCGATCTCGGTCTTCTTGATCTCGAGGGCGGAGTTGAGAAGGACGATCTTCGCGTTCGTCACTTCCGAGGGCATGCGCGGGTGGCCCCGCTCCTTGTCGAGGATGATCCCCTGGATGAGCTCCGTGTCCGAGATCGTGCCCCCGTGGCGCTTCTCGACCTTGATCTGGTCGACATCGCAGACGGTCTTGCCGCCGCGGACCTCGGCGATCTTCTGGACCGCGAGGACGGCGATCTTCGCGAGCTCGGAGCGAGAGCCGTAGACGCCCTTCGAGCCCATCGCGGTCGCGGCGCAGTCGATGAGGATCGACTCGTCGCTGGTCTTGATGGTCGTGCCGATCTCGGTCTCAAGGAGGCGTTTGGCCTCCTGGACCGCGAGCTGGAAGCCGCGGGTGATGACGGTCGGGTGAACGTTCTGCTCGAGAAGGTACTCGGAGCGTTTCAATAGTTCGCCGGCGAGGACGACCGCGGTGGTCGTTCCGTCACCGCATTGCTGGTCCTGGGTCTTCGCGACCTCGACCAGCATCTTGGCGGCCGGATGCTCGACGTCGACCTCCTTCAGGATCGTGACGCCGTCGTTCGTGATCGTGATGTCGCCCATCCCATCGACGAGCATCTTGTCCATGCCGCGCGGACCTAGGGTCGTTCGAACTGTGTCGGCGACGGCCCGGGCCGCGGCAATGTTGTTCGCAGTCGCGCTCTTTCCTTGCTCGCGCTCGGTTCCTTCTTTCAGGACGAGAATCGGGGTTCCCTGAAGCATGCTTCCACCGCGTTTGGCAGAATTGCTCTTCTATATAAATGCAACTAACCCGTAAGCGCGCGGCCCGGAGCGTCCGAACGCACCCACCGAGGACGCGCTCCGATGGCTCCGGGTCGGGGGAGGACCATTGGTGGGGAAGTCCCAAGGCAGGGCCGCGTCGACCGAGCCGTCGAACCGGGGAAGCGCGCTCCTTCTCGGGAACCGGTTTGAGGTAAAATCCATCCCCTTCCCCTCATCCGGGACGGTCGATAGTGGGTCTCTCTATGCGTGATGTGCGGCGGTTGGCGCTCCTCGCAGCGGTCACGGGGTCGGCGCTATGGGGCCTCTCGGGAACGGCCGCCCAGGTGGTTCTCCAAGGCTTCCTGTTCCCGATCTGGGGGCTCACGACCATCCGCATGCTCGGCGCGGCCCTCCTTCTCCTCGTGGTGGCCCGACCGAAGTGGCCTCGTCCGTGGACGTGGTCGTTCGCCTCGATGGCAATCCTCGGCCTCGTCGCCTCCCAGGTCACGTACCTCGAGGCGCTCTTCTACTCGAACGTGACCACGGCGACCCTGCTCCAGTTCCTCTTCTTGCCGATGGTCGCCGGCTACGAGCTCGCGTCCGGAGCGATCCGGTGGTCGGCCCGGTGGGCGGCCTTACTCGCGCTAGCGGCGGCCGGGACGATGCTCTTGGTCGGGACCGTCTCTCCCCACGGCTTCTCCATCCTCATCACGCCGCTGGGTCTCGTGTTCGGTCTCTTATCGGCGGTCGCGGGGGCGTACTATACCCTCGCCACCCGGCGGTTCGTCCAGAAGGAGACCGCATGGTGGGTAACGACGTGGGGGTTCCTGCTCGGAGGGCTCGTCACCGCCCCGGTCGGCGTCTGGACCCTGCTGCAGTACCACTGGCCCACCTCGCTCGCTAGCGGCGCGCTCCTCACCGGGCTGATCCTCTTCGTGGTCGTGGCGGGGACCCTGCTCGCCTTCACGCTCTTCGTCTACGGTCTGAGTAAGCTGACCGCCACCGAGGCCGGGGTCGCCGGCTCCTTCGAACCGATCGTGGCGGCCACGGCCGGGCTCTTGATCCTCGGGGTCGCACTCTCGAGCCTCCAGTACGTCGGGGGAGGTCTCATCATCGTCGCGGTCGCTTGGCTCGGAG
This sequence comes from Thermoplasmata archaeon, assembly GCA_052325545.1. Classification (GTDB taxonomy): domain Archaea; phylum Thermoplasmatota; class Thermoplasmata; order Lutacidiplasmatales; family UBA184; genus Lutacidiplasma. The sequence continues at coordinate 29,041 of JBKQUP010000011.1, forward strand.
GAACCGTCCATGCGAGGGTCGAGCCTACGAAAAGGATCAGCCGCCCGTGACCTCGAACCCTTCTTCTTACATCCTCTGCCCGCTGCGGTGGTGTGGCCTGAGAAAGGCCGTTCACCGGAGGGAATAGCATCGGATGGCGGAGACCAAGGAACCTTTCGAGTACCGCCTCCTTCGCCGGCCCGACGTTCCGAGTTACATCGACCTCGTTCTTCTGACGGTCGGGAAGCTGGAACGCTCGACCGGCCTCGACCGGAACGCAGAGAGTATGATTCGCTCGCTCTCCCGACGGTCGGTCTGGGCGGTCCTTAGGTTCCTCCAGCTGATCGGCCGCCCTTTCGTCACCACCTATGTCGCGGCCGACGGGAACCGGATCGTCGGGACCGGGACCCTCCTTTCGCTACCGAACGCAGGCTACGTTGCTGCGATGGCGACCGCCCCGGAGTTCCGGGGCCGAGGGGTCGCCTCTCGGATCCTCACCCTCTTACACAAGGAGGCCGCGCGTCGCCACCGGGACTGGCTCGTCCTGGACGTCGACAGCGATAACGACACGGCCATTCGGGTCTACCGCCGGGCCGGGTATCGAGAGGTCGCCAGATTCGCCTGGTACCTCCGTACGGGCCCTCCGCCGACGACGGCCCCGGTCGCGCCAGGGACGCCTCCCGCAACGAAGGCGCAGCTCAAGGCGGTCGCTCCGAGCCTCGACGCGGGTCGGGCCGCCGAGTACCGGGCAGCCCTTCCCGCGTCGGCCAGAAGGCTCACCCACATGGAGACCCTCCTCGTCAGTGGGAGATGGGTCCGCCGAGAAACATGGGTCCGCCATTCCGTCAACGGCGCCCCACTGGCCATTCGGGCCGGCTTCGCCCCGGAACCTCCCACAGGAGTCTACTACCCTTTGACCGGACCGACCGCACCGACCGCCGAGGAGGTCGCGGCCCTATTCGACCCAGCCACCGAGTGGCTTCGCCCTCTAGCCCCGGCGACATGCCTTGCGGTCGTGCCCGAGCCGGCGGGAGCCGTCGGCGCGGAGCTCGAGCGACTCGGCTTCACCGGCGTGGCCTCCTCGACCACGATGATCCGGTCGAGTTCTGCGTGAACACGCGGCCAGGGCGCTTGGGGGCGACACTGCCTTCCTGGACAGGTCACCGCTGCGAGAACTCTCGCTCCATCTCGGCGGCGAAATGTTTCCAGAGGTCGGCGTCCTCGGCTCGAAGACGGGCGGCCAGCCGTCGCTCCGCGGGGGGAACGAGCCGGGGCCCCTGCCAGCGGAGCTCTCGACCTTCGAAGAACAGTTCGGAGGCGTTCGGTCCGACGGCGGAGACGGTGTAGCGGAACTGGGAATGGTGGTTCGGTCCCACGATGTGGGTGCTCACCCAGTGCCGGGCGCGAGGATAGACCTGGACGAGCCTGACCTTGCGGACGCGGCGACCGCCGGGGGTGGGGAACGAGTCGTCGAGGACGACGGTGCGTGGAGCGAGCCAGAGGACCTTCCGCGACCCGTGGACTCCCCCGGTCGCCCAGTCGTAGGGGACGAAGTCGATGCACCAGCGGAACGCCCAAGGTGCGGGAACTCGGAACCGCTGTCGGAAGGAGTACTCCGCGCACGCGGTGGCCTGAGCGGGACTGGGGTGGTTTCGTTTGGGCTTCATTTCGAGCGTCCGTAATGGGGGCGGGTATCTATGCTCCACGACGGTCCATCACTCTCGCCAGGACGAATCCGTCGTACCCTTTGCGGCCGACGGTCTGGATGCCGGTCGCGCTGACCCGGTTCTCGGAGACGAGAGCGTCCAAGAACTCGCGCATCCCGCGGACGTCCGGCGCCGGGTTGGATGCGTCGGCGAGCTCGCCCCGGCGGACCACGTTGTCAACGACGATCAACGAGCCGGGGCGGGAGAGTTTCAGCGACCATTCGAAGTAGGCCAGGGTGTTCGCCTTGTCGGCGTCTAGGAAGAAGAGGTCGAACGGCCCTCGCTTCTCGGAGAGGAGCTTCGGCAGGGTCTCGAGCGCTCGGCCGAGTCGGATCTCCACCCGGTCCTGAAGGCCCGCCCGCGCGATGTTGGCGCGCGCGACCTCGGCGTGCTTCGCCTCGAGCTCGAGAGTTACGACGCGCCCGTCCGTCGGGAGCGCTCGGGCGAGCCAGATCGTGCTGTACCCGCCGAGGGCGCCGATCTCGAGGACCCGACGGGCCCCTTGGGTCTTCGCGAGCAGGTAGAGGAGCTTCCCCTGGGTCGGGGAGACCTGGATACTCGGTAGACCGGCGGCCGCGCTCGACCGGAGGACCTCGTCCAGGACCGGGTCCGCCGCCAGCAGCGTTTCCTCGAAGTAGTCGTCCACCACGGTCCATTGGTCGGTCGTCACGGCCGGCCTCCCGTCGACACTGAAGCCCGGTCGACGGCGTCGAGCACCCGCAAGGCGGTGAGCGTGACCATTTTGCTCGGCTGACCGACCTTCTCGAGGGCGAAGGGGGTTGGGAGATGCTTTGGGTGCGTCGCGTACCACCGCGCCTGCCCGCCCTCGAGGTCCGGGTGGACCGCGTCGAGGTTCCACCTCCCATCGCGGCGCCGGCGCGAGCGCAGGAAGGTCACGGCGTAGTCCATCCGAGGGTCGCCCGCGTAGCCGAGAGCGGTCATGAAGTCGAGCCCCACCAGGAGGTCGTAGTAGTAGTGCGGAGGGTAGTGGAACCGGTACCACGGTTCGTACCGGTCCCCCTGGCGGTGGAGCTCCCGCTCCAGGTAGAACTCGGCTCCTCTCTCGACACAGGACGTCATGCGCCCGCTCCACTTCGACCGGGGGTAGGCTGCGAAGACGCTCATCGCCTCCCACGAATCGAGGTTCCTTCCGGAACCGAAGCACGACCAGCCCCCCTTGGGGTCGGCGATATCGACCAGCCAGTCGAGGGTCTTCCGAACCCGGGGATCGTCCGTGTACCCGAAGCGGATCAACGCTCGGGCCTGGTTGGCCCCCACGCAATAGTGAGGGATTCCCTTCGAGTTGCCACCGAGCCCTCCGGCCTTCGCCGCGAACCCGTCCATCCAGAACTCGCAGGCCTCGCGGACCTCGGGGACCGCGCGCGTCAGTCCGAGGTCGGCGAGGACGAGCATCATCCAATTCGTGGAGAGGTACTTTGGTCGGTACTGGGTCTCCCCATCGTTCCAGCCACCTCCGGGACGTCGCTGCGAGAGGAGTTCCGCGGCCCATCCTCGTTCGAGGATCGCCTTCCGAGCTGCCCGGACATCGGGGTCGCTCTCCTTCCGACCGAGGAGCTCGGTCAAGGTTCGGTACTGCACCGAGGGTTGGTCCGTCTCGAGCAACCAGGTTAGGACCGCGCGCTCGGTCTTGGTCGACGACTTCGGGTCCGGCTTGCGAACGGCGGGGGTCATTGGGGAGGCCAACTACCGGAGGGCAAAAGGACACCGGGAGGGGTTCTGAAACACTCTCCCCCACGATCGCTCGTAGGACATCCTCGCGGGCGTCCGAGGAGTCGGGGGCACTAGCTCTGAGATCCGGGTCCGATCGTGCCTGCGAGGACGCGGGCGAGCGCGAAGTAGTCGCTCGGCGGCAGCTCCTCGGGCCGGCGATGGGCCCAATCGGCCGACCAACCGGCCCGCCGGGCGAGCTCGTTCGCGTCCTGCGCGCCCGGGGTCAGCCGGGGAAGGAGGTTCGATAGCTGCTTCCTGCGCGAGGAGAAGAGCCGTCGGAGGATCTCCTCGAACTCGGGAACGGACGGGACGGGGAGAGGTTCGCGCCGCGCGACGTGCACGCCGACCCGGCTCTCGACCTCGGGTCGCGGCGTGAAGGCGGCGGAATTCACCGTGCGGAACAGCTCGACCGAGCCGTAGAGCTGGGCGATGATCGATAGGCGCCCGTACTTCTTCGAGCCGGGGCCTGCGGCGATCCGCTCGGCGACCTCCCGTTGGACGAGGAAGACGACCCGCGGGGTCCGGGCGGCGAACAGCCGCAGCAAGATCGGCGTCGCCACCGAGTAGGGGAGGTTCCCGACGACCGCGTCCGCCGGGGGGAGCGCAACGGCGAGGGCGTCCCCCGTCACGACCCGGACCCGGTCCCCGAAGATCGTCGAGAGGAAGCGGGCGAGCCGTCGGTCGCGCTCGATCACCGTAAGTGGCCCGATCCCGCGACGCAGGAGAGCCGCCGTGAGGACCCCGAGACCACCTCCGATCTCCGTGACGGGACGCCCGGGGGGGAGTTCGACGAGCGCGGCCTCCGCGTCCGCCACGAACGGGTCCGTGAGGAACGATTGGCCCCACTCCTTCGACGGTCGCACGCCGAGGAGGTCGAGCGCGACGCGCACCTCGTCCGGCGTTTGGGGAACCGCGGGAACGGTCCCGTCGCCCGCCGCGCTACGGCGCGACGAAGAGGCGGTGTCTGACTCGCGCCACGAGACAGTATCTCGCACGGAGGGGGAAACCGGGGGTCCGGACTCATAAGCTCCCCCCTCCCGATCCCGTGTCGCCCGATTCGGGTCCAAGTTGTGCCGGGCCAGCGATCCGCCGCGCGGCGTCGTCGGGCGTGACCTCGCCCGAGTGGACGAGTGCGGCGAGCTGCACCGCGCCGACTATCTCGGTCGCGGCGACGGTCCCGGCGTTGATCGTTCCCGCGACGACTGTCCCCCCGATCGGGTTGGGGACCCGGGCGGTGATAGTTCCGCTATCGAGGACGACCGAGACCTCGGGGACGTCGGGGCCGGTGACGACCTGGACCACGACTGAGCGCCGGAGCAGAGCGAACTCTACCAC
>JBKQUP010000012.1:0-3445 GCA_052325545.1 Thermoplasmata archaeon
CCTTCGGACGCGAGGGCGAGGGCCACTTCTACGCCCTTCAGCTCACCACCGACGTCCCGCACTGGGGAGGGCTCTCGGGCAGCACGCTCGAAGAGGCCCAGTCCTGGGGAAAGATCTCCCGGACCGCCACCCGGGCCGTGGCGCACGTGGAGGCATCGATCGGTCTCCCGCTCCTCGCCGGAGCCCTATGGGACCGGCGGAAGCGCTGGCAAAGGCGGCCGCGGCTGCGCTTCGACTGGACCGGCGACGAGGTCCGCATCCGCAAGGTTCGCCGATAGCGGTGGACGGAGTTCCCACCCCCCAAAACCTGACGGGCCGTTCCAATCGCGCGTTCCGAAACGATACATTTACAAGTCCGCAGGTCCCTTACGGGGGTAGAGGTTCGCCCGGGAAGACGAGCCGGGATACAGGGAGGTTCGGGACCCCTCAAACACCACGGAGCCGTGGACCGAAACGCGGCATGATGTGGATGATGTGAACGTCATCCACCGATAGAGAAAGAGGGCACTCTACCGAGCCGCGCCACCGAAGAATGCTTCGGTCCCGCGAGGGTTCCGCTCTCCACAGAAAACTATTCCGGATGCGCACGTGCGCGCACCTATGCGGACGGTATAACTGACCCCAAATTCACGAGAGGGATTCAGGGCCATTAAATACCCCGGAACTCAGGGGACGCGCTGGAGGTGAGCACCGATCATGTACATCCCCACGTTCCCGACCCCGTTCCAGGACCAGCAGTAAGTGACCCGGGGACCAGCCTCCCCGGTCGTAGCCGCCACCACCGAGCCGTGAGCAGACGGCGAGGACCTGACTGTCGTCACGCGGCTGCGAAGACCTTCGGCTTGAGGTCGGTCTCAATCATTTCCTTCAGCCATGGGAGCTGCAGCCGTTCGACGAGCTCGATTGCTGTGTTGTAATAATAAGCCGCCTTGGCCTTGTCGTGCCGGTCGGCGTAGGCCTCGGCGAGATAGGAATTGGCCAGGACGAGCGAGTCTGAAGGCGGCAGTTTGGCCAGGACCTCCACACTTCGTTCTCCATGAGCGATCGCATCCGCGGACAGAGAGGCCGGAGGATTCTCCATGGCCGCGGCCTGCCGGTTCTCCGTGGCGCAGAGCACGGCCAGCGTGTGGCCCAGGAGCAGTTCGTCCCCGAGTCGCTCGGCAAGTCCTATCGCGTGTTTGGCATAGTTGATGGCCTCGGGCCATCGGCCAGCCCTTTCCGCCAGCGACGCGAGACTGCTGAACGCGTGGGTCAACTGGGTCATGTAACCGAGGGCCTCGGCCTCCGACCGGATGGTACGCATCTCGACCTCGGCCAGCTGATCCTGCCCTAGGCGGGTGTACGAGCGCGCGCGCACTAGTTGCAGGTTGAAGACCACATCCATTCGACCCGCTTGGCGAGCTTCGGGGAGCGCATCGGCAATCAGCCTCAGTGCGACCTCGGGCCCGCTGTACAGCTCCACCAGACGAGACCATGCCGCGATGCTTTCTAGAGCGAGGTCGCCGGCGTGGACCTTCCGGCAGAAATCGAAAGCTTCCTCGTAACCGGTTTGGGCGAGGCGGTCCTCCCCTCGGGCCTGGGCCAACCGCGCCGCGGTCAATATGAGAAAGGCCCGAAGCCGACGGCTGACCGGCCCAATCGCTTCGGCGGCCTCGAACGCTTTCTGAGCTTCGTCGACCTGGTGGAGGTGGATGTACATGTCGGTGATGGAGAGGAGACACTCTCCCGTGGTCCGCGGCTCACGGCCGGATTCGGATATAGCACGCCGGAGGGTCGATATCGCTTCCGAGTATTCGGAGTGAAGGCGCAGAAGCGTCGCCTCGACCTGAAGGACGCGAACTCTCGGTTGGCCCCGGGGCAGGACGTTCGAGAGGTGCCTCAATGCGTTGCGCAGCGGCTCCGAGTAACCTAGACGGAGCAGCGTGGTTTCCTGTTGCGAGAGCAGTTGGGCGGCAGGTTTCCAGAACTCCCCATCCACCAAGTGCAGGAAACGTTCCCGAACGGCGTCCGGCCGGTGGCTCCGGGAGAAGTAGAGGGCCAATCGAGAGTGGGCCTCTCGTTCGTCCGGTGGAGTCGCACGGGCGAGGAGCGCAGTTTTGACGACTTCCAGGACCTCGACCCGGCCCTGGAGGGTCCGGTGAAGGACGCCCATCCTCTCCAGCTCGACCAGGCGGGCGATGGGAGTCCCCTGGAACTCGCTCGCGAACGCTACCGGGATCGGCTCGTTAGAGAGAGCGACGGGCAATAGCGCCCGGATGTCCTCCAAGGAGAGGCGGGCGACGACCGCGGTCGGGAGCGCCGTGGCATTGGCCTCCACATCGGGGTTGGATACGGCCAGCTCGAGCAGAAGGGGGGAGCCGAGCGTCGACTGGTACACCGCCTCGAATCGGTCCGCGAGACCCCCTCGTCGGTCGGTCAGGTCGTGGGCGGCCACCCGGTCGAGCCCCCCGATGGTCAGCCGGTGGTTGGGGACCCTCATCGCGTCGAAGGCTGGCTCCGCTTGGCTCACGAAATAGAACAGGTGATCCCCTCGCGCAGCGAGGAAGCTGGTGAAGGTCGCGAGGAAGTCCCGCATGTCGGGACCTGCCATTTGCACGTCATCGATCACCGCGGCGAGCGGACGGTCCCCCAGGGACTTGGCCACTAGGTCCGCCACTTCGCGGGCGACCGGTGCGCGGGGGATCTGTGCATAGTACGCCAGCTGGTGGGCCCCAAGGCTCGAGAGGGCGTGAGTCAGCGCGCCAACGAACTGCCGCGGGGAGCTGGCAGGCCGGACCGCGAACCAGAATGGGATACGACCCCGCTTGACGCTACGCAGGTGGCGGCTCACCAACGCGGTCTTGCCCATCCCGGGGGGCCCGTCTACGAACGTGATGCCGCCCCCTTCCTTCGCGAAATCTGCGAGTTGAGTGAGCTCGTCCTTCCGCCCGAGGAACGGATGGGGCGGCGGAGGAATCTCGCCCGTAAGGAGGGGGACCTCTCGCGTTTCGCGCCGCAGGCGAGTTCGGCCGGGCTCGGTTATCCGGTAGGTAAGCTGCTTCCGGACTCCTCCTCTGACCGGTCCGCGTTCTTTGGTGAGGTACCCATCTCCTACAAGGGAGCCCAGGGGACGGGACATCGAACATGGGTGGTAGCCGAGAGCCTTGGCGAGCTCTCGCTGGCTGATCCCGAAAGGAGACTCGTCCGGCGGCGCGTGGGTCTCCACGTAGTCAAGGATCTCTATCGGGAGGTAGGTCTGGGCGCCCATCCTGACCTCCAATATCGTCGACCTTCTACTTAGAGTTATTTTGTACAAAATAGTTGCCGACATTTAAGTATGAAATTCGCCACATGAACCCTCACCATGAGCGCGACCCAAGAGAGCGGCGCCTACCTCGGGGGCATCGGTGTGATGCTCGAGGTATCCGACGTCTGCGCCGCCTGCGGACAGGTCCACGACGGCCGG
>JBKQUP010000013.1:0-264070 GCA_052325545.1 Thermoplasmata archaeon
GCTTCAGCCGGAGCGTTACCACTCCGACCTTGGTCCTCGCTACGCGGCTCTCGGTTTCTTCCACCGTTGGTCTTTCACCTACTGGTCGGTTGTCTTCGGCGGCGCACCATCGCACGTCCCTCGCGAAAGGAGGGACGGGCGATGCGCGGAGGGTGACCAATGCATTCCTCCCGAGCGCGGGCGGATTGCCGCCCGCTAGGAGCGCGGAAGATGGTCAAACGAAGAGTCTAGACCGAGTCCGGGACTGCCGCGCCCCCGTGATAAGGGCATCCGGGCAGGCAGAGGCCGGCTGGGTGTGTGCGTCTCGCCAAAACGTCTTCAACGGACTCTGAGATAAACATCGCGTTTGTTCTGAGCTGCTTCGCAGCGACTTCCTCCCCCGCCTCGTTACGGAAGCGTTCGAATTCCGCCTCGTCCCATTGGACCTCGAAGTGGAGGGACCCGTGATTGTGCCAGGCTCGAATCTCCAGAACTGTCTTCGAAAGGATTGGACGCGAGAGTTGGTTGTAATCGGCGTTCCTGGCCGTTGATCTCTCCATGGGGAACGAACTCCACTTCTTGTACTAGCGGGGTAGGTCAAGTTCACTCTTACCGCTGCCGACGATCTGGAGCCATCGATGGTCCAGTTCGAATCTCCGAGTGTACCTTGTCCAAACGTGCGAGCTCCACTTTGAAGCCCAGAAGATTACATTGCCTTTGTCGTTGGGACATCCGTGCAGGTGTTGCAACGCCTGTTGAAAGGTCGCCTCGATGTTGTCATTCACTCCGATACACACGATCAGAGTGGGAAAACAGGGTGCCAGCGGTCCTCCAGGGATCATGTTGACGTCCGGCTTCGGCCCGGCGAACTGCTCCCAATTTATTGCCATCATCTGACCCTCGGACATCCATGTCAGGGGAGGGACCGAAAAGCCCTGCACACGAGCTAGTTGCCGCCAATACTGAGGCTCGAGCAGCATGTCCTCTAACTGGTCGAGAACGTCAAAAGCCTCCATCAGACTCTGCTTACCCTGCATTGTTTCCTCTGCGGAGCCTTAGCTGCGTCCTACCGAAGAAGTTAGTCTATCGGTCAGCGGGTTCGTCTCCTCCCTCGCGAAGGCAGGGACGGGCGATGCACGGGGGAGGGTCCAATTCTCCCTCTAGGGGGAGAATTGGAGCAGGGACGGGAAGGCAGTTGCTGGCACCATGCAATGTGGGCAGATTAATATAAATACTTACCACGATTTCTATCGTTCGATGAAGATGTTATCCGAGCTCGTGCGATCGGACGAGGCGAACAGCCTGCCGAGGGTTTTCGTCCCGTTCCGAGCCACGCACCGAGGCCGGCCCCCCACGGTTTATCGCCTTCGCGCGGACACTGAAGAGGACGTGGAGGCCGCCCGCCGGCACGGTCTCCCCCTCTTCCTGTTGACACCCGAGTGGGTGACGGCACACGGATACCCAGAACACTTCCGGCCACTGCTCTTCGTGTGGGAGGGGTTGGCAGGCAAGGTCTCCTCTTCGGCTTACAGCCGAGTACTCGTCCGGGACCGTGAGGCCCTTCGCTCGCCCGGCTTCGAAGAGATGCTTACCTTCCTTCTGAAGGTCGACATGCTCGCCGCTCGTGAGCTGGCACGGCGAAACGTCGGGAAGTTCGACCCGAGTGAACTATACCGCCGGGTTCGGAACGAGGGAATGGAGGAGCGCGCCACGAAGGTGAGGCTCCAGGAGTTCGTGCCCAGCCTTCCGACGGTCGGAGAACCGTTCCCGAAAGCCGATCTCGACTGGGCCGAGAGGAACGCGCCAGCGACCCCGGGAGTTCGGTGACCGAGCCCGAGGTCAAGGCGGCGGACGCCATACTCCGCCGTAACGAGGTGCAGTATGTCGTCGTTGGCGGCCAGGCCATCGGCAAAGCGATCCGCGCGACCGGAGACGTCGACGTGATGGTAACCGCGACCGACTATGCTGCGGCCGTCGCCGCCCTCCAGTCGGACGAGGATACCGAGTTTCAATGGGAAGACCAGGGTGTCGCTCGATTCGCGATGCGGCCGATGGGCGGCGAGTTCCTCGATGTGCTCGACGCCTCCGAGTTCGCCGGCTCCCGCGGGAGCGAGGAGTTCTTTGTCTTCCTTGTCGAGGAAGAGTCGACCGAGCGGGACGGGATCAGGTACGCGACGCCGGCCGCTGTTTGGTACACCCGCCTGATGGTGCCACGGTGGCGGCACTACTCAGACAAAATCCTTCAAGATCTTCTGGGTGGAGTCGCGGCTGGTCGGATGCGGCGGGTCGTGGAGATTGCCCGACGGTTCGGAACGGAGGAGAAGATTCGCGAGCGGGTCGAATACGTCCGTGCTGAAATGAAACGGCACGACCTCGAGTACATTCTTCAGGACAATTAGCGGACCTGCCCGAGCCGCTCTTGCCAAACCGTCAAGCGGTCTCGGTTTGATAGTATGGACCGAACAAGACGGGCCCCGAGCTAAGCGTTGTAAGCCTGTGCCGCGCTCCATGGAAATAAGCGCCCCGGGTTGCCCCGGGGCGGAAGGGGTTGCCAGACTTGCTACCTATCCGACTCGTTGGAGGAACGAGAGAGCGGATGGTCGCGAAGGCGCTCGGCCGGGGCCCGCCGGGACTGAACCGGGTCACTTTTCACTAGGTCCAAACCCATTCGGGTCCAGAGCCACCCGTGTCCACTCGCCCCGGCGGCGGAGGGGTGTCGCCTCTCCTGCGAGGGAACGGTCGCCCGGGCGTTCAATCCTTGACGGAGCAGGTCGAGTCTGCCGGGGCCAGAGCCGCCCCACACTGCTGGCAGGCTCGGGCATTGACCGAGTTCTTTGAGTCACATTTCGGACAGTAGCGGACGATAGTCGGCTCGGAGCTTCGGGCGGGCAGATCGTCGGAGGGAGGCGTCGGGGAAAGGGACGCGGTGGTCGGATCCTCGTCGAGGCGGTAGGAAGGCGGAGGGACCCACGGGGTTTCGGGGGGGAGGGGAGCATAGGCGAACACGACCCCGATTACCCCTGCGATGACCGCCAGGACCGACCCGACCAGGAAGCCTCCGCCGGCCCAGAGAGAGAACGAGCCGAAGAGGATGAGGATGGTGGCCGAAAAACTTCGAGCCGTGGGGTCGTCCGTGACCCAGTAGAGAACCAGGGCGAAGAAGAGCAGGACTCCCAAGACGAAACTGACCAGAAAGGCGGTGTCCGCATCGGTCGTGAATTGGGCGGGACCCGAGGCTACTCCCGCGATCGCGAGGTCCTCGCCTCCGTTCAACAGGATCAGGATGATTGCCGGGATGCCAAGGAGAAGTACCTCCCACCGGGCCTCGCCACCCTCCATCGGGTCACCAACTCACACGGAACGGAACGCACTATAAACAGAGCGGGGCGAAACCTGCGCCGCCATCGCTCGACGCCCCGTCCTCGCGGCGAGCCTCTCATGCCCCGGGACCCGGATACGAAGACCGCGTCCGGGGCCTTGAGCGCGCGACCGGCGCCTTGACGTAGTATCGGAGAGTAATCTGAACGGGAATCGAATGCCTGTGATCGGGGTCTATTGGGGAAGGTTCAACCCGCCCCACAAGGGGCACTTGAGCGTGATCCGAAAGTTCCGGGACCGATACGATCTCATCATCGCCATCGGCAGCTCGGAACGCAAGGATGAGAAGACAAACCCGTTCAGCGGGGCCGAGCGGAAACGGATGATGGAAGCCTACCTAAGGGAAGGGGGAATTCGCGGGGTGAGGGTGGTCGCACTACCGGACGGTAAGTCGGAATCATGGGCGATCGACAACCTGATCCGGAAATGTCACCCGGAAATGCTGATCCTATCGACCGAGAAGAGCCATCTCGCAGCCCTTGCGGAGCAGAGATTGCCGGTGGTTCGCTTCCGAAGGACGGGGAAGGTCTCTTCCACGCAGATCCGAGATTCCTTGGCCGCCGGCGATGGACGATGGAAGACCCTGACCGGCAAGTCCGTGGTCAAGCTGGTCGGAGAGCTGGATGGAACGCGCCGGATACGCAGAGCCTACGTTATCGCTGAGGGAAAAGAGGGGACCGCCCCTGGGTGAGAGGACCGGGCCGGCGCGCGTCGCATACGCGGCCCCCCGGACCATCCCTCCGACTCGCTCGATTGCAATGGGCAAGCCGGCGGCGGTTCTAGGGCTCCAGCATCTCAGGGGCCGGCGACACCGGCCCGGTCCCGGAGACCCGTCCATCGCTGGAAGGGCAACGTCCGGCGCGCGAGCCGTACCCAATCGTTGAAGCGGGCGGTCTCCGGGCCTTTCTTGAGGTCCACGAAGAGGGCGACGAGCTCCTCCTGGTTCAAGGAGGGGAGCGTCCAGCGCATCCACGTCTCGAACAGGGGAAGCGGGAGACTGGCGTAGAACATGGTCCGCATCCCTCGGAGCTGCTCGTCGGTGAACCATCTCCATAGGGCCGGCACCAACAGGGCCTCCTCGTTGTTCAGGTGCCCGAGGTAGAACACCAACAGGTCGTTCACTTCCTGGTTCAGGCGATCTCCCCCCTCGATGCGGTCGGCCGGCGACGCGAGGGCCATGACCTGGTCGCAGGTCTTCGAGATCCCGCCGATCCGTCGGATCACCTCAGCGTGCTCCTGCATGACGACCTCGACGACGTTCGGGTCGTGAGGTCGTATCTGGGAGAAGATGTCCCGCTCCTCGTGGCTGGCATGGGCGCTGAGCAGGCAGAGCATGCAGTTCGAGAGGGAGTTCCCGAGGTCGTGTTTCAGCCGCGTCGCGAACTGGTTCGATTCGTACACGTCTGCGAAGTTCGTGGTCTGCAACTGGCTGCCGAGATCATAGAGCATCGAACGGATGCCCTTGTGGATGGGCCGGAACAGATTCTCTCGCTCGGCCATGTTCGGTGGGGTAGGTCGTGGAGGCGGGAAGCGCCATAAAGATTCTTCACCCAAGGGTTGAGGTTCCCTGTCGGCCGTGGACCCAGCGGGTCGCGGTCATGGCCCTCCGATCCGAGTCGACGATCCTTTCGGTCCGACCATAGCTCGTGACGGTCGCCAGGGAGCGTGCGTGCCGGTCCGCGGCGCTCCGCGAGTCTGACCATGGTCGTGACAAGGTTATTTTCTTCGCAAGGGTTGCGGAAGCTCGTGGGATCTTCGTCCCCCGCCCCGTCACGAACGGTCCCTGAAACTCCGGCTCTGAGGCAGCCCTCGGCCCCCCCTCCGTCTCTCCCCGATCGTCGGTCGCGGAATCTCGGACTCTTGGCGGTCGGGGTGGCCGTGGTGGTTGCGATTGTGTGGGGGCTGCTCCTGCGGCCGGCGGGCGAATCCCCCGTCGTCGTGATCGTGGTCATTCTCGTGGTGTTCTCCCTCATCCGCTTCGGGGGAGCCTGGTGGCTCCGATATCAGGACAAATGGTGGCGTGAGGCGAACCTTCCTGACGAAGAGAGGGCTGAGAAGAGCCGAGTTCCCGGTTGGTCATGGTATCTCTATTGCGCCATCGTCGTGCTGGGCCTCGGCATCATCCTCGGTTTTGCGACGGCGTTGGTCGTGCCCGCCGTGCGAACCGTCGTGCCATTCGTCGCGTTAGCGTTCCTCGGCCTCGTCGTGGTCTATCTGTTCCTGCGACCCTTCGTACGGAAGTCCACTCTAGAGCCATAACGCACGACGCTTCCGCAGTCGATCCCCGACGCCGAAGAACGTGGCGCGAGGTATCTCGGGGGCCGAAGGCGATAGGGCAAGTCTGATGTTCCGGGGTACCCTTCACCGGTCGATGGAGTCCCCGTTTACCCTAGAGACCGTCCCGATGGCGGACGAGAGCCACGTATGCACCTGGTGCAGCACACCCATCCCGAAGGGCGCCACCGGGGTTCGGGTCGTGAACTACCCGACGGCCCTCCCGGAGAACCTTCGAGAGCACTACTTCCACACGATGGAACACCTCCGGAGCTGGGCCCAGCAGGCGGCGCTGAACGCGATGCGGCTCATCGCGACCAACGACCCGACGTACCTTGCGCATCCGGCCGAGATCACGGCGAGGCGCGATGCCTACTCGGCGTTGGCGCAGATGACGTACCCGAACCGGTAGTGCTCAGCCGCCGGACGGCGTCGTCGTCGGCTTGTCGTTCGAGGACGTCCCGGTCTCGATCGTCGGGGGAGAACTCTCGACCCTCGGGAGGGTCGAGGGGACCTCGGCGGGACGGTCTCCCCGCAGGTCGAGGCTCGCCTCCACCGTTCCGTCGTCCGAGTACGTGAGCGAAAAGCCCATCCTCTTCATGAGAGAGAGCGCCCGGTAGTTCTCGGCGAGCATGACGGAGTAGACCCGCTCGATCCCCATGTCCTCGGCGACCTCGAGGACATGGTCGGCGAGCTTCGTCCCGAGCCCGACGTTCTGGAACTCGTCGGTCACGATGACGGCGAACTCTCCGCTCTTGCCGTCCGGTTCGATGCTCAGGCGCCCGACCCCCAGGAGCCGCCGTTTCCCGTTCTCCGTCAGCTCGGGCACGATCGCGATCTCCCGGTCGTAATCGATGTTGCAGTAGCGCACCCGCATCTCGTGCGGGGTGTCCTTGATCACCTGGAAGAACCGGTACCGGATCGATTCCTCCGAGAACCCCTTGAACATCTCGAGCCACATCGGTTCGTCCTCGGGCTTGATCGGGCGGAGGAGGACCTCCTCGCCGTTGCCCATCCTCCAGTGGGCCTCGTACTTCTTCGGGTACGGGCTGATCACCAGGTGGGCATGGGCGTCGTGCGCGCGCCCCACTTGGTCCTTATCGATCATGATCCGCGCATCGAGGATGTGGACATTGGTCTCGTTGAGAAGGAGCGGGTTGATGTCGATCTCCTTGATCTGCGGGAAGTCGACCAGGAGCTGGGAGAAGAGCAGGAGCGTTTTCTCCAAGAGCTCGATGTTGGCCCGCGGCTGGTTCCGGTACCCTTTGAGCAGGGTGTAGACCTTCGTCTCCTCGAGCATCCGTCGGATGAGCGTCGTGTTGAGGGGCGGTAGCGCGACCGCGGCGTCCCGGTAGAGCTCGACCCCTACTCCGCCCATTCCGAACAGGACGACCGGCCCGAAGAGCGGGTCGGTCTTGCCGCCGACGATCAGCTCGTGGCCCCCCCTCGGGATCATTGGCTGGACGGTCACGCCCAGGACCTGGGCGTTGGGTTTGTACGTCTTCGCCCGCGCGACCAATAGGTCGAACTGACGGCGGACCTCCTCCTCGGAGCCGACGTCGAGCGCCACCCCGCCGGCCTCCGTCTTGTGGAGGATGTCCGGGGAGAGGATCTTGAGCACCACCGGGAAGCCGAAATGCCGCGCTTTCGAGGTCGCCTCTTCGGCGGTCGTCGCGACCTCGGTCGCGACCACGGGGAATCCGTAGTACTTCAGCAGCCGCTTCGCCTCTTCCTCGGTCAACGCTTCGCGGCCCTCTTTGGCGGCCCCCTGGAGGATGACGGAGATCGGACGCCGCGGCGGGGCGGAGTCCACCGGAATTTCCTCGGGGGTCTCGTACAGGAGCCCGATGTTCCGCCGGTACTGGTACATCGTCAGGTACGTCTTGACCGCCTCCTCGGGCGACGAGTACGTCGGGATGTTGTGGCCGGCGAAGTACGCGTTCGCCTCGGTCACTCGGCTCCGACCCATGAACGATGCGAGGATCGTCTTGTTCTGGTAGGTCTTCGCCTGCAGGACCTCGACCACCGTTTCCGCGACGGCGAGGGGATTGATCATCGCCTGGGCCGTCAGCAGGAGCAGGATTCCGTCGACGTTCTCGTCCTCGAGGCACGCCTCGAGCGCGACCCGGTAGCGATCGGGCCCCGCGTCGCCGATCAGGTCGACCGGGTTCCCATGGCTCCAGAACGCCGGGAGCGCCTTGTTGAGCCGCTCCATCGTTTTCGGGCTGAGCTCGGCCAGCTTCCCGCCCCGGGCGAGGAGGGCGTCGGTCGTCATGATCCCCGGCCCGCCCGCGTTCGTGATGATCGCGAGCCTCGGCCCTACGGGAAGCGGCTGGGTGCTCAGGACCTCGGCCGCGTTGAACAGGTCATCGATCTCCTCGACCCGAACGATCCCGGCTCGCTTGAACGCGGCGTCGTAGATGTCGTCCTCGCCCGACAGCGAGCCCGTGTGGGAGGCCACCGCCCGAGCGCTTTCGCGGAACCGACCCGCCTTGACGACCACGATCGGCTTCGACCGGGCGAAGTGCCGGGCCGCGCTCATGAACCGACGGGCGTTGGTGACCCCCTCGATGTACATCAGAATGCTTCGGGTCTGTGGGTCGCTGCCGAAGTAGTCGATGAGGTCGCCGAAGTCGACGTCGATCATGGACCCGACGGAGACGAAGGTCGAGAACCCGACGTTCTCGTGGATCGCCGTATCGAGAATCGCGGAACCCAGCGCCCCGCTCTGGGAAAGGAACGCCACGGTTCCCGGTTTCGGGACCTTCGAGAGGAAGGTCCCGTTGAGGCGCGTGGAGGGTCGAATAATCCCGAGGCAGTTCGGGCCCACGATCCGGATGCCGTACTGGGCGGCGACCGCGAGGATCTCGTCCTCGAGGGCCTTCCCCGCCGGTCCGGTTTCCTTGAACCCGGCCGAGAGGATGACGACCCCCTTCACGCCGGCCTTGCCGCACTCCTCGACCAGCCCGCATACCGTCTTCGCCGGAGTGGCGATGATCGCAAGGTCGACCGTCTCCGGTACCGCTCCCACGGTCGGGTATGCCTTGACCCCGAGGATCTCGGACTTGTGGTTGTTGACGAAGTAGAACTTGCCCTCGAACACGCCTCTCGAGAAGTTGGCCGAGACCGCGTGGCCCACCGACCCTTCCGTGTCGGTCGCGCCGAGGATGGCCACGACCCGGGGTTTGAAGATCTTGTCGAGATTGAACGTCCCCACCGGTCCTCTCCTCGTCTCCTTCTGGTGAGTGTGGATCCCGTCTCCCAACGAGCCTGTGCCCGACGTGGGAGACGGCCGAAATCACCCTTCGGCGCTATTACAGACTTGCGGCTCCTCAAAAAGAGGTTCGTTCTCCCGACTCGACGGTGGGACGAACGAGGTCCGCCCGGGTCAGCCGCCTCTCTTCGGGGAACGGGGGTCGGAAGGTCTCCGGGTCCTGCCGCAATCGTGCGGAACCTCCGAGCCCGGCGCCGACCGACCGCGTTCCGCTCTCGCGTGTCCACTAGGTCGTCATCGGGGTCTCCCTGCGGTTTTAAGCGGGCGGGCGACCTCACGATGCAGGACCATGCCGAAGGTAATGATAGTGGCCAACGAGAACGGCCCGAACTTGGTGATGGTGGACGGAAAGGTCGTCGCAGCACTCTGCCGGTGTGGGCACTCCGCGAAGAAGCCCTTCTGCGACGGATCTCATCATCAGGCAGGCTTCCGGGCCGTGAAGGCCGAGGTCAAGATCTTCGAGTGAAGGCAGCGCTGTCGGCTCACCGGCGCTGTTTCCCCCCCGGGAACCGAGATTGAGCGAGGGAGGCGCTCTCGAGAGTCCATGAGGATCGACCAAGACTTCCCGACCACCGGAACCCAGGCGAAGGCCCTCATCGTCGGTTTAGTGGTCATGGCCGCGTTCGGCGCCGCCTTGTTCGGGGGCGCGATCCCGGGCCTGAAGCCCAACTACTCCGAGCCGAGCACGCTCATGCTCGACGGGGAGCCCTACTACTTCACCGGGGTTTCCCTGACGTTCCCCGCCTTCCTGCTCAACTACAGCCTTCCGGAGTCCTACGCGTTCCACAACGTCACGTTCACGCTGTGGGTCTCGAATTGGAACTCGTTCGCCGGCGGACTCGTCCACGGGAACGGCACGGAACCGAACGGGACCGTCTACCCCTTCGTCCTGGGCGAATCCACTACCCCACCGGTGAACGCCACATTCTACCTGTCCCCGGACCGGGTGTTCGCGGTCTACTGGCCCGGGGGCTTGCTGGGCGGAAACTCGGTGCGGCTGATGGTCCACGTTTGATTGCCCGTGTTTCCCGCCCAACCCCCGCGTTCGAGACGGGACAGAGCCCCGCCCTCCGGCTCTGCTCAGGAAGGTGGCGGGAGCACGTCCGGCGCGGGAGCGAGCCCTCGGACGGAGGGCATTGGCGTTGGAGAAACATCTAATCCCGAAGCGACCTACCGGGGACGGACGCAACTCCTGGTGTCTCGGACCTCGCGGCCCGCACCGGGATGAGGTGAGATGCCGAAGGTGCATGCCGCCCCGGTCGGGACGCCGATACGGAATCGCGCTTCCGGGCGACGCAAGATGGTCAGTCGCCCCGGCGGACGCCGACCGAAACCCATCCGGGACCACCGACGGATGGAGGAGGCGGCGTGGTCCCGCGCCGATGCGATGGCCGTCCTCGATTCGCCCGAACGACGCGCGAGCCAGGACCCGGACCAACTCTGGCGCCGGCTGGGACTGAAGCCGGGGGAGACCGTGGTCGACGTGGGGGCCGGGTCGGGCTTCTATGCATTTCCCGCGGCCGCGGTGGTCGGGCCGAGCGGTCGCGTGTACGCGGTCGATGTTTCCCCCGAGCTCGTGGAGTTGGTCCGGGAGAGAGCGGCGAACCGAAAGGTCCGGAACGTCGAATCCGTCCTTTCGACCCCAAAGCGCATCCCGATCGAGGATGCGGTGGCCGACGTGGCGATCCTCGCGAACGTCCTCCACGGGATCCCGCCGAAGACGGTGGATGAGACCATCCGCCTGCTCCGGCCCGGAGGGCGCCTCGTGGACGTCGATTGGAAGAAGGAGCCCACCCCGGAAGGACCCGCCGTGCGCCATCGCCTCACCGCCGCCGAGGCTTCGGCGACCCTTTCGGCCCACGGGTTGACCCCGGTCGATTCCTTCGAGCTCGGTCCGTACCACTACGTCCTGGTCTTCGAACGTCCCCGGCCTCCCCGGCTTCCCGGTCATCTCGTCTCCGCGGAGTGAGCAGGTCCGCCATGTCACCTCGGTTTGACGGCTCGTTCTTCCACGAGGGGAACTAGGTCGGGGCGATGCAGGCGGTCGCGACGTGGAGGAAGGGACACGAGATCCTCCTTGAGGACGGCCGTACGCATTCGGTGGTCGTCGACCTCTCCCCGGTCGAGGGGGGGACGAGCGCCGGAACGACCCCGCTAGAGCTTTCGCTGCTCGCGCTCGCCGGGAGCCTTGCATCGACGTTCGTCGCGCTCGCGCGGAAGCGACACCTGGACTTCTCGGGACTCACGCTGGTGCTCGAAGGCGACGCGCCGTCCCCCTCGGCGGCCATCGGAGGGGTCCACGGGACCCTGCGATTGCGCAGCCGCGCGGACCGAACCGAAGTGGAAACCACGTTGCGCACCGCGGTCGAAATCTGCCCGGTCGGTCGGATCTTCCGCGAAGCGCACGTGCCGGTCGCCGTGATCGCGGTCGTAGCGCCGACCGCCCGCGCACCCTAGAAGACCCGTAGCTTTCCGACCCGCCCGGGGTCGAGGCCCTCAATGGACGAGAGCTCGCACGAGGTCGTTGCGGGTGACGATTCCCACGAGACGGTCCCCCCGCACCACCGGGATGCGGTTGATCCGGTTCTCGCCCATCACCTCGGCGGCGAGCTCGAGCGACGCATCGGAGGCGATGGAGATCGGCGGGCTCGACATCGCGTCGCGAACGTTCGTTTCTTCGAGGATCCGACGAAGGACCTGGACGCTCACCCCGGTTTCGGAGGAGAGACCGAACATCAGCAGGTCGAAGAGTCCGGTCACCTCGGGAATGCCGCCCGCACTTTTCAGGGTCCGCGCGACGTCCCGCTGGCTGAGAACCCCCACGAGCTTCCCGAACTCGTCCACAACCGGGAGCCCGGAGACCTTCTGACCCCTCATCAGGACGAGCGCGTCGAGGAGGGTGGCGTCGGGTCCGACCGTGACCGGGCGTCGGCTCATCACGTCGCGGACGCTGACGTTGATGACGAACGAGCTGGCGGTGGGGGGATGGGAGCGGCCCGGCGAACGCCCGCGGGTCGAGGACGTTTTGCCCGTCGGACGAGCGGGAGAGGGCACGGGGGGTACTATCCGCCGGAGAGGTATTTAGGGGATGCTATCCGGGGGAGGAGCATTTCCTCGCTCGTCAGGAGTCGCTCCCGAGGCCCGACCGACCCGACCCGTCGTTCCTTCGACGGCACCGTCCCCGGTGACTCGGGAGGGGCATCGCTCGCGGACCTACGACGCGCGTTCGAAAGCGCCGGCCCCGACCGGGGGTGCCCCGCGCTCAACGGCCGGGGGTCACGGGCGGCGTCCGCGACCGCTCGAGGAGGCGCCGGACCTCCTCGTCGCTCACCTGCGCGAACCGATGATACCACTCCCCAACGGCGAAGAACGTCGCGGGGACGAGGAGCACGACGATGTCGTCGACCTCGGGTCGAAGACTCTCGACGGTATCGGGTGGGGCAACGCCCAGCGCGAGGACGACCCGGCGCGGCTCGCGAGAGCGGATCGCGTGCAGGGCCGCGAGGACGGTCCCCCCCGTGGCCACACCGTCGTCGACCAGAATGACCGTGCGGTTCCGGAGGTCGACCGGAGGGTGCCCGGCGCGGTACTCTCGGGCGCGTCGGTCGACCTCGGCCGCCTCGCGGGCGATCGTGGGCCCCAGGTCCCGTAGGGTATGCCCGGCGGCGCGGATACGGGGCTCGTCGAGGTAGCGAGTCCCACCCTCGACCACCGCGCCGAGCCCGTACTCCGGGTTCGCCGGAGCGCCGACCTTCCGAACGATCAGCACGTCCAGCGGCGCCCCGAGGCGGACAGCGATCTCGAACGCGACCGGAACGCCCCCGCGGGGGAGGGCGAGCACGACGGGGTCCTGGTCCCGGTAGGAAAGCAGGCGCTCGGCGAGGCGCTCTCCGGCCGTCTGACGGTCTGGGAGAGGCACCGGCCGGCCTCCCGGCTCGGTCATGGCCCACTCCTCCGAGGCAAAGCGCGGCTCCGATTAAATCCCCGGTTGACGCGGGTTACTCCCTGAGGGTCGGCAGCGGGGTACGGTCCGGGTTCATATCGACTCGAGCTTCGACTCTCGGGCCATGAACCGGTTCGCGTCTTCGGCCGCCGGCGGGCCGGCGTCGGCGTTCGGCCCGAGACGCCGACGGTCGATCTGGACCACTCGATTGTGGAGCCACTCGAACTCGTGAAAGATGAGCGGGTCGTTCATCGATTTCCTCAGGTCCCCGATCATGTCCACCGGGTTCCGCAGGGCCCAGTAGTAGGCCGTGACCCAGCCTCCGAATGCCTCCCAGACCAGGTCGTCGTGGAGCACCTTGCGGTGCGTGAGCGTTCCGACGAGCTCGAAGAACGTGATGACCTCGAGGTTCGAGATGTCCTGATGCGCCTGCTTGAGGATGCGTTCGCTCAGGTGCCGGCGGGCGGCCCGCATCCGCGGGCTGTCGAACCGCTCCCTGAGGTTCATCACCGCGTTGGCTGAGTTCAGTTTCTGCGCCTGCAGCGTCTGCCAGAGCATCAGAAGGAGAGTGCCCGCGACCAGGACCCAGGTCCCGACGAGCGACCAGACAGCGATGTTGAACCAATCGATCATCGACCGACCCCCCCGAGCTCCTTTGCGGCGGCTTCCTCCGAGCGACCGTGGCCAAGAGCTTTTGGGGTCGCCTCGACGACTCGTTTAGGGGGAGGCCGCGACCCCGGGCGACGCGAACGCGGTGGAATTGCCTAGGGGTGGACCGCGGTCGTCGCGGTCCTACGCGTCGCCGTACCGGGGGTTCCGGCCCGGATGCTCGTCCCGCGCGAACGCGGCCTCGGCCTCGACCTGCTTCGCTTCCATCTCTTCGCGCGGCATCTTGACCCGCATGGAGAGGGTCCAGTGGTGCCCGAACGGGTCGAGGAGCTTGCCGTACCGCTCGCCCCAGTACTGGTTCTCGAGCGGCATGCTGACCTTGGCCCCCGCAGCCACGGCCCGGTCCCACAGTGCGTCGACGTTCTCCGAGTAGATGTGGAGCGTGACGGTCGTGGTCCCGATCGAGGAGGGGGCGGCCGTTTCGGAATCGGGGAAGATGTCGGAGACGAAGACCATCGAGTCTCCGATCCGCAGCTGACCGTGGATCAGTTTTCCGTTCGGGGTGACGCGTCGGACGACCTCGTGCGCGCCGAACGCCTTCTTGTAGAACTCGATCGCGGCGAGGCCTCCCATGACCGAGAGGTACGCCGTGACCGTTCCGAATCCCGGAGGGATCGGCGAGGGGTCGTCGGGTCGCTTCGAACGCGCCTTGGCTTTCTGCTTCGAAGGAGGCATAGAGGGTCGCTTGCGGGACGGTGTGCCCCTACATAAGTCTCCAAGCTCGACGGGCCTGCGAGCCCCTTCGGTTCCACCGGGTCCGGGACGTCCCGGAGGGGTCTAGCTGGAGTGGGCTTTGCGCGTGTGTTCCTGCAGCGCCGCCGTCGTACTGAAATGCTGGCGGCACAGGGAACATTTTACCGTCCGGGGATGCGCGGATTCCTCCGGGGCCTTCACGGCCGAGGCATGGGCCTCGGTGCGGTGGTCGTCGAGCGCCTCCTCGGACCGGAACGCGCGTCCGCAGTCCCGGCAGATCGCCTCGACCTCGTCGTACTCCACGTACGGCATTGTCTACGAGCTTTCACCCCTTCCCGCCCGTCGTCCCACGGCGGTCCCTGGCGCTTGGGTCGGAATACCCCAATGCACTCCTGCCTATGAAGGAAGAGGGAGAGGACCCTCACGGCGAGGAACGACCCGGACCTCGGTGGCGGGTTCCTTGTCCCATCGCTCCTCGGGTCCTCCGTCGACCCCGACCCCCCGGCTCTAGGGTCCATACATAAGAGGAGTTCGTCGCTACGGATGGGAGAGCGACCCCTCGACCGTCGATGACCGCACCTCACCCCCGGAAGCGACGATGGGGAACCCCGGACCTCGACCTGAGCACGGGCCTCCGGTTCGCGCTCCGACAAGATGTCCCGTTGTCCGTGGACCTGGGGCCGCGGGTACAGGCGGTCGCGCGCGCGGTTCTCGATGAGGCGGGATTCGAACGCGTCCGAAGGTCGGGTCCTTCGGGGAGGGCGATCGGGGCCCCGTTCGGGCAGGCGAGTGCCTGGGTGGGCGAGCGGGGGGTCCGACGGAGGGGAGGTACTGCCTCGAACGCCATCCCCCCCATCGTTACTCTATTCCTCGCCGGGTGTATCCTGGGAGGGCTCGATGCCTACATACTAGGCTCCCTGCTCGCCGGAGCGCTCTGGGTGCTCGTCTCGGCGGGGGCCGCGGGGGCCTTCTGGCTCCTATACGGTAGGCTCTACGACAGCGACGTCGCCATGGTCACGTTCTCCGACCCGCTCTCGGGCACGCCGTCTCGCCCGGGATCGGTCTCTGTCATCTTCTGGGCCGCGCGCGTGCGGTCCCACATCCATTCGGGGGTTCGGGTCCCCACGATCGTAAGCGCGCCGATGCGGCTGGCTACGGAGGTCGGGGTCCTGTCGCGAGAGTTCCAACGAAGGATGATGTCGGAACCCGCGGGTGGGGAACCCTACCGGTCGGTCCCGTCCTAAGACCGCCGCGTGGCGCGGGCCTTCCGGCGCGGCCGAGCCGGGCCGAACGCCTCCAGACAGACGCCGTTCGGGTCGTTGACGTACACGAGCCGGCTCTTCCCGTCGACGAAATCCTCGACGCGCTTTCCGCCCGCGCGCAGGGCGCGTCGGTACCAGCCGGCGACGTCCGAGACGTAGAACCCGAAGTGGTCGAACTCCGACCCCTTACGGAACGGTTCGTAGAACCGGTTCCCTTTCGGGTAGAAGTTCAGCTCGACCCGGTGGCGCGAACCCGGGAAGACCAGATGGACCCACTGGCCTCCGTGTCCCATCCGGCCCCTCGCAAGCACGCGGAACCCAAGGGCCCGGTAGAACGCGAGCGAACGACGAAGGTCGCGGACCCGGATCCCCGAGTACAGGAACTCTATCGGACGGCGTGCCATGGCGGTCGGGAGCGTCCGCTGCTTATCCCTTTGTCCGTGGGGAACGGGAACATCGGTCGACGCGGGGGCACGATCGAATTTGCGTCGACTCAAATACGGGAGGGCGTTGGGACTTCGCTCTCGGCGCCCTGTTAGAGCAGGAACATCATGGCTCGATCGGAAACGTCCGCGACGCAAGCTTTCCGTGCCTATCTCCAGAACGACTGGAAGCGATGGCTCGCCGACTATCCCGAGCTCGCCACCAGCATCGGGGTCCCGGGGCTCGACGACCGTTGGACGAACGATTCCCCGGCCGGTATCGACGGGCGGAAGGGGCACCTTTCGGAAAGCCTCGCGTCCCTTCGGCGCCTGGATGCCGCCTCCCTCCCCGCGAAGGAGCGGACGAACTATGACCTCTATCGGGAGCTCCTCGAGCTCGCCGAGGTCGGCCTCCCCTTCGGGCTCGACCCGTTGCCGTTTCACCTCGGCATGCCGCACAGCCTGCTCGTCCCGCTGAACCAGATGGAAGGGGTCCATCTCACCGCCTCCGACACCCTCGAGATCCAGCCCCGGGAGCGCCTCTCTGACTACGAGAACATCCTTTCCCGCCTGAACGCGCTCGCGGAGGCGGTCTCGCAGAACCTCGCCCTCCTCGAGGCCGGTCGCCACCAGGGGTTCACTCCGCACCGGGTCGCGGTCCGGGGCGTGCCCGACCAGGTCCGCGGCCTCATCCCGAACGACCCGATGGCGAGCCCGCTCCTCCGGGCGTTCGTCGAGATGCCGAGCCGTATCGGGGAGGCCGACCGCCGCCGGCTCGTCAGCGCGGCGAAGGAGGCCTACACGGACCGGATCGTCCCCGCGTTCGAACGGCTCCACCAGTACCTGGTCACGACGTACCTCCCCGCCTGTCGCGACGCTCCCGGTGTCTCGGCCCTCCCGAACGGGACGGCCCTCTACAGCTACCTCGTCCGCTGGCAAACGACCACGAGACTGACCGCGAAGGAGGTCCACGAGATCGGTTTACGGGAGGTTCGGCGACTGCGCTCGGCGATGGAGGAGCTCATGGTGAGGACCGGGTTCTCCGGGAAGTTCTCCGAGTTCCTGGAGTTCTTGCGCACCGACGATCGGTTCTTCTACACGAACGCGGAGGCGCTGGTCGACGGCTACCGGGTCATCGCCAAGAAGATCGACCCCGGGCTCTCTCGGCTGTTCGGTCGGCTTCCCCGCCTCCCGTACGGGGTGCTCCCCGTTCCGGAGTTCCGGGCGGAAAGCTCCCCGACCGCGTACTACATGTCGGGGGCGCCGGCCACCGGTCGTCCGGGCATCTTCTTCGCGAACACCTTCGCCCTCCACTCCCGCCCCCGGTGGGAGATGGAGGCCCTTTGCCTGCACGAGGCGGTCCCCGGCCACCACCTCCAGATCACGTTGGCCCAGGAGGTCGAGGACCTCCCCGACTTCCGGCGCTTTACCGGGCCCACGGCGTTCGTCGAAGGTTGGGGACTCTACGCGGAGAGCCTGGGAGATGAGCTGGGCCTCTACCAGGACCCGCACTCGAAGATGGGCGAATACACCTACGACATGTGGCGCTCGATCCGCCTCGTCGTCGATACGGGGATCCATGCGCTCGGTTGGTCGCGCGACGACGCGATCCGTTTCTTTCGGGAGAACGTCGGCAAGAGCGAGGTCGACATTGCCGTCGAGGTCGACCGGTACATCGTCTGGCCGGCCCAGGCGTTGGCCTACAAGGTCGGCGCGCTGAAGATCCGGGAGCTACGCACGTGGGCGGAGCAGGCGCTCGGGGACCGATTCAACGTCCGCGAGTTCCACGACCGCGTGCTCGAAGAGGGGGCCGTTCCCCTCGGGGTGCTCGAGTCTCGCGTGAAGTCCTGGGTCGCGAGCACGGCCGCGGCGGAGTCGACCGCCTCTCCCGCCCGGTCGAGCAGGCGCTCTCCGTAGGACCCTCTCATGAAGTTCGACCGCTGGACCGTGCTCTTCCTCCTCCACCAGGACGATGCCCCCGAGCTCGACGAGCCGGAGAGCGACGCGCTCCAGGACGCCCACCTCGCCTACCTTGCGGCGCTGCATGCGGACGGGCGACTCCTCGCCGCTGGGCCCGTTCGAGGGCCCCCCGGAACCCCCCCGGTCGCGGGAATCTGCATCTTCGGGGGCGAGGTCGACGAGGCCCGTTCCCTGGTCGAAGCGGACCCCGCCGTCCGGGCGGGGCTGTATCGGATCGACGTCGTCTCGTGGTCCGTGCCCGGGGGCACGATCGCGTTCCTGCCCTCCCGGTTCCCTCGGTCGATGGCCGACGCCGGCGCACCTTGAGGGCGCGCGGAGCCCGCTCCTCCCGGATACGGCTACGGGGTGAGGGACGTCGGCCGCAGCGCGCTCTCGAGGAGCTTCTTCTCGATCAACGCGATCGCCTCCGATAGTCCCGACTTGCTCCGACCGAGCTGCCGCGCGAGGTCCGTCAGCGTGATCGCTCGGGGGACCGCGAAGTAGCCGGCCGCCATCGCCTGGGCGAGGAGTTGTTGCTGGGCGTCCGTCAGCATCGGCAGATGGCTCCGGAGAGGACGGTCCCGGATCGAGACGACCTGGAAGTCCGGGTTGACCTTCCGGGCGTGCTTGAGGACCGCTTCGAATTCGGAACGCCGCGCGACGACCTCCCAGTTCAGGAAGCCCGCTTGGATGCGGACGGGGAATTGCATCGGCAGCCCCAGCATCCGATAGACGTAGACGATGGGCGGGCTGGAGTAGGTGATCCGGTAGAGACAGCCGCCGCCAACCTCGGCGAGACTATCGACCTTGCGCACGTCGGGATACTCGGCGATCTCTCGGGCCCACACGCCCGGGGGGCCGTCACTGATCCAATGGTCCGAAACCGACACGTGCTCGGTCAGGTCCGAGCGGTTCAGGACCTCGATGGTAAGGTTCGGATGGGCCCGGGAGAACGGGCCCGTCCAAAGCCCCTTCGCCTGGATCCGGATGCGAAGCAGCGCGAGGAGGAGGCGACCGTCGGACGCGACCTTGTGCGCGTCCCGGAGGCCCCGCAACCGGGCCGCCGTTCCATTCCGAGGGCGGCGGCGCGGCCGGCTGCGGCTGCTCGACCCCCTCTGTTGCGAGCGGCTCCGTGGGACCACTTTGCTCAACCCCCGGCTCGCCGGGCCCACCGACGCTTTGGTCGACACGGAATCCGTTAGGGAGCTATAAACAGAGCGGGCCGACCTCGAAAAGCACCGTCGGGCGGGTTTCGCTCATCGACGAGCGCGGCCCCCTGGGCCCACAAAGTCGCGCGAACGCCCCTCCGAACCCGTTCGGGAACCCGAACCTGTTCGGGACCACGCCTTGACCCTCGGGGAGTTCACATGACCGGCCGAGACGGCCCGGACCTGCAGATGTCAACGCCCACACCCCCCTTGACCGCATCTCCGACGAGCGACCCTGCTCCGGTCGGGGACGTTTCCGGCCCTAGCGGCGAACCCGCCTTCCCCTCCGGCCTCCCCCACAAGCTCCCGCCTCGCCGTCGTTCCACCTCTTCGGAACCCGGCCCCGACCGGTGCTCGGGGGTTTTCCCGGCCCGCCTGTTCGACCGCCCGAACTCGGTCCTGGTCTACGGGCCTCATCGGTCCCTGGTGAACCTGACCCTCTTCGCCCTCGCGACGGCCACGAACCCCGAATTCGAGTGGGTGGAGATCGGAGAGCCGAAGGACGATCGCCCCCTCTTCGACCCGGTCCAACTGGGTTGGATCCCGGAGGACCGCGTTTGGCTCGTGGACCACCCCGACGCCCTCCGACCCGACGACCTGAGCGCGAACCTCTCCCTCAGCCGAACGATCCGGTCCGACGAGCCGCCGGAGATCCTTGCCCAGATCACCGAGTTCTTGCGGCTCCCCGACCGGTCGCAACGGATCCTCGCCACCCGGCCGCCCCAAGGGAAGCCGGGGGTGGTCGCCATTGCCAACGCCCATCGGGTCGAGCGGAACTTCGCGGCGAGCCGCGTCCCGTCGATCCTGACCGTGCACCGGAACGCGGGCTTCTCGGTTCTTGTCGGGTATAGCGAGGCGCCCGGCACTGGGCGGAAGCTGTTCGATTTCGTCTTCCACCTCGACGGCGCCGATCAGAACGTCGCGGATTGGAGAAAGAATCACCTAGTCTGCGAGCGAGGGATCACCTCCGGACCGCTTCGGGATTCCCGGCCAGTCCTCCTCGACGATGTCCCCATCCTTTCGGGGGTTCTCTCGAGAGCCATGCCGTCGTGAACCCGCCGCGCTTCGTCCGGCGAAAACGGGATCCGGGTCGACGGCCCCAACGCGCGGGGGCGCGGAGGGATCCCTTTCGAACGTTCGGTCGATCGCGGACCCGGCCATCTCTGCCGTCGCGTCGACCGCCTTCGGAACCGCTTGGACCGAGGGAAAACTCGCGCGCGGGTCCGCTGTTGAAATAGAGGGACCTCCATAGGTACGACCACACTCGGTCGCCGGCCGGGTAGACACAAAAAGATGCCAAAGAAGGGCCAGAAGAAAAAGAAGTAACGGCCCTTTCGGCCGTTCCTTCGGTGAGCGACACCGGGGGAGTTGCTTGCGTGAACCACTCTCCTCGCTCCGGCGAGCGGGGGATGTTCTCGGACTCCCCTACCCTCTTCCCCCCGATCGTTCGGGGTAGCTCGTCTCGACGCGAACGGTCCATTGATCACAGCGCCGGTTCGTGTGACACCCTCTTTCCCGGCGGATGACAGGCCTAAGTTTCCTCGGCGATGAGTTTCACAGGTCGCCTGTGGTCGACGCGTCCTAGGTCTCACCACCGGCGCGCGACCGACGTTTCCTCCCGCGCGCGGTCCTCGGAAAGGCATTCCAGTGGTTCGATAGGTTCATGGCCCTCCTTCCCGGCACTCCCAACCGGTTCGGGCATGAGCGGGGTCGTCTGTAGCACACCGGCCCTATCGACTCCCGTCCGCTGGGAGCGGCTCCGAGACCTTTCTCACCGGTTCCTTCTCCCGGCCGTCGCACTTACCTCCCTCTTTCTGGGCCTCGTCCTTTTTCTCGACCCCTTGGCGAGCGTGGGCTCCACCATACCATTCGCGCTGTTCGCAATCGGGTCGGGAGGGTTGGCCGGTTTCATCTCCCTACACGGATGGAAGACCACTGTCCTTTCGCCGGCCACGTCCGTGACGGCGGCCGGGGTTGCGACTTCTTCGCGCCCGGCGGACCCACTCGGCGCGGTCGCTCCGGGACCGAACGAGCGACACCGTGCTCGCCTCACACCCAAAGGGGCCGAATGGAGGGTGCTCCCCGCCCCTTCGATTTCCCGCGATGGAGGCTGGATCAGCTGGCTGCCCCGGGAGCACCGTCGCTCGGGCATCGAGGGGGTCGAACCCGTTCCCGGTGTGGTCCACTCGCCCGGCAGGGCGGGTAATCTGGTCTGGTTCCCCGTTCGGAAGGACTACCATGGAGTCCGGTCGTCGCCAGGGTCCGGTGACCTCTCCCGTCCTTCGCCCGGGGCGGAGCCGTCTCTGACGGCCACCGAGGCGGGCGGTCCATCGGTTCCCCCCGTGACCTCCCCGAGACGGGGTCGCGACCCGTCCGAGCCGCTGCCGGGCACGAGGCCGCTATCGGTGGAGGAGCTCGACCGCATGTTCCCTCCCGTCTCAAGCTCGCGGTCGACATTCCTCTCCGAGGCTCCGGAGAGGGTCGGCGGTCCGTCGACCTGGGTCCGGGAACTGAGCCTTCCCGCCGACCCGCTCGCCTCCCCGGACGAATCGACGTCGTCGACGGAAGGCCGTTCATCCACGTTCGAGGAGGGCGAGGACCCGCCTTCCCAAGCGGACCCGTTCGAGGGACGAAGGGCCGACCATTCCGCGATCCCTGAGACGACATCCTCCCCTCGCTCCCATCCGCCCGACGGGACCTCCCGTTCGAATGCCGAAACCGCCGAGCTGTTCCTCGAGGCCGCCAACCCGGTACCTCCCCACTTGAGGGGCGAAAGCGCTCACGCGCGTATGGAAGCCCGCCGGCCCTCCGTACGGTCGATAGATCCCGCGAGCCAACGGTCGGTGTGCGCGTCGTGCTCGAAGGTGGTCGTGAACCTTCGCATGAGCGGCCCGTGTCCGAAGTGCCTCCGGCCGATCTGCAACGATTGCCTCCGCGAGGCGTTCGTCACCCACGGTCACGGATGGTGCATCGACTGTTCCGCTGCCGCCACGGTGGGCATCGGCTGAACCGGCGGCCGACGGGGCATCGACCCGCAACGCCGCGCCGGGGGGGAACCGGGCGGACGGCGAGCGGAACCCTCGAGCCTCTCTATCGGTGGCGAGCTTTCCGGTAGTCGGCTTCGATCGCCTTCGCGAACTTTCGCCACGCGGCGAGGGTGCCGGTCTCGATGAACTTCCGAGAGGGGGGTCGCCCTCCCAGAGGGGACACGCGACGCTTCCAGGTGAGCTCGAACCGGGTCCGTCCGGGGCCGAGCGCGGTCAGCTGGTAGTCCAGAGTGGCGTCCCGGTAGTTCCCGACGGTTTCGGAGTGCCACCGGTTCGGGGGTCTCAGGGTGACCACGTGCCGGGTCCACCGCCAGCCGGTCGGCATCGACTCCAGGTCTTCGAAAACCACTCGCCGGGCCTTCCGTTCGAGGATCTTGCGCTCGTACGATTCGCCCTCCCGCCGGGCATCATCCGGGCGGAAGTCGGTGCACCAGCGGAACGCGAACGCGAGCGGCACGCGCAGTACGGTCTCGATGTGATACTCCGGGGGAGGCCACTTCGTCATGGATTCACCGGCCCATCGATGAGGAGAGGTAAGAGACTATGCATCGCCGGCCTCCCGAAGGTCCGTCCCGGTCCGCAGCACCGACTTCAGGTTCGTGAGGAAGTACGCCCATCCCTCGCACGTCCCCCCGTAGTTATCGACCCAGGCAGGTGTCCTCCCGTAGCCGGTATGTCGGAGGGTGACACGGGTTCCGCCCTTCCGGGCGGCGAAGGTGAAGGTCACCTGGGTCATTCCGAGCCCCTTCGCAGGCCACTCGAGGGAGAGCTTCCGGTTCGGAACGAACGCGATCACCTTGGCTCGGTGGCGGTAGCCGAGCTGCCAGACGAACTCGTAGGTCGCCCCGGCCGTATGCGGCAAGCGGGCCGACTTGAGGAACCAACGGGTCAGCTCTGAGGGTTCGGTCAACGACCGGAATACCTTCGCCACCGGTGCTCGGAAAAAGTAGGTCTGCTCGATCGTCGGTCCCTTGCGGTTCGCCACCATGGGGGTTCGTTCTCCCCGAGACGCCTTCACCTATTTCGTCCCTTGGAAGGGCGTCGGAGGCGACGGCCCGGCAATGCTTCGGAGAGGCGGACACGGGACCGAGGGTCTCGGGACCGTGCGGAGCCCCGTCCGGTCCTCTCCGGCCCTCTCCGTTCCCTCGTCATCGGTCGGGGTCAACCGACCCGCACTCGACCCTCGTCGGGTCGAGGGGCGGTTAGCTCTTCCTTCTCCGAGCTCCGAGCGACGGCGGGGCGATTCCGGTTCCCTGTAAGGAAGACCAGCGATAGGCCGGTCACCACCAGGAGGAAACCGCCGACCTCCCAGACCGTGATCGCCTCCCCATAAAGGCCCGAGCCCAGCCCGATGCCCACGAGCGGCAGCAGGTAGGTGACGAGGTTGGCCCGGCCCGGTCCGATCTGATGGTGCAACCGGAAGTAGACGACGTATCCCAGCAGGGAGGAGAAGACCACCAGGACGAGGAGCGGACCCCAGACCGCGGCGGTGAACGGCAGTCGTTCGGGGGGTCCGGGGAACACGAGGATCGCGAGGCCGAGGATCCCCGCGCCGACACCGAACTGGAACGAGAGCTGCCACGTGCCTTGCCGCCCGTGCCCCCAGCGGCGAAGGAGGACCGAACCCAGCGGGAACACGACGAACGCGCCCATCACCGCGACCGGTCCCTCCCAGCCTCCCCCCACCCCGGCGAGGAGGCTCGGAAGGACGAGGACCATGATCCCGAGGAACCCCACGGCGATCCCCAGGATGGCGGTCCGGGAGAGACGCTCGGACGGAAGGAGGGAGTAGGCGAATACGACGGTTAGGATCGGTCCCATCCCGGAGAGCACCGAGGCGTACCCTCCCGTGGTGAACTGTTCCCCCCAATAGAGCAGCATCCCGTAGAGGCCGATGATGAGCGTGCCTCCGACGAGCGCGGAGAGGAGGCCCGATCGTCGGTCCGGCCAGGGTTCCCTGCGCAACGCGGCGGCCAGAGCGAGAAGCCCGGCGACGAGCGCGTACCGGGTGCCGGCGTAGAGAAAGGGCGAGGCACCCGCCACGATGCCTTCCCGGATGGCCACATACGCCGAACCCCATAGGACGGCGAGGGCGACGAGCAACAACACGTCGGTCTGACCGACCCGTATCGGGGTTCCCATGGAGTCTCCCGATGCTCCGGTGCCCGAACCCGCCAAGCGGTCGCCCCTCTTTGGGGCTAACCGACGGAGTCTTATCTGAGAGCGGGGAGGGGACGGCCACGAGGGGGCAGGTCTCCGCTACGGCGACGATGCCGGGCCTGTCGGTCTTCGACGGGAGGGTGGATGACGGTGGATGAAGCGGGGGCCCCGGCCCGGGACCCCCGCGTCTCGCCCCGGGTCCCGCAGGTCGAGGTGATCGACCTCGTGGGAGAGGACCGCGAGCGGGCCGTCCCTGCGCTGAAGGATGGGTTCGAGGGGATCTACCGCTGGCACGCCAAGCGGACCTTACGAAGCGCGACCTGGGTACGGGCCGCGGTCCTCCAAGGCGAGGTCGTCGCCGTGTCGATCCTGGAACGGCTCGACCCCGCGGTGGGATACGTCTACTATCTCTCGACCGCGCAATCCCACCGGCGGGAAGGGCTGGGAGCGCTGCTCCTCGATGACGCGCTCGCGCTCTTCCGTCGCGAGGGGGCCGCCGTCGCCTACGGGGCCGCCGAGGAGGAGAATGCCGCCTCGATCGCGCTCTTCCGCTCCCGGGGATTCCGACCCGTGGAGCGGAAGGAGCTCGGTTTCCGGGAGGGGGGCCTCGGGGCCTGGGGACTCCGGAGCCGAATGACCCTCGTCGGCGGAGAGGTCCTGATGGGACTCCGCTTCTCCTCGACCGGCCCCCCGCCGGCCCGCGATTGACCCGGTCCGAGCCGGTTCCCCACGGGAACGTCTCCGCGGTGCTCGTTCGGGGTGGCGGACGTCGGGGGGACTACTCCACGGGGGTCATCGACCGTTCGCTCGGATGCCAGGCGAACCCCTTCCAGGGAGCGGGAAGGTCCCAGTCGAAGGCGCTGATCGTCGTGAGGAGGAATTCGCGCGTCAGCCCGAGACGGGCCAGTTCGTCCCCGACCCTCGCCCGCCACCGCTCGGTCGCTTCCTCCACCGAGGCGGCACCCAACGGAGCGGGGTAATCCGGGTAGATGACGAGAACGGTCAGAAGGGCTCCGGAGTTCACGACCGAGGGAATGTCGTGGTCCACGACCGAGTCCGCGGCCACCTTGACCTCTCGGATGGCGACCGCCGGCCGGTCGGGGACGCCATGCCAGAACCACATCAGCTGCGGGATGTCGGTCCAGCCGGGCGCCTGGACGAGGCCGAAGTCCCGGGCGAGTGACCCGAGGAACGCGGCGAAGGTCCGGTTCCATTCCTCATAGGTGTACTCGGGGCGGTTGGGGGGAAGGCTCCCCGGACCCGCCACGAATCGACGGTGCCGCTCGTAGAAGAGCCCGAGGGCCGTTCGGGGGTCGTTCGCCGCTTCGTCGAACTGCGACCGGAACCGGGCGAGCCATTCCTTGGCGTAGATGACGGTGGAGGGAGGGTCGTCGCTCATCGGGTCCCGTGGAGCTCACGAACCCCGGTCGCTCCGGTTCGATTCCTCGACATCTACCAAAAGGGGCTTCGGGCCGGAGCTTTAGACATTCGGTCCTCAGGAGAGGAGGTTTCCGGGAGCTCCCCATTCGATTTCCGTGGCCGGATAGCGGCCACCGGACGCCGAAGCCATGCGCGGCGCCTCCGGCCGAGGGACTCCCCGGTGAATTCCACGGAAGTGCGGAGTGCGACCCCAGCCGAAGGGACCCCGCCCGACGGAAACCGGACCGCCTTCCTCGCATCCTGTCGCGAGCGAAGGCGAGCGTGCGGGTTTCCGATGGGGTTCTACCGACCACCCCGACCTAGGCCGAGGCCTTCTCGATCTCGGCTCCCGCTTCCCGGTACCAGGGAAGCTGCTCCGAGGAGAACGTCGCACCCGTCCGGAACTCCCCCGACGGAAGGCCCTTCTCGACCGCGAGGTGGGCCGTTCGCCACTCTTCCGTGGACTCGACGTTCAGTCGCAAGACGATGTTGAAGCCGTGACGACCTTCGTAGGGAGGCGGGATCGAGGTGGTGATCATCGAGAAACCGTTCCGGGGGAACACGTCCGTGTACGCCCGAAGGCGGTCCGGGTTGACCGGATAGAACTGGCGAACCCGGTTCGTGTTCGCGACCACGACGACCCGAGGGCCCGGGGGATTGTCGCTCTCGTCGAGGATCAGTTGGAGTCGCTGCGGCAGGAGGAAGAAGTGGTCGAGCGCCGTCCGTTCCGCCACGGCGCCCTCGGGGCGGATCAGGGAATCGAACGTCCCTCTCGGGACCCGGGGCTCCGTGACGAACTCTGCGTCCGAGAACGGCGGGATGATGCGGGCCTTGGGGAGAAGGCGCTCTACCCAGGCCTCCTCGACCGAGGGCTCCGTCGCCAGCTCTCGGATGGTCATCCACCGAAACGCCGGGTCCGCGAACTTGGCGATCGCGTAGGCCAGTACGTGACCCGCTCGGCGGCTCCGGCTCCATACGTAGTAGGAGAAGGGGGTAGTGCGAAACTCGCGGGGAAGGTCGACCATTTTCCCGGTGTGGGTCCGACCTCGTACTTCATCGGCGGGCGGCCTCATAAACCCTGTCGGTCGCGCTCGAGTGGATTCGGGGGCGTCCCAGCGCACCGCCCAGCCTCGACGCAGGCCGCCGGAGGCGGACCCTTCCTCCCGGCGCTCTGCTCCGGTCTTCCCGTGGTGCGGGGGCGGCGGTGTCGAGCGGGTTTGACGGGGAGTTTATTCCCGTGCACTCCGCCCTATCGGCGATGACGGTCACTGACGTCGCCCAGAACAAGAGGGCCGACCTCGCCGGCCCGGGAATTGGCACGTACGAAGAGGTCGACCGCGTGCTGCCCGGGGACTACGAGCCGCTCCTTTCCCCGCGTCAGACCCAACACGCCATCTACGCGGTGAAGAGCTACATCGAGGAGCACCTGTGCAAGGAGCTCAACCTGATGATGGTCCAGGTGCCGCTCATCGTGGAGACCGAGAGCGGTGTCAACGACATGCTCGACCGGGACGGCTCCCGGACGCCGATCCAGTTCCATATCTCGAACGACCGCGACCTCCACCCGGTGGATGCTCAGGTCGTGCAGGCGGCGACCAAGTGGAAGCGGATGGCCCTGAAGCAGTTCGACCTTCAATCCGGCGAGGGGCTCATCACCGACATGCGGGCCGTCCGGAAGGACTACTTCCTGGACCACGACCACAGCGCGTACGTCGACCAGTGGGACTGGGAGAAGGCGATCACGGTCGAGGACCGGAACCTCGATTACCTCAAGGACACGGTGCGGCGCATCTGGAAGGTCATCACCGGGGCCCAGAAGCACGTCCAGCGGCTCTTCCCGCAGCTCAAGGACCCGCGCTATCCGAACCTGCCCGACGACATCTACTTCCTGCACACGGAAGACCTCCTGGACACCTACCCGGACCTTCCCCGAAAGCAGCGCGAGACCGCGATCCTGCAGAAGCACCCAGCGGTGTTCCTCATCGGGATCGGCTGGCCGCTCAAGGACGGGTACCCCCACGAGATGCGGGCCGCCGACTACGACGACTGGGTCACCGAGACCCGCTCGGAGGACGGGCGACCGATGCACGGCCTCAACGGGGACATCCTCGTCTGGAACCCCGTGACCCGGCGCCGCCACGAGCTCATGAGCGGGGGCATCCGAGTGACCGCCGAGACCCTCCGTCAGCAGCTCTCGATGTCGAACCAGCTCGATTTCCTCAAGTTCCCGTACCACCAGGCGATCCTGAACGGGCAGATCCCGCTCAGCATCGGAAGCGGGATCGGCCAGGGCCGGACCCAGATGCTCCTCCTCCGCAAGGCCCACATCGGAGAGGTCACCGTCACGGTGTGGCCGAAGAAGCTGAGGGAGATCAGCGCGCAGCACAACATCCACGTGCTGACGTAAACGACCGGCCCGAGGCGGACCCGATTCCCCCCACGCCACCTGCTGTCCCCCGGAGCTCGGCGCCCTGAACCGTTATCAAGCCCCGGCGACCATCCCGGCGGGAACGACCATGGGGATCCCCGCTCCGACCGTCGCGCGCCTCCTCCGCGAGGGGGAGGAGCATCGCTGTGACGGTCCTCCCGAAGACTGCGTGCGGGTCCGGGCGCTCGCGAAGCTTCCCACGCGCTTCGGTGAGTACCAGGCCGTGGCGTTCGAGAACTGCCTCGACCGGCAGGACCACGCGGCGTTCGTCCACGGGGACGTGGTCGACCAGGAAGATGTCCCCGTTCGAGTGCACTCCGAGTGCCTCACGGGGGATGCGATCGGTTCGCTCCGCTGCGATTGCCGGGACCAGCTGCTCGAATCGCTGTCCCGCATCGGGCAGATGGACCGCGGGGTCGTCCTCTACCTGCGTCAGGAAGGCCGCGGCATCGGCTTCGTCAACAAGATCCGCGCCTACCAGCTCCAGGACTCCGGGTACGACACCGTCCAGGCGAACGAGCTGCTCGGCTTCCGCCCCGACGAGCGGGACTACGAGATCGCGGCCCACATGCTCTCGGCGCTCCACGTCCGCTCGATCCAGATCCTGACGAACAACCCGGCGAAGGTCCAGGACCTCGAGCGGCACGGTGTTCGCATCTCCGGCCGGATCCCGGTCGAGATCGCACCGAACGAGATCAACCGTCCCTACCTGGAGACGAAGCGCGACCGGATGGGCCACCTGCTCGAGGTCGAGCAGGACGACGACCTCTCCGGGTTCCCGAAGTAGGGTACCGCCGGCTCGAGCATCGCGGGACCCCATTCCCGCCGAGAAAACCCCTGAGAACAAGAGGCACCCCGGACCGGACCGGCCCGGGGGAGAGGAAAGGGTTGCTTTCGCAGTCCGGTTTGACCTTGCCTTAGCTCGGGGGTGAGGCTCCGGGGGGCGGTCCCTCGCTCCAGGTGCCCGCGCCGGCGGAGGGCGCGGACCCACCGGTCGTCGATTCGGCCGCCGGCGGGGGTGTCCACGGCTGCGGAGCTCCCGGCGGCGGGGGCGTCTTCTGCTCGCGTCGGCGGTGCAGGAACAGGGCCAGGAGACCGAGCACGAGCGCGATTACCGCGAGCGCGATGGCCACCGCGAACCACGTGTTGAACGTGTTCGTGGAGACGTACGAGGTCGTCGAGGTGAACGAGACCGGCACATTGTAGGTGGTCGGACCCGTCACCGTCAGGGTGCCCGTCGTCGGGGTCGTGTCATACCCTCCGAGCGGTCCGATGTAGTAGGTGTAGGTGCCCATCGGCTCCGAGAACGTGACGGTCGTGGTGTTCGAGGTGATCGTGACACCTCCCAGCGTCACCGACCAGGTCGTTCCCGAGGAAAGCCCGCTCGCCACGAAGGTGACGGTGAACATCTCCTGCGGTCCGATCGGGAACAGGTCCGCCGTGCTCCCCGTGATGATGTACGGAGCGAGGTACCCGTTCGACCCGTAGGTGTGCCAGTCCGCCCAGTAGTTTCCGACGCCGGACGCGCAGAGCGCGCTCGTGCAGGTGTTGAAGTTGTTGTCGATCTCCGACCACGCCTGGACGTGCGCCGCGTTGTAGGTGGAGATCGCCCCGTTATCCCCGACAAAGTTGTTGCCGGTGACCATGTTGCCGTCCCCAACGAAGATCGCGACCCCAAAGCTGGTGTCATCTACGAACGAGCTGCCGGTCACGTAGTTGTCATTCGCGCCGCTCTCCTCGTCGCCCGATTGCAGGAGGAGCCCGATCCAGTCCTTGTACGCGCCGAGGCCATTGACGTAGCTGTTGTAGGTCGCATTGAAGACCATCCCGTACTGGTCCGAGGTGGCGTTGACGGTGCTCACCTGGAGACCGTCGGAATAGACGTCAAACAGCGCCGCACCGTAGTTCGTCGCGACCACGTTGGAGATCCCCGTCGCTTCGGTGTACTCCGTCACGACCGCTGCGAGCGGAAGGCCGAAGTAGAAGAGTTGGACCGAGTAGAGAGCGCTCGGGGTCGTGTCGGACGCGGTGACGTTG
Organism: Thermoplasmata archaeon; assembly: GCA_052325545.1. Taxonomy (GTDB): domain Archaea; phylum Thermoplasmatota; class Thermoplasmata; order Lutacidiplasmatales; family UBA184; genus Lutacidiplasma. Next base: position 30,153 of record JBKQUP010000013.1, read on the forward strand.
CTCACCGAAATGAAGTCCGACCCATAGACATAGACACCCACGGAATTGGTCGTCGCCGAGACCCCGTTGACCGTGTCCTGGCTCGTTTCGTAGATATAGCTGCCGAGCGAGAGGTTCGAGGCCGAGGTGTGGGACATCGTGACGGACATAGAGTCCTCGATCTCCGCTCCGACCGTCGAACCGTTGGCCGAGATCCCCGAGAGCTTGACGTCACTCGCCTCATAGACCCCGACGCCGAGGGAGGCGTTCGTTGCCACGAGGTTCGAGACGGTCCCGTTCGTGAATCCGTACTCGAGCGACACGGCCAACGAATCGTCGGCCTTCAGGTTCGAGATCGTCGCGTTCGCGCCGCCTTGGAGGCCGATGCCCGGGTCCGTGAAGTCGGAGAACGACGCCGTAGTGACCGTCGTGTCGTTCACTCCGTAACCGAAGACCCCAGCGGTATCGAGGTAGCCCTCGGCGTTGACGGTGATGTTCGTCACCGTGAGTCCGATGCCGCCCACGAGGTAGGCGCCATCCGCGATCGCGCCCACCTGCAGTTGGCGGAGGGTCGTCGCGTTCGCCCAGAAGCCATAGAACCCGTCGGCCTCGTACGACGCGTTCAGGTACGTGAACGTCCCGGCCGTGCCTCCCTCGTCAAAGATGGCCGTGGCGTCGTCGTACGATGAGTCGTTCCATCCCACCGCTCCCGTCGAGGCGATGACACTGAAGGCGGCGGCGCCATCGGTGGCGTTCGAATTCATGACTTTCGTGTTCGTGGCGGCCGAGGCCCATATCCCGAAGGAGTCGTTCGTCGACGTGATGTCGTTCGCGACGACGTTGGTGGTATTCCAGAGCGAGACTGCGCCGCCGGTCACCACTTCGGCGTTGGTGAAGAACCCGGGGAGCTGGAGGTCGGTGAAAGTGTCGTTAACCCCGTCGTAGTCCACGAACTCCTGGCCCGCGTGCGGGAGGTTGTAGTCCGTCCCATACCAGTTGTAAAGGGTATACCCATCGAAGTTGGGTCCCTGGACCACGTTATCCACCGCAAGCGGCGAGGTGACACCCGTAGCGTAGAACAGGTTGAACAACGGGAATGCAAGATCGTTCAAAAGATTGAACGGTTGGCCGACGTCCACGACCAGGTTCTTGAACGTGTACGGGACGGTCGCGGACCCATCGATCGCCTTCGCGAGGGCCGTCGCCTGTGCCTCGCCGTTCATGTACAGGGGCGCGTACAGGCTCCCATGCGAGCTCGTCATCGTGATGGCGTAGCTCGTCTGGCCGGTCGTGAAGTTCGCGCCGGTATAGTTCGCGTACTCCGCGGCGTAGGCGGCGACCGTGTAGCTCGCCGAACCGGGGATCGACGGAGGGAGGTAGGTGCTGACGATCCCGAGGGCGTTGGACGGTGCCCACATCTGGTCGGCCGGGAGCCCCGAGATGTTCTCACCGATGAACGCGAACGCGTAGATCGGCGACAAAGTGCCCGTGAACTGGATCGAGCCGCTGGGGACACCGACCGTCGCTGTGTTTGTTCCCCAGAGCCCGTAAAGGAGCGACGGTCCCTGGTTGAAGTACGCCGTGGTGCCGGACCAGTAGGCGGCGACCCCGGTCGCCGTCTCCCCCGTGTTCCCACCATAGTCGTAGGCGGCGGGAACGCTCGTCCATGCCGTGGAACCCGTGGGGAGGTACTGTAGGGTCATCTGCGCGCTCGCGGCCGTGATGACCGCATTGGAGCCGTCTCCCGGACCGGAGAAGACCATCTCGGCGTCAAAGAGGAGTTCGAATGGGTTGTAGTTGAAGCCATTGACCTGGAACTGGGGGTTGAGCAGCGGCTCATTGTTCGGGGAGTTGAAGATGACGGTGTCGTAGACCCCCGTGTACACCTTCCCGTTCCCGTCCACGAGCCGGTAGCCGAAGGAGACCGCAGAGCGGCCGTCGATGATCGAGGCGTTGTTGTAGAGATGGAGTACCACCGGGTACACTACCGGGAACGACGGTCCGATGTCGTAGTAGTAGTAGTACGGAACGAGCACACCACTCGCCGAGTAGATCGTGCCGGGGGTCATGTCGGCGTCCGAGGAGGAGAAGTTCCAGACGTTGTCGATGAACTGGACCGAGTTACCAGTAAAGTCGGGCACGTTCTGGGTCCAAAAGACGCCTGAGCCCAGAGGGAACGCGGTCGAGCCAGGGACGGTGATGTTCTGGACCACCGTGTTGAGCTGGATTCCCCAGTCGTAGGGGTTGCCGGCCTCGCTCGCGGGGTTGCCGCTCCAGTAGTATTGACCCGTGTTTTCGTAGAGACTGCCGGCGGTGGCGTTAAGACTCGCCAGGGTCGTCGTGCCTTCGATCGCGGACGTGTTGTATTCGTAAGGGGTCGTTCCGAGCCCAATGTCGGCAATCCCCATCGGGGCCGGGGCCTGGGGGTAGGTCGGAGCGACTGGGAGGGATGGCGCGGCGGTCTTGCCGAGGAGGAAATTGAGGTTGGGTAGAATCGCGGCATCGGCCGGAATGGCGCCGCTCTGGACGCCCGCTGCGATGCCCTGGACCATGGCGATGGTCGAGGCTCTGGCCCCGCCGGCCTCAAGCTTCTGAATCTCGTTGGAAAGAGCGTTTGAAACGGCCGGGGCGGCCGAAGGGATGGTCGGTTTGGCGGCCGATGTGGACTGGGAGGAGAACGGATTCTGGGCCGAAACGGGGGTTGCCCCGTTCGTCGGTGCCGCCGGCGATGCACCATAGGATGCCCCCGCGGCCGGCGCTGAAGCGCCGGAGGCCGAGGAAAGCCCGGAGTGCGACTGAAGGGTCGCGCTGGCGGGCAGTACCATTAGTGCGCAGACTATCACTACGATCGGCAGCAGCCAGATTGCTCTTCCACGCACGGACGACGGCAACATATCGACCGCGATGAGTAAGAGGTGGTATAGAAACCTTCCTGTCGTCAAAAGTCCCCTTCCACAGGACGGCCCCCGGCGGCGGATGGGTCCCCCGAACTCGGCCCGGGACCTCATGGTTGGGTCGCCCGAGTGCCCCCGCGATATCGAACCGACCCCCGCTCGACGAACGGCCCGACGTCCTTCTTTTCTCCTTTCGCACGTGTCCCGTCGTCATGCCGCGACCCATAGGAGCCGGGGTCCTCACGATCCTCGGTGGGTTCTTCATCCTGATCGGAGGCCTCGCCTTCGCAGTGATCGGCGCCATCCTCGCGTTCGTGGGGTTCCGTAGCGAGATCTTCTTCCTCGGGCTCGGGGTGGGGCTCCTCACGATCATCATCGGGTTCCTGATGATCGCGGTCCCCGCTGCACATGTGGTCTGGGGCGCCCTCGCGATCATCTTCGCCCTCGTGAGCATCGCGGTCGCGCTCGGGGGATTCGTCGTGGGCTTCCTGTTGACCCTGATCGGGGGCATCCTGGCCCTGACGTGGAAGCCTCCGGTCGACCGAGTCATCACCGTCGAGGCGCGTTCGGTTCCTCCGCCCCCCGGGTAGCGGTCGGACCAGGACGCGGTCCGACTCGGGGGGTTCCGCCGTCCAGGAGAGAGGCCGTGGCTGCGTTCGTCTTCGAGCTCGCCTTCGGTCTCGTCCTCGGGTTCTCGCTGACGATCCCTCCCGGACCGATGAACGCCTTCATGGCGTCACAGTCGGTCCGCTCGTTCCGGGATGGCGTGACTGCGGGCTTGGGGGCGATGAGCGCGGACCTCGTCCTCGGGGTCCTGGTCTATGCGTTGCATTCCGCGGTCGACCTTTCCGCGGAGCTGCGCTGGATATACCTCCTCGGCGCGGGAGTGATGGTCTACCTCGGGGTCAGCCTTCTGAAAGGGGCCTCCGGCCGCCCTCCCCCGGACACGACAGGCGTTCGGACCTACACGAAGGCGCTCGGTCTCGGCGTTTCGAATCCGTTCCAGATAGTGTGGTGGCTCACCGCCGGCCTCGCGTTCGCCTACTTTGGGGGCTGGGTCCTCTTCGTCGGGCTCTTCGGAGCCATTGCCGTATGGATCGTGGCGTTCCCGTGGGTGGTGCACGCCGGCACCGAGCGGCGGCCGAGCATCGCCCGCGGCGTGGTCGTCGTGTCGGGGGTCGTCATCTTCGCGTTCGCGGCGTACTTCCTCTTCCTCGCGCTCTAACGCGAGGCGCCTCCCGATTCGCTCAGCTCGACTTGAGGCGCGCCGCGAACTGCTTTCGGAACTTCGATACCTTCGGCGCGATGATGGCGTGGCAGTAGCCGCTCCCCGGGTTCCGCCGGAAGTAGTCCCGGTGATACTCTTCCGCGGGAAAGAACTCGGTGAACGGGCCGAGCTCGGTGACGATCTTCCGCTTCCAGATCTGGGCGGCCTCGAGCTCGCCGATCACTTGCTCCGCGGTCGCCCGCTGAGCGGCGGAATGGAAGAAGATCACGGAGCGGTACTGGGTGCCCACGTCGTTCCCCTGCCGGTTCAGGCTCGTGGGGTCATGCGTGGTCATGAAGATCGTGAGGAGGTCGTGGTAGCTCAGGACGCTCGGGTCGAACGTCACCTGAACGACCTCGGCATGGCCCGTCCGTCCCGAGCAAACCTGCTCGTAGGTCGGTCGGGAGAGGGTCCCGCCCGCGTAGCCCGACGTGACGCTCGAAACGCCCGCAAGCTCGGAGAGGATCGCTTCGGTGCACCAGAAGCAACCCCCTCCCAGCGTGGCGGACTCGGATGGTCTTGCAGTTCCTCGAGCGGCCTCGGACATCGTTTCCTCGTCTCCGGGCCGGTCCCTCAGGGAGGGCTCCGGTCGACGGAGAGCCGGCGCAGGCCCACGACCGATTTCAATTCGCCGATGGCGCCCCGCCCCCGGCAATGGGCATCGGTCGGGTCCCGCGGAGCACGAGGTAGGGTGCGAGGAGCGCGAGGATCGGGACGAGGGCGAGAAGGTACTCGACCCCGGGGAACGACACGACGAGCGCGACGAACGGCCCTACGAGGGCGAGCAGGAGCACCGCGTACAGGGTCGCACCGACGGCTACCGTCGGGGTCTTGAACCGGGACGAGGCCGTCGATAGGCCCAGGACGATCCCGACCCCGCCGAGCCACCCCAACCAGAATCCGACGAGGGCGGTGTAGGCCCCGAGAGGCTGGCCCGAGCGCAGGCAGGTGAGCGCGTGGGTCGGTTGGCCCTTGAGACACGAAAGCACCGAGCTCGCGGAGCCGACGAGGACGACCGCCGCGACCAAGATGAGAATGAACCCAAGGGTCCCGATCAAGCAGAGGACCGACGCGACCGTGAACCGGGAGTCGACCTTGCGAAGGAGGGAGAATCCGCGTCGGTAGAAGAAGAGGGAGAGCAGGAAGAGGATGGCGCCCGCCAGGACCAGGAGGCCGGTGGCATCGATGAACGCGGCCTGGTGCAGCGAGAGGATCCCGGTCGAGTCGTACGAGGCGATGTAGAGGAATCCTATCGGGAGGACGATAGCGAGCAGCGCAGCCGCGAAGCCGATCCCCGCGCCGGTGGCGATGCGAAAGAGCCCGGTCCGCTCCTCCTCGCCCCCGGAGCTCGACATGGATGCCATTCTTCCACCCTCGATGGACCGACCTCCGTACCCGCTTCTGGATTATCTACGCTTGGCCGGGCGGATTTCCCGCTTCCCGGAGGGCCGCATCCACCCAGGAGCGACAGCGGCTACTTCCGGACGACGAACTGGACCTCGGTCCTCGACCAGGCCCGCTTGTCCTTCCAGGGGTTTCCCTCGTAGACCTCGCGGTACGAAACGACCGAGCGGATCTCCTTCTCCTTGCGCTGCCAACGCAGCCAGTCGGAGAGTCCATGATACACGACCCGAGGCGAAACGACGTTCGGGTCGAAACGCACGCTGGCCACGGTGGCGGCCGGGAGCGTCCGTACCTTCACCCGGCCTTCCGAGCGGGCCTTCCCCCGGACCTCGATCGCGGTATCCCAGACACGGGAGCCCGGTTCTCGGAAGACCCAACGGCCGGTCCGCAGGCCCCGAACCCGCGCCCACTTCTCGACCTCTTCGAACCGCCTCTGGATCTGGCGATCGCTGTACGGCCCGGTCCATCGGATGGCGGCGACGTGCAGGCTCGGCGTCTTCTTCAGCACAAAGTCCACGGTCATTCTTCGGCTCTCCGAGCTCCCCAGAGAACTCCACCGTCATAACGCCGCTGGGAGCCGAAATCGGCCGTTCCTCGAAGTTCGTCGTGTACCCCCGAGCGGTGGGCGCCCCGCGGGTTAATGAGCGGTGGCCCGCATCTCGGTCGGGTCGATGGTCTCACTTCCCTCGGGAACACCGCTTCTCCGCCCCGCCACGGCGAGCGCCTCGACGTCCCTCGAGGTCATCCGGGTCTCGAAGGCGTTCGGGTTCGTCGACGCGCTCTATTCCGTCAGCTTCTCGGTGGAGGCCGGACAGATCGTCGGGCTGCTCGGGCCGAACGGTGCGGGGAAGTCGACGACCATGAAGGCGGTCCTCGGGCTCGTGCGCCCCGATTCCGGGGAGATCCGCCTCTTCGGAAAGAACGTTCAGGAGAACCCCGTCGAGACCAAACGGCAGATCGGCTACGTTCCGGAGTCTCCCGCGCTCTACGAGTTCCTGACCGGGGCCGAGTACCTGGATTTCGTAGCGGACATGTACGGTCTCGACCCGTCGACGCGACGGGACCGGATCCGACAGTTCCTGACCGGACTCGAGCTCGAGGGCCACGAGAATTCGCTCATCAGTGGATATTCCCAGGGGATGAAGCAAAAGGTCGCGCTCATCGCAGCGCTCGCTCACCGCCCTCGGCTCCTCGTCCTGGACGAACCGCTCAACGGCCTGGACCCGCGGTCCGCCCGGGTAACCAAGGACCTGCTCCGGAACTTGGCGGCCCACGACGGCGTCGCGGTCCTCTTCAGCACTCACGTCCTGGAGATCGCCCAGGCGATCTGCGACCGTGTCGTGATCCTCCATCACGGTCGCGTCCTCGCATCGGGCACCGTCGCGGCCCTCCGGGACCGCACGGGACTCGCGGGCCGAGACCTCGAAGAGGTCTTCCTCGCGCTCACGGGCACCGGGGACCTTCGCGACGTCGTTGACGCGCTGAGCCGATAGGAGGACGATGGACACCCACCGCGTTCGACGCTTGGCGGCGACCCTGGTCGCGTCGCAGCTGCGCTCGGGGCGGAGTTCGTCCAACCCGAACAGCCTCCTCGGACAGCCCGCGCTCATCGCGGCCGTGGACCTCGTCCTCTTTCTCACGGTCTTCGGGCTCACGCTCGGGGCGGTGCGCGCGAGCTCGCTCGGAAGCCACCAGGTCGCGGCGCTTGCGAACGCGCTCCTCCCGTTCCTCCCCCTCGTCGCCGTGGGCGTGGTCCTGGTCGCGGGGGTCATGTTCGAGCTCACGACCACGGCGAAGTTCGCGGGCAGCGATGCCGCGAACTGGATGCCGCTTACGCCGACCGAGTACGTGGCCGCGTCGGCCGCGGCAATCGCGTACACCTACTCCCCGGCCGCCGCTCTGGCCCTCGGCGCTCTGCTCCCGTTCGCGATCTACGGAGGGACCCTCGTGGCCTATCTCCTGACCGCCCTCCTAGTGGTCCTCGCGCTCTTCGAAGGGGCGGTCCTCATCGAGATGGTCCGCTCGGCCACGCAGCGGGCGAGCTCGGTCGGCGCCGGACGTAGGGGCCAGGTGAGCCTCATCCTTCGGGCGCTGATCCTGGTCGTCGTCATCCTCGCGCTCCAGCTCGCGTTCAACCCGGTGTTCCTGCTGGGGCTCGCGCAACGGCTCTCGGTCGTCGGCCTGGTCACGTCCGCTATCCCATTCTTCTGGTCGACCGAGGCGCTGGCCCAATGGGTCGGAGGGAACCTGGGCCTCGGGGCCGCGTTCGCCCTGGGGCAGGTGGCCTTCGTGGGCGCCCTGGTCTACCTGGCGGGCGAGCTCCGCGTCCGCTACTGGGTGCCCTCGTCCGCCGAGGTCCGGCTCGAGGAGCACCGGTACGCGGCCCGGAACCCCCTGTTGGCCCTCTTCGGCCTCAGTGCCGCGGAGTCCGCGTTAGTATCGAAGGACCTGAAGGGCCTCATCCGACGACGCGAGATGCTCCCCACGCTCGTCGTCCCCGTCGTCCTCATCGTCCTCGTCCTCGTGGAAGGGAGCTCCTTCGGAGGGTTCGTCTCCGTGCTGTGGATCGGGTGGGTCGCGGGCTTCTTCTCGCTCCTCATCGCCGGTACGTCGCTCGGTCAGGAACGACGGGCCGTCCAGTCGCTGTTCTCCTATCCGCTCTCGGCGGGGAGCCTCGTGCGCGCGAAGGCCACGTTCGTTCTTCTGCCGTCCCTCGTGGTGGCGGGGGCGCTCGGGCTCGTGGTGGGCTTCTACTTCGGTCTCTCGGCGGGCGACGTCCTCGGCGTCCTGGTCCTCATCGTCGCCGCCTCGGTCGTGCTCACCTTCTGGGGGCTCGCGTTCGCGTCGCGGTTCTCCGACTTCCAGGAGCGGCCGCGACCCCAGTTCTTGCGTCCGGGCGGAATGTTGGCCGCGACCGGCTCGGGCATGGTGCTCCTGTTCGCGATCCTGGTCCCGGGAGCGTTCGCGCTCCTCTCCCCGTCGCCGTCGTCCGTCCCTCTCGGGCTCGTCTGCGCCGCGCTGGCCCTTGGGGTCGGGGGACTCGCGGTCCTGTGGACGGTGACCGGCTTCCGCCGGCTCCTCACCGAGCTGCCGTTCTGACGACCTGGGCGGCGTCTATAGAGGAGCCCCGCACGAAGGACATCTCCCGTCGACCTCGTTGCCCAACGCTCCGCAGAAACGACACCGCACCTTGACCACCTGTCGTTCGATCGTATGGGTCGTGGCCCATCCCGGTCCCGAAGGAGGCGGGAGCGCCCGCTTCGCCTGGGCGATCGTGCTGGTCCACGCCTCCGGTTCGAGAACGTCAAACGACGGCCGTCCGTGGGCGAGTTCGAGCACGAGCCGTGGCCGGCCGATGCGGCCCCGGCGCACCGCCACATTCTTCAGCTCGTGGAGCGAGGCATCGAGCTGGGTCTCCGTCTCAGCGAGCGGCCGTCGCCCGAGCCGGCTTCGCGCCACGGAAGCCTCGAAGACGACCCGCAGCGTCGTCACATAGAGGACACCGGGACCTTTCGGAGGGCCGTCGGTCCCATCCCCGCGAGCGGCGACCGCATAGGCGCTGCGGAGCACGCTCTCCCCGTGACCCAGGAGCATCGCGGGGAACAAGGGGTCGGGAATCTAATACCCTCGCCGCCCGACGGGCCGCCGCCGGCTCGCTCGGCGGAGCTCTTCCCGGAAGCGTTTCGGGGCCCGTTCGGTCGCGACGGTGACCGTCACCGGCGCGAGATGCCGAACCTCACGACGGAGGAATCGTTCGGTCCGCGCGCGGTCCTGCTTCCAACACTCCCTCAGCCAGGTGCCCACCGCCCGCTGGACCCAGCGTTCGGGGTCGTCCCGGAGCCGAGCCAGGAGCTCGAACGGTCGGTCGAGCTCGCCCGACCGGACCCACGCTCGGAGGGCGTACGTCGAGGCCCTTCGGCGCCAGAGGTTCTCCGAGCGGGTCCATCGGAGGAGCTCCGCGAACCGTTCGGGGTGGGCCGCGACCTGGGTTGCAAGAGGGCCCGATGCAAGGCTGTCCGAGAGGGCCCAGCCGGTCGCGGCGTCCACCCACCGGACCCCGAGTCGCCACGCGAGCTCGTCGTCGACCAGAGGTGGGCGGCCGAGGAGCTCGATGGCCACTTCCTTCTCTTCGAAGGAAGCTCCCTCCCACAGCGCTCGGGCGAGCGCTCGCGCCTCCGTGCGCGACCGCGCCTCGAGACGGAGGGCGACCGCGTGAGCGACCCCTCGGAGGTCGGGGACGCTCACCCCGAGGACGGGGACGGGGGAGCCGAGATACTCACGGAGGAGCTCGATCCCGGACGGGCCGGTCCGGGCCCGCAGCTCTCGAAGGACCCGACGGCGTTCTCCCTCGACCCAAGAGGGGGATCGTCGGCGACCCGCTACCATCCGACGGGGCTCGTGCGGTTCTGCTCGTCGAGCCATTGCTGGAGCGGCGCGAAGTACTCGAGGAGCCCCCTCGAGTCCATCCGACGGTCTCCGGTCAGCGTCTCGAGCGCGTCGGGCCACTCACGGCTCGTTCCCATCTCGAGGGTCGCCGCGAGCCGCCGGCCGGCTTCCTTGGACCCGTAGATCGACGCTCGATGCAGCGGACCGGAGGCGCCGACCACCCGGGCGAGCGCCCGGTGGAACTGGAACTGGAGGATGTCGGCGAGGAAGTAGCGCATGTACGGCACGTTCGCCGGAACGTGGAACTTGGCGCCGGGGTCGAACTCCTCGTCGGCCCGCGGGCTCGGCGGGGCGACGCCCTGGTAGCGGCGACGCATCTCCCACCAGCTCGAGTTGTACTCCGAAGGGGGGACCTCCCCCGAGAAGACGTCCCACCGCCACTTGTCGATGACGAGGCCGAAGGGGAGGAACGCCACCTTGTCCAGGGCCGTCTGCAGGAGGAGCCCGATGTCCCCGCTCGGGTCGGTCGGCCGGTCGAGGAGGCCGATATGGACCAGGTACTCTGGTGTCACCGAGAGGGCGATGGTGTCCCCGATCGCCTCGTGGAACCCGTCATGAGCGCTTTCGCGGAACAGGAACGGCTGGCGGGCGTACGCCCGCTGGTAGTAGTTGTGGCCCAGCTCGTGGTGGACCGTCAGGAAGTCCTCGCCCGTGAGCTCGATGCACATCTTGAGCCGAAGGTCGTCGACGTAATCGATGTCCCACGCGCTCGCGTGGCAGACGACCTCGCGGTCGCGCGGTCGGATGAGCATCGAGCGCTCCCAGAAGGTGGCCGGGAGGGGGTCGAACCCGAGGGAGGTGAAGAACCGCTCCGCCGTCCGCACCATGTCGGTCGGGGAGAGACCCCGCTGGGCGAGGAGCGCCGTGAGGTCCATCCCTGTCGGGGTCGACGGCGGAACGAGGAGCGGGAGCGTCCCCTCCCACGACTGCGCCCACATGTTCCCGAGCAGGTGCGCCGGGATCGGGCCCTGCGTCGGGACCCGGTCCCCACCATAATGCTCGAGCAGCCGGCGTCGGACGTAGGCGTGCAGAGACCGGTAGAGCGGCTCGACCTCCGACCACAGTCGGTCGACCTCCTGGGCGAACGCGACCGGGTCCATGTCGTACTTGGAACGCCACATCGCTCCCGTGTCCGCGAACCCGAGCTCGGTGGCGCCGCGATTGGCGAGCTCGACGTACCGGACGAAATCGGGCCGGATGGCCCGGCCGATGCTGTGCCATCCCGCCCATACCTCTTCGAGCAACGACGCGTCCCGGCTCTCGAGGAGGATCCGGGAGAGACCCTGGAGCTCGAGCGGCTCCGGCGAGGACCGCGGGGCGAAGCGGCCCTTCGAGTAGATCCCCCGCATCGCCGTCACCCGGCGGGAAAGCTCCTCGGACTCGGTGGGGTCCGACGGAGCGACCAGAGGGAGCATCAGTCGCAACAGTTTCGCCTTCCTCGCGTCGGTGGCCGAGAGGTCCCTCGTGGAGAAGCCCGTCGATTCCTTGGCGAGCTCGACGGTCGCCCCGATCAGACGGGAGTACGCTCGCGCCGCGAGGAGCTCGCTATCGGGCGTGATGTAGGTGTCGTAGACCCAATCCGCCGTCTGCGACTCCACGGTGAGGTCGAGGAGCCTCGCCTCGGCTCTCCGCAGGAACTCCCCCATCTCCGACTCCGCCATGGTTCTCTCTCGGGCGACCCCGGGCGGAGCGAGCTCGCCTTTAAGAAGGGGCACCGAACCGCGTCCCGGGACCGAAGTTGGTCCGCCCGATGTCCGCCAGCCGTTTACCTCAGGGCCATGGACAGGACCCCTCCGTTTCCAGTCGAACTTTCAGCTTTATGTACGACGTGCGTCTGACAGCTCTCTGCGGACGTGTCCGACAACCCCGACGGCCGGGCCATTCTCGCCTCGTTGCCCGCTCATTTCGGGCCGACCCCCAATGATGTCGGTCTTCCGCTCGCGGTCCTCCCATGTCTTCGCCTCGACACGCTGCCCATCGCGCGCGAGGGGATCTGGGTCGCATGAGCGTCGCGATCCGTAAGCCGTCCCCCGTTCCTCCCGAGCCCTCGGTCGAGATCCCCGCCCGCCGGGTCTTCCTCGGCCAGGGAGAGCCAAGAGGCTACGGCGTCCGACCGAAGCTGACCCCGGAAGCGGCCGCCGCGTTCGCCACGTACGTCGACCCAGCGCGGGCTCGAGCGGCGATGGAAGGCCGCACGCTCGTCTACACCGTGCGCTGGGGCTGAGGGACGAACGGCATCGCCCGTTCAGGGCGGGTCGCTCCCCGGTTCTCGTTCCACCACCACGAACGGTCGTACGGGGCGGTGGTTCTTCGCGTCCTCCCAGGCGCCCTCGACCGCCGCCTTCGAAAGCGCGTCGGCCGCAGCGTTCTCCTCTCGGGGCACCCATCGGTACTCGACCTTGCGGAAGGACCGGGCGAGCTGGCCCAGCCAGTCGTGGTACGCCTTCAGGTGCTCCGCTCGGACCTCGTACTCGCCGTCCATCTGTCGGATGACGAGCTGGCTGTCTCCCTCGACCACGACCTCTCCGGTGTAACCGATCGAGCGGAGCTGCTCGAGCGCCCGGATGGCACCGACGTACTCGGCGACGTTGTTGGTGGAGTGGGCCGAGTACGGTCGGGTCGCGAGCCCGCACTCCTCGAAGTGGAGCCCGGGGCCCTCGATCACGAAGCCCCACCCCGCAACGCCGCCCCCGCCCGGGGGCTGGCACGACCCGTCGAAATGGACGAGCACGGGGCTCGACGGGTCGGGCAAGGCGATCCCCCGGGGAAGGACGCGGTCGTCCGCCAGGGTCCTCACCGCCTCCGGGACGGGGGCACGTTGGGGCGGGGCGCGGGGGTGGGACGAGCGAGAAACGGACAGTTGCAGAACCCCTCGACCCGACCGCACGTCGGACACGTCACTCGGTTGGTCACCATTCCGAGCGGACGACCGCAGTTCCGGCAGTCGCGAGCCCGGGCGCATCGGGGACACTGGGCCAGGTCGGACGTGATCACCGTTCGACAGTACCGACAGTCCGCGGGCTCGTGCGGGTTGAAGAGCCGACGGGCTCGCGGTTCGACCGGAGGGCCGCGGGCCGGCCGCTCGAGCTCGGCATACGGGTTGCCGAACGCTCCTCCGACGGTCGTGCGGCTCGGGTCCTGGGCGAGAGCCCCGAGCATCACGACCACGAGGCCGACCGGGGCGACGAGGAACCCGAGCTCCTGCTCGATGTCGAGCTGCTCGGCGCCCGTGAACGCGATCGGGTAGGCGACGAGGGCGAAGCCGAGGCCGATGAGGACGACCCCGATGTAAACGATCGACCGGTTCATCCGACCCGCCGGTGGGCCCCTCCGTCCCCGGAGTCGAGGACGGCCGACGTTCCACTTAAACCGGACGGCCGGACGTCTCGCTTTTCATCTCGAGGGTGGTCCCGCGGCCATGGCACCAGCGACGGCCACTCTTCGCACGACCCTCGGAGACATCCGTATCGACCTCTTCCCCGACCGCGCCCCGAAGACCGTGGCGAACTTCGTCTCGCTCGTGCGGAAAGGGTTCTACAACGGGCTCGCCTTCCACCGCGTCATCCCCGGGTTCATGGTCCAGGGAGGGTGCCCGAAGGGCGACGGGACGGGCGGCCCGGGGTACACGATCCCCGACGAGTTCCAATCGACGCTGCGCCACGACGGCCCGGGGGTCCTCTCGATGGCGAACGCAGGCCCCAATACCGGCGGAAGCCAGTTCTTCATCACGCTCGCGCCGACGCCCTGGCTCGACCAGAAGCATGCCGTGTTCGGCAAGGTCCATTCCGGTCAGGACGTGGTGGAGAAGATCGCGGCGGTCCCGCGGGATGCTCACGACCGGCCCCGGACCCCCGTCCGGATCGTCGAAGCGACGGTCGCGGGGGTATAGTACCGACCCGACCCGGTCACGCCGGGTAGTCGAACGGCAACCGTTCCTTGGGCGCCCGGGCGTCCTCGACGGTGGTGAGGAGCCCCGCGACCAGCCCGATCGCCGGCACGAGCATCACGAGCTCGAGGAACATCGAGTACCCCCCCGCGATCGACGCCGACCCTCCAGGGACGACGAACCGGTAGGGCGAGAGCGTGACCAGATAGAGCAGGTAGAGGAGGCTCACGAGAGACGCGGCGACCGACAGCGGGCCGTAGGCTCGGGTCGGTTTCAGGATCGACCGAGCGGTGCCGACCCCGAGCAAGAGGAACCCCCATACGATCACCGCGACGATCGAGATCGGGAGGGCGATCCCGCGCGAGTTGACGAAGGTGAGCGCGGCGACCGGGAGGGCGACCAGCAAGAAGAACGACGGGATGAGAAGCAGGGCGGCGACGAGGATGCGGTAGCCGAGCGACGGGATCTGGTACCCGCCGGTCTCCTGCATCGGAACGAAGGCCCGAGGCGGACCGCTCACGGGATCGCCTCCGGAGGGAGGGGGGTCGTGCCGCCGGCGTTCGAGTAGGTGGTGAGCAGCTGGCCTCCGGCTGGGGAGCAGCCCGAGCTCAGGGCCACGTTCTGGGTTTGGTCATAGAACCCGCCCGGGGGGACGTTGAGTGAGAACCCGCCGCCCCCGCAGTCGACGTAGTTCGACGACTCGATGACGAACGTGAGCGTCCCCACGTCGGGGGAACCCGCGTGGTTCGAGAACGTCACCGTGACAGGAACGGTCAGGGTCCCGCCCGCGCCCGAGGGGGTTCCGACGGTCGCCTGGAAGCCCTCGAAGGGGGCGCCCCAGGAGCGGCTCTCCGAGAGCGATACGGAGATGGGGAACAGGTAGGCGTACGTCGCGTTCCCCCAGGCGTTCACGTCGAGGTACTGGTCCTCGGTGAGCAGGGACGCCGCCGGGCCGGAGGCCGAGACCGGCAGGTAGAGCGCGAAGGGAAAGACCCCGGTCGAGGAGGGGGCGATGTCGGTCGGTCCCACGCCGAGCTTCCCGAGGAAGACGCCCGCGCCGTTCGCGATGCGAGCGGTCAGCGTGACCGCCTGGATCGGATAGAGCCCGGGGTTCGACAGCGTGAACGACCCGCCGACCTCGACCGTTCCGTTCGCCGCGAACGACGCCGACAGCGAGCGGGACTGGACGCTCGAGCGCGCGACCTCGGTCGCCGAATACGCGACCGTCCCCGCGTAGAGGATGAGCACGACCAGGACGATCGCGCTCACCCAACGGAGCGCTCGCGCGGCACGATAGATCGCCGGAGGTCGCCGATGCGTGGGGACGACCAACGCGGCCATTCACGAATTCCCCCTTTTGGAACGCGTGGCCCTCCCTTGAAAACCTATCGAACCCCCCGAAAGCGCACCCCGGGCACGGTTCCGAGCCCGAGGTCACAAAGTACTTGTCCGAGAGGACGCGGTCGGACCGGAACGAGGAGGTCCCATGGCGCGGATCCGGCTCTGGGTGAAGGCCGGCAGCGCGACGAACGCGCTCGCCTGGGACATGTGGCGGAACTGTTGGGTGGTCTCCTGTCGCGCCCCGCCGACGGAGGGTGAGGCCAATCGGGCGGTGGCGGAGTTGATGGCGGACTGGTTGGCCCTGCCCCGCTCGTCGGTCGCCTGGGTCCGGGCGGGGTCGTCCCGGTCCAAGCTCCTGTCCGTCGAAGGAATCTCCGACGCGGAAGCGGATCGTCGGCTTCGCTCCGGCTCCCGGATCACGTGAAATCCCCGCCGGTTCCGGACCGGGTCCGACGCGCGGCGCGCCCGGGAATCTCACGGGGCGCGGGACGGCCGCGCCCTCGAGAAAAGAAGAGAAAGGGTTGGCTCCCGCCCTGCGGGTCTTCCTCTACTGAGGCTCCGAAGGAGGAGGAGGAGGGGGAGGCGGGGGGAGGTCGTCCGTCCGCGGTTCGACCGGCTTCCATTCCACCGCCGGCAGGCTCTTGGTCTTGGGGGCCCGGCCCCGGCGGACCACGAGGAAGAGGACCACCGCGATCACGATGATGGCGATCAGCAGGATCAGCCAGCCGACGGTGACGCCCGACCCCGCGCCCAGCTCTAGGTTCATCACGGACGGGTTCGGATTCACCACGAAGGAGACCTGCCCCATGTTCTCGCAGTAGTTCTGGCAGGGGGTCGTCGGGGAGATCGACACCCACAACGACTGCGTTCCCGCGACCGAGCCCGAGGGGATCACATACGAGAACGAGCCCGACGTGGCGTTGGTCAGTACCATGGCTACGGGCGCCGAGGTCTCATCCTCGAAGAAGGTCGGTTCCGTGGTCCACAGGGCGACCCAGTAGGAGAGCGCCCCCAGCCCCGGTCCGTAGGTCGACTCGCTCCACGTGACCGTGAGGCCCTGGCCAGGTTGGAAGCTCCCGTCCGAGTAACTGGACACGGTCGAGATCCCCACCGACACCGAGATCCCGGCGGCCTCGTCCAGGGTCTGGTCCGAGGACGCGAAGACCCCCAACGTGGAGGTCTGGGCGGACACCTCAACGGTGATGTAGGGCGGGGCCGCCGTGCTCGGGAGCTTGAGCGAGAACGTGTCGTTCGCCACGACCCCCGAAGAGAGGACCGCGCCCGAAGAGGACCGGATCGTCTCGTAGATCGTAGCTGCCGCGAAGAGCGACCCGTAGGTCTCGACGACGAACCGAACGGTGTCCCCGGGATTGTACGCGACCTCGCTCGGGCTGACGACGAGTTGTGCCGGGACCACCTGGGTGACCGCCGTGGACTCAATGATGTCGCTCTGGTTGTGCGCAGCGACCGCGAGGTAGAGCGTCCCCGAGTAGTTCAGCGGGGCGGTGAAGTTGATGGTGCCCGACACGCCGGACAGCTCGCCGGTGATGAGGATGTTGTAGCTGTTGGAGTAGTACGTCGACAGCTGGTAGCCGAGGGCGCTCCAGCCGCTCGTGGTCCCTCCGTTGGCGGGCAACACCTGCCACGTCGCCGTTCCCGAATCGCCACCGATGTACAGAGCGGCGCCGAACGAGGCGACGACCGTGGCCCCGGCCGTTCCGTTGCCGATGAGGAGGAAGTCGTACGTCTGGTTGTAGTATACCGGGGCCGACCCTGCGACGGACGGCACGGAGGTCGTGGAGACGTTGACCTGGTCGACCGCCGAGGTCGAGAACACCGACGGCGACGCCACGAAGAGGATCGTCGCGGTGCCGTCGAGGCCCGTGGTCAACGCCGCGGGGGGGTTGCCCGGGATCGACCCGTTCGCCACCCGGTTCGGGCCGCTCCAGAACGAGAAGGTGACGCCGACCCCCGGCGCGTTCACGGCTCCGTAACTGTACGTTACCATCCTAGTCGTGACGGTCAGTTGGACCAGGGAGTTCGCCGCGATGTCATTGTCGACACCGTTGTACTGGACCGAGATCCTCGTGTCGAGGAAGTTGCCGATGTCGGAGTAGGTGCTCGATTCCACCGAGTAGGTGTTGGGGCTCGTAACGTTCGCCCAGCCCTCAAAGGAGATCTGCCCATAGTGGCTGGCATTGACCGGGAGAAGGAAGGAGGCGGTCCCGCTCGCCACGCCCGCGCCGAACGAGGACGCGCTCAACGGGAGCGGCGCCGCGGCCGCGGTCGTGCCGTCGTAGTACGTCGCGGTCAGCTGGACCGAGGAGATCACGGAGTACGCCGCGGCGCTCGGGATCCCCGTCACCAAGAACTCGACCGTTCCCGAGTGACCCGCCAGCACGGCCGTCGGGGAGCTCACGAGGGTGAGGGTGTACGTCTGAACGGAGAACTCCGCGCTGGCGAAGCCGCCCAGCGCGCCCGATGCCGTCACGTTCCAGAAGCCGCCGTAGGTGAGGTTCGTGGGCAGGGTGTACTCGAGGCCGGTCTGCGTGGACACGTAGGTCCCGCTCGAGACATCGACTGTCCACGTCGCCACGGGGTTCGGGAGCCCGTCGCGCGCGGCGTTCGTATCATAGATGTGGACCGTGACATTCGAGTCCAGCGCCGGGTCATCGATCGAGAAGTAGACCCGACCGGTGGTTTGCCCGGGGAAGAACACGGTCGCGGCGATGCCATTCTGGTCGAGCGCGGTGACGCCGATCGGAGCGGCCGCCGGAGCGACCGTCGGCCCGATGGAGGTCCGAGGACCCGCGGCCGGGGGGGCTCCCGAGACCACCGCGAGAGCCGAAACGACGATCAACAACGCGGCTACGCCCACCACGATCGCCCGAAGCGCCATCGTTGTCAATCTTCGCGGGCAAGGTATATGAACCGCACCTAGGACCCGACCGGGCCGAGCGACGGTGTAGCAGGCTCGTTCCAGGGAGGGCGGCTCAGTCCTTGCTTTGGCAGAACGCCCCTTCTGGAGAGAAGGCGCGAAGGGGGCGGACGCCTCGGGAAGAGCCACTGGAGGGACTTGAACCCCCGACCTGCTGATTACGAATCAGCCGCTCTGCCAAACTGAGCTACAGTGGCGCGGACGTACGGTCGATGGGAATCGCCCTATAATGGTGGCGGCGCACCCTCAGCGGAGCGAGTCGAGCGCCTCGGTCAGGTCGCGGACGAGGTCCTCGGGGTCCTCGATGCCGAACGAGAACCGGATGAGCCCGTCGTCGATCCCCCGACGCGCTCGTTCCTCGGGAGAGAGATGTCGGTGCGAGGTGAGCCCCGGAACGCTCGCGAGGCTATCGACCCCTCCCAGGCTGGACGCCACGTGGACGAACCGAAGGCGTCGTAGGAACCGTTCGGCGACCTCGGCGCCTCCGTTCAAGGAGACCGTGACCATGCCGCCCCGCCCGCGCATCTGGCGCGACGCGATCGTCTCCTCTTCGGCGCTCCCACGGCCGGGGTAGTGGACGCGTCGGACGAGGGGATGGCCCGCCAGCGCTTCCGCGACCTTGCGACCGTTCTCGTTATGGCGCGCGACCCGCAGCGCGAGCGTCTTCAGGCTCCGTCCCAGGAGGTAGGCGGCGAACGGGTCGAGCGTGGACCCGAGGTCCCCCTTCGCGTCGATCCGGGAAAGTAGGTCCGTCGGGCCGACGACCCCGCCCGCGACCAGGTCGCTGTGGCCCGCGAGATACTTCGTGGCGCTGTGGAAGACCAGGTCCGCGCCGAGCGCCAGCGGGTTCTGGTTGATGGGGGTCGCGAACGTGTTATCGACGGCCAGGATCGCTCCGACGGAGTCGGCGGCCTTTCCCCAGCGGGCGATGTCGTGGACCGTGAGCAGAGGGTTCGTAGGGCTCTCGATGACGGCGAGCCGGGTCCGGGCCGTGAGGAGCGCCTCCGGCTCCCGGGCCTCCGGTTCGCTCACGAACCGGACGGAGACACCGAACCGGGGAAGGAGGTCGGCGAGGACGCTCAGGGTCCCGCCGTAGAGCACGTCGAGCGCGACCACCTCATCCCCGGCCTGGAGGAGCGAGAGCACCAGGCTCGTGAACGCCCCCATCCCCGACCCGAAGAGCCGGGCCGCCTCGCCGCCCTCGAGCTGGCGGAGGAGCTCGGTCGGGACCTCGACCGTCGGGTTCGCGAGCCGGCTGTACAGGTACAGCCCGCCCCGGTCGGCCGCTTCGGAGAACCCCGATGGGAAGTGGTAGGTGGTCGATTGGTAGATCGGCGGGACGACCGCGCCCGCGTTGTACTCGGGGCGACGAGCGCCGTGGACGAGACGGGTCGACGGCCCGACCCACTCGGGGACGGGGTCGAAGCGGGGACGCGGGCGAGCGCCGGGATCCTGGGAGTCTGACGGTTCGCTCACGAGAGGCCCCGGCCGATCCGGCTCGCCGTCTGCTTGAGGACGTGGAGACGCGCCGGCGCCCCGATCTCGTCGAGGTACGCGGCCACCGCCGGGGGCACGGCGTCCTTCCAACCGCTGCCCTCCGCCAGCTGCTCGCGGATCCGGGCCCCCTCGAAGCGCTCGCGGTCGAAGAGGGGCGGGCTCTCGACCAGGTAGCCGGCCCGCTCGAAGAGGAGGCGGGTGAGCGGGTTGTTCGTGTAGACCCGGTCGAACGTCGGCAAAAGGGCCTCGAGGTAGTTCACCCAAAGGGCGTGACGGGAGATGTCCATGATCGGGACGAGGAGGGTGCCGTCGACCTTCGCCTCGGCGAGGGCGAGGCCGATCATCTCGAGCCGTTCGCCCGCGGTGAACGGGTTCTCCCAGGTATAGGACTCTTCCGCGCTGCCGACCCCGATCAGGACCGGCGCGGTCGGGCGGTCGGCTCGGACCCTGCGGACGACCTCGAGGTGGCCTCGGTGGAACGGTTGGAATCGGCCGATGAGAAGAGCGCGCACGGGTCCGCCGATATCACTCGGGGGTCAAATCCTCCACGTCGTCGAGGAACTCGTCGATGTGCGGGCACCGGGCGGTCAGGTAGTGGCGGCAGTGCGCACAGTGGCGGTCGTTCCAGGCGCTGGTGAGGTCGTCGTTGAACTCGTAGCACGGGCGGTTGACGAACCGGTCCTCATCCTCGTCCTCCTCGGGGACCGAGGAGGCCGGGAACGGCCGAGAGACCACCGGCCCGTGCGCCGGGACGCGGAACGTTCCTCTCACGAACCGGTCGGTCGAGCCGGCGGGGTGGTCGGCGTTGCGGGCGAGGGGATCTCCTCAGTGGACCGGCCCGTCGCGCGGACCATCGCCGAAAGACGTTCGAGCAGCGACTCCTTCTGAGCGCCCTGGCCGACCAGGGCGTACTTCAGCACGTCGCGGAGCGTGGAGACCGGGATGACCTCGACCATGCCCCGGTACTTCGACTCGAGCACGAGGTCGTCGAGGTTCTCTTCGGGCACGAGCACGCGCTTGATGCCGGAGTCCGCCGCCGCCTCGACCTTCGCGGTGACGCCGCCCACCGGGAGGACCTGGCCCCGGACGGAGAGCGAACCGGTCATCGCGACCGACTGGTCGACGGGGACGCCCTCGAGGGCGCTGATGACCGCCGTCGCGATCGAGACCGAGGCACTGTCGCCCTCGACCCCGTCCGACGTGCCGACGAACTGGATGTGGATGTCGTAGCGGGAGATGTCCTCGCCCGTGTACTTCTTGATGAGGGCGCTGACGTTCTGGACCGCCTCGCGCGCGATCTCCCCGAGCTTTCCCGTGGCGACCACGACCCCGCCATTCCGCGTCTGGGCCGGGGTGACCTCGGCGACGATCGGGAGAACGATCCCCGAGAACTCGGCCATGCCGGTCTGGGCGTTGATCGCCGCCAGCCCGTTCACGACCCCGACCGCGGAGCCCTCGGTCGTGAACATGTGGTACTCCTTGCGGCGCTCGATGTACCGGTCCGCAATCTGCTGCTCGAGCGAGCGGGCCGCCCGCTTCGCCTTCACGACCTGCTCGGCGTGGACGACGGAGAGGCCGTCCGAGAGCGCGATGTCGCCCGAGACCCGGACGAGGCCCCCGAGCTCGCGGAGACGGAGTGTGAGCTGGCCCGAGCGACCCGAACGGCGCTGGGCCTCGCGGATGACCTCGACCATGGCCCCGAGGTCGAAGTGCGGGATCTTCTTGTCCTTCACAACCTCCTGGGCGATGAATCGAACGAGCTTCAGCCGGTTGTCGGGCGTATCGGGCATCGTCGTCTTGACGTACAACTCGTAGCCGTAGCCCCGGATACGCGAGCGCAGCGCCGGGTGCATCGTCTGGACGCTGTCGACGTTCCCCGCGGCGACGAGGACGAAGTCGGAGGGGACCGGTTCGGTCTTGACCATCGCCCCCGCGGAGCGCTCCGACTGACCGACGATCGGGAACTTGCGCTCCTGCAGCGCGGTGAGGAGCGAGTGCTGGCTCTCGATCTTGAGGAGATTGATCTCGTCGAGGAAAAGCACCCCGCCGTTCGCCTTGTGGATCGCCCCGACCTCAACGCGCTCGTGCGGTGGGGTCTCGAGACCGCCCGACTGGAACGGGTCGTGCTTCACGTCCCCGAGAAGGGCCCCGGCATGGGCGCCCGTGGCGTCCACGAACGGAGGCTTGTCATCGGGGGTATGGGAGACGAGGAGCTTCGCGACCGCGTTGCCCGTGTCGGTCCGGCCGCCCGAGAAGCGGGCGAGGACCCAGATGATGAGCACGATGAGCACGCCGACCAGGATCGCCGTCAGGTCCTTGTCGACGATGACGATGTAGAGCGTGAACGCCATCACCAGGACGGCGATGACGATGAACAGGATGTTCCGTTGCTCCTTCTTCTGGGCGGCCTCGATCTTTTGGGCCGCGACGATCTCCTTTCCCTTCCCCGCGGGGACGACCCGGATCTTCGGCTCATTCGGGTCATCGCTGTTGGAGTAGGCGAGGATGTCCTGGAGCTGCTCCTTGGGAAGGAAGTCGACCATCGCCCGAGCGAGCATGCTCTTGCCCGTTCCGGGGTCGCCGATCAGCATCATGTGCCGCTTCTGGGTCGCGGCCTTGTGCGCGACCTCGACCGCGTCGTCCTGGCCGATCACCTGGTCGAGGAGGCGGGGCGGTACCTCGACCTGGGCGCTCGACGTATAGGGAAGGGTCCGCGCCCACAGTTCCAGCTCGCTGGCCGGCGGAGTCGCAGAGGTCCCGGCGGCCGGTGCTTCCGTTCCTTCTGCCATGGTGGCGTCGCGGCTCCCTACGGTCCGGGACCGGTGCGCCAGGGAATCCATGGGGGGGTCCATATAAAGCCCTTCGGGCCAGTGAATCCGGAGTACCCTGGTTTCGGCGACCGTTTTCCGCGTCGGAGGCCGGCTCGCGCGCGGCCAGGGTCGGCCGTTATCTACCGTCCCGGGCTCGACCCTGCGGGGACGAGCGATGACCGTTCGGCTCGAGGGGAAGCCGGTCGCGGAAGCGATCGACGAGGCGACCCGGAAGGCCATTCGGTCGGTCCCGTCCGGTGAACCCCTGCCGTGCCTCGCGAGCGTCCACCGAGGCTTGGAGAGCCCGTTCCGCTACTACCTGAAGCGCCAGGCGAAGGCGGCCGCGGCGCTCGGCATCTCGTTCCGGGACGAGCCCCTCCACCCCGGGGACGGGCCGAAGGAGCTCATCGATCGTCTCGCCGCCCTCGACCGGGACGCGAGCGTCCACGCGGTGCTCCTGGAACATCCGCTGCCCCTACCGTTCGACTTCTACCGTGCGGTCGCGGCGCTGCGGCCCTCGAAGGACGTCGACGGAGTGGGAACGGCCAACCTCGGCCGTCTGGTCGCCCAAACGCCCGTCCACGTCCCGGCGGTGGCGCTCGCCGCGGTCGAGATCGCTCGGTATTATCGGCTCCCGATCGAAGGGGAGCGGGTCGTCGTCCTGGGCCGGTCCGAGACCGTCGGCCTGCCCCTCGCCCTGCTGCTCGCCGGGAAGGGCATCGGCCTCAACGCCACGGTCACGGTCGTCCACTCGAAGAGCCGGGACCTCCCGGGTGCCCTCGCGAACGCCCGTACGATCTTCTCGTGCGTGGGCCGACCGGGCATGCTGACCCGGGAGGTGGTCCCCGAAGGGGCGTTCGTGGTCGACGTGGGGGTCGCCACCGTTCCGGACCCGACCCGACCGGGGAGCTCCAAGACCACCGGCGATGCGGATTTCGCGGGCCTCGACGGCTGGGCCGCGGGGGTCACGCCCGTTCCCGGCGGGGTCGGGCCGGTGACGGTCGCCAAATTGATGGCGAGCACGCTCGAAGCCTATCGGCTCGCGAGAACGGAGGAACGGCGTTGAGCCGGCACCACGTCGGCGCGCCCGGAGCGACCCCTCCGCCGCTGCGATGCCGGGACTGCCCCATGTGGTACGGCGCGGAGGACGACGGTTGGGGACCGTGCTCGATCAAGAATCGGCGGGGGGACGAGCGGTACCTCACGTGGGGGGGTCACGCCTGCGACGAGGACTACGTCCCGCCCAGGGCGAATCCCGTCTTCTCGCGGGCGGCGCTGTTGAGCGGGGTCCGCTCCACCTCGAGGGCATCCGCCGTGGGATACACTTCCACCTCGAAAGCGGCCCAGGGAAGGCGACGGGCCGCGCGACGCAAGGCGAGCGGGGAGACCTCCACGCGACGCCGGTCCGCGTCCAGACGATAGTCCTCGGGCCCGGCCCCGAGCCGGCGGACGACCCGGGCCGACCAGCGGTCGAGGTCGGTCCCACCCTCCGCCTCCACGATGCCGAGGATGACCGTGCCGTCCTCGGTGCGTCGCGCGAACGGGGGAGCGGTGCGGTCGGCCCGACGTAGGAGCCGCTGTCGCAACTGGACGCCGTCCTTGAACCGGGACGAGCAGTAGTGAACGGGGACGGACAGCGAGAGCTCCCGGACCAGGCGTTCCGCGACCGCACGGCTACCGCGCACTCCCCAGCCGTTGCGGGGGTCGACCCGGTACCGGTGCTCCCGCATCTTCACCTCGTTGGTCTCGGAGAACTCGAGCTCGTTCAGATTGACGAAGTCGACCCCGATCTCGTCGAGGGTCCGCAGTAGGCGTCGAAGCTCGGCCTCCTTCTCGGGGAGGACCGGGACCTCCACGCCGCGACGGACCCCCCAATCGGGAGCGTTCTCGAGGACGGAGCGATACGCCCCCCCGTCGCTCGCGAGGGGACCCCACAGATAGTGCGGGATTTGGAGGCGGAACTCATCGAGCCCGGCCCGAGCGAGCCGGGCGAGCTTCTCGGAGTTGGGTTCGTGGGTGTAGAGATGGATGTGGTGCTCGGTCCCGAACTCGCGCTTCAAGAGGCGGACGTAGTGCTCCACGCGGTCGACGACCCCGAGCGGGTCGCCGCCGGTGATCCCCGTCCCGGACGCTCCGATCGCGCGCGCCTCGTCGAGCACGTCCTCGTCCGACCGGACCCGGCGCTCGTCCGCGTAGACGACATCGAGCTGGTTGCGCGCCGGCGAGACCGGGCAGTAGAAGCACCGGAACCGGCAAAGGCCCGTGACGAACAGCACCATCTTGCGACCCTCCGCGCACTGGGTGCACGCGGGCGAGAGCGGCCCTCGGTGGCTCGACGCCATCGGGAGGAGATGGAGGCCGTTCGCGTTCATCGGGCAGAGGAGCCGGTCCGCGGAGGATAAGCGTTTCTTCCGTGCCGGAACGACCCGTCGGCGGGCCGGTGGGTCCAGCGACGCTCGGTTCCCGTGGTGGCCTCTCGCCACCAAGTGAGGGTGGAGGGAGACCGAGGCGTAGGCTCAAATCCCCCACCCGGTTGAGCGCCTCACTCGCGGAGGAACGTCGCCGATGGAAATGCAACCAGGCCAGATGGCGTATGACCGGGCCAGCACGGTGTTCTCGCCCGACGGAAGGCTGTTCCAGGTCGAGTACGCCCTCCAGGCGATCCAGATGGGCGGCACCGCGGTCGCGGTGACCTACGATACCGGCATCGTCTTCGTCGCGTACCGCAACCTTCCCGTGAGCTCGCTCGCCGAGGCCGGGTCGATCGAGAAGAGCTTCGCGATCGACCGGGGGCTGGGATGCGTGACCGCCGGGCTCATCGCCGATTCGCGCGTCCTGGTCGAGTTCCTGCGGGTCGAGGCCCAGCGCCACCGACTGACCTACGGGGAGGCGCCACCGTTCACGCTGCTCGGCCACGCGCTCGGCACGCTCCTTCAGCAGTACACTCAGTACGGCGGGACCCGCCCGTTCGCGGTCTCGCTGCTCCTCGGCGGGTTCGACGGAAAGGCCCCCGGGCTGGTCGAGCTCGACCCCAGCGGCGCGACGATCGGATGGAAGGCGTACGCCATCGGGCGGAACCGACGGGCGGTCGCGGACTTCCTCGAAGAGAAGCTTCCCGAACACTTGACCGAGGAGTCGGCGTTCAAGCTCGCGGTCCAAGCGGTCGCCGAGGGTTCGCCGACCCCGTTCCAGCCCGAGGCCTTGGACGTCGCGATCCTGGAACCGGACACGGACCTCCGCCGCCTCCCGTTGAGCGATGTCGCCCGCCGCGTGCAGGGGATGCCGTTCATCGGCGCGCCCGAACGTCGCCCGAACTCCCGGTAGACCGGGACCTCGCCGTCCCCGAGAGGTCGATGGCGGCGAAGGTCAAGCCGTCGGTCATGACGGGGCCGCTCACGCTCTCGCCCGGGGATGCCCGGGCGATCTTCGAGTACAACCGGGCCGTCTTCGACCGGTTCGCGCGGCGCCTGTCGCGGCTCCCCTGGCCGACGGTGACCGCGGAGCGCCAGACCGGCCATCACACCCTCTTCGACACGCTCGTCCACATCCTGCACGTGCAGGAGGCGTGGCTCGTCTACGTCGTCCCGGGACGCTCCCGGGAGCTCTCGAGACGGTTCCGAGAGGCGGACCGGCATCCCACGACGTGGGAAGGGTTCCGCACGTACTCGGACCGGGTGTGGACCGAGACCGCGGCGGTGGTCCGTTCGCTCTCCGCCCGGGACCTCCGAAGGACCGTGAAGGCGCCGTGGATGCCCGGCCGATACACGGTCGCCGACGCCCTCCTCCAGGCCACGGTCGAACAGGCGCACCACCTCGGAGAGGTGATCGGTGCCCTCTGGCAGGACGACCTTCCGTCTCCCGCGATGACGTGGATCGATGTCCGCCGGACCCCGAAGCGCTCCCGCCGACGCCCCTAGGACCCGGACGGCAGGGACCGCTTCGCGGCCGCGGCCTCGAACTCCCCGCGCAGGCGCATCCGTCGCCGCGTGCGGTGATAGGTGACCGCGAACCGGTGCGCCTCGTCGCGCACCGCCCGCAGGAGCAGCATCGGGGCCGCGTTCGGGTTGGGGCGCATCGGCGCCGTCCGGTCGACGCGATACACCTCCTCCTCCCGCTTCGCGAGGCCGATCGTGGGGATCCGGTCAGAGAGCCCCAGCTCCGCGAGCGCGCCGAGCGCGGCGGAGAGCTGGCCGGCGCCGCCGTCGATGAGCAACAGGTCCGGGAGGATCTCGTTCTCGGCGAGACGACGGGCGAACCGGCGGGAGACGACCTCGGCGACCATCGCGAAATCGTTCGTCCCCTCGACCGTGCGGATCCGGTACCGGCGGTACTCCGAGCGCTTGGCGAGGCCTCGTTCGAACACGACGAGCGAGCCCACGGCCTCCGAACCCTGGAACAGGGAGATGTCCACGCCCTCGATCCGGTTCGGGATCGTCGGTAGCTCGAGCAGGCTCTGGACGGCGAGGAGCACTTCCCTCGGCGCGGGACGGGCCACGACCTGGTCGACCGTCGCCCGGGCGAGGCGCTCGGCGAGGCGACCGAGAGAGGCGTAGCGGCCCGTCGGCCGGAAGCGGACCTCCACCCCCCGGGGAGCGAACAGCTCGTCGATCGTCGCGTCGATCCCGGCCGGCCGGGGAGCCGCGATGTAGATACGGTCCGGAAGCTCGAACTGCGCCCCGTAGTACTGGGTCAGGAACTGCCGCAGGAGCTCCCCCGGCTCCGGGACGTCGTTCGCGGGGATCTCGAGGAGGTGCGGCTCGGTCTGCCGGACCTCGCCGTCCTCCACGCGAAGGAGACCCACCGCCACGCGCAACGTGGACGGGTCCTGGGGATAGGCGAGCGCGAGCACGTCCGAGCGACCCGTCCCGGGGCCGACGACCGCCTGGCGCTCGGAGAGCGCCCCGAGGCCGGCGAGGGCGTCCCGCAACATCGCCGCGCGCTCGAACTCCTCGCGCTCGGACGCGCGTCGCATCTCCGTCTCGACCAGAGGACGCACCAGGGCGACCTGGCCCCGGAGCACCTGCGTCGCTCGGTCGACCTGCGCCCGGTACGCCTCCGGACCGATCGCCCCGATGCAGGGGGCGCTGCAGACCTTGAGGTGGTAGTAGAGGCACGCCTGCTTCGGGAGCCGCACGCACCGGCGCAGCTGGAAGAGGTCGCCGAGGAGCTTCTCGACGCCTCGAGCCTCGCGGGCGCTCGTGTACGGCCCGAAGAGGAGCAGGCCCGGCCGACGCCGGGGCCGGCGGACGAGGATGATCCGCGGGACCTCCTCGCCGACCGTGACCGCGAGGTACGGGTAGCTCCGGTCGTCCTTCAGGAGAACGTTGTACGGCGGCTGGTACTGCTTGACGAGGTTCGCTTCGAGGAGGAGCGCCTCGCGCTCCGTCGCCGTGGGAGCGAACTCGACGCTCGTGCTCTGCGCGATGATCGTCCCGTCCTTCTCGATGCGCGCCCTCAGGTGGTCGAGGACCCGACGCCGCAGGCTGCGGGCCTTCCCCACGTAGACGACCTCCCCGCGGGCCGACCGGAAGAGATAGACCCCCGGAACATCCGGGCCCCGCCGGAACCCCTCGCGGGTCTCCGCGGCGAGCTGGCTCGCGGGAACGAACGACGGAAGCTCGGCCCGACCGCCCTCGGTCATAGGCGCGCGCGTCGCAAGGTGGGCACCGGCGGCGGAAGGTGCGGGAGGAGGTAGCGGCCGGTGTGGGAGGCGGGAACGCGCGCGACCTCCTCGGGCGACCCCTGGGCGACCACGTGACCGCCCGCGTTCCCGCCCTCGGGACCCAGGTCGATCAGCCAGTCGGCCGACTTGAGCACGTCCACGTTGTGCTCGATGACGACCACCGTGTTCCCTCCCGACCGCAGCCGGAAGAGGACCTGGAGTAGACGGTCGACGTCGGCGAAGTGGAGGCCGGTCGTCGGCTCATCGAGAAGGTAGAGGGTCTTCCCGGTCGGAGGCTTCGCGAGCTCGTAGGCGATCTTGATCCGCTGGGCCTCGCCTCCCGAGAGCGTGGTCGCGCTCTGTCCGAGCCGAATGTACCCGAGCCCGACGTCGACCAGGAGCTGGAGGCGCGTCGCGATGCGTCGGTGGTGGGCGAAGAAGGTGAGCGCCTCGCTCACCGACATATCGAGGACGTCGGCGATCGTCTTCTCCTTGAACTTCACCTCGAGGGTCTCGGCGTTGAACCGCTTTCCCTGGCACTCCTCGCAGACGACGTAGACGTCCGGCAGGAAGTGCATCTCGTAGCGGAGCACCCCGTCGCCCTCGCACGTCTCGCACCGCCCCCCGGCGACATTGAAGCTGAACCGTCCGGGCGCGAACCCTCGCGCCTTCGCGTCGGGAAGGCCGGCGAACAGTTCTCGGATCGGCGTCATCACGCCAGTATAGGTCGCCGGGTTCGACCGGGGCGTCCGCCCGATAGGGGCCTGGTCGATGAGCAGGACCCGGTCGACCTCGTCGATCCCCTCGATGAAATCGTGGCGGCCCGGCGTCTCCCGGCCGAGGCCGAGGTGCCGGCGCACCGCCCGGTAGAGGATCTCCTGGAGGATCGTCGACTTGCCGCTCCCCGAGACCCCGGACAGGCCGACCAGGAGGCCGAGGGGGATCGCCACGTCGTCCCCCTTCAGGTTGTGTTCCCGCGGACCGTGGATCGTCAGGAACCGGCGTCCTGGCGACAGTCGTCGCTCGGGCGTGGGGATCGAGCGGGTACCCGAAAGGAATGCGGCCGTGAGCGACCGCGGGGTCCCCCCGATCTGACCGGGAGGACCCGCGTACAGGAGCTCACCGCCGAGCGCTCCCGCCCCGGGCCCGAGGTCGACCAGCCAGTCGGACTCCCGCATCGTCATCTCGTCGTGCTCGACGACGAGCAACGTGTTGCCGAGGTCGCGGAGCGTCTTCAGCGTGGAGAGCAATCGGGCCTGGTCGCGGGGATGGAGCCCGATCGACGGCTCGTCCAGGATGTAGAGGACTCCGACGAGGCCCGAGCCGATCTGCGTTGCCAGGGCGATCCGTTCGGCCTCGCCTCCCGAGAGCGTCCCCGACGCGCGGTCGAGGGTCAGGTACGTGAGGCCGACGTTCTCGAGGAAGCCGAGACGGGCCCGGATCTCCTTCACGACCTGACCCACGATCTGCTCGTCGCGGTCGGAGAGCGCGAGCGACCGGAACATCGCGACCGACTCGGAGACGGTCATCGCGGTGACGTCCGCGATCGACTTCCCCTGGACCGTGACCGCGAGGCTTTCGGGCTTCAGGCGACGTCCTCCGCACGCCCGGCACGGGGTGAAGGAGAGGAACCCGAGGTAGTACTCTTTCGCGCCCTCGCTCTTCGTCGTTCGCCACCGGCGCTCGAGCGCCGCGACGAGACCTTCGCGCAGCCACCCGTTCACCCACCACTCCTCGGGACGGTGGGTCGACTGACCGAGGCTCTTGTCGGCCCCGTACATCAGCGCCTTCCACCCCTTCTCGGAAAGCTCCCGGACGGGGCGACGTGGGTCGTAGTCGTAGAGCTGACCGAACCGGACGAGGGACGGGGTGACCGGAGTGAGGCCCCAGACGTTGATCGCCTTCGTGAGGGGCTTCTCCTTGTTCGGGACGATCCGGTCCGGGTCGGCGTGGAGCGTGGCTCCGATCCCGAGGCACTCGGGGCAGGCCCCGAAGGGGTTGTTGAACGAGAAAATCCGCGGCGCGAGCTCGTCCATCGAGAAGCCGCAGATGGGGCACGCGCGCCGGCTCGAGAAGACCTGCCGGTCCCCGCCGGGGCGTCGGAGGATGACCAGTCCGTCGCCGAGGGTCCGGGCCAGCTCGACCGACTCGGCGAGCCGGCTCTCCTCGTCGGGAGAGACCACGAAGCTGTCCACCACGACCTCGATCGTGTGCTTCTTGTTCTTCTCGAGCCGGACCTCGGAGCCGGGAAGACGGACTTCGACGCCGTCGATGACGAACCGTCGGTAGCCGGACTTCCGCAGCTTGTCGATCACGTCCCGGTGCTCGCCCTTCTTCGCCTGCAGGACCGGCGCCAGCAGGTCGACCTTCTCTCCATTCGCCCGGGCCTTGACCGCGTCCACGATCCGGTCGACCGACTGCGGGGTGATCTCCTGCCCGTCGTGCGGGCAGTGCGGGACACCGATGCGGGCGAACAGGAGGCGCAGGTAATCGTGGATCTCGGTGACGGTGCCGACGGTCGAGCGCGGGTTCTTGCTGCCGGACCGTTGTTCGATCGCGATCGCCGGGGCCAGACCGTCGATCGAGTCGACGTCCGGCTTGTCCATCTGGCCGAGGAACTGGCGGGCGTACGAGGAGAGGCTCTCGATGTACCGCCGCTGGCCCTCGGCATAGAGCGTGTCGAAGGCGAGCGAGGACTTTCCCGAGCCGCTCACTCCCGTGATGACGATGAACTTCCCGCGCGGGAGGTCGATCGAGATGTTCTTCAGGTTGTGCTGGCGCGCGCCGCGGACCCGGATCGTGTCGGATGGGTCGGCCATGCTCTCGGCCTACGGTGGCAAGAGCGCTCGGACCGTCTCGACCAGGCGGTCGAGGACGTGGGCCTGGACGCGGGCTCCGAGCTCGGCGGAGGCGTTCCGCGTGTCCCCGATCACGCTGTCCGGCCAGTCCTTTTCGGTCGGGCTACCGGGGACGAACGGGCTGTGCCGGTACTCGACGACGGGGCGGGCCGGGCCCACGGTCCCGGGAGCGAGCGCGATCATCCGAGACGTCTCGAGGAGACCCGCGTGACCGTCGTTGGGCGGTGACTCCTTCCCCCGGAGCTCGTACACGAAATCGTAATCGCAGAGCACCACCACGCGGGTGTCGGGATGGGCCTGGACCGTGTGGTCGGCGGCCTCCCGCAGCGCCGCCATGTGCCCGCGCTCGCCGTGTCCCGAGAGCACCAGGATCCGTCGGACCCCCGAACGCGCGAGCTCGCTGAGGACTCCTTCGACGTGCCCTTCGAGCTGAGCGATGGAGAGCGAGACGGTACCGGGGAACCGTCGGGCGCCGGGCGCCGAACCGTACGGGACCGTGGGCGCCACGAGCCCATCGACACGCTCCGCCAGAGCGGCGGCGGTCACCTCGGCCTGGATCTGGTCCGAGCCGAGGGGCAAGTGGGGGCCGTGCGCCTCCAGGGCACCGACGGGGACGATCACGAGCGGGTGGGAGGCGAGACGACGTTCGAACGAGCGGTAGTCCATCTCGAGAAGACGGCGGGAAGTGTCCACGTTCCGAAGGACGGGGCGAACGTATTTAACGCGGGCCGAGAGGTGAGGAAACGGTCGACCCTCCGGTCCGGGGGAGGGAGGCTCTTAGGGGGCGAGTGTCTACCGTTCGGCTTCAACGCCCCGACCGGGTCAGAGCGAGGACGAGGGCTCGTCGGTCGAGGGGCCGCTCGCGGTCGTGCCCGCTGACGGAGCGCGGCGAGGGCGTTTTCGCGCGGGCGCTGACCCCTCGCCCGGGACGCTCGGTTCGACCGAAGCCTTCGCGGCCGGGGTCGATGGGCTTGTCGCGTTCGGCCCCGGTCGCGCCTTTGGCTTCCGGGCCTTCCGGGCCGTCGCCGCTTTCTTCGCCTTCGCGGTCGAAGCTCGCTCGGCCTTCTCTTCGGTCCGAGCCGTGGCTCGAGCCGCTTTCTCCTCGGTCCGGGCCGTCGCTCGGGCCGCCTTCTCCTCGGCCTTCTGCAGCCGGGACGGGCACTCGGGGTTGATGCAGAGCGTCCACGGCGGACGGCCGGCCTCGATCGCGGTCACGACCGGAGCCCGACAGACAGGGCACGGAGGCTGGTCCTTCTCGAGCTTCCCGCGCTGGGGAAGTGGGTAGGTGACCCGACACGACGGGTAGCCGGAGCACCCGACGAACCGCTTGCCCGCGAACGAGTATCGGATCTGGAGCGGGCTCCCGCACGTCGGGCAGATCCCGATGCGGAACGCCTTGTGGTGCTCGGCGCACTCCGGGTTGACGCAGTAGAGGTCCGGTCGGACGCCGCGGAACGTGATCTTGACCCGGGGGACCTTGCAGGTCCCGCAGAGGAACTCGGGCGCCGGTTCGACGAACCCGGCCGAGGGGAGCGCGTAGGTCGCGGTACAGGAGGCCGGGTTGTTGACACACTGGACCCAGCGAGCTCCGCGGGGGCTCCGCGCGAGCCGGAGGGCTCCGCCGCATTTCGCGCACGGCCCGACGAAATGTTGGCGGTCGAGCGCTCCCGTCAGGGTCTCCTTCACTCCCGCGGTGTTCGCCGACAGAAGGGCGTACGCCTCGCGGAGCATCTCGCGGGATTCCTCCAAGACCTCCGCCTTCGGCTTCTTCGACTCCGCGACCAGCTCCATGTCCTCTTCGAGACGGTGGGTCATCTCCGGTCGCGTGATGACCGGGGCGTGGGCCTTCAGCGCCTCGGTGACCGCGATCCCCGTCGAGGTCGGTTCGAGCTGCCGTTGGTTCACGTAGTGGCGGTCGAACAGCTTCTGGAGGACGTCGTGCCGGGTGCTCTTCGTCCCGAGCCCGAGGCGTTCCATCTCTTGGATGAGGGAACCCTGCGAATAGCGACGGGGGGGCCGAGTTTGGTCCTCGAGGAGCTCCACCTTCGGGACCGCGACCGTTTCGCCCACCACCAATCGCGGCATCGGGACCGTGTCCGGCTTCGAGTACGGATAGATTCGGTACCACCCGGGGTCGGTCAGGAACTGGCCCTTGCCCTCGAACCGCTCCCCGTGGATCTCCACGGCGGCGGTCCGTCCGATCCCGAGAGCGTCCGGAGCGAGCGTCGCGAGGAACCGGCGGACCACGAGCTCGTAGACCGCCGCGTTGTCGGGGCGCAACTTCTTCGGGTCGACGGCGCCCGTCGGATAGATCGGCGGGTGGTCGGTCGTCTCGGTGCGGCCCCGGGTCGGCCGGAAGCTCGGCTGCTGGAGCACGAACTCGGCGGCTTCGGCGAACGGGCCCTCGCGGAACTTCTCGACCAGGGTCCTCAGTCCGAGCCCGCGCGGGTAGACGGTGTTGTCCGTCCGCGGGTAGCTGATGAGACCCTGGGTGTAGAGGTCCTCGGCGATCCGCATCACTCGTGCGGCGCCGAGTCCGAGGCGCGTCGCCTCGGCCACGAAGAGCGTGGTGGAGAACGGGACGGGAGGCCGGCGCCGGGTCTCCTCCTCCGCGAACTCCCGGACGACCCCGCTCTTGGCGTGAGCGACGAGGCGGAAGACCCGGTCCGCGTCGACCTTCTTCTCGAAGATCCCGTGATGGTGATGCAGCCGGAACTCCTCGCCGCCCTTCTCCCCGGTGGCGACGATCTCCCAGAACGGGGCGGGAACGAACTCCTTGATCGCCTGGTCCCGCTCGACCAGGAGCGCGAGCGTGGGGGTCTGCACCCGGCCGACGGAGAGGAAGCTCTTGCCGCGTTGCTGCGCCGTGAGGGAGAGGTAGCGAGTCAGGAGGGCGCCCCAGACGAGGTCGATCTCCTGGCGTGACTCGGCCGCCTCGGCGAGCGCGCGGTCGAGCTCTTCGAGGTGCGCGAAGCTCGTCTCGATCGCGTCGCGGGTGAGCGCGCTATACCGCGCCCGCTTCACCTCGATCCCGGGATGGACCCGCTGCAGGAGCTCGAGGCATTCGAGCCCGATGAGCTCGCCTTCGCGGTCGAAGTCGGTCGCGATGATGACGCGGTCGAACTCGCGGACGATCGACTGCAGCGCGGCGACGATCCCCGTCTCGGTCACGCGTTTCAGCGGCCGGGTCTCGAGGAGCTTCGGAAGACCGGCGAGCGTCCACTCGGAGAACTCCTTCGGGTAGTCGAGCTCGACGATGTGGCCGCGCAGCCCGACGACCGCGTAGTGACCGTCCGGTCGGTCGAACCGGAAGACGTTCGTCCCTTCGAGGCGGGCGCGTTTCATCCGCCCGTCCGAGAGCACGATGGCGATCCGGAGGGCGGTGTTGAACTTCTCGGCCACGACGAGAGTGCGGACCACGGCCCGGTTCAGAGGCCGGGCGCCGTAGATAAATTCAGGGGGCCGGCGACGGCGGTCGACCGCTTCGAACGTGAGCGCGCGCGTTCGACCGGGGGGAAAAACTCCGACGAGCGCCGCCGACGGCCCGGCGGTGCGTTGCGACCGCCCTCCGACTCTTTATAGGGCCCGGCCGGTCGGGGCGACCGGCGCCGCGGTAACTCAGTTTGGGAGAGTGCAAGACTGAAGATCTTGAAGCCGCCGGTTCAAGCCCGGCCCGCGGCATCCCTTCCCCTCAGGTCGAGGTAGGACGATGGAGCGACGGTTTACACGTTTTCGTCGAGGACCGCTCACCGAATACCCGGGTGCCTCCGAGGTCCCGGACAACGGCATGTGCCTCTCGGTCTTTCTCGTTCTCGAGCCGCCGGACCGGGACGGGGCCGTTCTCATGGGCCGGGTCGACCCGGGCGCGCCGTGGGGGGAAATCGGCGCCATACCCCCGGCGTTGCTCGCGACGATCGGAGACCGCTGGATGCTGCCGTCGAGTCAACTGCTGGTGTTCGAGTCGCCGGCGGAAGCCTGTCGGCGGATCCTAAAGGAGCAGCTCGGCTCGGGACCCCTGCCCCTCACAGGTCCTTTCGCCTTCTCCGACCCCTCGGTGCGGCCCGGCTCCCCCGGGCGCGACCCTCACTGGGATTTCCATTTCGTGTACCGCGGACGGTGGAGCTCCTCCGCCGCTCCCCAGGCCCCCGCGTGGAGGCATCTCGAGTTCGTGGAGGTCGCTCGGACCGGCCGCGCGGCGATCGCCCGGAGCCAGGGGGACGTGCTCGAGCTCATCGGCCTCCTGCCGAAGGACTGACCGGGACGGAGAGCCCGCGCGGCCGGCGGACGGGCTACTTGGACGGGACGAACCAGACGTCCGTGATCGAGTACTTCGGGTTCGGGTCGAAGCGGGCCTCGATCGGCATGCCGACGTAGAGGTCCGACTCGACGCAGTCCCGGAGACGGACGAGCAGCAGGCTCCCGACCCCGTCGAACTCGACGAGGGCGAGGTTGTACGGGGTCTCCTTCAGGAACACTTCGCCCGCGAAGTGACACGTCGTCCAGGAGTGGACCCGGCCCTTCGTGGGGAGGTCGACCCATTCCGTCGGAGCGCCGCAGACCATGCAGTGGCTCCGCGGCGTCCCGTAGACGAAGCCGCACTTCGGTCGGCGGCACTTCGAACCGCGGAGGCGCCCCTCGGCGAGCCCGAGGAAGAACGGAGAGTCCTCGGCGTAGCTGTGGATGTAGGTGATGGTGTACGGGTTCCGGATGATGAGGCTCTCGACGCCGTCGGCGTCCCGGAAGATGGCCGCGCCGCTCTGCTCGAGCTCGGCCTGGACATCGCGGAACTTCGAAAAGCTACGGGGGCGCGCGCTCATCGGAACCCCCGCTCGAGGATTGAGACGGTCACGGCCGACCCCGTCCCCGCGTGGCTGTGGATCGCGCCGCGCCGGGGGTTCGGCAGTTGCAGCGTCGGGTCCCCGAAGTGCTTCGGGATCGTTCCCTGAAGCTGCCAGAACGCGAAGACCGCCTGCATGAGGCCGGTCGCCCCGACCGGGTGGCCACAGGCGATGAGGCCGCCGGAGGGATTGACGGGGCTGGCACCGGCCCGGGGGACCGGGAAGCCGTAGTCGATCCCCTTCAGGAACGGGTCTCCCCGCTCGACGAACGCGTACCCTTCGCCGTACCGGCAGAGCCCGAGGTCCTCGTAGGTCTGGATCTCGCTCGACGCGTAGGCGTCGTGGAGCTCGATGAAGGAGAGCTCCGTGGTCGGCTTGGTGATCCCGGCCATCCGGTACGCCTCGATCCCCGCGGTGCGGCCGGCGCGGAAGGAGTGGACTCCGGGGTAGGGGAGGTTCTCGTACCCCTTCGCCTTCTCGTGGGGAAGGAGCGGGACGCGGCCGAACGGTCGGTCGGAGAGACGCATCGTGTCGGTGCCGCAGCCCACGCCCGTGACCTGCACGGGCTTGTCCGTGAACTCCTTCGCCCGCGCCTCGTCGCATAGGATGACGCACGCCGCTCCGTCGCTCATCGTGCAGATCTGCTCGCGCGTGAGCGGGTAGCTGATCATCTCCGAGTTGAGGACCTCCTCGACCGTGAGGCGCTTCGGGTACTGCGCGTACGGGTTGTGGAGGGCGTTGCGGTGGTTCTTCACCGAGACGAGGCTCATGATGCGGCTCCCCTCGGCGATCGCGAGGCGCTGGGCCTCGCGCTCATCGCGGACGTTCGCGAACTTGCCGAGCCGCAGGTACTCGTAGATGTGGCGCATGACCATGAGCGCGTAGTAGCCGGTGTAGAACCCGCCGAGCGGAAAGTCGAAGTTCGTGTCGGAGGCGAGCGCGATGAACTCGTTCCCCTTCCAGGTGTTGACCCGGCTCATCGTCTCGAAGCCGGCCGCGAGGCAGACGTCCATCCGTCCGCTGGCGACCGCTTCGTACGCGGCCTGGACGCATTCCCCGCCGGTGGCCCCGCCCCACTCGATCCGGACCGACCCCTTCGGGTTCAGGCCGAGGTAGTCCTGGACCATGCTCGCGGCCTTGAGCTGCCGGGCGAAGTGGTCCGAGAAGTAGGAGATCCGGGTCCCGTCGATCCGGTCCGGCGTGAGGTTCGGGACCCCCTTGAGAGCGTAATCGTACGCCCGCTTGACCATCAGCCGGAAGTCCATCGCCGGGTGGGCCTTCGCGAACTTCGTGACCCCGCCGGTGACGATGTAGACGCGCCGCCCTCGGGCGGGGGACGTCCGGGCTCGGGTCGGTCGGGGCGGGGGGCTCTTCGAACTCTTCTTCGAGCGGACGGGCACAGGAACTCCCTCGTCCCGCGCCAGTCGGGTCACCTTCATAACCTTCGCATGGCGCCCCGCGGGGCGCGGTCCCAGAACCGTTTAACGCGGGCGGACGGTGCTCCTTTCGATGGCGCCTCACCCAGCACCGAAGGACCTACTCTCGATCTCCGACCTGGCCGAGGACCTGGACCGGGTCCTGGTCCGTGCCTCGGCCCTGAAGGCCGAGCGCGCCCGGGGGGTCCTCAAGCCGACGCTCGCGGGGAAGAACCTGGCGATGATCTTCGAGAAACCGTCGACGCGCACGCGCACCTCGTTCGAGGTGGCGATGAACGACCTCGGCGGTCACCCCCTCTACCTCTCCTCGAAGGACCTCCAGCTCGGGCGCGGTGAGACGATCGCCGACACGGCCCACGTGCTCTCCCGGTACGTGGATGCGGTCTGCTACCGGGCGTTCCGGCACGCCGACATGCTCGAGCTCGCCCGCTGGGCGACGGTCCCGGTCATCAACGCGCTCGACGATGTGGAGCACCCCTGCCAGATCACCGCGGACCTGCTCACGATGCGGGAACGCTGGGCCGGCCGGTTCTCGCATCACCGCCTGGCGTGGGTCGGGGACGGCAACAATGTCCTCCACTCCCTCCTGCTCGGGGCGGCCGCGGTGGGCCTCGACCTATCGGTCGCGACGCCGGCGGGATATCGGCCCCAGCCCGAGTACGTCCGGGCCGCGGAGGTGCTGGCCCGGCAGTCGAAGGCAGCGCTCTCGTTCACGAACGACCCCAAGGAGGCGGTCCGGGGCGCCGACGCCATCTACACCGACGTTTGGGTATCGATGGGCGACGAGGCCGAGACCGCGGCCCGGGAGGCGGCGTTCCACGGCTTCCAGGTGAACGACGCGCTCGTCGAGCTCGCGAAGCCGTCGGCGTTCGTTCTCCACGACCTGCCCGCGCACCGCGGCCAAGAGATCACCGACTCGGTCCTCGACGGACCCCAGGCCGCCGTGTGGGACCAGGCCGAGAACCGGCTGCACGCCCAGAAGGCGATCCTCGAGCATCTTCTCCTTCCCCGGGGCAAGCCCCGGCGCTCGAAGTGAGCGTCGCCGGGAGACCGGATCCGGTCCGTGGCCGCCTACTCCCATCGGGACCGCCGGGCGCACCGGGACGTGCGCCGGGCGCTCTGGACGATGGTCGCCGCGGTCGCGGCCCTGGCCGGCGTTGGGTTTGAAGTACGGGTTCCGTTCCTCGGGCTCGCGTCGGTCGTGGCCCTCGGCGTCCTCGGGGCGGCGTACCTCGGCTGGTCCGAAGGGATGCTCTCGAGCTACTCGAACGACCTGCGGCTCGCTCGGGAAGGCCGAGAAACGGACGGCTTCATCCGGGCCGAGGTCGGGTCGCCGGTCGGATTCGAACGGGAAGTC
This sequence comes from Thermoplasmata archaeon, assembly GCA_052325545.1. Lineage (GTDB taxonomy): Archaea > Thermoplasmatota > Thermoplasmata > Lutacidiplasmatales > UBA184 > Lutacidiplasma. The sequence goes on from JBKQUP010000013.1 coordinate 68,766, forward strand.
GGTCGTCCGACCGCGGTCTCTCCCCACGCCCGGCGGCGGTACCCCGGGACGTCCACCGAGGAGGACGAGCCGCCGCTCCCGCACGGGTCGGACGCGGATCAGGACTGACCCGGGGTCTCGGGCTCCGCGCGCAGACGGACCTGGAGCAGGTGCTCGATCTTCCGGACGAGCGCGTCGGGCGGGCGGAAGCTCCCCGATTCGATCTTGAGGACGACCGACTTCTTCTCGTTCAGCTTCTTTCCGAGGACCTCCGGGGTCCACTGGCGGGCCTCCCGCGCGAGGCGGATCCGCTTGCCCCAGTCCGGAGCGAGCTCCATCTCCCCGATCTCCTGGTAGAGGTCCCGTTCCTCGAGGCGTCGCCGAGGCCCGGAAGGGTGGGTGACGCCCATCCCCGGGCGGAACCGGGCCCCGTCGGTCGAGGACGCGGTCACGGGGGCCGGGACCGGATCGACGAGCGTGCCGAAATGGGCGCATTCCGGGCAGAGGGAGAGGATGGACCGTTCCAGGCGGACCCGGCTCGTCAGTGGAACTTCCTTGCCGCACATCTCGCAGAGCATCGTCGTCTCCTACTTCGGTCGCGGTGGCCGAGTCCGTCGACGTTCTTCCATTCTCCGCCGGCCTTCCTCGAATCGGAGGCGCTCCTCCGCGCTCTCGATCACGAGGGGCGGCACCGGTACCGGCCGGCCCGAGGCGTCGACCGCGACCATCGTGATGAACGCTTCTCCGACCGTGCGGGGCCTCCCGCCGTGGGCCGACTCCGCGCGGACCCGGACCCAGACCTCCATTGAGGAGGTCCCGACGTAGGTGAGCGTGGCGTCGAAGTCCACCACGTCCCCGACGTGGACCGGGGACAGGAAGTCGACCCGGTCGAACGATGCGGTCACGCAGCTCGTCCCCGAGTGGCGGCTCGCCGCGATGTAGGCGACCCGGTCGATCTCGGCCAGGATGCTTCCGCCGAAGACGTTCCCCGCGAGGTTGGCGTCGGTGGGGACCATGAGCCGTATGGTCGACGCACGCGACGAGCCCACCTTGGATGACCCTGGGTCCGGCACGTGCTCCGCCCCGAGAAAGACTGGGCGACAGACGGGATGGCCCTCTAAAGCGGTTTCGCCGTCCGGGACGTCCTCATCGTTCCGCGACCACGAACGTTCCCGACCCGAACGGCTCCCGACGCGCTCCGCGGAACCCGGCGGCCCGGACCTGCCGTTCCAGCTCGACGCCCGTGACGAATCGGGCGGAGTGGCGTCGTAGACGTCCCTCGAAGAAGGCGACCCACCGACCCGAGAGGGTCGACCGGTCGAAGTCGTACACGACGAGCCGGCCGCCGGGAGCGAGCACTCTCGCGGCCTCCCGGAGCGCACTGTCGGCCTCAGAAAAATGATGGAACGACATGAGGGAGACCACCCGTTCGAACCGACCCTCTCCGTACGGAATTGCCTCGGCGACGCCGCTGACGAACGTCACGGGAGCGGCCGCTGCACGTCCGCGCGAGACCTTCCGACCGTCCGGCTCGAGGACGACCAGTTCCCGGGCCCCCCTTCCGAACGTCGCCGTGGCGGCCCCGGTGCCTCCGCCGAGGTCGAGGAGGCGGGTCCCTTCCGGTTCGACCAGCGAGCGCAGACGGTCGAGCAGCGCCCGGCGCGCGCGGAGCCGAAACCGATCCCGTCGCGAAGGCCGGTATCCTGCGGTCATCACTGGGCTCTCGGGAATCTGAGGCGACGAGTCGGGGGCGGAGCCCTCAGGGGAACTCGTCGTCCCAGAACGCGCGGTGGAACCGGCGACCGACGGAGAGCCCCCAGAAGATCCACATCACGACAACGATCACCGGGACGACGATGAATGAGACCAGGACGATGGCGAGGTTCTGGTACCATGCGAACCGTCCGGCGAGGAAGGCGAGGTAGAGGATTACCCAGCAGAGCCCGCCGACGAGGAGGGCGATCGTGGCCGCGATGCGGGCCTTGACCCCTCGGAAGAAGCGGCCGGCCTCATCGGGTCCCGGGGAGAACGGCGGGTCCAACCGGGCCGTCATGACGGCTTCCCCCGGACCGAACGGTCGACGAGGTCGTCGAGCCGCTTCGCCACGGCCTTGAGCCGGGGGACCATCGGGGCGAGGTCACCCTTCTCACCGCGACCGAGGTCCTCGAGGAAGGCGATGTACGCTTCCATCTCGGCGAGGGCGTCCTGAGGGGTCCGCGGTCCGCGGCCCATCCATCCGCGCATCCAGTCCGGTCCCCCTCGGGCCGCCTCCGTGACCTCGTACCGGCCGTCGTCGCGCTTGCGGACGAGCTTCTCGACCGTGAGCTGGTCGAGCAGAGGGTAGATCGATCCCGGGGAAGGTCGCCACCAGCCCATCGACATCCGGTCCATCTCTTCCATGATCTCGGCTCCGTTCATCGGGCCCCGCTCGAGAAGCTGAAGCACCCAGACACGAAGGCCACGATGACGCTTCGAACCCCACGCGTAGGCCCACATACTCGGAATATCGATATCGTTTATTCGATATAACCCTTTCCTGGAGGGGGTCGTCGGGGCCGGAACCGTTTCATCACCCTACCGAGTCCTGAAGAGGGGGGATCCGTTTCTCCCCCACAGGAAGGTCATCGATGCCGACCAAGAGCAAGAGCGCGGGACAGGGAGAGAGAGCGAGCCGGGCCAAGGGAACGCTGCCGAAGGCGCACGTAGCGACCGTGGCGGTCGTGGTCTCCGACCGGAAGAAAGCGACCGAATGGTACACGGGGAGCCTCGGTCTCGACCTCGTCGAGAGCATGGACCACTGGGTGGCGGTGGGCCGCAAGGGCAAGGGCGGACTCCTCCACCTCTGCCAGATGTCCGAGTTCGAACCGAACGCTCCGCTCGAGCCCGGGAACTCGGGGATCACGCTCCGACTGCCGGGGACCGATTTCGTCGCGGCCTGTGGAGCGCTCAAAGCGAACGGGGTCGAGTTCACCGAAGGACCGAAGAAAGAGCCGTGGGGCTGGTACGCGACGGTCCGGGACCCCGACGGCAACGAGCTCTTCCTGATGCCGGACCTCTAGCGTCCCGTCGCCCGGGCTCCGGCCGACGCCGGGGTCCGGGGTTTTCCCCGCGATGCGAGCGACGCGGACCCGTCGCGGCCACGGAAACCGAAACCGTCGTCTCTCTCGGAGGCGCGCGGAGACAACGCCTATATAGGAGGACCAACTGGGCGCGCCCGGTGCCCTAGAAAATGGCGCAGAAACCCCACCTAAACATCGTCTTCATCGGACACGTTGACCACGGGAAGTCCACGACCGTCGGGCGCCTCCTCCTCGATACCGGATACATTCGACAGGAAGAGATCGACAAGTACCGGCAGGAGGCCGAGGCGAAGGGGAAGGCGACGTTCGAGTTCGCCTGGGTCATGGATGACCTCAAGGAAGAGCGGGAGCGCGGGGTCACGATCGACATCGCTCACCGCCGCTTTGACACCCAGAAGTACTACTTCACCATCATCGACGCGCCCGGCCACCGCGACTTTGTCAAGAACATGATCACGGGAACGAGCCAGGCCGACGCGGCCGTGCTCGTCTGCTCCGCGGCCGAAGGGGTCCAGGAACAGACCCGGGAGCACATCTTCCTCGCCCGGACGCTCGGCGTCAGCCAGATCATCTGCGCAATCAACAAGATGGACCGGCAGGAAGTCGCCTACTCCGAGGCCAAGTACAACGAGGTCAAAGAGGACCTGACCAAGCTCCTGAAGAACATCGGCTTCAAGATCGCCGAGCAGGTCACCTTCCTTCCGATCTCGGCGTTCAAGGACGACAACATCAACAAGGCCAGCGCGAACATGCCCTGGTTCAAGGGGCTGACACTCCTCCAGGCGCTCGACTCGCTCAAGGTCCCCGAGAAGCCTACGGGGAAGCCCCTCCGGCTGCCGGTCCAGGACGTCTACACCATCACCGGCATCGGGACCGTCCCGGTCGGACGGGTCGAGACGGGCACGCTCAAGGTCGGCGACAAGATCATCTTCCTCCCCGGCGGGAAGTCCGGGGAAGTGAAGTCGATCGAGATGCACCACGAGGCGGTCACGGAGGCCGTCCCGGGCGACAACATCGGCTTCAACGTCCGCGGCATCGACAAGAACGACATCCACCGCGGCGAGGTCGCCGGTCCGGTCTCGAACCCGCCCACCGTGGTCGAGAGCTTCACGGCGAACATCCAGGTGCTGAACCACCCGAGCGTCATCACGGTCGGGTACGCGCCGGTCTTCCACTGCCACACCGCCCAGGTCGCTTGCGAGTTCACGGAGCTCCTGAAGCGCCTCGACCCCAAGACCGGTCAGGTCGCGGAGGAGAACCCCCAGACCCTCAAGACCGGGGACGCGGCGGTCGTCAAGATCACGCCGAAGCGCCCGCTGGTCATCGAGCGGTACAAAGAGTTCCCGCAGCTCGGGCGGTTCGCCGTCCGGGACATGGGGCAGACGGTCGCCGCCGGGGTCGTCGTCGACCTCAAGAAGCGCGAGTAAGCCTCTCGCGGGCGGACGGGCGAGGCCAGTAGGGAGGGACTATCGATGCCGCAGAAGGCCCGGATCTCGCTCAGCGGCACCGACTCCCGGAAGGTCGACTCGATCTGCAAACAGATCCGCGAGATCTCGCAGAAGACCGGGGTCGCGATCGCCGGGCCGATCCCGCTCCCGACGAAGAAGCTCAAGGTCCCCGTACGCAAGGGCCCGGATGGCGGCGGCACCAGCACCATCGACCACTGGGAGATGCGGATCCACAAGCGGCTGATCGATATCGACGCCGACGAGCGAGCGCTCCGGCAGGTGATGCGGATCCAGGTGCCCGACGGCGTCAACATCGAAATCGTTCTCACCGGTTAACCGCGTGTTCGCGCCGGGCGCGGGCCGTTACCTGGGAGCGGTCGCCGCGGTCCTCCTCTTCCTCGCCGCCCTTCCCGCGGTCGGAGCCGTCCCCCTGACGCTGGCCTGGGGTGCGGGGCTCCTCGTGGGAGTCGCCGTTTGGATGTTCTTCGCCGTCTTCTTCCGGGACCCGGAACGGACCGTCGGTGACGGGGTCGTCTCCGCGGCCGACGGGCGCGTGCGCGCGGTGGACCGGGAGGGGGACGTGTGGCGCATCTCGGTCTTCATGAACGTCACGAACGTCCACGTGAACCGGTTCCCCGTCGATGGCCGCGTCCGGGAAATGGAGAACGGCGGGAGCGGGTTCCGGGCCGCGTACCGGTCCGACGCCGACCGTAACGTCCGACGACATTACCGACTCGAGACCGGTCTCGGTCCCGTCGAGGTCGTTCAGATCACCGGGGTCGTGGCCCGCCGACTGGTCTCGTTCGTTCGCGTAGGCTCCGTCGGGAAGAAGGGAGACCGCCTTGGGATGGTCGTCCTGGGGTCACGGGTCGACGTGCTCGTGCCCGCGGACCGAGCGAGTCCCGTCGTTCGCGTCGGGGACCGGGTCCGTGCGGGGACGAGCTCGCTCGCCCGGGAGACGGCGCCATGATGGACCGCTGGCGGGCCGGCGCGAACCTCGCGACCCTCTCGAACGCCGTCCTGGGGGTCGGAGCGGTCCTCTACGTCCTCGCCGGCAACAAGCTGTGGGCGATGCTCCTCATCGTCTGCGCGATCGCGTTCGATGGATTGGACGGGATCCTCTCCCGCCGCAGCGCCGCCCCGGGAAGCCGGTTCGGTCGCGTGGCCGACTCGGTCGCCGACGCGGTCTCCTTCGGGATCGCTCCCGTGTTCCTCATCGCCGTCCACACCGGGGACTCGTCGACCTGGCAGTCGTGGGACCCGCTCGCGTGGGCGCTCGCGGCGGTCTACCTGGCGGCGGCCATCGCGCGATTGACGTACTTCACGGCCCGCGCCTACGACCGGGGGGAGTTCCTCGGGGTCCCGACCCCCGAGAGCGCGCTCGCGCTCGTGGTGGTGCTCCTCTTCCTCGACACGCCGGCGTTCTGGAGCGTGCAGCCGGTCGGTGTGCTCGTCGCGGTCGCCGTCCTCGCGGTGATGATGGTCGTGCCGGTACGGTACCCGAAGATCCATCGCGGGAGCCCGCTCCGCGCTGCCATGGCCGCGACCGCGGTCTTCGCCGCTCTCGCCCTCGTCCCGCTCCAGTTCCATCTCGCGGCGGGCTCCGCCCTCTATGAGTTCGCCTTCGGGGCCTCCGTGGCGTTCCTCATAGGGGTGGCGAGCTACTATCTCCTCGGACCGTTCACGGTACCTCGGGAGCGAGCGGAGCCTCCCCCGAGTCCATGACCTCCTCACGTTCTGGGACCGCCCCCCGGCTGTCGCGACGGGAAACGCTCCTCTTCGAAGCCGGGATCAAGCTCGGAGGCGTCTTCCATCAGTACCTCGGCATTCCGGTCTCGGAACGGACCGCGGCGTCCCTCGCGCGGGCGATCGAAGCGGCGGTCGGCCTCCAACCGTTCGTCCGGCGCGTCACGGTCGGGATCCGTCCGAGACGGGGCGGGCCGCTCGGTCGAGGGAGGTTCGCGTACCGCTACCTCATTCCCGAGATGCTGGACGTGAGCGTCCAGCTCGTGGACGGCCCAACGGCCGTGGAGGCGCGCCTCCAGCACCGGCCCGACCTGAGGTACCCGCTCATGAAGGTCGTCCGGATGAACGACCCGGACCGTCCTTCCGCCGGCGGGGCCCGGTCGACCCGACGCGTCAGGGAGCCTTCGCGGCGGCGCCGACGTCGACCGCGGGCGTGAGGAGTTTCTCCCGCGGGCCGCCGTCGCGGCGCGCCGGCCCGTACTTGCGTCGGGTGTAGGCGACCGTCGCGGCCGTCCAGAGCGGGAGCGACACGAGGAGCAGGCCGCCCGAGACGAAGAAGACCAGACGGAAGCTCCCGACGAGGGAGAGGACCCCCGACAGCGCGGCGCCCCCGACCGCGGCCACGCCCCCGAGCGCGGTGTTCACGCCGATGAGGCTTCCCGCGTCCCGTCCGACGAGGCTCCGGAAGAGGATGAGCGAGCTCGCGGTCGTGTAGACCGCGATGGCCCCCCCGAGGACCCCGTAGATCACCAGGTTCGCTTCGAACGCCCCCGGTTCGCTGAACGCGACGAACGTGAAGCCGGCAGTGGCGAGGTATCCCAGGCTCCGAAGGTACGCGGCCCGGTGGACGAGACGGTCGGGGCCGGAACGCATCGAGAACCCGCCCGTGAACGGGAAGATGAGCGTCTGCGCGAAATTGTTCGATACGTTCACGAGGAAGATCGACGAGGCCGCGAGGCCGGCGGAGTAGAGGTACGGCGTGTAGGAGATGTTGAACAGGTTCCCGGAGAGGTTGAACAGGAACGAAGCGATCATGATGAGGGGGAACTCGTGGTGGAGCTCGGCGCGAGCCCACCGACGGAACCGCCTCCACGCCCCGCGACCGAGGGACGGGCGCGTCGGAAAGAACGGTATCGAGATCCGGAACGCGGTCACCGTACGGATCCGCGAGAGGAGGCTTTCGGGGTGGCGGGCGACCTGGGTGGACTTCGCCTTGGACGGGCTCTCCCGGATCCCGACCCAGATCGCGACCGCGCTGACGAAGGCGAGGGCGGCGAGCAGCAGGAGCAGGTTGAGAAGAGCCTCGGAGGCGAGTGTCCAGAAGTACCCGATCAGGACCCCGAGGATCGAGCCGATCATGGTCATCTCCTGGTAGGAGGCGAAGGCGTTCGGGCGCTCGCGCTCGTCGAACTTCTCGAGGATGAGGAGGCTCGACGCGCTCGCCCCCGCGGGAGCGATCGCACCGATCACGGCGTACAGCACGTAGAGGTCGGCGATCGAATGGACCCCCGACAGGAGCGCGTAGAGGATGCCATACCCGGCGAAGTTGATGACCAAGAACGTCCGTCGAACGGGGTAACGGTCCGAGAGGTGGCCCCAGACCACCGACATCAGGATGACCGCGCTGTTGAACAGGGTCGCCGCCACCGCGACGTCGGCCCAGGAGCCGTGCAGCGTGATGAGGATCAGCAGCGGCAGGACGACGCCGAAGCCGGCGGTGGCGGCGTTGATCGGAACGAACGCGAGGAGCCACGGCCGGGCGAGAAGGCGGCTCGGCCAGGTACGCAGCGAAAGGGCCATCTCCGAATCCGTGTCTAAACGGCCCTTACTTAAGCGGCCGTCTTTCGAGTGGCGACGGGGGTCCTTCGGCGAGTTCCTCGAGGAGGCGCGGCCTCCGCTTCCTCGACACGCTTATTAGCTGGGGACCTTCTCGCCGCCTCTCGGGAGGAGTTTCCGCGTGGCGATTGGATTCGTCCTGATCAGCACCGCGCCGGCCAAGGAGCACGAGGTCTACACCGAGCTCCTTCGGGTCAAGGGGATCGTCGAGCTCCATCCGCTTTTCGGGGAGTACGACCTCATCGCCAAGGTCGAGGCCGAGGACTTCAACGCGCTGGGCCAGCTCGTGGTCGACAAGATCCGGTCGGTCCCCGGCGTGATCGATACCAAGACATTGACGGGCATCAAATTCTGAGGGGTGCAAAATGTTTGATCTGTTGGCATCTGCGGTGGATTTCTCGAAGTGGTATGCGTTTGTAGCGGTGCTGTTGCTGGTCTTCGCGCTGTTCCTGATCCTGGCCGGTATTTTCACGGCCTACTTCGGGAGCGGGAAGAGCCGGACGATCGGTGTCGGGCTGCTCGTCGTGGGGCTCGTGGTCGGCGTGCTGATCGCGTATCTGTACCATGCCGGGGACTTCGGGGCCGCCTCGAACCAGCTGGACTCGCTGATCTTCCAGGCGTTCCTGGTGATCGTCTCTGCCGTCATCGGCGCCTTGGCCGCGATCGGGATCTTCCTGGTCGCGATCATGAAGTCGTAAGCGGTCCCCCCTCTCCCTCGGGACTCCTTGGCGCGTCGGCCGAGGTCGCACGCAGGTCGGCTCGTCACTCTCACGAGCGACCTCGGGTCGGCCTACGCCGCCCAGATGAAGGCGGCGTTGATCTCCGGGGGCGTCGCGCCGGGCCAGGTCGTCGACCTCGCCCACGACCTGCCGGCGCACCGCCTCCGAGAAGCGGCGTTCCTCCTCCGCGAGATGGCGAGGAGGTTCCCGCCGCTCACGGTTCATCTCGCGGTCGTCGACCCGGGCGTCGGGGGTCGTCGCGCGCCGGTCGTGGTCGAAACGAGGGCCGGACCGCTCCTCGTTGGCCCCGACAACGGGGTCCTCGCCCCCCTCGCCGAGGAACTCGGGGTCCGGGCGACGTACCGGATCGACCCGTCGAGGCTCCGTCGCAGGCCCCCCGTCGGAACTACCTTCGATGGCCGGGATGTCTTCGCGCCCGCCGCGGCGCTCCTCGCGGGCGGCGCGCGCCCGTCCGCTCTAGGCCCGGCCATGATGCTGCGGCCGTACTCGATCCCCGAAGCCACACGCACCCCGACGGGAGCTCGCGGCGAGGTACTTCATGTGGACCGGTTCGGGAACCTCATCACGAACGTACCGTCCCATTGGGTCGGACCGACGGTCACCCGGCTCGCGTTCGCCTCGGGTCGGGGCCGGCTACGGACCGTCCCCTGGACGACCAGCTACGAGTCGCTCGGCCGCGGCGTTCTCGGGACCCTCGGTTCGAGTTTCGGCCTGCTCGAGGTCGCGGTCGGAGAAGGTCGCGCGGCGGACCGTCTTCGGGCGGACGTCGGCTCCACTGTCCGGCTCGCCTGGCGTCGGCGGCCTGCGGCTCGGACTGAAAAGGCTAATAGCGCGCGACCTAGGAAACGGCGGTAACGGACCCTCTTTCCGGGCGAGCATCTCATGGCCAAACGCGATTATTACGAGGTCCTCGGGGTTCCCAAGACCGCCTCGGAGGACGACATCCGCCAGGCGTACCGGCGTCTCGCCCGCCAGTATCACCCCGACGTGGCCAAAGAGAACCCGAAAGCCGCGGAGGAGAAGTTCAAGGAGTTCTCGGAGGCCTACGAGGTCCTCGCGGACACGGAAAAGCGGCAGAAGTACGACCAGCTCGGCTTCGCCGGGGTCGAGACCGACTTCGGGCCCGGCGGGTTCAACTGGCAGAACTTCACCCACATGGGGGACCTCGAGGACCTACTCGGGTCCTCGCCGCTCTTCCAGCAGGTCTTCGCCGGGTTCGGGATGCCGTTCGGAGGCGGGGGCCGAGCGGGAGGCATGTATCGCGGGAGCGACGTCGAGCTCACCATTCGCCTCCCTCTCCTCGCGGCGGTGCAGGGAGCCCACCCCACGGTCGATGTGCCGCACACCGGTCCGTGCGCCGACTGTCGCGGTACGGGCGCCAAGAACGGGACCGCTCTCGAGACGTGCTCGGAATGCCGCGGAGAGGGGCAGGTCCGCCGCGTGCAGAACCGCGGCTACACCCAGCTCATCACGATCGCCGAGTGCCCGCGTTGCCGCGGCCTGGGCCAGCGGATCCTCGAGAAATGCCCCGCCTGCGGAGGGAACGGAAGGACGACGACGGTCGAGCGGATCGAGCTCACGGTCCCGCCGGGGGTCGACGACGGCTCGGTCCTCCGGGTCCCGGGGCACGGGACCGCCGGCGCGAGCGGCGGACGGTCGGGCGACCTGTTCGTGCAGGTCGTCCTCGAGCCCTCGGCCGAGTTCCACCGCGAAGGCACGGACCTGTTCTCGGAAGCGACCATTCCCCTGTCGGTCGCGCTCCTCGGCGGAGAGGTCGAGGTCGTGACGATCGAGGGTCGGGCGGCGCTCAAAGTTCCCGCGGGGACCCAGCCCGAGACCCAGTTCCGCATGCGCGGCCGCGGATTCCCCCGGTTCCGGGGCTCTTCGCGCGGCGACCAGATCGTGACGGTCCACGTGGAGGTCCCGCGCTCGCTCTCCGGGCGAGAGAAGGAGCTCGTGCGGGAGGCGCTGGGGGCCGGGGCCACGGCGACACCGAAGCGGGAATCGATCTTCCGTCGGCGCTCCACCTGACGATGCCCGACGAGGAAGCGCCGGTCGCGGAACAGTACTTCACCGAGCAGCCGCGCGCCCGTTCGGTCCGGACGGAACGCCGTTTCCTCTTCCAGGGGGAGCTGCTCACGTTCGTCGTCGATGCCGGCATCTTCGCTTCCCACGGGCTCGACCCCGGAACCGCGCTGCTCATCGAGAACCTCACCCTCCGACGCACGGACCGAGTCCTCGACCTCGGTTGTGGATGGGGAGCGGTCGGGGTCGCGGCCGCGAAGTCCGCTCCGGAAGGTCGGGTCGTCCTCACAGATGTGAATCGGAGGGCCGCCCGGCTCGCCCGAGGGAACCTCGAGCGGAACCGCGTCCAGAACGCGGAGGTCCGCGTCGGGTCCCTGTACGCCCCGGTCGTGGGCGAGACGTTCGACGTGATCGCGACCAACCCTCCGTTCCACGCCGGGCGGCCGCTGGTCCTACGGATCCTTTCGGAAGCCCCGGACCACCTCGTTCCCGACGGCCGCCTCGTCCTGGTCGGGAAAGGGAGCCAGGGGATCCGGTTCTATCAGGAGTGGCTCGAGGCGCACTGGCCGGGACCGGTCGCCGTCCTCGGTCGGGGGTCCGGGTATCGAGTGCTGGAAGCGAGACGCGCGCGAACCGACCCCCCGCGCTGAACCTCAGGGCCCCGCGGCCTGCCGCCGCCGTTTCGTCGGCCGAAGCCGTTAAGAGGCACGGCTTTCTCGGCGGCCGCGCCCTCGATGGAGGGGGTCGAACCCGGCGTCCGTCCGACCGTTCGCTCCCTTCCGGAGAGGCTCCACCCCTAGGGGAGTGACCGTCGCGCCGAAGGAACCGAAGGAAGCCCCGGCTGCACCAGCCGCGACCGCCGCGGACGCCGGGCCTGTGCCCGGCCCGGAGAAGGCGGGTCGGAAGGAGAAGCCCGGCAAAGGGAAGGAGCCGAAGGACGCCAAGGAATCGAAGGGCAAGTCCAAGCCCGGCGCTCCGGGGAAGACCACCAAGATCATCCCCGACAATCCGAACTTCCGCTACATCGTCCGCGTCGCCAACACCGACCTGGACGGCACCCGCCCGACGGCCCTCGCCCTCACCGGCGTCCGAGGGGTGGGTCTTCGGATCGCCGAGGTCGCCTGTCGACTCGCCGAGGTCAACGCGAGCGAGATGATTGGGAACCTCCCTGAGCCGACGGTGGACGGACTCGAGACAGCCCTCGGGTCGCTCGCCTCGAAGCTGCCCCAGTGGATGGTCAACCACCCGAACGAACCGTTCTTGGGAGAGTCCCCCCACTTCTTCGGCCCCGACCTCGAGACCCGACGGCGGGACGACATCAACGTGATGAAGATGATCCGGAGCTACCGCGGCGTCCGCCACGAGCGGGGCCAGAAGGTCCGCGGACAGCGGACCCGGTCCAACGGTCGGACGGGCATGGCCGCCGGCGTTCTCAAGAAGGCCGCGAAGGAAGCAGCCGCCGCCGCGGGCAAGGAAGAGGCCCCGGCAGCGGCTCCGGCCGCGGCCCCGGCAGCGGCCGCGCCCGCCGCGGCGAAGAAGGTGTGAGGAGTCAACGATGGGCGACCCGAAGTTCCTGAGGCGCACCTACGACACTCCGAAGCATCCCTGGGAAGCGGCCCGGATGGAGGAGGAGCGTAAGCTGCTCACGAAGTACGGCCTCAAGAACAAGCGAGAGCTCTGGAAGGCCCAGTCGATCCTTCGTGGGTTCCGAGGCCAGGCCCGAGACCTCCAGGCCCGGTTGCGGGCCGGCGAGCCGCAGGCCCGTCGAGAGACCGACCAGCTCATCGGTCGGCTGACCCGCCTCGGGCTCCTGCCCGTGGGCACCCCTACGATCGACGACGTTCTCGCTCTCACGACCGAGGACCTGCTGCAACGCCGGTTCGAATGGATCGTCTTCCACCGCGGGCTCGCCCCGACGGCGAACGGAGCCCGGCAGTGGATCTCGCACGGTCACATGTCGATCGGCGACCACCGCGTCACCCGCCCCGGCTACCTCGTCCCGTCGGCCGAGGAGCCGCTGATCGCCTACTGCCCGACCAGCCCCCTCGCGAACGACGACCACATGGTCCGGGTCGCGCTGCGGGAGCGGCTGCAGGCTCGCACGGCCCCGACGCCCCCACCCACGCCCGAGCCTCCTGCGGGGGGTGCGTAGGCCATGGCGAAGGTCGGCATCGCCCACATCTTCGCGAGCTACAACAACATCCACATCACCGTCACCGATATCACCGGCGCCGAGACCCTCGCGAAAGCGACCGGCGGGATGGTCGTCAAGGCCGCGCGGGACGAGTCGAGCCCGTACGCGGCGATGAAGGCGGCCGACCAGATCGCCGCCGTCATCAAGGAAAAGGGGTACGACACGCTCCATGTCCGGGTCCGCGCGCCCGGCGGGAACCGCTCCCGGTCTCCCGGACCCGGCGCTCAGGCCGCCATCCGAGCCCTCGCCCGGGCGGGGGTCCGTATCCAGCGGATCGAGGACGTCACGCCGGTCCCGCACGACGGCACGAAGCCGAAGGGAGGCCGCCGCGGTCGGCGGGTGTAGTCGATGGCGATCACGGTCCAGGAACTGAAACCCCGCTCGACCGCGCTCGAGATCGAGGGGATGACCGCGTCCCAGGTGAACGCGATCCGTCGTACGCTGCTCTCGGACGTGCCGAAGCTCGCCATCGAGGACGTCGAGTTCCACCTCGGTCCCATCCGGGACGAGGCGACGAGCAAGGACTACGACTCCTCGACCAGCATGTTCGACGAGGCGGTCGCCCTTCGACTCGGGCTGCTCCCGATCCCGACCGACCTCTCCCAGTTCCGGCGCAAGTCCGAGTGCGAGTGCGGCGGGGCCGGATGCGTCCACTGCCAGGTGATGTTCTCCGTCGACAAGAAGGGCCCGTGCACCGTCTACGCGAAGGACGTCGTGCCCCTCGGGGACAGCAGCCTCGCCATCCTCGAGCCGGACGTGCCGATTGTGCGTCTCGGCGCGCGGCAGGCGCTCCTCGCCTACATGACCGCCGTGGTGGGGACCGCGCGCGAGCACGCGAAGTGGCAGGTCGCCCACGGGATCGGGATGTACCCGCGCCCGCACGTCAAGATCGCGAAGAAGGAAGGGTGCACCGACGCCTGCCTGAAGCGCACCGCCGCGTCGTGCCCCGTCAAGATCCTCGAGTTCGCCGGCGGGAAGCTCTCGGTCACCGACGAGCCGAAATGCATCTTCTGCAAGGCGTGCGAGGAGGTCTGCGACCACGGCTCGATCAAGGTCACGGCCGACGAGGAGGATTTCTTCCTGCGGTTCGAGACCGACGGGTCGCTGACCGCGCGCGAGGCCCTGCGCTTCTCGCTGAAGGACCTCAAGCGCCGCTTCGAGGACCTCCGCGAGGCGATCCAAGCGATCCCATGAGCCTCGTCGGGCTCGTCCAGTCGTAGCGCAAGAGCGCACCGATCCTTCCGAGGGCCGTGAGCTTTCGACCGGCCTCCCCCTCGTCGCGGACCACGAACAGTCGGACCCGGGCGTCCCGGGCCCGGTCGAGCGTAGCGGCGATGCTGGGGTCGGGAAGCAGCGACTCCGAGACCAGGATCGTTTCCGTGGCGCCGGCCTCGACCGCTTCCGCGACCTCGACCGGCCCGATGGCGGCGCGGACCCCACCGGCGAGGGCACGGACGAGCCGCTCGACGACCTCGGCCTCTTCCGCCGCGACGCTCCCGCGGAGCACCCCGGTCGCCCGACCGCTCTTGAGGAGCTCGTCGACCCCCACCCGGCCGGACTCGGCCGTCGGGTAGACCCGCATCTTGCGCGCGAGCGCGGGGTCCTCCTCGGTCAGGCGGCGCGCAAGCTCCTCCTTGAGGAACCCGGGGCCCGCGATCACGACCGCGTTCGCCTCGGCTCCCTCACGACGAAGGAGCATCACGAGCTCCGCGACGTAGGAGCTGCGGTCCTTCTCAGCCTGTCCTCCCTCGTACCGCTTCCCGGCGATGGTCCGTCGCAGGTCGACCACCGGTTCGACCGAACGTCCCCGTAACCGCACGAGCGCAGAATCTCCCCAGTCCACGGCGGCGACCAGGATCGTCGGGTCGCCCTTCCGCTCGAGACCCTCTTCGAGGATCGTCCGGTCGCCGGTGGTCCAGCTCGATTTCGTCACCGAGACCTCGTCGCCCTCGGTGAGGTCGAGGGTGTGGTGGCGGCCGATGTCGAACGGACCTTCGACGATCGGGCCGGTGATGCGGACGTGCTTCGAGAACCCGTGGAACTCCACCTGCTCGGCGCGCACGGCGAGATAGACGCGGCGGCGGGTCCGCTCCGCTCCCGCGACGTCCGGCGGGGCCTCGGGGTCCCGCCGCGTCGTGGAGGCGCCCACGAGGTCGCCGGGGCGCACGAGACGCGCGATGCGCCAGAGGTCGCTCGGCGTCTCGAGGCGCAGGCGGTGGACTCCGGTGGAAGGGTCGCGGTGGATGAGGCGCACGGTTCGCTCCGAGACGTCGAGGACGTGCGGGGAGTACAAGCGGGTTTCGTAGACGGTGACCCGCCCGCCGACAGGCTTATTGTCGGGGGAGCGGGTCGGGGGCGTCCGGAGGCGGAATCCCCTGAGCCGGTACGGGGCGCTCTTCCGGAAGCGCTCGTTCACGGCGTTCCTGACCGCCGGCGCGCTCCAGTTCGCGGCCCCCTCCGCGGTCCTGGTCGTCCTCCTCTACGGCATCGCGTTCGCCTACCCCGCCGGCGAACGCACGACCTACGGTGCGCTCGCCCTCGCGTTCCTAGGCCTTTCCTCCACCCTTCCGACGCTCGCGGCCGCGTTCTTCTCGGGAGCCCTCGCGGACCGGTTCGACCGGGCGACCGTCATGCGGACCGTGAACCTCGGCTCTCTGCTCGCGACCGCCGCCCTAACGAGCGACCTCATCTTCCTCCCGTCGGGCCGCGTGCCGATCCCCGGGCCGGCGGGCTTCTACATCCCGCTCTGGGTCCTCTTGCTCTATCCGGGCTGGGCGGGGGTCGCGGTGACCGCGACCTTCTTCCGGCCGGCGTTCAACGCGTCCCTGCCGCGCCTCGTCGGCACCACCGAGCTTCCGACCGCGAACGGAGTGATCTACGCGATCGCGGCCGGCGTGAGCGCGCTCGCCAGCGTCATCGTCGGAGTCGTTCTCACCTTCGCCGCCCCGGCGTACGCCCTCAGCGTCGCGTTCCTGTTGTTCTTCGCCGTGCAGGTGGCGCTGCTGTTCGTCCGCGCGGACCTCTCGGTCTCCCGCCGGGGACCGGCCCGGTCGGTGCTGAAGGCCGCAACGGAGGGATACTCCTACCTCGCTCGACGGCGGGGGCTGCTCCAGGCCACGGTCGCCGCCCTCGTCACGAACTTCCTATCGGCGGTCGCGCTCGTCGAGCTCGCCCTCTACGTCGCGAGCTGGCTCAACTTGAGCCAGGGGATCTGGTACGGGGCGATCGTCGGGACCTCGACCCTCGGGGTCGCGGTCGGCTTCGTGATCGCCCCCCGGCTCCGGTTCGAGCCCCGGGCGGGCCGTGCGATCATCGTCTTCACCCTCGCGATGGGCCTCGCGATCCTCGGCCTCGGGCTCGTCCACTCGATCTGGCTCGCGCTCCCGATCATCTTCGCCTACGGGCTCATGCCCGGAATGATCAACACCGTCTTCCTATCCACCGTCCAGGCCACGGTCCCCGACGAGATGATGGGCCGGGTCTTCTCGGCCGACGAGGTCGGGAGCATGGCCCTCATCCCGGCCGGCCAGTACGCGGGAGGGGTCCTCACCGTGTCGGTGGGCGTCCAGGGGACCTACCTTACCGCGGGCGGCGCGCTCGTCGCGTTCGGCCTCATCATGGTCGCATCGTTCCGGGCGCTGCGGCACCTGGGCTACCGGCCGGCCGAACCCCCGCGGTCCGAGACCGGCTAACGGGGATCGGACGATGGTAGGCGGACCGACATGCGTCGGGCGTCGTACCACTCCTTCGAGGGTCCGATCGTCCGGACGAACCCGAGGCGGGAGTAGAGACGGACCGCCCGCTCGTTCCCTTCCGTGACGTTGAGGACGACCGCGGACTCCCCCCGGTCGTGCAGCGCCTGCAACGCGCTCGCGAGCGCCGCCCGGCCGAATCCCCTTCCCTGGAGGTCGGGCTCGGTCATCACGTCGATGATCAGCACGTGGGGCCCGCGCTGGACGGCGACCACCGCGGCCACGATGCGACCGTTGAGCGTGACGGCGGTCGAGCCGGGGGACAGGAGCTCGCCCCAGCGGCCGGCGAAGTACTCCCGCAGCTGACGGTCGGCGTCGTGCACCGGGTCCAGGGCCTCGATGGAGAGGTACCGGTCGAGGTGGTCCCGGTAGGCCTTCTCGTGCAGACGCGCGAGGAGGGGTTCGTCGGTCGCCCGAATCGGTCGCACTTCGGCGCCCGGCGGCACCGGTGCGGACGGCACCGGTGCGGTCGAGGGGAACGCCATCTCGGACCGGCCGTACGAGGCAAACCCGCGTTCCCGCATCACCGCCGACTCTTCGTCCGGCGAGAGCCCGGCCAGAGGACTGGGGGCGAAGGCGATCGGCCCCGCCGCGCGCTCCGCGAGGGCGAGGGCCGCCCGATAGAGCTCGGGACCCGCGTTCGGGGGGGAGAGGTACAGGAGACGGACCGCCACGCCGAGGGGACCGGCCGGCTCCCAGAGCACAATCCCCCGGGTCTCCCCATCGGACGAGAGGAGACCCCCGGTCGCGCGGGCCGAACGGATCGCCGTCTCGAGGGGCGGAAGCCAATCGCGAATATCCTCTCCGGCCACGAGCCGGGTCCGGAGCGCGTCCGCCGCGAGCGCGAGCGAGGCCGTTTGGTCGAGGGGGAACGGGACGAGGGTCAGAGTCACGCCGGGTTCACGAGAGGCCTTCTATAAAGGGCGTCCCTAGAACGTACGTTCTGCCCCTCGGACCCGGGACGGGGACGAGGGATTCGGGAGCGAGGATGCGGAGCGTCCACGACCTGGCAACGACCCTTGGACTTCGGCCCGACGAGGTGCATTCGGCCGGACGGTGGGTCGGCAAGGTCCCGGTGTCGGCCGTACGCCAGCGCGCGGCGAAGAAGTCGTCCGGGAAACTGATCCTCATCACGGGGATGACCCCGACCAAGCACGGGGAAGGGAAGACCGTCACGGCGATCGGTCTCGCCGACGGGTTCTCTCGGCTGCACCGCACGGCCGTCCCCTGCCTCCGCCAACCGTCGCTCGGGCCGATCTTCGGCGTGAAGGGAGGCGCGACGGGCGGCGGCCGGTCGACCGTCGAGCCGTCCGCGGAAATCAACCTCGGCTTCACCGGCGACATCTACGCCGTCGCCTCCGCGCACAATCTCCTCTCGGCCCTCCTCGACAACCACATCTTCCACGGGAACTCGCTCCAGATCGACCCGAACCGGATCCTCTGGCCGAGGACGTTGGACATGGAGGACCGGGCCCTCCGACGGATCCTCGTCGGGAAGGGCCACGACCCCCGGTTCGTGGAGCATGAGAGCTCGTTCGTCATCACCGCCGCGTCCGAAGTGATGGTCATCCTCGCGCTGGCCCGGGACTACACGGACCTGAAGACCCGGCTCGGCCGCATCGTCGCGGCGTTGACGACCGACGGAGCGGCCGTTCATCCCTCCGACCTCCACGGAGCGGGCGCGATGGCCGCGCTCCTGCGGGACGCGCTCGAACCGAACCTGGTTCAGACCGCCGAGGGCACGCCGGCCCTCGTGCACGCCGGACCGTTCGGCAACCTTGCCCACGGCACCTGCAGCCGTCTTTCGATCGAGCTCGGGCTCGCCACGTCCGAGTACTGCATCGTGGAGGCCGGGTTCGCGACCGAGCTCGGCGGGGAGAAGTTCATCGACATCGTCACGCCGACGCTCGGACGGAACGTCGACGCCGCCGTGCTGGTCGCGACCCAGCGCGGTCTCCGCTACCAGGGAGGGGCCTCCGACGAGGAGGCGATGACCCCGAACCGGGCCGCGCTCGAGCGCGGCCTCGAGAACCTGGCCCAGCACCTCGACAACCTCGAGACGTTCGGGGCTCCGGCGGTCGTGGCCCTCAACCGGTTCCCCGGGGACACGGCCGAGGAGACGCAGGTCGTCCAGCGGTTCGGCAAGACGCGTCACGTCGAGGTCGTCGAGGCCAAGGGGTTCGCCGACGGCGGCGAGGGGACGGTCGACCTCGCTCGCGCGGTCGAGGCCGCCGCGGCGCTCGGCCACCAGAGCCACCCGGTCAACGCTCCTGGGACGCCGATCTTCGACCAGGTCGAGACGATCGCGACCCGGCTCTACGGCGCGACGCATGTGAACCGCACTCCCGAGGCGCTCGAGGACCTCGAGCTCCTTCGACGGATCGGAGAGCTCGAGGGACCGGTGTGCATGGCGAAGACGCCCGTTTCCCTCTCCGATAACCCGCACGTCCTCGGCCGGCCACGGGATTTCAACGTCACCGTGGACCGACTGACCCGCTCGGCGGGGGCCGGGTTCACCGTCGTCTACCTCGGAACGATCGAAACGATGCCCGGGCTCCCCTCGCGTCCCTCGGCCGAGGAGATCGACCTCTCGCCCGACGGCGAGGTCCTCGGCGTCCACTAGCCTCGCGGGTTCCCCCGCGCCAACGCTGGAGTCGCGGCGCCGGCGCTCTCGGCGAAAGTTCGGTTTGAGGGGAGTTCGCGCCCCCAGTTCGTTTCATATACCAGTTCGTCGATATGTCATTCGTCAGACAAAGATAGGGGTCTTGTCTGACGGGCATGGTCGACACGTCGGAGCGGGTGACGGTACGGATCCCGCAGGAGCTCCTCGAGAAGCTGAAGCAGATTCAGCAGCTCAAGGGGACCCCGACGATCTCCGACACGATCCGGGAGGGGCTCGACCAATATATCGAGCTGAACCTTCCTCCCCAGAACATCCGAAAGGTCGTGGTCGAGCTCTCCCGGCAGGATAACAGCCGGCTCGAGGAGTTCGTCCGCGAGGGGAACTCGGTCAGCGTCGACGACGCGGTTCGTTCGGCCGTCCGGGAGTACATCCGCAGCCGGATCGAGCAGGCTAGCCCGCCCGCCCGGGTCCACCGTCGGGAGGGGGAACCGGTCGCAGCCGAGGGGTCCCCTCCGCCCTAGGGGGCGAGGGGATCGATGAACGACGACACGAACGCCCCCAACGCCTGGGGCCCTCTTGCCCTCGCGCCGTCGATCGGGGTCGTCGGGCTCGGCGGCGCGGGCAGCGAGGCGGTCCAGGACCTGATCGCCCTCGGGATCCCCGGGGTGAGGGCGATCGCGGTGAACACGGACGCGGCCCACCTGCTTCACACCGGGGTCGAGGAGCGGATATTGCTCGGCCACCGGGAGCTGAAGGGCCGGGGCAGCGGAGGGGACCGGGCCCTCGTCCTCCGGGCGGCAGAGGAAGGCAAAGAGGAGCTGCTCCGACGCCTGCGACCGCTCGAGATCGTCTTCCTGCTCGCCGGCCTCGGGGGCGGTACGGGAAGCGCCCTGCTTCCGTTCCTGTCGCGCGCCCTCCGCAGGACGGAGACGCTCGCGGTCCCTGTCGTCTTCCTTCCGTTCCAGGTCGAGATCGACAACAACCAGACCCGGCGGGACAACGTCGAGGCGACGGTCTCCGAGCTCGAGCAGATGGGCGGGCTCCTGGTCGCGCTCGCGAACGAGAAGCTCCGCCGGTTCGAGTCACTGCCGATCAACCGGGTGTTCCAGGTCCGGAACGCCTACATCCACTCGCTCGTCTCGAGCCTCGTCGACATGGTCGAGAACCCCTCCCAGCTGAACGTCGACCTCGCGAGCCTGAAGAACCACCTGCGCGACGCGGGGCTCTCGACCCTGCTGGTCGGCGAGTACCACATCTCGGAGCCCGAAAAGCTCGTCCAGCAGGCGCTCACGGACTCGCTGCTCGACTTCCACCTCTCGGACCGGCCCTCCGCCCTCGTCCACCTGGACGGAGGCTCGAACCTCACCCTCCGGACGCTCGACCGGGTGCTCCGCACGATCAGCCTGCGGCTCAACCAGCCCGACCGGATCGTCTTCGGGACCCGGGTACGGCCCGAGCCGAGGGAGGTCGTCCACCTGACCGCCGTGATCGGCGGCCTCAAGCCGAGGTCCGTCCGCGAGGCGCTCGAGAGCACGGCCGAGGTCACTCGGCCGATCTTTGTCCACTGACTACCCGGTCGGCGAGGCCGTCGCGGAGCGCCCCGCGTCCCGGAGGTCGAGCTCGTGATGGACCAGGTCGACGACCTGGCTGGTCCGCAGGGACCGGGGGCCTACGGAGACGCGCGGGACGCCGGTCGACGTGAGCAGGTCGCGCTCCTCGGGGGTCGGGTCGTACGGGTCGGAGACGACCGCGGCGAGATGGCCCCCGGGCGAGGACCACTCCTCGATCGGACGGCCGTCCTCACAGAGCCAGACCGGGTTCGGCTGGGTGAGGAACGTCCGGAGCTCCGTCGCCGGGTCCGTCGGCGCCACGGTGAGGCCCGGGGACGATTCGAACGGGCGAGGGAAGTCGACCGAGCGGACCAGGGCGTTCTTGAGGAGGGCGGCGGTGGACCGCTCGTCGGGGTTGAGGAACCGAAGCCTCGCCCCCGTGAGGACGATGCGCCGCGCCTTGGGTGGGGGGTCCGCCACGAAGAGCACGGTCAGCTCCGTGTCCCGGCGCAGGTCGTTCGAGAGGGTGAACGCGGTAGAGACCGCCCGCGCGACCTCGTCCATCCGCCCGGCGCCCCCGGCGAGGTCGTTCAGGGTGAACTGGCCGTCGGTCGGGACACGGTGCGCCAGGATCAGGAATCGGCGCATGGGCGAGGGTGACGCGTGGGGAGGTATGTAAGCGGCGGTCCGGAGCGGCCGCGCTCGAGCCTACGGTTCGGGAGTAGGACCCCGTCGGTGGGGGCTCGGAGGCGTGGGCGGCGCGGGCATCGGGTTCTGGCGGCGCTCGAGCCAGATCTCGTCCCCCAGCTCATGATATACTGCATGGGCGGCCAGCCCCGTGCCCGTCTCCCCGTGCGGGAGCATGAACGCCCCCGAGCGGTTGGCGTTCGACGAGTAGACGACCTCCGCCTCGCCCGCCGCGGCCATCGCGGCCGACTCCTCGCGGGCCAGCTCGAAGATCCGCTCCTTTCGGAACATCCAGTAGTGGATCCGCCACTCGCGGCCGTCGTAGAGGGTCGTCTCGTCCCGCTCCGTCTCGAGGATGCCGGTGTCCTCGAGCATGTAGAACGTGTCCCGGTCGTCCGGTTCGAGGACGTTGTCGATGATCCTCTCGTTGAAGCCGAAGAAGTTCAGAACGTGGGCCGCGATCGACCGGGCGTCCTCGGGGCGCATCCCCTCGTGGCCGACCGAGCGTCGGATCGCCTTGGCCAGGGAGTCGAAATCGACGGGCCCCGCGGCGTACGACAACGCGGCGTCGGTAGGAATCCCGGCACGGGTTGTCGTCACGTCCTGCTCCGTGCGGAGCGGGACCGGGTTGCGAAGCGTGTAGCGCTTCGGACCCGGTACTTTGGAGGTCCCACCGGCCGGTCCCCGCATGGGTGGAATCTATCTTTCGGGCCGGTATAAGTAACTATGGAAAACCGCGGGTTTCCGCGGTTCCTGCCTTCCCCGAGCCGACCCCGCCCGAGACCCCGAAAAACGGGTCTTTAGGGGGCATCGAACGGGGCCCCCACCCTACAGGACCACCCGGCGGCCCCGACCGACCCTTTGGAGGGCCTCCACGGCGGGGCGCCACTCCTCCTCCTCGATCCGGTACTCGAGCTCCGCGAGCGGTTGGAACTCCTTCGGGAAGGGAAACAGCGATTTCGCGACGTAGACGCGGGCGAACGGCCCCCCCGAGGGACCGTTCCAGGTCTTCCCGGCCTCCACGACCGAACGGTATTCGTAGTACTCGGGCGCGGGGACGAACCAGATGATCCGGTCGTCCGTCCCCCGAAGCTTCGTGCCCCGCGAGTAGACCTGGAGGCCGAGGTGCTGGACGACCGGGGTCGGAAGGGTGAACAGATGCCGCTCTCCCGGGCGCGCCGAGGCGATGAAGCGGTTGCGTACCGTCTCGATCGCGAGGGCCTCCCGGGCCGGGTGGGAGGCGATCACCCGCACGACCCCCGGGCCGCGCGCCAGGAACGAGATTGTCCGGCTCGAGTCCCGGTGGGGTCCCGCCTCGGGCCGGAAGCAGATGAGCTCCGCGACCTCCGCCGGGAGCTGCAGTGTGAGCCAGGTCGGGTGGGTCGCCCGGACGATCACATACTCCATCGCGAACCGTTCGACGGAAGGGCGCTATAAGAATCCTGTGCACCGTGGTCGGCCGCCGTTCACTTTCGCGGAACGAGGTGGGAGAGCCCTTCGACCACGTCCCGGAAGTCCTGCGTCGACAGGGCCAGGTCGGCCGCTCGCTTCACTTCGGGGAAGGGGGAGTTGAGGGCGACCCCGCCGCCCACCAGACGGAACACCTCGGCGTCCGACCAACCGTCGCCCACATGCGCCACCAACCATGGCGGCGTCGGGTGGCGGACGAGGAGCGCACGCAGGGCCCCCGGCTTGTCGACCCGAACGCCGACCGGGGGGCCGATCCGGCCCCCGTCGACCGTCTGGGCCGCCACTCCCTCGGCGTCGTCGAACCCGAACGTCCGTTGGTACCAATCGGCCACGTACGTGGGATTGTGGGTCAGCAACGCGACCCGGGCGCCCCGGTCGTGCAGTTGGAAGACCCCCTCGGCGATCCCGGCGAGCTTCGGAGTCCGCTCGAGAACGGTCTCCACCTCGGCGACCGTGTGTCCGGTCGCGAGGTCGAGGAGGTCCGCGAGGTGAACGTCCTCGCCGATCTCGTGAGCGAAGAAGCGGCGGTTGGTCTCCTCGAACCCGGAAAGCTGTCCGAATGCGATGGCGATCTCCCTCCACCCGTGGATCCGCGTCAGGGTCCCGTCGATGTCGACGGTGACCAGACGCCAGGGGAATCCTCGCTCCATCGGTGACCCCGTTAGGAGCGGCGAACGGTCGCCGTGGGAAGCCGGCCCTCGGACCCGGTCCCCGTCAGCTTCGGCCGGACGGGTCTCCCCCCCGAATGGACCGGAGGCTCCGTTCCGACCCTCACGTCCGGTCAGTCGGCGACCGGGAGATAACCGTGGTGGCGGGGGCCCGGTCCGTTCGAGCCGGTCATCGGGGAGCGTTGATCTCGCCGTCGGAGAGGATGTGGCGAGGCGGCAGGCTCCCGGCGATCGCGGCGGCGCGCTCGGCCGAGGCCCGACGGGCCGCCGTGATCGTGCGGACGAACGGTCTCGCGCCGATGGGAGCGAACAAGGTCGTGAACAGCCCGACGGCCGCGACCACCGTGTAGATGTGCACCGTGAAGTAGCCCTGCTCGAGCAGGATCACCGCCATCGCCAGCTCGACCGCGCCCCGGCTCGAGACGAGCATCCCGGCGCAGAGCGATTCGTCCCCCGACCAGCCCAGCGCGCGGGCGAACGCGGCCCCGACGAACACCTTCGAGAAGAACGCGAAGAGGGCGAGGGAGGCGAGCGCGAGGATGGAGTAGTCCGCGAAACTGAGGGTAGTGAAATCCATCCCGAACCCGACCAGCGCGAAGAACAGGGGGATGAAGAATCCCCACGTGATGGCGTTGAACACGAGGCTGATGGTCCGATGCCCCGCCCGACCGGCGCTCTCCGGCGTGACGAGGAGACCGGCGTAGAACGCTCCGACGATGAACGTGAGGCCGAGGAACTGGGAGTAGAGCGCGGCGCCCAGTCCCGCCATCATGAGGAATCCGAAGCCGGCTTCCCGCGACCGCCACGTGAGGCGGAAACGGTCGACCCAGCGATCCCAGACGTGGAGCTGGCGCAGGCTCTGGAGCCCCATGTGAATGGCCAGGATCGTCGTGAGGAACAGGCCGACCGTCGCGACCGCGGTCCCGATGTCGAACCACAGGTTCCCCGTGCCGCTCTCGAGCCGGAGGAGGACCGCGAAGGTCGTGACGGCGGCGAGCTCGTTGACGACCGAGGCGTTCATCAGGAACGCCCCGAAGCGACTGTCGGCGAGGTTGAACTCCCGCAGCATGATGCCGAGCACCGGGAGCGCGGTGATCGAAATGGTCAATGCGACGAAGAGCGAGGTGTCGACCGCGAGCGTGGGGAACAACAGGCGGACCACGACGGTGCCCAACGCGAACGGCACGACGAAGATGGCGACCCCCAACGCGGCGGCCGAGGCGCCCGTCGCCCGGATCTGGGCGGGCGTGACGGCGAGGCCCGCCATCATGAGGATGAAGAACGTGGCGAGGAACTGAATCCCGACGAACTCGCTCGAGATGCTCGTGAGGCCGAGAACGTTCCCGAGCAGACTCGGACCCAGCACCAGTCCGACGAAGATCTGTCCGACGAGCGCGGGGATTCCGAATCGGCTCACCAGTTCCCCGACGAGGATGGCGAGAGCGATGAGCAGGAACAGGGCCACGATGAACTCGGTGGTCGTGTCCATGTGGTCCCCGCGCCCTCCGAAGGCCGCCGCGGTCCGTCTCCCGGAACCTCCCCGGCAAGGACCGAGGCGGTCGTGCGACGGACCGGACGGGCTTGGACTGGGGGACCTCGGCGTACGTTAACAACCTTTGGTCCGAGAGGGCGAACGTTCTCCTCCGCCCCGAAGCCGTATGTAGCATCCTTCGGTGGCGGCCCCGTGGACCGGCGCCGGCCCCCTCCTCCCAAAGTTCCCATGGACGCCCAGGAGCTCGCCGACGAGCTGAGCGAGCGGAGGTCCCGGGCGCTCGAGGAACCCCTCGACCTCCGGCTGCGGCAACGGGACCCCTATCCCCTCATCGAGGTCCGGAACCCTCTGCACCGGACCACCTATCTCGTCATGCGGCCCGCGTACCCGGACCGATCGGCAGACATGTGCACGTGCACCGACTTCGCGCGTCGCGGCCTCGGGACCTGTAAGCACATCGAGGCGGCCGACCGGTGGCTCGCGAACCACATCGATGCGCCCCCTTCCCCTCCGCCGAAGCCGTCCGTCCGCCCGGCCGTCGTCTGGAAGGAGATCGACCGACGCCTCGAGCGCCCCGGGCGAGAATCGGTGCCCGCGAGCCACCGATGGCGCGAGGCGGGCGCTGCCCTCTTCGAGACCAGTCCCTGAACGGTGGACCAAGATGTAGGGTGGGTAGGGAAGGGGTTCGCCCAGGGGGGCGGGCTCGGCCTACGTCGACGTCATGCCCGGCGCGCCCTTGAGCGCCCGGATCTTGTAGTACTCGGGGTCGACGATGACCTCGCCGTTGACGCCCATGGTGTCGAGGGTCTTGAGCGCGAAGCCGCCCTGCTTCTTCGCCGCCTGCCACTCGGGGATGGGGATCGAGAACTTCTTCTCGACCTCCGTCCGGTAGATCGGGCCGGAGTTGTACGAGCAGAACGGGATGACCCGTCCGTCGGGGACCGCGTAGTGGATGTCGCAGCGCATCAAGCGCTGGATGTCGTAGTCGTAGGCGTCCTGGAAGTGCATGTTCCCGATGTAGAGCGTCTGCCACGTGAACTTCGCGACCGCCTCCTTGCTGCCCCCGGTGAAGATCCCCGCGATGACCTTCACGCAGTTCTTCTCGTTGAGCCCCTCCGGGGCCTTCGAGAAGTCGAAGAACTTCGCCACGTCCTTGAGCAGCCGGGCTCCGGCGACCGCCGTCCGGACCCGCGAGAAGCGGGCGTCCCGGTACTTCTCGATCATCGACTCGACGTTCTCGAAGAACCCGTCGACGTCCATGAACCGCGGGAGCGGGGTGATCTTCTGCCCGTCCTTCGAGACGAACGCGAAGGTGGCGCACCCGCAGCCGGGGTGGGTCGTCAGGGTCATCTTCTCCTCGCCGTGGATGATCGAGGTCAGCTCCGAGATCGGGGCCACCGACGGGACCGGGAAGAAGTCCGACTTCTCGAACGGTCCCTCCGTGCAGAGGATCCGAACGAGGTCCGACTGGGTGAACCGCATCTGGAACCGGTCCTTGTCGGGGATCCGCGCGGTGAGCGCGACCGGCTGGAAGTTGACCCCGCGGACGACATCGATGTTGTCGATCGCGTACTTCACCGTCGGCCAGATCTCCTTCTCGTTGAACCCGCCGACGAGCGTCGGGACGAGGACGACGGAGATCGGCTTGTCCGGCTTGCCCGCCGCGAGCTCGCTCGCGGGGGTGTGGGTCTCCCGGGCCTGCTGGATCGCCTTGTACTTCACCTTGAGAAGGGGTACGCCGCGCACCTTTCGGTAGATCTCGTCGTCGAGGCCATCGAACTGCAGGTAGAGGGTGTGGAGGCCCGCGTCCCGGCATGCCTGGGCGAAGCCGGGCTCGTTCGCGAACCGGATCCCGTTCGTCGCGACCTGGATCTGCTTGAAGTTGAGGTCCCGGGCGATCGAAACCGCGTCCAGGAAGAGCGGGGAAAGGGTCGGCTCGCCGCCCGAGAACTGGACCGCGACCGTGCCGACGGGCTTCTGCTCCCGGAGGGTCTTGAGCATGAAGTGAATCTGCTCCCGCGTCGGCTCGTAGACGTACCCGGCAGCGTTCGCGTTCGCGAAGCAGACGGGGCACTTCAGGTTGCAGCGGTTCGTCAGGTCGACGAGCGCGAGTCCCGTGTGGGACTTGTGGTGGCTGCACATACCGCACGTGGTCGGGCAGCCGCGGAACTTGTCGTAGTAGGGGTTCTCGTAGCCGACCCCGTCGTGGGCGTAAGCCTCCATCCGGAGGTAGAGGTCGACGTCGTTCGAGATGATGTCCCAGAAGTAGCCGTGGGAACGGCAGGTCTTCTCCATGATGACCCGGCCCTCCTTCTCTCGGACGATCGCCGGGATGACCTTGATACACTCCGGGCAGACCGATGCGGTCTTGCGCGGGAGGCCACGGGGCGCCTGGAACTCCATCATGACTCGTGCCGGCATTCTCGTTTCCTCTCCTTTGGGTCCGCCTGGACGGCTTGGACCGGGTGTCTCACCAATGCTTGGCTACATAACCCATGTGTCGTGTTAGGAGCGACAAAAATCACTACCAGTGACGGGGAGTCGCACGGCTCGTCTCGCTACAAACCCGCGTTATACGGCTCCGACGGGGGTCGACCGTGCCCCGGGTACAACCTCTTATGGCCTTCGACGGCTCCTGCCCACCGAGCCCCATGAGCACGAACAAGGGAGCCCGTAGGAAGAAGGCCCCCTCCCGCTTGCCCCGTCGTCCGGTGGCCAAGCCTCGGCCGCGCTTCGTCGGCCGGGAAGCCAGCCCCGTCCTGGACCGTTACCCGGCCCGAGAGTCCGGTTTCGCGCCCCGGAGCCCATCCCCCGGCTCCCTCCCGTCGGTCCCTGCCGCTGCCCCGACCGCTCCCTCTCCCGCGGCCGCCTCCCCCGCAGGGGCGCCGGCCCAGCCGCTGATCACGCTGGACCGCCCCTTCGATGCCGATGAGTTCTCGACCCTTCTTGGGGGGACCTCGATCCGCGTCACGGTCCCCCGGGAGGCGCTTGCGGAGGTCCTGCGGCGGGTCATCGAGTTCACGGGGTTCGGGATCTACGTCTACTCGATCTCCGTCCACCCGGCCCCCACCGAGCTCCTGAAGAGCTTCGTCGTGGAGCTCCAGCGGGTCGACTACTCCGCCGAGAAGCGGGCCTGGGTGCCGTTCGTGGAGAAGGGGACCGTGGACTCCCCGTTCGGACCTTCCGGCGGTCGCTCCTGAACCGCTCGTTAGGACTTCGGGGCGAGGGCGCGCTGGGTCAGGAACGTCGCCACGGCGAACATCGTCAAGGCCCAACCGATGAGCCCGAGCAGGTAGACCCAGGCCGCATACGGATAGAAGGCACCTCCGAAGAGGTCGATCCGGAGGACCTCGACGGCGAGCGTGATGGGGTTGTAGGAAGCGATCCCCTGAAGCCACGCCGGCATGGCTCCCCACGGATACAGCGCGGCCGAAGTGAGCAGGACCGGCAGGTTGATCGCGTTCACCAGCGCGAAGTAGGTCTGCGGCTGCTCGATCGTGAACCCGAGCGCGAGGAAGAGCGAGGCGAACATCAGCGAGAGGAGGAGGATGGCGGCCACGATCTCCGCGGCTCCCACCACGGTCACGGCGGCGGTGACGTGGAGGCCCGCGAGTCCCACGTTCCCGAGGAGGATCGCCAGGCCCAGAACGAGGAAGGCCAGGCCGACCGGCTGGATCGAACCGGCCACGAGGCGAGCGCCGAAGATGTCGGCCGCGGTGGCGGGGGACGCCGCGGTCCGCTTCAACGTTCCGAAGAGCTTGTCGAAGATGACGTTCGCCCCGACGAACAGGGTCGCCGTCACCCCGACGAACCCGACCATCCCGGCCGCGAAGTAGGAAAAGTAGTCCGGAGCCCCCAGCAGGTACTGGTGGAGGAGCTGGGTCCTCTGCGTCGGCGAGAGGTACGGCGAGTTGAGGAAGCTCGTGAAGTTGAACCCCTGCCCGAACAAGAGGAGGTAGAGGACGGGGAGCAGGAGACCCGTCGCGATCGCCGCTGGGTTCCGCACGATCTTGAGGAGCTCCCGCTTCGTGAGAGCGCTCCATCGTCGGACGTTCATCGTCGCCCCCGTCGCGCGTCCTGCATGCGGGTCAGGAACACCGCGCGGTCGGTCGCCGTCGGTCCCTCATCCTCCCGGAACTCCCGTCCCGTGAATTCGAGGAACACCTCGTCCAGGCTGGGCCGCCGCAGGGAAACGCCGGCGAGACCGATGCCCAAGCCGGTCGCGGCTCCCACGACCTTGGGGATCAACGTGTCCCCGCTCGGGCACTTCACCCGGAACGTCCCGTCCTGAGAGGTGACCGAGGTGACCCCCGGGAGAGCCTTAAGGGCCGGCCCGAGCGCCGCGGCGTCCCCGAGCGGCCGGACCGTGACGATGTCGCCCCCCAGTCGGTCCTTGAGCTCCGACGGGGTCCCGGACGCGACGATCTTGCCGTGGTCGATGATCGCGATCCGGTCGCACACGCCGTCGGCCTCGTCAAGGTAGTGGGTCGTGAGGAAGACGGTCATCCCGGTCTCCTTCCGTAGTTCGCCCACGATCTTCCAGAAGCCCGCCCTACCCTGGGGGTCCAGACCGAGCGTCGGCTCGTCCAGGAAGAGGACCCGGGGGGAGTGGATGATCCCCACCGCCAGCTCGAGCCGCCGGCGCATGCCGCCCGAGAACGTCTTCACCAGGCGGTCGGCCGAGTCGGCGAGAGCGAGGCGTTCGAGCAGTTCGTTGACCCTCTTCGACGTCTCGCGGAGGGGGACCGCGAACAGGGCGGCGGCCAGGTCGAGGTTCTCGCGTCCCGTAAGGTCCGGGTCGGCCGTGGACTCCTGGAAGACCAATCCGATCCGCTGCTTGAGCGCGTGGGCGTTGTGGAAGACGTCCAACCCGTCCACGGTCGCCCGGCCGGCGGTCGGCCCCAGCACCGCGGTGAGCATGGACAGCGTCGTCGTCTTCCCGGCACCGTTCGGTCCCAGGAAACCGTAGACCTCGCCCTCCTTCACCGAGAAGGAAACCCCGTCCACGGCCTTCACCGAGCCGTTGAACGTCTTCGCGAGCCCTTCCGCTATGATCGCATCCGGCATGCTTGGTTCTCCCCCTCCCCCCAGAGCGGAGGCTCATGAGCGTTGCTGCCGAGGTTTCGGAGGGACCACCAGCGTCGCCGCGCGCGGGGAGGCGCCCCAGGATGGGTCAGCGCGACCATGGATTTCCCGCGTCAAGGTCGCGATCCACGGACTTAAGGCTCGGTCACCACCAGTGAGCACCGTTGGGGGGCCGCAAACCCCCACCGGGGCCCTCCGGAGCCGAGCGCCGCCGTTCGGGAGGACCGTTCCCCCGGGACAAGGTAATTACCGAGCGTCCCTCGACCGCCCGAGGGACGAAAGATGCCGATCGGTTCCGACGAGGCACGCTGGGAGGTGGAACTGCGGACCCTACGGGAGGAGCTCCAGCAGCTGAGAGCGGAACAGAAGGAGATGGGCCAAGCGGTCCGTCAGCTCGTCCAGACGCTCCGCATGCTGACGACCCACCTCGGCATCGCGGCCGAGCCGTACGTGCGCAAGGGCAACGAACCCGCGTCCGACCGCGACCTCCCGGGTTTCGGTTAGGGCGGAACCCATGGAGATCCTCTACACCGTCCGGGCCGACTCTCCGACGGAGCACCGGGGTCGGTTCTCGATCGACCTCGACGGGGTCTCCACGCCCACCCTCGACCTCGTCCTACCGTCCTGGGTGCCCGGTTCCTATCACATCGCGAACTACAGCCGTGGGTTCCGGGACTTCGCCGCACGGCGGGAGCCGGGCGGGACGCCGCTGTCGACGGAGCGGGTCGACAAGGCCCGTTGGCGCATCCGGACCGAGGGCGCGTCCCGGGTCCATGTCGAGTACACGGTCTACGGCCATCAGCTGGTGACCGAAGGCTTCGACCTCACCCCGGACCACCTGTTCCTCAATGCGGCGCTGTGCCTGCCGTACGTGGACGGCCACCTCTCCGAGCCGACGACCGTAGCGCTCGACGTTCCCCCCGCCTGGACGGTCGTCACCGAGCTCGAGGAGGTCGACGGGACCCCACCCCGCTACCGCGCCCGGAACTACGACGAGCTCGTCGACTCTCCCATCGATGTCGGCCGACCGACCGTGCTCACCGTCCGTCCCGCGGGGATCCCGCACCGGATCGCCCTTTGTGGAGATGGGGCGAACTATAACGCGCAGGCCCTGGAACAGGACATCTCCAAGATCGTCGAGGCCGCGATCGCCCTCGTCGGCGAGTCCCCGCTCTCCCGGTACACGTTCTTCTTCCACCTCACGGAGGTCCGGGACGGGGGTCTCGAGCACGCCTCATCGACGTCGATCGTGGTGCCGAGAACCACCTTTCGCCCGGCAGAGTCGTACCGTCACTTCCTCAGCATCACGGCCCACGAGTACCTTCACCTCTACAACGTGAAGCGGATCCGTCCGAAGGCTCTCGGACCGTTCGATTACACCCGAGAGAACTATACTCGAATGCTCTGGTGGATGGAGGGGACGACCGACTACTTCACCTACCTCGTTCTGCGACGGGCCGGGGTCTACACCCCGGACCAGTTCTTCGAGCAACGCGCGAAGATCATCAAGGAATACCTCGATACCCCCGGACGGAATCGCGTCTCCCTCGAAGATTCGTCGTTCCTCTCCTGGATCGACCTGTACCAGCCGTTCGAGGAGACCCCCAATCAGTCGGTCTCCTACTACCAAAAGGGCGACCTCGTCTCGATGTGCCTCGACCTCGAGATCCGCCACCAGAGCGAGGCGCGGTCCTCGCTCGAGACCGTACTTCGCCTCCTGTGGAAGGAGTACGGCAAGGTGGGGCGCGGGCTCGAGGAGGGCGAGCTATTGGCCGTGGTGAACCGGGCGACCGGGCTCGACCTTTCGACGTTCTTCGACCGCTACATCCGGGGAACGGACGAGGTGGACCTGGCCGCGTACGCCCGCTACGCCGGCCTCGTGCTCGGCCCCAAAGCGAAACGGCCGGAAGAACCCGACGAGCCCGAACCGGGCGACCTCGGCGTCACGGTCGAGGACGTCGGGGGCCACGCGCGGGTCCGGCACTCCTTCGTGGGCCGTCCGGCTCGCGCCGCCGGCCTCACTCCGGGGGACGAGATCGTTGCCATCAATGGGAGCAAGGTCACGTTCGCGAGCTTCGAGAAGACATTGGAGAAGTACCCCCCCGGGACCCCGACCGACATCACGGTCTTCCGCCGCGGATACCTGCACCGGGTCCCGCTCACGACCGGGACTCCGCCCCCCCGGAAGTACGCGTTCACGCCGATGGATTCCCCTTCGGAGCTGGCCCGGAAAGTCTACGAAAGCTGGGTCGGCACGAAGTGGGCGCCGCGATCCCCAGCGGCGTAGGCGTTCGGGCCGGACCGCCGTAGCCGAGGTGGCCGGCACAGTGCTCCGGCCGGCAACCCCCCGTCGTCCCTGGGAATATCCGTCCTTTCCGGGGTCCGCACCTGCGATCCGCGTCCGGCATCCGCCCCCCCACCGGAGGTGCCCGGCGCTGACGATGGCCGCCCGATGGGGCAACGCATCCGCCTCACGAACCGTCTTATGAACCGAGTCGTTGGAGCCTCTGGCCGAACGGGACCTGTTATGACGGAGGAGCCGCCGATTGTCGTAGGAGTGTCGGGCGCGAGCGGGGCACCGATCGCGATCCGGGTCCTGAAGGCCCTGCGCGAGGCGCACGTGGCGGTATCGCTGGTCGTTACGGAGGGGGCGCGCACCGTCCTTCGCGAGGAGTGCGACCTCGACGTGGACGCGCTGCGCCCGTGGGCTACCGAGATGTACCCCGACAGCGACCTGGCCGCCCCGATCGCGAGCGGGTCGGTCCCGACCCGAGGGATGGTGGTCGTCCCGTGCTCCGCCAACACCGCGGCCAAGATCGCCCTCGGTCTCGGGGACACGCTCCTCACCCGGGCGGCGGCCGTGCACCTGAAGGAGCGACGACGCTTCGTCGTGGTCCCGCGGGAGACCCCGCTCTCCACGACCCTCCTGCGGCATCTGACCACGCTGAGCGAGCTCGGAACGGTCGTCCTCGTCGCCTCCCCGGCGTACTATCTCCGGCCAAAATCCGTCGAGGAGACGACGGATTACCTCGCCGGGAAGGTTCTCGACCACCTCGGCGTCCCGAATCAGCTGTATCGGGGCTGGAAGGCGGGGACCGCATGAGCGGCGGAGACGCCAGCGCGGTCGCGACCCGGCGGCGTCCCCCCGGGAGGCTCGGAGCACTCGCTCCGTGGCCGCTCGTCGGCGTCGCCCTCCTCCTGGTCGCCCTCATCGTTCTCACCCCGGTACTCGTCGCCAACACCCACCAACCCGGCCCGGGCCTCCTCACGCAGGCCGAGCTCGTCGTCGACAAGATCCCGATGAACGACACCCCCCTCCATTTCTACATCTGGGCACTGGGCGAGACCATCCGCTACGACTCGATCCATGTCGGGGTCGCGAGCGCGTTCCATTGGAACGCGACGACGCCCATGCCCTGGAACAACCTCACCTGGACCCAGTGGTACAACGGGAGCGACGTGCTTTCGGTCATCATCTCCTCGACCGCGAACCCGGTCGCGCTGAACATCTCCGCTCACTACGTCAGCCCCTCGGGAAACACATGGTACGTCGGGCTGCTGTCGTTCTACGTCCTGGAGGCCCCTTCGTCGGCTGGTGAGAGCCTTTATTCCGACACCGCGACCTCGGGGGTGGCCGTGGCATCCCCCCTAGCGGTATCCAACACTACGCTGCCCGTCGCCGTCCTGCTCGCGGACGTCGGCCCCGGAGGGGTTCCGTGAAGGCGAGCCGCGTGGCGATCTTGCTCTGGGTCGCCCTCATCGTCGTGCTGCTGATCGTGGAGCTGGCCGAGATCACCCACTTCTTCACCCTCCCGGTCCAGAACGCCATCGCCGACCCCCTCGCCTTCGTGGTCGCGCTCATCTTCACGACCCTGCTCGCCCTCGTCGGGGCCATCTTCATCGGGGTGTTCCTATCGCACCGGATCTTGAGCACGGCCGGGTTCACTCCGTTCGAAGAGGAGATGCTCCGGATGCGCGCCGACCTCCGGGAGGTCAAGCGCGATGTCGCCGTGCTGCGGGGCCGGACCGAGCCCCCGCCCGACTCCGACCCGACCTCGGACGAGGAGGACTCGTGAAGGTCCCCGTCCTCGACAACGGAGGCCAGTGGACGCACCGCGAGTGGCGCGTCCTCCGCGACCTCGGGGCGGAGACGAGGATCCTTCCGAACACGACGCCGTTCGAGGAGTTGGATGCGGACGGGGTGGTCCTCTCCGGGGGCGCGCTCAGCCTCGAAGGGACGAACGCTCCCCTCGGCCGGGTCGGCGAATGGATCGGGGCCGGGAAGGTGCCCGTGCTGGCGATCTGCGTCGGTCATCAGTTCCTGGGGCGTCACTTCGGGGGTCGGGTCGACCGGGCCGCGGCGCCCGAGTTCGGCTCGGTCGAGCTCACCGTCGACCGCGCGGACCACGCGATCTTCGCGGGGTTGCCCTCGCACCTCCGGGTCTGGTCGAGCCACAACGACCAGGTGTCGGTCGTTCCGCCGGGCTGGAGCATCCTCGCCCATTCCGCGGCATGCCCGGTGCAAGCGATGGCGCACCCGTCCCTGCCGATCTGGGGCCTTCAGTTCCATCCCGAGGTCGAGCACACCGAAGGCGGTCGGGAGATGTTCCGGCATTTCCTCGACTCATGCCACCGGTGACCCCCGGGAATAAGTACCGCCGGCCGTTCGAGGAACGAGGCGAAGCGTGGCACGGGTCCGCAGGGCGTCGGGCGTCCGCGAACATGACCTGGTCGCGCGGGCGAAGGTCCTGAGAGGGTCGGTCGACCCGCTCCTGCCCCGGCTGGGACCGGAGTGCCCGCACGAGCGGTTCGACCGTCGACGGACCGAGCTTGAGGATGTCCGCGAGGCGCGCGATGACGAGCGACGCCTCGCGAAGCTCTCGCACTGGGGGGACCCGCTCGCCCGGGCCTACGCTGGCCTCCTGCACTACTACCTCGACCCGAAGCCCCTCTCCGTGGTCGCCTTCGCGCTCCCCAGCGGGCAGGTCTCCTACGCCCCCTTCGCCCGGACCGACCGGGAGGCGGAGGTCGCGGTGCAACAATCGGACGACCCCGACCGGCTGATGCTCGGGTATCTCGACTGGGCCCGCAAGGGCCTCCATTTCTTCGCGACACGCAGGACCTTGTTCTGCTCCGGCCTCTCCGCTCTCCCCCCTCCGGAGTTCCGCGCGGAGAAGGTGGCCGACCTCCCGTACCGGCTCATCGAGAACCCGACCGCGCAGCGGTTCGAATGCTCCCACCTCCAGGCCGGTGAGCCTCGGCCCTACCTCGAGGTCGGCTGGCCGGGGGCGGGGACCGGGTTCCGGGTCTGCCGACGGTGCGCGAAGAGCGACCGACACCTTCTCTCGAGCCTATCGGACGGGACCGCGGGACCGGACCCCTCCGCCGACTTTCCGGTCTCCGCCGAGCTGAACGTCCGCTGTCGGGGGGGACCGGAGTGCGTCCACGCTTCCCTCCCACCGCTTCCTCGCGGGCTCAAGCGCGATTACGAGCTCGGGAAGCTCTCGGACGCCGGACTGCTCGACGGTTTCGCCTCGGAGCTCGCCGCTCGCGTCGAGCGGGCCGGCCGCACCACGTTCCTCGCGGGAGGGGTCTGCTACGGCAACGAGCTGAAACCGTTCCTGGACGCGCTCCAACCGACCCCCGTCGAGCGTCGCGCCCTCGACGCCGTCCTGAGCTCGTGGGAAGGTCCCTTCGAGGTGGACGAACCGCGCGCGAGCCGGGCGCTCGAGAAGCTCTGGAGCGGTCATGCCGAGACGATCGTCCAGACGATCGTCCCCGACCCGAAGGAAAGCCGTCGGCTCATCGAAGAGACCCGGTCGTCGCCCGGTCGGGTGGCCGAGCTGTTGAAGCGGGCCGAACGGTCGAGCGAGGAGAAGGAGCTTCTCGGGACCCTTCCGCGCTACTCCCGTCTCGCCCGGGAGGCGGAGTGGGTCGACCGCGTCGCGCGGGCGTTCCGGACCCACCACGGGGCCGGGGCCGAGCGAGCGATCCTGCAGTCCCTGCCGAGCGAGGGCAAGGAGCGGGGACTGGCCTTTGCGTTCCTGGTGGCCCTGGGCCGGGAGAACGCCCACGCATGGCAGTTCTCCCCCACCGAACGCGAGTTCGGGGCCTCCCTGAAGGACCGGGCGGGGGAGCTTCTCGCCGCCCCCGCGGGCCAGTATCACGACGCGCTCGACCACCTCCTCCAGGCCGCCGGAGTGGCCGACTGGGGGGAGAGCGCCCCGGGCTCCGAGTAGCCGCCCCCGGGGCCCCCCTGGGGCTGCCTTCTTCGTCCGAGGGGGTATCCCCGTCGAGAGGTAGTAAGAAATAGGGCAGGTGGCCGTGGTCAGGTCAGGTCTCAGTAGTAATAGGGGCAAGTGAATACGGTTATGGGCTCAGTGAGGTGCGATCCGGTTCGGGGCCGGGCGCAAGGACCTTGAGCGGCGATCTTGGCTCCACGTCCAGCGCGATTGTCGTAGCGGGCGACGAGGAGACCCGCGTCCTGCTGCGAGGCCTCCTTCGCTTGCATCACTTCCGGGTGGACGGCGAAGCCGAAGGGGCCACCCAGGCGACCGAGCTGATCCGGGTCCACCGCCCGACGCTCCTGGTCGTGGACGCCAACCTCGCGGAGGGAAGCTCGACACTACTGGTCGGCCAGGCCCGCGCCTCGGTCCCCGGACTTCGGGTGATCCTGGTCGCGCCGGCGTCCCGGCCGCCCAACCTTCCGTCCGACCCGGCCCAGCGCCCGGACGCCGTTCTTCTCCGACCGTTCCGCATCCGACAGTTCGCGGAAGCGCTCGTCCCCGCCGGGGGCGTCGACCCCCCGTTGCCCCATTAGGGTCGCGCCGGTCGGGCAGCCTCGTCGGGGACGGCGTAGCGTTGGAGGGCCGCCTCCTCCTCGAAATGGAGCGTGGGGGCGAGCACGACGATCGTGTGCATGGGCGGTCCGAAGTCGATGGCCCGCAGACGCGCGAACGACGCGACCCATGCGCGTGCACCGTCCTGCCCCACTCGGGCGACCACCGCAACACGGTCCGCGTCGGTGAGGAACCCCCCGTGGGGGTCGCGCTCCCGCATCAGGGCGAGGGCGGCGGTGGCGGTGAGGTATCGTCCCTCCTCGGGACGCAGGTCCAGGAGCACGAGGGTGTGGAGGTCCCGCGCCCGATTCGAGGCGATGTGCTCGAGCGGGGACGTGGGGGCGAAGCTCTCGGACGGCAACGGCAGGGAGACGGTGCGCCCGAACCGGTAGTGCATGAGACCGAGGAACCCGGCGGCCGCGGTCAGGATGCTCGCGTTCGGACAGTAGGTCCACGTGTGGCCCGCGCGCTCGGCGGCGAGGCGGAGGGCGACATGGGTCGTCGCCGCGAACGGGTCGCCCACCACGACCAGCGATACGCGGGCGTGCGCGGCGAGGGCCTCCAGGATGGGCCCCTCGGACTCGAGGAGAGGGCGGTCGAGGCGGCGGATCGGCTTCCCCACCAGGTGGCCGAGCCGTTCGAGCGTCCCCTCCGGCACGACCGCGGTGTACTCCTCCGCGAAGACGACGTCGGAGGAAGAGAGGACCGCGCGGGCGCGTTCCGAGACCCCGCGCTCGTCGTTGAGGCCGAGACCTACGAAGGCGAGCTCGCCCATCGACGCAACGGCTCCTAGTCGCGGAAGGCCAGCACGGGGCAGGGGGCGGCCCGGAACAGCTCCTCGAGGAACCGGCGGGTGAGGAGAGCGCTTCCCGCGCGCTCCTCCTCGCCGACCAAGAAAAGACCGTAGCGTTCGCGCTGCGCGGCCTGGAGCAACAGGTCGGGAAGCCGGCGTCGCCGGCCGAGGGTCGCTTCGGAATAGACCGAGTGACGGTGCACGATCCGGACCCCCCGGGTGCTGGTCTCCTCGCGGTCCTCGCCCGCCTCCTCGCTCGGCTGGCCGCGGGACCCCAGGGTGAGGACGATGACCGGCGCCGGTGGGTTGCGCACGGCCAGCTCCTCGGCGAGGAGCATCGGCTTCGGGGCGGGCTGCTCCCGGAACGTCGACACAAGGATCCGGGGGATCTTCGGAGCGGCGAGCGCGAGGCGGTTCAGGACGAGGACGTCCGCGCGGGCGTGCTGGAGGATGCCGGTCGCGGTGTGCCCCACGAAGAACCGGGAGCTCCGACGGTCGCCCCCGAGGGTGAGGAGGATCGCGTCCACGTTGTGCGATTCGGCGCTCTCGAGGATCTCCCCCGGCACGTCCGTGGCGGCCCGGACCTCCGGGTCGACCCGAACATCGAGCGCCGCCCCCGTCTCGTGCGCCGGCACGACGATGTTGACCGACGCGCGCCACTCCCGGGTCACTTCGGGGAGCGTGGTGGTCGGGATGACGTGCAGGACCCGGATCTCTCCGTCGGCGTCCAGCAGCATCGCCGCGAAGCGGAGCATCGGCTCGACCTCGGAGGACGTCTGCACCGGTACGAGGATCTGGTGATACATGCTCACTTCCCGATGTGCGGCAGGAGGTCGATGTCGAGCTGGAGAACGTTCACGTACGGGACCCCGATGAACGGGATGACCGGGTTCGTGATATGGGCATTGACCAACCCGGTGAGGAACTCGACCGATAGGTTCGTGTGCGCGGAGACGCGCGGGACCTGGACGAGGACCGCCTCGGGGGTGAGGTCGGGGTCGACGGACGAAGCCGACGGGGCGACGAGCCAGAACGGAAGCGTCGCGTTCACGGTGAAGTTCCCATAGAGACGCATGTAGGAGAGCGTTTCGTTCAGTAACTCGCCGAGGTACGGGTCGCTCGGTCCCGGGGTCGTGTTGACCCCGAGTGTGGTGTTGTAGTCCGTCCCGCTCGGTCGCTCCCAGAAGAGGTAGGGAGCGCTCGTGTTCTGAGCGATGAGAGAGGAGCCGACGACCGTGCCGTTCGGGTCCCGGAGGAGCGAACCGTTCGCCACGGAGGGGTCGGCGAGCTCCGAGATCCCCGTGACCACGGCCGGATAGACGACCCCCGTCGCGACGAGGGCCAGGACGAGGAAGACCACGGCCGCCCGGACGTGCCCGAGGCCGGAGTGGACCGGGGGAGGCGGCGGCATCGACCCGGTCGAGGGAGCGCTCACAGACCTCCGAGCGGCAGTAGATGGGCGACGACGACCCCGAGGTACTGGACCCAGGGGAGCGTCTCCGCCCACGCGAGGAAGAGGTAAACGAGCTTGATCCCGACGAACGCGCTGAGGAGACCCCCGACCCCGTAGAGGAGCAGGTTCCGGCGCAGCAGTTCGATTGCGCTCCGGGGTCGGAACGGGACCCCGAAGAGCGCGAGCGGGATGAGGATCGGGATGATGAGCGCGTTGAACACCAACGCGGAGATCACCGCGAGGTCGGGGTTGGAGAGCCCCAGGATGTTCATGAACGCGATGCCGGGCAACGTGCCGGCCCCGGCCGCGATGAAGACCGCCGGGATGATGGCGAAGTACTTCGCGACGTCGTTGGTGATCGAGAACGTCGTGAGGCCCCCGCGCGTGATCAGGAGCTGCTTCCCGATCGAGACGACCTCGATGAGCTTCGTGGGGTCGCTGTCGAGGTCGACCATGTTGCCGGCCTCTTTCGCCGCGCTCGTCCCGCTGTTCATCGCGAGACCGACGTCCGCCCGCGCGAGGGCGGGGGCGTCGTTCGTCCCGTCCCCGGTCATGGCGACGAGCCGCCCCTGCGCCTTTTCCCGCTGGATGAGGATGAGCTTCGCCTCGGGCTTCGCCTCGGCGACGAAATCGTCGACGCCGCTCTCCTGAGCGATCGCCGCCGCGGTGAGCCGGTTGTCGCCCGTGCACATGATCGTGCGAATGCCCATCGTCTTGAGCTCGCGGATCCGGTCACGGATGCCCGGTTTGACCACGTCCTTCAGGTACACGAGACCGATCGCGCGTCGCCCGCTCGAGATCGCGAGCGGCGTCATGCCCTGGTGGGACGCCTCCTGGGCCCGACGGCGCAGTTCGAGGGGTAGGATCGCCCCGTAGGCCTCCATCGCCTGGAGGGAGCCCTTGTACACTTCCCGGCCGTCCGACAGAACGATGCCGCTCATGCGCCGCTCGGCGGTGAACGGGAGGACCTTGAACGTCCCCGGTTCGAGCCGGCGAGCCGGGACCCCGCGCCGGGCGGCGAGGCGGACAATCGAGCGGCCCTCGGGGGTGTCGTCGAGGCTCGAGCTGAGCATCGCCGCGTCGAGCAGCTCGGTCATCGTGACCTCGGGGGCCGTGACGAACTGGACCGCGAGCCGGTTCCCGACGGTGATCGTGCCCGTCTTGTCCAGGATCAGGACGTCCAGGTCGCCCGCTGCCTCGACGGCCTTCCCCGATTTCGCGATGACGTTGGCGCGGGCGACCCGGTTGATCCCCGAGATCCCGATCGCCGGGAGGAGCGCGCCGATCGTGGTCGGCATCAGGCAAACGAACAGCGCGACAATCGTCGCGATGTCGATGTATACGATGTTCGTGAAATCGGCGAGGAAGATGAACGTCACCACCACGCTGAAGAGCGCGATCGTGAACGCGTAGAGCAACACCCCGAGGGCGAGCTCGTTCGGCGTCCGGTCCCGTCCTTGGCCCTCGACCAGTCGGATCATCCGGTCGAGGAACGACTCGCCCCGGACGGTGGTGACCCGGACCCGGATCGTCCCCTGGAGGACGCGGGTGCCTCCGAGCACGCTCGTCTTGTCCCCTCCACTCTCCCGGGTGACCGCGTCCGACTCCCCGGTCATCATCGACTCGTCGATCAGCGCCGCCCCGTGGATCACGTCGCCATCGATCGGGATCGGCTCACCGGCGCGGATCTCGATCGTGTCGCCCACGCGGAGGATGTCGGAGGCGACCCACACCGCGGCCCCGTCGGGACGGATCTGGCGGGCCCGGATCCCGCTCTGGATCTCCCGGAGACTGTCGGCCTGGGCCTTCCCCTGGGCCTCGGCGATCGCGTCCGAAAGGTTCGCGAACCACAGGGTGAGGAACAGGATGATCGTGACGGCGAGGTAGTAGTCGGGGTTGTAGCTGTGGGCGATGTCCGGGAACGCCCGCGGCACGATGGTGAGCACGACCAGGAAGAGGAACAGGAGGTAGACCGAGAACATCACCGGGTTGTGGATCTCGCGGCGAGGGTCGAAGCCCCGGAACGACGCCGACAGTACCCTCCGCCAGGAGGTGTGCGGGACCTTGCGGACCGAGACATGGGCGCCCGGTTCCAGCCGGAGCTCGGTTGCCACGCTACATCCCTCCGAAGATCTGGGCGAGCGGACCCATGGCCATCACGGGCAGGAACAGGAGCGCCGTCGTGATGATCAGGAACAGCGTGAGGTAGATCGTGAACGTACCGCTGGCCGTCCTCAGGGTGCCGACGCCCGCGGGAAGGGTCTCCTGACGCGAGAAGAGGTCCGCGACCATCAACATCGCCAGGATCGGAACGAACCGGCCGACGAGCATGACGAGCGCCCCGGTGACGTTGAAGAACAGCGTCGAGTCGTTGAACGCACCGGTGGAAAGCGCGCTCCCGTTGTTCGCGGATTCGGACGTGAACTCGTACAGGACCGAGGTGAAGGTGTGCGACGTGGCGCCGATCGAGGACCCATCGATCACCACGAAGTTCCCGGCGACCGCGAGGACGAACGGCAGCAGGATGGTGGCGGGATGAATGAGCAGGGCCATCGCCGCCCACTTCACCTGGGCGGTGCCGATCTTCTTCCCCAGGTACTCGGGCGTCCGTCCGACCATGAGGCCGGCGACAAAGATCCCGAGGACCGCGAACAGGAGCAGCATCCCGAACCCGGTGCCGACCCCGCCGGGAGTGCTCTGGGTGAACATACCGAAGAGCAGGTCGAGCTGCCCGATCGGCGATAGCGAGCCGATCTGCAGGTTGTTCGCGCCGACGTTCGCGAACACGCTGACGACCTGGAATGTGGCCGACTCGGGGAGGCTAAAGCGGGTCTCCTGGCCGACGGGATACCCGTTCGTCTGAGCCCCGAGCCCGACCACCGACGAGAGCGCCGGGTTGGTCGCCGCCTGGAACACGATGAACAGTGCGAGCGCGACCGCGAGGATGATCAGGATGGTCCCGATGTACGGCCACGCCTCGTTCTTGCGCCGAACGATCT
Source organism: Thermoplasmata archaeon (assembly GCA_052325545.1). Classification (GTDB taxonomy): domain Archaea; phylum Thermoplasmatota; class Thermoplasmata; order Lutacidiplasmatales; family UBA184; genus Lutacidiplasma. Next base: position 111,225 of record JBKQUP010000013.1, read on the forward strand.
CGCCGAACGCGAACGGTGCCGAGAACGGGAAGACCAGCATGAGCCCGATCCCCCACAGGTTCGAGAGCGCCGACGGGTTCGCGATGGGGGACGCCATGTTGGCCGAGTAGAAGCCGCCCCCGTTGGAGCCGAGCAGGGAGATCGACTGAAAGCTCGCCACGGGCCCGAGGTAGATCGTCTGGGTACCCCCGGTCAGAGGATGGGCGGTAACGAACGCCGTGAGCGTCTCGGGCACCCCGAGGAGCACGAACACCAGCGCGCCCACGAGGGCCAGCGGGAGCAGGAGGCGCGTGATCGAACGGACCATGTCGACGTAGAAGTTCCCGAGGGTCCCGTCCTTGCGGACGAACCCGCGCACCATCGCTGCGAGGACGCACAGTCCGGTCGCGGGGGAGACGAAGAGGGCGAGCGGCCAGGCGACCGTGAGGGAGCCCAGACTGACCTGGGACTCGTTCGTGAAGTGGGTGAAGTTGGTGTTGGTCGTGAAGCTGGACGCGGAGTGGAACGCGAGGTCCCAGCCCATGTTCGGGATCCCGAGGGGATTCAGCGGAAGCTGGGACTGGAAGAAGAACCAGAAGAACAGGACGAGCAGGGTCCCCGCGTTGACGAGGAGGAGCGCGAGCATGTACTCGCGGGCCCGCATCGAGCGCCGGGGAGAGGTCCCGAGGAGGCGGTAGATCGCCGACTCGATCGGGGTGAAGAGGCGGTCCCCGAAGACGGGGCGGTTCATGTAGACCCGACCGAGGTAGCTCCCGAACCAGGGAGCGATGGCCAGGGCGAGGGCCAGGACGACGAGGACGTCCCAGAGCGAGCGGATGTCGAACGCCATCGACCTCTTTCGTCAGAACCGTTCGGGGTGGATCATGCAATACACGAGGTAGAACGTAAGGCCGACGCAGAGGAGCGTCAGAGTGACGAGCCCCAGGTTTTGCGCGACCCAACCGAGCGGTCCCATCGGACGCCCTGAGACGTTGGACCCGAAACTCCTTATTTAGCCTCAGTGACCGGGAGGCAACGTCACGCGGGGCGGCCGAAGGTTTATACGCTACCTTCCGCGCCGGGCGACTTCCCCGGAGCGTTCCCTTCCGCGGCGTCGGACGACCGTTTCCTCGCTTCGCGCGAAAGGCGGCGGACGATCCGCCGCATCGCCTGCTCCCGTCGGACCTCGGCGACCTGGTACCGAACATCCCGGGTCTCCCGCGTCAGGAGGACGGTCACTCGCCCGAGCGAGCTGCGGCCGGTCCGTCCCCGTCGTTGGATCGCCCGGATCTCGCTCGGCACCGACTCGAAGAACACCACCAGGTCGACGTCGGGCACGTCCAGCCCTTCCTCGGCGACGCTGCTCGCGACCAGGATGGGGAAACGACCTTCCCGGAACCCCGTGAGGATGCGGCCCTGCTCCTTCTGGTTCATCCCTTTGTCCTCGGAGTCCCGGGTCGCCTGGCCGACGAATCGACCCGTCGTCCAACCTTGGAGCTCGAGGATCGATTGGATCGTCTGGATCGTGTCCCGGTACTGCGCGAAGACCAGGATCCGGGGCGGATGCTCTCGGGGGCGGGCGAGGGTCTCGCGAACGAGCTCGACCAGGGTGTCGAGCTTCGGATGGGAGGACTCGCGCGACGACCGAAGGAACTCCTCCGCCTCCCGCCGGGCAGTGACGACCTCGGGCAGCTTGAGGACGGCCATGTCCCCTCGGCTCAGCTTCTCCTTGCCCGCGACCCGGTCCAGGTACTGCACGAACGGGGCGATCCCCTGGGTCTCGAGGCGTTCCTGGGCGTGGTGGAGATGGAGCAGGACCAGCTGGTGGAAGAGCGGTCCGAACCGGCGGACCATCGGTCCCGGGCGGGCGAAGATCTCGGCCCGCAGAGCGATGAGGTCCTTCACCGAGATCGAACCAATCGGCTTCTTTCGCAGGTATCCCATCTTCTGGAGCTTCCGCGCCGTGGCATGGGCCGCGGTCTCGAGGAGCGCGCGGATCCGCTGGGCCTCGGGCGGGAGGTCGACCCACCGGTACTCGATCTCGACGGGCTGGACGAACTCCCGGACCCCGTCGTCCTCTCGGCTCCGTGCCTCGATGCGGCCGACCCCGAGGTTCGCGACGACCTCCTCGATCCGTTCGTCCTTACCGCCGGGCGAGGCGGTGAGGCCGAGCACCCGGCCACCCTGGGGCCGGTCGGTGCGGTATCGAGCGGCGAGGGGCACGTAGGCGTACTTCCCCACGGCGTGATGGGCCTCGTCGAAGACGACCAACGACACCTCCGAAAGCCCGTAGCGGTCGGCGGCCAGGTCGTTCACGACGATCTCGGGGGTCGCGAAGACCACGTCGGCGGTCTCCCAAGCTCCCTCCCGGACGGGCCGCTTGACCGTTCCCGTGAACCGGGCGAACCGCAGCGGCGTGAGCCAGCGGGCGAAGGAGTCGGCATGCTGCTGCACGAGCGGTCGTGTCGGCGCTAGAACGAGGACCTTCTCGTCCGACCTTCGGAGCGCTTCGGCGGCGAGCAGCGCGGCGATGATCGTCTTCCCGAGGCCCGTGGGGAGGACCACGAGCAGGTCCTCCTTCAGCCCGATACGGGCCATGTCGAGCTGGAAGGGGAGGGCTCGTACCTCCCCCGTCCTCAGCAGGGGGTGAACGACGTGGCCGTTGACGACCTCCCAGGTACCGGGCAGAGCAGGGGGGTGAGGTCGCCCGGCCGGCGGCTCCGCCGCGACCGGGCCCGCGCCGCCCGTGAAATCGTCCAAGAGCCGCTGCCGGGGCACGGATGGCTACCTCGACCCGCCCAGCGAACGCGGTGGCTTAGGGGCTTGCCCTTCTCGCGATCGTGCGTCAGAGGAAGCGGACGTCGGTCGGCAGCTCGCCGACGTACTGCCGGAACCCCGTTGGCCACCCCGACGCATCGAGCCCCTTCTGGGCGAGGAAGGCGGTCAACCACCGCTCGAGCCCGATGCCGGTGCAGCCCGACCAGAGCTCGCCCTTCTGGGCCTTGATCGAGAACGCCTTCGTGTACTTCTCGCCGACGATCGAGAGGTTCTGGAACTCGAGCCATTCCGACGCCTCCCGAGCTCCACGGTAGGGAAGATACGCCTCGAAATCGATCGTGCCCTTGACGCGCGCCTCCGCGTCCTCGACCCCGACCTGGCCGCTCTGCTGCATGTAGAACGGGGTGACCCACGCGGTCCGCCATTCGAGCTCCAGGACGTCGTCGAACACGTGGCGGTAGCGCGCGAGCAGCTGCTCCCGGAGGGCGAGCAGGTCCTCCCGTGCGCCGAGGAAGACCGGTTCGATCCGATGGAACTCGTCCACCCGCTCGAGCCCGTGGCGGCCGCCGCTCTCGTAGCGGTTCGACACGGCCGCTCGGTCGAAGATCTTGAGCGGCAGGCTCTCGGAGGCCAACGTGCGACCCGAGAGCCACCAGTAGGTCGTCGGGCACTGGGCGTAGCAGGAGACCGCCGTGGGTCGGGTGACCATCCGGGCGAGCTCCTCCTCGGGGACCTGGCGCGTGATCTTCACGAGGTCGGTGAACCGCTCCCAGGCGGCCGGGTCCCGGGTCTTCGGCTCGCAGACGTAGTAGAACTCCCCGGGCAGCCCCTCGAGGTGCCCGGTCTTGAGGAGGGTCTCGAAGGAATCGTGGTGCGGCTGGACGACCTCCTGGAACCCGAGGGGGCGCAGGACCTCGTCGACCGCGACCCGTTCCATCGTCCGGAGGAGGTGGGCCGCGGTCGGTCCGAGGAACCACTTGCCCTTGGTCGGTCCCGAGCGCACCCAGTGGCGCTTCAGCATCTCCTCCGTCGGGTCGTCCCGGAAGAGGGGCTCCCGGGGGGGACTCGAGGAGAGGAGCGACCAGAACTGCTCCTTTCCCTCGTACGTCTGCCGTCGTGCCTTCTCCTGGACGAGCGCGACCGCGCGGTCCATCCAGTTGTCCCGTAGACCCTCTTCGGGGAGGGTGGTCAACGACAGGGTGGCGAGCGTGCCGTCGACCGTCAGGTGGTGCGGAATCGGGAGGGTGATCGCCGCCTTTGGAGCCGCGTCGAGCGAGAACTCCGTGCGGTACCGGACCGCGACGAACGACCGGACGCCGACCCTCGCCGTGCGGCCGAGCTCCTCGCTCAGGCGACGGACGAACGCGAGCAACGCCTGGTGCGGCCGGGGACCGGTCGACTCGAGAACGATGCGGAGCTGCTCTCCCTCGAGCTTCCACTCCGCGAGACGGCCCTGCCCGCGGGCGCCGATCGTGTGGGCGACCGCTTCGCTCGCGATGCGGGGGATGAGCTCGTCGGGGCGGACGGTCGACGGCAGACCACCGCTGAGGGTCAGCTCGGCCTCGAGCCGATGCTCCATCGGCCCGATGACCGAAAGGCGGGTTATAACCCTCGACGCACCCCGTCCCCGAAAGCGGCCCGGGCGCGGGACTCCGCGAGGCCGCCCGGTAGCCACCCTTTTAGCCGCTCCGTTCTCCTCCGCTCCGGTTGAGGAGCCATGCCGGTCAAGGTCGAGGAATTTGGTCACTTCATTGACGGAAAGTGGGTCGTCCCGGCCCGCGCGAAGCGGTTCGAGACCGTGAACCCGGCCACGGGCGACAAGGTCGGGTCGTTTGTGGTCGGCACCCCCGAGGACGTGAGCTCGGCGGTCGCCGCGGCCGCGAAGGCGTTCCCGGCGTGGCGCGACACCCCCGCTCCGAAGCGAGGCGAGATCCTCCTCGAGGTCGCCCGGCGAATGCGGGCGGCGAAGCCGGCCCTTGGACGGGTCGTCACCCAAGAGATGGGCAAGGTGATCAGCGAGGCGCTCGGGGACGTCCAGGAATCGATCGATTTCATCGAGTACATGGCTGGGGAGGGGCGTCGCCTCGCCGGCGAGACCGTCCCGTCGGAGCTACGGTCGAAGTTCTGCATGACCATCCGACAGCCGAAAGGCGTCGTGGCGTGCATCACGCCGTGGAACTTCCCGACGGCGATCCCGAACTGGAAGATCGCCGCGGCGCTGGTCACGGGGAACACCGTGGTCTTCAAACCGGCCACGAACACGGCCCGATGCGGGGCTGAGGTCGTCAAGATCTACGCCGCGGCGGGCGTCCCCGCGGGGGTCCTCAACTTCGTGACCGGGTCGGGAAGCGTCGTGGGGAACGCGCTCGTCGCCGACCCGCGAATCCGTACGGTCTCGTTCACCGGCGGGGTGGAGGCGGGGCGGGACGTCTACGTCCGGGGAGCCCAGGGCCTCAAGATGGTCCACCTCGAGCTCGGCGGAAAGAACCCGGTCATCCTCATGGACGACGCCGACCTCCCGCTCGCGCTCGACGGGGTCCTCTTCGGAGCCTTCGGCACGGCCGGCCAGCGGTGCACCGCGACCAGCCGTCTCATCGTTCACACGAAGGTCTACGACCGGTTCCTGCAGATGCTCACGGACCGCCTCGACCGGTTCCCGGTCGGCGATCCGCTCGACCCCAAGACCGGGATGGGACCGGTCGCATCCGCCGACCAGGAGCGCAAGATCCTCGAGTACATCGAGGTCGGGAAGAAGGAGGCCAAGCTCCGGTACGGCGGGCGGAAGCTCACCGGAGGGGCCTACGACCGCGGGTTCTTCCTCGAACCGACGATCTTCGAGACGACGCACGGGACCCGGATCTCGAAGGAAGAGATCTTCGGCCCCGTCCTCTCCGTGATCCGGGTGAAGGACTACGACGAGGCCGTTCGCGTCGCGAACGACGTCGACTACGGGCTCTCCTCGTCGATCTACACGCGGGACGTGAACCGGGCCTTCCGGGCGATCCATGACCTCGAGGCGGGGATCACGTACATCAACGCCCCCACGATCGGGGCGGAGGTCCAGCTCCCGTTCGGCGGCATCAAGAACACCGGGAACGGTGGTCGAGAGGCCGGCAGCGTGGCGATCGAGGAGTTCACCGAGATCAAGACGGTCTTCGTCGATTTCTCGGCCAAGCTCCAAAAGGCCCAGATCGATACCGAAACCTCCTCATGAGCCGCTACCGCGCCACCGATGAGCAGCTGGACCGGGAGATCGACACGCTCGAGCGGATCGGCCGGGTCCGGCTCCGGCGCGCGGCCGCGGAGCTGAACGAGGTCGACAAGGACCTGCGCGAGCTCCGCAAGGAGAAGGCCCGGCGGGCCGCTCGTGCGGCGGAGATGGTCTCGTCGGAAACACCCGTCTCGGCCGAGTCGCCGGCCTCCGAGAGCTGACCGGGGGGTCGGGCTCTACCGCCCCGCGGTAGAGGGTCTTCGGTCGGCGAGCCACCGGCTCGCGGGCTCAGAACGGCCCGGCGCCCGCGGGATTGTCGAAGTTCGTGAGCAGCATCTGACCCCGCGGCTTCGGGCGTCCCACCGGGGCGATGAGCGGGTCCTCCTCGAGGGCGGGCATCGTCTCCGAGATCGGGACGTCCACGATGATCTCCCGGGTGCGTCCCCCTCGTCCTCGCGAAACGATCGTCGCGCGGATCAGGCCGAGCGACTCGAGCTCGGAAACGTAGTTCGAGATCGAGCGGGCGTGGAGCGGCTGGAGGCCGAGGCGCTCGGCGAGCCGTCGGTAGCTATCGTACACCTCGCCCGTGAGGACCCCGTTGCGCCGGCGTTCGAACGACTGAAGGATCGCGTAGAGCAGCACCTTGCAGTGGGGCGGGAGCGTGCGGCAGCAATCGATGATGATGTCCTGCTCGAGACGGTTCTTCGCCTTCACGACGTGGTCGGGAGTGATCCGCTTCGCGTGGTCCCGCTCGGCCATCTCGGCGGCGAGACGAAGGAGGGCGAGCGCGCGACGGGCGTCCCCGTTCTCGAGCGCCGCGTACGCCGCGCACCGCTCGACGACTCCGGGGTCGACGACCCCGTCTCGGAACGCTTCGCGGGCGCGGTCGCGCAGGATGTCCTGGAGCTGGGTCGCGTCGTAGGGCGGGAAGAGGATCTTCTCCTCATTCAGCCGACTGCGGACGCGCGCATCGAGGTGGTTCGTGAACTTGAGGTCGTTCGAGATGCCGATGATCGCGAGGCGGGCGTTCTCGAGCTCGGTGTTGATCTGGCTCAACGTGTAGAGGATGTTATCGCCGCTGCGCGCGACCAACCGGTCGACCTCGTCGAGGACCAGGAGGAGGATGCCTCCCTTCGCGTCCATCAGCCGGCGCATCCCGCCCTGGACGCGGTCGAGCGACCAGCCCGTCGGGATCCGGTCGGCCTCGTTCTTCGCGAAGCTGTTGGCGATCGTCTGGAGGAGGCTGTAGGGCGTGTCGATGTTGCCGCAGTTCAGCGTGACGAACGAGATGCCGGCCGAAAGCTCGGTGCGACGCTGGAGGTCCTGACGGACCTGGGCGACGACCGCGGTCTTGCCGGTACCGATCTTGCCGTAGATGAGAAGGTTCGAGGGAAGGTCCCCGCGCAGGGACGGCGCCAGGATCTCGGCCACCTGACGGATCTGCTCCTCCCGGTGCGGGAGCCGGCTCGGGACGTAGGAGTCTCGGAGGACCTCTCGGCTGCCCCGGAACAGCTCGCTCTTCGAGGAGAAAATCGAGTCGAGGATCCCGCCGGTCGAGGGAGGAGGGTTCCCGGGCGCGGACGGCGCGGGGACCGGCACCGGCGTTCCCGCGCCGCTCGCGCCCGGGCGGCGGTCGCTGACGGGCGCGACCGCCGGGTTCGTGGCTTGGCTGTTCTCGAGGGGTTCCGGCGCGTCGACCGGCAAATCTTCGTTAGCTGGTGACACCGTCGAAGCCTGCCCGGGCCTCGGGCAGCGGTGCGAGGAAGGCGAGCCATATGTAGCTTGTGCCGACGCGAGCTCCGGAAAGCCCGACGAAGTCGTCGAACGGCGTCTGATCGGCCCGCCGCGGCCGTTTCGCTCGACCGAACCCATTTGAAGGGGCGCCGCTGTCGGCTTTGTGATGCCCGAACCCAGGTCGGGAGACCGTTTCACCGTCGGTCCCGCCCCGAACTCGCTCTCGGCGTCGTTCCTCGTCCTTCCGGCCGTTCCCATCCACCTCGCGACGGGACGGCGGTTCCTCCGCGGAACTCGCCCGGTCCGGGCGTAACGTCAGGAGGTGGGTAGGGATGGTACGCGTGCCCGACCCATCGGCCCCCGTGGTCATCGTCAAGCTCGGAGGAAGCGTCATCACCCGCAAGCGAGAGGTCGAGCGAATCCGACCGAAGGTCCTCGCCCGACTGGCGCGCGAGGTCGCCGAGGTCCGGGACCGCCGCGTGGTCGTTCTTCACGGGGCCGGCTCGTTCGGACACCCGGGCGCGAAGCGGTTCGGGCTCGCCGTTCCACCGGGCGAGGGGACCTCGGGGGCCGAGCGGGTCCGAGGCGCGGCGATCGTCGCCGCAGAGGTGCGCCGGCTGCACCTCGCGGTCATCCGCGAGCTCGTCCACGCGGGAGGAAACCCTGCGTCCGTCCCGATGTCGACCCATGCCCGCAACCGGGCGGGCCAGCTGGTCCACCTCGACCCCGCTCCGGTGAAGGCCGCTTTGGAAGGAGGGTTCCTGCCCGTTTCCTTCGGGGACGTGGTCCCCGACGAGGCGTGGGGTTCGTCGATCCTGAGCGCCGACACGATCGCGCTCGCGCTCGTTCCCGCCGTCGGGGCCGAGAGGGTCGTCTTCGTCAGTGACGTCGAAGGGATCCTCGAGGGCCCGCTCGGGCGACGGCGGTCGGTCGTACGGGAGGTCACCCTGGACACGGTCACCGCGCTTCGTCCGCCGGAGGGAGCGGCGGACGTCACCGGCGGGATCCGCGGCAAGGCGACCGCCATGCTCGCCATCGCGGCCGCCGGCGCGGACGCATGTCTTATTAGCGGACTGTCGGATGGAGCCGTCGCGCGTGCGATTCGGGGCGGAATGGGGTACGGGAGCTGGGCTCGTGCGAGATCCTCCTGATCCGTCCGAAGCGGGAGGTCTCGACTTGAGCCACCGCAAGGCCGACCATGTCAAGGTCGTCCTGGGTAAGGACGTCGAGGGCCGCTACCGGTACTGGAACGACGTCCAGCTTGTCCATCGCGCGCTCCCGGAGATCGACTTCGAAGAGATCGACCCCTCCGTGACCCTGCTGGGCCACCGCCTCGCCGCGCCGATCGTCATCACGGGGATGACGGGGGGCTTCCCGGACGCCGGCAAGATCAACGAGAACCTCGCCCAGGCCGCCGCCGAGGTCGGGGTCGCGATGGGGGTCGGGAGCGAACGCGCCGCCATCCTGAAGGGCCAGTACCCCGAGAGCTACTCGTGCATCGCCCGTCACGCGGTGCCGCTCAAGTTCGCCAACATCGGAGCCCCCCAGATCGTTCCCCAAAAGCCCGGGGACCGGGTCGTCGGACCCGACGATGTCCAGGCCGCGATGGACCTGATCCACGCCGACGCGCTCGCGATCCATCTCAATTTCCTCCAGGAGATCGTCCAGCCCGAAGGCGACCGACGAGCGAAGGGTTGCCTCGAGCGGATCGGAGAGCTCGCGGCTCGCTTCCCTGTCCTCGTGAAGGAGACCGGGGCCGGCCTTTCGCGCGAGGTCGCCGAGGATCTCCGCGCTCGTTCGGTCAAGGCCTTCGACGTGAGCGGCACCGGAGGAACCTCGTTCGCCGCGGTCGAGCACTATCGCGCCGTCGAGCAGGGGGACGAACGGCAGGCCCGGGTCGGGAAGACCTTCTGGGACTGGGGGATCCCTTCGCCGATCTCGGTCCTCGAGCTCGTTCCCTTGGGCCTTCCGGTCATCGCGAGCGGAGGCGTGCGCTCGGGCCTGGACGTCGCCCGTGCGGTGGCGCTCGGGGCGACCGCCGCGGGCACGGCCGGCGGGATGCTGCGGGCCGCGGCCACCGACTACGCCCAGACCCGCAAGGAGCTCGAGTACCTCGTCCACGAGCTCAAGGTCGCTATGTTCCTCACGGGGTCGAAGACGGTCGCCGACCTCCAGAAGGCCCCGTACCTCCTTACCGGGGAGAGTCGGATGTGGCGCCGTCGATAGCGGCTCCCACGCCCGAAGAGATCCACCGGGCGAAGCTCGCGGGATTGCGGACGACGGGCTCGAGCGGTCCCCTTCCCTCGAACGTGGACTGGGTCGCGAGCCTCCCTCCGGAGGAACGGGCCCGGTACGACGGTTCCGTCCGTCGCAAGCTCTCTCGCACGCTCTCCGGGGTCGCGGTCGTCTCGGTCATGACCGCCCCGGCGCGGTGCCCGCACGGACGGTGCACGTACTGCCCCGGAGGCCTCGACGACGGGAGCCCCCAGAGCTACACGGGAGAGGAGCCTTCGGCCCTTCGGGGCGCCCAGTTCCACTGGGATGCTCGGGCGATCGTTCACCACCGGGTCGAAACGCTGGAGGCGATCGGCCACCCGACCTCCAAGGTCGAGGTCATCGTAATGGGCGGGACGTTCCCCGCCCGTCCCCGGCCGTACCAGGAGGAGGTCTTCCGCGGCGTCTACGACGGCCTCAACGGAACGCCCTCCACCTCCCTTTCGGACGCGCAGGCCCAGAACGAGAGCGCCCGGCATCGGGTCGTGGGCCTGACGGTGGAGACCCGCCCGGACTGGTGCGATGGTATGGTCCTTCCGTTCCTCTTGGAAGCGGGCGTGACCCGGGTCGAGGTGGGCGTCGAGTGCCTGCACGACGACGTCCTTGCGGCGGTGGGCCGGGCCCACTCGTCGGGGGACGTGGCTCGCGCCACGCGCGAAGCTCGGGACCGCGGCCTCAAGGTCTGCTACCACCTCATGCTCGGCCTGCCGGGAATGGACCCGGGCTCGGACCTCGCCGACTTCGAACGGTTGTGGGACGACAGCGATTATCGTCCGGACCTGCTCAAGATCTACCCGACGCTCGTGCTCCCCGGGACCTCGCTCTACGAGGACTGGCGAGCCGGCCGCTATCAGCCGTACGACACCGCGGTGGCGGCGGAGCTCCTGGCTCGGATGAAGCGACTCCTCCCACCGTGGGTCCGAATCCAGCGCATCCAGCGGGACATCCCCGCCCGGCTGATCGCCGCCGGCGTCCGGTCGAGCAACCTTCGCGAGAAGGCCCTCGACCGGCTCCGGAGGGAGGGCGCCCACTGCCGATGCCTGCGCTGCCGGGAGGCCGGCCGTCGGGCGACGCCACCGCCCGACGCGTTCGAGCTCACCGAGACCGAGTATCGGGCCGCCGGTGGCCGCGAACGGTTCTTCGCGTGGGAGGACCCCACGACGGACACGGTCGTCGGGTTCCTGCGACTTCGCTTCCCATCGAGCGACACGGCGGGGGGGCTCGACGGTCCCGTCATCCGGGAGCTCAAGGTCGTAGGATTCGAGGTTCCCGTAGGAGCCGAAGGGTCCCGGCCGAACGAATACCAGCATCGCGGCTTCGGGGGGGGGCTGCTCGAGGTCGCGGAGGAGCGCGTCCGGGCGGAGGGGTTCCCCCGCGTCTACGTAACGAGCGCGGTCGGCACCCGCGAGTACTACCGTCGTCGGGGGTACGAACGGGCCGGCACGCACATGGCGAAGAGTCTTTTCGCCGGGCACAATCCCTGACGGGGCCGTGCGACGGTTTGGCTTTCCGCCGGTCGCGCAACCCTTAAACCCACCCCCGGCTCCGCCGACAGAAGGAAGCCTCCATGGACCGGAACATCCAGGTAGAACCACTGCGCACCGTCCACATCGAGGAGCAAGGGATCGAACTCGTCGAGCGGAAGGGTCTCGGGCACCCCGACTCGATCGCCGACGGGGTATCGGAATCGGTGAGCCGCGCGCTCTGCCGCCTCTACTTGGACGAGTTCGGAAAGATCCTGCACCACAACACCGACGAGACCCAGGTCGTCGGGGGAGCCTCCGAGCCGAAGTTCGGCGGCGGTCAGGTGACGAGCCCCATCTACATCCTCCTGGTCGGGCGGGCCACCACGGAAGTGAACGGCGAGAAGCTCCCGTACCGGGACGTCGCCGTCGAGGCCGCCAAGAAGTACGTCCAATCGATCTGTGCGCACCTCGACGTCGAGAAGCAGGTCGAGTTCGACTGCAAGATCGGCCAGGGGTCGGTCGACCTGAGGGGCGTCTTCGAGCACAAGTCGGTCCTATCGAACGACACCTCCTTCGGGGTCGGTTTCGCCCCACTATCCGACACCGAGCGGCTCGTGCTCGAGAGCGAACGGTTCCTCACCCTGAAGCTCAAGAAGAAGCTCCACGCCCTCGGGGAGGACGTCAAGGTGATGGGATACCGCCAGGGCGAGGAGATCCACCTCACCGTCGCCGCCGCCCTCGTCGATAGCGAGCTCAAGGACGCTCGGGAGTACGCCTCCACCTGCCAGGAGATCCACGACAAGCTCGCCGACCAGGCCGCGAAGCTGACCCGGCGCAAGGTCACGATCGACGTCAACACCGCGGACGACCCCGAGCTCGGGCGCTACTACCTCACCGTCACCGGCCTCTCGATGGAGGCAGGCGACGATGGGTCCGTCGGACGGGGGAACCGCGCGAACGGTCTCATCACCCCCTGCCGCCCGATGAGCCTCGAGGCGTCGGCCGGGAAGAACCCGGTCAACCACGTCGGGAAGATCTACAACCTCCTCGGCAACCTGATCGCGAACGACATCGTGAAGGAGGCCGGCGGGGACGTTCGAGAGGTCCACGTCCGCATCCTCTCGCAGATCGGGAAGCCGGTCGACGAGCCCCAGGTCGCCGGAATCCAGATCCTGCCCGCGAACGGCGTGAAGCTCGCCCAGGTGAAGACGAACGCCGAGGCCGTGGCGCAGAAGTGGTTCGACGACATCGACTCGATCCCGCGGCTCCTCCTGACCGGTAAGCTATCGGTCTTCTAGGAGTTGGCCCTCCGGGGCGTCCGTGCGGGTCTACGTCGAGTCGTTCGGCTGCTCCCAGAACCAGGGCGAGGGAGCCGGGATCGCCCGCGACCTTTCGTCCCACGGCCACGGGCTCGCCCGGAACCCTTCGGACGCGGACGTCGGGATCCTCGTCACCTGCGGGGTCATCGGCCCGACCGAATCCCGGATGGTCCGTCGATGGCAGGCCCTCTCGGCCCGGGTCCCCCGCGTGGTCGTGACGGGCTGCCTCGTCCCGCTCCGCACCGACCTCATGACCGGGCCCGGCCGGGAGAGGACGACGTTCGTTCCGATCGGGGAGCAGGACCACCTGCCGGCGTTGCTCGATTCTTGGTCCGTGGATGCCTCGAGAAGACTGCCGATGGTCTCCCACGGGGCCGAGCTCCCTCCGCCTTCGATGGCGGAGGAGGTGATCATCGCCCAAGGATGCACGAGCGGCTGCAGCTACTGCTTCAGCCGTCTCGCCCGCGGCCGTCTCTCGAGCGTGTCGATCCCGGACGTGGTGCGCCGGGTCCGCGAGGCCACGGTCCGGGGGGTCCGGGAGATCCGGCTCACCGCCCTCGACACGGCCGCGTGGGGCGAGGACCTCCCGGGGCCGGAGCGCCTCCCCGACCTGCTTCGGGCCGTCTCGATCGTCCCTGGGGATTGCCGCGTCCGGGTCGGGATGATGAGCCCCCAGAGCCTGGAACCCCACCTGGTCTCGTACCTCGACGCGCTCGCCGAGGGACCGGCCTACCGTTTCCTCCACCTACCGCTCCAGAGCGGGTCCGACCGGGTGCTCGACGCCATGCGCCGTGGGTACGGCGCCGACCTGTTCCGACGGCAGGTCGACATGGCCCGTCGACGCCTTCCGGACCTGCACCTCGCCACGGACGTCATCGTCGGCTTCCCGGGGGAGACCGAGGACGATTTCCGGGCGACCGAGACCATCCTCGAGGAGGTCGGTCCTGAGACGGTGAACGTCACTCGGTTCTCGGCACGTCCCGGAACGCCCGCCGCCCGGCTTCCGGGGCTCCCTCCCCGGGTCGCAAAGCGCCGGTCCCGGGCCCTGGCTGCTCTGCGGCACCGGATCTCGCGCGCCCGGCTCGAGAGCTGGATCGGGACACGGGCCGTCGGTCGGGTCCTGGAGCACGGGCCGGGAGGCAGCTCCGTCGCCCGGCTGGGGAACTACCTGCCCGTCGTGCTCGACCGACGACCCCCGCTCGGGTCCGATTTGGAGCTTCGGGTCGATGGGGCTCGGTCGACCTACCTCCTCGGAACCCCTGTCTAGTCGCGTTCTAAATACCTGACCGACCCCTAGTTGGACAGTCCGGTCCTCTCCCGGTTGGAGAGGGACGGCGGAACCCCCGATGACGGACCTGACCAGCACGGAGATCATCGCCATCGTGTTCGTCGTGGTCCTCGCCGTCATCGTCGTCGGTCTTCTGCTCTATCTTCTGAGGCGCCTGAAGGGCCGGCGCGCCAAGCTTCTGGGCGAGCTCGAGGACAAACCGGAGCTCAACCAGGATCGGGCGTTCAACCGCATCGCGATGGCCCGCCGGGAGATCGGCATCCTCGTAGGGCAAGGAGTCGACGTGCGCCGGGCCCAGGACCTGATCGCCGACGCCCAGGGTGCGTTCGACACTCGCCAGTACGACCGTGCCTACCGGCTCGCCCAGTCCGCGCACGAAGCCCTCGTGAACGCTCGACAGGCCGGCGCGAGAACGACGGGAGCCCCTCTTCCTTCGAAGGGTCCGGGAACCGCCCCTCCCTCGGGAACAATGGGGGCCGCGCCAGTGGCCGGCGTCGCCTCTGCCTCCGCTACTCCCGAGCGGCCGACCATCCCGAAGGACCGCGCAGAATCCCAGTTCCAGCTTCGACTTCTCGGCGAAGAGCTCGACGCGCTCCCGGCCGGCCGGGCGCAGCAGCCCTCGGTGGCCGGCGCCACGGCGCTGAGGAACCAAGCGTCGGCCGCGTTCGACCGGGGCGATTACTCCGGGGCGTTCCGTCTCGCCCTCAAGGGACGCCGAACCCTCGGGGACTCGCTCGAAAGCCTTCCCCCGCCGGGCGCCCCGACCATCGGGGCCCCGAAGGGAGGCGCGGGTGGGGCGGCTTCCGACGCGAACCAAAGTGCCGAGGCCGCCGCCGGTGGGGAGCGGTGCCCCGACTGTGGGTATCCCGCCGTTTCGGGAGACGTGTTCTGTCGGGGATGCGGGCGTCCCCAGACACCGCTGACCTGCCCGACCTGCGGGGCGCCGCGGGGCGCGGAAGAACCGTTCTGCGGGCGCTGCGGGTCCCGGTTCCCCTAATCCGGACGGGGCCTACGACCCGGTAGGGAGCCACTCCTCGAGCCGACGCTGGGTCCGGGCATCGTGGAGGAGCGCGCTGGCCGCGAGCCAGCGGGGGAGCGGGATGGCGAACGACTCTCGGATGCGTTCCGAGAGCTCGTCGAGCGAGGCGACCTTCTCGGGAGGGTGGGCCAGCGCGGCCCGGACATGCTCGCGGACGTTCCACACCCCGAGGGGAAGGATCTCCCCCGGATGCACTTCCCGGAGCACGACCACGCCCGCCTGGCGACCGGTGTTCAGGAGCGCCTCGCTCGTCGCGAGGCGGGCCGCGTAGTAGCAGCCTCCTATCGACGCGTAGGTTGTCCGTCCCCGGAACCCCTCGTGGTCCCCGATCATCACGATCCGGCTCGGGTTCGGGTTCCACAGGGTGTTCGGATACCAGGCCTCGATCGATTCGTACCGGTACGAGCCGGGAAGGAATACGATGACCCAGCGATTGTCCAGAGCGGTGAACCGGTGGACGAGGATCTCCGAGAGCTCAGGAAGGTCACGGACCTGCTCGAGGTTCATCTTGGAGAGGAGGTCGTCCACGGCGGTGATGCTCCAGCGGGTGGGGACGAGGCGGCGGCGGCCCCGTCGGCCGAGGGTCCCGACGCTGAACGCGCGCTGGATCCGGCTGACGCGGACGCCCCGGTGGTAGAGCTCCTCGACCGCGACCCGGGCGTTCGCGTGGACGTCGGACGTGAGGCGGTCGAGATGCGGGTCGACCCTCCGGACGTCCAGACGCATGGTCTCGATCGGTGCCGACGGGCCGAACGGAGGCGTGGAATCGCTGAGGGAAAGGTGGCCTCGGGGGGGACGACGGAAGTGGGCCTCGCTGTCGACCGTCTCGCCCGCGATCCCGAGGAGCTGGAGCTCCTCCAGGATCGGGATGGGGCGTTCGGCGTCCGTCACCCGGATCGGCGTGGTGCCGCGCACGAGGCCGGTTCGGAACGACACGACCTCGGCGACCGACCGACCGACCCACTCCTCGGGGGTGTCGAACAGCTCGGTCGAGCCGTGTTCCGGGCTCAGGAGAGGGCCGACCGACACCTTCGGGTAGCCGAACCGACCGACGAAGAGCGCTGGGGGAGACGTTCCGTTCAGGTCGACCCCGTTCAGCATCGGGAGGGTCTTCTCGAACGCGCGATACTTGACGAGGATCGGACAAACGGGCTTCCCGCAGAGCAGCTGCACCGAGCGGCACCGTAGGCACATGGTCGGGTCCTCCTCGAGACCCGGCACGCTCCAGGAGAGCGAGCCGACGGGCGCGAGCCCGGGGATCGGGGGCACAGAAGTCGAAACGGCCATCTCCCCTCGGACCCTCCATCGGATGACCTGAATGTAAAGCCGGCGGGAGAGGTCATGAAACAGCCTCGCGAGGCGACCTCGGTCCCCCTCGCGCCCTCACGTTCAAATAGCGGGGACGGCTGGCAAAACCGCGTCCGGGACTGTGGGGTAGCTTGGTCCATCCTTCGGGGTTCGGGACTCCGAGACGCCAGTCCAAATCTGGCCAGTCCCACTCGCGCGTCGCGGCAGGGCGGCGGTCCGTGGGCCGCCGCCCGTGGGGTCCTAGAGTGTCTGAGTGAGCGCCCGGACCGCGCCGCCGCCGTTCTTCAGGATCGGACCACCGTGGTAGCTCAGGAGGGAGTCGACCGAGAGACGGCCCATCCGACGGGCGGAGATCTTGGCCGTGGGGATGTGGTGGGAGAACTCGGGCGGAGTGAGCGACGCGGTGTCGCCGTCCACGAAGAACAGGTCGCCCGAGAAGAGGAGCTTACGCTCGGGCTGGTAGAACGACGCGTGCCCCGGCGTGTGACCGGGGGTGTGGTACGCGATGAGCCCGCCCGCCGCGTCGATCGGGTCCCCGTCCTTGAACGTCTCGTCCACGATCACCGGCTCGGCCGGAGGGCTCCCCGGGCCGTCGTACTTCGGGTCGAGCGCGATGTACGCGGCCTCGATCCAGTGGGAGAACGAGCGGGCGTGCGTCTTCTCGAGCATCACCTTCAACGAGCCGGTGTGGTCCCGGTGAAGATGCGTGACCAGGATCTTCTTCACCGCGGTCGGCTCGACGTGGACCTTCGCGAGGTACGCCAGGATCGCCGTCGAAGCGCCGGGAAGGCCGGTGTCGATGAGCGTCCAGGACGCCCCCTGGTCCTTCACGAGGTAGACGTGCGTCGAAAAGTCCGGTGCTGGGTCGACTCCTTCCACGAGGTGGACTCCCGGCAGAATCTCGGGCATAGTTGGCCTCCCACGGTCCAGGAACGCGTCGGTTAAGTCGGTTCGGTCGCGGCCCGGTTCCGGGCGTACGCCGCCCCGAGCGCGCGAACGGACCGTCCGACCTCGTCGCTCGGGAGACCCCCGAAGTCGAAGATGCCGAGGACCTCGTCCACGCCCGTGGCACCGAACGTTCGCAGGCGCTCGGCCACCTCCTCCGGGGAACCGAAGATCGCCCACCCGCTCTTCTCGATCGTCTCCGCGTTCGCGGCGCCCGGGTCCCGCCGGACCTTCTCCTGGTAGAACGCGCTCTGCGTCGCGCGCCGACTGTCGAGGTATCGCTGGAGGGCGTGGCGGGCCCGTTCGGGATGCGGCCCGGCATAGAGGTGTAGCGCGGCCGCCACCTCACCGTGGGTCCCAGGAGCAAGCTGGGTCCGATACTCCCGCACTTCGTCCGCGAGCTCGGCGGTCGAAGCGAGAGTAGCATAGGGAACGAGGGCGACGGAGGCTCCCCTACGGGCGACGTAGGGGATCGCCTCACGTCGCTGGACGGCGATCCAGAGAGGCGGATGCGGCCGCTGCACCGGGCGGACGTTGATCCGTACAGGCGCGGCGTGCGGACCGGACGACCGGACCTCCTTTCCCTCCAACGCCGCGAGCATCGTCTCGAGCGAGCGGTCGAAGATCTCCCGCTTCGATGAGAGGTCGACCCCGAACCCTTCGAACTCGAGGGGAATGTAGCCGCTGCCGACCCCGAGGTTCAGTCGACCTTCGAGGAGCTGGTCGACCATGGCGTACTGTTCCGCGAGCTCGATCGGATGGTGGAACGGAAGGACGCTCACGAGAGCGCCCAGACGCAGACACCGTGTTCGGGCCCCGAGGGCCGCGAGGAGGACCGGCGGAGAGGGGGAGACGCCACCCGAGTGGAAGTGATGTTCCGCGACCCACAGCGCGTAGAGGCCACCGTCCTCGGCCGCCTCGGCGAGGCGGAGGACGTCCATCAGCCGGTTCGTCGGAGGATCGGACGGGTATTCGTCGACGACCGTGAATGCGCTGAGCCGCACAACAAGACGACGGGTCCCGAGGAGAAAGCGTTTCTCAACGTGGTGGGGCGCCTCCCATAATGCGATGAGCGCGCCCGCCATCCACCGAACGATGACGCTGCCCGCGGTGGGAGTGTACCGCGGCCTCGCGGTGGGGACGGTGCATCTCGTGGACGACCCGCTCCACTGGAGGTCGGCACGACCTTCTCCGGAGGTCCTCGCGCTCCCGTCGCTCTGGTGGCCGCCCGACCACCCGCTCCCGACCGACGTGGTGGCGGTCCTTCTGCACGGGGTCCCGGTCGGGACCGCTCCTGTCGTGAAGATCCCCACGGTCGCTCGGGTCGACCCCGATGTCCTCCGAGAGGGGGAGACCGTGGAGGTGAATGGGACCCTGGGGCGGTTCCGGATCGAGGGGGTCGAGGAGGTCGGAGTGGTCACCTCGTTCCTCGAACGCTCCGACGGTCGGATCCTTCTCCTCGAACGTTCCGAGAAGGTCGGTTCGTTCCGGGGTCACTGGGCCGGGGTCTCGGGGTTCCTGGAGGCCGCGACCCCGCTCGAACAGGCCTTCCGGGAGATCCTCGAGGAAACCGGTCTCGCCGCCGACGACCTCGAGCTCCTGGCCCAAGGTGCCCCGGTGCTCGCTCGGGACGGGGGCCGGGTGTTCATCGTGTACCCGTTCCGGTTCCGGGCCCACCGCACCGACATCCACCTCGACTGGGAGCACAACCGGGCCGAATGGGTCGAACCGGCCGAAATCCGACGGCGGCCGACGGTCCCGAAGCTCGACCGGGTCTGGGAATCCGTCACGGCCGCTCCTCCGAAAGCATAAGACGGCGGCCGCGCCCTCCGACCCGGGATGGGCTGGTAGATCAGCTCGGAAGATCGCCGGTTTTGCAAACCGGAGGCCTCGGGTTCAAATCCCGACCAGTCCACTTCGACCATCGCTGGGTCGGACGACGGCCGCGGCCGATGACGGGACCGCGATGAGCCCGGTCGCCGAAACATTTTGAAGGGATTGCACCCAGCGCCGCAGGTCCTCGAGCGCCTTGTCCGAATTCGACGCCGTCGGTAGGAAGCTACAAGGTCACGGAGTCACTAGCATGAGTGGGCCTATGGCCGCTCAGAACGCGGTGACGTCAGAACAGCTCATGGTCTCTACCTGGATGCGCGACTACCGACTCAGCCTCGCGCTTCTCGTGGCGGGCCTCGTCATGCTCGTGGCCATCTACGCCTTCGGTGTTTGGGCCAACTCGACCGGGAACTACCCCACGTCATTTGGGGCCGGTCTTGCACTCTATCTCATCACAACCGCCGGGGGCATGTTGATCCTGCTGGCCGGGACCGTCGCTTACTACCATTGGAGAGGCCTCCGACTGATCGAGGGCACCGCCTGACCGGGTCCACTCGGGAAACCGATTGAAAAGCGCCCTGTCCGAGCGAGCGTGCGCGAGCGAGGGAACGGTCGCGCGTCAGCGCGACCGTGGCCTTGATGAAGGGCGCGCGCGGCCGACGCCGGATTGCGAGCCGAGCGTGGGTCGAGAGGAGGGTGGTTTGCGGTTCTACGGAATGGCGGGGGAACAGAATCAGTCGACGATGAACAGTTTGGCGCCCGTGCTCGTCGAGGAGCGGTGCGGCTGATCCTCTGAGTCGGAGACTTGGTAGCTCATGCCGGCGCGCAAGAGGGATCTTTCGCCACCCTTCAACTCCGTCTCCAGCTCACCCTCGATGACGTAGAGGATGTGGCCGCGGCTGCACCAATGGTCGGCGAGATAGCCGGCCGTGTACTCCACCATGCGTACGCGGACGCGACCTACGTTCAACGTCCTCCAGAAGGCAGATCCCCGTTCGCCCGGATGTTCGACCGCCGGTATCTTGCTCCAGTCCGTGACGACGAACGGGGTGGTGCGGAGTTTCATGAAGATCGGTCCTGCCTCCCCTGGCCGGCGGTCGTCGTGGAGGACCGGCAATGGGCGAGGGAAGGGATAAGTCTGCTCGGCTCACAGAGAAAGTGGGGTAACGTGTCACCCCGTACCGCGCGACCAGCAGGTTCGACGGGCGGGGCCTGCATTCCGTGTCACAACCCCCCCGACGCCACTATCGGTCGAATTGACGCCACCGTTCGATCCCGTCACAGACGAGCCCGAGCGCGACTCCGAGGCCCACGATAGCGAGCAACGGGAAGAGGTACATCCACCAGTAGTCGAACCCCCCGGGGAAGCTGAACCCCTCGCACGTCCCGAACCCGAGGAGAAACCCCCACTCCGGGAACGAGGACGAGGGGAGCGGCGAGAAGAACGGTAGGACCGGGACCAGGTAGTTGACCGGGGGAGTGTGGGGCGGGGTCGGGTGGCCGCCGGGTAGTTGGCAGTTGTAGTACCAGGGAAAGGCGGAGAGAACGAAGAATATCGGAGCCACGTCGAGCGGCAACTGGGCCAGGACCGGTCCCACCGAGTTCGGCAGGATGTGGCGGACCAGGATGCGCGGAAAGGATGCCCCGGATGCGCGGGCGGCTTCGATGTACGGCTGGTGCGCGACGATCCGCGCCCGCTCGCGAACGGTGCGAGCCATGGTCGGCCAGAGGATGACACCAAAGACCGCGACGAAGACGGGAAGCCCGACCGCCTGCGGCGCTACGGTCAGGAGACCGGCGAACACGACGACCGCCAAGATGAAGGTCGGGATCGAGGCGACCGAGTCCCCGACGAAGGTGACGACCCCATCGACGAGACCGCCTTCATCGAGGCCGGCAATCGCTCCGAGGAAGAACCCGAGGAAGACGTCGATCGCCAGGATACCCGCAACGATGCCGAGGTCCCATGGCGTGGCCTGCCAGACCGCGCGGAACAGGTCCGTGCCGAAACCGGGCATTATGCCGAACAGGTGCGCGGCGGACGGCCCGATCGGATTGTAGGGAGGCACCCACGCCATGTTCTGGGGGAGCTGGTCGAGCGAGCTGCGAAAGACGACGAGGGCGGTGAGCGCGGCGACCAGGTAGACGGCCAGCATTCCGGCACCCACGAGGAATCCGAAGGTGGGAGGTCGTCGGGCCCATCGTTCCCGAAGTGAGGGCCGTGAGGCAGGCGGGGGCGGTTCGATGGCCCCGGAGACGGTGGTGTCGGTCATCTACCCGCCAACCCCCGGGGGTCGAGCCGAATCGCGGTGAGGTCGACCAGGAAGGCCCAGACAAGGACCACGATCGACATCAGGAAGACGAGGGGAACGAGGGGGGAAAGAACGCCACCGGTGAGGCTCGCGAAGATCAGGTACCCGAAACCGGGGTCGACGAAGGCCACCTCTACCGCGAACTGGACACCGAGATACTCCGGGATCGTCAGGGCGAAGACGAGCAGGAACGAAGGCGCCACCGACCGGGCGGCGTGGCGCCACAGCAGCGTGTGTTCGGAGACCCCCCGGGAACGGGCTCCGACGATGTACACTTCCTCTCGGACCGAACGCGCGATCGAGCGGGCATGACGGAAGAAGATGGCGACGTACGCGATCGCGACCACCGACGCCTGGATGAGCGTTTTCGTCAGCGAGATGAACGCGATGTCCCACGCTTGATGGAGGACCGCGTCGACGAGCGGTAATCCGGTGGGCTGGGTCGCGAACCCATAGAGGATCCACGAGGGGTAGCCACCGCGGTCGAAGAACCAGAAGTCCGCTGGCAGCAGCCCCTGGGACGGAACATCTTGGAGGTACCCCAGGTATCCGACGAAGAGAGCATTGAGGACCAGGGTCCCCACGACAAAGACCGGGAGCAAGGCACCGGTCAAGGTCACGAGGCGGGCGGGCGCGTCAAATCCGGGACGACGGCTCCAGCCGGCGTAGAGGCTGATAGGGTACGCGAGCACGGCCGCGATCGGGAGTGCGAAGAGGGCGAGCTGGATCGATGTCGGAATGTAGTACGCGAAGATCTGGGTCCAGGGGATCGGCTCCGCCGGGTTTGGTCCTCCCCCTCCGTTCAGGAATCTCACGAAGCTTGAGGTTCCCCAATTGCCGGTGAAGAGGTTGAACACCATCTGATAGAACCCCTGATCGATTCCGGCGAGACTCACCGGTGGGGTTCGTGTCAGGCTGATGGGCACATCGATGACGAGGTAGAGGATCAGGATCACGAAGACGAGCTGTGCCGGTATCAACAACAACCGTTGCAGAGCGTACCGAGCAAATCCCGAAAGGAACGGGCGAGGGGGGCCATGGGGGAGCACCGCGGCCGACGGGCGGGTGGACCCCGTTAACGATCCAGGGTTCGACGGCACCACCTCGGGTGAGGGGGTCACAGGGCGAATCCCCCGCGCGGCATCATCGAACCGTAGTCTCCCATCACCCTCTCGGACTCTTCATGAGACGGTACTCGGACGGGTCCGGTCCTTCCTCGGCCACTTAGGAAGATGGTCCTAGAAAGATGATGCGGGCGCCGGTCGTCGACGCCGTCGCATCACGTAGATCGCCACGCCGGCGATGATGGCTCCGACCACGGCTGCGTTCAGGGCGTAGAGCCACAACGGGGTCCCGGCACCCGAGGACGTGACGGCACGGCTCGGGGCGGGGACGGCCCCGATCACGCTCACGTTCCCGGACCCGTAGTTTGGCACATACACGTACCCGTTGCCATTGTCGTACGCCGCATCCTGTGGCCCGGAGCCGACCGGCACCATGGCGATGACCGAGGTCCCGTTGATCACGCTCACGTTGCCGGAATACGCCTCCAGCGCGTAGACGTAGCCGTTCCCGCTGTCGTACACCGCAGAGCTCGGAGAACTCTCCAAGGTCACCGTCGCCACGACGTGAGTGCCGTCGATCACGCTCACGTTGTTGGGTCCAGCGTTCGCAACGTAGACGTCACCGTTTCCGCTGTCGTACGTCGCAAAGCTCGGGTACTGACCGACCACGGCCGTGCCCACCACCGACGTCCCGCTGATCACGCTCACGTTTCCCGAATTGATGTTCGGGACGTACACGTACCCATCGCTCGCGTCGTACACCGCGTCTTGCGGTCCGGAACCCACCGGGACCGTGGCGATGACCGAAGTCCCGTTGATCACGCTCACATTGGCGGAAAACGAGTTCATCACGTAGACGTCACCGTCCCCGCTGTCGTACACCGCAGAGACCGGAGAATTCTGGACGGTCACGGACCCGACCGCCTGGGTGCCATGGATCACAGTGACGTTGTTGGACTCGTAATTCGTCACGTAGACGTTCCCGTTCCCGCTGTCGTAGGCGGCGTCCACGGGCGAGTTCCCCACATCCACCGTACCCACGATGGTCGTGCCGCTGATGACGCTCACATTGCCGGAGTACTCGTTCACCACGTAGACGTCCCCGTTCCCGCTGTCCCACACGGCTGAGTCGGGGTAGATACCGGCAATTACCGTGCCCACCACCGACGTACCGTTGATCACGCTCACGTTCGTAGCGGCGTTCGGCACGTAGACGTAGCCGTTCGCGCTGTCGTATGTGGCGCAGACCGGGTTCTGGCCGACCGTGACATTGGGGACCACGCCCTGGAATGGAGTGGCACCGACCCCTACTCCCAGCGGCTTGGGGCCCGCCGTGCTTGACTTCCCGCTCGCAACGAAAACGGAGTTCGTCGGGGCCTGGGCACCGACGCGCGGCCCGAGCCCCGAATCGGTGCGATACCCCAAGACAAGAACCACAGAAGTCAACAGCAGGAGACAGAGGATTGCCGAAGCCGCTGCGGACCTCAAGCCTCGCTGTCGAGGATTCATTGTCGGCCCAAAGCCGGTCCGCGCGTTCGTGGCGTCTGTATATGATTGCCGGCAAAAGCACTATCGCTCAGCTTCGGAAATGACCCGGCGGTCCCATGCGCTCCGAAAGACGTGCGACCGAAGCCCAATCGTCGATTCTGCGGCGAGGGTCCGGTCGTTCGTCGAAATGCTTTCCATCTCTGAGCAAGGGTAGTCACTTCCTATCGGTCAAAGTGGCGCCAACGTTCGATCCCGTCACAGAGAAGCCCGAGTGCGAGTCCCAGGCCAACGATGGCGATCAGCGGAAAGAGGTACATCCACCAGTAGTTGTAGCCCCCCGCGAAGCTGAACCCCTCGCACGTGCCAAACCCGAGGAGATACCCCCACTCCGGGAACGCGCCGGAGGGCAGCGGCGAGAACGACGGAAGGGACGGGATGAGGTACGGGGGCGGGGGAACCCCGGGGGGAACGGGGGGCCCGCCGGGCAGCTGACAATTGTAGTACCAGGGGAAGGCGGAGAGGACGAAGAATATCGGGGCTACGTCGAGCGGCAACTGGGCCAGTACCGGCCCCACCGAGTTGGACATGATGTGCCGGACCAGAATGCGGGGGAAGGAAGCGCCCGAAGCACGGGCCGCCTCTACGTACGGCGCGTGCGAGATGATGCGCGCTCGCTCCCGAACGGTGCGGGCCATGGTCGGCCAGAGGATGATGCCGAAGACCACGACGAAGACCGAAAGGCCGACCGCCTGCGGCGCCACCGTCAGGAGACCGGCGAACACGACGACCGCCAAGAGGAACGTCGGGATCGTCCCCAGAGAGTCGCTGACAAAGGTGACGAACGCATCGACGATCCCGCCCTCGTTGAGACCGGCAATGGCGCCGAGGAAGAAACCCAGGAAGACGTCAATGGCCAGGATGCCCGCGACGATGGCGAGGTCCCAGGGCGTGGCCTGCCAGACCGCGCGGAACAGGTCCGTGCCGAACCCAGCCATGATCCCGAACGGGTGGGCGGCGGAGGGGCCGATGGGGTTCTCGAGCGGAACCCACACGACGTTCTGGGGAAGTTGGTCGAGCGAGCTGCGAAAGACGACAAGGGCGCTCAGCGCGGAGACCAAGTAGACGGCCAGCATCCCGGCGCCTACCAGAAACCCGAGGCTGGGGGGCCGTCGGGCCCATCGCTCCCGAAGGGTGGGTCGTCGCGACGGCGGCGGCAGCTCGGGGGAGCGGGATACCGAAGCGTCGGTCATCTTCCCGCCAACCCCCGGGGGTCAAGGCGGAGCGCGATGAGGTCGACGAGGAGGGCCCAGACGAGGACCACGATGGCGATCAAGAAGACCAAGGGAACCACGGGGGCAAGCTGGCCCGTGGTCAGGGAGGCGAAGATCAGGTACCCGAAGCCGGACTGGTCGACAAAGGCCACCTCCACCGCGAACTGAACTCCGAGGTACTCCGGGATCGTCAGAGCGAAGATGAGGAGGAACGAAGGGGTCACCGCTCGGGCAGCGTGCCGCCACAATAGCGTCCGCTCGGAGATCCCTCGGGAGCGGGCCCCGACGATGTACACTTCCTCTCGGACCGACCGAGCGATCGAGCGCGCGTGCCGAAAGAAGATCGCGACGTAGGCGATCGCCACGACCGAGGCCTGGATGAGCGTCTTCGTGAACGATATCGCGGCGATCGTCCACGCGTGGTGGATGACCGCGTCGACCAACGGCATTCCCGTAGGCTGGGTCGCGAACTGGTAGAGGATCCAGGAGGGGTAGCCGCCGCGGTCGAAGAACCAGAAGTCCGCCGGGAGCAACCCCTGGGATGGAATGTCCTGGAAGTATCCCAGGTATCCCAGGAAGAGGGCGTTCAGGACCAGGGTCCCCACGACAAAGACCGGTAGCAGGGCACCGGTCAGGGTCACGAGCCGCGCGGGCGCATCGATTCCCGGCCGACGGCTCCAGCCCGCATAGAGGCTGATGGGGTAGGCCAGCACGGCCGCGATGGGGAGCGCGAACAGCGCCAACTGGATGGAGGAGGGAATGTAATACGCGAAAACCTGGATCCAAGTCAGATGGAGGTTCAGGAAACCGGTTTGCCCAATCGAGTACTCGGTCGTCCCCCAATTGCCAGTAAAGATGTTGAACACCAGCTGGAAGAATCCCCGGTCGATTCCGGTGAGGCTTTCCGGTGGGGCCTGCGTAAGACTGATGGGCACCTCGATGACGAGGTAGAGGACCAGGAGCACGAACACGAGCTGCGCCGGGATCAACAACAGCCGTCGCAGAGCGTACCGGGCGGGTCCCGAAAGTATCGGGCGATGGATTTCCGGGAGTAAGGTGTCCGCCGACGGGCGAGAGATGCCCGCCACGGCTTCGGACGGCGGCAGTGCTTCCTCGGGTACAACGGTCACGGGGCGACCCATCGCGTGGACGTCATCGTTTCCCAGGGTTCCTCCCGCCACGACGAAGGTCCCGGCCGACGGCGAGAGGCGTCCTGCTCTCCCGCGACCACCGCGAGACGGCAGCACCCACTCTGCCTTGCCCAGCCGGGCCGGCAACGGTACCGGCGACCGGAGGGCCGGTCATCCCCCGCCCGATGGGTCCGGAGGTTGATATCCCGTTCCGGCGCGAGGGAACGTCGGCTTCCTTATTTCTCCGACCACACCTGGGGAGGGCTCGCTTCCGACCCGCTGACACCGGGTGACGTGACGACCGCCGCGGCGGGTTCGAGCGGCTTCGGCGGCGGCCGACGCCCACGCGACCGGTAGACGAGGGCCACCAACCCGAGCACGACGGCGAGCGCAGCCAGGAGCCCGATCGCGACCCACGCGGTCGAGCTCACGCCGGCCGTCGGGATCGAGGTGAGGGAGACCACGACCGAAGTGCTTTGGGCGCTCGCCACGCTCACGTTGTTGAAGTACGGAACGTATCCACCCTCGGTCACTTCGACCGCGTACACGCCGGGAGCCAGCGGGAGCGTGGCGGTGCCGTTCGCAGGGAGACCCACCGCGTTACCGTTCACGGTCAGCGTCGCCCCGGCGGGCGCCACCTGCATCACGAGAGTCCCATTGACCGGAGCGAAGAGGATGGGGACGGTCGACGCGGCGAGGCTGACGTTCGTCGACCAGTTCACCGTCGGGAACTCGAACGCCGATGCTTGGCCGGAGTAGGGGGTAGAGGGCAATCCTCCGGGGAGGTCGAGGACGATGGTGGACGCGCTCGAGGTCCCACCGACCGAGCTCTCATTGGCAGGCTCGGTCACCGAAACCGACCAGGTCCAACCCGGAACAAGGCCGGATTCCCAGAACGTCACCGGCACGAGCGTGGCGAAAGAGACCAAGACCGAGACGCTCGCCGCATCCATTGTGAAGTTGCCGCTGCCGTTCTCCCAGCTCTGGTATCCGGCCGGCGCGGCGACAGTGTAGTCGTACGTACCATTCGCCACGCTGAAGGTAACGGCCGTCGAGGCCGAGGAGAAGCTCAGCCCGTTGGTGAGGTTCACCCACCATTGGGAACCGCTCGGCAGGCCCGACTCCGTGAACGTCACCGGGAAGAGAGTGCTCGCCACGAGCGGAACGTAGTCACCGCCGTTGGTAATGGCGCCCGAGTCGTTGTACGGTAGGACTCCAAACGGATCCGCTTGAGTCCCGTAGTTCGACCAGAAGTTCCCGCCCTGGTACGAGGTCCCGATGATACTTCCCGTCAAGTTCCAGCCGTTGAGGATGGAGTAGTTCGTCACCGGCTGGACGCTGACGTTCCAGGTATCGTTGTACGCCAAGAACGAGCAGTACCCGTATTGGTCGCACTGGAAGGGGTCATACGCAGGGGTGATCGCCGGGATGCCAACCTCGAAGAAGTTGTTGTAGACGAGGTCCCCGGACTCCGTTTCATTGACGCCCGTGACCCACGGGCCGTTGTCGTCGATCGACGTCGGGTTCATCGCGGCGGCGGGGGTGGAGAGGAACGAGTTGCCCCACACCGTGTTGTTCGACCCTCCGTAGAGCAGCAGTGCATTCCCCTGGTCGTAGAACGAATTGGAGGCGACCAGCATGTTCGTGCAGTCCCAGATCATCACCGAGCTCTCGGGGAATTGGTAGAGGAACGCGCTCATCCATCCCGAGATTCCGGCGGCGTCAACGAGGGAGATGTTGGACGCGTCGTAGAACTGCAGCTGTAAGTCGTTGGTGAGCGGCAGTCCGAGGGCCGCGACGGACGCATACGCGAAGTTCCACGAGGGCAGGTTGATCTCGAACGACGAGGGCGTCACGTCCGCCCATGCGGAAGTGTCGGCGATCAAGAGGCCGGGGAAGACGGGGAACAGGTAGTCGTCCCATTGAGCGAATTGTGGGGCGAGCGAACCATACTGGGCGCGGTGGATGATGTAGGGGTTCCCCGCGACTCCCCCGCCGGATGCCGAGATGGCCCCCAACTCACCGTTGGTCAGGGCGAAAATCGGGGTGTAGACGCCCAACGAATACTCGGCGGGAAGAGTGACCGTCCGGGGGGCCACCGGGCCGGTGGTGGGTACGACCAGGCTCTCGGGAGCATGACTGTTCAGCATGAAGTCAAGGAAGTAGGTGCCCCCGGTCGGGAGGTAGAAGGTCGTCGTCCCGGTGGTGGAGGTGGGCACCCATTGGGCCGCACTGACGTTCTCCGTGCTGCCGACGTTCACGAAGAGGAACGAGTACGGCCCCGCGGGATGGACCGTGACCGTGACGGCCGTGGCGCCCGCCTCTCCCGAATAGTTCCAGAGACCCCCGACCAGTCCGGGCCCCGATTGGACCTCTCCGATCGGGTTCGTCCCTCCGCTCGAGGTGACCAACAGCCCGACGCAGGTTTCGCCGGTCTCCTGGCCGGCGCTGTACGCGGACGGCACCTCTTGCATCTCCCCCGCGGTCGCGTTCCAGAACTGCAGCGAAATGGTCGCGTCGGCCGCAAAGAAGGCCGTGGTGTCGCCGTCGTCGTTGCCCAGGATATCGATCTCCATGTCGTTGATGAGGCCGATCGGGTCGTAGTTGTACCCGTCCGCCTGGTAGTACGGGGTCGGAGCAGCCTGCGTCGGAGTGCCGACCGAGGAGTTGAAGATCAGATAGTCGAAGGAGCTCGACTGCCGGAACGTGTCGTTCGAAACGGTGTAGTTGAAGTAGAGCGCAGGGCGGTCAGCGATGGTTGAGGTGTTGAGGTAGAGCGTGAGCGTGAATGGATACGCGATCGTGATCGCGGGTCCGTATCCCTGATACAAGTAGGGGAAGGAGGAATTCGTGCCGTTGGGACTGTACCCATAGACGCTGTTCGCCGGGAAGTTCCCCGACAGGTTCGAGAAGTTCCACACCTCGTCCCCGAAAACCAGCTGTTGGGTGCTGACCGTGTAGTCGATGTAGTTCTGGCTCCAGAACTCATAGGACGAGTTGCCAAAGATGGTGACTCCGGCAACGACCGAGTTCAGCTGAATCCCGTAAGTATCGGGACCATCCCCGTCGAGGTAGAGTGACTGCAGGTTAGTGATATTGACTGTTCCCGCGACGCTTGTCGTGTTGAGCTCGTACGGGACGAGCACGCCCGACTGGTTCTCGAGACCGATGTCCGCGACGCCCATCGGCGCCGGGGCTTGAGTGTACGAAGGTTGGATCGGCTGGGCCGTGTCGGTGACGGCGCCGGCAAAATTCGGGAGATGCACGGTAGCGGGCGAGATGCCTTTCGCGCGCAACGCGTCCTCGATGGCGAGCGCCTTGGCGATTCCGGTCGCCGAGCGCGGCGGCGTCCCCGTGGAGGCCGTTGCGGGGGATGCCCCGGCAGGCGAGGTCGGATGGGCGGCGGCGGACCCCACTCCGGTGGCCGCGGCGATGCCCGTGACTAACCCCAGCGACCCGAGAACGACAAAGACGACTACCGCGATGGCGAGCCCCGGCCGAGAAGACCACCCGACCATACCTCCGTTGGAAGATGGGAGGGAGATAGCCTTTCCGGGGAGCGGGGTCTCCGCCGGAGGTCGGGACCCGGCATGGGCTCGTGTCGCCCGTGCCGGGGGCTTGGATGTCGGTGGGGGGAAACGCCGCTTCAGACGGCCCATCCAAGAAGGGCCTCCCCATCCGTAGGTCTCGGTTCGACGGTCGCAGCGTGAGCGAGTCGGGTTGCGAATTCGGCTCCCAGAAAGAGGGGCGGGTCGGTTCCTTACTTCGGCCCGAACTCTTTCGGTGGGGGCCGTCGGGCGCGGGAACGTAATGCGAACAGGATGAGCAAGAGCATCACCGACACGGTGATCCCGAGGCCAATCGCGGCCCACTCAGCCGAATCCACTGTGGAGGGCGGAGCGCCCGCCCCTAAAGCGGTTTACGTCCTGACGAAGGACGAGGGTCGGCGAGAGTGGGCGGTCCGACCCCGATTCTTCTTCCCGTTGGACGGCAGGGGAGGTCGGGAGGAGTCCTCACGCAAACTCTTTAGCCGACGATGCCCGAACCGGCACCGTGATTTCCGAAGGCCTCGACCCGATCCTCATCCAGGTGACGATCCCTCTCCCGGTTCCCATGATCTACGCTGCGTTCACCGACCCGGCGCAGATCAAGAACTGGCTCGCGGACGACGCGCAGGTCACGGCTGAGGTCGGCGGAACGTACCACCTCGCATGGAAGGGAGCGACCGCGTTCACGAGCCCGGGGAAGATCCTTCGCATGACCCCCGGCCTCGACATCGGGTTCAGCTGGTTCGCCCCGCCGCCGTTCGAGCGCCTGATGAACCACCCGGAGCCCCGGACCCAGATCTACGTGCGATTGCAGGAGTCACCGGAAGGGGTCGATATCACCCTCGAGCACGAAGGGTGGGGCGCGAGCGAGCCCTGGGAAGAGGCACGCTCGTGGCACTTCCACTTCTGGGAAGAGCGCCTCACGCGGCTGAAGGATTACCTCATCAAGAGCGCCTACGGCTGAGGGGCGCGCCCTCTGGTCCGGGTCACGTCCCGCCGGGGGTGTAGCGGTGGCAGACCGCCTCCCCGCAGAGCGCGCACGGGCCGGTCGATTGGAGGCGGAAGCTCGCACTCGTCCCGATCGCGACGACTTCCATGTGATGGGTGGGGAGGTGGCCGCACCGGCATCGGGGCCGCCCTACGGGCCGCGTCGCACCACCGGACGCGGCCGCCGCTCGCATGGTCCGACGACTCGCTTACAACGGCAAAAGCTTGTCGCGCAAGTTACCCCTAAGAGCTTCTCCGAACCTCCCACGCCCATGGAGGTCGGTGGCTGCCCGCTACCCGAGGACCGGCTCTATCACCTCAAGACCGACGTCTGGTGGGCGGACGACCCCGAGGGGGGGACCGCCCGTCTCGGGATCCTCGGGACCTTGAGCGCGTTCGCGGGACCGTTCCGGTCCCTCACGTTCCGGCCCATCGAGGGAGCGGTCGGGCGAGGGCGCAGCGTCGCCACCGTCGAGAGCACCCGGTTCACGGGCGCGATCCGCGTGCCGGTCGACGTCATCCTCGTCGCTCGCAACGAGGAGGTCGCGCGACGCCCGCGCCTGCTCAACGATGCCCCGTACGGCGAGGGCTGGGTCGTTCGGGTCCGCCCCGCCCACCCCGACGAGCCGGGCCGTTTCCTCGAGACCGCGTCCCAGATCGCCGAGCGCCTCGAGGAGCGCATCCGCAGACAACGGATCCGTTGCTGGCCGACGACCCCGGACTTCGAGCTGTACGAGATCGGGATCGAGTGCTCGGCGGTGCTCACGAGGCTCAACGAGGAACTCGCCGTGCGTTCACCGGGGGAAGCGGTCCTTCTCGTGACGGACGACCCGACGAGCCCGATCGAGATGGTCCGCTGGTCGGACCAGACCGGTCACACCGTGCTCGCGCACCGCCGGGAGGGTACCCTCCACCAGTTCCTGGTACGAAAGGAGGCGGAGCCGAAGCCCCGCCGCCGTCGGAGCTAGCGAGCGGGTCTCGCCTACTTCTCGATCGGGGTCCGGACGAGGTTCCCCCACTCGGTCCAGGAGCCGTCGTAGTTCCGGACGTCGGGGTATCCGAGGAGGTACTTCAGCACGAACCAGGTGTGGCTCGACCGCTCGCCGATCCGGCAGTAGGTAATCACGGGGTGGTCCCGAAGGACGCCCTTCGAGCGGTAGAGCTCTTCGAGCTCGTCCCGGGACTTGAACGTCCCGTCGTCCTTGACCGCCTGCGCCCACGGGATGTTCTTCGCGCCGGGGATGTGGCCGCCGCGCTGCGCGTGCTCGGTCGGATACTCGGGAGGGGCGGTGATCTCGCCCGAGAACTCCTTCGGCCCGCGGACGTCGACGAGCGAGAACTTCCCGCCCTTCACGTCCGGAAGGACCTTCCGGACGTCTTCGAGGAACGACCGGAGGGGTGCGTTCGGAGGCTGCGCCCGGAGGTGGCCGGGGGCCGGCTTCGGAACGTCCTCGGTGAGGGGTCGGTCCTCGGCGATCCATTTCTTGCGGCCGCCGTTCATCAGCTTGACGTTCTTCGCGCCGTAGTAGGTGAAGACCCAGAAGGCGAACGCGGCGAACCAGTTGTTGAAATCGCCGTAGAGGACGAGCGTCGTGTCGTCGTCGATACCGGCGCGCGCGAAGAGGGCGGTGAGCGCGTCCCCCGAGAGGATGTCACGGGCTATGGGGTCGTTGATGTCCTTGCGCCAGTCGAACAGGACGGAGCCGGGGATGTGGCTCATCTCGTAGTTCGCCGCGGGGTCATAATCGACCTCCGCGATACGGACCTTCGGGTCGTTACGGTGCGCCTCAAGCCAGTCGGTCTCCACCAATACCTCGGGATGCGCGTACGCTGCCATCGGGGGGTTGCCTCGGACGAGGCGGGTACAGTAAGCGGATATACGTTTGCCGGTCCGCCCGATCCGGTTTTTCCTTCGATTTCCCGAGGGCCTCCCCCGGGGGGAGGGCGAACGAACTCTACCCGCGGCGTCCGCGCTTCGGGAGCGCCGTGTCCGAGATCTCGATCGTTTCGGGGTCGAAGCCGAGCTTAGCGAGCTCCGCGCGGATCCGGCTGCGGTGGTCCCCCTGAAGGTACACTTCCCCGTCGACGACGGACCCCCCTGTCGCGAGACGGTTCTTGAGCGAGCGCGTCGTCTCCGCGAGGTCGACCCCGGGCGGGAACCCGGAGATCACGGTCGCCGGCTTGTTGTACCGGCGGGGTTCGGCACGAACCCGGATGCGGGCGGTCTCTCGGTCGAGCGCGGATAGGATCTCGTCGAACTCGTCGTCACTCATTTCCGGTTTACCTGCCGCCGGCAACTCGGGGAAGCAAGCGGTAGGAGCGGTTCGAAGGAATCCCCAGCGGTGCTACCGAAACGCACGATGAAGCGGGAGCGGCTCTCGGTGAAGGCACCGAAGCGTACATGCCGGCACCCCGCATGAACGTTTCCTATCATCCCCGCCTACGCCTCCCCCCAGCGGTAGAGGCGCAGCATGATGACGAGGCCGACCGCGGCGCAGGTCACGAGCAGGAAGGCGTAGAAGACCATCTCGCTCGGGGTGGCGGGTGTGATGCCGAGCGCGCCCTGGATGAGGAGAGCGGCGTAGGTGGTGGGCAGGAACCGCGCCGCGTCCTGCCAGAGCGGCGGAAGGGCGGATAGAGGGTAGTAGAGGGGCGAGAGCATCCCGAGGATGGTGAACGTCAGGTTCCCGACGGGCCAGATCTCGCGCTGGGTACGGATCCGGCTCGAGATCCCGATGCCCACGGCCGAGAACAGGACCCACAGGATCGCGAGGCACGCCACGAGGACGAGGAAAGCGTAGGGTGTGAGGGGGGTTCCTTCTCGGGCTCCGGCCCAGACGAGGAGGGCCGTCAGGATCGCGAGCGCGGGCAGCATCGCGATCAGGTTCTCGATGGCGATGCCGAACAGGTAGCGGACCCGGCTCAGCGGGCTCGCGACGAACATGTCCTGGAGCGAGCACTCGATCCGCCAAAAGGCGCTGTCCCCGAGAACCCAGGAACCGATGTTCTGCATCGTGAAGAGCATGGCCCCGACGACCTCGAGCGGGAGGAGCGAGGGGGGCGAGATGAGCGACAGGAAGTAGAGGAAGATGAACGGGAGAAGGACCGGCGTGATCGCGACCGCCGGGTTGCGACTGATCCAGCGCCAGCCGACGATCAGGAACGCCGGGACCGCTCGCCCGTTCGTCGGGACGTGCGGAAACTCGGAGCGCATCGCGGCCATCTAGTCCGCCCGCACCGTCCGCCGGGCCCAGTAGATCGCGAACAGGAAGACGACGGTGGTCTCCACCACAAGCCCGCCCACGGCGAGGGCGAGCTCGCCCGAGGTGAGTTGGGTGATGCCGAGGCTCACCTGGGCGAGGGCCGCGGCCGCGCTCGGAGGCATGAGCAGGGCGACCGGGTGCAGCCAGGTCGGGAAGAGCCGGAACGGATAGAAGACAGGGGGCAGGACCCCGAAGACGTTGAAGAACAGGCTCGAGTACGCCCAGATCGCCCGGTTGTCGCGGAAGAACGTCGAGAAGACGTACCCGACGGACGCGGAGAATACCCAGACGATGGAAGCGAGGCCGAGGAGGAGGAGGCCCTGGGCCAGCGTGAAATGCACGACCGCGGTCGCCAGGACCCCGAGGGCGACGACCGGCGCTACGTAGACCACCAGGATCCCGGTCGACATGCCGAGGAAGTACGCCTCGGGCGACATCGGACCGGCCAGGTAGAGGTCGTTCGCCTTGTGGTCGATGCGGATGTAGGCGGCCTCGTTGAGCACCCGCTGGCCCATGGCGAACGTCGAGAAGATGATGGCCCCCACGAACGCGACGCCGAGGAGCCCCGGATTGAGGATCCAAACGAAGATGAGGAGCACCCCCTGAACGAGCATCGAGGTCGCCATCGCGAGCCGCTCGTGGGCCTGAACGAGGATCTCGGTCCAGAGGAACGCGGCCAGGCCGCGGAACGCCCGGGAGCTGGGGGTAACTTCGCTAGTCGACATCGATCGACCGCCCGACGACGCGAAGGAACGCTTCCTCGAGCGTGACCGGACCGACGGTCGCCATCAGTTTCGAGCGCACCGCGAGGTCCATGAGCTCGCCCAGCCGCTCGGGCTCGACGATGATCGTGAGCGCCTCCCCGTCGGTGACGCACGAACCGAAGGTACGGAACGACTCGACCCGCGCCGCTCCCTCCGGAAGCAGGACCTTGACCGTGCCTCCGACGGACCGCTTCAGGTCGTCCGCGGTCCCGGAGACGAGCACCTGCCCCCGTTCGATGATGTAGAGCCGGTCGCTCAGGGCCTCGGCCTCGTCGAGATAGTGCGTCGTCAGCAGGATGGTCGAGCCCTTTCGCGTGAGCGCTCGCATCGACTCCCACACGGAGCGGCGGGCGAACGGGTCCATGCCGATCGTCGGTTCGTCCAGGAACAGGAGGGGGGCCTCGGTCGCGATGACGGTCGCTACCATCGCCCGCTGTCGCTGGCCTCCCGACAACGTGATGGAAAGGCGATTCGCGAATTCGGTGAGCCCCATCTTCTCGAGCGCTTCCTCCGTCCGGGCTTTGGCGGTCTCCCGTCCCAGCCCGCGGGCCCGCAAGTACGTGTAAACCTGCTCGCGCGGGGTGAGGTGGAAGAACGGCTTCCCCTCCTGCGGCACGACCGCGATGTACGGTCGGGCCTTCTCGGGCGTCCGGTCGACGTCAAAGCCGAACACCTGGATCCGCCCGGAAGTGGGCCGGAGCAACGTCGAGGCGATCCTGAGGAAGGTCGTCTTGCCGGCCCCGTTGCGGCCGAGGAGCGCGACCCGCTCTCCCCGTCGGACCTCGAGCGAAACGCCGGCGAGAGCCTCCGTGGGGGGCGCCCCCTTCGATACGTAGACCTTCCGGAGGTTCTCGCTCCAGAGCGCGAGGTCGGTCACGAGCCCGCCCGGCCCTGCGGGGTCGGCCTCCTCTCTCGCACGGTCGGACGACGTTGGGTGTCGGTCGTGGAGGCGCTCCGGTCGGACCCTAGCTCGACCCGCACGCGCGTCCGCCGCCTAGCGTCCGGACCGGGTCGGTCGCCGCCGGTCGCACCTCGATATGGACCATTCTGAGCTTCCTCGCTCCGAGGACCCGAAACCCGACTTTAAGCTCTGCGCCGCCCGCGCGTCCGCACCGGGGTCCCGCGGACCCGAAGAGGCATTCCTAGTCGGCCGGAGGCGAGGGGGGAGGCTCCTCCGGGAGCGGGGTCATCTCGGGCAGCTGGGTGTCGCCCACGAACGTTTCCGGCAGTTCCGTCGGTCGCAGTCCTCGGGCGCGGCTCAGGTCGACGGGGAGCAGGCCGGGCGAGGCGTCCCTCCAACAGAGACGGGCGATCGGATTGTAGAACCATGAAGGGAGGCCCACCGACGAGCCGATCTGGCGGACGTCCTGACGGGTGAGCTCCCCGATCAGGATCAGGATCACGAAGTACGCCGCGAAGCCGAGGACCACCCCTCCGGCCAGCTGGAAGTAGCGGTTGTGGGGGAGGAAGTGGTTGAACTGGGACATGACGAAGAACCCCCCCGCCGCGCTGAGCGTGATCCCGAGGATTGACCGGGGCTGGATGTGGACCTGAATGAGCGTCTCCATGAAGTACGTGTTCAGCGCGAGCGCCGCGATCGAGGAGGCGAGCACGGCGATCGAGCCGGCGACCAGACCGTCGCTCATGTAGAGCGGCGCTCCCCGGGGCATCAGGAGGAAGACCGCGGCGAAGAGGACGACGACCTGGGTGGAGGTGATGTACAGTTCCAGGCGCTGCCGACCGATCGAGTTGATGGACGTCTGCATGATCTGGCTCAGCGCGAGCGGGATGGCGCCGATGGCGAGGATCGCGAGGCTCAACGACCCCGCGTTGGCGTAGGCCGCATTCTGGAACACGTTCAGGAAGGCGTACCGGTACGTCACGAGCGCGACGACGCCGGGGACGAGCAGCATCGCCGAATACCGTAACGCCTGCCAGGTCCCCCGTCGGATCCGTTCGTACTCCTCCTTCCGATGCAATCCGGCCAGATACGGGAACAGCGGCGTGGTGACCGCCGCGGGAAGGGAAAGGGCGAGGATCCTCCAGCCGTTCGCGGCGAGGAAGATCGTGAGCGCGGCCGCGCCCAGGTAGGCGTTGACGATGAGCGGGATCATATTCGTGACCATGTAGCTCAGCATCAGACTGCCCATCAGAGGCCAGGAGAAGCGGAACATCCGGAGGGCCTCGGGCCAATGGAACCGCCGGAGGAGGCGCATGATCACGGGAAGAGAGTAGAGAGCCGACGTGGCCGCCCCGATCGCGTAGGCCACCGTGATCCCCAGGATCGTGGGGAAGTACAACGCCACGATGATAATGGCCGGCAATCGGGCGATCGCCTCGACCAGGGACGGATACTGGGCCTTGACCGAGTTGCCCTCGCCGATGAAGTAGGCGTTGTACACCGTCGAGAACGACCAGAGAAGAGGGAGGGTGACGAAGATGCCGAGGGACAGCAGCTGGGTGCTTCCCGAGGTGATATGGGCCCCGTCGATGGAGAGCGGCGCGATCACGAAGAGGATCAGGCCGGCAGCGCCGACCATCAACATCCGCACGAGAAGGTAGGTGGACGTGTTGTCCGCCGCCGGCTTGCCTCGGGCGAGGAAGTACGTGTACGCGGTGCCGAGACGGAGGTCGCCGACGCCGTTGATCGACGAGCCGATCAGCAGGAACAGTTGCGCCGTCCCGAGGAGGACTCGGCCCGACTCGGTGAGCCCGATCGTCTTGTAGAAGGCGATGCTCGCAAAGAACCCGATCAGCTGCGTCGCGAGGCTCGCCGCGAAGACCGCGCTCGAGCTCAGCGTGAGGGAATGGGTCGCCTCCGGTACGACCGTCGGTCCGGGCGAGGGCGTGGAGGACGGGGCCGTGGGTTCCACGGATTACCGGCAGGGCATGGCGGGGACCGCTTCTTATCCCCGTCGCCCGAGCGCCCCGGTCAGCTTCCGGGCCGGGAGGTGGGGGGCTCTTCGCCGGGACGGCGCTCGTAGAGCTCCACCCAGAGCCCGTCCGGGTCCGAGAGGAAAACGAGGCGCATTTCGCCCTCGTCGAACGGCGGGATCTCCACCCGCGCCCCCAGCGCGACCAGCCGGTCGACCACGGCGTCCAGCTCGGTTACGCGGAATCCGAGGTGGTCGAGCTCGTCCCCGAGCCGATACGGTGGGTCCCCCGGGTAGTAGTTGAGCTCGAGGATCGCCCTGCTCTCCGGGTCGTAGAGCTCCTGCCAAAGACCGCCGGCCGCCATGCGGCCGGACAAACCTACCTTCAGCCCGAGCCCTTCCGTGAAGAACCGCACGGCTCGGCTCAGGTCCCGCACCCGGACACCAGTGTATTCTAGTGGCATGGATTCGTTTCCGCAGACCGCTTCGTTCGGTCGCTTCCTCCTTGCTTCCCGCTCGAGCTCGAGGGGCAGCTGGTTCAACCACGGGAATACTTCGCTTTGTTCCCTCGGCCGCCGCCAGGGGATCGCTCGAGGCCGCCGTCTCCTTGCACCTCGAGGTTGTGTGGGAACCTCAGCCGGTGCGCTTCCTCAACGCGGGGGGAGGTGGGAGCAAGGGTTCCCACCCTCAACGGCGGGCATCAGGTACCCATCGGTCGGGGTGATTCGACCGCGGAAAGACGCAACCAAGCTTCGGCTCGGAGATTCACAATCCGCCTCTCAAATGATTGGCAGGAAGCGTGTGAGCGCGTGGGTCAGAAGCTCGCGGGACGTCTCGGAAGGGGTACCTTGGCTAGTCCCCCGTGTCGAAGAAAGAGGGGAGACGGAACTTACACTTTCGGGTCACGGAAGGGTTGATGTAGGAAGAGGCGGTCCGCCCCGCAATGCCCAGCCAAGTAAAGCCGGTTCCGGTAGGATACCACACTGCGACCCCAACCCTCACCGTGGACAATGGGGCTCGTGCCCTCGAGTTTTACACGAAAGCATTCTCCGCTAAGAAGAGAGAAGGGGTCTCGTCGTTCGACGGCAAAATACTCCATGCTGAGTTCCAGGTCGGCGACTCGATTTTCATGTTGTCGGACGAGTTCCCCGAGATGGGAAACCGTTCGCCGAAGTCCCTTGGGGGCACCGCTGGAGCCGTTTGGCTCTACGTGCCGGACGTTGACGCTACGTACCGCCTAGCCCTTGCGGCCGGCGCCACCTCGGTCTCAGAGCCTACCGATATGTTCTGGGGTGATCGGCATGCCCGGATTCGGGACCCGTTCGGTCACGAATGGTCGATCGCCACTCATCGCGAGGACGTCCCGCCTGCCGAGATGGAAAAGCGCGCGAAGGAATTCTACGCCAGAATGGCGAATCGGAAGACTTAGGGTTTCTGACTCGGCCGCACACCTGGGCCAAGCCGACGAGAATCGGGCGCGCTCCGCGTAGCCGAGCTCGTCCGTCGACCCATGTGACCCTTGCCTAAGCGGAGGGTCCTCTCAAGGGGCCGCCCGGTAGGCCCATCTGACCGGGATTCCCGCATGGAAGGAAATGGGAGCACGGGGATTTGAACCCCGATATGCGGGTCTCTCCGCGCGCTCCAGTCACTCGTCATGGGGGCTTTTCGCCCCTCCGCAAGACCTAATCCCAGGACGACCCCCGGTCGCCCTGACTGGAGCCCGCTGGTCTACCAAATTAGCCTATGCTCCCTCCGGGAATGCCGGGAGCCTCGAAAGAGATAGCCTTTTTCGTCGAAATGTTCCCCGACCGTCCTCCCCGCCCCGGGCGGTTCGGGTCGGCGAAATGTTTATTTGAAAGCACTTTTGTGCCAAATCCAATGTATTTGCATGACCCCTCGTCGACACCGTCTCGACGAACGATCCCCATGGCCTGGTTCGCGGTGGGCGTGATCGTCGTGGCCGGCCTATCGGTGGTCGGGATCGCTACCTACTACGCCGTCCGACCGGGTTCCCCGTCCGGGCCGCTCACGATCACGGACGACCTCGGCCGCCAGGTGACCGTGCCGCTCGACCCGTCGCGGGTCGTCGTCCTCGGGCCTTCGATCATGGACTCGATGTACCGCCTCGGACTGCGGAGCCACGTCGTCGGTGTGGACTGCTACGCCCCGAGTTTAGGGGGGCTATCGTCGGACTACTCTTCCGACCAGGTCGCTCTCTGGAACCTCTCCTCGTCGATGTGCGTCCAGACCGGGCCGACGTTCGACGTGGAGGAGCTCCTCGCGCTCGGGCCGCAGCTGGTCCTCGCCGCCACGATCGTCTCCGTCTCGGCAGTCGAACAGCTCACCCAGACCTACCACCTCCCGGTCGTGATGCTCCAACCCGCCACCCTGACCGGGGTCATACTGGACGACCAGCTCCTGGGGGAGATCTTCGAGGTCCCCGGGGCGTCTTCCTCGCTCGCGAGCGCGCTCCAATCCACCCTCTCCCAGGCGGCCTCGCTCCAGGAGAACCTGACCGCGAACGGCACGCCGTTCCCGACCGTTCTCGTCACGTACTCCGCCGATGGGAACGGCTACTGGACGTTCGGCCCGGGGACGTTCGGTCAGTCGCTGATCGAGCTCGCGAGCGGCGCGAGCATCTCGGCGAACGCGACCTTGTCCTATCCCGAGCTCTCCGGCGAACAGGTCCTCGCGAGTGACCCGCACTACCTCGTCTACGGGACGGGGTTCGGGATCAACGCGTCGAGCTACGCGGCCGGTCCGTTCTGGTCGCAGCTCACCGCGACCCAGGACGGCCGCGCGGTCGGCATGGATTCGAACTACTTCACGGAACCCGACCCGACCATGATCCTCGTCGGCCTTCCCCAGCTCATCGCGATCCTGCATCCGGACGCGTCCGCGTAGGGGAGCGGCATCGTGGGAGCGGCGGCCACGACCCCGACCCGGACCGGGAAGACGCTCGGCCGCCGGCCGTGGGTCCTCGGGCTCCTCCTCGCCATCCTCGGGGTCGGCGTCTTCTTCTCGCCGATCCTCGGGACGGTGGCCATCTCTCCCGACACCGTGCTGAGGATCCTCCTCCACCAGGTCTCGGGCGGTACGTTCTTCTCCGACCCGTGCGCGGGGGCGAGCGTCCCGGCGAGCGGCTGCGCGGGCCTGATCGAGATCGTCTGGGACGCGCGGCTTTCCGAGATCATGCTCGCCGTCGTGGTCGGGGCCGGCCTCGGGATCTCCGGTGGGACGCTCCAAGGGGTGTTCCGCAACCCGCTCGCGGACCCGTTCCTGCTCGGGATCTCGTCGGGGGGCACCCTCGGGGCCGCGGTGGTCGTGGTCTTTCGGGTCGGGGTGGGCGAGCAGAACCTCCTCCTGCCGCTCTTCGCGTTCGTCGGGGCGATCGGGACGGGAGCGGTGATCCTGGTCGCGGCCCGCAGTCGTTTCGGCTCGGTCGAGACGCTCCTCCTGACGGGGGTCGCCCTTTCGAGCTTCCTCTCCGCGATCCTCTCGCTATTGCTCCTCTACAGTCCGACCGGTAGCCTCCAGGTCGACTTTTGGCTCCTCGGGAACCTGGGGTCCCTCGATTGGACCCAGGATGGGATCGCCTTCGGGGTGGTCCTCATCGCGGGAACGCTCCTGGCGACGTACGGTCGGGAACTGAACCTCCTCCAGCTCGGTCCGGACGTCGCCCAGAGCCTCGGGGTGGATTCCCGGAAGGTGCGGGTACGCCTCCTGCTCCTCGCCTCGGTCACGACCGCCGCGGCGGTCGCGTTCACCGGGATCATCGGGTTCGTCGGGTTGGTCTCTCCGCACGTGGTCCGCCGGGTCGCGGGCAGCGACTACCGGCTCGTCCTTCCCGGGGCGGCGCTCGTCGGCGCCGGGTTCCTGCTGGCCGCGCGGGACCTCTCGCTGGTCGCCTTCCCGGGGACCCTCCTGCCGATCGGGATCTTCACGTCGTTCGCCGGAGCGCCGTTCTTCGCCTACCTGCTCTTCCGCCGGCGCCAGTACTCGACCATGGGGGCTCCATGACCGGACCGACGGACGGGGTGCTCCGGCTCCGCGGGGTCACCGTCCGATTCGGCGAGCGGACGGCGCTCCAGGACGTCGACCTCGAGGTCCCCCGGGGACAGTTCGTGGCGCTCACCGGACCGAACGGGTCGGGAAAGACCACGCTATTGCGCGCGGCCCTCGGATTCCTAGCTCCCGACGCGGGCTCCGTCGAGCTGTTCGGGAACGAGGTGCTTTCCCTCTCCGTGGCGGAGCGAGCGCGACGCGTCGCGTGGGTCCCCCAAGAGGAGAATCCCCGGGAGGATGCGACGCTCCTCGACTACGTCCTCTACGGACGCTATGCCCATCTCGGATGGCTCCAAGGAGAGACCGCCCGGGACCGGGAGGCGGCCGTCCGGGCGCTCCAAGCGGTGGGCCTCGAGGAGCGGGCGGGGGACGGGATCCTCTCGGTGAGCGGCGGGGAGAAGCAGCGGGCGATCCTGGCCCGGGCGCTCGTCCAAGAGGCCCCCCTCGTGCTCTTCGACGAGCCGACGAGCCACCTCGACATCGCGCACCAGCTCGACCTGCTGAGTCGAGTCCGCGAGCTTTCCCGAGAGCGGGGGGTAACGGTCGTGGCGGCCCTCCATGACCTTAACCTGGCCGCACGGTTCTCCGACCGGATCGTCGTGCTCTCACGAGGTCGAAGGGTCGCCGACGGGGTGCCCTCGGACGTCCTCTCCGAGGAGCTCCTCGCCCGGGTATGGGGGGTGGTCGCGGACCTTCGCCGCGACCCGCGGACAGGCGCCCCGTATCTTCTCCCCCACCACCTCGTGCGGCCCTCGCCGTCCGGTCCCGGAACGTTCCTCGGCAAGGGGCCGGTCCACGTCGTCGGGGGCGGAGGCTCGGGAGCGCCCTACCTCCAGGCTCTCTCCGAGGCCGGGTATCGCGTCACCGCGGGGGCCCTCCATCTCCTCGATTCCGACCTCGAGACCGCGGAGAGCCTGGGCGCCCTCACCGCCGTCGAGGTGCCGTTCGCCCCGATCGGGGACGAGGTGCGGGAGCGGCTGCGCACGCTCCTCGAGGCTGCGACCGCCATCGTGGTCGCGCCGTTCCCCGTCGGGCCGTCCAACCTCCCCAACCTCGAGGAGGTCCGGCGGTTGCTCGGACGCGTGCCGATCCTCCTCGTTCGCCGGACGCCCGGGGAGGAATGGGACTTTGCCGGAGGACGGGCGCGCGCGATCGAGGAGGAGATCCGTCAGGGCGGCGCCCGGTCGGTGGGCGGAGTGACCGAGATGCTCGCGGCCCTCGCCGCCGAGCCGGCCGTCGCGTCCCCTCAGTGACCTCGCCGTCGCACCTTTCCGCCACCGGGAAGGGGAGCGACCTCGAGGGGAGGCGGGGAGGGGCCCGCGAACTGAGCGAGAAGATACGGAAGGTCGCTCTCGAGGACCAGGATGTAGCTCGGCACGCCGAGGCGGGACGCTTCGAGGCAGGCGGTACCGGCGGCGAAGCGAAGGACCGAACGCGCGCCGGCGTTCGAGAGCGCGTGGTACGCTTCTAGGCCTTCGGCGGCGACGAGCGCGAGAGGGTCCGAGGGCAGGCTGTCGCGGACGCGGTTCCCCAGACGGGGGTCGGCGAGGTCGTCCGAGGCGAGGGTGCGCACCGATATCGCGGCCGGCGTGAGCGGGACGATCCCCTCGAGGTCCGAGACCTCGACCAGGGAACCTTTCCGACCGCCCTTGTGGACCCGACCTCGCGAAGGCCCCCCTCCGCCCGGTCGGGCCGAGAGCAGACCGTGCTGGAGCTCGAGGGAGACGGCGGCCCCTTCCGCCAGGTCTTCGAGGGCGAGGGCGCGGGTCGACCGGATGACGTGGACCCGCTCGATCCGCTCCCGAAGGTCGTCCCCCAGCCGGCGGAGCGTTTCGTGGAGCCAGGCGACCCCTTCGACCGTCGGTCGGTAGCGGCCCTCCCGGACGGTCACGAGCCCGCGGCGGCGCAGCTGGCGGTAAGAGTGCGACACGGCCTGGACGGTGAGCCCGAGGCGCTCCGCGATCGGCCGCAATTGGGTCGGCTCGAGGGTGGCGCAT
This sequence comes from Thermoplasmata archaeon, assembly GCA_052325545.1. Taxonomy (GTDB): domain Archaea; phylum Thermoplasmatota; class Thermoplasmata; order Lutacidiplasmatales; family UBA184; genus Lutacidiplasma. The sequence goes on from JBKQUP010000013.1 coordinate 155,161, forward strand.
TCGTACAGGAAGAGGAGCTCGGTGACGGTCCCGCCCCTTCGAAGCCCGGCGAGCCCCGTGGTCTCGGGAGTGCGAAGGCCGACCACGGGTCGCGGAGACCCCCCGCGGATAAAACAGTCTTTACCGCTTAGGAAAGCGGCCTTGCCTACGGGGACGAGGCCGCTTTTCGCGCGGACGAGCGCGCCGCCGGGTTCGCCCGGCGGACCTCCCGGAGGCGGTCGCGGATGCGGGCCGCCTCCTCGAAGTCGAGGCGCTCGGCGGCGAGGCGCATCTCCTCCTCGAGGTTCGCGAGGAGCAGCGGGAGCTTGTCCTTCCAGTACCGTCCGAGCCCGCTCGTGGAGAGCGCGCCGGACGGGGCCTCCTCCTCGGGAGCGAGGAGCGACCGCACCTCCTTGCGGATGGATTCCGGAACGATTTTGTGGACCCGGTTGTACTCGACCTGGGTCTCGCGGCGGCGCGCCATCTCGGCCATCGCCCGCTGCATCGACCCGGTGACCCGGTCGGCGTAGAGGACGACCTTCCCGTCGACGTTGCGGCTCGCGCGGCCCGAGGTCTGGACGATCGACGTCTCGCTCCGGAGGTAGCCTTCCTTGTCGGCGTCCAGGATCGCGACGAAACTGACCTCGGGGAGGTCGAGCCCCTCCCGGAGGAGGTTGATCCCGACCAGCACGTCGAACTCGCCGAGCCGAAGGTCGCGGAGGATCTCGACCCGTTTCATCGTCTCGACCTCGGAGTGCAAGTAGCGGACCCGGAACCCCTGGTTCGCGAGGTAGTTCGCCAGCTCCTCGCTGGTCGCCTTCGTGAGGGTGGTGACGAGCGCTCGGTCCCCGTGCGCGATACATCCCCGGAGCTCGGTCATGAGGTCGGCGATGTGGCCCTTCAGGGGCCGGACCTCGATGGGGGGGTCGACCAGCCCCGTCGGCCGGATGATCTGCTCGACGAGCCCTTTCGAGACCTTCCGTTCGAACGGACCGGGCGTCGCCGAGACGAACACCGTTTGCGGAACGTGGGTCAGGAACTCGGGGAACTTGAGGGGACGGTTGTCCCGGGCGGAGGGGAGACGCCATCCGAACTCGACCAGGTTGTCCTTGCGGCTCCGGTCGCCCTTGTACATCCCCTGGATCTGCGGGATCGTGACGTGGGACTCGTCGATGAACGTGAGGAAATCGTCCGGGAAGAAGTCGAGGAGCGTGTACGGCGGCTCGCCCGCGCGGCGCCCGGCGAAGTAGCGGGCGTAGTTCTCGATCCCCGAGCAGTAGCCGGTCTCTCGGATCATCTCGAGGTCGTAGTCGACCCGTCCCTTGAGGCGCTGGGCCTCGACGATCCGCTCCTCCTGCTTCAGCTCCGTCACCCGTTCGTCCCGCTCCTTCTCGATCTCGCTCAGGATCCCGCGGAGACGTTCGTCCACGGTCAGGAAGTGGGTCGCGGGAAAGACCGCGAGCTCCGAGAGCGCGCGGCGCTCCTCCTGGGTCACAGGGTCGAGCTCCAGGATCTCTCGGATCGTGCTCCCGTCGAGCACGACCCGATGGACGGTCTCGCCCGCGCCCATCACGTCGATCGTCCCCCCTCGGACGCGGAACCGGCCCCGCTTCAGCTCGACGTCGTTGCGGTTGTACTTCATTCGGACGAGCTGCTCGAGAAGGGTCTGTCGCGAGATCTCCTGGCCGACCGCGAGGTCGACGACCGAGGCTCGGTAGTCCTCGGGCGAGCCCAGACCGTAGATGCAGCTCACCGAGGCGACGATGAGGACGTCCCGTCGGGTGAGGAGCGCCTGGGTCGCCCGGTGCCGCAACCGGTCGATCTCCTCGTTGATGGACGCGTCCTTCTCGATGTAGAGGTCGATCTGGGGAACGTACGCCTCCGGCTGGTAGTAGTCGTAGTAGCTGACGAAGTACTCGACGGCGTTCTTCGGGAACAGCGCCCGGAACTCGCTCACGAGCTGGGCCGCGAGCGTCTTATTCGGGCTGATGACCAACGTCGGACGCTGGAGGCGCGCGACCGTGTGCGCCATCGTGAACGTCTTGCCGCTGCCCGTAACTCCGAGCAGGGTGACGAACTTCTCTCCGTGCTCCACCCGATGCACGATGCTGTCGATCGCCGCGGGTTGGTCGCCCTGGGGCACGAGGTCCGTCTCGAGCTGGAACTGTCCGGGCAGCACGTCCGAGGCCTTCCGGGCGCTGCGGCTCCGGGTCATGGCACGACAGGAAGGTCGCGGAGGGTCCCGGGATATCCCCGCGGGTCGATGGTCACGTTCGGGAACCCCAGGCGCGAGACCTCTCGGGTTACCTCGCTCGCGAGCGGTTCCGTTCGGAGGCGGGTGACCTCGGAAGGGTCGACCTCGATCCGGGCCGTCCCGCCGCGAACCCGTACCCGGACGCGACGGAACCCGAGACCGAGCAGGACCGCTTCGGCCGACTCGATGCGCGCGAGGAGCTCGTTCGTGACGGGGTCGCCGTGCGCGATGCGCGAGGCGAGGCACGCGTCCGAAGGCTGGTCCCAGTTCGGGAGCCCTCGACGGCGGGCCTCGGCCCGGATCTCGGCCTTTCCCCACCCCGCCCATAGGAGGGGATGGGAGAAGCCGGCCTCGTCCATCGCCTGGAGGCCGGGACGGTCGTCGGCGAGGTCGTCGCGATGCACTCCGTCCAGGTACTGGACGGCGGCCCGGGCGGCCCCGAACTCGCGAAGGACGGACGTCTCCACGGACCGGCAGAAGTAACACCGGTCCGGCCGATTCGCCCGGTACTCCTCGCGCGAGAGAGGGTCCACCCTCAGCAGGGTGTGCGCGACGCCGATCGTCACGGCCACCCGCTCCGCTCGAGAAACCTCTGCCCCGGACACCGCGGGGCCGGTAAGGGTGACCGCGAGCGCCTCCGGCCCCAGTGCCGAGTACGCGAGCGCGGCGACCATCGAGGAGTCGACGCCGCCGGAGAGCGCGACCACCGCTCGGCCTCCTTCCCGGATCCGTGAGATGACCTCGTCGACGGAGCGGGGCGCGAGGGCCGGGGGAACCGAGGAGGACATTCCTCTCGTTCTACCGCCCATGACCCATTACCCTTTCCTTCGGGGAATGACCATCCGGTCGACGTTCCGACGTTTCACGGACCGCCGACAAAGTTGTAGTCGAATGCGTAGGAGTGGGCTTCGCCCGAAATCTGGATGGTCATTCGCCCGCGGATCCCCGCGAGCTCGCCCGTACCGGAGTCCGGGACGACCTCGATCGTCTGCCGTGGGACGCCGCGCTCGAGGATCCCCGAATGCTGGAGGAGGAAGGCGCCCGAGCGGCCCTGCAAACGTCCGCGGACCCGCTCGATCAACACGTACCCCGCGGAGCCGTCCACGCGGGTCATGCCCGTCAGCATCCGTCCCCGGCTGGATCCGTCGATGTCCCCGTGGAACCGCTTGCTCACCCGCATGGACCCGAGGGTCGTGCCCTCGGCGAGGTCGTTGTCCGAATCCTGACTCATCTCGACCTCGAATCCCCCGCGCGCTGTCGTCACGCTGCCATCCCCTCCGGGACCGAGGGAGCTCTCCGAGGGTTTAGAATCTCGGGAAGGGATGCTGGAACACCCTCCGCTGGGGGGGCCCGAGTGAGGTGCAACCGCCATAGCCCGCGCTACCGTAGGGGAAACCGATGCAAGCGGTCCGCGACGGAAGCCGGTGGATGCTGCGACTGGAGGACGGACAGGACCTCTTCGAGACCATCTCGGGGTTCGCGCAGCGCGAGAACATCCGCGCCGGGGCCGTCGTGTTCGGGATCGGGATGTTCCGCCGCGTGGCGTTCGGCTACTGGGACGGAAGCCAGTACCAGGTCCAGGAACTCACGGTGCCGCACGAGGTCGTCTCGCTCCATGGCACGATCGCCCGCGCGGGCGGAGCGCCGTCCCTCCATCTTCATGGGGCGGTCGCCGGCCCAGACCACCGGGTGGTCGGAGGGCACCTCCTACGCGCGACGGTGGGGACGATCCAAGAGATCCTGGTCGAGAACTTCTCCGGGCGGACCTTCGGGCGCCCCCTGGTCGAAAGCTACGGCCTGAAGATGCTCGACCTCGAGCCCCCGAACGAGCCGTAGTCCCCCGTCATCCCTTTCCGTTCCGCCGGGCTCGTCCGGTCCTTCCATGGCCGGACCGCCCTCGGTGTTCGTGACGCTCGACCCTCGCCTCGAGAAGGCGATCCGCGAGCGCGGGCTCACCGAGCCCACCGAGATCCAGCGGCTCGCGTTCCCGCTCCTCGCGACGGACGCGGACGCCCTCCTGCTCTCCCCGACCGGGACGGGGAAGACCGAAGCGGTCCTCCTGCCCCTCATCTCCCGTCGTCTCGCCGACCCCACGCCGCCGATCTCGACCCTCTACGTCACTCCCCTACGGGCCCTGAACCGGGACCTCGAGCATCGCATCGTCGCCCTCGTGAAGGAGGTCGGGCTCACCGCGGCGGTCCGCCACGGCGACACTCCGACCTCAGCCCGCCTCACCCAGTCCCGCCAACCCCCTGACCTGCTGCTCACGACGCCCGAGACCCTGCAGCTCCTCCTCACCGGTGCCCGTCTCCGGGAGTCTCTGCGGAACGTCCGCTCGATCGTGGTCGACGAGGTCCACGAGCTCGTCGGGTCGGACCGCGGGGCGCAGCTCTCGATCACCCTCGAGCGGCTGGACAAGCTCACGGGACGGACCGTTCGACGGATCGGCCTCTCGGCGACCGTCGGGAACCCGGCGGAGGTCGCCCGCTTCCTATCCCCCGTTCCACGGCAGGTGGAGGTGCGTGTCGCTCAGGAGCGGCGACCGCTCGAGCTCACCGCGCGCCGGCCGGGCCGAGCGAGGCCCCCCCTCGACGAAACCCTCGTGCGTGAGCTCAAGGCCGACGCGACGCTGCTCGACGGACTGAGGGCCGTCGAAGAGGAGATCCGGGAGCATCGAACCACCCTGGTCTTCGTCAATACCCGCCCCACGGCCGAGGGCCTCGCGGCGCGCCTACAGAAGCTCGCGCCGGACCTTCCGATCGCGGTCCACCACGGTTCCCTCTCCCGTGAGGTCCGCGAGGAGGCCGAGCGCGCGTTCCGGGACGGGCAGCTCCGGGCCCTGGTCGCGACGTCGTCCCTCGAGCTGGGGATCGACATCGGGGTCGTCGACCACGTCGTCCAGTTCGGCTCGCCGCATCAGGTCGGTCGGCTCGTGCAGCGGGTCGGTCGTTCGGGTCACCGGCTCGACCGGACGATCCACGGCACGGTCCTCTCGCTGGACGACGACGACCTCGAAGAGGCCGCGGTGCTCGCTCGGAGGGCGGACGCGGGACTGCTCGAACCGGTCTCCTGGCGGACCCGCAACCGGCTCGCGGCGGCACAGCAGGTCGTCGCCTCGCTCCGCGCAGAAGGGAGCCTCGAGCTCTCGGAGCTCCTGCGACCCCTGAAGCATGCCGCGGCCACGGCGGACATCTCCGACCCCGAATGGACCGAGCTCATCGACTATCTGGTCGGGCTCGGTCTCGCGAAGCGCTTCGGCGACCATGTGGCGCCCGGACGCGGGACCCTGCACCGGTTCTACGCCTCGCTCTCCCTTATCCCGGACGAGCGGACCTACCGTCTCCGCGACATCGGCACGCGGCGGCTCATCGGGACCCTGGACGAGCGGTTCGTCCTGACCCAGATCCTGGCCCAGCCCGAGGAGATCTTCCTCCTGCATGGGCGGACCTGGAAGGTCGTGGAGTACCGGGAGGGCGAGCTCCTCGTCGAGACCGTCCAGGAGATCGGACGCGAACCGCGGTGGGCCGGGGAGGACCTCCCGGTGCCGTTCGATGTCGCCCAGGAGGTCGGGAAGCTCCGGCGGGAGGGGTCGTTCGAAGGGTACCCCATCTCGGCCGAGGACCGGGCGCATCTCGACGAACGTCGGAAGGCTCCCGCCCTGGCGGGCACGATCCCGACGGACCGACGGGTCACGGTCACCACCCACGGTCGCGTGGTCGTCTACGGCGCCTGTTTCGGCACCCGGACCAACGAGACCCTCTCCCTCGCGACCGCCGGGCTGCTCACCGCCCGACTCGGGGCCCGCGTCGAGGTCGTCTCGGTCGAGCCGACCTGGTTCGTCCTCGAGCTCCCGGTCGCGGTCGACGCCCCCACGCTCGTCGACGCGCTCTCGGTCGAGCCGGCGACCCTGCGTCCCCTGGTCGAGCGGCTCGTTCCCTCGGGCCTCGACTACCGTTGGGTCTTCGTCGCGGTCGCCCGCAAGCTCGGGGTAATCCCCGCTTCGGCCGACCCCCGAGACCTTCGGACCCTCGACCCGTTGCTCGCGGCCAGCCGAACGAACCCTCTCGGCGAGGAGACCCTCGAAAAGACGCTCCACGACCGCTACGACATCGACCACGCGGTAGCGGTGCTCGAGCGGATCCGGGACGACGCGATCCAGGTGGTCGCGACCCCGCCCTCGAAGTTCACCGACGGCCCGCTCGAACGCCTAGAGTGGCGCACCGTGCTCGACATCCCTCCGCCCACGCTCCTGAAGGCGGTCCAAGAACGGCTCGCGAAGGAGTCCCTCACCCTGGTCTGCCTGCGGTGCGGCTTCGTCCGGACGACGAGCCCTTCGCGCTACAAGGCCGAGGGCGGCAGCCGCTGCCTCCTCTGCCACGGGTCGCTCTCGGCGGTCCTCTCCCCCCGACGGACCGAGGAGGTGGACCGTCTGAGCGCCTACGCAAAGCGCAAGCGAGCCGGGGAGAAGCCCACCAAGGGTCGTCGCGCTCGTCGGGAGCGGGCCCTTCCCGCCGGGACGGAAACGCTCGTACGCACCGGGTACACCTCCGCCGAGCTCGTGGCCCATTACGGGGAACGGGCCCTCTATGCCCTCGCCGCACGAGGGATCGGACCGGAGACCGCCCGTCGGCTCCTGATGCGCCTCTACCGGGACGACAACGCGTTCTTCACGGAGATCCTCCGGGCGGAACGCGCCTACGCCCGGACCCGGGTCTTCTGGGACTAGGCGCCGTCGCCGAGGCGCCGGACCAACTGCTCGACCACCGTCCGAGGGGCATCCGTCCGGAACCCCTCCGGTCGGGCATGAGTGCGCGCGACGCGGAACCCGAGGGATCGGAGCCCTTCCTCTACGGCCTGGAGACTGGGGGGCTCCGCGAGCTCCAGTCGGGAGGCGAGGACGTTCGACTCGAAGTAGAACGGGCGGTCGGCGGTGACCTCCTCTTTCAGCCGTGAGATGAACTGTTCGACCTCGCGGGCACGGGCGGCCCCGTCGGGGACCTCCAGGCGCGCGACGAGGTCGGCGTCGAACAGCGGACCCAGCCAGAGCGGACCGTACGGTCCCTGGTCCCCGACCCACGGTCCGGGCCAGGTCTCGGGGTCGATGACCCCCACGGGGACCGCCGTGTCCGAACGGTCGTTGACCTCGACGTAGGCGCGGACGTAGTGGTCGCGCGAGTAGGCTAGCATCGGCCGGATCGATCGGCCCAGCGCTTCCGCGTCGCGCGCCAGCTGGGCGAGCAGGATCCGAAGACCTCCCTCCGGTCCCAGGCGACCGCGCACCGGTCGGGCGCCGTAGCGCCGCCAGCAGGCGGAGGGCTGGGCTCCCGCGAGCACCATCATGTCGGTCGCCGTGACACCGACGACCCCCCCGGGGCGGACCGAGCTCAGCGCGGTGCGCACGAACGGCGCGGGGGTGCCGTAGGGATCGAGGTCGACGTAGTCGAACGGCGAGCCGGCGGGAGCGACCCGGGCGTCCTCCTCGACCGCGCGCGCGCCCGGGAAGCGGGCGGCGTTCTCGCGGAGCACTCGGCACGCTTCGGGGTTCGCCTCCGAGAACGTGAACGCGTTGAACGTCCCGGATTCGCGGAGGAGGCGCAGCCCCCGCACCCCCGTCGCGGCGGTCATCTCCCAGCCGGTCCGAAGGCCATGGACCGGTGGGGGAAGGGCCCGTGCGAACGCGACCCCGAGGTCCCGGTCGCCGGCCATGGCCGGATTGTAGAAGACCGGCGACCGTCGCCCCGGACCCCGGCCCGGCGCGGTCCGCGGAAGGAGGAGCTCGGTCCTCCCTTCGGAGGCGAGGACTAGTGGGCCCGGCCGGTGATGAGGTGGACGATCTTGAACGCGAGAAGGTTCTTGTTCACCGGGGTCACTTCGAGCAGGCGTAGTTCGTCCCTCCGACGGATATCCTGGAGCAGCGGGTTCCTCGATTTCTTGTGGAGGGTCATGACGATCGACTTTCGGGCATCGAGGGTGTCGATCACGCTCTTCGTGAACACCTCGCTCTCGACCTCCATCTTCCCGACCTCGTCGATCACGATCACGTCGGCGGACTCGCGTGCCTCGGCGAGCGCCCGCGTCCCCAGCCCTTCGAGCGCGGCGATGTTGACGCCGTAGCGGCCCGACCGCAGACGGGACTTGAGGCTCTCGTGAGCGAAGACCTCGTGCTCCTTCGTCGTCCAGTCGACGATCTGGAACCCGGCGCGCCGCTGCTTCTCGACGATGGGCTCGGTCACCATGCCGCCGACCTTCACGCCCTCTTCCTCGAGGAGCTGGATGATGCGGAGCAGGGTTTGTGTCTTGCCCGAGCCCGGGAGACCCGTGATCCCGATCTTGACCGGAGGAGAAAGTCGACGAGGCATCACCAAGTATACCGCTGGGATGGATAGTACGCGTGGAGCCAAAAAGGAGACGTCGTGCGAACTTGCCCCGACCGGCGCCTGCTACCGGCGGACCCGGGCTCTCCGACGGGGACGGAACGGTCTACCCGCCGCGCGAGGACACCCTGCTCCTTCTCCCGTTCGCGGAGGTCCCCGCGGGCACCCTTCTCCTCGAGGTCGGATGCGGCGCAGGCCTCGCGGCCCTCACCGCCGCGCGACGGGGCGCTCGGGTCGTCGCGACCGACCGGAACCCTCACGCGCTCCGCCGTCTCCGCACGCTCGCCCGTGCGGAGGGGGTCGAGCTCGCCGTCGTCCGGACCGACCTCGCCTGCGGCCTCGGGCGATTCGACCGACTCCTTTCCAATCCGCCGTACCTGCCGACCGGGCCGGACGAGCGCGACCCCGACCGGTGGCACAACCTCGCGTTGGACGGAGGCCCGGACGGCTGCCGGGTCACCGCCCGCCTGGTCGACGAGATCGACCAGCACCTGACCGCGGACGGCACGGCGTTCGTCGTGGTCTCCTCCCGGCAGGACGCGGACGGCCTCGAACGGATCTGCCGCGACTGGGCGACGCGCGGCGGGAGCGTGGAGGTGGCCGCCTCTCGAGCCCTGGAGGGAGAGCGGCTCGACGTCTGGCGGCTCCGCCGGGGTCCGCGCTAGGCGTGGCGCTCGGCGTGCGTGAGCACCGCGTCCAAGAACCGTCGGCCGTCCCCGAACCCTTCGGCCGAGCCGCTACGGGTCCAGTCCGGCGCCTGGTCACGGAAGAACGAGCGCTCGGGATGGGGCATGAGGCCGAAGACGTTCCCTTCCGGGTTCGTCAGTCCCGCGATGTTCCCCTCCGAACCATTGGGGTTCCAGGGGTAGCGCGCGGGCGAACCGTCCGAAGCGACCCACCGAAAGAGAACCTGACCGTTCTCCTCGACCGAGCGGCGAAGCTTCTCGCTCCCGAGGACCAGCTTTCCCTCGGCGTGGGCCGACGGGAAGAGGAAGCGCGTTCCCTTCGGGACGCCCTGGAGCGGAGGGAAGATCCCGCCCTCCCAGGAAACGAACGTGGGGCGGCATTCGAAGTGCCCGGAGTCGTTGGTCATGAGCGCGGCCTCGGGGGTCACGAGATGCCCGCCGGGCCGGCCGGGCAGGAGACCGAGCTCCGTGAGGACCTGGAAGCCGTTGCAGATCCCGCCTACGATGCGGCCGCTCCGCACGAAATCCTCGAGCTCGGCGCCGATCGACGCCCGCACGCGGGCGGCGAAGATGGCCCCCGCGCGCACGTAGTCCCCCGCGGAGAACCCTCCGGGAACGAACAGGGCCTGATAATCGGAGAGCCGGCGCCGCGCCTCCGGGAGCACGTCGCGTCCCTCGAGCTGCTTCAAGTGCACGATCTCGGGACGCGCGCCGAGGGTCGCGAGCCCCTCCCGGAGCTCGTCGTCGCAGTTCGTTCCCTCGATGGAAAGGATCGCGACCGCGAGGTTGCGACGCGCCACGGCCGACCGATGCGACGGACCGCTTAACCGTTGTTCCCGGCGAGCGAAGGCGGGCGCCTCCCTGAGGAGTGGCTACCGCGTTCCCTCGATCCACCGGGCGGAGCTACGGGTCCCGGCGGTAAGGCAGGCGAAGAGGGGTTGACCGGCGAACCATGCGGCGTAGAATCCACCGCGGAACGCGTCCCCCGCCCCGACCAGGGTTCGAACCCGGGCCGGGCGGGCCGCGCCGACGTGGACGGTGCCCGCCCGGGAGAAGGCCGTGGCTCCGGCCTTGCCTTCGGTCCGGATCACGAGCGGCACGAACCCGAGCAGTCCCTCGGGTCGATGGGCCCCCACGAACTCGAGAGCGCGGGCGATCTCCGAGCGGTTGCCGAAGAGGAGCTCGGACCCCCGGAGGAGCGAGCGGAACGACCGGCGGTCCCATCGGTAATGGATCTCCTGGGCGGGGTCCGCGGCCACCCGAAGGCCGCGGGCCCGCGCCGCCTTCTGGAGACGGAGCTGGTACGCCGGGTCCGCGGTCGTCAGGTGGAGCCAGGAGTACTCCCCGAGCCATCGGACCGGGAGGGCCGCTCCCCGGCTCTCCCCCATGACTCCCTGGTCGATCAGCGTCCGCTGGGACCCGTCGCGGTCCTCGATGATGTAGCAGGTCGGCGTGGGCCGACCGCGGACCCGTTGGAGGCCCCGAACGTCGACCCCCGACCTCCGGAACTCCGCGACGTACTCGTCGGGGAACCCGTCCCCCACGCGCGCCACGAGGCCGGTGGCCACCCCGAGCTTCGAAGCGGCCCGTACGATGTTGGTGGCGGTGCCTCCGAGCTCCGCTCGATACTGGAGCACGGGGACGGTCCGGTCCGCGGCGGGGAACGAACGTACCGATAGGAACCGGTCGATGATGACGTGACCCGAGACGAGCAGGTCCCGGGGCCGGTCGGCGACCGCTCCCGTCATGGTCCCGGAATCCTGTGAGCCCCCCGGTCCCTTATCGCTTGGGGGAACCCGGTATGCCGCTTAAGTCGCCGGAAGCTTCCCCGCGGACACGGGATGCTCGTCGTAGGTGCCATTCTGGACATCGAGGGCGCGCGACCGGCCTACGTTCGTCTCCGCCACGGGCGGGTCACCGAGGTCGGCGCACGAGGTACGGAAGGTCGCCGCCGCGGCGAGCGGACGGTCCGAGGGATCGTCGTCCCCGCCCCGGTCAACGCCCATACTCACCTCGGGGACGCGGTGTCGGTACGCGAACCCCCTCCGGGCCCCGTCGCTCAGCTCATCCAACCCCCGCACGGCTACAAGTTCCGTCTCTTGGCGAACGCGTCTCCTCGGGAGAAGGTCACGGCGATCCGCGCCGCCCTTCGTCGCATGGAGCGGGCCGGTGTCGCCGCGACCGTCGACTTCCGGGAAGAAGGGCGGCCCGGGGTCGAGCTCCTCCGCGAAGCCGCCCTGGGAAGCTCGGTGCGGGTCCTCGCCTTGGGCCGTCCGCTTGCGCGACCGGTCGTCCGTGCCGAGCTCGCCCGACTGCTTGCGGTGGCGGACGGGGTCGGTCTCTCGAGCGCCCGGGACGAGACCGACGAGACGTGCCGGACGGTCGCTCGCGCCTGTCGCGCGGCCGGAAAGAAGTTCGGTCTTCATGCGAGCGAAGCGGTCCGGGAGAAGCCCGAGCGCTACCTCGACCCACGGCCGGACCTGCTCGTCCACCTCACGAAGGCGACCGTCGACGACCTCGCGATGGTGCGCGACGAGCGCGTCTCGGTCGCGGTCTGCCCCCGGTCGAACGCGCTCTTCGGTCGCCAACCCGACCTCTACTCGATGGAACGGCTCGGGCTGTCCGTCCTGCTCGGGACCGACAATGCGATGTTCCACGCTCCGTCGCTCTGGCGAGAGATGGAGTTCGCCTACGTCGCCTCCCGGCTCCGCCGTCGACCGGTCTCGGCGGCGTTCCTCGCCCGGGCCGCTCTCGTCGAACCCTGGATGTGGCTCGGGGAGCCGGAGGCCGCTCTGGTCGCTCCCGAGATGCCCGGCCGTCCGCTCGTCCTTCGAATGCCCCCGGACGACCCGGCGTACCAGGTCGTCACGCGGACCACCGAACACCTTATGGTCCGGGTTCGGCCCGGGGCCCGACAACGGACCGCGGGACGATGAAGAGCGACGAGCTGTTCGCACTGTTGCGCCGCCGAGGCGTGCTCTGGCCGACCGCCGAGATCTACGGGGGCGCCCAAGGCCTCTACGACTACGGTCCCCTGGGCGCGTCGCTCAAGCGAAGGATCGAAGACGCCTGGACGGCCTGGTTCGTCGGCCTTTCGCACGACTACCACGTGATCGACCCCGCGGAGATCCTCCCCGAGGCGGTCGTGCGGGCGTCGGGCCATCTCGAGAACTTCACCGACCCCGAGGTGTCGTGCGAGACCTGCCACAACGTGTTCCGCGCGGACACCGTCCTCGAGAAGGTCCGGCCCGAAGGGGTCGACGGGCTCACGCCCGCGGAGATCACCGAGCTCGTCCGGGCGCGGGGCGTGAAGTGCCCGAGCTGCGGAGCGACGACCCTGAACGTCCCCCCACCGTTCAACCTGATGTTCGGGCTCGACTTCGGCGTGACCGGGCACGAGCGGGCCTATCTACGGCCCGAGACCGCGCAGAGCAGCTACCTCTCCTTCCCCCGGATGTGGGACGTCGGTCGCCGCGCGCTGCCGCTCGGGATCGCGATCTTCGGGAAGGCCTACCGCAACGAGATCGCGCCCCGCCAGGTCCTGTTCCGGATGCGGACGTTCACGCAGGGCGAGCTCCAGATCTTCTTCGACCCCGAGAACTTCCCGCTTCCCTTCGACCGGGTGCGCGACGAGAAGCTCCCCGTCGTCCGGGCCGCCCGACGGCTCGAAGGGTCGGAGGCGGTCGAGCTCGTCTCCGCGGGGGACCTCGTCAGCGCCGGGGGGTTGCCCGAGTTCTACGCGTTCCACCTCGCCCACACCTACCGGTTCTATCGCGACGTGCTCGGGTTCCCTCCCGACCGGCTCCGCCTGTTCGAGAAGTCCGACCAGGAGCGGGCGTTCTACAACCGGATCCAGTTCGACGTCGAAGCGAACCTCGAGAGCCTCGGCGGCTTCAAGGAGCTCGCGGCCGTTCACTATCGGGGGGACTACGACCTCGGTCGGCACGGGCAAGGTTCCGGACGGGACCTGTCGGTGACGCTCACCGGCGGCCGGTCGGTGCTCCCGCATGTGCTCGAGCTCACGTTCGGTCTCGACCGCAACCTCTGGGCGCTCGCCGACCTTCACCTCGGAAAGGACGGGGACCGGACCGTCTGGCGCCTTCCGACGTACCTCGCGCCCGTGCCGGTCGGGGTGTTCCCGCTCATCGCGAAGGAGCATGCCCCGTTCGCGCTCCGCCTCTCCGACGACCTGGCCGCGGCCGGGATCCCGAACCAGTACGACGACGCGGGAACGATCGGGAAGCGCTACGCGCGCATGGACGAGGCCGGTACGCCGTTCTGCGTGACCGTCGACGGGGAGACGCTCGCGGACGGACCGATGCACGGCACCGTCACGGTCCGGACGAGGGACTCGAAGGCCCAGGAACGCGTTCCGGCGACGGACCTCGCGACCCGTCTCGCTCCGTTCTTGCGGCCCCCACGACCGGCGCGGGGGTAGCGCCCGGCCCGCCTTCGTGCGCAAGCGAACGGCTATATCTCGCGTCCGAGTCACTCTGTTCCGATGGCGACCGGCGGAGGAGAGCCCCCTCAACCGATAGGGGCAGCGACCCCCTTGGCGGCCCGGCGGTCTCGCTGGATCGGCCAACAGTACGCGGACATCACGAAGCTCCGGGAGATCGCGGCCCGTCACGACCGAGCGTCCGCGCGGGCCCAGCAACGGGTCGCCCGGCTCAACACCCGCATCGATAAGCTCCGGCATCAGGCCACCCTCCTGCGGGAGAGGGGCCAGAAGGCCCTCGCTCAAATCCCCGAGATCGAGCAGGAGATGAAGCAGCAGGAGCGGGACATCGACGCGGCGACCAAGAAGACCGGGGGCGCCCCCATCGGTTCCGACGTGACGAGCATGCACTATCACGTCCGCAAGCTCCAGCAGAAGGTGGTCGACCGCCAGCAGAAGGCGCGGGCACTCGAGCTGCGGGCCGCGACGAAGACCCAGAAGACCGCGGAGCTCAAGGTCAAGGTCGACCGGTACCAGGAGACCGCGCGCCTCGAGGAGCAGGAAGCGGTCGCGTACCGGCAGCGGGCGGACCGGCTTCAATTGATATCGGAGCACGAGGTCGCGGACCACCTCCGGGCGACATCGGACGGACCGAAGGGGCCCTCCGACGAGCCGCCCTCCTCGCTATGAAACTCATCGTCACCGTCGGCATGCCCGGTTCGGGCAAGGACGAGCTCGTGGGCGTCGCCCGGGGAATGGGCCTCGCCACCTTGAAGATGGGCGACCTGGTCCGGGACGAGACCCGCCGCCGCGGGCTCCAGATCACGAACCAGAACGTCGCCCGCATCGCCTCCGAGGAGCGGGACAAGCACGGGCCCGGCATCTGGGCGCAACGCGCGATCCCGAAGCTGACCGAGACCCGGATGTTGGTCGACGGGTGCCGGTCCGACACCGAGGTGACCGTCTTTAGGCACAACTTCGGGGACCTGTTCGTCCTCGGGATCTATGCTTCTCCCGAGACCCGGCACGACCGTATGGCGAGCCGCAGCCGAGCGGACGACGCGGCCGACCTCCAGGAGTTCTTCGACCGGGACCGACGCGAGCTCAAGTGGGGGATCGGCAACGCCTTCGCCGTCGCGGACGGGATGCTCGTCAACGAAGGCACGCTCGAGGAGTTCCGTCGCGCCGGACGGGCCGTCCTCGAGAAGATCCTCGCCCGCGAAGAGTGAACGGCCCGTTCGCCGCTACACGATCGTCGACGGCGGCCCCTGGGTGACCAGGTTCCGGATCGAGTCGAACCGCTCTCGGTCGACCACGACCGCGAGCGGCCTCCGCGCGGCCGCGAGCGGGGGGATTCGACTGACCAGGTACTGGTCCCGGGCCTCCGCGAAGTCGCGAGAGCCGCGACCGGACGCGATCTCGCGGTCCCACTGGAGGGCGAACTCGTCGGGCGACGAGGGAACGGGGGGGCTGCGTGAGACACGACGCTCTCGGACCGTCCGCCGAACGAGCTCGAAGTAGCCGATATGCTCGGCGAACAGCGACGCCGTGCGCTCGTCGTCCGGGTCCAGCGGCTCCGTCGGGAGTCCGCGCGACCATGCCCACCGGAGGACCTCGACGAACGACGGGTTCGGGACCCGGACCTCGCCGAACCGTACGAGCCCGCGGACCTCGCTCGTTTCATTGGAGGTCAGCGGGACGATCGGTTCCGCGTCGGCCGCGACGAAGTAGTCGTGGAGGCTCCGGAGCTCGTCGCTCGAGAGTCCGAGGCCGACCAACGTCGGCGCGAACGCCTCCAGCTCGGAGAGGACCCGGGGAACCTCGGAGGTCAGGCCCCGGACCGGAGCGATGAGCAGGACCCCGGGCGTGTTCTCGAACTTCGCCGTGATCACGGGCCTTCTCGCTCGGTGATCTCCTCGATCAGTTCGTCCGGGTCGCGATGCCGTCGGAGCTCGGCGATGGTCAGGATCGGCAGGCCGGCGATCGCCGGGCGGGTGACGGCGTCCCGGACGACGAAGACCGCGTGTCCCTCGGCCACCCGGGCGAGACCCGGGAGGACCTCGGCCCGGTGGAGCGCGGTCCGCAAACTGCCCACGGCGGCGAGTAGGACGTCCGGGGTACGGGCGAGCGCGTCGAACGGAGCCCGCACGGTCACCGTGACCTCGAGCCCCATCCCGTCCAACTGCCGCACGACCCCGTCCCGGAGCGGGTCCCCCGTAGTGGGGCGCGGGTGCTCCGCGGCCGGTTCGGAACCTTCTGCGGCCTTCTTCTCCGCCGCCTCGTCCCGGGCTCGGGCCGACCAATCGAACAGGTCGATCGGCTTTACGACCGTTTCACCCAGGTACGTCTCGATCCGTTCGATGACGAGCGCCTCCGCGCCCGCGCTCTCCTCGTAGAGCTGGATCGCCCGGCGGGAGACGCCGGCGATGCTGGCGAGAGTGCCGAGGGAGAGACCCCGTTCGTTCCGCAGCTGGCGAAGACGCGGCCCGTCCACCTGGGCGAACGTGCCTCCGGGACTCGCGTACAGGAACGGCGGGAGCGCCTTCTCGAGGAACTCTTGGAGCGTCTCCTCGTTGATGATCGGGACTCCGTAGCGCGTGTAGACGACCCCCGGGTCCAGGTCGGAGGCCCCCGACGTCTGACCGATCACGAGGATGATCGCCGGGAAGATGTGGCCGAGCTCGCGGAGGCGGGTCGCCTCCTCGGAGTCGAGAGCATCGATGTTCTTGAGGACCTTGACCAGGAGGAGCGTCTCGTCCCGGCGGGCCGCGAGGTCGAAGCTCGTCGGACGGATCGCGTGCGTGTCCGCGACGTAGAATCCCGCGCGTTCGAGCAGCTCACGGATATGCTCGATCGACTGTTCTCGCGGTGACGACAACCGACCTCCCCCCATAAGAATCCATTTACTTCTTTTATATAAAGGAGGATGGTCCGAGCTCTCGGAGAGCGGGACGCCGTCGCGACCAAGAACCGTCTTGGCCGCGGGGCTGCTGGGGGGGTCGTGGAGAGCCCCCTACGCCCGGTGCCGGATGCGCCGGCGCTGGTCATCGAACCCGTCGGGCGGACGGACGCGAGGACGCTGGTCATCGCGGACGTGCACCTCGGTCTCGGCAGCACTTCCGACCGGTCGCTCGGTCCTCCCGAGGGTTCGGCCGACCGTCTCGCCGAGAGGCTCCTCGACTTGGTGCGCTCCACCCGGGCCGAGGCGGTCATCATCGCGGGGGATGCGAAGCATCCGATCGTTGGGACTCCGCCCGCGCTTCGGCCCGTGGTCTTCGACTTCTTCGCCGAGCTCCTCCGGGAAGGACTGACGGTCGAGCTCGTTCTCGGCAACCACGACGTGGGGATCGTCCGTCACCTGCCCCGCGAGGTCATCGTCCATCCGGCGACCGGGGTCGTGCGGGGAGAGGTCGGGATCTTCCACGGCCACCGATGGCCATCGAACAAGGTCCTACGGGCCCCCCGGCTGGTCGCGGGGCACCTGCATCCGGGATTCCGGCTCGCTCCGACGGTGGATGACCCCGAGGGGAAGCGTCGCTGCTGGGTGCGCGTCGAGCGGGTTCCCCCCGGAGGGAAAGCGCCGCGACGCCGTCGTCACATCGAGCCCCGGGCCCAGGAGGTCGTCATCCTTCCCGCGTTCAACCCGATCGCCGGCACGGAGGCGTTGAACCGGGAACGACCGGCGCGCGGCCGCTCGTTCCTCTACCGGCGGTTCCTTTCCCAGGGCGTCGCTCGGGCCTACCTTCTGGACGGAACCGACCTGGGTATCCTCACGACCCGGTCCGAGAGCGGCCGCCGCTCGCCAGCAGCGAGCCGAGCTCCCGCGGGTCGGTGACCGGCGGCACGCACGCGCTACCGAAGCAGACGAGGGCCCGGGCCCCCGTCGCGGCACCTTGTCTCTCCATCTCCCCGGGGAGAGAGAACGGGGACGGCGGGTGCCCGGAGAAGACCCACGCATTGGGGTGCCACGTCCGGCGGGCCGCCCGGAGGAGCGACTCGGCCGCCGCCCCCTCCCCCTCGACGACGACGGTGGCCGACGGTGTGGTGAGGAGCCCCGCGGCCAGGGCCGAGCCGCCCACGAAAAGGCCCGCGCCCCCGACACGACGGGCGACCGACCCCAGCAGGGCGCGGGCCTTCTCCGGCCACCGGTCGTCGTGCGTGAGCGACCCCGCTCGGAGGAACGAGATTGCGGCCGAGGCGTTCGCGGAAAGATGGGGAGTGTCCTCGAGCGGATAGGACGGCTCGGTCACCCCTCCGACCACGGGCCCATCGTACAAGCCGGGCGACAGGTCGCGGAGTAGTCCGTCCTCGCCCCGGAACTCCCGGTCGACGAGCTCGAGGAGGGCGACCGCCGCCTCGAGGTACTTGGGCTCGGCGAGCACGCCCGAAAGTTCGAGAAGGCCCGAGGCGAAGGCGACCTGGTCATCGAGGAGCCCGAACCCTCGCGCCCCGTCGGGGTCGACACGATGCCCGACGCCCTGCCCCGGACGGAACGCTTCCTTCAGCAGCCGGTCGGCGGCTTTCCGAGCGTCGGCGACGACCGAGCGGTCGCCGAGGAACGCCCCGGCTCGTGCGAACGATGCGATGAAGCGGCCGTTGATGTCGGCGTAGACCGCGCGGTCCACTTGGGGCGTCGGACGGCTCGACCGGGCGACCCGAAGCTTGGCCACCGCCCGGGCGAGCGCCGGGGCGGACGTTTCCGGTGGGTACACCCCCTCGGCGGCCTCCGCGAGGGGCAGGAGCCGGAAGAGTACGTTCCGGTCAGGGTCGTGGGGCATCCGCGCATCGGTGCCGACGCCGAAGAACCGCGTCACGAGCCGGAGCTCGTCGGGGTCAAGCGCCTCCTTGAGCTCGGCGCGGGACCAGGTGAAGTACCCTCCGTCGTCGCCGGGAGCGTTGTCTGCATCCTGGCTCGCACCGAACCCACCGCGCGGGTCCTCGAGGACCTCCCGCACCCAGCCCACGGTCGACCGAACGACCTCCTCGAGCCGGGGGTCGGAGAACCGGGCCGCTCCGTCCACGTACGCGGACAGCAGGGCGGCGTTGTCGACCCCCATCTTCTCGAAATGCGGGATATGCCAGCCTTCGTCCACAGAGTACCGGTGGAACCCGCCCCCCACCTGGTCGAAGAGCCCCCCGTCGGCCATCCGGGTGAGCGTCTCCCGGGCGCGCTCGCTGCTCGAGGGGGTCCCGTGCTCGAACCCGTCCCAGAGAAAGAACGACACGGCCGTCGGGTGGGGGAACTTCGGCGCCATTCCAAAGCCGCCGTTGACCGGGTCATAGCTCGAATGGATCTCTCCGCGGATGGTCGCGACGAAGGCATCGAGCGGCCGGTCCGCCGGTGAACGCGCCTCCCGTAAGCGCTGAAGCGAGCTCTGGATCGCCCCCGCGTTCTCTCGGATCCGCTCGGGCTCCTCGCGCCAGAGGCGGGCGACCTCCTTGAGGACCCGTCGGAAGCCGGGGCGCCCGTGCCCGTCCATGGGTGGGAAGTAGGTGCCGCCGAGGAAGACCTCCCCATCGGGGGTGAGGAACGCCGTGAGCGGCCAACCGCCCTCGCCCGTGAGCGCTCCGACCTGTCGCTGGTACCTTCGGTCGATCTCGGGATGCTCATCGCGGTCGACCTTGACCGCGACGAAGTGCTGGAGCAGGAGGTGGGCGACCTCGGGGTCCGAGTACGTGCCCTCGTCCATGACGTGGCACCAGTGGCACCACGAGGCTCCGATGTCGAGCAGGATCGGACGTCCCGTGCGCCGGGCCAGCTCGAACGGCTCGGGACCCCAGGGGTACCACTCGATCCGCTGGTCGGCCGCGCTCCGAAGGTAGGAGGACGGCCGGTCCGCGAGGCGCCAGCCGCCCGTCCGTCCGGGTCCCGGTTCGACGGGAGGGCACATAGGGAGGGGGTCCGTCCACGGCTCTTACGGTTGTCGGGCGGCACCGTTCGCCGACGGCGGTCTCGCTCGGCAGCGACGTAACCGGCTCACGGGAGCGTTACTCCCCGCGTGCTCGTTATAAAGGGGTCCTCAGTGCCCGGTCGAGGCGCTCACCATGGAGATGCAACCCGGCCAGATGGCCTACGACCGGGCAATCACGGTCTTCTCGCCCGACGGACGGCTCTTCCAGGTCGAGTACGCCCGCGAGGCGGTGCGGCGGGGAGCTACGACGGCCGGGGTCGTCTACTCGGACGGCGTGGTGCTCATCGCCGACCGACGGATCCCGAACCCGAAGCTCGCGGAAGCATCGAGCCTCGAGAAGATCCATCAGATCGACGAGAACATCGCCTGCGCGACCGCGGGGTTGGTCGCGGACGCGCGCGTGCTCGTCGACTACGCTCGGCTCTCGGCCCAGATCAACCGGGTCACCTACGCCGAGCCGATGTCGGTCGAGCTCCTCGTCCGCCGGATCTGCGATTACAAACAACAGTACACCCAGTTCGGCGGGGTGCGCCCGTTCGGGACGGCGCTCCTGGTCGGCGGATACGACGACGGCGGGATCCACCTCTACGAGACCGAGCCTTCGGGCTCGCTCACGAGCTTCAAGGCGGCGAGCACCGGCGGCAACAAGGGGCCGGTCATGGACCTCTTTGAACAGAAGTACCGCCCCGGCATGGACCGGGACGCGGCGATCCTCCTCGCGCTCGAAGGTCTTCGAGCGGGCCTCGAGGAAGGCGGCAATCTCTCCCAGGTCGAGGTCTGCTCCACGCAGGTCGGCGAGGGGATGACTCGGTTCCCCTCGGACGAGGTTCAGAAGTACGTCCAGCGCCTTCCACCGGCGGGCGGGGCCGGTCGACCCGGCCGCACCTAGACCGGCGCCCCTTCGCACTCCCTATGGTGAAGGTCGAGGACGCGGTCATCGCGCGCTGGGAGACCCAGGGCTCTCGGTTCGAGGTCCTCGTCGACCCGCAAGCGGTCCAGGACCTGAAGGACGGCAAGAAGGTCGACCTCTCGGACAAGCTCGCGCTCGACCAGGTCTTCAAGGACGCGAAGAAAGGCGACAAGATCTCCGAGGAGCACCTCGAGAAGACGTTCCACACCCGCAACCTCGCCGAGATCGCCCGGGTCATCATCCAGAAGGGCGAGGTCCAGGTCACGACCGAGCAGCGCCATCATCTCCAGGCGACAAAGCGCCAGCAGGTCGTCGCGACCATCGCCCGGAACGCGATGAACCCCCAGACCGGTGCCCCGCACCCTCCGGCCCGGATCGAGGCGGCGATGACGGAGGCGAAGGTCCATATCGACCCGTTCCGGCCCGTGGACGAGCAGGTCCAGGAGGTCCTCGCGAAGTTGCGTCCGCTCATCCCGATCCGCCTCGACGTCGTCAAGGTCCGGATCAAGATCCCCGCGCAGTTCTATCCGCACGTCATCGGCGAAGTGAAGGGACTCGGCCGCCTCCTCGAGGAGAACTGGCTCTCGGGCGGGAACTGGAGCGGCATCGTCGAAATCCCGGCCGGAATGCAGACCGAGCTCTACGAGAAACTGAGCGCGCGCACCAAGGGCGCGATCGAGACCGCTTTGGTTAAATAGGGCACGCCGGTCGAGCGGCCCGGTGCAGCACGAAAAATGTCCAGAGGTCATCGTCCGGGCCACCGAGCTCGTGGCCGCGAGGGTTCTCCCTCGTCTCCCTCCGGGGACCGGACACTAGTTCTTCCCGGTGAAGAGATCCGCGCCCAGGGTCTGAAACCGGGGCCCGGAACCTACCGCACGGGCGGCAAGGTGTATGCGAGCGTCCTGGGGCTGCTCTCCGAGCGGCCCCCGCTCGTCCAAGTGATCCCGCTCTCCGGTCGGTACATCCCGAAGCCCGCCGACACCGTCATCGGGACGGTCACGGACGTCCAGGGGACGTTCTGGCTGCTCGACATCGGCGCTCCGCGCTGGGCCCCCCTCCACATGACCGGGACCCCGTGGCAGGTCGACGTGGGAGAGACCGAGCGGTTCCTCCGCGTGGGGGACGCGGTCGTGGTCCAGATCGAGAGCCTCGAAGCGACCGGCCGCATCGGCGTCACGATGAACGGCGAAGGCCTCGGGAAGCTCGACGGGGGGACGATCGTTCGCATCTCGCCCGCCCGCATCCCTCGGGTCGTGGGCCGGAACGGCTCCATGATCGACACCATCCGCCGGCTCACCGGCGCCGAGGTCGTCGTCGGCCAGAACGGGCGGATCTGGATCGGGGGTACCCCCGAAGCGATCCACCGCGTGAGCGAAGTGCTCCGGATCATCGAGGAGAACGCCCAACACTCGGGTCTGACGGACCGGGTGGAGAGCTACCTCCAATCGACCACCCCGACCGGCGCGCGAGGGCCGGAAGAGCCCCCGCACGAGCACGCGCATCGCGATGCCCCCCCACGGGTCCTCGGCTCGGCGGAGCCGGACGAGGACGCCGTTGACGCCGAGGACGAGCCCCCCGAGCCGGTCGAACCCGGCGAACACTGACGGATACTAACTCAGAGGAGAACGAATATGGGAAGCGTAGGAGCGAAAGAGGTCCCCGTGCTGTTGAGCCCGGAAGGGCTCCGGATCGACGGGCGAAAATTGGACGAACTGAGGCCGATCCGGATCCAGGTCGGCGCCCTGCACAACGCCGACGGCTCGGCGTTCGTGGAGTGGGGTATGAACAAGGTCATGGCGGCGGTTTACGGACCGCGCGAGGTCCACCCCCGGCACCTTCAGCAGAACAACAAGGCCGTCATCCAGTGCAAGTACAACATGGCGGCGTTCGCGGTCGACGAACGGAAGCGGCCCGGTCTCGACCGGCGCTCCCAGGAGATCTCGAAGGTCATCGGAGAGGCGTTCGAGTCGGTCGTCTTCGCGGAGGAGTACCCCCGCACGAGCATCGACATCTACATCGAAGTCCTTCAGGCGAACGCCGGTACCCGCTGCGCGGGCCTCGTCGCCGCCTCGATGGCGCTCGCGGACGCCGGCATCCCGATGGTCGACCTGCTGCCCGCCGTCGCGGTCGGTAAGATCGCCGGGAAGATCGCCCTCGACCTCCGGAAGGAGGAGGACAACTTTGGGGACGCGGACCTACCGATGGCGCTCGTGCCCCAGTCCGGTCGCCTCGTGCTGCTCCAGATGGAGGGGCACATGACCGAGGAGGAGCTCTCGCAGTCGCTCGAGCTCGGCGTCCAGGGCTGCCGCGATATCTACGAGAAGATGAAACAGGCGCTCCGGGAGCGCTACGCTACCGGACCGATGGGAGGTTCCGCATGAGCGAAGAGGTCTCGGCGGAGATCCTTACGACCCACATCCTCGACCTTGCGGCCGAGGGAAAGCGTCTCGACGGACGAGGCCCCGACGAGTACCGCCCCATCACGGTCGAGCCGGGGTTCGTCACCACGGCCGATGGCTCCGCCCTCGTACGGATCGGTAACACCGCGGTCCTTTCGGGCATCAAGCTCGAGCCGGGAAAGCCATTCGCCGACACTCCGAACGCCGGCGTCCTCACGACCAACGCCGAGCTGATCCCGCTATCGAACGCGATCTTCGAGCCGGGCCCGCCCCAGCCCGGGGCGATCGAGGTCTCCCGGGTCGTCGACCGCGCGATCCGCGCGGCCGAGACGATCGACCTGACGCGACTCTGCGTCACCCCCGGCGAGAAGACCTGGGTCTGCTACGTCGACATCCATTGCCTGGACCATTCGGGGAACCTCATCGACGCCGCCCTCATGGCGGCCGTCAGTGCGCTCCTCCACGCGACGGTCCCCGCGAAGCGGTTCGAGATCGCCGAAGCCGACTACCCCCTCGCGGTCAACCACATCCCGATCGAGTGCACCTTCGTCCGGCTCGGTGATGCGATCGTCGTCGACCCCACGTTCGACGAGGAGCGCGCGGCCCAGGGACGGATCACGGTCGCGACCGACGAGGTCGGCCGGGTCGTGGCGATGCAGAAGGGCCTGGTCGGAGCGTTCTCCCCGGACGATGTGAAGGAGGTCGTGCGGAGGGCGTTCCGCCACGGCGAGCGCCACCGCATCCTGGCGAAGGGAGGGACCCCATGAGCAAGCGCACGAAGAAGGCCGGCCCGACCGGTTGGATGGGCCCCCGCTACGGGATCCGGATCCGCCGCCGCGTCGTGGAGATCGACCGCGCCCGCGGGCCCGATGCTCCGTGCCCGCGCTGTTCGACCGTGACGCTCCACCGCGTGGCGAGCGGGGTCTTCGAATGCCGCCGCTGCGGAACGCGATACTCCTCCAACGCGTACGTCTTCGCGGCTCCTCCCCCGATCCAGCGGACCGAGCGAGAAGTGACCCCGGGCAACGCTTAAACTCTCGAGGAAGGTCGAACCGGTAGTCATGTTCCGCTGCATCCGTTGTGGGGAAGCCCTTCCCTCGGACGCGAACCTCTTCGGGGTCCGCTGCGACAACTGCGGTGGGAAGATCTTCACGAAGGAACACCCGAACGTGAAGAAGGTCCTGAAGGCGCGCTAGCGCCGACGGGCCGTCCGTCCTTCGACCCTGTAGCCAGCGCGGCGGCACGCCGCCGCGACGATCCGTCGGTTCTCGTCATGGAGGACCGACGGGTTTCGATGCTGTCGGGGGAAACCCTCTGGACCCTGGGACCGACAAAGCGTTTCAGGGCGGGACCCCTGCGCCCGGCGTGAAAGGGCCGACCATCCGGTTCCTGGGCGGGGTCCGCGAGATCGGGGGGAACAAGATCCTCATCGAGGACGGGCCGGACCGGGTCCTCTTCGACTTCGGTCCCTCGTTCTCCCCTCGCGTAGAGGAGTTCTACGTCGATTACCTCCAGCCCCGGTCGACGAACCGCGCGAAGGACCTCCTCGAGTTCGACCTGATCCCACGGGTCCCGGGGCTCTACGCCAAGGAAGCGCTCGGGGACGGCGACCTTCCGTACGTGCCCCCCGAGGTCCACGGGATCTTCGTCAGCCACGCTCACGCCGACCACGCGGGGTACCTCGAGCTGGTCGACCCGGCGATCCCGGTCCACGTCGGCGAGGGAACGCGCACCCTATTGTCCGCGATCGAGACGTCTACGAGGATGAAGTACGGCGACCACCCGTGGCAGGTCTTCGCCGACCGGACGCCGGTCCGTATCGGTAGGATCGAGGTCCTCCCGTACCCGGTCGACCATTCGATCCCGTTCGCGTACGGGTTCCTCATTCGGACGAGCGAGGGAACGATCGCCTACACCGGGGACTTCCGCCACCACGGTCCCCGCGCGGACGACACCCACGCGTTCTTCGACTCGGTCGCCGCCGAGAAGGTGGACGCGCTCCTGATCGAGGGGACGCGGGCGGGACCCGACCCCAGGAGGAACCTCTCCGAGGCGGGCGTCCGCAGCGGGGTCGACCGGGTGCTGACCGAACGGCCCGAGCTCGCCCTCGCCTGCACCTACCCTCGGGACATCGACCGGCTCCGGACCCTGTACGCGGCCGCGGTCGCGGCCGACCGGGAGCTCGTGGTGTCGGTCCGCACGGCGCACCTCCTCACCCAGGTCGCCCCGCGCTTTCCGGCGGGAGAGGTCCCCGTGCCGGGACGGACGCCCGGGCTTAGGGTCTATGCCCGGAAGAAGCGGGTCTCCTACCTATGGGAACGGCCGTTCCTCACCGACGCGCTGCCGTCGGAGGAGGTGCGGAGCCGGGGGCGGAAGTATCTCCTCGCGCTCGACCTCGCGCACTTCCCCGAGCTCATCGACCTGAGGCCTCCGAAGGGAAGCCCGTTCATCCACTCGATGAGCGAGCCGTTCAGCGAGGACGATGTGGACGACCGAGTGATGCACAACTGGCTCGACCATTTCGGCCTCCAGTTCCATCAGATGCACGCGAGCGGGCATGCGTCGGGCTCCGAGCTTCTCGACATCATCCGTGCGGCCGGCGCCCGGACCGTGTACCCCATCCACACCGAGCATCCCGAGGCGTTCGAGAAGGCAGGTCCTTCCGTGCGCTCCCCTGAGCTTGGGGTGGTGTACCCGCTCCACCGCTAGGCGGCCCCCCGGCGACGATAGGTTAACCTCCCGATGGGTCTCGGAGCTCGGATGGACCCGGACCGGTACCCGACAGGGATCGCCTCGGTCGACCGCCTTCTCGGCGGAGGACTCGAGACCGACTGCATCACCGAGCTCTACGGAGAGGGGGGGAGCGGGAAGACCCTCTTCTGCCTCCAGGTAGCACACCGGGTCGCCCTGGAGAACCGGTGGGTCTTCTACATCGACACCGAGGGGGTGAGCGTCGACCGGCTGCGCGCGATCGCCGACGACGACCTCGACCGGGTGCTGAAGCGCTGGCTCCTATCGACACCGAAGGACCTCGCCGAACAGGGGAAGGCCGTCGCCACGGCCTGCGCCCTCGCGCGCGAGGGCCAGCGACCGGTCGGACTCATCGTGGTCGACTCCGGGGCGTTCTTCTATCGGCTTTCCCTCTCCGGGCCGGACGAGGACGACGCGCGCCAGGCGCTATCGCTCGCGGTCGCCGACCTGGTGGTGACGTCCCTGCGCGCCCATCTTCCGGTGCTATTCACGAACCAGGTCTGGCGAAGCATGCGGGACGGCGGGCTCGAGCCTCTCGGAGGCTCGTTCCTGAACCATGCGGCGAAGACGATCCTCCGGTTCGACCGGCTCTCGGGCCCGATGCGCCGGGTCGTCCTTACCAAACACCGTTCTCTCCCCGAAGGGTCGGCCGACTTCCGGATAGGACCGACCGGACTCGAGAGCGTGGGTCCGGGATAAACCGAGATAAGGAAGGACGCACCTCCCCGGACGATGGCCGAACGGGTCCAGTTCTCGGACATCTCCACTCCGATCGGGATGTTCCGCATCACCTACCTCGGCGCGAGCGTGCGGGTCGTCGACCTTCTCGAGAACGGGGTCCCCCAGACCGGCCTCCCGAACGGAGCCGTGCGACGGGGCCCTCCGTTCCCGGCCGCGAGCCCCCCCCGCCAGCTCCGGGAGTACTTCCAAGGGACCCGCAAGGAGTTCGACCTCGAGGTCGAGCCGGACACCGCCTCGGTGTTCGACCGCGCGGTCTGGAAGGAGTTGCGTGAGGTTCCGGCCGGCTACACGGTCACGTACGGGGAGCTCGCGAAGAGAGTGGGCTATTCCGGGGCCGCCCGCGCCGTCGGGGGAGCGATGCGACGCAACCCGATACCGATCGTCATCCCTTGCCACCGGGTCGTCGGTCAGGGGGGAGCGATCACCGGTTTCGGCCTCGGGCTCTGGCGGAAGCGATGGCTTCTCGACCACGAAGGAGCTTGGCCCCTACGCTCGCGGTCGGCGGAAGGGCCGCGGCCCCACGGTCAGCGAACGTTGGACACGCTGAGGGAACCGGCGAAGGCCGGCCGCGTGGCCAAGGACACCGCGTAGGCCGCTAGGAACCGGTCGCGGACCCGCTACCCGGCGTAGTAGGACGCGTCGTACGGTTCCGGCTTCAGCCCGCGCCGCTGGCGGACCTCGGCGACCACATTCGTCTGTAGGTCGACCGGCACGGGTTCGAAACCGATCGACTCGGTGGCCCAGAGGACCTTGCCGGCGGTCGCGCTGCGGATGTCGGAAGCGAATCCGAACATCTCGGCGACCGGGACCTTCGCGATCACGGTCTGGAGGTCGCCAACGCTGGTCATGTCGAGGATCTCGCCCCGGCGGCGCTGGAGCTCCCGGGTCGCCCCGGCGAGGACCTCCTGAGGAACGTTGACGGTGGCCTTCTGGAACGGCTCGAGGAGCAACCGGTCGCCGAGACACATCGCTCCGTAGATCCCCGACCGGGCGGCCGGGATCGTCTGCGCCGGGCCCCGGTGGATCGAGTCCTCGTGGAGCTTCGCGTCCACGAGGCGGACCTTGAGCCCGTAGACCTTCTCGTTCGCGAGCGGGCCGCGGTTCATGGCCTCCTTGAATGCATCGACGATGAGGTCCATCGTCTCGTTGAGGTACTGGATCCCCTTCGTCACGTCGAAGAGGATGTTCGTCCCCTCGACGGCCACGATCCCCCGGCCTTCGTCCCGCGAGATGCCGAACGTTTCGAGCTTCGCCACGAGCAACTTCGTGTCCTTGAACGACTTTCCCTGAGGGATCTCGCCCTCTTTGAGGGCCTCGACCACGGCCGCGGGAAGCGCCTCGACCTCGAAGTAGAACCGGTTGTGCTTGTTGGGGGATTTCCCCTCGAACGGCCCGCCCGCGTGTCGGACGACCTCGCGGTAGACCACGATCGGCTTCGACGCCTGGATCTCGACCTTGTAGTCGTTGACGATCCGGTACTGAGTGATCTCGAGGTGGAGCTCGCCCATCCCGGAGAGCAAGTGCTCTCCGGTCTCCGGGTTGATCTCGACCCGCAGGCTCGCGTCCTCCTTGGCGATCTTCCGCATGACCTCGATGAGCTTCGGCAGGTCGCCCATCCGCTTCGGCTCGATGGCGACCGTCACGACCGGCTCCGAGACGTGGCGGATCTCCTCGAACGGCACCATATCCGGGGCGTCGGACATCGTCGTCCCGGCGAACGCGTCCGTGAGTCCAATCACCGCGGCGATGTTGCCGGCGGTGACCTCCTCGACCATCAGCCGCTCGGGACCCATGAAGAGGGAGACGTGCTGGATGCGGTTCCTCAACTTCGACCCCACGACGTTGAGCTCCATCCCCTTCTGGAGGCGGCCCGAGAAGACCCGGCCCGTGGCGATCTCGCCCGCGCTCGGGTCCATCGTGATGTCGGTGACCATGAACGAGGTGGGGCCGTTCGGGTCGGTGTTCGACATCGCCACGCCGATTGGGGAGCCCGAGTCGCCCTTCCAGATGTTGGGGATCCGGTAGCGCTGGGCCACGCGGGGGCTCGGGAGGTGGCGGACGACCATGTCGAAGACGACGTCGTTGATCTTGGCCTTCTGCGCGATCTCCCGGGAGCGCCCCGTGGAGACGTAGTCGATGATGTCGGGGAACTTCACGCCCGTCTTCAGCATGTACGGGATGCTGATCGCCCAGTTCTCGTATCCCGAACCGAACGCGACCGACCCGTCCCGGGGGTCGACGCTCCAATCGTCGACGAACTCCTCGGGGGCCATCTTGCGGATGAGCTCGTTGACCTCGGAGATGATGGTCGTGAACCGCTTCTGGAGCGACTCGGGCGTGAGCTTGAGCTCCTTGATCGCGCGGTCGACCTTGTTGATGAACAGGGTGGGTTTGACCTTCTCCCGGAGCGCCTGTCGAAGGACCGTCTCGGTCTGGGCCATGACCCCCTCGACCGCGCAGACGACGACGATCGCGCCGTCCACCGCGCGCATCGCGCGCGTGACGTCACCGCCGAAGTCGACGTGCCCGGGCGTGTCGATGAGGTTGATGAGATGTTGCTGACCCTCGAACTCGTGGACGATGGTGACGTCCGCGTTGTTGATAGTGAGCAGACGCGCCTGCTCCTGCTCATCGAAGTTGAGATAGAGCTGCTTCCCCGCGAGCTCGTTCGAGATCATGCCCGCCGCGGCGAGAAGGTTGTCGGAGAGCGTCGTCTTGCCGTGGTGGATGTGCGCGACGATACCGATGTTCCGGATCCGGTCGGTATTGCGCATCATCTCGGGAATGGCCTTCGCCAGTTCGGTTCGAATGTGGGTCATCGCGAGCTCCTTCCTGCCTACCGAGCCGATTGGGCGACCCGTTCGACCTCTTCCTTCCGACCGACCGCGAAGGAGGTCAGGTCGCCCTTCGCGGCGAGACGGATCTCGTCCGCAAGGCAGGAGTGGATCGGTTTCGTGGACTTGTGCGACGCCTGGATCGCCCCGAGGGCGATGTTCCGGATGGCGACATTAAGGCGCCGGGCGGGAGACGCGTCGACCGCGCGGGGCACGGAGATCCCCCCGAACTGGAGACGGGTGACCTCCTCGCGGGGCGCAGAGTTCTCGACCGCATCCACGAGGAGCTGGAGAGGGTTCTTCTCCTCCTTCTTCGCGATCTCGTCGAACGCCTTGCGGATGGTCGCGAGGGCCTTCGACTTCTTGCCGGTGAACTTCCCACCCTTCATGAGGTGGTTCGCGAGCCGCTCCACGAGATGCATCCGGGTCTTGAGGAACGGCTTCCCGGTGAGCTTCCCCTCGGTGTGGGGGGCGTAGATCGGGTGGAGGTAGATGTAGGGCAGAAGCCCCGGGTCGTGGACCTCGACCCCCTCGAACGGGTACTTCCCGAAGAGGGGCGGGAGGGGGAACGGAGGGGGAGGCGGCGGCTCGGGGCGATGGACGACCGGCCCGGCGTCCTCCTCGGTGGGCTCCGGTGGCCGCAGCGACTCGGGACCGCCGCTCATCGGGCCGGCTTCTCCTTGCGTCCGCGCACGAGCTCGTCGAGCGAGACGCTGTTGACTTGGATCACCTTGTAGCGTACGCCGGGAATATCCCCGTACGACCGGCCCATCCGGCCCCCGATCCCTTCGACCAGGACCTCATCATGCTCGTCGATGAAGTTGATCGCGCCGTCGCCGACCGCGAAGGCGGTCACCTGGCGGCCGTTCTTGATGAGCTGGACCTTGATGCACTTACGAATGGCCGAGTTCGGCTGCTTCGCCTCGACCCCGACCTTCTCGATCACGATCCCGCGCGCCTGAGGAGCCCCTTCGAGAGGGTCCGAACGCTCCTTGAGATGCAGCGTCCGCCGCTTGTAATAGCGGTCCGACCAGCGCCGACGCTGGCGGAGGGTGGCCAGACGGCCCGCTGTGTTGAGCCCCGATGGCGGCGACATATCGGCGGAGGGGCCGACCACAGGGCAGTGGTATTTAAGGTCCGTGCCGAGTCGTGCACGGCGGTGGGGCGGAGGGGCCCGGACTGACGGAATGAACGACGCACGACGACGGCCAAAGGCCCCGCGGACCGCCCCGACCGGGCGTCCGAGCCGGGTCGTGGACCCGAAGGTCCGGGGGGCGTGGGACCGGCTGTCGGACGAGATCCGGGCCTGTCGGAAGTGCCCGCTCGGTGCGGTCCGCACGAACGCCGTCGTCTACCGCGGCGGGCTGGCGCCCAAGGTGGTCTTCGTCGGAGAAGCTCCCGGGGCGGAGGAGGACCGCACCGGACGGCCGTTCGTGGGTCGGTCGGGCCGAGCGCTCGACCGAGCGGTGGCGGCCCTCGGGCTGTCGGACGAGGAGTTCGGAGTGCTCAACGTCCTGAAGTGCCGACCTCCGGGCAACCGGTTCGACCGGAACGCGGCCCGGACCTGTCGGCCGTACCTGGACCGGCAGCTCGACCTCCTCCGGCCCGAGGTGGTCGTAACGCTCGGAGCCCGGGCGTTGGCCGCGATCGACCCGACCGCACTTCCGATGCTCTCCGCGGCGGGCCGGCCGCGAGCCCAGGGGGGGACCCCGCACTTCCCGCTCATCCACCCCGCGGCGGCGCTTCGGTCCCGGCGCATGCGCGAGCGCTGGGAACGGGACGTTCGGACGCTCGGACGGTGGCTGAGGGAACGGCCCGCGTAAACCGCTTTAACTCGGTTCGGGCTCGGTCGGCCGTGCGCACGGTCGAGCTGTTCCTCTTGGAAGGTTCGTACCAGGCGGCCGACGATGGGGTCATCGTCGAACTGTTCGGTCGAACGCGGGACGGGACACCCCTGGTCGCGCGCTACTACGGGTTCCGTCCCTACTTCATGATCACGGAGCCGACGGACGAGGTGCGGGCTCGCCTCCACGCCGACTCGGAGATCGTCGGGGTCGAGGACATCACGACCTGGGTCGCCGGCCGGAACCAGCCGGCGGTGCGGGTCACGCTGCACCGTCCGTGGCTCGTGCCCCAGTACCGGGACCAGTACCGGCGGCGGGGCGACGAAACGAGCGTCCTCGCCTGCGACATACCGTTCGTCCACCGGTTCCTCTACGACAAGCATCTCGGTCTCGCGGTCGCCTTCGAGGCGGAGGAGGAACCCGAGGAGGTCCGCGCCCGCTACACGGTGGCGGACGTGGTCCGGATCGTGACGACCGACGGGCACGACATCCGACCCGCGGAGATGTTCCGGCCCTCGCTGCGTGTCCTATCGTTCGACGTCGAGAACGCCATCCGGGAGCGGACCATCTTCACGATCTGTGGGGTTTCGGTCGGCGGCGGCCGCCCGCGCACCACGTTCCGACTGCACGGGCCGGAGCGTCAGACCCTCGAGGGGTTCGTGAACACGATCCTACAGGAAGACCCCGATGTGATCACGGGGTACAACATCGGAGGCTACGATTTCCCTCTCCTCGTCGAACGGGCCAAGGCGACCGGGCTCGGGACGCTCTCCATCGGCCGGGAGCGCTCGGCCCCCCGAGAGATGGGGGAGCGTCTCTGGAAGGTGACGGGGCGGGCCGTGGCCGACGCCTGGTGGTCGGTCCGACGCGACCTGAAGCCGAAACAGGAGACCCTCCAGTTCGTCGCGCGGACCCTCCTCGGCGACTCCAAGCTGGACGTCGACCGGCGGGAGATCGAGAGGGAGTGGGCCGCCGACCAGGAACGGGTCATGGAGTACTGCGAGCACGACGCCGACCTCGCGCTCCGGATCCTCCAGCGTCTGCGCACGGTGGAGAAGGCGGCCGACCTCGCGACCATCGCCCACCTTCCGCTCGAGGAAGGGATGAACGGACGGACCTCGCTCTACATCGACTCGCTGCTCATTCCCCGAGCGGACGCGCAAGGGGTCGGGGTCCCGATGAGCCACTTCGCGGGCCGCGAGAACCCGATCGAGGGCGGGTATGTCCATCCGATCCGCCCCGGGATCTATCGCTGGGTCGTCGTCCTCGACTTCAAGTCGATGTATCCGTCGATCATCATCTCCCACAACCTCTGCTTCACGACCCTCTCCCCCGAGGGGGAGACGGTCGCCCCGTCCGGCGCGCGTTTCGTCACCGCCGCCGTCCGACGCGGGATCATCCCGGCGATCCTCGCGGACCTGCTCGCGGACCGGACCCGCTTCCGCCAGGCGGGCCAAGCGGCGACCAACCCGGAGATGAAGGAGTACTACGACGGCCTCCAGAACGCCGTCAAGGTCCTGATGAACTCGTTCTACGGGGTCCTCGCCTCGAGCTTCTACCGGTTCACGAACAAGGACATCGGGGCGGCGATCACGGCGTTCGGACGGGAGGCGATCACCTCCATCATCCGGGACCTCGAGGCCGACGGGTTCGAGGTCGTCTACTCCGACACCGACTCCGTCTTCGTCCGGTCCCCCGTCGCGTCACTCGAAGGGGCGCGCGAGTTCGGGGAGCGGGTCGCGAAGCGGTTCACCCACGAGGGGGTGACCTTCGAGTTCCAGTCGGTCTTCGAGTCGTTCTTCTCCCACGGCGTGAAGAAGCGGTACGTCGGGCGGACCGCCTGGCCCAACGAGGACCTTGTCGTCCGGGGCTACGAGACGCGGCGAACCGATGCGTTCGACTTCCAGTCCGTGGCCCTCATGGAGATCTTCGACCTCGTTCTGAAGGGCGACACCGACGCGGCGCTGCGCCGGGCCCGAGAGCTCGTCCTGTCGGTCCGGAACCACGAGGTGCCGGCCGAGCGCCTCGTGATCGCCCGCACGGTCCGGGCGGAGAGCGAGTACAACGAGTCGACGCGGGAATCGCTCCCGTTCCTCCGGGTCTTCAAGCAGCTCCGCAGCGAGGGGTACGACGTGATCCCCGGCATGCGGGTCGCCTGGGTCGTCACCGACTCCCGCAAAACCCCCCAGGAGATCGAGCCCTGGGTCGAGGGGCGGACGTTCACGAAGGAGCCGGACTGGGAGTACTACGCCGACCGGGTCGCGCAGACCCTCGCGCGCGTGACGGAGGTGTTCGACTGGGACGCGGCCGCGCTCCTGCGCGGCAGCCATCAGCAGCGGCTCGCGTCGCCGCCCGAGGCGCCCCGTGCGACGGAGGCGAGCGCCCCTCCCGCGACGCTCGACACCCCGCTCTCGGAGGTCGGTAAGCCGGCGAAGCGCAAGGGCTCGACGCGAAGCCTCAGCGATTGGCAGTGAACCGGCCCGGCTCAGGTCTCGGGTCGCGGTGATTCGGGCGAAGCGTCCGGGGGGAACGCGGATTCCCCACGGAGGGCGAGGATCCCGCCGGCGACCGCGACCGGTATCCCGAGCACTCCGATGAGCGGGAGAGCGATGCCGAGGACCCCCGCCGAGAGCAGGAGGGTGAAGACCGGGATCGCGGTCATCAGCATCGGGGGGATGACGAGCCCCACCTCATTCAACGCGAGGAAGTAGAGCGCGGGCGCGAGGAAGAAGCTCGTGATCCCACACAGGGCCAGCAAGAGGGCCGGCACGGGAGCGACCGAGACGAGGCCGGCCCAGCCTCCGGGGAAGAGCGGGGCGGCGATCACGAACAACACCCCCGCGGCGACCATCGACTGGGCGACCACCGCGGAGGGGGCCATCGTGCGGTTGGCTCTCGCCGTGAGGAGGAAGTAGGCCGCCACGAAGATCGGCACCCCGGGAACGGCGAGCCATCCCCACCCGTGGACGGTGGCGAGGCTCCGTCCTCCGATGATCGCCATCGTACCGCCGGCAAGGCTGACGACAAGGCCGATCGCGAACAGCGGGGTCGCGATGTGCGAACGGTACGCCCCGAGGAGGAGAGCGACCACGATCGGCGTCAGGACGACATCCCCGATCAGCGAAAGGAGGGAGGCGTCCACCGGTCCCGTAAGGTAGGTGGCGGCCAGGACCGAGACCTGCATCCCGAAGAGAAGACCGACTCGCCCGTACGCCATCGGGTCCCGCCAGAGGGCCGCGAAGGCGCGACCGTGGCCGGTCCCGACCGCCCAGCCGGTGTAGGCGGCTCCGCCGATGATGAACGGGTACGCGAGGATCGCCGACGGAGCGGTTCCCGGGGTCACCCACAGTACGAAGAGGTAGTAGGTGGCCCACGCCAGCGCGGAGAGCAACGAGGCGGCGATCGCCCACGCAACGATGCGTCTCCCGACCGGCACGTGCGCCCGGTACCTTCGGCCGACCATAATCGTTGCCGAATCCGGGGCGGCCGCGGGGGCCGGGCGGTGCGCGCTACGAGTATCCCTCGAAGGAAAGACCGTACGCCGGAACGGAGACGCCCAACCCTCGCGTCACGTGTCCGACCTCCACGGCATCCGGCGCCCCGGCCCGGGCGAGGCGGCGGCGGGTCTCGGCCAGCCGGGTGGAGCTGACCACCAGGACGAAGCCGATTCCCATGTTGAACGTCTGGAACATCTCCTCGTCGGAGAGGCCCCCGAGCTGTTGGATCCACCGGAACAAGGGCGGTGTCTCGGGCCACCGGTTGAGGACGAACGCGACCTTAGGATGCAGCCGCACGAGGTTACGGACGCCGCCGCCGGAGAGGTGGGCGAGGCCGTGCGTCGCGGGAGAGTCGGCCAGTACGTCCCCGACGACCGAGTAGATCCGCGTCGGCGTGAGGAGCTCTTCACCGACCGGTCGGTCGCCCCCGGCCCGGGGGCGGAGCAGGTCCACCGACCTTTCCTTCAGGAGGCGGCGGATGAGGGTCAACCCGTTCGCGTGCACACCGGAGGACGGGACCCCGAGCAATCGGTCCCCCGGACGGATGGCGGCCCCCAGAATCGGTCGACGACCGCGCGGGAAGAACCCGAACGCGGTCGCGCCGAGGTCGATCCCGTCCACGATCTCCGGGACGACCGCGGTCTCGCCGCCCAGGAGGGAGCAACGCGCCAACCGGAGCCCCCGGTTGAGCCCCTTTCCGATCCCTCGGAACGCGGTCGAGTCGGGCCGAGGACAGAGGATCGTATCCACCAGCCCGGCGGCCCGGGCCCCGACCGAGGCGAGGTCGTTCACGTTGACGCCGACGATGTCCTCGCCGACCTCCTCCCAGCGGCCGAGCTCGGCGGCGAGTTTCGTTTTGGTCCCGACCGTGTCGGTCGTGACGGCGATCGTCTCCCGACCGATGCGCAGGAGTCCCGCGTAGTGTCCCGGGGCCTCCACGAGCCGGCCGGCGGACGGTGGCGGGCGATAGGTGACCTCGTCCAGCAGCACGCCGAGCGCGGAGGACACCCGCGACCGGTCAACGCCGCTGCGCGCGTAGGTCCACTGCCGTTCCGATCGAGGAGAGGGCGCCATGACCGACCGAGGGACGCGGGAAGAAATACCCTCGCCCCTGGGCGGGGGTTGAGCTATTTACGCCCCTCCTGCGTCCGCCGGAGGCATGCCGGGGCCCGCTCGCCGACGGAAGGCGGAGGCGGCTCCCCGTCCCCCGACGTCGATTGCCCTCGTGCTCGCGGGCCGCGCGTTCGTTCGCGGACGACTTCAGCCCGTGGAGGTCGCCATCGACGACACCGGCCGGATCCAATCGATCGGCAAGGTCCGCGGAGGGGCTCCGCGTCACGACGTGGGGGACGCGGTCATCCTCCCGGCCGCCATCGACATGCACGTCCACTTCCGGGAACCGGGCGGCCCGCCCGAGGCCGAGACGATCCCTACGGGCACGGTCGGCGCCGCGCTGGGCGGGGTCTCCCTGGTCGGTGAAATGCCGAACACGCATCCGCCGGTCGCGGACGTCGATAGCTGGCAGGACAAGGTTCGCCTGGTGGAAGGGCGGGCGGCGGTCGACGTCCTGCTGTTCGCCACCCCCACCGTCCCCCGCGCGCTCACGTCGCTTTCCCACCGGGCGGGCGGGTTCAAGGTCTACCTCGCCCCGACGACCGGCATCGCGGAATCCCCGGCTTCCACCGAGCTCCCCGCCCTCTGGGACCGCCTCGCGGAGCTCCGGCTCCCCGTCTCCGTTCACGCGGAGGACCCGACCCGGTTCGTACCGGTCCTTCGCCCGACCTCCCCGGCCCAGTGGAACGGCCACCGTCCGGTCGCCGCCGAGCGGGCCGCACTCGACGCGTTGACCGGTGCCCCGAAGCACCTTCGTCTGCATGCCGCCCACGTGACGACCGCCGCGGGGGTCCGTAGCCTGAACGCGGCGGGACTCTCGTTCGAAGCGACCGTACATCACCTTCTGCTGTCCGACCGTTCGGGGTCGGACGCGCGTTTCAAGGTCAACC
Source organism: Thermoplasmata archaeon (assembly GCA_052325545.1). Lineage (GTDB taxonomy): Archaea > Thermoplasmatota > Thermoplasmata > Lutacidiplasmatales > UBA184 > Lutacidiplasma. The sequence continues at coordinate 191,783 of JBKQUP010000013.1, forward strand.
CTCCCTTGAGGAGCGAGCGCGAGCGGGCCGAGCTTTGGGAGGCGTTCCGACGCGGGGAGGTCCCGATCGTCGCGAGCGATCACGCACCTCACCCGCGAGACGCGAAGGAGCTCCCGTTCGACCGGGCTCCGAGCGGGGTGCCCGGTGTCGAGACGTGGCTGCCCCTCTTGCTCGCCAAGGTACGGGCGGGGGACCTCGACCTCAAGGTGCTCCTATCCGCGGCCTGCGACCGCCCGGCCCGCTGGCTCGGCCAGCCGCTCGGTCGCCTGGCCCCCGGCCACCGGGCCAACCTGCTCGTCGTCGACTTCACGAAGCGCTCGAAGGTCGAAGGTCGGGGATTGCGCTCTCCGTGCGGCTGGACCCCGTTCGAGGGCTGGGAGGCGGTCCGGCCTCGGGAGCATTACCGGGACGGCGAGCGGATCGTCGAGGCGGGCGAGTATGTCGGCGCTCCGGTGGGCAGGGTCGTCCGACCCGAGTACGCGCCCGGCGAGCCGGCGGCTGCCCTCCGACCCGGCGGCTGATCAGGGCTACGACGGGGGAGAGCCCGGCGTCGCGCCCCCCGACGGGCCCGCCGGTGGGGTGGGTCGCACCCGGCGGGGAGGCCAGCCGGGCTGCAGGACTCCCACGACCTGCAGCACGAGATATATCACGACCGCGACCACGAACAGAATGAGGGGCAGGTCGAGCAGCTGGAAGTACGAGGAGAGGAGGACCCAGTTCGACCGAAGCAACATCCCGGCGTAGATCAGCACCACCGTGTAGGGGATGGAGCCGGCCAGCGTGTAGACCCCGAAACGAACCGGTTCCATCCGAGCCGACCCCGCGGGGTAACTGATGTAGGTTCGGATGACCGGAAGGAGGCGGAAAAGGGCGACCGTGATCTCGCCCCGGCGCGCAAAGTACCGGTCCATCCGCTCCAGGTATCTCGGTTCGAGCCGCAAGTGCCCGATCCCCATCCCCGTGACGCGGTCCCGCCACCAAAGGCCCACCGCGTAGGCGATGTAGGCGCCGGCCATCGTTCCCGCCATCGCCGCGGTCAGCGCCCAAGCGAAGGAGAACGTCCCGTCGGCCACCAAGAAGCCCGCGAACGGCAGGATGACCTCGCACGGGATCGGGGTCACCCCGACCATCGAGAGCACCATCAGAGCGAGGAGGCCGGGGAGCCCGATGGTCGTCATCACGGTCGTGACAATGTCCACGACCGACCCGATCAGGGAGAACACCATGGTGGAGCGACCCTCACGGCTCCGACGAGCGGCCGGAGCTCACATCCCGGACGCCGGTCCGAAGAGAAGACGAAACGGGGTCCGCAACTGGCTGTTGGTCCGGGCAGGGATCCCGTCGAACTCGAGGGGGTTCTGACAACCCCCGCACGACACGACCGGGCGTTGACGGCCGAGGGCGATGGAGAGGGCGATCCCCACTTCGATCTCCCGGGGCCGTTCCGGAGCTTGCTCGACCGCCCGGCGAAGCTCTGCGAGGAGCGCGTCGCCGTTCGTCGACGTCTCCGCTCCGTTCATCGAGGTAGAAACGCCGGTCGCCCTTTTAACGGGTCCCGTTCGACCCGAGCGCGGTCGCGGCGAGGAGTCCACGCTGTCCTAGGGGTCCGGGTCGGACTTTGCGCCCGCCTCAGCGAACCTGGCGCCGCAGCGCGTATCGCCCGAGGCGCCGGAAGAACGGAAGGGGCCGCCCGAAGAGCTGCTCGACCGCCTCTAAGAGGAGGCGGTCCCCCTCGTCGATCGAACGGGTCGCGAGGACGAGCACCACGAACAGAAGGGCGATCCCGAGACCGAGGGCGGGGAGGGCCCAGAAGGGAAGGTTGGGGTGGAAGAACCATAGCGCGGCCCCGATCGGGAGCCCCGTGGCCAGGACCGGGACGACCAAGTGCCCGTGGAACGGGTGGATCCCGGTAAGGACGGCGAGCTCTACCAGCGAGAGGACCGCGGACGTCGCGGTCGCCACCCCCCAGGCGATCGCCGCCCCGACGTACCCGTACGTCGGAACGAGGGCGAACGCGACCACCACGTCCGCGACCCCGGCCGCGATCGCGTTGGCCGCGAGGAGCCGCGTCTGACCGAAGGCCACCTGGGCGGTGGACGCCGGACCGAGGAGCGTCGTCGCGAACGCTCCCGCGACCACGATCTGGAGCGGGACCACGATGGCCGTGTAGTTGGGCCCGTAGACGAACCCGAGGCAGGAGCTCGGGAGGAAGAAGAAGAGCAGGAAGAGCGGGAGCGAGATGAGCGTCATCCACTTCGTGACGGTGACGTACGTGATCCCGATCGACCGCGGCTCGTTGAGCCGGAGGAAGCGGCTCGCGACCGGGAGGAAGATGTACGCTGCCGCCCCGATCCCGATCGGTAGCAGGCGGGCGAGGGTGAGCGACGCGGTGTAGGTGCCCACCTCGAGAGGGTGGAAGATCCCGAGGACGAGCGTGTCCGCGGAGCCCGTGATCGTCCCCATCACGCTCACGACGAAGAGCGGCGCGACGAACCGCAGGAACCGCGGCAACGCGGTCGGGGACCGAAGCCCCGCCGCGAGGTGGTGCGGCAACCGGAGGACGAGGTACACGACGAGCAGGCCGAGCGTGGCCACGCTCGCGAGGGCGTAGGCGAGGAGCGCCTCGTGGTAGCTGATCCCGAGCGGCGGCGCCACGATCGCGAACGCGAGGAAGGCAACGAACAACGTCGGGTTCACGATCTGGATGAAGAGCGCGTTCGGGGTGACGTCCTCGTACCCCTGGAAGATCGAGGCGATCAGGCTCGCGACGATGCCCGAGCCGACCGCGATGGGGAAGTACTGAAGACCGAGCGTGATCCGGGGGGAGCCGAGCGATTGGCCGATCGGTTGGGCGAACACGAACAGGAGGAGCGAGCTTCCGAGCGCGGCCACGCTCCCGATCCACAGGGTGCCCCGCACGATGGTCCGACGTTCGTCGTCCGTGGTCGCGTAGGGAAGGCTTCGCGCGACCGCGGTCGGCAGGCCGAGGGACCCGAGCGCGCCGAGCACCCCGGCCAGCGTGAGGCCGAAGGAGAAGGCGCTCCAGTCCGCGGGCGAAACGCTCCGGACGATGACGACCCTCGAGACGAAGGTGAGCGCGACCAGGAGGAGGGTGGAGACCAGCAGGAAGAGGGTGCCTTTGGTAACGCTCGAGAGCCCCGCCCGGACCACCGCGTCGGAATCTGTGGCCAAGAGCTTCGCCTACGAGCCGGTCTTCCCTCAAGACGGTAAAAACGTAACGTTCCGAAGGTCCCTTCGGGTCCCGGGCCGCGGCGCTCCCCAAATCCCGCCGGGGCATCCCCCCGGCGCGCGACAGAGACCGGCCCCGGCCCGGGTCGCGCGGCGGCCGGTGGGGAGCGGCGAACGGACGGCCGTTAGACGAATTCGTCGAGGAGCTTCTCTCGCCCCTTGAGCCCCGACGTCTGGTAGACGAGCGGGCCCGCGGCGAGCACTTCCTCGAGGTCCTCGTACGTGGGCCGGTCGACCGAGTAGAACAGCCCGATGGGGATCTTGTCCCCCCACTCGAGCGAGCGTTGGAACGCCGCGCCGAGGTCGCTCGGGTCGTGGCCGGAGTTCTCGAGCTTGTAGACCCGCTGGCGGAAGAAGTCGAACGTGTTGACCTTGTTGTACGTCACGCAGGGCGAGAAGACGTCCACGAACGCGAACCCCTTGTGCTGGATGCCGTTCGCGACGAGGTCGGTGAGGTGCTTCACGTCCCCCGAGAACCCGCGGGCGACGTACGTTGCCCCGCTCGCGAGCGCGAGGGAGACTGGGTCGAGCGGATTCTCGATGACCCCGGTCGGGGTGGATTTGGTCTTCTGGCCCATCCTCGACGTGGGGCTCGCCTGGCCGGTCGTGAGGCCGTAGACCTGGTTGTCCATGGTGACGTAGGTCAGCTTGACGTTCCGCCGCATCGCGTGGATGAAGTGGCCGACCCCGATCCCGAAACCGTCCCCGTCGCCCCCGGTCCCGATGACCGTGAGGCTGTGGTTCCCCCACCGGACCCCCTCGGCGACCGGGATGGTCCGGCCGTGGAGCCCGTGGAAACCGTACGACGACAGGAAGTGCGGGAGGTTGGACGAGCAGCCGATCCCCGAGACAATGACCACGTCCTTGCTCGGGATCTTGAGGCGCTTCAGGGCCATCTCGATGGACGCGACCACGCTGTAATCGCCGCATCCGGGGCACCACGTGGGCCGGACCTCGGACTTCCCGACGATCGGGAGCAGGGTCGCAGAAGGGGCGACGATCGGCGCCGCAACGCTCTCCGCCATGGTCAGAGCACCTCCTGCGCGCGCGCGACAATCTGGTGCGGGTAGAAAGGCTCTCCGTCGTACTTGAGGAACTTGTGCGGGAGCTCGATGCCCGTCTCCGCCCGGAGGAGGTGGGCGAACTGCCCGGAGAAGTTTCCCTCGATGAGAAGGGTCTTCCGCGTCCGGGCGAACATCGACCGCACGACGTCGGGGTCGAGCGGGTAGAGGGTGGGGAACCGGAGCAGGTTCGTCGCCTTCCCCTTTTCGTGCAGGATCGTCATCGCGTCGCGCACGGCCCCCACGGGGGAGCCCCAAGCCACGAACGTGAGCGGGGCGTCGGCCGGGCCCTCCAGTACGGGCGGAGGCGCCTCCTTCGCGAGTCCCTTCAGCTTGCGCATCCGCTTTTCCATCATCTTCTTTCGCACGGCAATCGCCGCAGGGATCCCCGCGCGGATGTCGGAAACGTCGCCGCCGTACTCATCGTGTTCGTCCGACAGGGCGATGTGGTTGAGGCCGGGCTGCCCGGGGAACGCCCGGGGCGACACGCCGGACTCGGTGTCCAGGTACCGTCGGTAGCGATGCGCGTGCGGCTCGACCGTGAAGAGCGACGGGATCGGGATGTTGAGGTCGATCTCCTCCCGGTCGACCCCCTCCATCGCTTCCGCGAGATGGAAGTCGGTCAGGACGAGCACGGGAGTCTGAAACCGCTCGGCGAGGTCGAACGCCGCGACCGTGAGGCGGTACGCTTCGACCGGGTCCGACGGAGCGAGCACCGCGCGGGGCCACTCTCCCTGACCCGCGCCGAGCAAGAGGTTGAGGTCGCCCTGCTCGGTCTTGGTCGGGAGCCCGGTCGACGGCCCGGCTCGGGCCGCATCCACGACCACAACGGGGACCTCCGCCATGCCGGCCATCCCGAGGCCCTCGGTCATCAGAGCGAATCCCCCGCCACTGCTGGCGGTCATCGTCCGCACGCCGGCGAACGACGCCCCGATCGCCATGTTGATGGAGGCGAGTTCGTCCTCCGACTGCTTCACCACGATCCCGAGCGCGCGCGAGTGGGCGGCCAGCCAGTGCATGATCGAGGTCGCCGGCGTCATCGGGTACTGGACGAGGAACTTGCAGCCCGCCGCGGCCGCGCCGAGGGCGATCGCCTGGTTTCCCGTCATCAGGAGCTTGGGCGGGGTCTTCTTGGCGATGGCCTTCGGGTGGATCGGTCCCTTCGTTTCGGCAAAGCGGTACCCGTCCGTGCTCGCGCCGATGTTCCAGGTGACCACGTCCCCGGCCTTCCGGCCGAACGAGTCGGTCAGGACCTGGTGGATGACGTCGAGCGGAATGCCCGCGAGGAACGCCGTCGCCCCGATCCCCGCGGCGTTCTGGAGGATCGACTGGCTCGTGTATTTGCGTGCGATCTCGAGCGTGGGCACGGGGAGGAGATGGATTTCCGAGGAAATGTCGGTCGGCGCAAGGGGGAACTTCTCCGGGTCGAAGATGACCGTGCCGCCCGGCCGGAGGATCGAGGCGTGGACGTCCACCGTCTGGCGGTCCAATGCGTAGAGGATGTCGGCGGTGTCGCCCTGGCAGTGGAGTTTCGCCTCCGACGCCCGTGCGTGGTACCAAACGTGGCCTCCGCGGATCACCGATTGGTAGGCGTTCAGCCCGAAGACGTGCAGTCCCATCCGGGAGAAACTTCGGGCGATCGACTCGCCGATCGAGGCGATTCCGTCGCCGGCTTGACCCCCGACGCGGACGGCAAGCTCCTTCATGGTCAGTTTGAGGGTCCCTCCGTATTAATCGGTTCTGTCAAGCCGGATGCTCCTAACCGTCAGAGAAGCGACCGACGGGGGTCGGCCGGACCAGTTGTATGACGGTGATTCCCCTCGCGGCGGCCCGGCGCGCGGGCGGTGTCTCCGGGTTGCGATACCCGACAGGTTCCGAGAGGCGAGCCGTTCAGAACGAAGGCAGCTACTTGGACGACGGACCGAGCACGATCCGCGCGTCGGCGGCTATCGCACCCCCGTGGTCCGGGAGGACGATCAGCGGGTTGATATCGAGCTCCACCACGTCGTGGACCTCCATCGCTAGCTGAGAGACCCGCTCGATCACCTCGGTCAACGCCTCGATGTCGCTGGGAGGCTCGCCGCGAACCCCTTTGAGGAGCGGGAACGCCCTCACGGACTGGACCATCCGGAGCGCCGAGAGCGGCCGGAGGGGAGCGAGCCGGAACGTGACGTCCCGTAGCACCTCGACGTAGATCCCGCCCAACCCGAAGGCAAGGATGGGACCAAAGTGGGGGTCCCGCTGGACGCCCACGAGGACCTCCTTGCCCTCCTGGATCTCGGACTCGACGTCGAACCCCTCGACCCGAGCGTCGTGGGCCTTCACCTGAAGGGACTGTTGCATCGTCTCCCACGCCGTACGGAGCATGGACGCGTCGTGGATCCCCAGGGCGACGCCGCCCACGTCGGTCTTGTGGGAGAGATCGGGGGAGACGACCTTGAGCACCACCGGGTACCCGATTCTGCCGGCCGCTTCGACCGCCTGGTCCAACGTGTGGACGAGCTGGACGGGGGGGAACCGGATCCCATAGGCGCCGAGCAGGGCTCGCGCGTCGGAGTCGGAGAGGATCGTCACGCCCGCGCGCCGGGCCCGGTCGATCGTGGCCTGGGCGGCGGCGTGGTCGACCGAGAATGTCCGCTCGGGCGCGCGGGGTCGGGTCCACCAAGCGTGGTAGCGCGCGAGGGACGCGAGACCCTGGGTCGCCTCCTCCGGGAACGTGAACGTCGGGACCCCGGCCTCCTCCAGGATCGACACTTCCCGAGAGAGGTCGTTGACCCCGAAAAGGCAGGCCGCGATCGGCTTCTGGGTCGTCGCCTTCGCTTCCAGGATCGCTCGCGCGACCGACTCGCCGGTCATGGTCGAGGTGGGGGTCGTGATGACGAGCGCCCCGTTCATGTCGGGTCCTTCGAGCAGGATCTTCAGGATGTCCCGGTAGTGGTCGGCCCCGGCGTCGGCCGTCATGTCGAGAGGGTTCGCGATCGACGCGGACGGGGAAAGGCGTGGGACGAGGGCGTCGTGCATCGCGTGCGAGAGGGGCGGGAGCTCGAGGCCATGGCGTATCGCGGAATCCGCGGCGACGATCCCCGGACCCCCCGAGTTCGTCAGAATCATGAGGCGGGGCCCTTCGATCTTGAGGCCGGAGGCGAAGATCTTCGCGGTTCGGAATAGCTCGCCGAGGGTTTCGGCTCGCTCGACCCCCGCCTGGCTGAACAGGGAGTCGTAGAGTTGGTCGCGGCCCGACTGGGCGAGCGAACCGGTGTGGCTCTTGGCCGCCCGTTCCCCCGCGGGTGTGCGGCCGCTCTTGATGACCAGGACGGGTTTGTGTTCCGTCACCTCTCGCGCGGTCTCCAGGAACTTCCGGCCGTTCACGAGGCTCTCGACGTAGAGCAGGATGACCTTGGTGGCCTCGTCCTTCCCGAGCGAGTAGAGAAGGTCGTTCTCGTCGATCCCGGCGCGGTTCCCCACGGACACGAACCGAGAGAAGCCGATCCGCTCGCTGATCCCGTAGGCCAGGATCCCCGCGCACAGCGCCCCGCTTTGAGAGACGAAGGCGATGTTCCCGCGCGGCGGCAGGCTCTCGCTGAACGTGGAGTTCAGATTTACCTCGGGGGCCGTGTTGATGACCCCGAAGCAGTTCGGGCCGACGATCGACATCTTGTACTTCGCGGCCCGACGGACCACGTCGTCCTCGAGCACCGCGCCGGCTTCCCCGAGCTCGCGGAAGCCGCTGGAGATGATGATCACGCCACGGGATCCCGCCTTCCCGAGCCGCTCGACGGTGTCGGCGACGGCCGGCGCCGGCACGATGACGACGCCCAGGTCCGGGGTCTCGGGAAGGTCCTCGATGGAAGGATAGCACCGGACCCCCGAGACGCTCTTCGAGGATGGATTCACCGGATAGACGACGCCTCCGAACCCGGCTTCGATGATGTTCCGGAAGAGGTACGTCCCGACCTTCCCGGGCTTGTTCGAGGCGCCAATGACCGCCACCGACGAAGGCAGAAAGATCTCCTCCAACTCCTCCGACCGGCCGATCGTCATAGCCACCTCACAGGGTACCTGCCTTCGGACGGGTGGTCCGTTATATATTGACACTCGGTCAGCGCCGCGTGACCGCCGACGGAGAGGGTGCGAACCCCTCTGCGACACCGCCGCCCTCCTCGACGCCCGCTGCCCGTTCCGCCCCGCGCGGCATCCTCCAGCGCATGGACAAGGGAGAGATCCGGCACGTCGTGGCGGTCGGGAGCGGCAAGGGAGGCGTTGGAAAATCGTCCGTCACCGCGCTCCTCGCGATCGAGCTCGCCCGTCGGGGCCTTCAGGTCGGGATCCTGGACGCCGACATCACCGGCCCTTCGATCCCGAAGCTCCTCGGCCTCACCGGGCCCCTCCTCGACCGGGGCGAAGGGATCGAACCGGCCCAGACGGCGTCGGGCATCTCGGTGATCTCCTCGCAGTTCATGGTCGAGGACGAGCAGACCCCCGTCATCTGGCGGGGCCCGCTCGTCACCCGGCTCATCACCCAGTTCTTCGGAAGCGTCCACTGGGGGAGCCTCGACTTCCTTCTCATCGACATGCCGCCGGGGACGAGCGACGTTCCCCTCACGGTCTTCCAGACGATCCCGATCGACGGTATGGTGTTCGTGCTGACGCCTCAAGACCTCGCGGCGCTGATCGTGAAGAAGGCGATGAACATGGCCCGCGACCTCCACGTCCCGCTGCTCGGGGTCGTCGAGAACATGTCCTGGATCACCTGCCCGCACTGCCAGCAGCGGACGGAACTCTTCGGCTCGAGCCGCGTCGCGCACGTCGCCGAGGAGTATGGGATCCCCGTCCTGGGGAGCCTTCCGGTCCTGTCCCCGGTCTCGGAGCTCTCGGACGACGGTCGCCTGGGAGAGCTCACGGCCCCCGAGGTCACGGCGCTCGCCGATACGTTCGTTCGGGCCGTCGACGACGCTACGAAGAACCGGGTGACGGTGCTGTAGCCGCCCGCAGCTCCGAGAAGCGAACGACCTCGCTCGGGAGACCGCGTCGCACGAGGGCGGTCCGCAGTCCTTCGAGATGGGCGTCGCCCACGACGACGGCCATCCGCCCGAACCCCCGTTGTCGCAGCGACACGAGCCGGTCGGCCATGTGCTCGTTCCGGTCGTCCAGGAGGACCCGGGCCAGGGTCGGGCTGACGCGCCGCAGCTCTTCGGTGTACTCGCTCGGAGACTCGGTGTAGCGGTCCATCTCCCGGCTCACGATGCGGGACGGAAGGAAGAGCCCCACGACGCTGCTCACGAGCAGGGTGACCCGCTCCTTGAACGACAACGACCGCACGAGGTTCGCGAGCGTGGCCCGGATGGGGTCGTCGATGAGGAAGACAGGAAGGTCCCGGCCGCGGGCCACCTCGATCGCGACCTTCATCTCCGCGCCCGGAACCCCGGCCCCGATCTCCGCGCCGAGACGGCGTTGCACGACCCCCCAGAGCCGAGCGAACAGCGGCGACGAACCGGAGCGGCGCCCGGGGCCGTCGGGGGACATGAGCGACTCGGCCCGTTCCGCATCGAGCTCCACGGCGACCGCATCCAGTACCCGCTCGGCGAGGACCCGACGCAACGGCTCGCTCAGGTCCACCACGTGGGCCGAGCCGAGCAGGAGGACCGGGGCGTCCAGGGTCGAGGAGTACACGTCCGACCGAGGTCGGAGGCGTTCATCTCGCTGGCTGTCGAGCCGAAAACGCCCATATAGGCGAGCCGGGTCGCCCGGCCGCATGACGTGGACCCTCTTCTCCGTCCCCAGCACGAAGCGGGCGGAACTGGACGCTGTCCTCAAGGACGACCGGGTCTCCCGACAGAGCCAGAAGGTCCGGGATGCGGCGGCGATGGGCGGCCCCTCCGGCGCCACGTACGTGCTCGTCGAAGGCGCGGCGGACGCGGTCCACCGGGCCGAGGAGCTCCTCGCGCCCATCGGCACCCGCCTGCCGGCCGCGGACGGGGAATCGCTCTACCGTCGGTTCAAGGACGAAGACGACTCGGCCTCGGCCGGGATGGGCCTCTTCTTCACCGAAGAGTAGGTGTTCACTCGTTGGACGGGGCGTGCGAGGGTTCGAGGTCCTCGCCGCCGGCGAAGACCCGCTGGAAGGAGCGGTAGAGGTCCTCGAGACCGCTCGCTTCCTTCGCGGACGTCGGGATGAGGCCGACCAGCGGCGCCATCGTCTCGATGGCCCGGAAGAGCTCGGTCGATAGCTGGACGTCCGGGGTCGGCGTGTCGCGGCCGATCGCGTCGTAGAGCATGCCCGGGTCGTCCGACCAGCTCATCACTTCCGCGAGCTGCACGGGGTTCAGTACGTCCGACTTCGCGAGGATGTTGACCGTCGGGAGGCGGAAGCGGAACTCGACGGTCGCGCCCAGCATGAGGAGCGAGACGAACCCGGCCGCGGTCCGGGCGAGCACGGGGTCGTAGAGGAACGCGATGACCGACCGGTCCCCGCTGAGCGCGTCCACGATCGCCTTGGACGCCTCTCGGAACGCGAACAGCTCGATCTGTCCGGGCGTGTCGATCAGGATGTAGTCGGCCTTCTGCTCCTGGACCGCCTGCTTCACTTCGAAGACCTTGAGCGCGATCATGTCCGCCGCGACCACCTGGGCGCCGTTGGGGCCGAGGCCGTACTCGTCCTGCAGGTCGGCGAGCCGTACCCACTCGCGGATGTCGACGTCCGCCGCCTCCTCCGAGGCTTCGCTCCCGGGGTCGAGGTTCACGACGGCCGCGTCGTAACCGGCCGCCCGTGTCCATTCGGCGAAGGCCCGGACCAGCGAGGTCTTCCCGGCGCCGGCCGTACCCGTGAAGTAGATCGTGCCCGGTTCTTCCACAGGTCACTTCCGTTCCGCGGCCGCCCGCTGCTTGTGGAGCTCCGCAGCCAGCTCCTTGAGGAAACGGGCCTTGGTCGTGGGACCCTTCTTCGTCACCTTGACCCGGCCCGAGTAGTCGAAGAACCGGCGGGGGTACTGCTTGTCGGCTTCGACCTCGGCGCGGAAGCCGAGGCGTTTCGCCGCCCCGACGATCTCCTCGGCGGTCAGGTCCGGCAGGCTCTCCGGTTCGGGGACCCGCCGGCCTCCCGTCCGCGAGACACCGCGGGCGAGGTACGCCGGGTAGACGTAGAAGTGGTCGGGCATTACTCAGGGACCGGCGTCGCGTCAGGCGGGGGCCGGGCTCGGGACCCGCACGCCGTTCAGGACCCCGTCCTGACCCGGGCGGGAACGAACGCGGACGAGGCCGACGTCGGTCTCGAGGATCGCGCCTTTCGTGATGATGTTCCGCTGGACGTAGTTCGGGTTCGCGGGATTCTCTCGGACGGTGATGACCTTCGCCGGTTGCATCTTCTTGGTCGCCGGGTCGAAGACGTTGATCGTCTGGGTCGTCAGGATGCGAAGCTTGCGGTTCGCGCCCCGGACTCGGTAGACCTTCACCGTGCCGGCGCCGAGAGTGGCGTGCTGCTGCTCCCGGCCGATCTCGAAGCGGCGCTTCTTGCGGATCGGTCGAAGGCGGCCGCCCGTCCGCTTGCGACGCGACCGGCCTTGCCAGATACCCACGATTTCCTCCGAGAGGTGCGGTCCGACCGGGGTTCGGTATATGACCTTTTCAGCGAGACCCGCTGCCCGGTCTGACGGCGAGGAGGGGCGTCAGCGCGCCCGAGCTCCGGTCCCCAACGGCCTCCGAGAATCTCTCGAACGGTCGGCGCGCCCAGACCCGCTTGCCTACGGCCCCTAGCCGGTCACGTGCCCAAGAATGGCGTGAGGAGCGCCCGGATCGGTTCGAGCCGAGCGAGGACCGCGGCCTGTTCCTCGGGAGTGAGGGGCTCGTACGGGGCCCGGTAGCCGACCTCCGCGCCGCGCAGGTGGGCCGCGAGGAACTTGATGGTGGAGGGGGACGGACCCGTCTTCGCCACCGCCACCAGCCGGTCGACCAGCGGCTGAAGTTCCTGCGCCCGGGCCCGGTCCCCCCGCCGCGCGGCCGCGACCAGCTCGGCACAGAGCTTCGGCACGACGTTCGCCACGGCCATCACGGCGCCCTTCGCGCCTCGTTCGATCGCGGACGAGGCGAACTGGGGGTCGCCCGGGAAGACCGCGAACCCTTCCGGTGCCCCCGTCAGGAACGCGGTGACGCTTTCGAGCGAACCCCCGGTGTCCTTCAGTCCCGCCAGGACCCCCTCTCGCGCGAGGGCATGGACGAGGGACGGCGGAAGGGCATAGCCGACCAGCGACGGGATGTTGTAGGCGAGCAGCGGCACGGTCACCGCCTTTCGCAACGCCCGGTAGTAGTGATCGACCGCGCCGACCGTCGGGTGAAGATAGTAGGGAGGGACCGCCACGACCGCGGAGGCGCCGACCCGTTCGGCCTCTTGCGCGAAAGCGACGGCTTGCGCGGTGGACGGGGCACCGCAGCCGACCCAGACGTCGGTCTTGCCGGTCGCGCTCTCCACCACCACCTGGATCAGAGGTCCGCGTTCGGTGGGAGTGATCGACGGGAACTCCCCGGTCGAGCCGAGGACGAACAGGTGGTCGACCCGGGCGGCACAGAGGTCCCGCGCGAAGCGGGCGTTCCGTTGCGGATCCACGGCCCCCTCCGAGGTGAAGAGCGTCGGGACCGGCGCCGAGAGTCCCTCGAGCGGCATCGTTCGCGGGAGTCGCGCGCCGACTTAATGGCTTACGCCGCTGTGCCGCGGCGGGAAGTGGAACGACGGTCGCGGAGCGGGTCCTCGGTCTCGACGAGGCCGGGCGCGGGAGCCTCGTGGGACCGCTCGTCGTCGGAGGGTTCTGCATCTCCGCCGACCGGCTGGACGAGCTCGTCGCCGTGGGGGCCAAGGATTCGAAGTTGCTCACCCCCCGCGCCCGGGAGCGGGTCTTCGCCGGGCTCGAATCGCTCGGGACCCGGGCCGACGTCGTGCTCTCGCCTCGGACGGTGGACCGGGCGGTCTCGCGGGGCGGGCTCAACGACCTCGAAGCCGATGCGTTCGCCCGTCTCATCCGCGAGCTCGCGCCGGAGGTCGCCTACGTCGACGCGTGCGACCCGAACGAGCGGCGCTTCGGCCTCCGGGTCGCGCGCCTCGCCGGGGGAACGACGCGTGTGATCGCTCGACACCATGCCGACCGGGACTTCCCGGTCGTCGGGGCCGCGTCCATCGTGGCCAAGGTCCGGCGGGACCGGGCGCTCGCCCGGTTGCGGGAGAGGCTCGGGGAGGAACTCGGCAGCGGGTACCCTTCCGACCCACGAACGATCCGGTTCGTCCGCGCGGTGCTCGCCGACGGGTCGGCGGTCCCCCCGTGGGTGCGGGGTTCCTGGGCGACGATGAAAAGAGTTAAACCTCGGCAGCCGGCTCGCACGCTGGACGGCTTCCTCCCATGACGGTCGAAGAGACGCTCGCCTCCCTGGTCGACCGGTTCAACCGGCACGCGGAGAGGACCCCCGGGATCACCGAGGAGCTCGACGGGCTCTCCCGGACGATTCAGATCCGTCTGACGGACGGGGGGACGTACGCGGTCGACCTCTCCAAGGGGCGGCTCCGGAATCTCAGGACCGGCCCGGCGGCCGGTGCCGACGTGCGGATCACGACGGACGTCGGGACGTTCGACGCGCTCGTCAAGAAGGATATCGGACCGATGAAGGCGCTCGTGACGCGAAAGCTCTCCATCGAGGGGAGCCTCGAGGACAAGCTCCTCTTTCGAAAGCTCCTCTAAGGAGCGCGCCGCGGCCGAGCGTTACGGCAGGAAGACGCACGCGGCGATGCACACACCGTAGTGGTCCATCGGGATCGACAGTTCCTCCGTGCGGTAGTGGATCCGACGGAGCTCGACGCCCCGGAAATGGGCGATCTCGGTCATCCGCCACTTGAGAAACTCCTTGAGCGACTTCTGGGTCCCGTGCAGGTGGCCCTCCGCGACGTAGCCTCCCTGCCCGTCGCTCCGGAACCCGTAGGCGATCCCGGCGCTGATGACCTCGCCTTCCCCGCCGCCGTGCCGGGCGAGGACGCAATGCGTGATCGCCCCCCGGGAGATGGGGACGCGGTCGGTCTGGCGGATGCCGATCGGCAGGACGGAGGAGACGCTCACGAGGTTCTGCTCGCCGATCCCGGCCTGTAGGAGCGCCAGGTCGAAGGCGTTGAGCTCGCTGGTCTTGTTAATCCCTTTCCCGCTCGTAACGAAGAACCGGGAGGGAACGGGCACGAGGGTGTGCGCAGTCGGTTCGGCGCGTCGCGGCACGCCGAGCGCTGAGGTCGACGGACCCTTAAGGTTTGGGCCGCGCCGTCAAGGTCAGACCATAATCGCATGCCGACGACGCATGGACGCCTCGGTCTCGCCCCGGACCCGCAGAAGCTCGGCGATGAGCCCGTCGGTGAGTCGCAGGCTCGCCTCTTCGAAGAGCGTCCCGAGCGGAGCGAAGCGCGGTCGGTCGGGGTCGTCGTCGAACTCGATCGACAGGAGATGGCTCGCGGTGTGGGCGATCTTGGAGCCGGGCTTCGACGTGAGGACGATCAGCTCCGCTCCCTCGCGTCGAACGATGTTCGCGGTCTGGATGGACGAGTAGCTCTCGCCCTGGGCCGAGAGGACGAAGACGGCGTCCCCCTGCCGGACGATGGGCGTGACGCTCTCGCCGATCACGTACGCTCGAAGGCCCGCCTGCACGAGCCGCATGGCGAACGCGCGCCCGATGATCCCGCTGCGGCCGGCCCCGTAGACGAAGATCTGGGGCGCTTTGAGGAGGATCTCGACCGCGCGGGCGATGGCGGTCGGGTCGATCCGCTCCAGGGCGAGCGTGACCCGCTCCCCGATGTACCGTTGCGAGCGGACGAACGTCGTCCCGTTATCGACGTCGATGACCACCACGGCGCACCTCCGTGCGTCGCTTCCGCGGGAGGACACGGGCCGGTCGCGGCCGGTGGCGGGCGGACCGGGAAGGCTTCGGGCGGGGCTTCGGCGGGATTCGAGGCTTGGGCGCCACTCCCCGAGGCGGCGGCGTGGGCGGAGCTTTCGGCGGGGCCCGCGGGGCGGCCGGAGCGTGCAACTTCGACCAACGGCGGGTGAGTGCCCGCTCGTACAGGAGCTTCATGTACATCGCGTCGTGCTCGAGCAAAGGAGAGCTCGAGATCACCGTGACATCGTAGTCGCGCTCAGCAAGGATCTCCGCGAGCGGGTCGAACCGGACGAGCCCTCGCTTGATCGGCGTGAGCCGGAACTCTCCCGGCCCGTAGAACTCGACCCCCGAGAAATTGAGATAGACCGGGCCGTCGGTCGCGCGGACGAACTCCTTCACGACCGGTTCGAGCTGTTCCGCCTCCTCGAAGCTCGTGCGCTCGCGCGCCGCGATGTGCGGCAGGTTGAGTACGGGTACGGTCCCCTTCACGCGCCGCGCGAGCTCGAGGACCTCCTCGCGCGAACCGAAGACGTCGGGATGACCGCTCGGTTCGATCGCCAGCCGGACCGTCCCTTTCGAGAACTTCGAGAGCCAGTCGGAGAGATCCGAGACGATCTCGGTGAGCTGCTGGATGGAGTCGGCGCGGTCCCCCGGGCCGTAGAAGCCGAGGTGCGTGACCGCGAGGCGCGCGCCCAACCCTTGGGCGAGCACGCCCGCCCACTGGATCTGGCGGGTCGATTGCTCGCGCGCGTCGGCCGAACCGAAGAAGTCGACGTAGTACGGGGCGTGAAGCGTGAGGTCGGTGTCGAGCGCCTTCGCGAGCGCGCGCGTCTGCTGGAGGTCCGCGTAATCCTTCGCGAGGCTCCAGGTCAGGTTCGTGACCGAATCTCGCCGCTTGAGCGGCGACGTCATCGCGACGAGGTTCGGGGCCCCGCCCTGATGGTCGGCCGGTCCGACGCTGACGACCAACTGTGCGATCAGCTCGCGGGAGGTCTTTCCGATCTCCTCATCGAGGACCGCTCGCGTCAGGTGGTTCACTTTGATGAACTGGACCTCCATCGCGGTGAGGCCCAGATGGTGCACGTCCGCGATCCCGTCCCGGAGCGTGCGCCCTTTGCAGGAGAGAGGGATCCCCGCGGGTCCAAACCGGATCACGAGTAACCAAGCCTCAAAATGGGGAGAACGCGCTAGTCAATGGGTCTATATATCAGAATCCGGGCGACGCGCCACCGGGGGGACCGGCCGTTCCCGGCGCGAGAGGTCGGGGCGGAATCCGCGAGCGACCACGTACAGCTCGGAGGACGGGGCGCGGGACGCGGGAGGCTTCGTACGGTCGACCTCCGCGAAGTGAGGCCGCACCTCGAGCACGAGCTCGTCGATCATGTCGCCGGCGAACACCTTCGCAACGAACGCGCCTCGGGGCGCGAGCACGCGTAGCGCGAGGGCGAGCGCCGACCGGACGAGGTCGACCGACCGAGCATGGTCGGTGGCGTACGCCCCGCTGATCGACGGGGACATGTCGGAGAGGACGACGTCGAACCGGGCGTCCCCGAGTCGCTCGACGAGGGACGGGTCGCCGACCCGGCCGCGGACGACCCGAAGACCGTCGGCCGGTGCGATCGGGCGAGGGTCGACCGCGACGACCAGCCCCGACGGAGCGACCCGGTCGAGAGCGATCATCGACCAACCTCCCGGCGCCGCCCCGAGGTCGAGAACATGGGCGCCCCGTCGGAAGAGGTGGAAGCGGTCGTCGAGGTACGCGAGCTTGTAGGCCGCGCGCGAACGTAGGCCTTCGCGCTGGGCCGCTCGGTAGTACGGGTCGGCTCGCCGTTGGTCCACGAACCGTCGACCCATGGGGAGGGCCGGAGCGGACGCGTGTACATGAAGGCCCCGCACTCCACGGACGTGGCCAAGGGCACATCGAGTTCCGCGGGCGCGGTGCGCACGGGCGCGGTCGGTCCTCGGGAACCGGGCCTTCAGCCCCTCGACCCGGTACCGGTGCGTTCGGGCCGATCGGGGACCGGCGCGGGACGATGGGGCCGTCCGAATTTGAATCGGAGTCTCTTGCACCCCAAGCAAGAAGGATGGTCCAAGCTACCCCACGGCCCCACGCCACGCCGGTGGCGCATCGACCCGACCGACTTAGATAATGGTTTGCCCGGGGGGAACGCGCGGGGTCTGGGGGAACGCCGTCGGGTCGCGCCCGAGAACGGCCCGGTTCGACCGCGAGGACTACGCCGCGAACCAGGGTAGGCGCGCCGCCGGTCCGGTCGGCTTCAGGACGAGCATGTGGAGGTTCGCGCCGGAGTCGCCGGGTGCGTACGAGTCCCGGGACGCAAGCTGATAGAGGATGAAGAGCGCGTCCTCGTCCGAGCGGACGCCGAGCGAGCGCTGGACGTCGATCCCGAAGCGGTCGGTGAGGAGCGTGAGGAGCTCCTCGAAGTCGACCGGGCTTCCCCCGTCGCCCGCGGCGGCGCGGTGGAACAGGCCGGCTACGATCCCCGTGGAGATTGCGAGGACCTCCCGGGGTTCGGCGACCCGCAGGTGGAAGTGCGCGACGTCCTCGGGTCGTTCCGTGGATGGGACCACCAGGATCGAGACCTCGTGGTCGATCGCCGACCCGCCCGCCGTCCGGAAGAACCGTCGCCAGGCCTCCTCGGCCGTCTCGTCGGTCGGAACGACGAAGATCGCCCGTCGCTGGGAGGGTCGGGCGCTGCGGACCCCCGTGACCCATCGCTCGATCCCCGCCTCGACTGCGGCCGGCTCTCCGGGCGGAACGTACACTGGGAACGTGCGCCGGGGAACCCCGGCCTCCTGGACCCAGAACGACGGCTCGACCGCCGGCTCTCGCCGTGGGTTCGAGACCCGGGAGTAGCCGAGCTTCTTCAGGACGTTCTCGGCATCGCGTTGCCGTTCGGGCCTGGACGCGACCCGGGAGGGTTCGGACATCTTCGAGGAGGAGCCGGGCCCCGAGATAAGGTCAACCAACGCCGTGACGCGAAGGTAAGCTCGGAACCCGCCCGGAACCTCGCCCCGGCCGTCGGGACAGGTCGGCTTCCCTTAGGGAATGGTCGAGGCGTCCGTCGAACTCCCGCCCTCGAACCGACGGATGAGCTGGGTCGTGACCTCGATCAAGGGGTGATGGCTCGAGTTGTCGATCTCGATGTCGGCGACCGTCGTGAGGTGGTGCTCCCGGGCGATCCGTTCGAAGCCGGTCTCCTTCACTGCGAATTCCTCCGGCCGGTCGCACGTCAGGATGAACGCCTGGAGCTGCGTCAGGCCCATCTCCCGCGCCGCGAGCGCCCGGTGGTGGCCGTCGACCAGGATCCACACGTCCCCCTTCTGGACGACGAGGACGGGCTCGGCGAACCCGCGCTCGAGCTCGTACCGACGACCTTCGAGCTCGTCCTCGAAGACCTTCCACTGCGTCGGGGTGAGCTTGGAGATCGGGACGAGCCCCCGACGCGCCGAGAACGGAAGTCCGTAGCGGTCGGCGAGAAGGCGCTTCAGGGTGTCCGCCTTCGCCGGCGACGCGCGCTCGAAGTGGGAGCGCACGACGTCGAGGTTCGAGAGGACCCCGCAGAGCCGGCCGTGCTCGTCGATGATGGGCAGGTCCCGGAGGCCGAACCGGAACATGATGCGGGCCGCGTCGTCGAGGCCGGTTTCCGGGTAGGCGGTGTACGTTCCGGGCCGGATGATCTTCGAGATCGGGGTGCCCGCCTCGCCGGCGTGGCGCAGGAGCTCCTTCGCGCTCACGAAGCCGATGAGCCGACCGGTCGGGTCGGTCACCGGCAGACCGTGGTGGCGGCTGACGGTCAGCTTTCCGATCGCTTCCCCGATGGTCGCCGTCGAGCGAATGTGCTCGACCTCCAGGATCATGTAGTCCCGGACGCGGTCGCTCATCAATCTCGGATGGGCTGCTCGTCGCGCAGGTACGCGGTCAGCAGGTGGAGGGTGATGAGATGCGTGTCCTCCGTGTGCTGCATGCTGTTCGACGGGACGACCAGCGCCACGTCGACCATGTCCTTGAGCTTCCCGCCGCCGATGCCGGTGAGACCGATCGTCGTGAGGCCCATCGTGCGCGCGGTCCGCACGGCCTCGAGGACGTTCGGGGAGTTCCCGCTCCCCGAGATCGCGACTGCGACATCCCCCTTCTCCGCCAGCGCCTTGAGCGGGCCGGAGAAGACCTCGGCGTAGCCGACATCGTTTCCCCACGCCGTCAGGCCCGGGACGTTGTCGTTGAGGCTCACGCACCGGAACCGCTTGCCCGGGCCGCGGCCCTGAGTCCCTCCGGCGACCTTGGCGATGTCGGTCACGAAGTGCGACGCAGTGGACGCGCTCCCGCCGTTCCCGAAGAAGAAGATCGTCCGGTCCTCCGCCCGGGCCCGGAGCAGGATCGGCACGATCCGCTCGACCGCGGCGAGCAGGTACGGTGCGTCCACGGCCGCGTGCGCTTCCCGGACGTAGTTCTGGACGTACGTCGCGAGGGTCGGTAGTTCGGTCATCGTCCCACGAACAGTATCCGCGAGCCCTCCGGGGTGATCCGAATGGGGATTCGCGTCATCGGCGACAGGGCGGCCGCTATTTGATGGCTGCGTTCGGGAGGGTGGAGAAGGAGCAGAAACCCGCCCCCCCCGGCTCCCGTGACCTTGCCGCCGTACGCCCCATTCGCCTTCGCCGCGGCGTACTGGGCGTCGATGACGTCATTCGAGATCCCGCTCGCAAGGCCGCGCTTCAGCCGCCACCCCTCGTCCAGGACCTCGCCGAGCCGCGCCCAGTCCCGTTGCACGAGCGCGGTGCGCGCCGTGCCCGCGAGCTCGCGCATACGCAGGAGCGACTCCTTGTTCTCGTCGGTCCGCGAGTTCTGCTGCACCAGGATCCCCTGGGCCTTCCGGGTGACCCCCGTGTAGAACAGGGAGAGGTGGTCGCTGAGCTCGACGCGGTCCTGGGTCGAAAGCGGTATCGGGGACGCGCGGACCGAATCGTCCGCCCGGAACTCGAAGTGCTCGATCCCTCCGAACGCGGCGATGTACTGGTCCTGCTTGCCGAGGGTCCCAGCGAGGCGTTCGATCTCGATCTGGCAGGCCTCCTCCGCGAGCTCGGCCGGGTCCTTGAGCATCCCCCGGTAAGCGTAGAGCGCGTTCAACAGGCCGACGGTGAGGCTCGAAGAGGAGCCGAGCCCCGTCCCCTCGGAGGGGATGTCGGCGATCGTGTGGATCTCGAGCGCTTCGTGTACTCCGGTCAAGCGCATCGCTTCACGGAAGATGGGGTGCTGGAGGTCGTCGAGCCGGTCGACGTTCTCCGTGCGGGAGTAGGCGACCCGGATCGACTTGTCGAACTTCTCGTTCACGAGGACGTGGATGTAGCGGTCGATGGCGGCGCTCGTCACCGCCCCGCCGCCGTAGGCACGGTAAAAGCCGGGCAGGTCGGTGCCGCCCCCCGCGAAGCTGATGCGTAGGGGGGTCCGGGTGATGATCACGGGTCCCGTAGCCGCGTGACGGCCACTTATCGGTTTTGGGGGTCGTTCGGGCCTTCCGTGGGAGGGCGGACGACGCTCGGAGTGGGCGTCGCGTTCCGCGACCACCTCGCGCGGCGTCCGTAGAACGCCCGGGTCGTCGCGGCGAGGTCGCCGACGGGGGCGAGCCCCGGAAGCACCTTCGCGAAGGTCGGCGCCCGACGGTCCAAGATGATGGCGATCCCCCGGTCGTTCTCGGACCGGATCATACGTCCGCACGCCTGGAGGATCGCCCGCTGGGCGGGGGCCTCCATCGTGTACTCCCAGCCCTTGCCCGTGGTCGAGTTGAGGAACGCGCGCAGGGCTTCCTTCCGGGCGGTGGGTCGCGGATAGGGAATGCCGACCATCACGACCGCTTCGAGCTCCTCATCGGGATAGTCGATCCCTTCGGAGAGGCGACCTCCCGCGACGCCCAGAAGGACCGTCCCCTCGGGGTCCTTCTTCCAGCCTTCGATCGACCGCCAGAGGTCCCCCATCGGGACCCGGCTGTACTCGATGAACACGTTGCCCGGGAGCTGGGACTGAAGGCCCGCCTCGAGGACCTTCTGCAGGAGGTCGAAGCTCGGGAAGAACACCGCGGTCTTGACGGGCAGCGTCTCCAGGACCTCGACCAGGCGGTCGGCGAGGCGAGTGATCGCCCGCGGGTCGTTCCGGATCTCCTCGAACCGGGTGGTGACGCTGGGGTCGTAGAGGAACTTTCGGTTCTCCGCCGGGAAGTACGAGGGCACGTCGAGAAGGCGCGCCTTCTCCCCCAGGCCGAGGGAGTCGCGGTACTCGGTCAGGGGGGAGAGGGTGCCCGAGAGGTGCACGGAAAGGTGGCACTCGAGGATCGGCTGGGCCGGTGCGCTCGCGTCGAGCGCGAACGCCTCGAGCGCGGGGCGGGGCGAGCGCGTGGCGACCTTGACGTACGAGGGGGAGTCGAGCTGCGGCCACGAGAGGAGCGTCAGGGCGACGGTGTGGACCCAGGACCGCGGGAGATGGCGCTCGCGACGTCGCTCGTCCCGGAGGTTCTCGCCCCACGTCGCGAGCGCGCCGAGCCAGGTGTCGAGGCGATGCGAGGTGCCTCCGAGGGCCGTCAGCAGCGCGTCCTCGAAGATCGTGGGGGGAAGGACCGCATCCTCCTCGCGCACGAGCGACTCGATCAGTTCCTCCACGGCGGCGGTCACGATGTCGAGGAACCGGCTCGCGCTCGGTCCGTCGGGAAGCTGGAAATCCCCCCGCTCCGAGATCTCCGCCCGCGCTCGCCGCACGGACTCGAGCGGTAGGGTGACCGTCGTGAGCTCCCGAAGATGGTTCGGCAGGTTGTGGGCCTCGTCCACGACCAGGTCGACCCGGTCGGGACCGACCCCCATCCAGCGGAGCAGGGAGGCTCGGATGTGCGGGTGAAAGAAGAACGCGTACGGCGCGGTGATGAGACGCGCGTGGGGGACGAGCTTCTTCGACAACTCGTACGGGCAGAGGTTCTCCTCCCGGCTATACTTCTCGAACTCATGCGGGAGGGGAAGCTTCGCCTGGAACCGCTCGATCAACCCTTCGAGGTCCGTCTGGAGGACCCGGGTATAGTACGGGCAACCGTCGAGGTCGGTGAGGTCGATCTCGCCACCCTCGGGGAGCTCCGGCGGAGGGAGGAGCGGGGCCTCTCCCTGGAGCATCCGCTCGGTCGCCCGCTTCCGGTCGGCGCAGAGCTTGCCGTGCTCCTCCGCGGTCGCGCCCTTCACCTCGGCGACGTTCTCGAGGAGGAAGCAGCGGCGAGCGCGTCCCTGGAGGCCGACCGCGAGGATCGGTTGGTCCAGTCGGAGCGCGATCGCACGGGTCTCGAGAAGGACCTGGACCTCCTGGGAGTGGGTCCGAACGAGGTAGAGGACCTTGTGGTCGGCCCGCACGGCGTGCTCGAGGAGCGGGGCGAGGGTGGCGACGGTCTTCCCGCTCCCCGTCGGAGCGTTCACCAGGAGGGTACCCCCGCGCTGACCGAGCTCCGCGACCTCGCGGAGGATAGACTCCTGGCCCGGGCGTGGGCGGTAGGGAAACAGGAGAGGCGCTTCGGGCGCGGTCGTGGTGGCGGACGTCGTCGGCCCTCCCGGAGCGCCGAGCGGACGGCTGGGGTTTTAAGCTGCGCCTTGACTCGCACGGGAGGGAGCCGGGAACGCCTCCCCGCACGGTGAGTGGGCGGCTCTATCGCCGAGCCGCTCGGGGGCCGGACCGGTCAACCGAAGGCGTACCGGACCCCGTAGGGGCCCCGAGGCATGGTCCAGGTGACCGAGCCCTGGTCGCAGGCGATGTCGCACGCCCCGCACTCGACGCAATCCTCGTACCGGAAGACGAGACGGCCTTCGATCCGCTCGTAGCAGGCCGCGGGGCAGACGAAAGTACAGAGCGAGTGCGGGCAACGGGCGCAGACCTCGGGCTTGACGGTGATGTGCGCGTGGTCGGCGGAATCGGTGGTCGTCCGCAGGGTGCCGAGCCGCTGCTTCACGTCGACGAACTCGACCGCTCCGGATGCCGTCACGGGTACCGCCATCGCCATCGATTACTCACCCCTCACTTCGGAAGTTTCGCGAGGATCTCGAGGTCGGCTCGGACCGCGGCGACGCTCGCCCGGAACGCCTCCCTCTCCGCCGGGAGGAGGTCGACCTCGACGACCCGCTCCACGCCTTGCCGACCCAGCACGACCGGCACGCCGACGCAGACGTCCTTCTCGCCGAACTCACCGGTGAGGTGCGCCGCGACCGGCAGGAGGCGGTGCTCGTCATGGGCAATCGCGGAGACGAGCTCGGCCTGGCTCGCCGTCGGAGCGTAGAAGGCGCTCCCGGTCTTGAGCAGGTTCACGATCTCCGCGCCGCCCTGCTTCGTCCGGGTCACGATTGCGGCCAGCCGCTCGGGAGACAGGAGCTTCGTGAGAGGCACTCCGGAGACGCTTGTCAGGGAAAGCAACGGGACCATCGTGTCCCCGTGCGTGCCCAGGACGAACCCCGTGACATCTCGGGGGGCGACGTGGAGCGCTTCGGCCACGAACGAGCGGAACCGGGCGGTGTCGAGCGTGCCCGACTCTCCGAAGACCCGGGCAGGGGGAAGTCCGCTCACCTCCCGGAAGTAGTAGGTCATCACGTCCACGGGGTTGGTCACGACGATCGAGACCGAGTTCGGGGCGTGGAGCTTGACCGCCTCCGCGTGCCCCTTCACGATCCCGGCGTTCTTCTCGAGCAGGTCGGAGCGGCTCATCCCGGGTTTACGCGCGAGCCCGGCCGTCTCGACGACGACGTCCGCCCCCTTCAGGGCGTCCAGGGACGTCGTGCCGACGACCCGTGTCGAGAACCCGAGGATCGGGCCCGACTCCTGGATGTCGAGCGCCTTGCCTTGCGGTAGGCCGTCGACGATGTCGACCAGCACGACCTCGCGCGCGAGGTCCGATTCCGCGAGCCGCTGGGCCAGCGAGCCACCGATGTTCCCGGCCCCCAACACCACGACCTTGCCGAGCGCGCTCATTTGGGTCCCCTTCGGTCCCACCCAGTCGCCGGCGGGCTTAAACATGAGCGTTCGGGGGGACCCCCACCCCCGCCGAAAGGTTGATTCAGGGTGCCCCCCGTCCGCCCCCAATGGTCGACGTGGACTCGATCCTGCTCGGCGTGCAGGAACGGGACAAGTGGCGAAACCGGACGGAGGTCCTCGAAGCCTCCCTCCGGGACGTGCGCGAGCGTCGGCGTCGGCTCGAGTCCCGGTTGCGACGCGTCAAGAAGGACCTGAGCCGCCTCCGCGATACCGTGGACGCCGTGCTGGACCGTTCCCGAATGGACGTGACCCATCATGCCCCGGGCGCTCCCCCCTACCGATAGGCAGGAAACGCTCGCCTCGGCCCAGCGCCAGCTGCTGGCCGAGATCGAGCAGCTCCGCCGAGAGGAGGAGTACCTCCTCCTCAAGGTCCGGCAGGCGCGCGAGCAAGTTCGTTATTATGAGGGGCTCCTGAACCTGCTCCGGCGCGACCTCGGGGACGCTCCGGGCCTCACCGACCTCGTGCGTCGCCTCGGGTGACGCTGAAGCGACCGTGAAGATCCTGATCGTGGGGGCGGGGGCCGTGGGCAGCCTGCTCGGGGCCTTGCTCCAGGAGGGGGGCTGTTCGGTCCAGCTCGTCGGACGGGCGGACCACGTAGCCGCGCTCCAAGGCCAGGGGCTCCGGGTCTCCGGACCCCGGCCCCGGGTGGTCCCGCTCGAGGCCTCCGCCTCGATCCCCGCCGGCACCGAAGCGGACGTGGTGCTCGTGACGACGAAGACGTTCGGGCTCGCTCCGGCCACCACCGAGGTCGCCCGGGTCCTCGCGCCCCGTCCGGTCCTCTTTCTCCAGAACGGGCTGGGGATCCTCGCCGCCGCCCGGGCCGCCCTACGGAACGGGGGCTGGACCGACCCGGCCGCCTACGCGGTGCGAGGAGTGAACTCGATCCCCGCCACCTGGGTCGGCCCCGGCGAGGTCCGGGAGACCGGACCAGGGGAGATCCTGCTCCCGGTTCCTAGCGAGGCGGGCCCTTCGGCGGGGGCGGCGCGCCTCTTCCGGATGATGTTCGCGGGGGCCCGGGTCCCGGTCGAGGCGGTCCCCGAGTTCGAGCGCGAGGTCTGGAGGAAGGCACTCGTGAACGCGGCGGTCAACCCGGTCACGGCCGCCCGTGGGGTCACGAACGGGGAGCTCCTCGAGGAACCGAGACGCACGGAGGCCCTCCGACTGCTCGGAGAGGCTCTTGCGGTCGCGCGGGCGGTCGGCTTCGACTTCACGAGCGAGGAGGTGACGCGCGACTTCGAGCGGATCGTGCGCGCGACCGCCTCGAACCGCTCGAGCATGCTCCAGGACCTGGACCGAGGCCGCCCGACGGAGATCGACGCCATCTCCGGTGAGATCCTTCGTGAGGCCGAAAGGCACGGCCTCGACCTACCGGCGACCCGGGCGATCGTCGCGGAGATCACCGCGCGCTCGTCCCGTGCGGCGCCCGGGCCACAACCCTCATAGTGACCCGGCCCTCGCTCTCCTCGGATGGTCGAAAAACGCGGGATCGCCTCCGCGCCGGTCCACAGCCGCCGAGTGCTCGTCCGTGTAGATTTCAATGTCCCCCTGACCGCGAGCGGCCAGATCGCCGACGACCGTCGGATCGTAGAGGCCCTGCCGACCCTCAACCACCTCCGGACCGCGGGCGCCCGGACGATCATGCTATCGCACCTCGGTCGGCCGGACGGGCACCCGGACCCGCGGTTCTCGCTCCGGCCGGTCGCCCACCACTTGAGCGAGCTCCTCGGTCAGCCGGTGAGCTTCGCGGAGGAGGTCGGGGGCGTGCGCGCGCTCGAGCGGGCGACCCGGCTCGAGAACGGGCAGTTCCTGATGCTCGAGAACCTGCGCTTCCATCCGGGCGAGGAGGCGAACGACCCCGCATTCGCCACGGCGCTCGCGAACCTCGGGCAGATCTTCATCGAGGACGCGTTCGGGACGGTGCACCGCGCGCACGCATCGACCGTCGGGGTGCCGAAGCGCCTTCCGTCCTTCGCGGGACTGCTCGTCGAGCGCGAGGTCCGGGAGCTCTCGAAGCTGGTCGACGCCCCGACCCGGCCGTACGGGGTCCTGGTCGGCGGGGCCAAGGTCGCCGACAAGCTGCCGCTCCTCACGAGCTTCCTCGGCCGGGCCGACTCGCTGCTGATCGGGGGAGCCCTCGCCTTCCCTTTCCTCGCCTTCCAGGGCGCCCGGCTTGGCGCGACCCCGATCGAACCGGGCCTCAAGGAGGCGGTCGGCGGATTCTTCCAGCGAGCGACCGCGGCCGGCACCGAGGTGGTCCTTCCGACCGATGTCGTGGTCGAACGGGCGGGCAATCCCGAGCCGACGGTCTATGCGGTCGGGCACCTGCCGCCGGGCGTCGTCGCCCGGGACATCGGCCCCGAGACCCGGGCCCGGTTCGCCGAGGTGCTCGCACGCTCCCGGACGGTCTTCTGGAACGGGCCGCTCGGCCTCGCCGAGGACCCGCGGTTCGCGGCCGGGACCCGAGAGGTGCTGGCTCACCTCGGGGAGGTCCCCGGGTATCACGTGGCGGCCGGCGGCGACTCCGCGCGGGTCGCCCACGACCTCGGGGTCGCGGGAAGCTTCCAGTTCATCTCGACCGGCGGTGGTGCGGCGCTCGAGTTCGTACAGGGGATCGAGCTCCCCGGGCTCGCCGTGCTCCCCGACGCGTAGGGCCGCCGCCCGTCAGGGGCGGGAGGGATCCCGGGTCGACGGTCGTGACCAGGTACTCAAGGTAGGCGTTCCCGACCCTCGGCACGTCGACCTCGGCGATCTCGGGAACGTCGTACGGATGGTTCGTCTCGAGGTGTCGAAAGAGCGCGCCGACCCGCTTCGGCGTCGTCTTGAACAGGACGAGCGACTCGTCCGCGGACTCGAGTCGGCCCTTCCACCAGTAGCGGGAATCCGCGGGCACGATGTTCGCGCACGCCGCGAGCCCCGCCCGTAGGACGGACTCGACCGCGTCGAGCGCCGTCTCCCGCGACGGATACGTCGTGACCACGAGGCGCATCGGACCGGCCGCGCGGGCCGGCTCGACGGGAAACGGGCTCATGTCTCGGGGCCTCCCACGACGGGGCGCCCGGACGAGAAGTCGAGCGTGGCGAGAGCGAGGGTCGCGAGGTCGACCACCGCGGCTCGGGCGGGCACCGGCGAGATGTTGCGCATCCGCTGGTACTCGGTCTCCGACTGCCAGGTCGAGGCGTTGAGCAGGAGCACGCCCCGGTACCGGTCGACCCCGTACGTGTGGGCGTGTCCGGTGACGAGGATATCCGGCGCGGGGTCGATGACGAGGCCGTCCCGGGGGAGCGGCGCGAGCGGCGTCCGGTCCCCGTAGATGGGCGCGAGGTGTCGCATCAGGAGCATCCGTTTCATCACCTCGGTCGGGCGGGCGTACGAGGCGCCCGGGATCGCGGGGATGAGGTCATCGAAGCTCCTCCCGTGGTAGGCCTCGACCACGACCCCTGAGAGCGCGAACGTGGACGGGTTCGCAAGGGTCCGTACGTTCGGCGGGAGCAGGAAGGCGAGGTTCGCGGGGAGCGCCGGTTGCGGTTCGGCCGGGGAGACCGCGTCATGGTTCCCGGGGATCGCCACGATCGTGAGGCGGTCGGGAAGCTCCGCGAGGCGACGGCCGACCTCGGCGTACTGCTCGACGACGTCGGTGATCGCGAGGTCCCGCTCTTGCCGGGGGTAGACCCCGATCCCGTCCACGAGATCCCCCGCGATGACGACAAAGTCGATCGATGCCGCGAGCTCGGCATGCGGGCCCCGTCCGCGCAGGAACTCGACCAGGTGCGCCCAGCTCTCGCTGAGGAACGACCGGCTGCCCACGTGGAGGTCGGAGAGGAACATCACCCTCCGAGCGGTGGCCGACCGACCCATCGTGCGGGTCGATGGGATGTCGGGACGCTCGACGTGGGCGACCCGTGGGATCTTGCCCGGCTCCTTCCCGAACGTCAACCGGAGGCCGACCACTTCGTCGGAGAGGAACGTGGTCCGGGAGCCGGGCGAATCCTTGGGGACGAGCGCTTCGAGGGACCCGCTCTCGTCGTCGACGGTGACGATCAGGTGGTGACGCTGGGGCGTCTCCCGGACCTGGCTCACCATCCCGATGACCGACGAGGCGCCCTCGGACGCCCGCAGCTCTCGGATCGGTCGGACGTTCGGGAGGTCCGGTCGTCCCCGGAGCATCCGGGCGAGGGCGCGGTAGCGGGATTGGAAGAGCGCCCCGTACGCGGCGATCGGCTGGCTCGCGACCGGAGGCCCCGTGAACCCTTCGCCCAGGAGTTCGAACGGCACGGCCGGACGACGGGCGTTGGCGTTCGGCACGAGCCCGGCGACCGCTGCCTCCGCGCGAGGGCCGGGCGATTGTCGATGGGCCAGGAGGAGTGCGACCATCTCCCGGGTCACGAACGGGGAGGCATCGCCGGCCCGGGCGAGGAGCTCCCGCGAAAGCGCGAGAGGCTGCCGGTCGGAGAGGAGGAGCTGGAGGGCCCCGGCCTCGAGGAGCTTGTGGTGCTCTTCGAAGTAGGCGACCAAGTGTTCGCGCAACGCGCCCGCCACGTACTACCCTGGTCCACCCTCTCGGTACTGAGACCGGGGGGGTGAGCTCGTCCGCGGAGCAGCCCCGGCTTATTTCAAGACTGGGGCGTTCGCCCGGGTTCCGGACGGTGCCGGACGCTCGCGGTCGCGCCTAGCGGTAGGATTCCTTCGCGTAGGAGGCCCCTTTCGGGTACTTCTCCTTGAGGTGCGCGACGAGCGCCTCGGGAGTGCGCGCGAGGTGGGCGGAGTACCATTGCACCACGACGTCCTTCAGGACGCGGTGGAGCTCTCCGACGTGGACCTCGTCCTCGGCGCTGTCGTACAGCACCGCCTGGCTCATCATCCGCATCCACCCGGAGTAGCGGTGATAGCTCTCGCCGTCGCACCACTCGAAAATCCCGCGCAGGTGCGACTTCCCTTCGGGAGTGCGGTAGTACCAGAAGCGGAGCGTGAAGCCGACCCACCCGGCGGCTCGGTCCCCGAGCTCGATCGTCTTGACGGCCCCGAAGTCGAAGTTCTCCTTGAACGTCCAGTTGGTGGGATACTCGGTGAACGTCGCGAAGAGCGTCTGGGAGGGGTCGATCGTGAGATGGACCGAGACCTCCTCGAACTGGTTGTGGACCTCCCAGAGGTCCTGGAGCAGTCGCCGGTTGATCTCCGCCCGATGCGATAGGTCCTCCCCGGTCTGGGCGCTCGCCGCCTCTTGGGTCTTCGACAGCTCGGTCTTGAGCGACGACACAAAGTCATCCTCCGCGAGCGGAGGTTCCGGCGCGGGAGTCCCGGGTTCCGGGACGTCGGTCACTTTTCGCGTAGATTTACGGGGCATGAGTTAGGGCTCCGAGGTCGCGTAGAGGGGGCCGATATAAAGACTGTTAGCATCCTTCGGCAGTGGGCCTCGCCGGTGAGCGTCGGGCCCGGGGCGGTGGAGCGCCCGCTTAAATACCGCCCCCGGCTCCATCCGGTTGGAAAGCACCCCTCCGGGGACGAAAGGAGGAATCCTCCCGACGTCGCCAGGAGATCCGGAATCACGACTCATGTTCCGCCCACGGTTTTGTCGTAATCTCCGCGCATCGTCCGGCGACCCGGGTCGTACCTAGATCGTCCCCAGGGGGAGGCACCCGCCCATCGCGGGGCGCTTTCCACCATGAGGAGAATCGAACATGACCAACGACCCTAACGCCGCGAAATACCAGATCCGAGCCCGCATTGCCGCCGAAGGCGTCATCGACAAGCCCGACGTCGTCGGCGCGGTATTCGGACAGACCGAAGGCCTGCTCGGAGACGAGCTGGACCTCCGCGACCTCCAGAAGTCCGGGCGAATCGGACGGATCGAGGTCGAGATCGACAGCCGCAAAGGAAAGAGCGAAGGCGAGATCCTGATCCCGTCGTCCCTCGACCAGGTCGAGACCGCGATCCTGGCCTCGGGGCTCGAGACCGTCGACCGCATCGGCCCGTGCCGAGCGAAGATCGAGGTCATCAGCGTCGAGGACATCCGCATCTCGAAGCGCCAGAAGGTCGTCGAGCGTGCGAAGGAGATCCTCGCCCACCTCCAAGAAGAGTCGAAAGGGGTCGGGCTCGACCTCACCGAGGCCGTCCGCAAGGCGGTCCAGGTCGAGGAGATCACGACCTACGGCCCCGAGCACCTGCCGAGCGGGCCGAACATCGACCAGGCGGACGCGCTCATCGTCGTCGAAGGCCGCTCGGACGTGCTGAACCTGCTGCGATGCGGGATCAAGAACGTCATCGCGGTCGAGGGGACGAGCGTCCCCCAGACGGTGAAGGACCTTTCGCGCGGAAAGACCGTGACCGTCTTCACGGACGGCGACCGCGCGGGGGAGCTGATCCTTCGCGAGATGCTCCAGACGATGGACATCGATTTCGTCGCCCGCGCGCCGCGCGGGAGCGAGGTCGAGGAACTGACCCAGAAGCAGCTCCTGAAGTGCCTGCGGAACAAGATCCCCATCAACCAGTACCTCGAGATGAGCGGGTTCGAGTCCACGGGTTCGACCCGGGAGCCGAGGGAGGAGCGGGGCGAGGACACCGGCGGCCGCGGCGAACGACGCGAGGAACGCCGGGACGAGCGTCGGGACGACCGACGCGACGATCGGAGCGGGGGAGGACGCCGAGAGGATCGCGAACGAGCTCCGCCCACGCGCCTTCCCCTACCGCCGCCGCCCCCACCTCCGCCGCCCCCGCCGCCCGCGGCCCCGCTGACCCCGGAGCTCCAGCACTTCTTCGACCTCCTCACCAGCGTCGAGAACACCTCGAAGAGCCTCTTCGTGGGCGAAGGGGACGCCATCGTGGGCGAGGCCCCGGTGAAGGAGATGATCGAGGCGCTCGCGAGCCTCGCGGTCCCCGCGAAGGCGGTCGTCTTCGACGGGATCGTGAGCCAGCGGCTCCTTGATGTCGCCCAGGAGAAGGGAATCTTGACGATCGTCGCGACCCGCCTGGGACCCGTCGGGAAGATGCCCGAGAACGTCCGGGTGTTCACGAAGGCGGACCTCGGCCCGCCCGCCGGCAACCGCTAGGAACCTCGGCCCCACGTCGCGGAGCCTTTTCCCCCAGGCTCCGCGACGAACCTATTACCCCCCCGAACACTTTCCTTCACGACCGTGACGACTCCGGCAAACGAGAGTGCTCACCGCGCTCCGACGGCCCTGGACGAGATCGCGACCACCGAGGACATCCACATCCCGACCGACCCCCTCGAACGGGTCATCGGCCAGGAGAAGGCGGTCGAGATCGCCCGGATCGCGGCGTACCAACGGCGCCACCTCTTGCTCGTCGGCCCCCCCGGCATCGGGAAATCGATGACGGCGCAGGCCCTCGCGCTCCACCTGGAGCGCCCGCGGACCGAGCTCCGGGTCGTCCACAACCCGGAGAACCCCGAGCGCCCCAGCATCGAGGTCGTCTCGCGGGAAGAGGTATACCGGGAGCGGGAGGCGGCCCGGTCCGTCGAGGGCGAGCTGATCCTCCCGACCGACGCCCCATCGGCGGTCGCCGAACGCCTCGGCTACCGGTGCCCGCGGTGCAGCTTCTACTCCACGCCGACCGAGCGATACTGCCCGAGCTGCGGGAACGTGAAACAGATGTCGCCGGGCGTCTCGGGCAGCGGCAACCCGTTCCGCGACCTCGTGGGGGGGATCCTCGAGCTCACGGTGAGCCCCGGAGGAAACCCGCAGGAGTCCGTCCGGACGACCCGTCTGCGCTCCGGCGTCGAGGAGGTCGTCGCGTACGAGCGGGCGGGCGAGCAGATCAAGGTCCTCGACCAGCGGGCGCTCGAGCGCCGGCGTACCCTCCAGCACCAGAGCCCGCGCAAGGTCCTCATCCGGCTCGACCGGAACACGTTCCTGATGGCCACCGGCGCGACCGAAACGGAGCTCCTCGGGGATGTTCGGCACGACCCGTACGGCGGCCATCCCCAGCTCGGGACGCTGCCCTACGAACGGGTCATTCCCGGCGTCGTCCACGAAGCCCACGAGGGGGTGCTCTTCATCGATGAGCTCCCCCATCTCGGCTTCCTGCAGCGGCACATCCTGACCGCGATGCAGGAGAAGCGATTCCCGATCACCGGTCGCAACCCTCAGTCCGGGGGGGCGGCGGTCCGGGTTGACGGCGTCCCCTGTGATTTCATCCTCGTCGCGGCCGCGAACATCCAGGACATCCACCGGATCCTCTCGCCCCTCCGCTCCCGGATCGTCGGCTCGGGCTACGAGGTGCTGCTCGAGACCGCCATGCCGGACAATGAGGCGAACCGCCTGCGGGTCGCCCAGTTCTGCGCCCAGGAGATCGCGGTCGACGGTCGGATCCGTCCCGCGACCCGCGCGGCGATCCTCGAGCTCATCCAGGAGGCCCGCCGGCGCGCGGAGGTCCTCGACGGTCGACGCAACGCGCTCACCCTGCGCCTCCGCGAGCTCGGCGGTCTCATCCGCACCGCGGGCGACCTGGCCGCGGTCTCGGGGAGTGAGTTCCTGGACGCGAGCCACGTCCGGGAGGCCCTCCTACGGGCCCGCTCGATCGAGGAGCAGGTGCGCGAGGTCTACGGCTCGTTCCAGGGCGGGTTGCGCCAGGAGTCGACCGAGTCGCAGCGGCAGTCGATGGGGTACTACAATTGGAACGACCACCCCGATGCGGGCCAGTTCCCGGGCGGCTACGGCTGACCCGTCTCCCGACAGAGATAAGTGCCGGACGTCGGTGGCCGCCCGCACGGGCGCGTAGTCTAGTGGTTATGACGTCACCCTGACACGGTGAAGGTCGCCAGTTCGAATCTGGCCGCGCCCACTCGTATTCGAACTGCCGGTCAGAAGGCGGGTAATCGCGGGTTCGGTGAAACCATGGCGCCCGCACGGCGAATATCGAAGATGGTCTCGAAGAACTACTACAACAGTCAAGCCTCTCCACCGAACTCAGGTGTTCAAGGGAAGGGGCCGTCCGGCCCTCCGCACGGAGCTGCCACGGTAGGGGAGGAACCCCGATTGGAAGCATCCCTTCCGTGATCCCGAACTGAGCGGCGAATCTCGCAGCCTTCTGCCAGTCTGCGGGGAGGATCTCGCGGATCTGTCAAGTCGCCTCCCGCGAGTCGGCGGGGAGGCCGCTCGTGATCTCGAGGAGGCTGAACTGCCGCGTTGGGGTCGCGATGAATTCCTTCGCGTCCTCGCCATCGCCGGGCCGCTGAAGGCGACCCCCGACTCGATCCATTCCGCGTGTTCCCGTCGCGCGCGAGCGTCTCGGCCCGATCCGCTGGGCGGACCCGCGAGCGGAGCGAGCGGGGAGGACCCGCACCTCAGGGGCCAAATCATTGTGGAAGTGAACCGGAGATTGGGACGTGTGCGGCGTAACACCCGTGGATGGATCCACGGGCCTGTTAGAATCTACCGAAGGTCGAGAGTCTTGCCGTGGTCCGAGAGACGCTCTGAGGAGACCAACCTATCATATCGGTGGTCTACCAGTGGAAAGAGAGTGTCGAGCGGTTCGCGTACTACTTCGATTCGCTCTAGGAATCGTTCGATTACGCCAAGAACTGAACTTCGGCCCTGAGAGATGCCGGGTGGAGCCGGTGATAGACCTGCAAAGAGAACCCGTTCACCGTCGTAGACATAGAAGAACGGAGCGACGCGAGCCCCCCGCCTGAGATCGCTGAAGAGCTCCCTAGCGCTGGCGCCACCTCGAAGGCGACCAGTTACGAAGACAACCCGGTCCGGTCGGTGTCCTTGGATAGGGGGTATTTCGCTGAAGTCCGGCAGCACTATGTGAGCCACGGAGCCATCGATAATGAGATTCCGTTCTCGACGCGAGAGACGTCCGGGACTGAAGGCCCCGGAATTGGGTCCTCGCAGGTCGGGATTAAACGGCCGCGTCACCAACATCCGTAGAGAGCGCAAGTCCACGGTCCGCGCCGTCCGAGCGTGAGTCGGTGGGCCGGACTCTCGACCCGGGAAAGGCTTAGGATACGCAATTGGCTCAACCCCTAACGCCCAAGTCGACCAGGCACCTTCGTAGTCGAAGTACGCCAGAATCCCACCGGAGCTGCTGCCCGCTTGTACCGTCCATGAGCGGCGAAATTGCTCAGGGAGGATGAAATTGCGGTCCGGACTGGGCGGGCCACGTTCAAAGACGACCGCGAACACCGTCTCCGGTGAAGTCCAAAGAACTACGACGTCCTCCGAGGTGCGGAGCGTCTGGACTGCGGCACTCCGCCGCTCCGCGTAAGGTTGGGCGAGCAGGAATTGAAGTCTCCTGAATCCGAGAAGTGACGGATTGGGGACGTATCGGTCCCGTAGCCAGCTGCTCGCGAGGGCGCGGTGGCGGATCGTTTGGTAAGTGGTCCTCGGCACCCCTGCATCTCGGATGCGGTGGCGTTCCGGGCCAGGCAAATCGGCCAGCAGATCATGAATCACTCGGGTTTCCGCTGCCGTCAGTGATCTCATTTAGCCTGCCTGCGGAAAGTGGCGTAGCGTTGAAGGGTACGCCCAAGACCCGCGCGAAAACTGGGGCATCTCTTCATGTAACATCACCCGAATACGTTCAATTGAATGAGGTGAAGCGCGTGCTGTTTAGATCTCGCTGCACAAGTGCGGCAGCGGTCATTCATGACGTCGGTTCGGTGGTCGACTGCCACAGGCGAGCCGTGCACTTTCCTGTAATGGCCTCGCTAGTACTTGCAGGCGTGGGAATCACCGTCGCAATTGTCGCTTCCGGCATCGGAATGACGATTGGCCCGACCCTTGACCGGTCCCGAGACAGCTCGGGGTCCTTCGATTCAATCATTACGACGCTCCACGCGACAGCGCCGAACTCGGAGAATTCGACCGCATGCAACCTCCTGAACTCGACCTACAACGGGACAACTTCGCTTCCGGACTACGAGAGCGTCTCAAAGATGTTCCGAGAGATATGCACGTCGCCGGATTTCATTGAACTTTCTCAGACTTGGGCCGAAAACTTCACTCTTTCGTATGGGACACAACATGGGTACGGCACGGTGTTCTACAGTTTCATTTGGGTCGCCGCTTGCTCCATCTCAACTTATGGCACAGGTAGTTCCTGCACGTATCAGGAGTACTGGGCCGGGAATCTCACCACCAACAATGTCACGGGTCCCTACATTCAGGAGGAACCTCTAGTTTACAACGAGGGCGGCAGCCAAGGGAGCGGGGCCGGGACTCAAGGCGGCCCCTTCTCCGCTATCGACTATTGGTTGGTTCTCGCAGGGGTCGCCGTTGTCGTGATAGTGGCCGGAACTGCACTTCTCGTTCGCCGACATGGACAAGCTCAAGAAGAGGAGCTGACAGGCTCGGCCACAGTGGGTGAGCAGGCTGGCGCTGGCTCGATGAACGCCCCCCCGCAGTCTGCGACGCTCGTCTCCCTACCGCGCGAAGTCGAACCAGACGAAGCGGTCGAATCGGCCACCGACACGCTAGAGGATTTGTTCTGAGCAAGACGTCTGTCAGCCGACCGCGAGGTCAGTCGCTCAGATTCCCTTCCCGCACGACCTGCCCTGCTGCGGTGACCCTCAATGAGCCCAGTGAGCGACGGTATAGTCATATGCAGATCCTGTCCAGCTCACTCCCGGGAATCCGCAGCCTCCGTACATGCCCCCGCAACCGGTGCTGAAGTATTGATTGGTGTTGTTCCAGAAGGCGCACTGCCAGCCACAGTCTCCCCAACCGGAGGTGTAAGTGTGGGCCTGGTAATTCTGGTAGACGTTGTAATCTAGGCCACTTCCGCCAGCATTCCAGCAATTTGAGAAGGTGTAGCTGCAAAACATGCTGTCATAGTAATTGACCGGGGTGGTGAACATGGGAAGCTGTTGGACAGTCTGACCGCTTGATTGGGCTTCAGTGATGAATTCAGCGTAGTAGGGTCTCCAACTCCCCTCGTTCAGAAGGACAGAGCTCCCCGCCCCCTTCTGCTTGTCGTAGACGTCCAGATACCAGA
The DNA here is from genome assembly GCA_052325545.1 of Thermoplasmata archaeon. Taxonomy (GTDB): domain Archaea; phylum Thermoplasmatota; class Thermoplasmata; order Lutacidiplasmatales; family UBA184; genus Lutacidiplasma. Next base: position 227,997 of record JBKQUP010000013.1, read on the forward strand.
GCCCGCTGGACTGAACCGTGATTGACTCCCAAAGGTTGTCTCCGGGTTTAGTGACGGGATTGTTTGGATAATTGACCTGGGGAGACGGGAAGAACTCGTACCAGAGATTATAGTTGGCGTTCGACGGGTGGGTCGCATCAGTGTCGAATCCTGTTTGTAGCAGGTCACTAGTTCCATACGTGCCGCCGGCGACGCCAACCCAGACGGACCCCCAAGCGTCAATCGACACTCCGCTGGGCACATTGATGGGCTTTTGTGAGGGCTGGGAGATCGTCGGCACTACCTCGTCAGCTTGGTTCCCACCCAGGGGATACTGGGGGCTGACAGACCAGTATTCATAACCGGCCCAAAATGTGCTATACGTCAAGCCGCTCATCACGCTGTTGTAAACCAACGGAGAGCTCTGCGTGACCGGACCCGAAACTTGGCCAGTCTCAATGTTCAGCTCCCAGTAGGTTGTGGAGGAGTTTGTCGCGGATTGCCAGTTGTATTCAAAGTAGGCGCGATCAACTCCGGACTGGTTGTTGAAACTGAAACCGAGATTGAACGCTGCTGACCCAAACGAACCGAGCGAGGTCACGAATGCCGAATCGGTAGAGAGATGCTGAAATGACTGATAGACCTCGTTAGCTACTGTCTGGGTCGAAGAGAACCGCGAGACATCGATTCCGGCTCTGGCAAGTTGCGAGTAAGTACTGGCTAGACCAGTCGTGACGTCACCGAGCGAAAGCAATGACCCCGGGCTCGGCGCGACCGCTCCGGCCCTCAAACCGGAGGTCGAAATCGGTGAAGAACGGGGCGCTGCAGCCGTGCCACAAGTCACCATCAAGAGCGACACGAGAATCGCTCCCAGACTCGAAGCCAATACGGTCTTTCCCCGCCAGTGCCTACGCACTGCTCGCCGCACGCTGTGAGACCGCTCTACCGTTCTCCGCACGTTAACCACGTCCGCACGACTCCTATCCGAACTCATGGTCCAACCACCCTTTCCACGGGATGGGCATTTATGTTGGTCTTCTTTTGACGGGTTAAGTATCCTCGGTCAGCAACCTCGGGATTCGACTTGAATTTCGAGTACGCACTACTATCCACTCATACGTACGAATAACAGGAAACTATTCCTGCGACTTCGGCCCCTCGGTCTCTCCCTCCGAGCCACTCCACGGAAGTTCCAGAGTGCGGACACCGCGCACATCTCGTGGAGGACGTCCGGAGACTCCGTTCCGGAACTGAATTTCGGTGACGCCGAAACTCGCGGAAAACCGGGCCACCTTCATCCAGTTCTATCGGAGGGCCTCCTCCGCGCCGGGCGTGTTCGCAATCGCGACCCGTGCCGCGTTCGCACGCCCGCGCAGGTCGCGCAGCCTCCGCTCCGCGGCGCGCTCGTCCGCCTCCCGCGAGTCGTCCAGGGGGCCGCTGGTGATCTCTAGGAGGCCGAACTGCCGCGTCGGGACCGCGATGCCTTCCCCGTCCTCGCCTTCGTCCGGGCCGCCGAACGCGACCCGCCACTCGAACCCGTCCGATTGCCCTCGTCCGCGTGTAGCTGAGATTGCCAGTGGACAGTTTCGGGTAAGGGGGGTGGGGAGTCGGGCACCCGGCTCACACGCAAGGATCGGCTCGGGGAACGTAATGGCCCCAACCTCGGCGATGTGGGAAGGGCCCTGAGAATCGCGATCTGCCCGAAGTGCGGGGGGCGTAATCGCACTTTCCGCTCGATTCGAACTGCCGGGCAGAATGGGCGTGGCCGCGCCCATCGGGTCCGGCAGTACGAATCCGGTCTCGCCCGGCCGGCCCATCCGGGAAGGAGCTCCTCCCCCGGTGGGGCCCGATCGAACTTCGTTACGGAAGGCTCGGGGGCGAGCCTCGCAGGAAGTCGATGGCCTACGAGGCCGGGTCCGGCGCGGAGAGGGCGCGGGAAATCTTCACCGACTTGATGACGCCGAGCGCGAGAAGGAATGCGCCGGCCACCAGAAGGCCCAGGACGGCGGCTTGGTCCGCGCCAAAGACTGGTTGAGCGAATACCGAAGCGCCCGCTGGGAGTTCGGTCAACGGGAAGACCAAGCCCGCGACCAGCCCAACTCCCCCCGCCGCGAAGATGGCCAGACCTACCTCGGTGTACGAGAAGAAGATCGCCGGAAGACCTCCTAGAATGGCGAAGAGACCAACCCACCCGGCGAGGACAATGCCCGGGCTCGGCGGGCCGTAGCCCATCGGAGTGGGGAGGTTGGTGAGAAACACCCACAGAAGTACCCCTTCGACCAGGACGAGGCCCCCGAAGAGCGCGAGGGCCTTCCACGCCGACAGGGTGTCCTCGAACTCCGTGAACTCGTGCTCGTCGAAGTTCTTCGCGTCCTGATCGTCCCGTATCTTGGCCATTCCCGGATACGAGGTCACGGCGACGGGCGGAGCTCTCATCGACGACGGACCGAAATGACGTCGCGCGATTTAGCTCTTGAGGAGAGGAGGATTTCTTGACGGGCCGTCTCGCCCACGGCGAGGGCGCGCGAACCCCGCTCAAGTCCTCCCGTACGTCCCCATGTACTCGGCCCCTTCGATGGACTTGGCCCGGGCGGCGGTCTCGGCCTCGTTCGCGCTGAGCCCCGGAGCAGCCCCCAGAGGTTCGCGGAGGGCGTAGAGACGGAAGAAGTACCGATGCGGCTTCCCGGGCGGTGGGGAGGGGCCTCCGTAACCGGACTTCTTCCAACTGTTCCGCCCCTGGTGGGACCCATCGGGGAGAGCGGCCGCCTTCGCCACGCCCTCCGGGAGCCCCTTCGCCGTTCCCGGGATGTCGTAGATGACCCAGTGGACCCACGTCCCCACCGGGGCGTCCGGGTCGTCGCAGATCAGCGCGAACGCCTTCGTTCCCGGCGGGACTCCCTCAAAGACGAGCGGAGGAGATACGTCGGCCCCGTCTCCCGTGTACTTCTTCGGAATGGTCTCCCCGCGCTTCCACTGCGGCGAACTCACTCTGAGCGCCATTGGTTCTCCCGGTGTCGTCCCCGGCGCATGCGCGGCGGGGGCCCGACGCCACCCGGGTCAAGGCCTGCGGCAAATCAAGCGTTCGGTGCGGAGGGCCGTGTCCAGGGATCGATATCGCTGACCGCCTCCCAGGGTCCCGGATGGAAGCCCCATCCGGACTCGCCCCTGAAGAGGGTCCGGGGCGGTATTTTGCTGATACCTAATAATTAGCGTATCCGATATATAGGGTCGATTTCTCGCTCGCGCCGTGGAGACCCTCCAGCAACTGACCCATCGACAGGTCGAGGCCCTACGGGTCATCGCGGTCCGTCAGACCGATGGGCGCGGGGCGAGTCTCAAGGACATCGCCTCGGGACTTCGGGTGCGCCCGCCGTCCGCGCTCGCCCATTTGGGGCCTCTCGAGCAGCTCGGCCTGATCTCGCGGTTTCGCGGGAAGAGCCGACTCACCGAGAAGGGGAATCGCACCCTAGAGGAGTATCAGCGACATCACCGAGTGGCCGAGACGCTGTTCGGGAACCTGGGTCTCGGACCGAAAGAGACCTGCGCGGCGGCGCATGAAATCGACCTTGCGATCTCCCACCGGACAGTGGACGAGATCTGCCGGGCCCAGCAGCACCCGGCGGCCTGCCCGCACGGAGCGCCGATCGCCCCGTGCCATTCCACGACCGGGGGCAGGGGAAGCTAGCGGCTCCTCCGAGGGGGCGGGGAGATACATGCAACGGCGGACCAAGATCGTGGTGATCGTCGTCGCGGTAGTCGCCTTGGTGGGGGTGGCGATAGGTGAGGTCCTGACCAGCGCGTCACCGCCCAATCCATGTGCAGGGATCACGACCCCGACCTCGACGACCTCCGTCGCCCCGACGAGCTCTTCCGCGGACGCGCGGAGCCCGGGAACCCTCGGTCCCGCGACCCCTCACGATGCCTCGCATGTGGCGGCCTCCGACGGGTCCATCCCGGTGGTCGCCGCGGAGAACTTCTGGGGAAGCCTGGTGTCTCAACTGGGCGGGAACCAGACCTCTGTGCTGAGCATCGTGACCGACCCGAACGCCGACCCTCACGAGTATGAGGCGAATCTCTCGGATGCCCGAGCGATCTCCGACGCGCAGTTCGTCATCGTGAACGGGGTGGGGTACGACGACTGGGCCCTCCAACTCATCGCCGCGGACGGCAGCTCGAACCAACTGGTGCTGAATGTCGGGAACCTGAACGGTGTCAGCGTGACCGGGGGGATCGTCACCGGCAATCCTCACATGTGGTACAACCCTGTCTACGTGAACAACACGCTGGCGGCGATGTACACCGACCTCGTGTCGATCCGACCCTCCGCCTCCAGTTATTTCCAGGCGAACTACGCGGCCCTCAACGCCTCGCTGGGACAGCTTTACGGTCAGGCCACCGCCATCCGAGATCAGTTCGCGGGCACCGTCGTGGCGTCCACGGAGAGCATCTTCGTTTACCTGGCCAACTTCACCCACCTGAACCTGGTCTCTCCGCCGTCGTTCATGCAGGCGATCGCTGAGGGAAACGACCCCTTGACTCAAAGCGTCGTCCAGTTCCAATGTCAGCTAGAGAGCGGACACGTTCGCGTGATGGTCTACAACCTGCAGACGGTGACGCCGATCACGGACAACATGAAGGCGATTGCCGCCGCCAATAACGTGACCATCGTCGGCATCACGGAAACCATCCAGCCGCCGGGCTATACGTTCCAGGAGTGGATGGGCGCCGAGTACCTCGCCCTCGCGAACGCGCTCAACGCCAACACCCTCGGGCAATAACGCACCGTGATCGCATCCTCTGTCCTCTCGCCGGGCCGTTCCGAGGGTCCCGTCGCGATCCGGGCCGACCACGTGGAGGTGGGGTTCCGGAGCAAGGTAGTCTGGCACGATGCCACCTTCGAGGTCCGCCGGGGCGAGTTCACGGCGGTCATCGGTCCGAACGGTGCCGGGAAGACGAGCCTGTTTCGCCTTCTGCTCGGACTGCAACGACCCTCGTTCGGAAGCCTCGAGGTGTTCGGTGCCATCCCACGCCGGGGGAACCGAAGGATCGGCTACGTTCCCCAGCGGCACACGATCGACAACGAGACCCACGTGGCAGCGGATGCCCTGGTGCGTCTCGGAGCCACGGGGTCGCAATGGGGACCGGGATTCTCGTTCCGAGCCCAACAGGAGGCGGCGGCCGAGGCGCTCGACGCGGTCGGCGCGTCGGAGCTGGGCGAAAAGTCTCTGGGCTCGCTTTCGGGCGGAGAACTGCAGCGGGTGTTCCTCGCGGAGGCCATCGTGGGAAACCCCGAGATGCTCCTTCTGGACGAACCCCTCTCGAACCTCGATATCCGAAGGTCCCGAGAGCTGGTCGAGGTCGTGCACCACCTCGTCCAGTCCCGCCACGTGACCACCCTGCTCGTAGCCCATGACATCAACCCCCTCATCGAGTGCCTCGACAAGGTGATCTACATCGCGAACGGCCACGTGGCGACCGGTCCGCCCGAGAGCGTGCTCACGTCGAGCTCTCTCTCCGAGCTCTACGGGGTTCCCGTGGAGGTCCTCCACGATTCTCGCGGGAACATCGTGATCGTGGGCGGCGAGAACCCTCACGAGGAGCGCGACCGATGACGTTCGACTGGAACATCGTCACCGACCTGCGCGACATGTGGCAGTGGCCGTTCATGCGCCAGGCCTTCGAAGCCGGCTCGATCATCGCGGTCGTCGCGGGGATCATCGGCTACTTCGTGATCCTGCGCCGCTCGGCGTTCGCCACGCATGCGCTCGGTCACGTAGGGTTCTCTGGAGCGGCCGGGGCGGTGCTCCTCGGCGTGAACCCGGTGTATGGCCTCCTTCTGTTCACGATGGGAGGCGGCTCCGGGATGGCGCTGCTGGGGCGACGGGCCGCGACGCGCGATATCGAGATCGGGACCGTTCTCGCGTTCATGCTCGGCCTCGGCCTGGTGTTCCTCAGCCTGTACAACGGGAACGCGTCCGAGGTCATCTCGATCCTGTTTGGGGACATCGAGGGGGTCAGCGCGGCCGGAGTCCTCCTGACCCTCGAGGCCGGAATCATTGTTCTCGCGGTGCTCGCGTTCATCTATCGACCGCTCCTGTTCTCCTCGCTGGACGAGGACGTGGCGGAGGCCAAGGGGCTCCCCATGCTAGCCCTCAACCTGGGCTTCATGCTCCTCCTCGCCGTGGCCATCTCGTTCGCGGTGCAGGTGGTCGGAGTCCTCCTCATCTTCGCCCTGATGGTCACCCCGGCCGCGACGGCGGTGCAGCTCACCAAGCGACCGCTCTACGGCCTGATCGTCTCGGTGGCCGTCGCCCTGGTCTCGATCTGGGCCGGGCTGTTCATCGCGTGGTACGAACAGTACCCGCCGAGCTTCTTCATCGTCACCATCTCGTTCGCCCTCTACGTGGCCGTGCGGGGCAGCTTCGCGCTATCTCGACGATTCGTCCGGCGTGAGGTCGCTTCCCCGGACCGAGACGCGACCGCCAGCCCCGAATCGGGCTAGCGGCCCCGCTCCCTTCGGCCGCGGTTCCCCCGCAGGGTGGGACTCACTTCAGCGCTTCCTTCTTCCCGGCGTAGAGGTCGCGCGAGGGGCTCAACAGGTCGAAGACCTCGCGGTCGACGACCGGTTTCCCGTGGGCCACGAGGGATGCGAGGTTCATCCCCACCCCGGGTCCGAGCATGAATCCCTGTCCGCACATCCCGACCCCCAGGACGAACCCCTCGACGTTCGGTGCCTTGCCCACGACGGGGCTGCCGTCGGGGGTCATGGGGTAGAGCCCGCGCCAGACCCGTCGGATCGTCAGGTTCTTCAGGCGCGGGATGACCTCGACCAGACGCGCGGCGATGATCGGCATGAACTCGTAGGTCGAGTTCCGGTTCGTTCCCGAGATCGGCGCCTTCGGGGTGTAGCAGAAGATGATCTGGCCGTTCGCGTCCTGGCCGAAGTAGAAGTTGATGGTCTTTCCCTCGGGTCCCGGCCGAAGGTCCACGACCAGCGGGTCGAGGAACTGCTGGACCGGGGCGGAGATGCCGCCCTCGTGGCTGTCGGGCAGGATCGGGATGTCGAGACCCGCCATCCGGCAGATCCCGCTCGCATTCACGCCCGAGGCGTTGATCACGGTCGGAGCCCGGTACTCTTCCTTCTCCGTGCGGACCCCGACGACGGCGTTCCCGCTCATCACCAGGGACTTTACCGGTTCTCGGTAGCGGTACACCGCGCCCCGCCGGACCGCTTCGCTCGTGAACGACTCCGCAGCGAGCAGGGGACTCACCTGGCCGTCGTCCGGGGAATACGTCCCGCCTCTCAACCCGACTTCGTTGATCCCGGTCACGACCTTCCGGATGCCATCGGTGTCGAGCCAGTCGATGTTCAACCGGAACTTCTTCTGGACCGGGAGCAACCCCTTGATGGTCGTCTCGACCTTCTCGGTGAACGCCGGGAAGCAGTACCCTCCCTTCTTCCAGCCGATGTCGGTCCCGGTCGTCCCCTTCCAATGGGAGAAGACCTCGATGCTCTGCTGACACAGCCGGATCTTGGCGGGGTCGGAGTGCGTCGCGCGGACCCCTCCGATCGCGGCCTTGTTCTGTCCTTGTCCGGAAGAGGAAAGCTCGTCGAGGACGAGCGTCCGAAATCCCTCTCGAGCGAGGAAATAGGCGGTGGGATTCCCGACCGACCCCGCGCCGATGACGATGGCATCAAACTCGGTGGCTGCCTTCACTTTCCACCAGGAACGCTTTCATCGGGACTTCCTGGGTGAACGGCCGGTGCACCGGCGGCGTGACGGCCTTCAGGTCCACTCCCAGCTCGCGGAAGATGCGGGCGGTGAGCTCCGCGCACGTCTTTCCTCCGCAGGGTCCCATTCCGCTTCGCAACGCGGCCTTGACGGCGTTGAAGTCCCGGCTGCCCGTGTTCTGGAGGTAGTCCATGATCATCTGCTTCGTGATCCGCTCGCAGCGGCAGACGATCACCTCGTCGTCGGTCACCGGTACCACGGATTCCGGAACGGCCGGGGTTTCCGGCGATCGGACCCGGACCCCCGCTACCTTCTCCGCGTCGGCGAACGGGACCTCGAGCACCATCAATCGGCGACGGTTGAGCGACTTTCCGGACAGGATCCGGAGCACCTTGCCCGTCCCGACCGGTTCGCCCTCGTTCCCGGTGGTCGGCACCACTTGGCCGACCTGCACGAGCTCCTCGGGCATCTCCCATGGGACCGTCACCCTCGCTACCGTCGCCGAGGGGTCGTGTCGCTTGTCCACGAGAGTGATCGCGCACCCCGGGCAGATCGCCACGCACTTGAGGCACCCCACGCAGTCCCCGACGAGTCGGGGACGGCCCAGGAGATTCCCCTCGGGAATCACGATCCCGTCCGTGATGCAGACATCGGTGCACGGGTTGCACGGGATATCCTGGGAGCACCGGAGGATCGGGAACACGCCCATCTCCGAAGGCGGAGGGTAGAAGCCCACCGCGGGCCCCGGATGCGAGCGGAGCATCGCCTGGATCTTGAGCCACTCGGACGGGATCTCGACGGAGAATCCCATGTCCTGTAGGATCTTCCGCGCCACGATCTTCCCGGAGAACATCGCCGCCGATGCCTCGGCGATCTCCTGGGAATCCCCGGCGGAGTAGACCTTCATCCCGAGCCGCTGTCCCTCTTGGTACAGCTCGTTGACCGAGGAGAGACCTACCGCGACGAGCACGGTATCGACCTCGAGGGAGAGCTCGGAGCCCTCGATCGGACGGAAGTGCTCGTCCACCCGGGCGAAGATCACGCGCTCGACCCGGTCGGTTCCCTCGGCCCGCAGCACCGTGTGGGACGTGAAGACCGGCACGCCGAGCCGGAGAATCTTGTCCCGATGCACCTTGTATCCTCCACATTCGGGCAGGACCTCGGCGAGGCCGACGACGTCGATGCCGGCTTGGAGGGCCTGGTACGCCACGATGAGCCCGACGTTCCCTCCGCCGACGATGAACAATCGACGGGAGGGCTTGATGAGGTCCCGGTTGACGAGCGTCTGGAAGGCGCCGGCCCCGTAGACTCCCGGAAGGTCCGCGCCCGCGAACGCGAGAGCCTTCTCCCGAGCGCCCGCGGCGACGAGCATCGATTTCGGGCGGACCACCGTGAAGCGGCCCTGCTTCAGCACCCCGACCATGCCGTCTTCGAAGACGCCCACGACGGGGGAATCGGTCCACAGGTCGACCGTCTTCTGTGCCCGTGCCTGCTGTTCGAGGATCCGACCGATGTCGGTTCCGCGTACACCGGCGTAGCAGTCGTCGACCGAGCCGAAGAAGTTGTGCGTCTGCAGGCTCAGCTTTCCGCCGAGCACCTGCTTATCGTCGCAGAGAACGCAGCGCACCCCTTTCGCGCCGAGCTCGGCCACGGCCATCAGCCCGGCCGGTCCGCCCCCGACGACCAGCACATCGGTCTCGACCTCGGGGATCTCCTGTCGGAGGTGCATGGGCGAGTCGTCCGCCATCAGCTCGGGCAGCCCCTCGATCGGGCGGACGTCCATCTGGGGGTACACGGCTGTGATGCACGCCTTGACCGGAAGACCGTCCGCGATCACTAGGCATTGCGCGCACTGCCCGTTCGCGCAGAAGATCCCCTGCGGCGAGCCGTCGCGACGGTGTCGACCGAAGACCTGGATCCCGTTGGCGAAGAGGGCCGAGGAGATCATCTCGGACTTCCGGGCTTCGAGCTTCCGCCCGTCGAAGGTGAACTCGACCATCTCGGGGTGGTCCGGCACCTCGAGGATGGGATGTCGTTCGACCCGGTCCGGGGACATGAGGTTCCTCTCGAAGGAATTCAGGCCGAGCGGCGGTATTTAACTCCGTATCAACGGGATTTCACGAAATGGATAGGGCTCTTCGACGATTCCTGATTACCATGATCTGGAACATCGAGCGACCGGTCAACGACGTGAACACGATCCGATCCTACGCTCCGACCTCCGCCGAACGAAAGAAGCTTCTGGAGGAGCTCGCGGCCATGCGCAAGGCGCCGGTCGAGATCCCGCTCATCATCGACGGGAAGGAAGTGCGGACCGGGAACCTCGTCGACGTCCGCTGCCCGGACGACCACGGGGTCGTGCTGGCCCGCGCTCACGTCGCCGGGGAGCCGGAGCTCCGACGCGCCGTGGAGAACGCCCTCGCGGCCCAGGAGCATTGGGCCCGGATGGACTGGTACCATCGGGTGGCGGTCTTCCAGAAGGCTGCGACACTGCTCGCGGGCCCTCGACGGACCCGGAACATCGCCGCGATCATGCTCAACCACTCGAAGAATCCGTACGAAGCGGAGATCGACCTGGCCGAGCTCGTCGACTTCTGGAACTTCAACGCGTACTTCACCCGACAGATCTACGAGATGCAGCCGAACCAGTATCCGGGGGAGACCAACCGGTTCGACTGGCGTCCGCTCGAGGGGTTCGTCCTCGCCATCACCCCGTTCAACTTCTACTCGATCGCCGGGAACCTTCCGACGGCGCCGGCGATGGTCGGCAATGTGTCGCTGTGGAAGCCGGCCCGGTCGGTGATCCACTCCAACTACGAGATCTACAAGGTCCTGCTCGAAGCGGGCCTGCCGCCCGGCGTCGTCAACTTCGTCCCGTTCCCGAGCAAGGAGGCCCCGGTGCTGCTGGACCACCCGGCCCTCGCCGGGATCCACTTCACGGGAAGCTACGACACCCTCGTCCAGATCTGGAAGCGGGTCGGGAGCAACCTCGAGAAGTACCGCAACTTCCCGCGCATCGTCGGGGAGACCGGGGGCAAGGACTTCATCGTCATGCACCCGTCGGCCGACGTTCGCGGCACCGCGATGAACTTGATCCGAGGGGCGTTCGAGTACCAGGGCCAGAAGTGCTCGGCCTGCTCGCGCGCCTACATCCCCGAGAGCCGTTGGCCCGAGGTGGAGCGGATCCTGAAGGCGGAGGTCCCGAAGGTCCCGATGGGTCGCGTGGACGATGGCACGAACCTCATGGGGGCCATCATCGACGAACCGGCGTTCGCCAACGTCGTGAAGTACCTCGAGTTCGCCCGCAGCAACCCCCACGACTACACGTTCGTGGTCGGCGGGGAGTCGGACGGCTCCAAGGGCTGGTTCGTCCGTCCCACCGTGATCCGGACCAGCGACCCCCACGGGAAACTGATCTCGGAGGAGATCTTCGGCCCCGTGCTGACGGTCTACGTGTACCCGGACGGGAAGTTCGAGGAGACGCTGAAGCTCTGCGATACGACCTCGCCCTACGCTCTGACCGGAGCGGTCTTCGCCCGGGACACCCGCGCGGTCACCCGCGCGGAAGAGGCCCTCCGCTGGAGCGCGGGGAACTTCTACATCAACGACAAGCCCACCGGAGCGATCGTGGCTCGGCAGCCGTTCGGCGGCGCTCGACGCTCGGGAACGAACGACAAGGCGGGGTCCGTGCTGAACATGCTTCGCTGGCTCTCTCCGCGGAACATCAAGGAGAACGCCGTGCTGCCGGACGACTGGCGGCGGCCGTTCATGGGCTAGACCGAACGGGAACGCTCCGCGAGCGCCCCGCCACGCTCGAAGCCGTACCCCGGGCGTGGCCACCACCCGCCACGCGGAGGCGTTCCCACTGCGCTCCTAACGGATGACGGCCGAGCCTACGAGCCGCCGGCAGTGGGGGGCGCTAATCACCGCGGCGAGCTTCCGGAAGATCCCCTACACGATGTTCTCGAGCCGCGGGCTAGCAATCCCGGTCGCACCAATCCGAAGGATCCCAGCGAGTTTGTGCGGGCGACGGCCCATGTGCGGTCGAAGAGGAGTTCGCTGCCGGGGGCGCGGTCCCTTCGGCCTCCCGCTTCGTCTCCGTCATCGACCCGCCATAAGTACCCTATTAGAACCGGGTTTCGAAACGCGCATCTAGCACTAATCCTGGCGAATTCTGCGTATTTCCGACCTAGATAGACGGTAGCACGATGAGCGGAGACGGATAATAGGCGAAGTCCGGGTCGGTCGCCGGCCGACCGGGACCCGCCGCGGCCACGGGTCGTATCCACCGCGTTCGCTACGGAGAACCCGGGGGACCGCCGAGGTCCTTCATGATCTGGTCGTACTGCTCCCGGCTGATCTCCCCGCGGGCGTAGCGCATCCGAGCGACCATCGCGGGTCGGTTCGGTCCGTACCCTCCGGATCGGTCCCGGTCGTAGCGTCGACCGTACCGGCTCGTGCGCGTGCTCCAGAACGCGACCCGTACGATGAAGAACACCACGATGAGGATGAAGAACAGAACGAACACGCCTCCGAACGGGCCGATGCGGTACGGAGAGGTCGAGGGGGCGATCCCGAACGAGGCCGGATAGAGCAGGATCAAGAGGATCAGGGTCGCCACGGCGACGAAGACCGCCCCGATCACGATAGGGAGCCAATGGATGCGGCGGGGTGGTGGGCGGTAGCCCATGCCCGGCGGTCGATAGTACGGTCCCGGGTCGCTCATGGCGGTCCGTGGACGAGACGCGCCCTCCTGGGATAAGAAAGGTAGTCTCGAAAAAGGCGTCGGACCCGGTCAGGGGGTCGACGGAGCGGCTCCCGCCGGCCGCGATTCCTCGGTCTTCACCACGTCGGCGTAGAGGAACTCGTTCGGGAGATGCTCCTTTCGCTTCCGGGTCTCGGTTTCCGTCGAGCGGAGTTCGGTCCGACGGATCTTCCCGCTGATCGTCTTCGGGAGCTCGGGGCAGAACTCGAGAATGCGGGGTATCTTGTAGTGCGCGAGGCGGGTCCGGCAGAACAGGAAGATGTCGCGGGCGAGTTCCGGGGAGGGGACCTGTCCGGGCTTCAGGATGACGAACGCCTTGACGAGGGCTCCTCGGATAGGGTCCGGACTCCCAATGACGGCGGCCTCGGCCACGGCCGGATGCTCCGTGAGCGCGCTCTCGACCTCGAAGGGGCCGATCCGATAGTCCGAGGACTTGATCACGTCGTCCGCCCGGCCCACGAACCAGAAGCGCCCGTCGGCATCGCGATAGGCCCGGTCCCCCGTGAAGTACCACTCCCCCCGGAACGCCTTGGCATTCACCTCGGGAGAGGCTCCCAGGTAGCCGACGAATAGGCCCGGAGGATGCGAGGGGAGGTGGACCGCGATGTTCCCCTCCTTCTCGGGCCTCGCCTCGACGCCGTGCTCATCCACGACCCGCACGTCGTAGAGGAACGAGGGCCAGCCGACCGACCCTGCCTTGATCTCGCGACCCGGCATGTTGCCGACCATCAGGGTCGATTCGGACTGGCCGTAGCCGTCCCGCAACGTGACGCCCGTGGCTTTCCGCCAGGCGTCGATGACCTCCGGGTTCAGGGGTTCGCCGGCGCTCACGCACTCCCGGAAGCGGAAGCGATACTTCGAGAGGTCCTCGAGGATGAACATCCGCCAGACGGTCGGGGGAGCACAGAACGTGGTCACTTCGTGGTCCTGGAGGGCCTGCAGCTGGTGCCGAGGGTCGAACCGACCGGAGTAGTAGAACGAGAAGGAGGTTGCCCCTACGTTCCACGGCGCGAAGAACGAACTCCACGCGAACTTGGCCCACCCGGCCTGGCTGATGTTCGAGTGGACGTCCTCGGGCTTCACCCCGACCCAGGCTGACGTGGTCAGGTGACCGATGGGATAGCTCGTGTGCGTGTGGGTGACGATCTTCGGTAGCCCGGTCGTCCCGGAGGTGAAGAACAGGAACAGCGGATCGCTGGCGCGAGTGGCGGCCGGGGAAGCTTCTGTGGACTCGGTCCGGCTCGCGTCCACCGAAGTCCAGCCGGGCCGGACCCCTCCGGTGATGAGCTTGATCGGGACCGGTTGCCCGGTGGACATCTCGGCCCAGTCGATCTTCTTCGCGCTCACCGGGTCGGCGAGGACGGCGCCCGGGCGGAGCTGCCGGAACCGGTACTCGATGTCCGCGGGGGAAAGGATCGTCGCCGCGGGGACGAGGACGAAGCCGCCCTTGATGGCAGCATAGTAGCTGAGCCAGACCTCCGGGTAGACCGGCAACATCACGAAGAGCGGTTGCTTCTCCTTGAGACCGAGCCGACGGAGCAGGTTCAGGAGGCGGTTCCCCGCCTCGACGAACTCCCGGTACGTGAGACGAAGTTCATGGTCGCGGTCGTCGGCCCAGATGAGGGCCGGACGGTCCGGCGATCTCCGCCGGTGACGTCCCTCGAACACCTCGTGGGCCCAGTTGAACCGCTCCGGGATCTCGATCTTATCGCGACCGAGCGCGTCGAGCTCTCCCCGTTCGAGGAGGGCGAAGGCCTCCTGCAACGTGATCATGATTCCCTCGGCGCGAACGAGCCGGCCATTCTACTTACGAGTTACGTGATGAGAAAATTAGCGAGGAGGACGGAACGCCTCCGGACGCGCTTCCCCTCGAGGAGGAAGGGACCGAAGGACCGGACGCGAAGTCAGTGGGCCAACCAACCTCAGGTGACGACCAACGTGAGGGTCCCGGTGTACGCCGACCCGGGCATGTTCACCGTGAACGACAGGGTCGCGTGTTCGTTCGCCGGAATCACGAGCGGAACGTCGGCTCCCGCGATACTGAATCCGGGCGTGGTGGTCGAGATGGTCTGGATCGTGCACGCAGCGGTTCCGGTCGCGGTACTGTTCCCGTACATGTAAACGCCGATCTTGAGCGACTCGCCGGTACTGGCGTTGAAGCCGTGGGAGGTCGCGCCCACGACCCCGCAGGCATCGTCCGGAGAAGTGAAGGCGATGGATGTGACCGTGACGTTCGCGGAGGGGGAGGTGTTCGGAATGAAAATGAACGCGGCCACCCCCAGGACCAGAAGGACCACCACGCCCACGACGGCGATCACTAACCAGACCCGACGCCGCGGCGGCGGGTTGGTCGTGCCATCCGACGACGGAGAGGGCCCGACGGGCGAGGACGAAGCCGGGTCGACGCTCGACGGAACGGGTCCGGGCGACAAGGTAAGCGACGGAGCCCCGCTTTGGCTTGAGAAAGCTGTGGCCATCCCGCGAATCGAAGGCCGGCAGCGATACTTAGGCGCGTCGTCGTGGCGGACAGGCGCACCGGGAAAGGGCTCCGCGAATCCCGGCTACCTTGGGGCGCGGGAGCGATGAGGCGCCCTATCGCGTTTACTTCAACTTCGTGAGGCCTAGCGCGGCGAGGTCGTGCTGCATCTCCTCACGTTCGGCCGGGGTCAACGGCAGGAGCGGGGCTCGGACCGGTCCGCCGGCCATTCCCATCAGCTCTCCCCAATACTTCACCATCTGGACCGGCAACGCCCCCCCTGTCCGACCGGCCAGTCGTCCCCACCACTTGCGGGAGACGGCCTTGATGGGTTGGATCTTCGTGTACAGCTCCCGCGCCTCGTCCCAACGCCCATGGGTCGCGAGGTCGATGTACTGGACGTAATGGTGCGAGGTCGCGGTGTCGAACCGCCAATCGCTCGTGTTGGCGAACATCACCTGCTGGCGGATCCCGTACGGCTCTCCGACGAAGAAGATCTCCTCGTCCGGCATGCTGACGACCGCCTTCGCACCGGCCTGAAGGTGGGTGTCGACCGACAGCCCGAGGTTGAAACTGGCCTCCTTGATGGCGATCAACGTCTCGAGGTCGGCCATCCGCGACATCGCCTTCGCGGAGAGGACGACCCCGAACTGCGGGGAGTTGTAGAAGGCGATGCCGATGTTGACCCGCTGGGCGACCTCGGCGACCCAATCGACGACCTGCTCCTCCGTCTTCGTCACCATGTAGGGCGCGGCGAGGATCACGAAGTCGAAGCCGAGCTCTTCGGCCCGATGCGCCATCGCGACGACGTCCTTGAGACAGGTATCCGTGACCTGGAATGCGACCAGCGCCCGCCCGTGGACGAGGCGCGGGGCCAGCTCCATCAGACGGTACCGTTCCTCCTGGGTCAGGCTCCAGAACTCCCCCATGTTCCAGGAGAAGCCGAGCCCGTGGGTGCCGAGCCGCAGAACATGCTCGATGTTGGCGGCGAGCCCCTTCTCGTCGAGCTCATCCTCGGGCGTGAACGGCGTCATCATTGTCGTCCATTGTCCGACGAGGTTCTCGCGGGCCCACGCCTTCGCTTCCGACCGGGTGTAATGCATGATCTCTCTCCTCTTCGAGTCCTTCGCCGAATCGCGGAATCACGGCGAGCTTATCATGACTCCCGAGGCCGCGGGGGTCCGGGGCGTTCTCCCTTCGCGATCAGCAGTTCGAACACCTCCCCTTGACGCACGTCGTTCACGATGCGATGGCCCTTGCGATCGGCCCAGGCCCGCACGTCAATCCGGCTCGGAACGTCGTTCACCAAGACCCGGGCCACGGTTCCCGGCGGAAACCCTGAGAGCTCCTTCTCGAGGCGGGCGATCGCTCCCTTGCAGGTCAGCAACGTCCCGTCGACCGTGAGGGTAATGGTCGGTGACGTCACGACGGGATCCGCGCGACGGGAGGTGTGACCTCGGCGAACACGTCGACCTTCCCGGTCAACCGCTGCCGGAGCTCTTCCCGGAATGCCGCCACGGCCGAGGCGTCGACGTTTCCCTTCTCTCGGTCGCCGCGCGTGCACACGGCTCCCCGGACCCCCACGATGTCCGGATTGATCCGTACCAGGGTATGGAGGTTGGCCACCCGTAGGGTTCCCGATAGCGCGGCGCTCATCCCCGCCTCCTTGGCCTCGACGACGAGGTCCTTCAACGCCCGCTCTCCCAAGAAATCGAAGAGGTTTCGACCGTCCTTGACGAGGGTATCGATGAGCATGCCGTCGCTCTTGCTCTCCTTGCCGAGCTTCACGACCAGCGTGGGGTCGATCCCGTGATAGAGGTGGCTGTCCGCGAACGTCGCGGCAATGAGCTTGGTGTCGAATCCCTCGAGCGCGCTTCGGCTCTCCCGAAGGATCCGCAGCGCGGTCTCGTAGTCGCTCTCGATGAACCCGACCTTCACGGAGGTGGCTCCCAGCGCAGCGGCGCCGTAAACCGCCATGGCCACGGTCCCGGCCTGGTTCGGGACGACCCCAAGGGTAACGCTCACATGGAAAGGGCGGGGAAAGGCATTCCGGCACTCGCGGATGACGGGGGGAAAGTTCGACCCCACCATCATTTCGCGGAGGTTCTTCACGTCCACGATGTCGGCACCGCCGGCGACGGCCTCGCGCGCCTCATCGAGGTTCTGGACACTGACCATCAGCATCATTGCGTTCCTTCCCTGGTGGGGCCGTCCGGTCCGGGAAACGTCCCGGGATGGGGCTGCGACCTGCCCGCATCCACGTGACCCGGCCCTTTAGCCTTACCCTCGAACGAGTTTTCAGCGGAGCAAGGTGCAAAGCCTCCCTGTCAAGCGAACTTGACATGGTTGGAATCACCCTGTTCCCATCGAGGAATAATCCCCTCCGAGCCGTTGACCAGGGAGTCCCGTTGAAAAGAGGGGGGGTTCCGTGGTGAACCTCGATCATGAGGCCGGCGTCTATGGTTCCCGCGCCGCCTCGTGACTCGCCCACCGGTTCGTCATAGGCACCAACGTTCCGCTCGCGGACCTCCTTTCTTCGATCACCGCGACCGGACGGGCATCTCCCCCGTGGGGGGAGGAGGCTCTTCAGAAGTGGTGGGTGAGCCAGTCGTGAACCGACGGAAACCGGCTGTAAAGCGATACGTGGCCCTCGTTCGGCTCGATGTGAACTTCGGCCCGGGGCAGGCGAGCCGCCAGCCACTCTCCGTGGGAGACCGGTACGAACTTGTCGAGCTTCCCGTGCCAGAGCTGCAGGGGGACGTGGATCGCGGAAAGCTCGAAGCCCCACGGCTCAACCGTGGCGAGGCTGTCGTCTCGCGCGCCCGCAATGCCGGCCTTGTAGCCCTCTCGCGCCTGCCGTTGGAAGAACGCGGCCAACTCCTCGGTCAGGCCCGCACGGTCCGCGCTCGACAGCAAACTGGAAAGGAACGCCGCCAGCTGGTCCGGGGTGGCGTTCGCCATCGTGGCGGCGTCCTCGGCCGTCTTCAACTCCCAGGCGGTCGGGTCGCTCATCATCAAGTTAAAATCGTCGACGTTCAGCTCCCCCATTCCCGCGAGCCAGTCGATCCCTTCTGCGGGATACGGTGCGAGCCCGGCCAGACTGCTGGCCGCGACCACGCGGTCGGGAAGTAGGGCCGCGCAAGCCAGGGTCGGGGCCCCGCCCCCCGAATGGCCATAGACGGCGAACCGGTCCAGCCCCAACGCGTCCGCGATGGCCGCCACGTCAGTGGCCTCGTCCCTGATGCGTCGGCCCGGCTTCGGGGTGGACCCGCCGTACCCCGCCCGATCGTGAGCGATCAGCCGGATCCCGCGACGACCAGCGTCCTGGACCTGCTTTTCGTAGAGCAAACGGGAGCCCGGGGACCCGTGGAGGTAGAAGATGGGGTGCCCGCGAGGGTCCCCATCCTCGAGAACACGCAGGGTTCGACCGTCAGCGAGATGGACGTCGCGTTCGGAGGGAGACATGCGGAAGGGATACTCCTGCAAGAAGGAAAGAGCTTCGGCTCCGGTCCCGAGGACCGGGTCTACGAGGGTCGGACCGGGGGGCTTCCCCGAGGGGCCGTTCGCGCTCAGAGGACCGCTCGGGGCATGGGGGATTGACCACCGTAATAACGGTCGATAGACGTTGCCCTTCCGTGAGTCGACCTCCGGAGGAAATCCACCGGAATTCCGACGTCAAACCAGACGTTGAGCTCGGCGGGGAACCGGTCGTACACTTAGTGAGGTCTCCGGGAGAGATCGAAGTCCAGCTGAAGGACCTTGGCGCACTCCTCGACCGGACCACCCCGCCGACCTATCCGCACACCGGACCGATGGTGAACAAGGCGGTCGCGAAGTTCTTGGCCGACTCCGTCCGCGAGCAGCGTAGGACGTCCCACGTCGAGGTGACCGTCACGTTCCAGGCCCCTCCGCTCGGGGCGGAGGAGGAAGCGAACGCCCAAGCGCAGATGCGCAGCTTCTTCGCCAACGAAGCCGAACTGGCCGGCCTGGACGTGAGGGTGAACCGTACCGAAGGGTTGGGTTCGCTTCGGTTCGCGACCCCGCTGGTCCTCTTGGCGGGGCTCGTCGCGGGGTTGCTTTACGTCCAACTCGGGACGATCGACGCTTCCGACCTGTTCCTGGCGCTCGCGTACCTGATCTTCATCACCATTGTCTGGGTGTTGCTCTGGGACCCGGCCGAGAAGCTCCTGTTCGATTCGTACTTCCTTCGGCTCCAGTACCGTGCCCTCCACAAGCTCGCCGCCGCCAAGATCGTGTTCGTGTACCGGTCGGCCCCAGGGACGCTCGCAGGGCATCTCCCCGGTTGACCGATAGAATTCAGGCCCGAATCGGGATCGCCCCGCGGTGAGGGACCCTCCGTCTCGCCGGTATCAGAGCTCGCGAGCCGGCCGACCCCGTACTCTCGGCATGCCGGAGCGAGAAGGCGCCTCGGAGGTGCCGGAACGCCTTTTCGAGCCGTGACCGACCTCCGTCCCAGTGGCCCACGAACCGCAGACCGCATGGACTTCCCGCTGTTTGAAGAAGGGCTGGGGAAGGTTCACGAAGGACGAGGGACCCCACATCGACCGAAGCACCCAGAGAGAAGTTATCGAGCGGCTTCCGACGGCGAGGACCCGGCCCAATTGATTTAGCCCACGAATCCGTCTAGTCCGTGGGAGAGCCGGGGGAAAGAACCCGGTAGAAGGCGCATGGATTCTCGACCTCGACCCGCCGACCCAGTCGTTCCGGGGCCTCGGAGATCCCGGGAATGGTGGGCATACTCGGTATACGTCGTGTCTGCGCTCGGGGTCGCCTTAGTTCTGGTAACGATCTACCTGATCTTCACGGACCCAGGGCTGTTCCGGTTCGACCTCCCCGGCGCGCTGCTGGGGGTCGCGGCGTTTCTGATTGGGTTGGCCATCCTGGACCGCCTTCCTCGCGACGTGAACGTCGGACCCGAGGCCGTCGAATTCCGCTATCTGCTAAGCCACATCAAGCTGAATTGGGATCAGCTCGCGGCCCCGACCCTCGTGGGAAAGGGGTTCGTAGCCTTCCGTGCGGCCACGGGAGCTCGAGGCGTCTGGGGTCCGCTGACGGTCACAGCGGGACAAGCCCACGGGATTCTGACCCATCCGGCGTGCCCTTCGTTCGACCTACCAAAGGACCTGGCCAATGAGCTGGGTCTGTCGTGACGGAAACCCTCGGCGGGCCCGCCGAACGCACGAACGCCGAGAGACGGGTCTCGGCACCCACCCTTGCGACGGTCGTCGGTGAGGGTTCGGTGGGCGGCGCCCCGAGCAGGGAAGCGGCCGCGCACGGTAAATCATCGCCCCGACGGTACGCCGATCTGTGTTGGGTCTGCTGATCGTCCAGGTCCTCGCCGGGGTCACGCTCGCCACGCTCCTGGGGGGATTCCTCCTTGGGCATGCCCTGGAGCATCCGCCCCGAAGGGTCGCCCGCGTCGTGACCAAGAGAGACCCGGCCCGAGGGACGGAGGTGGGTTGGGTAGTCGGGGCGATGGTGGCGACGTTCTGGTCGATCGGGGTGCTTCTCGCCCCTGCATACGCGTACCACTGGCCCTCCGTTCCGGACTTCCCGGAATCCGGGGTGGTCCAACTCCTCGGGTTCGGGGCCGCGATCTCCGGCGGGCTCCTCTTCTTCGCGGCGGTGCGAGCTCTAGGGCGTCACATGACGCCCGCGATCCAGGTAGAAGAAGGCCACCGGTTGGTGCAAGAGGGCCCGTATCGCTACATTCGTCATCCGGCGTACACGGCGATCGTCACCGGGGCGGGCGGGCTGAGCGTCCTCTATCTCAGTATCCCGTTGGCCCTGATCACGACCGTCTTGGTCGGCATGGCGGTCTACCGCGCCCACCTGGAGGAGGACCTGCTGGGGTCCCCGGAAGCGTTCGGGGAAGCCTACGCGGCCTACGTCTCCCGGACCGGTCGCTTCCTGCCCCGGATCCGTTCAAGACCGTAGAACACGGCGGGTACGGTCCGGCCGCTCGTCGTCGGTCGCGGAGTGAGCTCCTGGGCCAACATGCCCAATACTCGTTCGACCTTGGGGAGTTGGCCTACCTCCAATGACGGCGGTAAAAACGGTCGCCGCGCACGAGATCGTCCAAGGGGCCTATCCTCGGCCCGTTACCGAGAAGGACGAGATCGGCATGGCGGTGGGGAAGGCCATCGACGAGACGCTATCCCGGTACAGTCACGAGTTCAGCCAGTCCCGGCGACCGACGCTCACCTCGATGAACCGGCTGGCGTCCGAGATCTTGGACGAGGAGCTCGCCGACGCGGACATCCAGCTGACGCCCAAGGACCGAGAACGGCAACTCTCCCAGGTCTCCGGCGTCCTCCAGGCGTTCCGCCGGAGCGAGGTCATGGGACTGTCCCGACCTCGGAGCCGAATGATCCTGATCAACGAGCGGGTCGGGGTCTACGCCCAGCCGGATTATTGGGATGGCCGCGACCGGTTCTACGAGATGAAGAGCTACTACGCGAACCCCACGCCGCCGGACGTGCGGCTCCAGCTCCAACTGTTCCAATGCGCCTTTCCGGGCTTCCGCGCGTTCCTCGCCTGCTTCGACCGCCACGCGACGCCGGTTTCCACGACCATCGAGAGCGTCCCTCCTCTCGAACCGCCGGCCGCCGAGGAGGTCCTGAAGCTCGCCTATCGGACGGGCCTCGAGCGAGGGACCGAGAAGGTCCTGGAGTACATCGACAACCCCATCGTCCGCTACTCGATCCCCCGGTAGCGTTGTCGCTACGGGCCCAGGGTCCTCCGCCGCGGAAGGCCTACTTCAACGGCCCGACGGCCTTCTCGACCGCGTCCAGCAGTTCTCCGGACCGCGCGACCTTGGTCAGGTTGTTGATGTCGTCGTAGAGCGGCCGGTCCTCTTCCAGCTTCTTCACGTGTTTCCGGATAACGGCGTAGGCCGCCTGGCAACCCTTCGAGGGCTTCGTGGGCGCGCGGAAGTCGAACGCCTGGGCGGCGGCCATGAGCTCGATCGCGACGATCGACCAGGAGTTCTCGATGATCTGCCTCGACTTGATCGCCGAGGTCATGCCCATGGAGACGAAATCCTCCTGGTCGGCCGCGGCCGGGATGGAACCCGTGGCAGCCGGATGGGAGAGCACGCGGTTCTCCGAGACCAGGGCCCCCGCGGTGTACTGCGAGAGCATGAGCCCCGAGAACATCCCCGCTCCCTTCGTCAAGAAGGCCGGTAGGCCCACCGAGAGGTGGGGGTTCAGCAGGCGGTTCGTCCTTCGTTCGGAAAGGACCCCCACGGTGGTGACCACCATTCCCATCATCTCGATCGCGAAGGCCATCGGGGTGCCCTGGAAATTGGCGCCGGTGAGCACGAGCTCCTCGTCGGGGAAGAACGTGGGGTTGTCGGCCGCGTGGTTGAGCTCGATCTCGAGCATGTACCTCGTCCAGACAAGGGCGTCCTTGGCGGCGCCGACGACCTGAGGGCTGGACCGCAGGGAGTAGGCATCCTGCACCTTCTTCCCGGGACGCTTCAACAGGTCGGAGTCTTCCGTGATCTTCCGGATGTTCTCGGCGCACGCCTGAGCGCCGGGGTACCCTCGCACGTCGTGGACCCGGTGGTCGTATGCCTTCATGTTGGCGTTGAGCGCTTCCAGCGTCATCGCCAGGGCGACCTCCTGGGTCTTGAGCCACCGCTCCGCGTCGACCAGCTCGATGCAGCCCATGGCCGTCATCACGTTGGAGCCGTTGATCGATGCCAGCCCGTCCCTCTCCTTGAACACGATCGGGGTGAGCCCGGCCGACTTCAACGCCTGGGCGCCCGGCAGCCTCTTGCCCTGGTAGAACGCCTCACCCTCTCCCATGAGGACCAGGGCCATCTGGGCCATGGGGGAAAGGTCCCCGCACGCGCCGACGGACCCCTTCTGGCACATGACGGGATTCACGCCTCGGTTGAGCATCTCGACCATCAGGTCCACGAGCTCGTGCCGGATGCCCGAATGGCCCCAGCAGTGGGTGTTCAAGCGGGCGAGCATGGCCGCGCGCGCGTCCTCCTCGGCGATCGGGTCTCCGCAACCCGCCACGTGAGAGTAGACCAGGTACCGCTGGAACTGCTCTACCTGCTGGGGTTCGAGAACGACCTCGGAAAGCTCGCCGATCCCGGTGTTCACCCCATACATGATCTCCTTGGCGACGATCTTGCGTTCCAGCAGGGCGCGGCATTTGTTGATCCGGCTCAGCGCGTCCTTGCTGATCGAGATCTTCTCCCCGCCCCGGGCCACTTTGACAACGTCCTCGGCCTTCAGAGAGTGCCCATCCAACACTACCATAGCAGTAATCACTCACCTTTTCGGACTTTCCAACGGTCACCGCCCGGTGCCCGTAAGTACTTTCTCGGGAGGGGGAGCGCGACCGAGAAATCACTTCGTCAACCCGAGTAGACGAAGGCCCGGGGGTTTTCCTCGGCGGTTGTCCCGAGCGTGAGCTGGCCGATCCTGCCGCATGCGTCCACTCACCCCCGGGCCGAGGCAGGCCGAGAAACCGGGTAGGGGGACGTAATGTGGGCCAGAGAGTTCCTTCTTCGAACTACCATGACAAACTCCTGCCCCGAATGTGGAACTTCGATGGATTTCGAACAGCGCGAGGTCCGCCTGCGGACCGGTACCTGCCCTTCGTGCGCGAAGGAGTTCGCGTTCGTGGAGGGGACCACGGTCTCCTCACGCCTCGGCACCCCTCCGTCAGGGCCCGCATCCCCCTCAGGAGAGGGCGCGCCGACGAGCGAGGGAGTCGAAGGAGGACCCGAGTGCGATGAGTGCGGGTCCCTTCTTTCGTTCCGAGAAGGCAAAGGCGGGTCGCTCGAGGTGGTCTGCGCCGACTGCGAGACCACGACCGTCTTCGTTCCGAAACGCGAGTCGACGAGGCCCGAGAGGGAGAGGGAGCGGGAACGTCCCGAAGGATTCGACGCGGGAGCGCCCCGGAGCCGGCCCTGCCGGAAGTGCGGAGCGCCCCTGCGGTTCTCCACGGGCGACGACGGCATGCTCGTCGGGGAATGCGAGGCGTGCGGGAATCGGTTCACTTTGCCCCCCCGCAGCGACAGTGGGGGAGGCGGTCGCGGCGACCGCGGAGGACCGCGGTACGGACGACGCGATTTCCGGTCCGGTCCAGGGTCTCGGCCTCCCTATCAAAGCCGGGGAGGCGACCGCGGTGGCCGCCCGTTCCGAGGGTCGGACCGGCGTGGGCCTCCTCGATTTGACGACGACGACAGTCGTCGAAAGCGTCGGCGACGCGACGACTAACGCCGGACCGCTTCGGCGACCAGCCCCGGTGGGTCGACGCTGGGTTCCACGAACCGACCGGCCGCGCGCCCGTCGTCGGACGAGAAGCGAGTGAATCTCACCTTACGGGGCCCAAATGAAGGCGTCCAACATCGAGGACTCGCGGTTCTGGGGTACGTTTCCCAGGTGCGTTGGGAGACGAACTCCGTCGAAGGGTGAGGACGAACGAACAGGCGGTTCTCCGTAACCGGAACAGGACCATGACCCCCGACGAGCAACGGACCATCATGGTTCACGGCCCGACTCGTCGCCTCGATGGAGGGACGTGAGCATGGAGTACAAGTGGACGGTCCTTTCCAACACTACCTTGGGCGCCCTGATGGCGTCGATCAATGGAACGATCATTCTGATCTCGCTTCCCGTCATCTTTCGGGGGCTGGGTGTCGACCCGTTCCTCCCGAGCAACTTCACTCTCCTCATCTGGCTCCTGCTGGGCTACGGCGTCGTCACGGCCACGCTCCTCGTCACCTTCGGCCGGATCTCGGACATGTGGGGACGTGCCCGGATGTACAACCTCGGGTTCGCCATCTTCGCAGTCGGTTCCGTCATGCTGTTCCTGACGCCCAACACGGGGACCCTCGGTGCCTGGGAGCTGGTCGGGTTCCGGGTCATCCAGGGGATTGGGGGCGCGTTCCTGTTCGCCAACTCCGCGGCGCTCATCACCGACGCTTTCCCCCATGACGAACGGGGGAAGGCGCTCGGGATCAACCAGGTAGCGGCGATCGGCGGGTCGGTCGTCGGACTGGTCCTGGGCGGCGTCCTCGCCGGCTTGAGCGACATTCACATCGGCTCGTTCGTCCTCCCGGCGTGGCGGGTAATCTTCCTCGCGAGCGTCCCGTTCTCGGTAGGTGGGACGGTCTGGGCCTACTTCAAGCTCCACGATGTTGCCAAGATCCGGGAAGGCCAGCGGATCGACTACCTCGGAAACACGACCTTCGGAGTCGGTCTTACCCTCCTCCTGGTCGCGGTCACCTACGGGCTCCTGCCCTACGGGGGCCAGAGCATGGGCTGGTCGAGTCCCTGGGTTTGGTCGGGTATTGCTGTTGGGCTCGCCCTCCTGGTCGCGTTCGTGTACGTCGAGACCCGAGTCCAGGACCCGATGTTCCGGCTCGAGCTCTTCCGGATCCGCGCGTTCGCGGCGGGAAACTTCGCGGGACTCCTCGGGTCGATCGCGAGAGGAGGGGTGATGTTCATGATGGTGATCTGGTTCCAGGGGATCTGGCTCCCCCTCCACGGTTACTCGTTCGCGCAGACGCCGTTCTGGGCCGGCATCTACATGATGCCGATGCTGGCCGGCTTCGTCGTCATGGGGCCGCTCAGCGGCTGGCTGTCGGACCGGTTCGGAGCCCGATACCTTGCGAGCGCCGGGATGGGGATCAGCGCGGTGACCTTCCTGTTCCTGTTGGCCCTGCCGTACAACTTCGTGTATTGGCAGATGGGGCTCATCCTCTTCGTTCAGGGCTGCGGGATGGGGATGTTTGCCGCTCCCAACACGGCGGCGATCATGAACTCGGTCCCCGCCGAGGACCGGGGAGCGGCGTCGGGGATGCGGGCGACGCTTCAGAACGCCGGCATGCAGCTCTCGATGGCCGTCTTCTTCACCATCGTCCTCGTGGGGCTCTCGAACGGGTTGTCGGGGTCGGTCTCCGGCGCCCTCAGTTCCGCGGGGGTCACCGGACCGGCCGGGGGAGCACTGTCGAGCCTGGTGGCGTCCAACCCTACGGGAGCGCTTTTCGGGGCGTTTCTGGGGTACAATCCCATGACGTTGTACATCTCGTACCTTCCGGCGTCGCTTCAGGGGCAGATTCCCGCGTCGGTCGTGGCGACGCTCACGTCCCATCAGTTCTTCCCGAACGCGGTGGGTCCGGCGTTCCTCAAGGGGATCGACCTCGCCTTTGGGGTCTCGGCCGTCCTGACGGCGGTGGCCGCCGGAGTCTCGCTGATGCGAGGTGGGCGCTATGTGCATGAGCTCCACGCGGAGGGGGCTCGTCGGGAAGCCTCGCCCGCGGCTCCGACGGCTCCGGTAACTCCGGGGGTCGAGGCTCAGAAGGAGTGAGTTTCGACCGTTTCCGGAGGGTGCCCCGGACGAGCCGAGACGAACTTCCGAGGGTACTCGCGGGTGGGTTCCGAACCGGTGGGGAGCTTGCCTCCACCCTCGTGGAGAGCCCGACCGAACTCGGAAGGGCCTGGTCAGCGGGTAGCATTGTCCTTTAGTGTTCGACCTGAGTAGGTAGAGCATCGAGTGGACGGAGGCGGGAGGACGACATGACGACGGAATGTGAGACCCCGGGCTGCCTGCACCAGCGGCGGCTGCATGGGGCCGACAACCGTTGCCGGGCGTGCGCCTGCACCGCCTACACCCGGAATGCTCCTCGCCACCAGACGAAGGCCGAGCGAAAGCAAGTGGCCCAGGCACTCCGTAACTGGTAACGTTCGACGGGCCGGCCCGCTCCGGTCGATGACCCGTCCCGGCCGGCAGCGTTGGGACCCGACATGAACGGGGGTCTTGACAAGACTAAGTCCTCAACCGACCTCCCAGACCGAATGAGCGGCGAGGTCGAGTTCGACCGGATCGCACCGGTGTACGACGAGACCCGTCAGCCGCCGTCCGAACAGGAACTCGAGGCGCTGGTCGGGTTGCTTAACGGTTGCCGAACGGTCCTCGACGCCGGAGTCGGGACCGGGCGATTTGCCGTTCCGCTACGCGCCCACGGATTCGAGATCGTGGGCGTCGACCTCTCCCTCGGCATGATGCGGCGGGCGCGGACCAAGGGAATCGCGACGCTCGTCCGGGCCAATGTCCTCCGCCTCCCTCTGCCTGACACGGCGGTCGACGCGGCCTTCATGGCCCACGTCCTTCAGCTCCTTCCGGACCCGCGCCCAGTGCTCCGAGAGCTCGGCCGGGTGGCTCGCCAGCAGGTCGTGGTCCAGCTTCCCGAGTGGTTCGACCGGCAGCCGACGAGCGCGTGGCGTGATCGACGCGCGCGGTACCGTGAGCTGGCGGCCGAGCTCGGGCATCCGCTGCCAGAGCGGGGGAAACGATACTACCACACCCTCGAGGAGCTCTCCGCGGTCGCACCTCCGACGACCGTTCGAGTGGTATCCCGACCGGCCCCTACGGACCTCTCCCCCGACGAACGGTTCGCTCGGTGGGGGGCGATGATGTTCGGAAGGGACCAGATCCCCCCCGAGGTCCATGCGGAGATCGTTCGTCGGCTCCGCGCGGAGCACCCGATCGACCCCTCATTCTGGACGCGGCCCCGGACCACGCGGTTCGTGGCCTGGGACCCGAGCGCTCTCGCGGCGACGGCCTAACGAT
This sequence comes from Thermoplasmata archaeon, assembly GCA_052325545.1. Classification (GTDB taxonomy): domain Archaea; phylum Thermoplasmatota; class Thermoplasmata; order Lutacidiplasmatales; family UBA184; genus Lutacidiplasma. The sequence continues at coordinate 255,571 of JBKQUP010000013.1, forward strand.
TAAGCCGCTCGACTCGATGGTTGTGGTGGAAGGCACCGGTCGAGGACCGGGAGCGGACCACGCGGAGGTCGGTATGGCGAACCCCTCAAGGAGCTCGGTGGGAGCGTCGGTCGTCGACGGCGTCGGTTGGATCCCCGGCGGATTTGTGAACATCTACACGTACCGGGAGGGGGAGGAGACCTACCTCATCGACACCGGGTTCTCTCGAAAGGCGAAGCCGATCGTTCGGGCATTCCAGGACGCCAACGTCCCCCTCTCCCGCGTAGGGAAGGTGCTCCTGACCCACCATCATCTGGACCACATGGGAGGGGCGGCGTATCTTCGGGAGAAGATGCCCGCACCGCTCGCCTGCCACGCCGACGACGCCCCGTTCGTGGACGGACGAGCGAAGCCTCCCATGCCGTTCCTGATGCGCCTGTTGGCCCGGACCCATCCTGCTCCGGTGGCGATCTCGTTGAAGGAGGGGGATCGGATCGGACCCTTGGTCGTCGTCCATGTTCCGGGTCACACCCCGGGAGAGGTGGCCTTCTACCATCCGGCCCGGAAGATCCTCTTCTCGGGGGATTCCGTCGTCGAGCGGAAGGGACGGCTCACGCTGCCCGCCGCGAAAGTCGCCGCGAACCTGGACCAAGCGGTCCGGTCGCTCGCTCGCCTCCGGGAGCTCGATGTGGAGGTCCTGCTCCCGGGCCACGGCGTCCCCGTCACGAAAGGGTTCGTTCCGCTTCTGGACGACCTCATCGAGCGAGCCCCGATGGAGTTCCTTCACCGCTCCCACGCGTGAGTCACAGGCGCCCCCTCCGGAAGGGTCGAGGGCGAGAGGTGGGTCAGCCCGCCGGTGAGTGGATCAGGGGATCGTGGCCAGGTCTTCCAGCAACATTCGTCGGTCGTCCCGGTCACGCACGGCCGCGCCGATCCGGCGGGCCTCCCGGAGATAACGGTCCCGGGCCCGGCGCAGCCCCGCCACCGCCGACGCACGTGCCAAGGCCTCGAAGGCGTAGGCGAGATGGAAGCGGCCCAACCCGTTCCGACGCGCGATTGCGAGGGCCCGGCGACCGTGGTACAGGGCCGGCTCGGCCCGTCCCAAGGTCGAGTAGACGCGAGAAACCTGCCACTCGCCGATCGCGCGGTTGCGGGGCGTTCCCGCATGGCCCCAGTGATAGCGCGAGGCGTGGGCGGCGTGGAGCATCTCGTCGACCTCCTCCGGGCTACGCTTCTTCCGGTCCAGGAGCGACCAGGTATAGTTGAACAGGTCCGCACCGACTTTCCGATGCTGGCTTCGGGTGAGGGGGTCAGCTCGGCGGCGCACGACCCCAGGAGGCGACCTCCCACTTAGGAACTTTCCCCCGTCGGGGGTCAGAAGCGAAGTCAGCGCTCTCGGCGGTCCCGTTGACCGTCACCGGGGGAACAGGAGCGTCGGCCGAGTCCCGCCGTCACCCTTTCTCGAGCTTTCCCGTTCTTCCGAGGGAGACCTGCGGGCGGCCCTTGTAGTCCTTTACCCAACCCTCGACGATCCGGACCTTGTCCCCTTCCGCGACCAGCTCGACCTCTTCGCCCCAGAGCACGAGCGAGATCTCGCCCGTCCCATCCTTTAGGGTCCCGTTCCGGACCTTCTTCCGGCCCCCGGCCCGCTGCTCGACCTCTCGGATGGGTTCGAGCTTCACGACCGTGGCCTCGAAGGTAGCGACGCGCCCCGGTCGAAGGTCGGAAACAAAGGTCTTCGGAGGAACGCTGGCCGCCATCGGCGTCCGCACCGTGGCTTGCCGAATAGGCTCTTCGCCTGGGCCGCCACCGGGTTCTTCGGGCTCGAACGACACGGAGAGCCCGGGAGGGAGGGCCCTCGGGGCACCGCAACCTAGAGGGAACAGCCGGCTACCGTCGCCCCGTACCACCCTCCCCCGATGAGGGTGACCGTGATGATGGCGAACGGAATGACCGTGGCCCACGCCCCGGTACGGTACAGCAGGGCCCCCAGCACCGCGGTCGCCACCCCGAACAGGATCAGGGAGTCTCCTCCATTGCAGGCTCCGTAGAACACGAAGCCGGCGACCACGAAGGCGACGCAGACGACCACCATGACCGCATCGATGAAATGCGAGCCGGGCACGGTGGGGAATCGCCTCATCGACATAAATCCCCTGTCCTGTGAGCCCCCCCCGCTCGACCGTCCGAAGCTTGGGGACCGACTCTTCGAGTGGAGGGACGGACCGGTGTGGCACACCGTATGAATAGGGGGTCCGGGCGACGGGAGGTCTCAGGTGCCCGAACCGGCTCGCCGGCCCGTGGCGGCGGTCGGTTTCGTACTCGTCCGATGGGACCCTCTCACGGAGGCGGGCGACCCCCGGGATCCCATCGGGACCCGGGTGCCGGTGCGCGCCACCGTCTCCGGTTCGACGCTCCGGTTGATCGTGACCTCGTTGACGATGATCAGCATCTCGAGCGCCATGTCCAGGTTGTACGCGATCCGCTGGGCCGCCACGGCGACCTTCCGGTTCGGGATGCGCCGGCAGATCAACTGCCCGAACCCGGCATCCTTCGGGAGCGCCTCGCCGATCACGTTGAGCGTCGCGTTCGCATCCACCACGGACAAACGGTCGAAGGCGTCCATCGTGCGAGTGAGGAGGAGCTCGAGCCGCTCGATCCGGGTCACGAGCTCGCGGATCATGGGCGGAGTCAATCGTCGCAGTCCGGGAAGGTTCCCCTGGAGCTCGGTCCCGATCCCGTGGACCAGGTCGCCGGTGACCTCGAGCACTTTCGCGACCAGTCGGTATCCGATCTGGTAGTGGTGGCTCTCGACATCGATGTTCCGGGCGATCCGGGGACTGTCGGAGGAGAGCAGGAGCTGCCGGACCATCAGGAGGTAGAACCGGTCGATCTCCTCCTCGATCGTCTCGATGAGCTGGAGCTGGGGAGCCTCCCTCCCCGAGAGGGCGGCGCTACAGGCCTCGAGCTCGGTCCGAAGCATCTGGACGACCCGATGGAGCAGGCGGGGAAGCTCGTACTTGCCGGGGTCGATGAAGTTCTGGATCTCCACCACCTCTGGGGTGTCCCCCACCACCGTCATCCCGAGGATCCGGTCGACCAGTCGATGGATCTCACTCCGTTGCGCGGTCGTGAGCCCGTGCCGGGCGGTGACGAGGACCTGGTCTTGCCCGGTGATGTAGCTCCCGACGAGAAGACGACCGAGCAAGTTGGAGGGAGCTCCAGTGGCGTCGATCCGCAACACCTTCTGGATGCGACCGGCCAACATCGTCGGCTCGAGGCGCGCTTCCCCGAGCTCATGGGCGCCGAGCGCGGTGGATCGATGGAGGGACGGGACGGCCGGTGCGCGATGCGCTTCGGGGACGAGCGTCGGCCTTCGGGAGCTCTCCGGAAGAGCGAGCTCCTCCTCCACCTGTTCGAGAACGGCGCGGACCCGGTCCCGATCGATCGGTCCGCGCACGGAGGTGATCGTCTCGACCCCCATCGACGTGGCCGCCTCGTGAACGTCCGAAGAACCCGCGAGCACGGCGACGTGGGTCTCCGGCCAACGCCGGCGGACGGTCCGGAGAAGTTTCATTCCATCCTGTCGCGGGGTGCGGAGCTCTGCGAAGACGAGGTCGAACGGCTCCTCCTCGAGGCGGTCGAGCCCCTCCCGAGCGGATCCGGTGGCGACGGTGGTGTGGCCCAGCTGGACGAGGAGGTCCGACAGAGCCCGGCGGGAACGACGGTCGTCGTCCACGATGAGCAGTCGCACAATCCCGAACCCCCCGTCTCCAAGATAAGGACTCTCCCGAGTCCCAACGCCGACCTATATGTCCCGTAACTCAAGGAGCTGGACCCGGGTGTTCTCCAGGCGCTGCCCGATGACCGGCAATAGCCGCTGCAGGAAACGGTAACCTTCGACCGGCCGCGCTTCCAAGGCACGGCGGAGGACCGACGCGTCGAGCGATACGACCCTCGTTTCCTTGACCGCCCGCCCATCGAACTGCCAAAGGTAAGGGGGGCTAATCCACGACCAGCCGAGAACCTCTCCCGGCCCGATGGTCTGGACCGTTTGTCGGGTCCCTTGCGACCCGCCGACCTCCACGGCGACCTTGCCATGGAAGATCAGGTGGAATCGGTCCGCCACCTCGCCTTCTCTGACGAGCATCTCGTCGGTCTCGTAGGTCGTGTCCACCGAACCTTGGCCCACTGCTTCGATCAGCGCGGGGTTCAACCCGCGGAAGAACGGATGGTCGGAGACACGAAGTCGAGGCTCCTGTTGCCGGGAATCTCGGCTCGTAATCACACTGTACCAGACATCGGAAGTGCCCATTGCTCGCTCCGCTCGCGTTCCGGGCGTTCGAGGCTACCACTCCCCCGGCGCCCCGCGTCCTGGGATGGACGGGAGGCACCGGAAGGAGGGTTCCCCCTTCCGGCCCGAGGCAGCCGTTCGGTTCTCTTTCTTGACTCTTCTTACGGCGCGCTCATGAGGTGAGCGGGCAACGTGACGTCCAGATACCACATTGCAGCGAAGCCCGCGAGCGCTATCGCGACCACGAAGATGAGCAGCGTGGTGCTGATGTAGATCGGAAGGTGGAAGGACGGGCGGACGCTCAGGTCCTCGTCCGGTGTGCCAGAGGGTCCGACCGGGACAATCGGCTGGGCGGCCCGGCTCGACGCTTGGATCGATGGGTGCCGGCGGGCCACGGTCGCTCCGGTGCCGAATGCGAAGGCGGTGCCGTCCGGATGCGCGAGGAAGTGGTCGGTGACGAGCGTAGCTGGGAACGCGAGGATGCCCGCAAGGCCGAAGGCACCGTACAGGAGGAACGTCTCAAGGGGGTCCTTCGTCATGTGCAGGATGTAGCCGTTCCACCCATAGGAGATTGTGACGCCGCCCGCGATCAGCCCGAATATGCCCGCGTACTGCAACTTCGAGGAAGTGGCCATCGTGACGGCCAGCACCACGAGGGTGACCCCGAACAGGAGATAGACGTCGGTGAACAGAATGTTGTAGCTCCCCGGGAGGGGCCAAGCCGTTTCGGCCCAAATGGCGAGCACTGTTGCGACCGCTCCGACGCTGCCCAGGGGGATTGCGCCTGACTTGAGCGCGCTCTTCACTCCGGCGGCGTCGTTGTGACGCATCGCCAGGAAGGCAGCGACGCCCACGTAACCCACGATGACGGCGGCAAAGATCAGAAGGGCTTCCTGGAACGCCAGGAAATCGATGAACGCCATGGTTACCACTTCTCCGACGCCTTACGGTCCGTGGGCGACATGGAGCGCTTTTCGCTCTCCGCGCGCCGGTACCAGGCCGGTGTTCTTGCCTTTCGCTGCCAGTTCGCTCGGTCGAAGACCCGGAATCCTTCTCCGTTTCGCATCAGCTGCCTCTGGACGAGGGAAGAGGCCCAGGGAGTGATGCGGGAGTGCTCACTACCGTAAGGAGAGTAAGGAGAACGGCGAGGAGGCGGTGGAACGCACGGTGGCCCCGGGACAGACCGTTAATGAACCCGAGACCATGCGGTCGTGATGCCCCGGTCTCGGAAGGAACGGAAGGAGGGTCCGTCCGAGCCCGGATTCACCCGACGGGTGCAGCGGACCGGCTCCTCGTCGCTCTCGATCACCCTCCCAAAGGCCTGGACCGATTCGATGAACCTCCAGACGGGGGATACCCTACGGTTCCGGGACCTCGGTGGAGGGCGTCTCGAGGTCAGTCCCGCGAACGCGGAGCCTCCTTCGGAGCGGCGTCAGAAGCTCCTCCGGATCGACGCAAGTGGGGCCCCACCCAAGCTCTTGGCACGGCTCCTGATCGGAGCGTACATCACCGGTCAGGACCAGATCATGGTGACCGCTAGGTCGGGACTCACTCCCGCGCAGCGGCATGAGGTACGACGCACTGTCGCCCACGTCCTCGGCATGACGGTCGTCGAGGAGGAATCCGGGGGGATCGAGGTACAGAACTTCGTCGACCCGGGCAAGTACCAGTTCCATCGCCTCATGAGCCAGGTCGTCCGCATGCTGCGCACCGAGCTCGAGACCTGCCGGTCCGTCCTCACCGGCGGGAGCCGCGCCGCGCTACAGCAGATCGGACCGATGGAGGACGAGATCGACCGTTTCTACCTCTTGATGGTCCGCCAGCTGCTGCTCTCCTCGGACGACTTCCAGATCGCTCGGGACATCGGCGTGGAGAGCCATCACTACCAGATCGGCTACCGGCTCATCGCCAAGGTCCTCGAGGTCACCGGGGACCTGGTCGCGGGGGTCGCTCGCGAGCTCGGCGACAACCTCCCGAAGCTCCAGCGTCTGCCGAAGCCCGCCGTCGCGGACCTGGTCACCCTGATCATCCGCGTCGAACGGCTTCTCGACCGAACGATGGACGCGTTCACTCGGCTCTCGGTCGTGGACGCGAACGCGAACCTGAACGAGATCGACGAGACCCTCCCGGCCGACTATACATTGGGGGACGCGATCGCCCGCCACGTTTCCGACCACCGGCTCGCGGTGTCGACCCAACGGGTCGTCTCGAACCTCCTGATGGCGTTGGAGATGTTGGTGATATTCAACGAAGTGACGATCAACCGGAGCGTCGAGCCGGAGACGGTGGCGAAGACCGACCGGCATGTGACGATGCATTCGCGGGAACCGGGGGAATCCCCGAAGTAACCGACCGGCCCCACCGCGGGGCTCAAGTCCACAGAAACTCGAGACTCGGACCCCGCACGCTGTCGCACCGGTCCGAGGGGGCCGAGAGCACGCCCTTCAGCGTCGGGCGCGGTTTCCCCCCAAGGGGACCTGACGGCGGCGGGCGGCGATTCTTCGTTGGCGGGCTTTGTGATGTCGCTTCTTTCCGGCGGCCGAAGGGCGCTTCCGTGGGGTCACTGCCATGATTGTTTCCTCTCGTATCGGCGGGGGGCGCTACTCCGGAGGATATCATAACGCCGTGGGGTGACGGTAAAACGCCCCCCAAACGGGCCGAAAGGTTCGATGCGCCCGGCCCTAATGTACCGGGCGTCGGTGCGGCCTAATCGTACCCGGGAATCCGGTAGCTCCGAATCCGTGCTCTTATCCATGATGTACATTCGGCCATCCTGGAGATGGACGGACCTTCACGTCCCCCGGACGAGCCCTCCACCACCGGCGGGAACCTGAACCTTCCCGCCCTCTCGCGCCACCTGCGGGCGCCCCGAAGATGGCGAGGCGGTCCTGCGTGGCTCGTCATGATCGCCGACGTGGATGCCGCCAGCATCCTCACAGCGCTCGCTTCTGGAGCGAGCTATCGCTACGAATTCATCTGGTTCCTCGTCGCCCTGACCGTACCCCTGTTCTTCATTCAGGAAGCTTCCGGGCGCCTCGGGGCCGTCGCGGGCAAGGGACTGGGGCAGCTTGCCCGGGAGCGGTTCCCGCCTCGCGTGGCCTCGACCGCGGCCATCTCCATGGCCGTCGGCGACGTCCTGACCTACATCGCGGAGTACGCCGGCATCGCACTCGGGCTGAGCCTGTTCGGGATCCCACCCATCATTTCCCTTCCGATCGCGTTCTTCACTCACATCGGCCTGGTCGCTAAGGGTGCCTACGCATGGGTCGAACGCGTTCTCATCGCTATCTCGGCGGGCGTCGTCGTCTCGCTGGCGGTGGTCGTTCTCCATCGCGGGCTTCTACCCTACCCATTGTTGGCCGGCTCGACCTCGCCTTCGTTCTTCGTCCTTCTCGCGGCGAACGCAGGGGCCGTCGTGATGCCGTTCATGCTGTACTTCCAATCCTCGGCGACTGCCGCGAAACGAACGACACTCTCGATCTCTCGCCAATCGACACTCCTTGGCGCGGTCGTCAGCGAGGCGCTCATGGTCGTGGTGGTCATGATCGGGGCGGACGTGGGCGGGGCCTTCACGTTCGCGACGGGCGCCGGGTTCTCCGCGGCGTTGACCGCCGGCCTCGGGCAGTACGCGACCTATGCGCTCGGCGCGGGGCTCGTGGCCGCCGCGTTCCTCGCGCTCGTGGTGATCTCCCTCGGCAGCGCATGGGGAGTGACAGAGGCGCTCGGCCTCTCCCCCAAGAGCGTCATCTGGATCTATGCCGGGGAGAGCATCCCGGCCGTCTTCGTCCCACTTCTCTTCCCCCAGCTCGTGACGCTCGTCATCGCGCTGATGGTGGCGATGGTCTTCATTCTCATCGTTCCCGGAATCTTCCTCGGCCGGCTCTCTTCCGATCCCCGTGTCATGGGAACCGATGCCTCTCGCGGGTTCTGGCGAGTCGCCTACTGGGCGAGCCTTGGTTTCGTGATCGCGGTAGGCGTCCTCGCGGTCGTCATCTACCTCTAATGTCCACACCCGAGAGCCTTCGTCGGTGCGGTTCCGTCTCTTGGACGAGCTTCTCAATCGAGAGTGCTTGAGCTCGAGCCAGATCGATTCCGGCGTGGGTGCACTTATGTGACTTCCGCCCGCGTTGGATCTCTGACTACATGGTTCTCCGATTGAGCGTGTGCGGGCTCCGCATCCACTTATCCGCGCCTTCTGCGCACGATGACAATCGCAGCCGCCCGCTC
>JBKQUP010000014.1:0-8995 GCA_052325545.1 Thermoplasmata archaeon
TCATCGAGCGGTACGGCCAACACGTCCGGGAGGACGTCGCGGTCCCCCTGGCCCGGGTGGACGCCCTGGTCGCCGACCTCGAACGGATCGCCCGTCAGGAGAAGGTCCCGTTCTTCCTGTTCGGCCATCTCGGGGAAGGAAGCCTCCACCCGAACTATGCGGTCGACCCGACCACGCCGGCCGCCGAACGGATCCGCGCCGCCGTTCTGCTCGCCGCGCGTTCCCTCGGGGGAACGATCAGCGCGGAGCACGGCGTCGGGCGGGTGAAGCGGCCGTTCCTGACCGAAGAGCTCGGTGCGAGCGCGGTCGAGCTCCTCTGGACGATGAAGAGGGCGTGCGACCCCGACGGGATCCTGAACCCCGGGAAGCTCTATCCGCCCCTTTCTCCGCGAGCGCCCGGACCTTCTCGGTCGCCTTCGGAACGGGAAGGCGGTCGAGCTCGGACGCGGTCACCCAGCGCCGGTCGGTCCCGGTCCCCGCTCCGGGGCTTCCCCGGTAGCGGCCGGCGAAGACGTACAGCTCCACCGTGAAGTGGCTGTAGGCGTGCCGGACGGTCCCGAGCGGGACGAGGCGGCGCACGGCGAGGCCCGTGGCCGTTCGCAGTCCCCGTCGAGCCGCGGTCTCGGGGCGCTCGCCGCGGTCCACCGTCCCGCCCGGGAATTCCCAGAGACCCGGCAGGAGACCGGCCGGCGCTCGGCGCTGGACGAGCCACCGACCCCGGTCCGCGAGAACGACGACCGCGGCCCCCACGTGGGGCCGGCGCCCTCGGACCGCGCGCCTCGGCAACGCCCCCGGGTCCGCGAGCTCGCGATGCGCGCGGCACGCGAACGCGACCGGGCACGCCGGGCAATCCGGTCGGGCCGGCCGACAGACCGTCTCCCCGAGCTCCATGACCGCCTCGTTGAACTCGCCGGCGTTCGTTCGGGGCAGGATCGAAGCGAGGGCCTGCTCGAGTCGACCGAGGACGAGCGGGTCGTGTAGGTCCCCTTCCTCGCGAGTCCAACGGGCGGCGACCCGCCGCCCGTTCGCCTCGAGCGCGACCACGGGCCGGCCGAACGCGATCGCCGCGACGGCGCGGGCGATGTACGGGCCGACGCCCGGAAGGGTCTCGAGCTCGGGAACGGTGGAAGGGAAGCGACCCTCCCGCGTCCTCACGATCCGGCGGGCCGCGGCGAGGAGGTGGTGGGCACGGGCATAGTAGCCGGCTCCCTGCCAGACCTTCAGGACCCGGCCCACGGGCGCGCGCGCGAGCGCGCGGACCGTGGGGAACGCGCGCACGAACCGCTCGAAGTACGGGGCCGCCTGCGCGACGCGTGTCTGCTGGAGGAGGACCTCCGCGACCCAGACCCGGTACGGGTCCCGGTCGTGGCGCCAGGGCAGCGCCCGACGGTGGAGGCGGTACCATCGGACGAGGGTCGTCGCGAGGCCGGCCGGGAGCGGCGTCGCGGCCGTCGGAGCGGAACGCACGGACCTCGCGGGTCGGACGGAGCGGAGACTTAAAGCGGGGCGGGAGTTCGAAGGCCCATCGTGGGCGAGCGGGCGGAACCGGTTCGGGTCACGGACGCGACGTTCGAGCGCGAGGTCATCCGCTCATCTCTTCCGGTGGTCGTCGACTTCTACGCGGACTGGTGCGCCCCGTGCCGGGTCGCGGAGCCGCTGCTCCGGGACCTGAGCGTACAGCTCGCCGGCCGGGTCAAGTTCGCGAAGGTCAACGTCGACGAGGCGGCGCTCGTTACTCGCTCGTACGGGATCCACATGATCCCGACGTACGTCTTCGTCCAGTCCGGGCAGGAACGGGGCCGGGAGGTCGGTTCGGTGGACCTCGTCGCGTTCCGGCAGAGCGTTCGCCGGTACTTCTCGAAGACGCGGGTCAGTGGCGGAACACGCGCCAGCCCGTGAAGTACATCGAGATCCCGTACTGCTGCGCCACCGCCACAACCTCGGGGTCCCGGAGGCTTCCGCCCGGCTGGACGATGGCGGCCACCCCGGCGCGTCCCGCGACCTCGACCCCGTCCGGGAACGGAAAGAACGCGTCCGAGGCGAGGACCGATCCCTTCGCCCGGTCGCCGGCGACCTCGCACGCGAGCTCGGCCGCCTTGACGCGCGTCGGTTGACCCGAGCCGATCCCGACGGTCGACGACCCCTGTACCAGGACGATCGCGTTCGATTTGGCGTGGCGGACGACGCGCCAGGCGAAGTCGAACGCTTGCCGCTGCTCGGCGGACGCCTCAGGCCCGGTGACGTGCTTCAGGTCGGTGGGGAGCAGCTGGCGGACGTCCACCTCCTGGAGCAGGAGGCGACCGAGGGAACTCTTCGCCTCCCAGCGGCCGGCTTCGAGGGTCGGAGGGTCGGTCCGGACCAGCTTGACCTTCGCCCTGCGCGCGAGCGCTTCGAGCGCGGTCGGGTGGAACTCCGGGGCCGCGAGCAGGTCGACAAAGACGCCTTTGAGCGTGGCCGGGTCGTCCGGACCGAACGGTCGGTTGACGGCGACCGCACAGCCGTACCGAGCGACCGGGTCGGTCGCGACCGCCTTCTGGAGCGCTTCCGCGAGGGTCGCCCCCGAGGCCACGCCACAGGGGGTAGCGTGCTTCACGACGGCGGCGGTCGGGGCCGAGAACTCGCCGACGGTAGAGAGGGCGGTCTCGATGTCCAGGAGGTTGGTGAACGAGAGCCCTTCGCCCTTCAGCACGGTGAACGGTCTCGGGGAGAGGCCGGCTCCCGGCGGAGAAGCGGCGCCGTAGACGGCGGCCTTCTGGTGCGGGTTCTCGCCGTACCGAAGACGGACCGGCACCCGACGGAAGACCACCTCATCGGGGAAGATATCCGTAGGCTCGCCCGGGCGTCCCAGCCCCCGGGCGATCGCTGCGTCGTACGTCGTGCATCGCTCGAACGCCCGCACGGCGAGCTCGCGCCGGGTCGTCGCGCTGACCGTTCCCCCGTGGGAGCGGAGCTCCGCGAGCAGCGCCTCGTACTCCGAGGGGTCGGAGACGACCGTGACCCACGTGTGGTTCTTCGCGGCGGCCCGGGCGAGCGTCACCCCGCCGATGTCGACGAACTCCTCGAGGTCGTCGGCGCCCGGGTGGTCGGCCAGGTGTCGTTCGAACGGGTAGAAATTGACCGTCACGAGGTCGAACGGGAGGAGGCCCCGCTCGGCGAGCTCCTTGCGGCCGGCCTGGGTCCGAGGCGCGAGAATGCCCCCGAGGAGGCCCGGGTGCAAGGTCTTGACCCGTCCCCCGAACCAGGCGGCAATCCCGGTGAGCTCCTCGGCGGGACGGACAGGGATGTGCTCCTCGGCGAGCGACCGCCGGGTCCCGCCCGTCGCCCACAGCTCGACACCGAGCTCGGCGAGCCCGTGCGCGAACCCCGAGAGGCCCGACTTATCATCGACGGAAAGGAGGGCCCGCTCGATCCGGGTCCGAGACGACTGTTCGGCCGCCACCCGCCGTACCCGGAACGGGGAGGGAGGCTAAGAGATAAGATTCGCGGCGGCGGGCCTTCCCGGCGGGTCCGACCCCGCGGTCGACGAAGACCGGCCCATCGCAAGTATTAATACGCCTCCCCCGGCTAAATTCATCGTTCTAGGGCGAGGACGGGTGCCCGCGATTCCGGTGCCACACGATCATCGGTCGGCCGGGGCGCACGCCGTTCGACCGCCCCGACGGTGCGCCCGAGCGGGTCGAAGGGCGTGGCGTCTTCGGTCCCGTCGGGGTCAGGTGTCGGCGGTGGCCGTGATCCTCGGCCTCCTCCTTGTCGTCACGTTCATCGCGAACTACATCTCGACGACCTTGCCGAGCCAGATGGGGCAGAACGACCTACAGCACGAGGTGACGGTCCAGAACCAGGTCGCCCAACTGGCCGCACTCCTGCAGGAGGTCGCCAAGGCCGATGCCATCGACGCCCAGGTCTCCCAACCCGTGACCCTCGGGTCGACCAGCGCGCCACCGTTCGCGGGCCAAGACTCCAGTACGATTTCCCAAGGGAATGTGACGGGCGGCCTCAGTGTCAACTTCACGCTCGCCGGGCCGAGCGTGTATGCTCCCCCCACGGGATTCCCTATCACCACCGCGAGCCTGCCCTCCGCCTACTGTAGTCCCACCCGCCCGACGACCACCCTGACCTGTTCCACCCATGCAGGGCTTCTCTACGCCTGGAACTTCTCGGCCGGTGACGGACTCGCCTATAGCGTGACGTTGGGCACTGGAAGTAATCTCGTGGAATTGAACTTCGCGACCAACGGTTCCACGATCAGCATCTCCGGGATTTCGGGCATGCCGACGTATATCCAGGTCGTGGGCAGCAACGATACCCTCACGATATCCAACAATGGGGGCGGGAATGGCATAATCTCGGTGAACATCACGGGTAATTACGACACCATCGCCTCGGGGAGCTTCCCCGGAGGCGCCAGCACGATCGTCCTCCACGTGGTCGGGGACCACGACTATATCAACGGCGATCCGGCGAGCGGAGGGAACGTCGTGTACGCCAGCTTCATCGGCGCCGACGACACCCTCGCCCTCGTACCGGGGTCCGGGTCCACGTACTACACCTACTTCACGGGATTTGACACCCTGAAACCCACCTCGGCGTCCTGCCCGTACGGTGCGCTGGCCCTGACCGACGCCGTCACGGGATACACCGCGGCGAACGGTCAATCGGCGAACGCTCACCTCTACCAGTCGTTCAACAACTCGACCGCGTACCCCACCTGGGGTAACCTGACCCCGAGCTCGCGCTGGACGATCCACTATCACCCCGTGCTTCCGACCGCCTGTCCGTTCGTTTCGCAGGTCGTCCTGCCCGTTCCCACCGGAGGGGCACCCCGCAGCGCGTCGTTGGTGGTCCACTTGAGGAACACCTATGCACCGTCCGCGGAGGTCGCCCTCGACCAGGGGGCGGTCGTGTACGTCCAGCCGGGGGCCATCCCGGTGTTCGTTGTTCCCCCGCCCATCTCGTACGCGAACGGGGTGCTCTCGATCTTCATCCCTCGGTTCTCGGGGAGCATCGGCACGGAAGCCGGCGTCGGGACCGCCGACGTCCTCCTGCGGCTCCTCTCCGTGCAACAGCTCACGATACCGTCCTACAACTTCACCCTCCAGAACCTCACGAAGGTCACGATTACGATCATCTCCTCGTACGCCGCGGCCTGGTACGCGTATTTCCACTCCGTCCCATCGCTCGCGTCGTACGTATCCTGCGCGCCGACGGGAGCCAGCAGCCCATGCACCGCGCTCTACCAACCGGGTCGGTCGCTCGGCACGGTCACGTTGGCCGTTCCGGTCACTTCGGCGCTCAGTCTCGACCTTCTCGTCGGCCTATACTCGGTCGGCCTCGCCTAGCCGGGCGGGACCGACGGCTCGTTCGCCCGGTGGCTACATTCGTTCCGGGTTCAACGGCCTCGGAGCCACGCTTTCGCTCCCACCAGGGTACCCCAAGTCCTCTGCGGGACGAGCCTGATCTCGTTCGGTCCGGCGGGCACCGCGTTCCAGGCCGCCCGGGCGCGAGAAGCGGCCAGGTGGTCGACCTCGACGATCGCGCGTCGCCCTTCCGCTCGGATGACACGGAACCGTCGTACGGGGACACCCGCCGAAGCGAGCCGGTCCGCGAGCAGGCCCTCCCACGCGCGGGGGGAGAGGGAAGGAAAGTGTTCCCCCGCCACCTCGATTCCGAGGTAGCGGGGCCGGAGCGCGGGGGGCTTACCGGACGAGGTCGATGACTTCCTCGGACTCACCGGCCGCGTAGCCTCCCTTCTGACCCAGGAGACTCTGAGCGCGGACACCGGTGATGATGAGGAGCACCTTGATGGTGTTCTCCATCTCGGGGGAGTTCTCGACCGAGCAGCCCCAGATGATCCGAGCGCGCTTCGAGATCTTCCCGCCGACCAGCGCCGCGGCCTTCTCAGCCTCGCTGACCGTCATGGTCGGACCGCCGATCACGCGCACGAGGGCGCCGGTCGCGTCCTTGAGCTCGACCGAGCCGAGCAGGGGGGAGGTGAGCGCTTCGGTGACCGCTTCGGTGACCCGGTCGGTCGCGCTCTCGCTCTCGCCGAGCCCGATGAGCGCGACGCCGCCGTCCTTCATGACCGTCAGGATGTCGGCGTAGTCGAGGTTCACGAGGCCGGGCTTCGTCACGATCTCCGTGATGCCCTTGATCGCGGTCATCAGGACCGCGTCCGCGAGCTTGAACGCGGAGTCGAGGGGCATCCGGGGGACGAGCTCGAGGAGCTTGTCGTTCTGGATGACGATGGTAGTGTCGCAGACCCGGCGCAGGCGCTCGAGTCCGTCCCGGGCCTGCTCCATGCGCGCGGCTCCCTCGCCGGCGAACGGGAGGGTGATGACGCCCATCGTGAGCGCGCCCGCTTCCTTCGCGAGCCGAGCGACCAGGTGCGCGGAACCGGTCCCGGTCCCGCCGCCCATGCCCGCGGTGATGAAGACGATGTGCGCGCCGGTCACGAACTGGCGCAGCTCCTCCTCGTTCTCGCGGGCCGCCTCTTCGCCGACCTCGGGGCGGGCACCGGCGCCGAGGCCCTTCGTGGTCCGGCGACCGATGAGGATCTTGCGGCCGGAGTGGATGCTCAAGAGGTGTTTCGCATCCGTGTTGATGGCGCACATCTCGGCGCCCTGGATGCCTTCCTCGACGCAGCGGTTGATCGTGTTGGAGCCTCCCCCGCCGCATCCGACGATGCGGATGTTGACCTTGAGGGTCTCCGCCAGCTTCGTCAGCTCAGCGTCGTCCTGGCTGGCATAGGCTGGCGCGGTCGGCTTCTTCTCTTCGACCAGGGCCTGGTTTTCCTGGTGTTTCGCGATCGCTTCCTGAATGATGGACTTCATCGTTCTATCTCCGCCACGTTTGTCGGACGAGCGTCATACGCTCTGGACAAGCAGTTTGGAGAATGATAGATAAACGTTTGCGTAGAGCGGAACTGTTAAAGATTCGCGTCTTTTGATTTCTCCTCGGCCGGTGTTACAATTCGGGTCTTCTCGGCCTTCGTCGCTTCCCTGAGTACCGTCAGCCAACGGAACCCATCACCCGTAGGAATTCCCGCCGCCTCGCCGGGCGTCATCCCGAGGGTTTGGTGATCCTTGACCAGGTTGTAGTGCACCCGGAAGCCCTCCATGAGCGCCGATGTTCCCCCGTCGTTGTCGAACCCTCGCATGACCTTGATTCGCTCCTTCTCCGTACCGTGGAACCGCTCGATGCGGTTGTTCGACTCTTTTGCTCGGATGCTCGGGACCCTTCGGTGCGGGCTGAACCATCCCCTCCGGGCGAGCTTCGGGTCGTCGAACGGAGTCGCTCTCCGGCCGAGTTCCTTCTTGACAGCCTCGGGGTAGGTCTGCATCCCATCCGTCAGCACATCCACCGGACGGTCAGGAGTCGCCGCCTTTGCCTTGTGAAGCGGGGCGCGGGCGTCCTTGAGGTTCCGGCCCCGACTTACATGCGTGGCGAGGAGGAACCGCGTCTCGTGGTCCAAGATGTTCCAAAGATACTTGTTGACCCCGTCGACTCCGACTACTGTCTCGTCAATGTGCCAGCGGTCCGAGGTCCGGGCGCCCTGAGCGTCCATCCACTCGGCCGCGATCTTCCCGAAGTGCGCGACCCAGCGGTAGACCGTGACGTGGCTGATCTTGAGTTGATGGACCTGCCGGAAGTGCTCAGCCACCTTCCGCACGCTCATGCCGCGGAAGTACAGGTCGAGCGCCAGGGCGATCTTCTCCGGGTCGGCTCGCCGGTTGTGGAAGCCCTCTCGTCCCGCGAACCGGCGGCCACACGTCGAGCAGAGGTAGAGCGGCACATCCCCGCTCTTGTTCCGCCGGGTGCCCTTCCGGACCACGTCTGCCGACCGACAGCAATTGCAGCTGACAACCGGGGCAGCGACCTTCGGTGCACTCTCCTGCAACCCGTTCTTGAACCGAACCGCCAAGATGTGGATGCACGTCATTTGGACCGCCGAGAAGAAGGCGCAATCGCACGCCCACCGGTTACCATCCTGCGAGACGGTGTGTGCTTCCTCGGGCCGACTCTGGGATCGAACGGAGTTCGTCGTGGGGTCGAGCGTCCGAATCTGGTCGCCCCGCGCCACGATCGCGAGCGCCGGCGTTCTCTGGTCCGTCCAAGAATGCGAGCGCCACCAGTCGGCCGCGCTCATTCGTTCCGCCGCCTCCGCCATTCTCTTTCTCCTCCGAGATTGTCTATCCCGTTGTCTATAGTTATGGGCCTCCCGATACTTAAGGCTATGGATAAACGGAACACCCACGTTTAGACCATAGTTATTTACTCTCCCCGACAATAGAGTGAGCGGTGAGTCGTCCGTGACCGTGGGAGAGTTCCGCACCAAGGTCGTGTCCAACATGGAGGGGTCGGACTCCGTTCGGTCCACGATTCCGGAGGCCGTTGCCGCCCTGATTGGTGCCGTTCCCGGCGCGACATTGCTCTGGTCCTTCGAGCCGGGCTCGACCCGGGTCGCCGTCTCAGTGGATCGGTCCGTCCCTGTGAGTGTAGGCCCGGCGCGCTCCAAGCCCAAGAAGAAGTCGCCCAAGCGGACCTGACGATTTCCCAATCGCGCCACTAAGCCGACAAGCCTGTCGGCTGGTATGTGCGTTACGTAAGCCGTACGTCATACTATTATAGCTGGCTACCTGTTCGGCATAGGTATTATGATGGCCCGCTCGGACGTACAGGCGACACGATGCCGAGTCCCGATGACCTGCGGAGGGAAGCGATGAAGAACGAGGTCCTCAAGGACATCGAGGCGCACCCGGGGACTTGGGTGGAGGATATTGCCCGCCGACTTGGGTGGAACCGGGCCACCGTCAGCAACTACGTTAGGGAACTGACCTCTCAGAAGAGAGTCACGACCCAACGGAAGGGCCCTCTTGTCGAAATCTGGCCGGCGAACGGCAAGTAACTCGACTGGAATCGGAGGGGTGGGGGTCAGAGGATAGATGGCCCCGGTCCATCGCCCATCGCTCATTGCCCCGTCAAACTTGAAGTCCGA
>JBKQUP010000015.1:0-14484 GCA_052325545.1 Thermoplasmata archaeon
TCGGTCCCGGGACCGAGCGACCGCCGACGGTCCCCTCGGGGCCGAACCCGACTCCCCGCCCTATCGAGAGATAACCATTAAGGCGGGAGACCCGGTCTCGCGCCCGATGCAAATTCTCCGGAGCAAGGCTCCGCTGCGGATCAGCTTCGCGGGCGGGGGAACGGACGTTTCACCCTATCCCGAAGAGAAGGGCGGCGCGGTCCTCAATTGCACGATCGACAAGTTCGCGTACGTCACCCTCGAGGCGGTGCCGGACGGGGCGGGAACCGTCCAGGTAGAGTCGCTCGACTACAACATGACCCTCAACTTCCGACGCACGTCCGACCTCGTCTACAACGGCGACCTCGATGTCGTGAAGGCCGCCCTCAAGGTCCTCCGCCACGACGGTGGAGAGGGACGGAAGAACGACTCCCTCCGCTTGTTCCTTCACTCGGACGCTCCCCCCGGGACCGGCCTCGGTACGTCCTCGACGATGTGCGTGGCCCTCGTCGGTGCGTTCCAGCACTACCTGCGCGAGCCGTGGACCTCCTACGAGGTCGCCGAGCTCGCGTACCGGATCGAGCGGGTAGAGCTCGGACTGAAAGGGGGGCGCCAGGACCAGTACGCGGCCGCGTTCGGCGGATTCAATTTCATGGAGTTCTCCGGTTCGAAGACGATCGTCAATCAGCTACGGATCGACCCGGAAGTGGTGAACGAGCTCGCGTACCGACTGCTGCTCTGTTACACCGGAACGAGCCACTACTCGAACGACATCATAGAGCGCCAGCAGCGAAGCTACTCGGAGAAGCGCGTCGATACCGTCAATGCCCTCGATGCCACCAAGCAACTTGCGATCGACATGAAGAACGAGCTGCTGCGGGGAAACCTCGACGAGATGGGCCGGCTTCTCGATGAGGGGTGGCAGCACAAGAAGCAGTTCACCGAGGGGATCTCGAACGAACAGATCGACACACTCTACAACCGGGCCCGCGAGGCGGGGGCGATCGGAGGGAAGATCCTGGGCGCCGGCGGAGGCGGGTACATCCTCCTCTTCTGCGATTTCGCGCGGCGGGCCAAGGTCGCCAAAGCCGTCCAGGCCGCGGGAGGCCGGGTGACCGATTTCTCCTTGGAGACGGAAGGGCTCCAGACCTGGTCCGTGGTGTCGCCGCACTGAGCGGCGATCGGGACCATGACTACTCCGGCGCATCCTCCGACCGAACCCGTCGGACGGGCCCCCGTCGTCTCCATCATCCTGGCGACGCTCAACGAACGGGCGAACCTTCCTCAACTCCTCGACCGCCTCTGGGCGGTCCCGCTTCCCCCGCTCGAGGTCCTGGTGATCGACGACGGCAGCACGGACGGCACCCGGGAGTACCTTTCGGATGTTGCCCGCTCGGAGCCTCGGCTCCGTCTGATAATGCATGAGGGCAAGCAGACCACGCTGCGAGCCCAGTGCCAGGGGATCGCCGAGTCGAAGGGAGGGTTCGTGGTCGTGATGGACGCCGACCTACAACACCCTCCCGAGGTCCTCCCCGCGATGGTAGGCCTTCTCGAGGACGGGGCCGCGCTCGTCGTCGGCAGCCGGTACGCGAAGGGCGGCTCCGCCGGCGCCCGCGACGGGGTCCGCGGGATGATCTCTCGGGGGGCCGAGCTGACCGCGAAGCTCTTCCTCTCCGAGGCCCGACCGGTGAGCGACCCCGTATCGGGCCTGTTCGCTTTCCGACGTGAGGTCTTTCGGCCCCTCCCCCCGGACTGGCGGGGCTACAAGCTCCTCCTGTTCCTTCTCGTCATGGCTCGCGGAAAGCGCATTGCCGAGGTCGGATTCCACTTCGACCCGCGCGGGAGCGGTGCGAGCAAGGTGACCCAGAACTCGCGGTTCATCCGATTCTTTCTCACGGAGCTAGTACTGGCCAAGAGGCTCGAGGGTTCCGGTGCGAACGACGGCGGAGGTCGGCCCGCCGCCCCGTCCTCCCCGCGCTAGCCGGGGGACCCGTCGGCCGACCAGCAACTTCTATAACGGCACGCGAGCGTCCCGCCCCTCGGAGCCCTGTCGTCGGCGCGGGAACGACGCTTCGCCCGGCGGGCATCTCTACCACCAAGGGTGTCACGGATGCGAGTGCTCATCACGGGCGGGTCGGGGTTCATCGGGCGGCACCTCTCCCAGAGCGCGAAGTCGCTGGGCCACGAGGTGGTCGCGACGTATCTCGACCCCGCGGAGATCGCCGGGAATCCACCGGTCCCTGCCGGCATCCAGTGGGAACGTCTCGACCTCCGGGACCGGGCTCAGGTCGACCGGGTGGTCGAATCGGCCCACGCCGACGCCGTCTTTCATCTCGGGGCTCAAGCCTACGCCAGTAAGGCGTGGCTCTCGCCCGCCGACACGTTCGAGACGAACGTCCTCGGGACTGTCCATCTGTACGAGGCATTGCGCCGGCATCCCCCCCGGGAAGGCGTGTTCCTGGCCTCCTCCGCCGCCGCGTACGGTACCGTCGACCGTCTTCCGACGAGCGAGGAGGCTCTGCTGCGCCCCGTGAACCCGTACGGCGTTTCGAAGGCCTGCCAGGACATGCTCTCGCTGCAGTACGCGGTCAATTTCGGTCTCCGTATCGTTCGCGGTCGTCTTTTCATCACCACCGGACCCGGGAAGACCGGGGACGTCCTGAACGACTTCGCCCAACGCGTGGCCCAGCTCGAGCGGCAGGGACAGTCGGGGAAGCTGCGGGTCGGCAATCTCGACGTTCGCCGCGACATCTCGGACGTGCGGGACGTCGTCCGGGCCATCTGGCTCGTATTCGAACGGGGGGAGCCCGTTCAGCCGGTCAACATCGGGGCCGGCCAGAGCTTCTCCGTACGGTCGATCGCGGAGTCGTTGCTCCGCCTGTCCCGGGTCCCGCTCACCCTCGAACCCGACCCGGCCCTCTTCCGCCCGACCGACGAGCCGGATATCCGCGCGGACACCTCCCGCCTTCGGAGCCTGGGGTATTCGCCGACCATCCCCTTCGAGCGTACGGTCGAGGACTCGCTCGGGCATTGGCGTGAGTTCGGCACGGGGTGAACGGGGACCCGGGGACGCCCCGGAAAGGGACGGCCGGTCTAGGAGCGATAGGTTCTAAAGGTCCGAACGACCCTCTCCGCACCGATGACGGATACCGAGGCCTCGCGCGTTCCGAAGCCGTTCCTGGAGGTCGGCCTCCCCCCTCCCGACTCACCGGGGGGACTAGTCGTGCTCGGCGCCATCATCCTCGGGACCGCCTACGTGCTCCTTCTCGTCGGAGCGTACACGTCCCTTGCGGCGGAGGCCGGCTGGTTCATCCCCCTGAACCTGGTCCTCGCGGTGGTCGTGGCGTTCTTCCTCGTATCGATGATCGGGTCGGACCGGTCCCGAGCGACCCAGTTCGAACTCGAATTCGCGAGAACGGTCCAGGCGCACCTCGCGGCCGGAGAGACCCTGGTCGAGGCGAGCCCGCTCGGCGGGATCCTGAAGGAGTACGCGCGCGCCGCCGACGAGCAACGACGCTTGGCACGGGAGCACGTCTACGCGGCCGGCCCGGCGCTCTACAGCAGCGTACTGGCGGTGGCGGCGACCCTGCTCATCGGGCTCGCGTACGTGACGGGGAGTCCTTCGGCCCTCATCGGTCTCGGCCTGCTGGCGGGCCTAGGCGCGTTCGTCCTGCTCGCGTTGACGGCCGGAGCCCTTGCGCTCTCGATCGGCCGAAGCGCGGAGGTCTCCGGGTTCGACACGATTGCCCTTCGCCGGTGGTCCCGGATCTCGCGTCCCTCATTCCCATTCACGCACTCACTGACGGACGTCCCCTGGGCGACCCCACCGTCCCCCGTGGCCTCTTTCACCCCGTGGGACGAGTCGGGCATCACCGCCCCGACCGGGTCCTGAACGGAAGGGAGTCAACTCGAGTTAACTGGGGGATGAAATACCCCCCGGACGAACACCAGCGGGACCTGGTACGATGTGGGTGTACGTGGTCATAGCGTCGCCCTGTGGCGTTACGGACACCGTGGCACGCGCGGTCGCTCGCGCGGTCGATTGGTCGTACGAACATCATGCCCGGCCCGCGAACGAGGTCGACCCGACCGAGATCCGAACCCCCTCGGTCGTCTTCCTGGGCGGCCCTACCCACCGACGGGAGATGGGGGAATCGCTCCGGTGCTTCCTCGACCACATGCCGGACCGGATGCTTTCCCAGTGCCTCTTCGCGGCGTTCGACACGCGCTTCCATGATTCGCCGATCGTCACGGGTTCCTCGGCCCGCCATATCCAGCGGGCGATCGAGGGACGCGGAGGTCGGAACCTCGTCCCCGGAGAGAGCTTCTTCGTCATCCGGCGCGACGGACCCCTCCGAGAGGGTGAGGTCGAGCGGGCTCGGACATGGGCGAGCGGCGTGATCGCGTCCGCGGTCCGCGAGCTCCACGACGTCGAGGTCCGGCCGGGCACGCTCACCACATCCGCTCCTCATTCCTGGGTAGAGGCTCTGGTCGCCGCGCCATCATAAGGCGGCCGAGAGACCACCCGGAGCCGAGCGCTCCGGGCCGCGCACCTCAGGGAGGCGTCGCACTCGGTCGGGAACGGGCGATCCGGTCCGCCCTCAGGTTGGCCCAGAACAGCGTGGCCAAGGACCCCAGCAACGGCAGCGTCGCGAGGGCCGGGTAGGGGACAGCGGGCTCGAAATACCCGAGGATCAGGATGCCTATGAACAGGGCAAAGAGCGCGGCGGCAAGGCTGTCGATTGCCGCTTCCGACAGCGAACCTCGGCGCAACTCGGTTCCGGCCACGGGGGTTCGACCCCTCTACCCTCCCTGCCAAGTAACCCTTCCGCGTCGTGGGCCGAACCCGGCTCGGATGCGTCCGAAGGAAGGCGAGGGGTCAAGCGCCCTTGACACGGCTTAGAAGGCCTCCCCGGCGGTCGCCGAGGGCATGGTAGCTGCGCCGCCAACTGCATCGCATTCGACGGTCCGGGACGGGGCGAAACTCTCGAAACTCCCCCGCTTGAAAGGGATGGACCTATTGGACACACCCCTCCTCAACAAGGGGACCGCGTTCTCCTACGAGGAGCGAACGGCGCTCGGGCTCCACGCCCTCTTGCCCCCCCAGGTCGAAACGCTCGACCAGCAGGTCGTCCGTGCCTACGAGGCCTACCAACGCAAGACGGAGGACCTCGAGCGGCACATCTACCTACGGGCGCTCCAGGACAACAACGAGGTCCTGTTCTACCGGCTTCTCGTCGATCACCTCGAGGAGATGACCCCCGTCGTGTACACCCCCGTGGTGGCGGCGGGCTGTGCGGAGTTCAGCCACATCTACCGGCGCCCTCGCGGCCTCTTCATCTCGTACCCGCTCCGGGATTCGATCGTAGAGCTGCTGCGACACCGCCCGAACCCCGAGGTCGACGTGATCGTGGCGACGGACGGGGAGCGGATCCTCGGTATCGGCGACCAAGGAGCCGGGGGCCTCGGGATCCCCATCGGTAAGCTCTCGCTGTACACCCTCTTCGGCGGCATCGCCCCGGAGCGGACGCTCCCGATCGTGCTCGACGTGGGAACGAACAACCAGGACCGCCTGAAGGACCCCGAGTACCTCGGCTGGAGGCACGAACGCGTCACCGGGGATGACTACTACGCCTTCATCGAGCAGTTCGTTCGCGCCGTGAAGCAGGAGCTTCCGGGCACTCTCCTCCAGTGGGAGGACTTTGGCATCCAGCACGCGCGGCCGATCCTGGACAAGTACCGGGACCAGCTGCTCACATTCAACGACGATATCCAGGGGACGGGGTCGATCAATCTCTCTGTCATCCTCGCGGCCTCGGAGGTCACCGGGGTCCCGCTCCGCGACCAGCGGTTCGCGATCCTCGGCGCCGGATCGGCCGGGATCGGCGTCGCCGACCTATTGACGGGCGCCCTCGTGGAGGCCGGGATTCCGCAGGCCGAAGCTCGTCGGCGCACCTGGATCGTAAACCGGGGCGGTCTCCTCCACTCCGCGCGGACGGACATCAAGGACGAACAGAGGGTCTACGCCCACCCGTGGGAGGACGTCAAGAGCTGGGCGCCCACCGGAGGCGGGAAGATCGGCCTTGAGGAGGTCGTCCGCGAGGCGCGTCCGACGGTCCTCATCGGCCTCTCGACGCTCAAGGGAGCGTTCACGGAGTCCATCGTCCGGACCATGGCCCGTTGGGTGTCCCGCCCGATCATCTTCCCTCTCTCGAACCCGACCGCGAAGTCCGAAGCGATCCCCGAGGACCTCCTCAAGTGGACCGAAGGACGGGCGATCGTGGCCACGGGCTCACCGTTCCCACCGGTCAAGTACGGCGACACGGTCTACCCGATCGCCCAGTGCAACAATGCGTACATCTTCCCCGGTCTTGGGCAGGGACTCATCGCCGGGCGGTGCAGCAAGGTGACGGACAAGATGTTGCTCGCCGCCGCGCGGGCGCTCGCCGAGCGCTCCCCGGCCCGGGAGAACCCGCATGCGCCGCTGCTCCCCTCGCTCCGTGAACTCCGCGTAGTGGCCGAGGAGATCGCTCTCGCGGTTGCGATGGAAGGCCAGCGGAGCGGGCTCGCCCCGAAGATGTCCGTCGACGACGTTCGGGGTCGTATCCACAAGGCTCACTGGAACCCGGAGTACCCCGTCTACGCCTAACGAGGCGGTCCGAACCGGCCCCGGCCCCCGTGGCTGGGGCAGGAGGCGCCGGGCCTGCCCGGGATAGCACAGCGGGCGACCCGGTTCCTTTGCGGAGGCTAGGCTAAGTGGGGACTCCCGGTCGGGTCATTGACCCGGGAGCACAATGGCGGACCGAACCCGCGCCCCCCGTCGAAAGCCGGCCCCCCGCCGTGTTTCGAAGCGCCGACCCCCGGCTCACCGTCGGCCCCGTCCCGCGTCCGAGGGCGTCCGCTGGACCTACGTGCGTCTTGAGGTCGACCTGGTCCACGAAGCGTTCCGACGCCGCGGAGTCCCATTCCTTCACCGCCTCGAGGCGGTCTTCCGAGAGCAAGAGGTCGTGGAGGTTGAAGGCCTCCTTCGCCCGGCCGCCATGGCCTTGCACGCTCTCGCCTCCCGCGGTTTCTCGCGAGTGGACCATTGGGAGGTTCGGCCGGGCGGTTGGCTGCCGCTTCCCGAGCCCGCGCACGAACGGCTGGTGGAACCCGTCGGCCATCTTGTGCACGCGTTGCGGAGCGACGCCTGGAAACGGGTGGCGGACGCCCGCTCGTTCGCGGTCCGCCTCTCCGGCGCCGGCGAGATGCGGGCGGACCTGACCGTCCGACGGGTCCATCGCGAACGCGCGCACGCGATCACCCTGGAGCTCTTCGGCGCCGTCTCCGAGGGGGAGCTCCACCAGATCGAGCATGCCCTCCGCGAGGAGCTGTCGATCGCTCGCCTTCGTCGGGTCGAGTCCCAGCCCGAGCGATCGAACGATCCCTGAGCCCACCTAACGAGGTCGCCGAGGGGGACGCTCGAGAGAGCGCAGTCCATCCCCCGCTGATGGGCTGATGTACTCCACCGTCTAACACCGTCCGAAATGCTGGAGGTCTACTTTCCCGCGCTGGTAGTGGCGTTCCTCATCACCGTCCTCGAGATGACCGAGGTCGTCGCTCTCGTGTTCGCCTTGGCCGCCGACCACTCCACCGTTCGCCACGGCGCTCTGGGGGCGGTGGGAGGCACCACGGTGGTCGCGGTGTTCGCTCTTGGATTCGGAGCGATCCTCATCGCGTTCCCCAAGGCGTACCTGCTCTGGGGGTCGGCCGTCGTCCTCGCCGCCTTCGGCGTCTTCCTCTTCCGTAGCACGCTCAAGACCTACCGTCGACGTCGAGCCGCCGCGAGCGGTGCTCCCGCCCCGTCGGCCGGTCACTCGGCGGCTCAGTTCGCCGGCGGGTTCTCGGTGGGCGCGGTGGAGGCCACGGAGGCGGTGGTCGTCCTACTCGCCCTCACCGCCGCGGGGTATGGGTTCTCGGCCATTCTCGGGGCCGTGCTCGGAGGCGCGCTCCTGGTCGTCGCTGCCTTCTTGGTGCACGACCGGATTCGTCGGATCAAGGTCCCCTGGCTCAAGGTCGGCGGAACGTCGCTCGTCTTCACGTTCGCGGTCTTCTGGGGAGGCGAAGCGGCGGGTGTCCACTGGCCGGGCGGGGACCTGTTCCTGATCCCTCTCGTCATCCTTGCGGTCCTCCTCGTTCGAGGAGGGGTCGCGCTCGTGATGCGTGCGACCACCGCGCGTCCGGCACCCGCTTAGACGACGGCTCTCCGCTCGTCCCGGGGAATAGGGTCGCGCAGACCAGTTTCACTATTCCCTCGGCCCCGTGAGGGACGGCCCGTGGGGAGGACCCCGGGGTACGTCCGAGGCGTGGACGAGGTGGAAAGGCAGGCGTGCCGGCAGTGATCGCAGACGACCCGTCCTCGTTCGGGGGTCACCTCGGATGCGAGCTCGCACTCCTCCGAGGACCGGTGGCCGCAGCCCGGGCATGGATGGGATGGTCGCACGAACTTTCCCCTCCCTCACTAGCGCGCGCGGGACCCGCCTCGCGCGCTCGCGCTGTTTCGCCGGGGGACCACCCTGCGGCCCGGTTTCCGACCGACTACACGACGACGCGTCGGGTCGGGTAGGAGCATGAGCCCCTCGGTCGGGTCCCCGATCAGAAGTCCATCGCCCTTTCGAAAGTTCCACCCGACGAACGCGATCGTGACGGCATCAAGCTCGTCGTGCGTCAGGGGTCGACGGTCGAGGTCCCCGCCGAGTCCGGCCCGCCGCATGTGCCCCTGAAGGACCTCTGCTCCCACTTTTTTGCGCGGCCACTTCAGCAGGTCCTGGGCACCACCGGGATAGCCTTCGACGACCGGGATACCGAGACCTGAAAGCTCCTCGGCGAGCACCATCCCACGTACAGTGAGCATCCGCATCGGGCCGAGCGTCAGCGGGAAGAACGGGATCCTTCGCCGAAGGAGCTCTCGGTCGCATTCCCGAAGGTGCGGTCCCGACCGGTCCTCGATCGTCCGCCTTCCCCGAGGGAGGGAGAGAGGGGCATCGATCACGACGAGCTCGGGGCGCGCGGACCGGACGAACTCGAGGACCTCCCGGTCCGAATGGAGCACCGCCGCCCGCAGGCGGCGGGGTCCGGTCATCACGCAGGCCCCCGTGTCCCGTTTAGGAGAGGCCGCAAGGTCCAGGCCAACGACCCGGGTCGTCCGGGGAGTGCGTTTCCGGATGAGCGGCATCGAGCGGGCCCTCCGTCCCATCGGGCGAGGGCAAGCCATGAACCGAATAAAGAGGAGAAGGAAAGGGTTGGCCGCCGAATCGGAGCTCGTCCCTAAACCGGGAGCACCTTCCGGCCGTAGTTCGAGTTCGTCAGCTCAGCGGTGGCGACGTACCAGGCGATGAGCCCATCGAAGATGATCTCGCCGCCCACGGCCCAGTTCGCGCTGCCGTTCGCGTCGAAGGTCGTCAATCCCGAGGCGAGGCTCCAGAACTTCACCACGAGCAGGATGAACGCGATGAACAGGAAGAGGAACACGAACATCAGTCCCCAACCATGCTTGGGCGCATTGATCAGGAAGGTGAACGTGAACATCATCCAGATGAACGAGAACCCGGCCAGCCCGTAGAACGCCGGCACTCCCGTGGCGGTCGCGGGGACCCAGGCGTTGAGCATCAGCGTGAACGCGAGCCAGAACGACCCGTATCCCACGAACGCCGAGCCCGCGAACAGATTCCCCTTCCGGAGCGCGATGAACCCCGCGATCAGCTGGGCGATGCCGCCGAAGGCGATCGCCGTGCCGAACAGCGTCCAGTTCCCGGTGACCGGGCCCGCTCCCATGACGTTCCCGAACCCGGCTCCGTATGGTAGCGGGAGATTCGACAACCCCGCCAACATGGTCGTGGTTCCGAAACCCATCAGGCCCACGACGGCGGGGCTCGCCCACCATTCCGGCTTCCCCTCACCCTTCGGAGGGGGCTCCTCCATGACACGCGCAGGATCCATGTCTCCGGCTGACGCTGGCATGTTACGGCGGACGACGTTGTCCAAGTAGATAAATGCCCTTTTCGAGGGCCTTTCGGTGTCACCGGCGAGCCGGACCGGCTCCCGGACCCCCTACCGCGGCATTTGCGCGTGGGCGCGGCATCATTAAAGTCCCGAGCGCGTGGGCGCTCGCGGCTATGGAAGACCGCGGAGAGCTCGAGCGGGTCGTCTTCGGCGAGACCCGAGTGGTGCTAAACCGCGATATGTCGAACACGAACGCGAACCTGGTCGCCGGTTCGCAGGGGCTCGTGGTCGGCACGCTCGCCCCCTACACGCTCAAGGTCGCGTTCCCGAGGGTGACCGTCGGCGTGAACTGGAGGGACTGCGACATCGTTCCCGGGAAGACGGGGATGCCCACCGACTCGGACCAGCCCAAAGTGATCCCGAAGCCTCGCCAGATGGGCGAGGAGTGACCTCGCTTCCGTCGTCCTCTCACTCGAACGGGAGCAGTTTCTGGACGATCGGGCCGACCTCTGCGAGCCGGTCCGTTTGATACTTCGCGGGGGGTTCCCCCGGGCCCTCGGTCAGGAACATCTTGCGGTAGCGGTCCCCGTAGGAATGCAGTCCCGTGAACAGGACCGCGCCGCGGAAGCCGGCGCGGCGAGCCCCCTCGATATCGGCCCATCCGTCCCCTACATGGACCGCGTC
The DNA here is from genome assembly GCA_052325545.1 of Thermoplasmata archaeon. Taxonomy (GTDB): domain Archaea; phylum Thermoplasmatota; class Thermoplasmata; order Lutacidiplasmatales; family UBA184; genus Lutacidiplasma. The sequence continues at coordinate 10,645 of JBKQUP010000015.1, forward strand.
CTGAGGCCTCACGTTCAGCTCGTCCACCGCGAGGCGAAAGATCTCCGGCGACGGCTTCGTCCAGGGATGCTCGTCACTGAAGACGTAGGACTCCACGTACTGGTCGAACCCCATTCTCGCGAGGATCGGGCGGAGGAACCCCCCCGGTTCGCCAATGGTGTTTGAGATGACACCGACCCGGTAGCCGAGGCCTCGGAGCTCTCCCAACAGGTCGAGGGCTCCCGGAGCGATCCGGAACGGCGTGCTCTCGACCTCGTTCCTCAACTTCGAGAGGTACTGGCGGGGGTCCGCGTCCCGTCCGGTCTCCTTCGCCGCACGGACCACCTGTTCCGCGGGAGTGACGGTCCGCCCCTCGACGCCTTCTGCGACCGCGCCCTCGTACGCCCGCTCGAACGCCCGACCCAGGTCCGCGTCCGAGAGCTCCGGAGCCCCCGGGAGCGAACGGGACGACCGGAGGACCTCCTGTCCTAGGGCGAGCTGGTGGGTCATGTACGCCTCCTCGTCCTCCGGGGGCAGGTACATCAGCGTGTGCCAGAGGTCGAGGGTCACGGCGGGCATCGAACGTTGACTCGATGCCTTCGTCGGTATAAGTGGGGGAGCCGTCCGCGGCCTCCCTCGAGGTCCGTGGACGACGCCCGACCGATTCTCCGCGCCCCCCGTCAACCCAATAGACCCCATGCGCTCCCGCGATACCGGCATGACCGCACCCCAGCTCCTCGTAGCCCTTCGCCCTCGGGACGAACTGGGGAAGGCGCTCGGCGAGCAGCTGCCCGCCGTCGAGTGGCAATACGCGGCGGAGGACCCCTCCCGAAAATGGGACGACGTGGAGGCGATGCTTCTCGGCTCGGTGGAGCGGGAGCTCGGGAACGTCGACGTTCGATCGCTGCCGAAGCTGGTTTTCGTTCAGCGGGTGTACACCGGGATGGACGGGGTCCCGTTCGAGCGGTTCCCGGGACGCGCCCGATTCGCCGGGAACGTGGGTGCGTATGCGCCGTTCGTCGCGGAGCATGCGGTCACCCTCGCGTTGTCCGCGGCTCGGGAGATCCCTCGTTCCCACGCCCTCGTGCGGGCGGGCACGCTACGTCCGCCGCCGGTCCAGCGCCTGCTCTGGGGACGGACCGCGGTGATCCTCGGCTACGGGGAGATCGGCCGAGCGATCGCGAATCGCCTCTCTGGATTCGGGACCCGGGTGATCGGTCTCAACCGGTCGGGACAGATGGCCCCGGGCTGCCTCGGAATGTTCCCGGCCGACCGCCTGGCCGAGGCGGTGAGGGAGGGTGACTTTGTCTTCGACACTCGGCCGCTCACGCGCGCGACCGAGGGCACGATTGACGAGACAATCCTGGCCGCGATGAGGCCCACCGCGGTCTTCGTTAACGTCGGTCGGGCGGGGACCGTGCGAGAGGAGGCGCTGTACCGGCATCTCGTGAACCATCCGGAGTTCAGGGCCGCCCTCGACGTCTGGTGGCACGAGGATTTCGCCGGCGGCCGCATCGAGCACCGGTTCCCCCTTGCGGAGCTCCCCAACCTCGTAGCGACCCCGCACTCCGCGGGGTTTGGCCCGGGAGTGGAAGCGTACGTCCTGGAGCGTGCGCTCGTCAACCTGCGCCGTTTCTTTGCGGGGGAGGAACCGCGCTACATCGTCGACCGTGCGGAATACGAGCGGGCCGGCCCGCTAGCATAGACCGCCGGTGGCAGCGACGGGGCAGGAGGAAAAGATTCCCGCTACTGCAAGCTGCCGGACTGGCCCCGCTCCGGCGTCACTCAAGTCCCGTCGGTAGACCCGTCGGATTCGGACTACCAGCCGTGCGGGCCATCATGGCCGTGACCGTGGTAGCCCCAGCCGCTACCCCAGCCGTTACCCCAGCAGCCGCAGCTCAATCCTGCTGGGTTTCCCTGATTGGACGGGGAAGGGGGGAGACCGGAACTGCCAACGGTCACCGATATCGTGTGGACGATCGCACCGAACGAGTCGTGGATATGCACGATGTAATGCCCGGCAGCCAGCGGGGTCCCGTTCAGGTAGATCAGCGGCACATACACGATGAGACAATGGGTCGACCGGTGGTTGATCTGTTCTTGACAGACGATCTCGGTTCCGTTCGGGTACTCCACGGAGACGCCGAACGAGGTCTTTCCGACGGCGCCGGTAATCTTGGCCTCAAAGAGCGATCCCGCTACGGCCGCCGTGGTGTTGGTCGTCCCCACGAGGTCCACATAGGGAGCCGGCTGGAAGATGCTCGGCAAGTTCGGCGAGGTCGAAGACGCGGTCGGAGAACTCCACAGCGAGGATATTGAGCCCGAAACGTTGAGGGTCCATCCCCATCGGACCGCGACGGTCAGGGTTCCCCAATGGTCCTTCTGCATCACGGCGATGCTCACGGTCGATAGGGTCGCGTTGCCAGCGCCCCCGTTGAAGTTGGTGGCCGAACTGAGGGTCCCGCTCTTCGCGATAGGGTTCGACCAGCCCGACCCGTTGATCGTGACGTTCGTCGGGGCGAAGTAGAAAGCGAATTTGGTCGTGGCGGTCAGGGGGATCTTGACGTACACGCTCGGGAAGTGAATCATCGTTCCGTAGTCGCCGGGCCAATAACCGACGATCTCTACTTGGTACGAGGCGCTGATGTTCGACCCGGCAGGCGCCGTAGTCTGCGGAACGCCGAGGGGTATCTGCAGGGCATCGACCGGGCCGGCCGCGCTGCAGTTGTTGGTGAGTCCCCCGCCGCCTCCACCACCGCCGCCACCGCCGCCGCAGGCGGCCGCGTACCCCGACAGGGCCAATACGGCAACCACGGCGATTCCAAAGGTCGTGGTCCCGAAGGGTAGCCGGAAGGGTTTCCGCGTTCCTGGCGCTCGGCCTTTGTTAGCATCGACGGTTTTCATAGAGACTCCCAGGGAATTGGGATTAGTGGTGATGTATAACCCCACATTAAGGCATCGCCTGGTAAACGGGCCATGTCGTGACTCGTCCGGGGGAGCACTTCGGTCGTCCCCCGCCGAGCGGGCCGTCATCGAGTCGGTTTGCGAACTCCCGAATGACGAGGGCGCTGATGCCGTAGACGGCCACGGCCACCCGGAAGACCGGAGGGAGCACACGCGCCGTGGGGGAACCCTTATCGAGCTCGTTAAGGAACGGCGCGAAGACCACCAGAGCGAGCGCCTTCTGTTGGGATGACTCTGGCCATGTGGCGCGCTCCCGGGCTACCGGATGCGCTCGAGCGCGAACGAGCCGATGATCAGCGCGCGGTTCGTGGCCCGGCACTCGACCCAGTCCCGGGTCTCGACGTCGCCGATTCCTCTCACTTCGAAGAACGTCTTATCGCGCTCTTGGCGGAACACGATGGCCCCGTCCATCCGACCCAGAAGGCCCTTGACCGCCGGCTCGGATAGGCCACCCGCTTCGAGCGAGTACATCGCGAGCGCCGGTCGGGGTTTCAGGATCCCGACCACGTTCTGAAGGAACGAGAACCGGGCTCGCTCGTCCCCATGGGCGAGGACGGCCGATAGACCAAGGAACGCCACACGGAACGCACCGGCCGGGGAAGCCTCGAGGGTCGCCGCCACGGCACCGATTGAGGTCAGGATCCCGGCCTGGTCGTCCGCGCCCTTGACGACGGTGCGGTTCGCGCTTCCGAACCCTCCCGCGCCCGACGCATCCACCCAGCGGACCATGCCCATCTGTTCGTACTCGCGGAACTGAGGGAGCACGATCCCGATCGCGTCCGCGATCTCCTCGGGGGAACGGGCGGCGGTCACGACGAGGACGGGTTCCCCCCGCTTGAGACCCTCCGCGATGAACGAGTAGAGAACGACCTCCTTCCCGACGAACGCGTCCCCGAC
>JBKQUP010000016.1:0-7759 GCA_052325545.1 Thermoplasmata archaeon
ACCTGCCAGCATCCTCTCCCTCCTCGGTCATTGCCTCAGTGGAACGACTTCGGGGGGCTACATAAGGGCACCGTCAAGCGAGAAGGGGTAGACCCCCCTTGGGTAACCTGGAAACCCGATTTTTACCGCCAAGGTCGCCATGTCGGACGTTTGTCTGACGTATAACTACGCAAGCCTCCGCGCCCTGAAGACGGGGTCGAACCCGAGACCACGGACTCCTGCCTCCCCTCGAAGGAGGCGGGGCGCGGGCCTCACACGGGCGCCCTTAAGGGTCCGGTGGACCCGTGGCGGGTCCGTGCCGTCCCTACAGCTCCTCGACACGTTCCCCGCCTTCGAACGGTATTGGCGGGCGGTTCGTACGCAACCCCTCGAGGTCCAGATCGACCGCTGGGAACACGGGTACATGGCCGCGTGGCCGGAGCTCTTGGAGAAGCAACAGCAGAACTACTCCGAGGAAGGGGTGGATTGGAAGCAGATTGCCCGGACCCGGATCTTCCCGCATCTCCCGCAAAGGCTGCCGCGGATGCGGCGGTTGCACGCGAATCTCTTGCGGACCCTCCCCGATTCCTGGTCCCGGACCCGTCGGGCGCTGAAGGTGGACTTTCCCGTTCGCTTCGTCATCTACGTCGGGGTGGGGCTGGGGGCCGGATGGGCCACCCGCTACGGCGGTCAGCCCGCCTGCCTCTTCGGCCTGGAGAACGCGGCGGAGATCGCCTCCGGGAAGGATGCGGCGAATCCGGGGGCGGTTTCCCATGAGGTGGCCCACCTCACTCAAGACGAATGGAGGCGACGACGCGGCCTCCGAGGCATCGAGGAGCCCCGCGGACCCTACTGGCAGCTGTACGAGGAAGGGTTCGCGACGGAGTGCGAGCGTCGCATCGAGGACCCCCGATCGTTCCGGCTCAAGACCGGTCAGGCGGATTGGCTCCCCTGGTGCCGCCGTCACCGGGCATGGCTCGCCGCGAAGTTCCTCCGCGATGTGGAGGCTCGCCGATCGATGCGTCCGTTCTTTGGCTCGTGGTACGACATCCGCGGCCACATCGAATGCGGTTACTACCTCGGGCAAGAGATGGTCCGTGAGTGGACCGAGACCGCCTCGTTGCAGAAGGTGGCCGTGCTGCCCGAACCCGTGGTCCGAAGGAAGGCGAGGTCTACTCTGCGCCGGTGGGCGGAAGTCGACCGGACCGGCATGAACGGCGCGCATGGTCGAGGACCGACCGCGAGGAGGGTTAGGCACGAATGCTAGACGGTCGGCCCAATCGACGCGCGTCTGCCGGTCTTCCTCGCCGAGGTCAAGCCGTCCAAGACGACCTGTAGCCCCCAGTCGAAGAGCTGGACGTCACTGAACTTGTTCAGCTCCTTCACGGCCTCTCGAAACAGACCGACCATCGAAGGGTCGACACCAAAGGCATTCCCCGGGAGCTTCTCGCCGGGACCCGAGGGTCGGCTCGCTCCGCTCGCGGCTGCGCCCGAGGGTGCCGGTCCCCGGCCCTCCTGTTCCTCGATGACAAAGCCCCAAACGTAGTCGACGACCGTCGCGGTCGCTAGGCTCGCCTCCACCGTACCGAACCCGGCATCTTTGAGGACCTTGGTCGATGTGATGTCCAGCTTGGCGAGGGCCTTCGCGCGGCTGAACGATGCTCCGGCCACGACTCTCCCTCCGTCGCGGTGGGCCACGAGGGCTTTCCGAAGGGTATGGGCCGCCTGGCCGAGCCACGTCTTCCAATCTCCGGCCTTCGAGGGGGGTTGAATGGCGTCCACCCCACCCTCGATGAGGATCGTCTGGGCGAGGTCGTCCATGAGGTCCTTCTTGTTCTCGAAGTGCCAGTAGAGGGCAGGAGCCTGGATCCCCAGTTTCGAGGCCACCGCGCGAAATGTGACCCCCTCGAGCCCTTCGGCATCGAGGAGCTCCAACGCGGCCCTCACGACCACTTCGGGGGTGACATTGGGTCGTTTTCGAACCGTCCTCTGGCGCATGTGGTCCCTCGACAGCCCAGGGGAAGACGCGTCGGGAGATAAGGTTAATTATCATTGTTATGTTACATTAACTTAGATAAATTATGACCAGTTCACCCCTCGGAACCGACCCGGTCATCCATGTCGAGGGCCTGGTCAAGCGCTACCGCCAATCCCCCACGGCGGCCGTCGACGGGATCACCTTCGACGTGTATCCGGGGGAGTTCTTCGCGTTCCTCGGACCGAACGGGGCGGGGAAGACCACAACCATCTCCATCCTGACCACCACATTGGCGAAGACGTCCGGCGTCGTCCGGATCGCGGGGCACGACCTGGACCGCCAGGCGCGGGAGATCCGCGAGAACATCGGGATCATCTTCCAGGACCCGAGCCTGGATGAGAATCTGACCGCGGAGGAGAACGTTCGGTTCCACGTCGCGCTCTACGGTGTCTACGGGTACCGCCCGAGCTACCGGCTGATGCCGGCGTCCTACCGCGAGCGAGTGGAGGAACTCGCGGCGATGCTCGGGATCGGCCCGGACATGTCCCGGCTGGTGCGGGGGTTTTCGGGGGGCATGAAGCGCAAGCTCGAGGTCCTTCGAACGCTGATGCACCGGCCCAAGGTCCTCTTCCTCGACGAGCCTACCCTAGGGTTGGACGCGGTCAGTCGAAAGTCGCTCTGGATGCACTTGAGGCGCATTCAGCGCGAGGAGGGGACGACCATCTTCCTAACGACCCACTACATCGAGGAGGCCGAAGCTGCCGACCGGATCGCGCTCGTGCGCCACGGTCGCATCCTCTTCCTGGGCACACCGGAGACCATGAAGGCCACGATGACGGCGCGGTACGTCCTCCTGGATGCCCCGGACCGTGTCTCGTTAAGGAGTGAGCTCTCCGACTTCCATCCGGAGGTCGCAGAGGATGGGAGTCTCAAAGTTTCGTTCCACGAGGACACTCCCCAGGCCATCCTCTCCCGGATCCGGGTCCCGCTGTCCGTGCTGCGGGTGCACATGCCCACTCTCGAGGAGGCGTACGTCGGCCTTGTGACGGACGGCGACGGCGGGGAGGCAGCATCGTGACCGCGTCGCCCGCGAAGGAGGCCAATGTCGTCCTGGCCGTTGCCGCGAGGGATGTCGTCCGACTGTTCCGCGACTGGAAGAACACCGTCACGTTCGCCGTCTTCTTCCCCGTGGCGTTCCTGGGGATCCTCGCCGGAACCATCGGCCAGAACCTCGGAGGCGGGTTGGGGTTCGACTATCTCCAGTTCGCGCTGCTCGGGACGGCCGCTGCCCTGTTGATGCAGTTCACGACGATGAGCGTGACCACGCTGGTCCAGGAGCGGGAGAGCGGCTTCACGCAGGAGATCTTCGTCTCGCCGACGTCGAGGGTTTCCATCTTCCTCGGCAAGATCCTGGGAGGCGGCCTGACCGGCCTGATCTGTCTGCCCGCCCTGTTCGTCGTCGCGTTCGTGATCGGGGTCCCGCTCTCCTTCACCCTCATCGGCATCATCCTGCTCCTGGCCCCCGTCTTCTGCCTCATGGGCGGCGCCTTCGGGGTGCTCCTGAGCGGCATCTTCGGTACGAACCCCAAGGCCGTGGACCAAGCCTCGATCCTGACGATGTTCCCGCAGATGTTCCTCTCCGGGGCGATCATCCCCATCCGTAGCTCGAGCGGCGTCCTCTACGTGCTGGTGCGGGTGATGCCGCTCACCTACCTTGTGGACCTCGTGCGCGGAGCGTTCTACCAGGGAACCCCGACGTACGGACAGGTCGTCCTATACAACCCGTTCGTCGACCTCGCGATTTCCGTCGCGGTTTCGGTGGTGTTCCTGGTCGCGGGAATGATCCTCTTCGTTCGTGGGGAACGGAACCGCTGACCGAACTGCCCCTATGGGACAGAAGCGCCGCGCGATGAGAACCCGCCGTGTCGGATCACCAGACGGCTCTACTTCCCGGATTCCACAAACAATGTGACGTTACTGTCGAAGAAACTGAACTGGTAAATCCCGGCCTCGTTATCCGGTGTGAACCAAGAGGACCCAATCCTGGGCGTTGCGGGTCCGCCCTTCCCACCGCAAGGGTCGCGGGTTGCTGACGGAAACGCCCTTAGCGGGCATCGACCTAGGACGTGTCGAGAACGGTGCTCGAATGATGGAATACAAAATCCTACGGGAGATCGAGAACGCGCGGATCGGACCGAACAATCACCAGCTTCTCGAAGACAAGGTCAACGAGCTCGCTCGGGAAGGCTGGGTCGTCCGTTCCTTCGGAGTGACCCACGCGCCCCCGGCCCTCGGTCCGATGGGTTCGTCGAGCGCGTGGTTCTGCGCGCTCCTCGAGCGGGAGACGAAGACCGCCGGCGCTCGCTAGGGGAGGCGGAGCTCGCCTTGAACCACGGGAGCGAAGAACCCTCCCACGCGAACGTTGGTCACCTTCCCTCCCGAGAGGTCGGCTCGAGCGGAGATCCGGCTCGGTCGATGAGTTTCGATCCCCTGCTCGATCTCGACCCTTGAACCCGAAGCGACGAGCTGGTGCTGGACCATCCACGCGGCGGCCGGGCCGGCCGCCGAACCGGTGGCCGGGTCATCCCCGCCGTAGAACACCATCCGGGCGTGGAGGTGCGCGTCGGGGGCCACGGTCTCCCGGCACACCGCATAGAAGAACTGCGTGTCCGTCCCTTTGAGATACCGCTCCATCCGGTTCCAATCGGGAGCCCACTGCTGAAGCGTGGCCAACCGGGCGAAGGGGACGATCGCGAACGGGATCCCGGTGGAGACGGTCTGGATCGGCACGTCCTTCTCGAGCTCGGTGGGAGGGACGCCCATCGCCTACGCCACGCTCTCCCGGTCGTGAACGTGGCCGAAGGTGGGGTCGATCTGGGTCATCTCTCCGAACGGTCGGCCTTCCCGGTCCGAGAACCGAACGGGCACGGGTCCGACATTGAGCTCGAGCGTCACCTCATCTCCCGCACCCTGTCCGCGCAGCACGGCCGCCGTGCCGAGCGTGGGGTGACCGGCGAACGGCATCTCCGCCCTCGTCGAGAAGATCCGGGTCCGGAATCCCCGCGTCCGTTCCACGGACGGCTCACGATGGACCACGAAGGTCGTCTCGGACAGGTTGAACTCGCGTGCGATTGCGAGCATCTCGCCGTCGGTGAGTCCGTCCGCGTCGGGGAGGACCGCCAACGGATTCCCTTCCAGCGGTGTTGTCGTAAAGACGTCGATTGTGGCGAAGGGGAACCGCCGCATCGTTAGGGTGGGCCCTTCCCTCCCTATTACGGTTCCATTTCGACGGCTCCCGCAGGGCGGTGGGTGGGAAGGGACGCGCGTTCGGGAACGAGAAAGCGGCCGGAGCCGTTAGGGTGTGAGCCCAGTGCCCAGGTCGATCCAGACCCCCTCTCGGACCTTCCGGTAGCCGAGGCGTTCGTAGAGGCGGATCGCGTTGTCGTTGTCCTGCCGCACATAGAGGCCGGCACGTCCCACCGCGTCCAGGGCCTCCTTCGTCACCGCCGAGGTCACCTGGGCGGCGTAGCCTTTCCGGCGGTGGCGGGGAAGCGTTCGGACGCCTCCCACGATCCACACCTCGGGGGTCCTCACGAGCGTGCCGGCGACGGAGACCAGAACACCATCCTCGAAGACCCCGTAGACGACATCATCGTCCAGGTGCCGCCGATGGTCCGCGACCACCCTCTCGTTGAGCGGGATGGCTGGAGAGGCGACCAGCCGCGCATACTCCTCGGCGGACTTGCCCGTCAGCCGGACCGCGAGAACGGAGCCGACCGGCCGAGCTGACCCCCGCTCGGTCGCCATGATGTCCTCACGGCAGATGCCGGTCGCTCCGAACCGATCCGTGACCCGCGACACGAGGGCGGGCTCCGTGATGACGACGGTCCTCCGGGTCGGGAGGTGCGCCAGTAGTTCCTCGGCCGCGTCCGGTCCCCCGAACAGGTGGACCCACTTCACCTCGATTTCGCGAGCGTCGTAGATGAGCAAGTGCGCGCGGAGCTGGCCCCCGACCCGCGCGGTCCACAGTTCCGTCCGGTCGGGGTCGTGGGAGAGGTCGTGAAGCACGAAGGCGTTCCCGAACGGGTTCGCGCCGAGGTAGGCCCTCAGCTCGTCCGAGGGGTCACGTACGGACTCCACCCGCGTGGGACTTCGTCCCGACATCTACGGTGCGAGCGGCCTGCCATGCTAAGAATCCATGCGTCTGCACGGTGACGGCCATCGCGTCCTACGGCACATCGCTCCGGTAGCACTCCGCGGGTGCCTCATCCTTAAGAGATGACCGTGGAATCGGGCGGTCACGAACGGCGACCTGCGAGACCACGATGCCGACCTACGGCGCGTGCTCCGACGCATCGAGAGCCGTACGGCCTTCGCAGAGGCGATGGCCCAGCGGGTGCGCGGGGAGACCATGAACCTCGACTCCAAATCGCTTAGCACGGCCGCCTCCGCTCCGTTGCTCGGGGTCGTGTTCCGAGCATGGTCCGGGACGCGGTGGGTCGAGACCGCGGTCTCGGGGCTGGATGAACGCGCGTTGACGGGTGCGGCGGAGGGCCTCGAGTCGCAGCTCGCCACCGGTCGGTCCGGCTCGCCCCCCCCGGGACCCTCGTCCACGACGGTCGGCTCGTTCAGCACGCCCCCGCGGCGTTCGATGCGGGCCCTCGGGACGGAGGGAGCCCTGGCGTGGGTCCGGGAAATATTCGGATGGGTCACCGCCGACCCGATGATCAAGTTCGGACGGGTGGGTCTCAACTGGGGCGAAGAGGAACGGCAGTACTTCAACACGGCCGGAGCGAACTGCTACCAACGCCTCGACCGCGTGCACGCCGGTGTCGTCTCGGTGGCGATGGAAAACGGCCGTTCGGAGTTCGACGTCCTCATCGTCGGTGGCCTGGGAGGCCAGGAGACCCTCGAACCCATCACCGAGGCCAGGGTCCGGGCGTCGGCCAATCAGGCTCGAGCGCTCCTTTCGTCCAAAGCTCCGCCCAGCGGGTTGATGAACGTCGTGCTCGACCCCGGTACCACCGGAACGTTCGCCCATGAGTCGTTCGGCCATGGGACCGAGGCCGACCAGTTCGTTAGGAACCGGTCCTACCTCCAGCCTCTCCTCGGCCAGACGATTGGCCCCGAGTCCCTTACCCTCGTGGACGACGGGTCGATCCCGGGTGCGTGGGGTTCCATCCACTTCGACGACGAGGGCCATCCGAGCCAGCGAACCCCGCTCGTCGACCACGGTAGGTTCGTCGGAGCCCTCCACGACCGCGGGACGGCGTTCGCGCTGGGGGCGTCGCCCACGGGCAACACCCGGCGCTCCGATTTCCTCGGACAGGCGTTCGTGCGCATGACCAACACGCTGGTCGAGCCCGGCGATTGGAGCTTCGAGGAGCTGGTGCGCGAGGCCCGGGACGGCGTCGTCCTCGAGCGTTGGGAGAGCGGAATGGAAGACCCTCTCGGAGGGCAGATGCAGCTGAAGGTCCGCCGGGGCCACCGGATCGAGAACGGGAAGGTCACCGACCTCGTCTCGGCGATGGTGCTCTCGGGAAGCGTGCTGCAGTTCCTGCGGGACATCCGAGGGATCGGGAAGCCCGAGACCTACGAGGCCGCCCCCGGGTTTTGCGGCAAAGGGTACGGGGACCTCTTGCCCGTGGGCGACGGGGGACCGTACCTGCTCTCGCGGGCGTTGGTGGGGCCGTCATGAGCGCTCCCTCCAACCTCGCCGTACGGGTCGCCGACCGGTTGAGCGAGCTCCCGGGCCCGTGGGACGTCTTCGCCGAGCGCTCCCGCCGATTCGAGATCCACCTC
>JBKQUP010000017.1:0-13479 GCA_052325545.1 Thermoplasmata archaeon
TCGAGCACTTCTGCGATCTTTCGGTGGAGGACCCGAAGACGGCTCTCGGTGAGCGACCGATAGATGCGCGCCCGGAACTCCTCCTCCGCGAACGCGAACCGCTCTCCGCCCGCCCGCTCGGAGAGGACCCCCAGGTGAACGAGCTGCTCGATCTCCTCGGCGAGCACCTCCTCGTCGATCCCCATGGCTCCGAGCAGGAGACGAAAATCGAACTCCGAGCCGATGGCGCTCGCGTAGGCGAGGATACGGTGTTGTTCGGGCGCGAGCGAATCGAGCGAAGGGCTTGTGCCGTCTCCCGGGGGACGGTCCCCTGTCGCTCGGTCGACCATCGTTCCCTCGTCAGACGACGGTCGGAGTTAAACACCTGCCTGGGAACCGACGCGAACCGGCTCTCGACCGCCGACCGTCCCGCAAGGGTTATCTAACGCCCCCCAGGTCGGCGGCGCACCATGGCGACGGCTTCTCTAACCCCTCCCCCCCGCCTTCGGGGAATGTCGATCACCCGAAGGGTCTCCTTCTGGGGTTTCGCCACGTTGGTGGTCCTCGCCGTAGGGTTCTACGTGTGGTGGGGGGTCGCGTTCGGGGTCTGGATTGACAACGGCGTCTACGCCGTGACGATCACGCTGCTTCTGTTCGGTCTCGCCGGGATGTGGCTCGTGTTGCCGAACCCCCCGGCTCCCCCGCCCACGCCGCACTCGTAGGTGGGCCGTTCGTCCTAGAGAGAACGTCCTGCGAGCGCCCAACGGGCCCCGGTGGTCGAGCCACAAACGACGCAGGCGGCGGGTGCGTCCAGCTCGAGAGGAAGCTCACTCTCGGGGGTCCCGAGGAGCCCCCCCTCCACGGCCGCCTCGACCGCGTGGCCGCACTCCTCCGAGCCGCACCAGCCGACGATCCCTACGTGCGAGAACTTCTTCAGCTCGTCCAGAGAACGGACGACCCGAAACTCGTCCCGGAAGCTCGCGAGCGCCTTGGCATAGAGGGCCCGATCGAACTCCGCGAGGAAGCCATCGACCTCCCGTTCCAGGGTGTCGAGCGAGACCGTCTGCTTGCGCCCGAGCCGGTCGACCGCGGTCGCCGTCCGGCCCGCCGCTTCCCGCCGTCCGACCTCGAGCCGGACGGGAACGCCCTGAAGCTCCCAGCGGTAGTACTTGGCGCCGGGTCGCTCATCGCCCGAGTCGATGTGGACCCGACGGCCGTGCGCGCGGAGCCGCTCGACGATCTCGGTCGCGGCCGTCTCGGGGGCGGGTCCGGCGGCGGTGCTGGGGATTGGGACGACCACGACCTCGTACGGGGCCACCGCGCTCGGGAAGGCCGCTCCCTTCTGGTCCCCGTGGACCGCCACGATGGCGCCGAGCAGGCGTTCCGAGAGGCCGAACGTCGTCTGGTGCACGAGCCGCTGGGCCCCGTCCGCGTCCTCGTATCGGATGCCGTACGGTCCGGAGAAGTTCTCCCGGTAGTGGTGGACGCTTCCGATCTGTAGGGTGCGACCCGCTCCGACCGGGATGTCGAAGGCGATGGAGTAGGCGGCGCCCGGGAACTTGTCCCACTCGGGTCGGCGCACGGCCACGTACGGGAGCGCGAATGTCTTCGCCATCCGGCCGAACGCCTCCAGGTTGGAACGTACCCTACGGTCGGCCGTCGCTTCGTCGACCTGGCAGGTGTGCTCCTCGAAGAAGTGGATCTCGCGGACCCGCAGGAACGGCCGGGTCGTCTTGGTCTCGTAGCGGAACGTGTTCACGATCTGGTAGACGTTGAGCGGCAGGTCCCGGTGGGAGCGGACCCAAAGGGCGAAGATGGGGTACATCGCGGTCTCGCTCGTCGGGCGAAGGACGAGGGGGATATCGAGGTCGGAGAGTCCTCCCTTCGTGACCCAGTAGACCTGCGCGTCGAACCCCTTGATGTGCTCCTTCTCTTTCGCGAACTCGTTCGCCGGGATGAGCGCGGGGAACTCGACCGGGGACGACCCCGTGACCTCGATCTCCCGGATCATGACCTCGTCGAGGTGGCGGCGGGCGAGGAACCCGTATGGGGTCCAGACGTTCATTCCCTTCACGCCGTAGCGTTTGTCGGTCAGGTTCGCGGCGTCCACGACGGCGAGGTACCAGTCGATGAACGCGGCCTTCTTGTCCGGAAGCTCGGGCATGCGGGACGAGGAAAGGGGGGCACCGGGAGTATAAGGGTATAGTGCCGGGGCGGCACGGTTTCGCCCCCGGCGTTTCGGGCCGTGTTCCGCCGCCGTCCGTGGCGGGAGGACGGCGTGCGGGCGCGGGGGTCGACACCAGTGAACACAAGTTGTTAAGCCGAGGGTGAACCATGTGACGCCAGCCATGCGCCTCGTCGTCTGCATCGACCGGGACGACGACCTCGGCCGCAAGGCCTCGGTCGCCGGGCCGGTCGTCGGTCGGGCCGCCGTCGTCGACGCCGCCGTACGGTTGGCGACCGTGGACCCCGAGGATTCCGACACGAACGCGATATTCGCGTCGGTCAGCCTCTTGGACGAGCTCAGGGGCGCGGGCGAGGAGGCCGAGGTCTGCATCCTCACCGGCTCGCCGAAGGTCGGGATCCTTTCCGACCGGCGGGTCGCCGACCAGTTCGACCACGTCCTCGCCCAGCTCCACGCGACCTCGGCGTACCTCGTCAGCGACGGCGCGGAGGACGAGTACTTGTTCCCGATCATCGCCTCGCGGGTGCGGGTGGACGGCGTCCGCCGGGTCTACGTCCGTCAGAACGCGAGCATCGAGTCGACCTACTACACCATCGTCCGGGCGATGAAGGACCCGAAGCTCCGGGCGAAGACGATCCTCCCCGTCGCGATCGTTCTGCTCATCCTCGGGATCGCTGCGGCCGGTAATGTCCTGGTCTGGGGGTTCATCGGGCTGGCGATCGTGCTCGGCATCTACCTCATCTTCTGGACGTTCGACATCGACGAGGCGTTCATCGACTCCATCCGTTCCGCGTCGACCGACATCCGCCAGGGTTCGGTCGCGTTCGGTTTCGGTCTCTTTTCCCTCGCTCTGGTCGGGGTGGGGTTCCTGTCCGGCTACAACACGTACTACTCGAACCTCACCCAGCCCGACATCACCCGGGTCCTCCTATTCATCCAGATGGGACTGTTCTACTGGATACTGGCCGCGATCATCTGGGAGACCGGTCGGGCCATCCGACGCCGATTCGCCCGAGGCCGTTTCCCGCGGACGTACGCCGTGGCGGGGACCTCCATCGTCGGGATCGGTTGCGTGAGCTACGGGATCGTGTTCCTCGTTCGGTATCTCGAGGGGACGGCTCCCGTTCCCCCGCTCGTCCTCGCCATCGGTCTCATCGCCGTGGGCTTCGGACTCGGTATCGGCGCGGGGGTCCTGCAGCAGTACATCAAGTCGGTCGCCCGGCGGGCCGTGGTCGAGCCGGCCGCGTAGGTCCCCGTCGCTTCGCCTGAGGGTCTATCGGATCGGAACGAGCTCTGCGACCCGTTCGAGGTCGGCGAGAGGAACGTCGAGGCCCGAGCGTGTGCGCAGGGTCTCCCGGATCGCGGGCACTCCACGACCGAACTCGGCCGCGCGAGTAGCCAGAGCGGCCAGGTCCTCCCAGTAGTTCCACGGGAACACGACCCAGACCCACCCGGTCCGGGGGATCTCCTCGGCGAAATAGGTCGGAACGAACTTCGAGTGCGCGATATGGAGGAAGGAAGCCGTCTCGAGACGGGCCGGGCGCTGCTCCCGGACGTGGTCCGTGGCGAGCGCGAGGCTCTCCCCGGTGTCGGTGATGTCGTCCACGACGAGGACCTTTTGGCCCTCGACCGGGCCGCTCAGCCCCTCGGTGAGCTTCGCGGTCCCGTCCGGCGTCGCGGTGACGCCCCAGTGCTGCGCTCGGACGGAGACCAACCGGTGCACCGCGAGCCGGTCGCACAGGAGCCGGCTCGGGACCCATCCCCCACGCGTGAGGGCCACGATCGTATCCGGGACCGCCTGCGCCGAACGAATCCGCTCGGCGAGGCGGTCGGCCCAACGGTCTACGTCGGACCAAGTGGTTAGGCGACAGCGGGGGAGGTCGGCCATCCGGTGGTCGACCCCGCCCCGCCCTTTTCTCTCTTGCGTTCCTTCCTACGGGTAGATGCCCCGGAGCCGGATCGCCTCGGCGACCCGCTGGATCGCGAGGACGTACGCGGCCGTCCGGTTGTGCACCTTGCGCTCCACCGCGATCTTGTGCACGTCGTTGTACGACTGGACCATCACCCGCTCGAGGCGCTGGTTGACCTCGGCGAGGGGCCAGAAGTAGCCCTGGATGTCCTGGGCCCACTCGAAGTAGCTGACGGTGACTCCGCCCGCGTTCGCGAGGATGTCCGGGAGCACGGTGATCTTCTTCTGGAAGAAGATCGTGTCCGCCTCGGGGAGAGTCGGGCCGTTCGCCGCTTCGCCGATGAGCTTCGCTTGGACCTTGTCGGCGTTCTTCGCGGTGAGCTGGTTCTCGAGCGCCGCGGGGACTAGGATGTCCACCTTGAGCTCAAGAAGCTCCTCGTTGGAGATCGCCTTCGCGCCCGGGAAACCGACCACGGAGCCGTTCTTGGCCTTGTACTCCTCGACCGCGTGGGGGTTGAAGCCGTCCGCCTTGTAGATCCCGCCCTTCGAGTCGGAGGCCGCGACAATCTTCGCGCCCTGCTCGTCGTACAGGATGTTCGCGCAGACGCTGCCCGCGTTCCCGTATCCCTGGACCGCGACCGTTCCGTTCTTCACGCGAACACCGGCATGGGTCGCCGCTTCGCGGATAGTGTAAGCGCAGCCGCGCCCGGTCGCCTCTCCGCGGCCTTCGCTGCCGCCGAGGGCGATCGGCTTGCCCGTCACGACGCCCGGCACGGAGTACCCCTTCAGCATCGAGTATGTGTCCATGATCCAGGCCATCGTCTGGCCGTCGGTGTAGACGTCGGGGGCCGGAATGTCCCTCTCGGGCCCGATGATGCCGGAGATCTCGGTCGCGAAGCGCCGGGTGAGGCGCTCGAGCTCGCCCTTCGACATGTGCTTCGGGTCGCAGATGACGCCGCCCTTGGCGCCGCCGTACGGGATGTTGACCACTGCGCACTTCCAGGTCATCCATGCCGCGAGCGCCCGAACCTCGTCGAGCGACACCTGCGGGTGGTATCGGATTCCGCCCTTGCAGGGCCCGCGAGCCATGTTGTACTGGACCCGGTAACCGGAGTACACATGGTAATCCCCGTTGTCCATCCGGACCGGGAAGTTGACCGTGAGCTCCCGCTTCGGGTGCTTCAGTACCTCTCGCATGCCGTTGTCGAGACTCAGAAGGTCTGCGACAATGTCGACTTGTCTCTTCGCCGTCTCAAACGGATTTGTCGTTGAACTGCTGTTCACCATACCCGAAACCTCCGGGCAATCGAGGAGTTCGTCTCCTGATACTTGAGGGTAACGTGGACCGCGCGAGGGTGCCGCATGGTGTCGACACGAAACGAACCTTTCGACACGGAACGAACCGTGCCGGTCAGAGGCGCCGGCGGGTCCGCCGAGCGAACGGTCGCCAGCCGGCGGGCGGCATCGGCCGCATCCGCCCGCCGCTCCCGAGCCAGGCCCCGCGTCCCCGGGCCACGTGGCCGATCGCGGTCAGCCGGCCCCCGACGCGACGGACGGCTCGCTGGGCGGCCGGGAATCCTTGTGCCGGAAGCGTGAGAAGGAGCTCGTAATCGCCACCGTAGAGCGTGCGTCGCCGTCGTTCGGCCGCGGAGAGGTTCGGGTCCCGAAGGGCCGGGGTCAGCGGGAGTCGGTCCTCATCGACCTCCACCCGGACGTGGCTCGCCTCCGCGAGCAGGCGGGACGCGTCCGCGAGGCCGTCGGACGTGTCGATCATCGCGTGCGCCCAGCGGACCAGCGTGGCCCCTTCGGCGACGCGCGGACGTACGTCGAGCATCCCCGAAAGGGCGCGCGGGTCCGGGCGTTTCGTCATGCTCAGGCGAGCCGCGGCGACCCCCCCTCGTCCCACGGAGCCGGTCGTCGCGACGAGGTCCCCCAGGCGGGCCCCCGACCGGGGGGCGAGCGAGCCCTCCCGAGCCCATCCGACCACGCTGCTGACCACGGTCCGGACCGGTCCGGGTTTCGTGTCCCCTCCGACGAGGTGCATCCCGAACCGCTCGGCGGTCCGCGCCGCGCCCCGGATGACCTCTTCCGTCCATACCTGAGGCGTTCCCACGGGCACGACAATGGCGAGGAGGAGGGCGGCCGGTTCCGCCCCTTTGGCGGCGAGGTCCGAAAGGCTGACCGCCGCGGCGGCCGCCCCGACCCGACGAGGTGGAGCCCCCGGACGGAAGTGGGTCCCTTCCACGAGCGAGTCGATCGATAGGACCGCGACCTTGCCGGGAGGAGGGCGAATGGCCGCCGCGTCATCCCCGAGGGGGAGAAGGCCTTCCCGGCCGGCGGGGAGCTCGCTCGCCAGCCAGTCGTGGAACCGTCGCTCGTCGATTGCCTTCGTCCGAGACGCGCGACGCCCGGTCATCGGTCGCTTACTTGTACGGGAGGAAGTCTTTTCCAAGGAGCTCCCGTCCGAGGATGATCCGCATGATGTTGAGCCCACCCTCGGCCCCGACCATGTACGACATGATCCCCCGGAGCCCGAGCTCGAGGCCGACCTCTTTGGTGTAGCCGGACGCGCCGTGCCACATCATCACCCGTTTCACGCATTCGAAGGCGATCTGGGGGGCAGCGAGCTTGACCGACGAGACCACGCGGTCCACTTCGGAGCGGTGGGACGTGTCCCCCTTGAGCGTGTAGGTGTCCACCAACCAGGCGGCTCGACGGACCTGCCACTTGACCGCTTCGAGCTGGGAATACAGGTCCGCGAGCTCGAACTGGATCGCCTCGAACTTCCCGAGCGGCTGGCCGAAGACCGACCGTTCCCGGATGTACTTCATCCCGGTCTCGAGCGCCCGCTCGGCGGCACCGATGCACGCCGCGGCGACGTACGTCCGAGCGACGGTGAAGCCACCCATGGCGAGGCCGAACCCCTTCCCCTGGGTTCCGAGGAGGTACTTCTCCGGGACCCGAGCGTCCTGGTAGGTCAGGCCACCGGTAGAGATGCCCATGCGGCCCATGTTGTGGAACCGTTGGGTCGAGATCCCCTCGGTGTTGGTCGGTACGTAGATGAAGTTGAACCCCCCCGCGGGGTCCTTCGCGAGCGTGAGGTGACCGCCGCCGAGCGACTTCGACTCCTCCGTACCGGAGATGAAGGATTTTTCCCCGTGCAGCACGAACGATTTGCCGTCCCGACGGGCGGTCGTGTGCATGCCGGCGAGGTCGCTTCCGCCGGTCGGCTCCGTGCTGGCGATCCCGAGGAACGCCTTTCCCGCGCAGACGGGCGGCAGGACCTCGCGCTTCGCCTCCTCCGTTCCGTGAAGGGAAAAGGCCGTGGACCATCCCGCTTCGAGCAGGAAGAAGACCGCGGTCGCCATGGAAGAGTCTCCGCGCCCGATCTCTTCCGCCGCGAGCTCGGTCAGGACTGCGGAGGCGCCCATGCCGCCGTACTCGACGGGCACGGGCATCGCGAGCAGGCCGAGGTCGGCCATCGCCGCGAGGACGTCGGAGGGGATTTGTCCTTCCGAGTCGATCTTCTGTTCGTTCGCGCGGAGGACCCGGTCGCCAAAGCGGCGGACCGCGGCCTGGAACGCCTGCTCCTCGTCACTCAGCTCGAAATTCATGGTAATCGCGCGCTGACGGACGCGCTGGGATTTAGCGTATCCGCGGGCGCGGCCTCTCGCGGCAGTTCCTTTAACCTCGGCCGCCCGGAGGAGTGACGAGTGCGGGTCCGCGTGACCATCAACGGGTTCGGTACGATCGGCAAAAGGGTCGCCGACCCGGTGGCGAAGCAGCCGGACATGGAGCTCGTAGGGGTCGCGCAGACCCGACCGAACTGCGAGGCCCACCGGGCGCTAGAGAAGGGATACCCCCTCTACATCACCGGAGCCCGTAAGCTCGAGGAACTCCTTTAAGCCGCCCGCGCTGACCTGCTCTGAGGCCTCCATGACGGTGCGGGTCGCAATCAACGGATTCGGGCGCATTGGTCGAAACATCTTCCGCGCGGCGTTGGGCGACCCGGAGATCGAAGTGGTCGCGGTCAACGACATCACCGACGCAAGAACGCTCGCTTACTTGTTAAAGTATGATTCGATTCTGGGCAATCTTCCGAACCAGATCACGCACACGGACGATACGATCTCTGTTGATGGCAAGAGCTTCAGGGTCTTCAAAGTCAAGGATCCGGCGGAGCTGGACTGGGCATCGGTCGGGGCGTCCATCGTGGTGGAGTCCACCGGGCTGTTCACGAAGGGCTCTGAGGCGCGCAAGCACCTTCGGGGCCCCGTGAAGAAGGTCCTGATCTCGGCGCCCGCCACGGACCCCGACACGACCCTTGTTCTCGGTGTGAACGACAACACTTACGACCCGGTCAAGCATCACGTCGTTTCGAACGCGTCCTGCACGACGAATTGTCTCGCGCCGGTGGCCAAAGTGATCCTGGACGGCTTCGGGATCACCGCCGGGATGATGACCACGGTCCACTCCTACACGAACGATCAGAAACTGCTCGACCTGCCGCACAAGGATCTGCGCCGCGCGCGCGCCGCTGCGCTGTCCATGATCCCCACCACCACCGGCGCCGCCAAGGCACTGCACCTGGTCATTCCGGAGCTGAAAGGCAAGCTCGACGGGTACTCCCTGCGAGTTCCCACGCCGAACGTTAGCGTCGTGGATCTGACGGTCATCACGGGCCGGCCGGTCACTGTCGAAGAGGTCAATGCGGCGTTCAAGCGGGCGGCCGAGGGCCCCATGAAGGGGATTCTGGGCTACACCGAGGAGGAGCTCGTTTCCGTGGACTTTCGGGGCGACTCGCGGTCCGCCATCGTCGACGCGTGCTCCACGCGGGTCGTGGCCTCGAACTGCCTCAAGGTCCTCGCGTGGTACGACAACGAGTGGGGCTACTCGTGTCGCTGCCGCGACCTGATCAAGCTTTTCGCCGCGCGGCTGTAAGTGAGGTTCTCGGATCCCGAGCTCTCGCTCGGCCGCCGGGACCCCCGTGTTCCCTCTCGCGTCTCTTGCTCTCTCCACGAGGAACTCGGGAGAACTCGGGTGGGCCGAACGAAGCCCGACCTCGCCCTCGGGCTCGGCCGGGCCTAGGCACCACCCGCTCGCGGCCGGAGCTGGGTTATCTGCTCCGCCCCGGTGGGACCGCCATGCCAGCGAACCCGAGACGGGGGTCGCGGCCCCGCAAGCGACCTGCGTCGCGTTCGAGCGAGCGACGTCGTCGGATCCGCGAGCGGTTTGACACTCAGGTCGATCGAGAGCGACGGCGGTATTCCGGCCAGGCCTGGCGGCTCCTCGTCCGCGAGCTCCGCGACCGGTTCCTCGAACGCTACCTTCCGCAGGGCCATGGGTGGGTGCTAGAGCTCGGGCCCGGACCCGGCCGCTTCACCCCCACCATCCTCTCGTCAGGCGCCCGTGTGGTTGCGGTCGACCTGAGCCTGCCCATGCTCCGGGCGCTCGGCCGACGCAAGCCGATCCGTTCGCGGTCCACCCGGTTGCGACGCGTCCGAGCGGCAGGGGAGCACCTACCGTTCCAAGATGGCACGTTCCGGGCGGCGATCGCCCTCGGAAACATCCTCGGGTTCTCGGCGAGCGACGGCGCACGGTTGCTCTCGGAACTCGCTCGCGTGACCCGGCCCGGAGGGCTCCTGATCCTCGACGTCGCCTCTCCCGTGGCTGCGACAACGGATTTCCTCGAGTCCGCCGCGCGGACCCGCCTCCTCCGGCGAGTCCTTCGAGACCCGAGCTACTACTTCCTGAACCAGGTTGCCGCCTCGTCCGATCGGACGCATCAGCCGTACGCCCCCAAGCGCTGGGGGTTCTTCGAATTCGACTTCTACACCCCGGCCGGCGCGGAGGAGGCGCTGGTCGCGGCGGGTTTCCGGCCGGTCGACCGGATGGCCCTCGGCGCCGTAGGGGCGTACCGCGAACGGCTCACGACGATTGCGCGGCGAGAGCCTCGCGTCTGGCGGAACCTCCTCGAGCTCGAGGAGCGAGTTGGTCGGAGATCCGGCGTCCTCGAGACCGGCCATGGGTTCGTGGTGGCGGCGGTCCGGGAACGTCGCAGCCCTCGAACTCGCCCGCAGGCCCGACCCCAAGAATCTTATAGACCCCCCCGCTCGCGCGCGGCGCATGTACTATCTTGACCACCGCCGGGATGTCGTTCGCATCCCGCCCCAGCGGCTCGGGCCCGACCTCGCGAACGTGCTGACCGAGCTCGCGCAGCAGCAGTTCGAGGGGAAGCTCGTGGACGGCCAGAGCGTCGCGGTGACGATCCGGGACGTGACCCCCGTTGGCGAGGGGCACATCATCCACGGCGACGGCGGAGTCTATCAGGAGGTCGAGTACGAGGCCCTCCTCTTCCGCCCCGAGATCCAGGAGGTCGTGGAGGGGATGGTCGTCGAGATCCGGAAGTTCGGCGCGTTCGTCCGGTTCGGTCCGCTCGACGGGCTGCTCCACGTTTCCCAGATCATGGACGACCGGGTCAACATCGACGAGCACAACCAACGGCTCGTCGGCGTCGAGTCGAAGAAGGACCTCAAGGTCGGCTACAAGGTCCGGGCCCGCGTCGTTTCGCTCTCCCTCTCCGAGATATCTCCCCGCGACAGTCGCATCGGGCTCACGATGCGCCAGCCGGCGCTCGGACGGCTCGAGTGGATCCAGGAGGCTCACAAGAAGGCCGAAGGCGCGGCCAAGAAGGCCGGCGGAGCCGCCCCCGCCAAGAAGACGGCCGCGAAGTCCGCCCCGAAATCCCCCCCGAAGCCCCCGGCACCGGCGAGTTGAACGATGATCAATCTGAAGGCGTGCAAGAGCTGCAGTTCCATCACCGACCAGGCGAAATGCCCCCGCTGCGGAGGCGAGGTCTCCCGCGAATGGCAGGGGTACCTCATCGTCATCGACCCGGAGAAGTCCGAGATTGCACGCAAGATGGGGATCCATGCCGCGGGCCGGTACGCGCTCCGCGTCAAGTGACGACCGGGCGTGGGCGGTCCCGGAGTCGCTTCGCGCGACCCTGGGAAAGCGGTATGGTCCCGTCTACTCGGGGCCGGAGGCCGACCGCCACCTGCTCGAGCTCGGGACGTTCGGCGCCTGCGGCGACCTCGTGACCGCGCGGGCGATCGAGCTCGACCATCCCCCGCTCATCGGCATCGTCGATTTCAAGACGCGACGGAACGAGCCGGTCGACCCGAAGCTCTTCCGACCGCTCGCCCGCCGGCGACTCCTTCGCGTCCCGAACCCTCCCGGCGTCCTCACGGAGCGGCTCCGAGCCGCCGTCCGCGAGCTCGTCGGGTCGGGAGGCGGCCTCATCGAGGTCGACGGCGAAGAGGACCTCGGGTCGCTCGCGCTCGTCGAATCGCTCCCCGCCGGGGCCACTGTTATATACGGAATCCCGGGTGCGGGGGTCTCTTTCGTCCGCGTCGACGCGGTGTCGAAAGAGCACGTACGGCAACTCATCGCCCAAATGGAGCTTCGGAGAATCGACCGTGGAGATTAAGATCCTCGAGGACCGGGCGAACCCGCTGATGAAGCGCCACGAACTTCGGTTCGAGATCGCGCACGCGACCGCGGCGACGCCCAGCCGGGACGCCGTCCGAGGGGAGCTCTCGAAGCTCGTGAAGGCCCCGAAGGACCGGGTCATCATCGAGCGGATGAACGCTCGCTACGGCACCGCGGTCACTCGCGGGGATGCCGTCGTCTACGAAACCGCGGACGCGGCGAAGGCGATCGTCCGCGGGCACATCCTGATCCGTAACGGCCTCAAGGAGAAGCCCGCCAAGGCTCAAGCTCCGGCGGCCGCCGAACCGGCGACCCCCGCCGCTCCTCCCGCGGCCGCGCCGGCGCCGCCCGCGCCCGCCTCCGAGAAGAAGGAGTGAGCTCTCACGTCGAAGGCACGCGTCGGCCTCTACGAGGTCAAAGGAGAGACGCTCACCCGGACGCACAAGTCCTGCCCGAAGTGCGGCCCCGGTACCTTCCTCGCGAACCACAACGACCGCCGCTCGTGCGGGAAGTGCGGGTACTCGGAGTCGAAGGCCCCCCCGCCCGCGGCCCGTGTGAAGGCCGGCAAGGGGTAGCGGCTCCGCCGTGGGTCATCCGTTCGACCCTACGACCGTCGCGGTTCGGGTCCCCATCGCGGGGAGCGTGGGCAGGATTACGTGCGGAGGACGAGGACTTCCCCCGGCTTCGGAGGAGGGTGCTCCTTCCCGTGACTCGTGGCGTCGTTTCTAGGGCTCCAGCCGTGCCATCGCCGTAGCAGCTTGACGTGTACCGGCAATATGGCTCCGCGGAAATGGTGACGATAGAAGTCCATGGTGATGACATGCTCCTCAAAGACCACGGACTCGTTGTACCCGCCGACCGCCTCGAACGCCTCCCGGCGAACGGCCGCGAACCCCGACATGAACAGCTTGTAGCGGAACACCGCGGTCAGCACGTCGAGCAGGGTGCTCTCCGCCCGCATCATGAACCGGTTCACGACCGGGGCCGGCCAGTGGGTTTCGGCGATGGCGAAATGCCAATCCCGTTTCAACCAATCCCCCCACGCCCAATGGGTGACCAGCTGGACGTCGTCGTCCACGAACACGAACACGTCCCCGGAGGCCGCGGCCGCCCCGATGTTCCGGGCATGGGCCGCGCCGCCCGGGGCCGAGACGACGATGAACTCGGAGTCCTTGGGAAGCATCGCCTGGATCCGTTGGATCTCGGCCGGGTCGGGGCGGCGCATGGGAGTGATGAAAGAGATCACGACGTCACCTACCGTCCCTCCCGGTCCGCGAGCGGTCGTACAACGGTCCGAATCGAACGCCGCTTCAGCCCGGGCACCCGAGACCCATCCCGGTCGCCCATCATGAATACTTTGCGCGCCACCGGCTGATTGGCCACAACGCCTTCGCGAGGCCCTGCGCCATCCACGGGAGGCGATGCCGGGCGCTTGCGTGGACGCCAGCGGCGGGGTGGCGGCACGGTCCTCGCAGGCTCCCTCCCCCAGGTCCCGCGGCCCTCATCGCCCGAACCCATCCTCGGGAGCAGGCGGGGCGCCGTCGCTTCGTCCCGAGCAAGCACCTAAATACGGTCCCGCGTCGAATGCGACGCGCGGGCTCGTAGTATAGCTTGGACATCACGGAGGCCTCCGGAGCCTCAAACCCGGGTTCGAATCCCGGCGGGCCCGTAACCATTTCCTTATAGAACCCATACCGGAATGGGTCCCGAGGCAAGGACGGCCAACCCCTCTCCCCGGCTCAAGTTGGGCCATACCCTTGCGACTTGAAACGGCATCGGGGGTGGTCGGTTGACGCCCCGGTACGCCGAGATCACCTTCGTCGTCGAGCCTGACAGCGCTCCCCTCCCTCCGCCCGTTCCTCGATTCGTCTGCGAGCTTTGCCGCTCCGAGGCCCGCCACAACCTGACCCTGCGC
>JBKQUP010000018.1:0-11204 GCA_052325545.1 Thermoplasmata archaeon
TCCTCGTCCGGAGGTTCTCGACGTACCTGCGCTCGCTCTCCCTGACCGCGGAACAGGCCGCGATCGCGCTGCGGGAGCTGCTCGCCGACCCGACGACCGACCGCGACGCGAAGGTCGCCCGGATCCAGGCAATCGAGCACGCGGCCGATGAGGAAGTACACCGGATCTTCGTCGAGCTGAACAACCGACGCTTGAGCTCGGACGTACGCGCCGATGTCGGTCACCTCGCGAGCGCGCTGGACGACGTCGTGGATGGGATCGAATCGGTCGCCAATCGGGTGCGGACGTACCAGCTGGTCCAGGGCCGCCCCGAGCTTCGGCGGTTCGCGGACATCGTCGTCGAGTCCGTCCAGTACGTTAGCAACGGGATCCTAGGCCTCGACGAGCTCTACCGGGGGTCGGCCGCGAACCTCAACCGCGCGATCGTGGAGGTCAACCGTCTCGAGAACGAGGCGGACGACCTGCTCCGCGACCTCCTCGACAAGCTGTTCGCGGAGCGGGACCCGATCGAGATCCTGAAGTGGAAGGACTTCTACGAGCGCCTCGAGGTCATCACCGACCGCTGCGAGGACGTGACGGACGTCTTCCAGGACCTCGAGGTCCGCTACGCTCCCGGCGCCTGAACAACGACCTTCCGAGCGGCCGGCGCGACGGCGGGGTTGGCCCGTGGCGACTCGACCGCGCGGTTGATCGCGATCTCCGCGAGGTCGCTCGCATAGAACGCGCTCCGCTCGAGGCTCTCGAGCACGTAGGCGAGACCGACGGCGAGACGACCGTGCTTCGACGTGAGCTGGTGGAGGATGTTGTCCCGTTCTTCGGTGAGCATGTGCGCCGCGTCGATCACCTGGTTCGCCTTCTCGATGTCCCGCGAATCGAGGCAATCGAGGGCGTCGGCGAGGGCGGTCGCGGCGGCGGCCGCCATTCGGTCGAGCTCACCGACGAGCCGTTCAGGGGTCCGCTCACGGCCGAGGATCGTCACGGTCTCGGCGATGCGGACCGCGTGGTCGGCGATCCGCTCGAGCGTGCGTGACGCAAGGAGGTACGTGGAGCACTCGGGCAGCGTGAGGTCGACGGTCGCGAGGATCCGCGCGTCCCGGAGCGCGCTCGTCACCTGCTTTTCGAGGAACCAGTGGAGGCGGTCGACCTCCCAGTCCCGCTCGATCACGTCCCGTGCGATCGCCGTGTCCCGCGACCGGAACGCGGCCATCGCGTCCGTCTGCATCGCGCGGACCATCTGGTGCATCCGTCGGATGATGGACGGGATCGGGAGAGGGTTCTGGCCGACGACGTCCTGGAGGATCACCGACTCCGCGGTCTCCTCGAGAATTTCGGGGCCGATCATCCGCTGGGCGAAGCTGCGGATCACCTCGCGGGTCCGGGCTCCCATCCGGCCGGGAGTGCGGACGTCGAGGAGCGGGTACCCGGCGATGTACTCGGCGATGAGACGTCGGAAGAGATGCTCCTCGTTCATGTCGTTCCGGACCTCGACCACCCGTCGTTCCATCTCCGAGGGGTCCGCCGATTCCGCGTAGACCGTGAGCGAACCGTCCGCGCGCGGGGTGAAGAACAGCACGTCCCCCGGTCCGAGGCCGCGGGCGGTCACCCAGTTCTTCGGAAGCGAGATGATGAAGGTCGACCCGCCCGTCTTCTGGATCCTTCGTCCGTGGAACCCGCCGCTGCTACGCATTGATAGTAGTTGGGCGGAGTCACTATTCTCTATATAGCTTCGGCCAAACTACCAGCCTTAGAGGACGAACTCCGGGCCCCCGTCCGGTCCCGCCGGGGACCCTAAATACGTCGGGCGCGGGTAGCGAGCGGTCGCTCAGCATGGTTGGGGAGCCGGACCGGCATTTCTCGTTCCGAGGTCGACCGCGCACGGCTCGGGACGGTGAGACCCTGCTCTCCGCCCTCTCCACCGACCGAATTCCCCTCTTGCATCGGTCGATCCAGTATCATCGACCCCAGGGTCCTCTCTGCGGGATCGGCCACTGCACCGGTTGCCTCGTCCGGGTCAACGGCCGCCCCAACGTACGGGCCTGCCGGTACGAGCCCGGCCCGGGAGACTCCGTCACGACCGAGAACGCGTGGCCCTCGCCGACCTGGGACCTCCTCGGAGCGATCGGCCTCGTCGTGCCCGGAGGGGTCGACAGCCTGCACGGACTGAGGCGGCCGGCGTGGGCCACCCGGCTCTACCAACGGTTCGTGCGTCGGCTCGCCGGCACGGGGGCACCGCCCACCGAGGCCGCCTCCCGGGGGCTCTCGGCTCCTCCGGTGGAACGCTCCTCGGAGGTGGTGGTCATCGGTGCGGGCGCTGCGGGCCGCGCCGTGGTGGCGGCGCTCGTCGCCCGTGGGGTCCGACCGGTCGTCGTCGAGCGGGGGCTTCGTCCCCCGACCGTGTCCGGCGCGGAGCTCCTCGGGGCAACGACCGCGGTGTTCCTCCCGCCCCCCGCGGACGCCGGGGAACGGCGGTTCACCCTCCTCGCGTTCCGCGAGCCGGCCCAGGGCGTTCGCATCGACGCGCGGTCGGTCGTGGTCGCTACGGGAGGCTATGATGCGTCGCTTCTGTTCGGGGGGAACGACCGGCCCGGCGTCGTCACCGCCGACGCGGCCCTGTCGCTTTCGGCTCCATCGCGTCGTCCCCCGTTCCATCGAGCCGTGGTCGTGGGCGGGGGCCGCCGCGCGGCGGAGGTGCTCGAGGCGTGCGGTGAAACGGTCGAGGCGGTCGTCGCGCCGGGAGAGATCCGCCCCGACGTCGTTCGGGCCGCGAGCGACCGGGGGATCCTGCTCTACCCGCGCTCTCTCCTGCTCCGGGCCCATGGGCGCAAGCATGTCCGCTCGGTCCGCCTCCGCGCTCGAAGCGGCGGGACGACCACCCAGATCGCGTGCGACGCGGTCATCCTGGCGCACCGGCGAGTCCCCCACGCCCAACTGTTCTTCCAGACCGGGGCCACGATGGAGTGGCGGGCGGGCGTCGGGGCGTACGCGCCGACCGTGACCCCGAACGGGGCCACGAGCGTTTCCGGCCTCTTCGCCGGCGGGTCCGTGGCCGGGGTCTCTCCCTCCGAGTTCGACCATCAGGCCGAGATCATCACCGACGCGGTCCTCCGCGGGGCCGGCCCGACCGACCCAGCGCCCTCCCCCGCGGCGGAGGAAGCTCCTACCGAGCTCCTCGGGTACTACCGCGAGCTCCTCCGTGTTCCCGGCCACGGGCGATGGGTGGCCTGCCCCTGCGTGGACGTGCTGGTCGCGGAGGTCGAGCGGGCGGTCCGTGCCGGCTACCGCGGCATCGAGGTCGTCAAGCGGTACTCGAGCCTCGGTTCGGGGATCTGCCAGGGACGATACTGCCTCCCCGATGCGCTCCTCCTGCTCTCGATCCTGGAGGGACGGACGCCTCCGGAGGTGGGGTACATCACCCAACGACCTCCCGTCGTGCCCACTCCGCTCGCCGCGCTCGCCTCCCTGCCGACCCCCTCGCTCACCGAGGGCGTCCCCCCATGACGTTCGCCCGAGACACCTACCGCACGGTCGTGGTCGGGGCCGGGATCGTGGGACTCTTCACGGCCTACCATCTCGCTCGGGCCGGTGGCGGACCGATTCTCGTCGTCGATCGCGGCTTCCTTTCGAGCGGGGCGTCCGGCCGCAACGGTGGCGGAATCCGTCAGCAGTGGGAGACTCGCGGGACGGTCCGGCTCGCCCGTGAGTCGGTGCAGGCGTACCGCCGCTTCGGCCTCGAGTTCGGCTTCAACATCTGGTTCCGGCAATCCGGCTACCTGTTCCTCGCCGAGAACGAGGGCGAGCTCGCCCGGCTCCGGGCGGTACATGCCCTCGTCGTCTCCGAAGGCCTGCCCTCGAAGGTCCTGGACACGGACGGCGTCGCCCGGCTCGTCGACGGGATCGCCCCCGGCGCCGCGGTGGGAGGAACGTACCTCGCGAGCGACGGGACGCTCTACCCGTTCCCCGCGGTCTGGGGCGTCTACGAGGCCATCCGCTCCCTCGGCGTCGAGGTCGCGTTCGGCGTCGAGGCGCTCGGGGTCGAGGTCCGGGACGGTCGGGTCGCCGGTCTGCTCACCTCGAAAGGACCGGTCGGGACATCGACGGTCGTGAACGCGGCGGGGGGCTGGTCGGGCGACCTCTCCCGCCGGGCCGGCCTCGACGTCCCGAACGTGGCCACCCGCCACGAGATCCTCGCGACCGAGGCGATGAAACCGTTCCTCGACCCGATGGTCGTCCGCGTCTCGGACGGTCTCTACTTCAGCCAGTCGATGCGGGGCGAAGTCATCGGCGGGCTCACCCTCCCGCACCGTCCCGGAACGTCCCGGGGCGTGGGAAGCTCGGCGGCGTTCCTCACCACGATGGCGCGGGCGCTCGTCAGCCTCCTTCCGCGGCTGGGCTCCGTCGGGGTCCTGCGTGCCTGGTCGGGGTTCTATGACGACACCCCGGACGGGTTCCCGGTGATCGGCGAGGACCCGCGCCTTCCCGGCTTCGTCCACGGGAACGGCTTCGGCGGCCACGGGTTCATGCTCGCCCCGGCGACCGCGCGACGCATCGCCCTCGCCGCCCTCGGCCAGCCGACCGACCTCGACCCCACCCAGTTCTCCCCGAAGCGGTTCCTCGCTCCGAGCGCCGTCGCGGCCGTGGAACGCCTTCAGCTCGGATAGGCGACGTTCGCCTCCGCTACGCTCTTGAGCGTGCGGCCCGCTCCCGTCGTTCGTGATCGGACCGTTCCCGTGGGACCCGTTCCCTACCTCCGGGGAACCCGACCCGAGAGGACCGGACCCGATCCACACGATCGCGTTCCGAGCGGCCGTCACGTCCGCGGACGCCTACCACTCGGTACGCCTCGCCCTTCGCCGCGAGTCGGGCTCGTTGCGCGTCGGCAACCGGTTCGTGACGGACGGGCGCTACCGGCAGGTCGCATTCCTTGCGTTCGGGAACGCGGCGAACTCGATGGCACTCGCCGCGCTGCACGCCATCGGCGACCGACTGACCCAGGGGTTCCTCGCGGGGCCGGAGCCGGTCGCTCCCGAGATCCCGTTCCGCGGGACCCGCGTCCCGCCCGGCTGGGGCGACGCGCCCGAGGCCGAGGAGGCGATCACCGCGGCGACCGAGCTCGCCGGCGGGCTCTCCGAACAGGACCTTCTGCTCGTGCTCCTCTCGGGGGGCGCCGTCCGCTGTCTCACCCGCCCGCCTCGGGGGATGCAGGGTGAGGAGTTCGGGAACTTCCTCCGCGACGCCCACCAACGAGGAGCGACCGGCGCCCAGGTTGGGCTGTTGAACCGGGTGCTCGGGGAGGGCGTCGTCGGCGGTCGGCTCGCGAACGCGGTCCCCCGCGCGGACGTGGCGACCCTGATCGTCGACCGAGGCGACGGACCGAGGCTGCTCGGGGGTGGCCCGGTCCACCCCCTCGGACCGACCGAGCGGGGAGAGTGTCGGGAGCTGCTCGCGGGTCTCGGATTGTCAGATGCGCTTCCGCCTGCGGTCCGGGAGGCGCTCGGGACGGGAGAAGCTCCCGGAGCCGGGCTCCCGGACCGTATCGCCCGCCCCGTGGTCGTGGCGAGCCCGGGGGACGCTCTCAAAGCGGCGGCCGACGCGGTCTTCGAGAAGGGATGGACCAGTCGGCTCGCGTTCCTCGCGCTCCGGGAGCCGCCGACCACGGCCGCCGAGCGATTCCTCGCCCGCGCGGACGACCTCTACGTTGCCGAGGGGCTCACGGCCGAGAGCCGGACGAAGGGCATCGGCGCGTTCGCGATGACGACGCTCGGAGTTCCCGAAGGGGTCGACGAGGGCCCGGCGTTCGGAGAGTTCCTGACCGCGGCTCGCTCGGAGCTGCGTCGACGCGAGATGAGCGTGGGTCTGTTCCGGACCGCGGGCGCGGTCGGGGCCCCCGAGTATCCGGCGGGCGCCGTCGTCGGGGCTACGACCGAAACGGATTCCCGCGTTCGCCCCGACCGGGCCCGGGTGGTCGCGATGCGGCGGGGGATTACGGACGTAGGGATGCTGACGGTCGCCCTATTTCCGACGCCGGTCGTGGCGAAAGGTCGCGCGGCGAGAACGGCCTAACGGCTCCCCGCGCCCTCGCGGCGCTCGGCGCTCGCCTCGGCCTCTTGGAAGTGTCGCTTGAGGGCCATGTACTCGCCGAACGAGATCTCCCGGCGGGCGCGCACGGCCCCGGCCTGCTTGAGCGAGCCGATCTGGTAGAGACGGAGCAGCTCGCCGACGGGACGACCTCCTTCCTCCGGGCGTCCCGCGGCGATCGGGACCGCCGCAATCGGTGTGTCGAACCTCCGCTCGGGAGGGGGCGAGGGCGCCTCGGGCGGGGCCGGAGGGGCTCCCAGGTACTCGACGAGGGAGGCGTGCTCGCCCGCGGTGAGCTCGCCTTCGCCGAGGAGGAGGTCCACGAGCTCGCGCTGGCGCGGCCGGTAGGTCTCGACGAGCTCGGTGAGGTCGCGGTCGGGGCGCGTGGCCGGGACCGCGGCGAGCGGAAGGCCGACCAGGCCGTCGAGGTCGGCCCTCAGGTCGTCGAACGCGCGGGCGAGCTCCGAGTGGTCCGGTCCGGACCCGTCCGGGGGAAGCTCGAACTTGGCCGAGAGCCGCACCGCACCGCCCGAGGGGTCGCCGGGGCGGAGCGGGCGCTCGACCGTGAGCTCGATTTCACGACGACGGATGGGCACGGCGCCCGACGGGCGAGCGCGGAGAAAAGGTACGCCCGCTCGTTGGGACCTGCTTCGGGCCCGTTCGAGTTACCACCATTCACTTGCTATCACACAGTAACTATAAGAGGGTCCGCGGGTCTACGCTGCCCGAGGCGAGACCGATGGAAACGGAACGCTCCCGGCGAACTACCCCCGCTCACCCGGCCGCGACGGGAACCTGCGACTCGGCCGACGGACGACACCTCTGCCCGGTGCTGGCGGCGGTGGGCGTCATCGGAACCGAGTGGCGCCTCGCGATCGTCCACCGCCTGCTCGAAGGACCGCAACGATTCAGCGAGATCCTGAAGTCGAACCCGCGACTGAACGCGAAGACCCTGAGCGCGACATTGAAGTTCCTGGAAGGCCAGGGCGTCGTGCAGCGCACGGTCGTCAGCACTCGTCCGTTCTCCGTCGTCTACTCGCTCACCGAGATGGGCCTCGGCCTCGCCCCCGCCGCCCGCGAGCTGCGGGCGTGGGGCGAGCGCTGGCTCCTCCCGAGGGCCGCGCAAACGAGCCGGGCGGCCGCAGCGGCGTCGGCGCGGCGGCCTTCCGCGATCCAGGGAGAGCTCCCCCGGATCGTGATCGCCGAGTCGGACCCCCACCGGTCCCGATAGACGGAACGGCTCGCTCCCGAGCCGTTTCACGACCCCCCGTCCGCGGCTCAAATACCCCGGAGGACCCTTGTTCCATTGCAACCACCCCGGAAAGGTCCTTCCATATCGCCGCAAGGGGACAGCACCGTGTCCCAGGCGTGCGAGGGACCTTTCCAAAACCTCTCCTCTTTGATCCTCAAGGCGGGAATGGCTTCCGAGAAGGGATATCTCGGATCGGGGCCTCATGGGCAGGCGCTGGTAGAACGATATGGCTCCTGCCACCGGCATCGACCGGCACGGTGGGAATCTGGGATGGAAGAAACATCCCACCGCGATCATCTGCGTTGTCTTGACCGGGACCCTGTTGCTGGGGCTTGCCCTGCCTTCGCCGTGGGGTCTGGGGGCTTTCGAATCCAATCAACCCCCCGTATGGATCGTCTCGTTCGAGCTCAATGAGTCCGCCCTCACGCCCGGAGGACCGGGAGTGATCCTGACCGTGGAGAACGCGGGAAGCTCGTCGATCGTCAACCTATCGGCATCCGTTCAACTCCTGACTCCCTACGGGATGGAGCCGTACCGGGTACAGTTTCCCAGCGTGAACGCGACCACTCCTTTGGCCCCGAGACAGTCCGTCTCGGCGAACGGGTTCATCATTGGACCGGCCTCTCTGTTTTGTGGTTCGATCTACAACTGGACCGTCTCGGGAACGTTCTCCTCGGGGTCGACCTTCGAAGTCCACGCCACCGCGTCACTCTACTGCGCGCCTCGCGACACGGGCCCGTAGCCGTTGGGAATCTCTGAGCCGGGTCCGTTGGGCGGCGATGTCCGCCCGCGCGTGGGTTCCCCTCATCTTTCACTTTTCACCGCCACGCGAACAGACCTAACCGTCGCGTGCGATTGCGGCACGATTCC
The DNA here is from genome assembly GCA_052325545.1 of Thermoplasmata archaeon. Taxonomy (GTDB): domain Archaea; phylum Thermoplasmatota; class Thermoplasmata; order Lutacidiplasmatales; family UBA184; genus Lutacidiplasma. The sequence continues at coordinate 8,198 of JBKQUP010000018.1, forward strand.
CGATGGCGTCGCGCGTCGCCCCCTCCGCCCCACTCCGCGTTCGACCGTTCGGCCTAATCGCGGACTCTGACGGACCCCGACATGCCTCGCCCTCACCCCCGAGCCGAACGCGCCCCGGGCCCCGAGGCCGCTTCCGCGGTCTCCCGCTCCGTGCACGGTTCCCGGCTCTAACCGCCCAGTGACCGGCGTCGCCCCGAAGGACGAGGGGTCTTTCGAGGACGCCCCCCGCGAGCGGACGCCCGGCCGGACGCGCCGGTGGTCCTGACCGTGGAGTGGTGCGCCGGCTCTGAGTGTCTTCCCGGCTGATCGCCGGAGCGCGCCTTCCCCAGCCCCACGGCGCTCCGGCCGCAGGGCGGGTCCTAGGGAGGGCGTTCCCGGGCCCTCTGCGAGGGGGTCCCCCCGTGTACGACTCCGTCCCACCCGAGACCCGCGGGAGGGGCGGTGGAGTTTTGGAAACCTTGAATGCCGAGCGCATCGCCGTAACGTCTCCCGAACCCGTTCCGAGCCAACCCCTTCCCGAACGCGCGGTCCCGCGGGTGCGCAAGGTCGGAGAGCTCCGACTCCCGATCGCCGGCCCGTACCATCCCCGCGCGCGTCTCTACCGCTACCCGGACGGACGGCTCCTCTGGCTCGTCCGCCTGTGGGAGTGCGATAGGGCCGTGCCGCGCCTCGTCTCCACTGCGGTGCTACGCGAGTTCGCACGCTTGAACGGTCTGGCGGGCTTGCGCGCCGAGGTCGACGCCCTCGTGGAGCGGGCGACGGTCGGCGCCCGACCGTGAGCACCGCGGATACGGCCACGGTCCTCTGCCACGGGTCTCCTTCCCGGCGGCGGCAATGGTGCGGCGAGCTCGCGCGGCTCATCGCCTCGGCTCCGCATCCGGCCGCCGCCCTCTTCGAGGGGACGTCCGACCGTTCGCTCCCCAGGGTGACCGTCCGCCCGTCGGAAATCGTCGACGTCCTACGAGAAAGCCTCGCCGGCGCTTCCGTCCGGGTCGAGGAGTGTCTTGCTCCGTCCCCGACCCCCCCTCCCCGGCTCCCGTACGAGCGAACGGGGCACGTGGTACGGCTTCGGGAGGTCCGGAACCGCCCCCCCGGCGAGGAGAGAGCGATCGTCGACCGCGTGGGAGTCCTCCCGGGAATCGCCCCGGAGAGCTGGCTCGGATTCCAGACGTTCTGGTTGCCGGCCGAGCATGGCACCCTCTGGTTGGCTCGACGGTTCCGGTTCGCGGCCCGGTCGAACGCCGAGGTCGACCGTCAGTGGCGGGCTCTCGGGCCTGCGGTTGCGGCCGAGTGGAGCCTGAGGATGGGCCTCCCCGCGACGTTTCGCGATGGCCGTCTCGGGTCCCGGCGCGACTGGAGACGCGGTGGCCTCCGGACGGTCCCGCCCGACGGCTGGTTCGAGCGGCCTCCCGACGTCGCGGCGCGGTCGGTCCTCTCCCTCGAGCCGGGCGGCGCCCGGCCGATGGAACGGCCCGTGGAAACGCCGGCGATTGTCCTCGGGGCGTCGGGGGCCGGGAAGACGACGTACCTCGCGCGATGGGCCGCTCGGGTGGTCCGTCAAGGAGGCTCTCTAGTCGTGGTCGACCTGCACGGAGACCTCGCTCCGGCGATCCTGGGTCGGCTCCCACTCGAAGCCCGTCGCCGACTGGTGGCGGTCGACGCGACCCTGCCTCCCGTACCGGGAATCGCGGCACTCGTGACGGACGGGTCCCGGGACCGGGCCGCGGCGCATCTGGTCGCCGCCTTGAAGCGGCTGAGTCCGGACGGTACCGACCTCTACTGGGGGTTCCGCCTCGAGAGGATCTTCGACACCTTCGTCCGGCTCGCGCTCGAGACCGGAGGCTCCCTTACCGACCTCTACGACCTGCTCACGAACCCTGACCGAAGGGACGCGGCTCGCCTCGCGACCCGGTCGGTCGAGCTCGCGAGGTTCCTCGACGAGCTCTCCCCGGTGGTGCGTCGGAATCCCGAATTCCTCTGGTCGGCCTCGACCCGTCTTTCGAAGGTGGTGCTCGTGCCCGCCCTGCGGGAGCTCCTGGCCCCGGAGGAGGGAGGTCTGCCGGTCGAGGCGTTGCTCACCGAGGGACGTTCTCTCCTCGTCCGGTTGCCGTTCGCGAGCTTAGGGCCAGAGGCGGCGGCGTTCGCGGCGACGCTCGTGCTCGGTCGAATCTACCTAGGGGTCGCCGCCACCGCAGAGCGCCGGGGACGTCCCATCCCGGTGTCGGTCGTTCTCGACGAAGTGCACGCCCTCTCCCCCCGGCTGGTCGCCGAGATCCTCACCGAAGGCCGGAAGTTCGGCCTCCGGACCGTCGTCGCGACGCAGTATCCCGACCGGCTCGCCCGTGAGGTGCAGAGCGCCGCGCGGGGCGCGCTCCGAGGGTTCGTCACATTCCGCGTCCCCCGTCCTTCGGCCTTGGAGGTCGGAGCGTGGCTGGGCCTGGGACCGGCCGACGCGGCCGAACTGCTCCCGAACCTCCCGACCGGCCAGGCACTGGTGCTGGACTCGCTCTCCGACGGGGTGCGTCCGACCGCCGCCGAGGGATTTCCGCCCGAGAACGACCCGACGGCGTGGAAGGAGGCGGTCGAGGCGACCCGACTCGAGTTCGCGGTCGGCGCAGCCGGTGCCGTAGAAAGCGACGGGACGGACGACGCGACCGAACGCCTGCTGCTGGCCGTGCTTTCGAGCGCGGAGTCGGGCTCGACCTTGCGACGAGAGAACGTCGTGCCCGCCGCGACGACCCTTCCGGGGTCGGGCCCCGACCCAGCCCTACTGTCCGACCGGCTCGCGACGCTGTTCCGGGACGGCTATCTCGAAGACGGCATGGAAGGTCTCCGTCTGACCGCGGCGGGCGAGCGGCGGCTCGGGCTCACCACCCCGACCGAGGCGACCCGAGAGACCGCGGAGCACCGCGCCCTGCTCATGACGGCGTTCCGTCGGTTCGCGCGCCGGGGGTACCGCCTCGAGATCCTCCGTCAGGGACGGTTCGACACGACCCTCCCGGACGCG
>JBKQUP010000019.1:0-18703 GCA_052325545.1 Thermoplasmata archaeon
AGCGGGCGGCTGCGACTGTCATCGTGCGCGCAAGGCGCGAATAAGTGGGTGCGGAGCCCGCACACGCAAACCGGGAGAACCATGTGAACAGGAAATCGAAGTCGGCGGAAGTCACATAAGTGCGGTCATGTCATCAGCCGCGCGCGTCGCTTACCGAGGTCGCGATCGAGTCCCGCACTGTGGGTTCTCTCGGAATCAGCGGGAGACGGGCGCGCTCCCACGCAGCCTAGAGGCAGATGGCTGCTTTCGAAACGGTCTTTTATTAGGTAGTTATACGTCAACCGCCATGTTGGCCCGAAAAGTTGTGCTGGTGCTAGCGGTTGCGGCGATAGCGCTCTCGGCATTTAGCGTCGGTTCGGCCGGGGCACGCCCGATTGGTGTGCCCGTGTCCGAGGCGACCCACGCCACGACCGCCTCGACGGCGGCGACGACCCCCGTCTCGCACGCGCCGTCGCTCTCGGCGCGCCAGTCGCTCGTCCAGAGTATCCTGACGATTACTAAGAATCACCATCTCCCGATCGAGGCCGCCTCGTTGCCGGCCCTCCTCGCCCAGCCCCGCGTCTCGAACGGCGTCATTACGCCGGGTTCCGCGTCGCCCGCCCCGATGGGGCTCGGAGCGTATGGCGTCATGAACACGACGGGCACGGCGGTCCCCTACTCGTACACCACATCGAGCTGGGAAGGGTCGATTTCCCTCAACAGCGTCAACACCCTCCTGGTCACGAACGACGGAGCGCTGACGACCAACGGCGCGGACAACACGTTCGGCGTCCAGCTGAACGCCGTGATGAACGGCGTGACACTCCAGGATTCGGCGACGTACTCGTTCTGGACGCAGAACGTCCTGTACTTCAACTTCCCCTCCCCGGGGGACGTCACGTTCCTCGACAACATCTGGAACTTCTCCTCCCCGGCATTTTACCTCGCCCCGGGGACGCTCTACTCGTACAGCGGCACCCCGGTGTATCCGGCCTACTACTACGACTTCGGCCCGTCGTTCGCGATCTCGATGCCGATCACCGTCAACCTCTACCTGAACTCTAGTGTCACCGACCTCAACGGCATCGGGTACCCTACCGTGGCGTTCGGATACAACATCGTGAACGCGGGTACCGGCGCGTCCGAAGCGTCCGGTGTCTACGACACCGTTCTGTTCAACTCGACGATGGCCGCGACCTCGACCCCGGTCGCACAGTATCTCATCGATGGGTCTCAGTTCACCCCGACGGGCTACATCCCGTGGGACGCGGAGATCATGATCGGCGGTCCGGGTGGCGGGACGACCACCTCGGTCTACGGAATCAGCGGTTCGGAGAGCCTCCACTACTTGAGCGGCGGCTCGTACGTGACACCCGCGTCCACCTGGGACGTCGGCTCGGAGACCGGCGAGACCTCGGAAGGAATCGCAGAGACCTACACGTCTCCGGGTACGGTCGACCTGAGCGCGGGTCCGTCGTTCACGATGCCGCTCTGGGGCTCCACTCCCGGTGGCAACGCGGGCGTCGCGACCTTCGCGGGTCCGATCTCGCCGTCGAACGCGTTCGTCTTCTTCAACCAGGGGTCGAGCTTCGACGCGAACTCGGCCGGCTGGGCGCCGACCCAGACCGCGAGCCACGTGTCGTACATGCTCCCGCCGGGGACGTACACCGTCACCGCGATGCTCAGTGACTACACTCCGATCCAGACGACCGTGACCGGAGGGCTGGGCGGCACAGTCGCCCTGCCCCTCACCCTGCACCACAACTTCGCGGAGGGCGTTTACACTCCGCTCGACGCGTGGAACAACGCCCAGCTCGCCGCGATCTCAGTGGGCGGTTGGGGCACACAGTGGTCGCCGTACCAGATCGTCAACAACCCGGCGCCGGGCGGGATCAACTCCGTCTTCGCGCAGTCGAACGACTACCTGTACCCCGTCTTCCCGGGCGTCCTGTTCGCGGGAACGACCGCCTACGCGGACCTCAACCACCCGTCGCTGCTCAACGTGACGTATCCGACGGGGTACGACAACTTCCTCGCCGCGTATAGCCTGCCGTTCACGAACAACCTCGAGTTCGAGCTGTTCGACGCGTCGGACGTCTCGATTTGGGGAGCCCAGGGGATATCCGGGTGGGTCTTCTTCGACGACTACGGACCCACCGGCGGCATACCGCTCGCGAGCGTCATCGTCTTCGGAGGTTCGCACGACCTCATCGGCGACAACACGTTCGTCAGCCAAGGAAGCGCGCTGCTCCTCGCCACGGCGCTGGGAGGACCGACCGGGAACGTCGTCTGGGGGAACACGTTCGTCAACAGTGCCGCGCTCTCCCCCGGGATGTACCCGGGCAACGGCGCTTTCGAGGGCCCTCCGATCGCGATCTTCGCGTTCGAGGCCGGCGACCTGATCTACAACAACTACGTGGCGACGTCGATCACCGCATACGTGCCGGATGAGAACATCTTCTTCGGGTTCCCGCAGCTGAACCTCGAGAGCTGGAACCTCCCGATGGTCGAGCCGAGCCACTTTGGGACGGTGTTCAACGGTTACTGGCTCAGCGGGACGATCGTCCCCTCGAAGTGGCAGGGTGGGAACTACTGGGCGGACTACGTCGCCGGAACCACCTCGCTCCCGTATGACGAGTACGGATACATCGCGTCCGGTGGGGACTACTTCCCGCTCCCCATCGTGGCGTACGCCGTGGTGTTCACTCTCGGCGGATACGGATACGGGTTCGGCTCGGTCTGGTCGGTCACGCTGAACGGCGTGACCCAAACGACCTTCATGCCGTTCCTGGTCTTCTACGAGACGCCCGGCACCTACACCTACACGGCCACGCTCGTACACGGACACGGCACCATCACTCCGGCGAGCGGAACGATCGAGGTGGTCAGCTCCAACCTACTGGTCGTACTGCACCACCACTGAGCCCCGGCCGGGGGCCGGCCTTCGTGTCGCCGGCCCCCCCGGGGAACCGGGTTGCTCTCCGCCGGGCTAGGGCGGGTGTTGCCCGGCCACCAGCTCAAGGACATGCGGGAAGAATTCGCTCGCCGGAGTGCCCGGGACGGCGTGCGTGCGGTCGAGGAGGAAGAACGGGGGGACCCCTTCCGCCCCGAGGGCGGCGGGCCCCGCCTCCCCCGCCCGGAATTGGAGGGTGAATAGCCGGCCGGCGCGCACGTGACGGGCGTAACCCGCCCGCAGGCCGACCCCAATGAAGAATGGAGAATCAAGGAATTCACCGAAAGCGGTGGGTCCACCGAGCCCGACCTCGCGAGCTGGCGTACTGTAAGTGCAATGGCGGTTGCACGTTCTCATTCCCGCAGATATCAGGTCCCCCAGCGATGGGCGGGAACCTCGCGTGATTCCAGACCTTTAAGCCCATGGAGTCTCATTCGAACTCAGGATGGTTGGCGCTCGCCCGGCTCGGACCTACTTCGTACTCCGCGAGCCGAGCACCGCCGCCAAGGCTCTTCGGGTGAGCCTGATCTGGGTCGTCATCGGCGTCTTCATGGCGACGGCCGACGCGCTTTCCCCACAGACATTTGTCCAGGTGTCCGCGTGGGTGTCGCTCTTCTTCCTGGGGATCCTGCTCACCTTCTGGGCTCTGTTCAGATTATCCCGTGCGGCCGCCGCGACGGGGGCCCTTATCGGAACCTTCCTTGGACCATACAGCTTGACCTGGCAACTCTGGGTCACTTACGTCAAGCACTGGAACGCGTTCTTCCCTGTCCGACTGTATCCGTTCACGATCGTCCTCGACACGCTCGAGTGGTATGCCATGATGACATTCGGGTTCATCCTGTTCGGGGTGTCGATTGCGGCTCTGGTTCACCTCTCCCGTCCTCGACCGACGTTCATCCGCGTTCGGCATGACACCGGGGAGGCCTATCGAGTGGGTGACCCACCGTGACCTCAGCGGTGTGTTAGGCTGCGTTCAAGGTCTTGACACCACCCTGATTGCGACCGCTCAAGGAAGTGCAACCAGCCTTGCGTGTTTAGAGTAGCGCGCACTCCGCCGAGGAAAAACCCCTGTTCCGGCCCGTCGAGAGCAAAATTCACGTCAAGGGGAAGTGGTTCGGCCGAGAGCGGTCTCTTTTCCCGTTTCGTCAACAGACCATCTTGGGGGCTAAGTCCCACGGTTTCGATCAGAGATTGATTGATTTGACCGAGCCTCGCCGGGCGAGCCCCCGCCGAGGGCGACCGAACATTTATCCAAGTGGTCTCGCGTACCGGCAAGGGAGGACCGATGCAAGGGTCGCGAACGGGGGCCGTGGTTCCGCCCGGCCAGCGCTACTTTGTAGCGTGGAACCGGGCGGTGCTTCGGGGACCGGTGTGGATCGCTGCGGGGTTCTTCATCATCTTGACCATCATCGAGTGGCCAGGGGTTTGGATTGCGCTCCTTAGCCTCGGGACAGCCGCCATTCTGATCGTCGCCGGCTTCTGGGCCCAGAGGACATTTCCCGAACCCGCTCCCGAGGGCGTCTCGGTAGCTGGAGAGCCTCTGGACTCCGAGACCGGACAGCCGGACTGAACCCGCGCCCGTCTCGCGCTTGCGAACCGTCATCGGTCGCGCGAGTGGGCGAGGCACGGACCGCAACGATGTGCCTACTCGCCTCAAAGGGACGACGGGCGGGTGTTGCTTAAGCCGAGGAGTATCTCGGGTGTCGGGAAGTCTATGCCCTACTACGAATGCCCGATTTGCGGCGGAGGTTACGTCATTGACCCGGCCCCGTCCCACCCGAAATGCGACCGCGATGGGGGCGCACTCAAGCGTGCGAGCGAAGCGTCGTACGAACTCGCTGCCCGTCGGGACGATTACGAGCCCCCATCAGTCAAACCGAAGCGCCACAGCAAGACGAAAACCCGCTGACCCGACCGCGAGGAGCGCGCGAGCGTTTCGGCCCGGGGGATTGCGACCACCGCCCTCGCCGGTTTCACGCGGGTGCTGAGTGTCCTCGGGGCTGACTACCTTGGCGCAGTCGGTTCCTCACCGGCATGGAGGGGCGGTGGAACGTGGTTGGCGATAGCAGACCGAGGCCGGACTCGACCGCGGGTGATCTTCCTCGATCACCGCTCCGCCGGTCGTCGGCAGAGAATGAGAACACGGTCCTGACCTGGATCCGCAGGCCACCGGTCCGCCGGTGAGGCGACGGGCGGAGCGAGGGATCCATCCCGGGAGAGGTCCATGAATCGAAACATTCGGCTCCTCACGTTTGGCGTTGGGGTGCGGATGCTCGGGAACGCGCTCTACGGGCCGTTCATAGCGCTCTACCTGCACAATGTGCTGTCGATCGGTTACGTTGAGCTCGGCCTCATCATCGTATTCATCGGAGCCATCCAGATCCCGTTCGGGGTCTTCGGCGGGCTGATTTCGGATCGGATGCCTCGGAGAACCCTGATGATAATCGGGCTGGCTTCCGAGGCAGGGCTGACCGCCTTGTTGGCCTACGCCTTCTCGATCGAATCGTTGATTCTAGCGATCGCCGCGGCCACGGTGGGCGGCTCCATCTCGGCGATGGCCGGTCCCGCGTTCTCGGCGTACATCGCCGACTTTGTCGAGGGGTCCGAACGGACGCGAGGGTTCACGATGTATCGTATCGGGTTCAATGCCGGATACGCGGCCGGGGTCGCTCTGGGCGGCCTCTTCATCACGCTCATCGGGTTCGCCGGCGGGGTTGCGATCGCAGCGGGTATCATCGCGGTGGCAGCCGGCATCCTCTACGTCTTTCTCGAGCCTTCCGCCCGAGATCGGCTCGACGGCCCGAAGGCCGGCCTCGCGGCGCCGGTGGCCGCACCCCCCCTCCCGAGTGCGCGACGGAGCCTTGCCGAGAGCATGAGAATCCTCGCGAAGGATCGCGTCGCGCTTGAGGTGGCCTTGGCGTTCGCGCTGACGTCCTTCGTCGCGGCCCAGTGGGCGATCATCTTTCCCCTCTACGTCCACAACATTCTCGGGGTTTCGTACTCCCTTCTCGGGGTGGGCCTCGCGCTCAATGGTCTCGTGGTGGTCTTCGGGCAGAGCGCGACGACGGAGAGCGTGATCGGTCGGCGGCACACCACGATCGGCCTTCTGGGTCTCATGCTGTATGGGATCGCGTTCCTCGGGCTCGGCGCGGCCGGACTTTGGAACACCGTACCGGTAGCGGTCTTCTTCGTGTCGGTGGTCGTCCTCACTTTCGGCGAGAACCTGGTCGCAATTCCATCAACGACCCTGCCGTCGAACCTCGCCCCGAAGGAAGAGGTCGGCTCCTACAACGGCGCCTTCAACGCCTTCGGAGCGATCGGCTTTCTCACCGCGACGCTCGCGGGAGGCGTTGTGCTTGCGTTCGTCACCAATCCTCTCCTGATCTGGGTCATCCTGTTGATTCCCGCCGTGCCAGCAATCGTACTTCTCCGCCATGCCGGAGGAAGAATCCCGGACAAAATGAACCGGGCGTAGGTCTGCCGAACTAATCCTGAGTTGGGTAGAGGCTCCTCAACACACGCGACAATCCTCGCCCCTCTACGCCCCTCTCGCGCGGGAGCGGAACCGTGCTCGCAGCCGGCCCCGCATTAAACCCAGAACCGCTCAGGCTTTGGCAGGACCCGGAAGGACCCGTGACCAGTCCTGCATGGTCGACCACTCTCGGAACGAACGCCAATGGACCTGCGGGTAGTCGTGTTTCAGTTTCGCGATGTCCACGCTGTAGCCGACTCGGTTGAACCAATCGTACATCTTGGCGAAGTCTTCGCTCTGCTTCCGTACCTCGTCTAGGGGAAGTGCATGGTACGCCAGCTTTCTGCCCGCAACCTCCGAAAGCTGTCGAGCGATCTCGCTGGGAGTGGGTTCGTCGGACGCGATGTTGATCCGCTTCCCCCGGAAGGAACGCGGGTCTTCTACGGCGAGCGTAGTGAACTCGGCGATCTCGGGCAGCGAAATGACCTGCAACTTCCGGTCCGGCAGAACTCCCGTGGCGAGGACTCCCTGCGCAAAGCCCGCAGCGACCCATGGCGCAAACAGGTTCTCCATGAAGAAGACGGGGGCGACGATGGAGTACTCGGTGCCGAGGCCCTTGAGGTGTTCCTCGATCTCGGCCTTGCTGTCGAAGTGGGGAATACCGGTTCTTCGATCCGCATCGCTGACGGAAGAGTAGACCAGGTACGGGACTCCCGCCGCGTGGATTCCGTCAAGACCGGTCCTACCGAACCGAGTTTCAGCCTCCACCCCTCGTTCATACGGTGTGGCCACCAGGTAAGCTACGTCCATCCCTTTCGCAGCTCGCTCCACCGATGCGCGGTCCCCAAGATCCCCAGTGACGATCTCGGCACCCAACTTCCTCAGCTCATTCGCGGCAGCGCTGTCGGGCTTCCGAGACATGGCCCGCACGTGGTGGCCTCGCAGGAGGAGTAGGCGGGCCAGGCCACCCCCTTGCTGCCCGGTCGCGCCCGTTACCAATACACGCTTGGGTTCTGAAGACCGGCCCGCGAGCTCCTTCGAATGCGGCATGAGGGACCTACCCGGATGCACCTCGCCTTGGGATAACCTCGGACTGGCCAAAGCGTAACCTCCTCCCCCGCATGCCACTCCGGAATCTGGGTGCCTCGCGGCAGCCACCCTTGCCCAACGCGAGGACTCTCGCTAATCGATCCGGTTCGAGATCACGAACTCGTTTCCATCGGGGTCGGCGAAAGCCGCCCGTACGAATTTCCCGCCCGGGAACTCCTTGGGTTCGACCGTAACGATGCCGCCGCGACGCTTGATCTCCTCGCACGCGGCGGCGGGATCGGGGTGTCGGAAGACAACTCCCGAGACCGTTCCGGGCTCTCGTCCTTCCTCGCCCGGCATCTGGATATGCATCGTCAGGAGGGTCGAAGTTCCGGGGAGGGCGAAGGCCGCCCGATTTGCCTTTTCGTCGAAGGCGATCTCCTTGAGGCCGAGGACATCTCGGTAGAACGTTCTCGCCCGTTGAACATCTCGAATGTGGATGGTCACCGAGTGGAGCCCTGTAACCACGTCGCTCATGGTTTGGTGATTGGAAAGAGATTGTTAAGCCCTCCGCTCACGGAAAGGCGGCCCGCGCGCTCTGCACGCCGTCGGCACCACGCCCTCCCAGAGTCTTGGGTGCCATCGCGCTTCCAACCACGCGGAGAGGAGCCGACAGACTGCAACCTAAGGGGGCTCTCGCGCCGTGGGGTCGCGTCGCGCCCTTTCCACGGCGGGGGAATTGAAGTGCCCGTTCACCGAATCCCAAGCAGAAAGAGAAATGCCGGCACCGCCACGATCTCCGCAGCACCGCTGACGGTGTCGGTTCCCCCCACGAACAGTAGTCCCGCAGAAAGGGACGTCTGGTCAGCGACCGTAACGAAGTCGTCACCCGTGAGCCGGGTATCGTTGATCAGACGCGCGTGGGACGGAGCGAGCACGTAGGTTCCGCTCGCTTCCGTGGAACCCGTGGCGGTGAGGACGTACTGGGAGATGGTCATCCCGATCGTAGGACCGAGGTCGAAGATCGCATAGACACCCCACTTCGAAATCGGGTCAAGCGAACTCAAATTGGTAACCACTCCCGAGTGCGGAGAGTACTCGAAGAGGTAGCCTTCCACCACCGTGGCGAAATAGACCGGGGAAACCTCGAAGAGGGCAAGCTGGCCCCCAAAGTACACGTTGCCATTCGCCTCCCCTATTGCGAAAATCGTCCCGTCCAGGTCCGACGGACCGGTGGAGGCCGAGGGACTGAGCGTGGTCTCGGTCGAGGTGACCTTGTCGATAAACCCGTAGAACGGGGTCAATCCCCCACTCCCCACCGTCTGGTCACCGGCGATGTACAGCAAGCGTCCATCGGCGAGCACGCTCGTTACCGTGACCAGAGGGGGAATCAGCGAGGAGTAGTTGGCTCGTACCTCGAATGTCCATGGGTTGATCGACACGAGGCCCCCGAGCGAACTTGCGAAGAGGGTGTTCGCGTTCCCAGCGACGATCGTCCAATAGTAGTTGAGCGGAATCGGAAGCGGCGGCGTCGACATCACCCCGGTGGGGCTGATCTCCTCGTAGAAGAACGCACCGGAGAGGGCGTTTTCGAACTCCACGAAGAAGTTCCCCCCGGCGGCTAATTCCGTGACTACGAACGCGTTGGCCCCTCCCGGGACGACGGCCTGGACGATCGTCGTAGAGTCCCGTTCTGCGTTGAACAGGACGATCTGTTCCGATCCGTTGAGCAGAACCAAGACGGATACGGCGACCGCCCCGACCGAGGTGAGCGTAGTCGCCGACGAAGCTCGAGGGTAGTACTTCTTCTCGATAAGTTGATGGAACTGGATCGAATCGACCCACGAAGGATTGTGGGCCGCGACCGGTTGGGGGCTTGGGTTGGCGAGCGCGCCACCCACCGAGCTCAGAGCGAGGGTAATGGTCACCGCCAGTAGCGACAGGAGGACCCAGCGAGATGCGCCCATCGACGACCTTCCGCGTTCCCCCGAGCGGTTTCGGTGGCATAATCCTTTGTTGGTCTACCCTCGAAGGAGCGCCCTCCCGTTCCGACGGTCCTCCGGTTGCCAAAGGTCGCCCCGGCGTGGTCGTGCGTCGGAAGTCTGCCACGAGTGCTTGAGATCCGGTGTCCCGTCTAACCGGATTCCTACGCGGCCCACCGCCGACATCGTTGAGCGCACCTGCAGCTAAGCGGTATCAGAGTTGGCTCACGCGGGGTCGGACGTGACCGGCCTGCACGCATGATGCCTGTGCGAGCCGCTCCCGGCAACGGAATTGTGGGCGGTCTCGTTGTGGAACGGTCCGTCAACCGAATTTGGGTGGTGAAAAGGCTCTGGGAGTTTTCCCGCTCGATTCCCGCGCGGCGATCAGGATGAAGATCGTCCCGGCGACATTCAGAAACGGGATGATCATGAAGATGGCGCCGACCTTGAACATCCATTCTCCGTAGCGGGTCCCGAGCCGCCAGATCCCGATCAAGAGACCGATGTAACCGGCCAACAGGACGATCGCGGCGATCGCCACGATTCCGGCGAGCGCCAGTAGTTCTCCCACGTTGAGGCACCGAGAGGTGAGGACATACCCCGCTCCTGCGCAGAGAATCGCATCATACAGGACCACCAGAAGGGCGACGACCGCCGCAACGATGATCACCACAGCGACCATGGCCAGCCAGACCAGGGTTGTGGGCGTTGAGAACCTCCGGTCCTGTCGCGCGAGCGTTCGGAATGCCCGCCGGTAGAACCACAGCTCCAGCAGAGTAAAGGCGATACCACCGCCGCCCACGGCGCCCAGCAGGTAGAGCCCCGATGTGTTCACGGAGAGGGAGGTACCCGAACCCACCGTGGTGACCCCAATCAAGGAGAACGCAGGGGTGTCCAGCAGCGCGAGCAAGGAGAGCACGACCCCGGCCAGACCCATGATCGCCGCTAGGGTCACGTTCGAGAGCGCCACCCGGTCCACGCTACGGAAGGCGGCGGGGCTGAGGGCCACCGTCGGATACTCACGCACGTTCCCGGGACCCACGACCCCGGGGGGAGGCGCATTCGGGTCCGGGATGAAGGGCTCTCTTCCGGTCGCTACCGGAACTCCACACTTCCAGCAGAAGGCCCCCGTAATGTCGAGGGTGGCTCCACAGTTGTGGCAGACGGGAGTCGGCGGCGGAGCCGGAGGAGTGCGGTCGATCCTCGACCCGCAATGACTGCAGAACGGCCAGTCGGGTTGGATCTGGGCTTGGCACCGAGGGCAGAGGGTATCTTCGGGCACGCCGCACCGGCGATGGGATGACTTTCTCCCGGATGATAAACAACACGGCGGTACCGCACCGCGGTGGTGTTCCGGGGAGGAAGTGTTCTAATGCGCCCGCGAGTCAACCCCGTCGTAATCTCGGGATGAGCTGCGTCCGGCACTCCCCCGTCTCAGCGTCGCTCCAGCGTTCGAAGCCCTTCTCGGCGGCAGTTGATGACGAGGAAGAACGGGACCCGACGCGTTCCGGCCAGGAGGTGGTTGGATCGCACGTCGGCTTCGCTGGCATGGGGCTCCTTGAGCGAATCGACCTCGAACCCAGCGCGACGGAGCGTGGAGAACCAGCTCTCGAAGGTTCGGTGCCAATAGGGGGTCGCGAACGGGCGCTGGAGACGCTTCATCGCCCATTCGGTCACGCGAGGGCCTTCCTCGAAATACCGGTCCACGAGCATGGCGCCCCGATGGCGCACATCGGTGGAGAGACGTTCCCATCGGACCGCGGCCGTGTTCAAGGGATGAGATACCGAGAAGACGAATCGGCCTCCGGGCCGGAGCAGCCGGTGCGCGCCCCGGACGACGGCGGGGGAGTTCGGCATGTCCATAAGCGACATGCACGATACGACTCGGTCGAACGTGGCGGGAGGCCATGCGCGGACGGCGTTCCGAGCGTCCATGCGCCGGTACTCGATGCCCAGGGGGGCCCGTTGTTCGTGGTGCTGGGCCGTTTCGATCATGGCGGCGGACCAATCGATTCCCGTCACTCGGGCCCCGAGCTTGGCCAGCCGCCGGGTGAACCGGCCCTGTCCACAACCCACGTCCAGGACGCGGAGGCCCCGTACGGGCCCGAGGGACCGCAGCAGTGCGGGCCCATGCACCCGGTCCCGAGAGAAGTCCTTCCCGGCCTCCTGGAAATCTTCCCAAACGTCGATGGCGTCGTCCCATGCCTTCCGCGCGTCGGACGGGCGCACCCGCTTGGACCCGACGTTGCCCGCCATCGGTGAAATCACGACGCAGCTCGGAGGTAATCTCGCTTGCTGCCCTTCCCCGTAGGGTCGGACCCGAGCGAACGGACTTCGTTCGGCTCCCAACGGTTTCCGGACGAACGCACGTTCTAAAGGCCCGGTCGGCCATGGAGTACCGGGGAACCCAAGCCCGATGTTCGAACGGATCCTGACGGGATTCGACGGCTCGACGCACTCCCGCCACGCCGTGCAGGTGGCGAGCGAACTCGCCGGGCGATTCCAATCGGCGCTCACGATCGTATTCGTCCGGCCTCCCAGCCAGGGGGAAGATGTCGCCCGCCTCGAGGCGCTGGTTCCGATGGGCGTGGACGGTCGCACGCTCGCGACCCTGATGGAGGAGTTTCGCGAGCGGGGCCTCGCTCTGGGGGCGCGCGTCGTGGTGCCCGTCACCCTGCACGGCGAGGTCCTCGAGTCGTTCCTCAACTACCTGTCCCAGAACCCCCAGGACCTCGTGGTGGTCGGGTCCCGGGGACTCAGCCGGAGCCGACGCCTGCTGCTCGGAAGTGTATCGTCCGGCCTCGTCAATTCGGCCCTTTGTCCCGTGCTCGTCGTCCGCCCGGGCCCACCGCCCCTCGCTGGGCCGACCGATTCCGAAGAGGGCATTCCCCCGGGACCGCCGACCGGCGAGGCCGATTAGCCCGGCTTCGGGCCGGGCGTCGTTAGAGGGTCGGAAGCGCCCGGCGCCTTCCCGATCCCGTAGATGCTCGCGAGAACGAACACGACCCCGACGAGCTGCGGGTACGAGAGCTGTTCGTGGAAGATCAGCGTCGACGCGGCCAACGCCACGACCGGGACGACGAAGAGGTAGGCGCCGAGCGTCGCCGCCCGGGTTCTGCCGAGCAGGTCGAGCCAGATCGAGTATCCTACGGCGGTGCCTAGGATCCCGAGGTACCCTACCGTGGTCAGGAGTCCGAGCCCGAGGGTGGGAAGGGGGGTCGGCGCGAGGACCAGCGTCAGCACCACCAGCCCGATCGTCCCTCCGGAAAGCTGGAACAGGTTCGCTTCGAGCATCTCCTCCCGCCGGAACCGGCGCTGGAAGAGCACGGTCGCCAGCGCCCACGAGAACGCGGCGAGAAGGAGTTCGAGGATCGCCCCGAGAGGAATGCCGGACCCGGCCAGGGTGCCGATCTGGGAGATGAGCAGCACGCCCACGAACCCGACGGCGACGGACACCCAATGACGTCCGGTCAGCGGGTGCGAGAGGATGGGAGCCGAGAGGAGGGCGATCCATAGGGGAAGGGTGTTGATGACCACCGAGGTCAGGCCGGGGAGGACGGAAGCGGCGGCCTCGAACCAGAGCGCAAAGAACACCGTGATGCTCGGGATCCCGATGAGCATCGCATCCCGACGGCCCCGCCGGTCCAGTTTCCGTTCTCCTCCGACGGCGACGAGGATCGCCGCGCTCGCCGCCACCCCGACGGCCCCGCGCAAGGTCGCGAGCCAGAGGGGGCTCGAGAACCCGAGCCCCAGATTGACGAAGATGTAGTTGAACCCCCAGATGACGGCGACCACGAGGAAGACGCCCCAGGTGGTCCAGGACCAGCCGCGCGCGGGCACCGGCCGCACCGGCGCACCCGCCCGCTTAGGGGTTGCGCCCTGGGAGACAGGGAGAGCGGACGGTGCGGCCGGGAGAATGCCTTAAACCGTAGGTCCCTTTCACGCACCGGATGTCGCTCCACGGCCGCGACGTGATCTCCATCCGGGACCTTTCCCGGGAGGAGATCGAGGAGATCCTCGCATCGGCCCGCAAGATGGTCCCGTACGCCGAGGGGAAGAAGGTGATGCATCCCCTCGAGGACAAGATCGTCGCGATGGCGTTCTTCGAACCGTCCACGCGGACGCGCCTGTCGTTCGAGTCCGCGGTGCAGCGGCTCGGGGGCAGCTGCATCACGATCGCCGACGCGGGCGCGTCCTCGATGCGCAAGGGCGAGAGCCTCTACGACACGATCCGGATGCTCTCGGGATACGCCGAGGCGATCGTCATCCGACACCCCAACGAAGGCTCGGCGCGACTCGCGGCCCGCGCCTCCGACCGCCCCGTGATCAACGCGGGCGACGGAGCCGGCCAGCATCCGACGCAGACCCTGCTCGACCTCGCCACGATGCAGGAGTCGTTCGACACCCTCACCGGCCTCAAGGTCGTTCTCCTCGGCGACCTGAAGTACGGTCGTACGGTGCATTCGCTCGCCCACGCCCTCGCGCTCTTCGGCAGCGAGATCGTCCTCTCGTCCCCTCCGGGTCTTGGCCTTCCCGACGAGGTGATCGAACGGCTGGAGCACATGGGGGGCAAAGTCACCGCCGAGCCCGACCTCCGCAAGGCCGTCCGCGAATCGGACGTCCTCTACGTCACCCGCATCCAGAAGGAGCGGTTCCCGGACGAGTCCGACTACCGCAAGGTCGCGGGCTCCTACCGCATCGACTCGGCGCTATTGCGGGACGCGAAGCCGCGTCTCATCGTGATGCATCCGCTCCCGCGGGCGGGCGAGATCTCCCCCGAGGTGGACGACACCCCGCACGCCGCCTACTTCCGTCAGGCGTTCCTGGCGGTCCCGGTCCGCATGGCGCTGTTGAACGCGGTCCTCGGTGAAGGCAAAAAGGGGGGATAGAAGATGGTCCGAGAGCTCAAGATCACCCCGATCAAGAACGGAACGGTCATCGACCACATCACGAGCGGCCTCGCGCTCGACGTCCTGCGGATCATCAACATCCAGTCGCTCGACAAGGACTCGACCGTCAGCGTCGCCATCCGCGTCCGGTCGGGGAAGCTCGGCTGGAAGGACATCGTGAAGGTCGAGAACATGGAGCTCTCGCCCCGCAAGGTGAACGCGATCGCGCTCATCAGCCCGCAGGCGACCATCTCGATCGTCCGCGACTTCAAGATCACGGAGAAGCGCTCGGTCGACCTGCCCGACCGCATCGTCGGGATCCTCAAGTGCCCCAACCCGAACTGCATCACGAACCAGCCCGAGCCCGTCGAGAGCGAGTTCGATGTCATCGAGCGGCGCCCGGTGGTCCTGACCTGCGCGTACTGCGAGCGGCGGGTCGAGAGCTTCCTGAGCCACCTCGCATAGTTCATCGGCCGGGAGAGCGGGCGTGGACCTCGGGTGGCTCAGCGGGTTCGTAATCGTATTCGCGGTCGTCGGGGGCCTCGAGGTCGTCGACCGGACGAGCTTCGCGCTCATGGCGCTCTCCGCCCGGTCCCACCCGTTCCAGAACTGGGTCGGAGGAGCGGCGGCGTTCGTCGTCACGAGCTCCATCGCGGTGACCCTCGGCGCGGCCCTGATCGACATCCTCGGTCCCGGCCGGATCGGACTATTGCGGGTCGCGGGGGGACTGTTCCTGATCGGGTACGCCGTGTGGTTGTACTTTCATCCGGAGTCCGACGACCCCAACCGCCTCCCGCGGACGGCCCGCTCCGCGCTGATCACCGCGTTCGCCACGATCCTTCTGCTCGAGCTTGGGGACACCACGATGATCTTCGAGATCGTCTTCGTTTCCAGCTTCGGCTGGCTCATCGTCCTGGTCGCGGGCGCCCTCGCGCTCAGCACGGTCGCGGCCTGGGCCGCCTTCCTGGGTTCGCGTCTCGGAGCCCGGCTCGAGCCCCGGCTCCTCCACCGGATCGTGGTGGGGGTCCTTCTGGTCGTCGGGGCGGCGACGATCGCGTACGGCCTAGTGCCGTCCGCGTTCCCCGCGCTCGGACTTCTGCGGCCGGTCTAGGCTCGGGGTCACCGGAGGAAGGGGAGAGCCGCCGTGGTCGCTGTCCGGCGCCCGCTGCTCGAGCTCGCCAATCCACTTCTCCCAGCCGAGCGGCCAGGCGGACCGAAGTTCGGGAGCGGAGAGCTTCTGGGTCAGCTCCGCGGCCTCCTCCGTCCGCTTGAGGGAGTGCTCCATTAGGGTAAGTCGGACGAGAGCTTCGACACGGAGGCGGGGGATCGAGTCTCCGCCCGGCTCCTCGGCGACCGCCTCCCATCGGTCCCGGGCCGCGTCCAATGCGTCGTTCAGGGCAAGATGTCGACCCTCGAGGATCCAGAGCCGTAGGAGCGCCGGCGAGGGGGGGATGAGGTGCAAGGTCTCCACGATGCCACGGGCCCGAGCGAGCACCGCATCGACCCCCTTCGGCGTGCCCCGATTGAGCAGGATCTCGGCGATACCGAGCTGGTGGTAGAGTTCGACCGCGGAGAGCTTCGCCCGTTGGACGCCGGGGAGACTGTGCTCCCTCAGCTCCTTCGAGCGGACGGTCTCCCCCTTCGCTTCCAGGAGGCGAGCCTCGATGTCCTCCGCGAGGTAGTCGAGCTCCCAACGTCGGGCCCGGCCGAGCAAGGTCCGGGCGGCCTGGAGGAACCTTCCCGCGAGCTCCTGCTCCTCCGGGGTACCCTCGATCCGGGACATCGCGACCGCGAGCATCGCGACCGCCTGGAGGTGGCCGTTCGGGAGCCTCCGCGCAAGGCGAGCCGCGCGGTGCGATTCCTCGCGCGCCTTCTCGGGGAGGCTCCGTTCGTAGCAGAACTCGGCGATCATCGCCTCGAAGAGGACCTCGAGCTCGACCATCCCCGAGTCGTGGCAGCGTTCGGCGAGCTCCATGAGGGTGGTCGACAGGGACGGTCTCGGACCGACCACCCGCATCGCGAGGATCAGCGGCTCGACCCATTCGGCGAGCGTTCCCGGAGGAACGCTCGCCCGTAAGGCCCTCTCGAGCCCCTCGCGCAGTTCCGCTTCCGCTTCGGCCACACGACCCGCCGCGAAAAGCGCCTCGGCGTGGAGAAGCCGGAGTTCCGGTTCGAGCGGGTCCCGCTCGGCCGGAGGCAGAGAGCCCAGGCAGCCGATCGCTTCGGCGAGAAGTTCCTCGGAGGTGTCGAACGCGAAGAACTCGAGCCCGAGCTCGGCGGCCTCGAGGAGATGCTTAAGCGCCATCGGACCGGGGTACCACGAAAGGTAGTGCCGCGCGACCTCGATCCGCCGCGCGAGGTTCGGTTCGTGCGAGAGGGCGGAGAGCGCGTTCGCGATCTCGAGGTGCATCTCCTTGCGCTTGGTCTCGGGCAGCAGGTCGACCGCGAGCGGCGTCCAGGCAAGGTGGGGGATCAGTACCTTTCCCTCCTGCACCTTGATCAGGCCGACCCCGGTGGCGGGAAGGATCGCCTCGCCGAGCTGAGGGAAGTTGAGACGGGTGACCCGCGAGAGGACCACCTCGCCCGTGGTGCCGCCCAGGAGCGCCACGTATCCCGCGACCCGCTGCGTGACCGGCGGCAGGTCGTCCCAGACCGCCTTCAGGCGGTGGGCCTCTCGCGGGTCGGGAGCGCTCGCGGAGAAGCGGACCCAGTCGATGTCGTTGCGGCCGAGGAACGCCTCCTCCCAACCGACGTACCCGGGGACGCTCGTGTCGAGCGCGAGGGCGATCAGGAGCGGTCGAAGGCGGGCGTGCTGGGAGAGCGAGACCATGAACTCTCGGCTCTCCGTATCGAACAGGGCGGCGTCCTCGACCAGGACCGCGACCGGATGGCGACCCTCTCCCCGAAACTCCGGAAGGATCTCCCGCCAGTAGGATTCGGGGTTCCCTTCGTTGACCGACCGTCCCCGCACCGGCTGACCGAGGAACGTGGTGTGGGGCCGCTCGGCCCGGCTACGTCGGCTCCTTCGCGGGAGGCGCTCGGAGAGGTAGGGAACGACCGGTCCGTTCGCGAGAGGGAGGGCCGCACCGTTCGGCTCGTCGCTCACGGGCTCGGGAGGACCCTCGGGGCCCACCATGGAGGGAGGAGTTCGGAGTCCGTCCAAGGCTCCGTACGGGACCGCGCGACCGCGGTAGCTCCCCTGGAGCTCGATCACGCGCGCGCCCTGAGCCTTGAGGAGCCCTCTCAGTTCCTCGAGGACCGCGGACTTCCCGCTCAACGGCGGTCCGACGATCGCCAACGTGCGACCCGAGTTCTCCGCAAGGCCCTGGATCGCGCGGAGAACCGGTGAAGGAGTAGTAGGCACCCGGTACCCTCTCCTCCAACCCTCCGCGAAGGATTTAACCCTCTCTCAAGCGACAAACGACGAGGAATCTGGCCGAGAAGAGAGCGTTTAAGTGGCCGACCGAGTTCGGGCGCCCGTGCCGCCCTCGATGACGAACCGCCGGCGCGAGTTCCTCAAGAAACCGGTCCGCTCCGTGGACGTCACCCAGGCAGGGGGAATCGGGGGCCTGCTGACGCAGTTCCAGTCATCGTCGATCCAGGCCCGCAACCTCGGTCGCTCCCTCGAGGTCTGGGAGAACGCGCTCCGGGACCCCAAGCGGCCGACCATATTCCTCGGCCTCGCCGGCCCGCTCATCGCCGCCGGCCTGCGGAAGGTGCTGCGCGACCTCGTCGACTGGGGTCTCGTGGACGTCGTGGTCTCGACGGGAGCGGTGCTCTACCAGGACCTGTACCAATCGGTCGGGGGTCGTCACTGGATGGGAAGCCCCGAGGCAGACGACCTCCGACTCCGGGAGCTCTACCTGGACCGGATTTACGATACATACGTGGACGAGCTCAGGTTCGAGGAGACCGACCGGGTGATCGGGCGGATCACCGAGGAGTTCCCCCGCCGGCCCGCGTCATCTCGCGAGTTCCTCGGATTCCTAGGCTCGCGCTTTCCCGACCCGAGTTCAATCCTAGCCACGGCGGCCCGGCGGGGGGTGCCGGTGTTCTCCCCCGCGCTGATCGACAGCTCCATCGGGATCGGACTTACCCTGCATTACCAGGCCAACCGCACCCGACCCGACCGATTCATCCTGGACGCCGTTCGGGACAACTACGAGCTCGTCCAGATCCTGGGCCATTCCCCCCGGACCGCGGTCATCTACATCGGCGGTGGCACTCCCAAGAACTGGATCAACGACGGGATCGTCATGGCGAACTACGCCTTCGGACGCGAGGGCGAGGGCCACTTCTACGCCCTTCAGCTCACCACCGACGTCCCGCACTGGGGAGGGCTCTCGGGCAGCACGCTCGAAGAGGCCCAGTCCTGGGGAAAGATCTCCCGGACCGC
>JBKQUP010000020.1:0-18571 GCA_052325545.1 Thermoplasmata archaeon
CCTCCGAAGAGAGGACGGGGGGCTTCCGTGCGCCCGACGGGATCAACGGCACGACCGGCACCATGCGGTCCTCCTCGATCAGCACGCGCTGGTACGTCTCCGGCGCCGGTGCCTCGAATCCCCGCGCCCGGAGCAACGCGCGGTGCGCGTCTCCCGAGACCAGGTGCGAGTAGCGGCTGAGCTGGGTGGACCTCGGGCTCCAGCCCATGAGTTGCTTGACGAAGTCCTCGGAGACGCCCATCCTGCGCAGCGCCGTCGTCCGGCTGTGCCGGAACAGGTGGGGCCAGACCGGCTTCCCGAGCTTCGCGCGCTTTCCCGTGGCGGCCACTATCGCCCACGCCCGTTTGCGACTGAGGCGGGACCGGTCCGCGTTGGGAAACAGCGGGGCCTCCGGGTCGTCGCGGAACGGGTGCGCCTTGAGCCACGAGTCGAGGACGGGGGCGGTGTCCAGCACCCATGCGGGCCGGGGCTCCCCGGACTTCGTCTCGGTGAACAGCAGCTCGAACTCCAGCGGGCGCTTTCCCTCGGGCTCCGCCCGCCGGACCTGCCCGAGGTTCGACGCGAGCGACTCGGTAATCCGACCGCCCGTGTCCCACAGCACGCCGATCAGGGCGCGGTTCCGTTGGTGCGTGCTGTTCTCGATCATCAGCCGCACCTCGTCCGGGGTCAGGATCTCCTCCGGCCGCAGGACCTTGAGCCGCTGCTTCATCCGGCAGAGCGCCGCGAGATCGGTGCGACCGGCCGCCCGGTAGTAGGTCCCGAGTGTCGCCGCGTAGCCGGGCCCGCTCCGCAACTCGCGCAGCCTCGCCTTCAGCGTCGCGAGGTCCCGGGGGGACGCCCGCAACGGTGGCTTCCCGAGGAGCGCCCCGCACCGCCGGAGACGCACGCGGTACGCCTCGGCGGTCCCTTCGTGGGCCTGCCGGGCGAGGAACTCGTCGACCGTGAGACCGGCGGTCACCGCCGGCGGTACTGCCCGCCGAGATTAAGTATATTGTCAGGGAGCGACGAAGAGGCGGTACTTGTCCTCGACACCGCTCAGTTCCTGTTCGATCCGGCCGACGATGAGCCGCTCGGGGCTCTTCAGGTGGACCCGCGACTCGATCTCCTCGAAGCTCGCGAACGGCGCCCGCTTGCGCTCGTCCACGATCTGCTGCATCGTCTTCTTCCCGATCCCGGGCAGGAGCTCGAGCAGGTGGAACCGACGCGAGACCGCCGGGGCCTCGTTGAAGAACCGGAGGTAGCGCGCGCTGTTCCGCCGAACGACCGCTTCGAGGGCGGGGGCGAGCTCCGTGCGGGCCGAGACGGTCAGCTCGTCGTAGCTGACCCGCCGCCGGACGTGGTCGATCGGGGAGGGGGTCGTCCCGACGGCCCCGAGCGGGACCCGCGTCCCCGGCAATAGGGCCGCCGCGGGGCGCGGCACGAGCTCGAAGAGTTTCAGCTCGTCCTCGCCGATGGCGAGCGCGAGGGGCTCGCGGTGGAACCCGCGCTCGGTCTGCCGACCGTTCGGCAGGTAATCGAGAATGATCGCGTAATTCTCCACACCGGATCCCCCCCGCTCATCGGTGCTGTGCCACGATTTCGAGGAGTCGGGCGACCTGCTCTTCGTCGAGCGCGACCCGCTCCTTCGAGAAGAGGAGGCGGATCTCCTCCGGGTACTGGGGGAGAACGTCGGCGATCTTGACCGCGACCGTCGCGTCGACGAACGGGAGCGTCCGGAGCTCGGCGAGCAGCTTGGCCGTCTGCTCCGCCGACAGCCGAGCGAACTGCTCGGCGTGCTGGTGGGCGAGGGCGGCCTCTCGGGGGAGGGTGCGCCGGGCGGCCTCCTCCACGAGGAGGTCCTTCACCTTCGAGAGGGGGACCGGTTCAGGCATCGGCCTTCCCCACGTCGGCCGGCATGAGATGGATCGGGGTCGCGATGAGCTCTTTTCGCTTCCCGCCGTCCAGGAACGCGATGCGGTACGCCCGGCCGCTCTTCGCGACCACGGTGCACGTGCGTCCCTGGTAGCGCGGGTGCGGCTGGCCGTGCGGGTCGGATGCCTCGATCCGGACGACGACCCGGTCCCCGACCGCGAACTCGCGCAGGAACCGGCTCACCGGCGGCAGTCCC
This sequence comes from Thermoplasmata archaeon, assembly GCA_052325545.1. GTDB lineage: Archaea > Thermoplasmatota > Thermoplasmata > Lutacidiplasmatales > UBA184 > Lutacidiplasma. The sequence continues at coordinate 2,108 of JBKQUP010000020.1, forward strand.
CGCTCGCGGACCTCTTTCGTGAACGTCCCGCGGGAGCGGGATCGGAACCCTTTGGAACTCTTGACCATCGACTCACACCTCCGTATCGTGGATCTCCAGCACGTCGAGGAACTCGACCTTCAGCGGCACTCCGAGCAGCGAGGTGAGGCTTGGAACGGTCCGTCCGTCATCTCCTTCCACCCACTCCTTGACGTACGTACCGGCTTCGGTCCTGATGTCGAGCGTGAACCGCCCCTCGGTCGCCTCCACGACGCGCGCCGCGAGGACCCGCCGCGTTCGGACGCGGTCGGACCGACGGTGCGCGACACGCTTCGGCGTGCGCTGGGCGATCGCTTGGCGAAGCGCGAGCTCGAGAGCCTCATTAACCTTTGCCACCGGGACATCCCCAACCACGCCGACGCGGTAGCTCTTGTCGGGGCTGGCCTCCTTCACGCGCACCACTTCGGGCGCGTCCGACGGGCGCAGGTCGAGGACCTCCACCCTCCCGGCCGCGTCCCGGGCGAGCTCGGCGGCCATCTGGGCCAGGTCGACCGAACGGTGTCGGGGCCGCAGGAGCTCGAGGACGAACGGCCGGCCCCGGCCGAGCATCCGCGCGTCGATATCCTCTCGTCCCATTCCGTGGAACCGGGTCCCTTCCCCGCCCGTCACGGCGAGGAACGGGGCCGCGATGATCTCCTCGACGCTGGTCGGGTAGGTCTTCCCGGTGCCGTTGCAAGTGGTGCATCCCCGGCCCCGGCACCGGCGGCAGGGCCAGCGGGTCTGGGGGAGGGTCCGGTCGAGCTTGCGGTACCGGCCATGGAAGTAGACGGGGAGGACGGTGAGCTCGACCCGCCCGACCGAAAGGTCGGCGAGGAACACCACGTCGGGCCGGTCCGTGACCCCGGCGGCGCCGCTGGCCGGCTCCATCTTCTTGCCGAGCTCGCGATTGAAGGCGGAGCGGGCGCTCTCGCCCCACTCGGTGCCGAACTCGATCCAGAGCGCCTCCTCCCGTGCCAGGCGCTCCGGGTCCCAGCGGGAGCCGCACGTGAAGCGGTGCCACTCGAACCCCTCGGCGGCGCGGACGGCCCGGTCGACCCAGTTCGGGAGCCGGGCGAAGAGCCCCCCGCACACCACGCACTCCGGGTTCTCGCCGAGCGGAGCGTGCCCGATCGCGTCGGTGAGCCGACGGGAGCGTTCGGGGTTCGTGAGGCCGTGGCCGAGGCGGCCGAAGAGCCGTCCGAAGCATTCGTCACAGAGGCCCCGGTCCGCCGCGCGCAGCGCGGTCGCGCGCGCCGCCTCGGGGAGGTCGAAGACGATCGGCTCGGTCACTCCCCCAAGACCGGCGCGGGCCACAAAAGTTCGCCGGCAAGCGCTTCCAATGCCCGAAGAACCTTATCTTCGCCCATTCCGTGGCCAGGCCGACTCCCATGCCCTCGATCACCGAGGCCGAGCTGACCCGGGCGATCGAGAGGACCCTCGTCGCCCACGGGAAGATGCCGGCCCCCGATGCCCGGCCGGTCGCTCGCATGGTGCTGGGATACTTCGGGGCCGACGACACGGTGCTCGACAACAAGCTGTCGAGCGACGACCGGGACCGGTTCTACCAGCTCGAGGAGGAGGGTCTCCTCACGAGCGAGGAGGAGGACGCCACCGTGTCGCGCGGGAAGACCTGGCGGATCCACTACTGGCTCCTCAAGAAGGCGCGGATCCGCGACGTGGGCCAGGGCGGGGACGCACCCCCTTCGGACGAGGCCGAGACGGTCTATCGGTCGATCCGGGAAGCGGACTGGAACCGGAACGCCAAGCCCAAGGCTCCGCCCAAGCCGTGAGCGCGAGCGACGCTAGGGGCGGGCCGGGGGCCGAGTTCCCCCCGGGGGGCGGTAGTGGACCGGCGGCCCGAGGAGCGCGGGGTAGTCCGACGCCTGGATGATCGCGCGGACGTGCTCGATCGCCCAGAACGCGAAGAAGATCGCCGCGAACAGCGCGAGGAACCCAGCGGCGTCGTTCGCGAACCCTCCGACCCCGGCGATCGCCAGGATCGCGGCCAGCGAGGCGAGCGCGTTGAAGCTCGCGTGCATCCCGACCGCGACCAGGTAGTACGAGCCGGTGCCGGGTCCGGGCTGTCGGAACTGGGACCGGGCGTAGCCGTAGCCGAACATCCCCGTCGAGCTCCCGTGCAAAAGGACGCTCGAGATCGACCGGATGACGATCAGGACGAGGCCCGCCTCGAGGCCTCCCACGAGGTAGGCGCCGAGGCCGTAGAGGAACGTCTCGAAGAACCCGAAGCCGAGGCCGACCGAGGCCCCGAACACCGGTCCGTCCGCGAGCTGCTTGAACGAGGTCCGGAACGCGACGACCCCCGAGCCCTTGAGGGCCTCCTCGACGAACGGGGCGATGACCAGGACCAGGAAGAACGCGCCGGCGGGCGAGTTCCCGTTCAGGAAGACGAACTCGGGGCCGGGGTAGTTCTGGCTGACGGCGGTCCCCGCGTAGACGATGACCGCTTCGAGGACCGCGGCCGTGAGGGTGGCGAAGATCGCTCCGTAGACGAACGCGCGAAGGAGCGGGCCCCACCCCTCCTTCCCGTACCGCTCGGTCCCCCGGATCCAGCCGAGGTAGACCAACGCGGGGATGAACGACACCACGACGAGGATCAGGAGGTCCCATCCGGCGCCGAGGTCGGTCATGGCCCGCCCGTCTTGGCGGCCGGGTAGACGTAGAACCCTTCTCCGGTCTTCCGACCGAGCTTCTTGGCGGCGACCAGCGTGCGGAGGAGCGGGCAGGCGCGGTAGCGGCTATCCCGGAAGCCGTCCCAGAGGACGTCCAGGATGGAGACCGTGGTGTCGATCCCGACGAGGTCGACGAGCTCGAACGGTCCCATCGGGTGGTGGAAGCCGAGCTTGTAGGACGTATCGATATCCTCCTTGGTCGCCACGCCCTCGTAGAGCATCCACGCGGCCTCGTTGACGAGGACGGCGAGGGCTCGGGTCGTGACGAAGCCGGGGGTGTCCCGGGAGGTGACGACGGTCTTCCCCAGGCTCACCGCGAAGGCGCGCGCCCGCTCGACGAACTCGGGGCGCGTGGTGTGGCCCGGGATCAGCTCGACGAGGGTCATCTGGAGGACCGGGTTGAAGAAATGGACCCCGACCAGGCGCCCGGGGTCCTTCAGGTCCTGTCCGATGGCGGTGATGGGGAGCGACGAGGTGTTCGTCGCGAGCAGGGCGGTCGGGTGGGTCGCCGGTTCGAGCTCCGCGAAGACCTTCCGCTTGAGCGCGAGGTCCTCGGGGGCCGCCTCGATGACGATCTGGGCCGAATCGGCCCTCCGGAGCCCGATGGCGAAGTCGATCCGAGCGAGCGCCGCATCCCGGTCGGCGGGGCTGACCTTCCCGCGCTGGGCGGCATGGTCGAGCGCCCGCGTCGCGTTCGCGATCCCCCGTCGGGCGAACTCCTCGTTCACGTCCTCGAGTGTCACGGGGTAACCCGCGAGCGCGCATTGGGCCGCGATGCCGCTGCCCATGATCCCCGCGCCCACGACGAAGACCCGCTGGGCGACCGACGCGCGGGGGTCGCTTTCGGAGGGGACGGGTTCGGCTTCGGTCACGAGGTCTCCGGCACGGTGGGGGCGCTCCGCGCGATGTCAAGGTACTCGCAGGCACGACAAAGCTCGTTCGCCGCCGGCTCGCCGCAGGCGCGGCAACGCTCGGGAGCGGCCAGGGAGGCTTCCTGCGCGAGGAACTGCGTCACCAGGCGCTCGTGGGTCCGTAGCAACGACTGGCGGGTCCCCGGCTGGGCCTCTTCGAGCTGCCAGACGACCGCTCGGAAGAGGTTCCGGGCGGCTCGGCCCGCGTACGGGCATTCCCCGTGGTCGAACGGGATCCCCTTCAGTCGTGCGTAGAGGAACACCTCTCGCTCCGGGATGAGGGCGAGCGGCGCCACCCGGGGGACGAGCCCGGGCTGTCGGACCCTATGCGGCGCCATCCGGACGAGGCGGTCCAGGTCCCCGCGGACGAGGTTCATGAGGATCGTCTGGGAGAGGTCGTCCAGGTTGAAGCCGAGGACGAGCGCGTCCGCCCCGACATCCCGCGCCGCGCGATTGAGGAGCTGGCGCCGCCAGACCCCGCAGAACGAGCAGGGGACGGTGCCCGGGAGGTCCGACGCGGTCCGGTCGATCGTGGTGCCGATCGCCTCTTGCGCGGAGACGACCCGATGCTCCACCCCGAGGGAGTCGGTCAGGGCCCGAGCGGCCTTCAGCGTACCGGCCCGATAGCCGTCGATCCCCTCATCGACGCTGAGCGCGACGATGCGGACGGTCGGGCGGCGGCGGAAGTACCGGTGCGCGAGCGCGAGCGCGACGCCGCTGTCCTTGCCGCCCGACAGGGCCACCGCCACGGTCCCACGGCCGAACCGGGGCAGCTGGCGGTGCATCTCGCGGCGGACCCGTTCCTCGATGGACTCCCGAAAGTGCGAGGCGCAGAGATGGGCGCCCCGGTACGGCTGGTCGATGACCGCCGGGGCATCGCACGTGGAGCAGTGCACGGGGCACGCAACGGACCGCGCTATTTGAGCGACGAGCGCCCGGTTGCCTTCCACTGCGTCCATACGATTATTAGGCCAAATCCGGCCAACCACGCGCGATGGCATCCTCCACGTCGCTCCCGCGCTCGACTCCGGTACCCCGACGCGGAGCTTCCTCGGCTCGCCCGTCCCCGCCGGGGGAGTTCAATGTTCTCGACCTCGTCGGTCGGTTCCAGCGGATGCTCCAGGCGCAGGAGCGGAGCCCGTGCACGGTGAAACAGTACGGGCACATCGCCCGGATGTTCCTCGGCTTCGCCCAGAAGCCCCTCGACGAGGTGACGTTGCATGACCTCGAGGCGTTCCGGGAGTATCTCGTCCTTCAGCGGCATTACTCGAAGAACTCCGTCTACACCACCGTCCGCGGGCTGACGTGCCTCTTCCGGAGCTACGGGTTCGCCATCGCCGACCAGCTCGAGGCACCGCACCGCCCCGAACGCCTCCCCCGATACCTGACCGAGGAGGAGATGCATCGCCTCCTCGACAGCGTGAAAGGCTCCCCGCGCGACAGCGCGATGGTCCACGTTCTCGCCTTCTGCGGCCTCCGGGTGAGCGAGCTCAGCCACCTTTTGATCGAGGATCTCGAGTTCGAGCGGAACGTGCTGCACGTTCGCTCCGGCAAGGGGGACAAGGACCGGGAGGTCGTCCTCGAGGACCGCACGCGGGCGGCGATCGACCGGTATCTCACGGACCGGACGCTCGCCGGAGAGTCCACGCCCCGTCTCTTCCCGGTCGGGCCGGTGACGGTCGAACGGATCGTTCGGCGCGCGGCCCAGAACGCCGGGATCCCGCGTCGGGTCACCCCGCACATGCTCCGTCACACCCTCGCGACCGCGCTCCTCTCCCGAGGGTGCGACATCCGCTACATCCAGAAGCTGCTCGGCCACGCCTCGGTCGCGACGACCCAGATCTACACCCACGTCGACACCCAGGCGCTCCAGACCGCCTACCAGCGGGCGAAACCGCAGTATTAACCACCGGGGAGGCTCGGGGCGGTCGTGGCCGACGATCGAGCGGATGTCCTCATCATGGGGGCCGGCATCTCGGGATGCGCGCTCGCCTTCCATCTCGCCCGGCGGGGAGTCGGACCCGTCGTGGTCTACGACCCTCAGACCCCCGCCGCCGGGGCGACCGGGCGCGCCGCCGGGATCGTTACCGAGCAGCTGTGGGACCCTTGGGACGTCGCGGTCGCCCGGGAATCGAAGGAGGAGTACGCCCATCTCGCCCAGCGCTACGACCCCACGGCGTTCGCCGTGAACGGGTTCGTCCGGTGGACGAGGAACCGGGAGGCCGTCCCGGTCCTCGAGGCGGCCGTCGAGCGCCTTCGGAGTTGGTCCGTTCCGGCCTCGGTCCTGGACCTCCCGACGCTGGCCGAGAAGGTCCCCTGGGGACGGTTCGACGACGTCCTGGGCGCCATCTGGAGCCCGAACGACGCGGTCGTCACGGCGAGCGCCATGGGCGACCTCTACGCCGAGAGGGCGCGCGAGCTGGGGGTCGATTTCGTCCTCGGGACCCCTCTCGACCGGTTCGTCCGCGAGGGGGACCGTTGGGAGATCACGGTGGCCGGACAGGCGACCCTCTGTCGTCGCGCGGTCGTCGCCGCCGGCGCCTGGTCGAAGCGCCTGCTCGCGTCGGTGGGACACCCGCTCCCGCTCGCGCCCTACCGGACGCAGGCGGCGGTCCTGCGCCCGTCCACGCTGGACACCCGATTGTTCCCGTCGGTCCACGACATCGACCTGGACGTGTACGTCCGTCCCGAGGAGAACGGGCGGATCCTTGCCGGCGATGGTACCGAGCGCGTCGAGGCCGACCCCGACCGCTACTCGACCGGGGGCGACGAAAAGTTCGTGACCCATCTCGCGGAGAGCTTTGGGAGCCGATTCCCCGGGTGGGCGGACGCCGAGCTCGTCCGGGCGTGGGCCGGGGTGTGCGTCGCGACGCCGGACCGACGACCTCTGATCGGACCGGTGCCGGGCGCGAGCGGCCTGTATGCGATCACGGGGTTCAACGGCTTTGGCGTGATGCGCGCGGGAGGCGCGGCGGCTCGTCTCGCCGCCGTCCTCGCAGCCGGAGACGGTTCCGAGCGTGAACTCGAGAAGCTCCGACCGGTCCTTCCGGGCCGGTTCAGCGGTCCTTTGGCGGAGTTCCCGATCAAGCCGGGGTTCACGCTCGAGGCCGGCGATGACCCTCGTTTCTGACGCAGAGCGGATCTTCCGCGCCGGGGTCTCGGCGGTCGAACCCGCGAGCGCGGTCCGTGCGAACCTTCGCCGCCGAGGCGCGACCGTCCGGGTGGGCGCGCACTCCCTGCGCATCGGACCCGGCGGGACCGTCCGGCTCGTGGCGGTCGGGAAGGCGGCCGGGGCGATGGTGGACGCCGCGGCGCGAGCGGTCGGGCGGTCGTGCGAGGCGCTCGCGGTCACCCCTCGCGGGTATCCGGGCTCCCGCACGGGGCTCCCCGTCCTCTTCGGAGAGCATCCCGTGCCCGGGCCGGGGAGCTTCCGCGCGGGTCGAGCGCTCCTCCAGTTCGTGCGGGCTGCCGGCCCGGCCGACCTTCTCCTGTTCCTGGTCTCGGGGGGCGGCTCGACGGTCGCCGAGGTCCCGGCCGGGACGCTCACTGCGACGGACCTCTCTCGAACGACGGAGCTCCTTCTCGCTTCGGGAGCGCCGATCGGCGCGATGAACACGGTCCGTCGTCATCTCTCCCGAATCAAAGGAGGACAGCTTGCCTGCGCAACCCTCGGTCCCGTACGGTTCGCGACGCTCGCGCTCTCGGACGTGGTCGGGGACGTTCCGGAGGATATCGGCTCCGGCCCGGCCGTTCCGGACCCGTCCACGTACCGCGATGCGGTCGCGGTCGTCCGCCAGTTCCGTCTCGGTCCCCGGCTTCCTCCTCGTGTGACCCGCCACCTCTCGGAGGGGGTTCGGGGACGGCTTCCCGAGACTCCCAAGCCCGGGGACCCTCGGTTTCGCGCCTCTCCGTTCGTTCTCATCGGCTCGAACGTTCGGGCGGTTCGGGCTGCGGCCCGGGAGGCGCAGGCCATCGGGTACCGGGTCGAGATGATGGACCGCCCGATCGTAGGAGAGACGCGGCCCGCCGCGGCTCGGTTCGCCCGCCGCCTCCTCGCCGGACGTGCGGACCCCCCGCGAGCGCTGCTCGCGGGCGGAGAGACCACGGTCACCCTGGGTCCCCGGCCTGGGCGGGGAGGGAGGAACCAGGAGTTCGCGCTCGCATGCGCCCAAACGTTGGCCGATCGGAACGCATTGGTTCTATCGGCCGGCACGGACGGGGTCGATGGGCCGACGGACGCGGCCGGCGGCTGGGTCGACGGCATGACCAGATGCCGAGCGCGGAACATTGGGGCCGATATTCCGCGCGCGCTCTCGCGGCACGCGGCCTACGACACTCTCGAACGGCTCGACTCGCTCCTCAAGACCGGACCGACGGGAACGAACGTTATGGACCTCCACGTCGGCCTGGTCGGACCGACGGTCAATCCGAGGAGCGAAGGCGGGCCAGCTTCTCGAGGAACTCGACTCCCTCGCCGCCCGTCATCGGCTTCCCATCTTCGCGCGTGAGTGGAATCCCGGCCTCGGCGCACGCCGTTTCAGGCGTCTTCCCATCGAGTAAAGCCCGGACGGCGACCTGTTCGCGGCGGCTCAAGGAGAGCGAGGAGAGCGTGAACTCCTCGAACGCTTCGTACGCCACGGGGGCGACCAGGCGGGCCATCTTCGCCATCTCGGCGGCGTAGAGCCGGATTTCCTCCTGGGCGTGAGGGTCGAGGCGTAGCGAGAGGAAGTGGAAAAGGTTCCAGAGGTTGCACTTCCAGTACCACTGAGTGTAGTAGGCCACCGGGAGGAGCAGCCGCGCGGTCTCCCGCGCCACGCCGGCGTCGAGAGCCCGAGTGTATGCGGCGTACGAGTCCTTCGAAATCCGTTCGAGGTCCGACCGGAACTGATCGACCACCTCCGGCGGTAGCGGATCACCGCGGCCCTGCCGGTTTCGTGACGACTGGTGACGGACTTCCTCCCCTATGGGAACCTCGTATTCATCGGGAACGATAGAGTACCTCGCGGAGTACTCATTCACAGAGTTGTGGGTCACGATTCCGTTAGCGACAAAATTGTGCGAAGGGCCCTCAACCTCTAAGTCGTAGGTCATCCGGCTGCCGAGGAATTCGAACTTCTCGATCCTCACCAGCCGCGGTACGGTCAAGCGGTTCCAGGCAACCCGGGGCCGCTTTATCCACTCCTCTCGGACCGGGGCGCTGCCAAGCAGTTCCACGTAGGCTCGTTCGTCCTTGTGGACCTCCCTGTGGCATTCATCGCAGAGTGTGGTGAGATTCGATGGGTCCCGGGCCTTAGAGAGATCGGCCCACACTGGTACGATATGATGGGCGTGAAGTTTCGTTCTCCTATGATGGCAGAGCTGACACGTCCAATGATTCCGCTCGTGAATGGAGGACGCGATTTGCGTTGTCCATCGGCCAATCCCTTCCCGATTGGTCGACATGCCCCCCTTCCAGAAGTTAGATGCCGGACCCCCGCGCACGGCTCGAACTATCGATAGACGAACCGGGGTCATGGGTCGAGATTCCAGTCGGTAAGTCTTTCCCCGATTCCACGGAGTGTGACGTGGGGGAAACTGGGGGTGGGAATTGTGAGCAGGATGATTGGTGAGGCCGTGGATCCGAAGCCACTTTCGGATTGTGTGCGGGCTCGCACCGCACTCCTGGGCGATACGAGTCGCGGAAAGTCCTTCCTCTGCCCACTTCGTCTCGAGCCAGGCTTTCAACGCGTAAGGCTCATTGCCGGTGCCTCGGACCGCGCGTGGCTTGGGAATCCCGCGGGTGCTCTTGCGGGACAAGTACTGACTGTTGCCCACGAGAAACCCAGTGTTGGCATTGGCCCGACGGGGCAGGTTGAACCTGCGGATCCACTGGGCAACCGTCTCAGGTAGAACGCCGCACGCCTCAGCCACGTCACTTATCGACCGTTGGGCGAAGACATACTCATGTTCCAACCAAACTCGGTCCTGATAGAGCGCCGGGCGGGCAATCTCCGCCCCGTTCACTTGCAGTTGGAACTCGCCGGCATCCCAGACCGCCAGTCCCCCGGTCTCTCGCAGTCCCGTCTTGTTCGCAAGGGTGTTCCAGCCGTCGTCAAACAGGAAACGATGGTCGGCGGTGCAGTCGATCCACTTGCCATCGTCTAATGTCATCCGAAACACCGGCTTGGGGCCATTTTGGGTCACGTCGAGGATGTGTGTGTGCCGGAACAATCGGGACTCCTCGTCCAGCTGCCGAAGGAGCATCCGCCGCACGCGATCCCGACGGAAGAACGCGTTGCGTTGGTGTCGCTCCGCCTTGTTTCGAGTGGGCTGGAATTTCCTCCAGATCTCTTCAATCTTCAGCGGGTACGATTTATTCCCGCGGCGCGCAACCCGCCCGGGCAAGTCAAAGCTGACTCGGGTGCCCTCGGCCAAGCATGCCGTTCTGTGACGGATCCACTGGCGGGCAACATAGATCGGGAGTCGCACGAGAAACTTGTACTCCACCATCTCGAACGGAGTGGTGTGGCGATGCCGCATCAGGTATCGAATCAGACCGCGGTCGTCCCGGACGGACCTGGTTCCTTGGCCGTACGAGACGCGTGCGGCTTGGACGATTGCCGCGTCGTCGCCCATGTAGTCGACCAGGGCCACGAATCCGTGGGATAACACGGGGTGACGAATTCCGATCTCCCGGTCGGCCTCGGGCACTGTTGCACGTCGCATGGCAGAGGAGCCGTCGGCCACGCGACGGGGACGGACATGTGCAAGATAAAGGCCGCTAATGAGGTAGTGAAACACCGCGGCAAAACCTAAGTCTGCCGGCCTGCTCGTTGCGCGCGGAGGGGAGCGGCACGAGTCGGATCTTCATCGGGGTCGCTTGGCCGTACGCCAACGGCCCGTTCCACCTGGGCCACCTCGCGGGCGCCTACCTTCCCGGTGACATCTTCGCCCGGTTCCATCGACTCCGGGGAGACGAGGTTCTCCTGGTCTCGGGCTCGGACATGCACGGGACCCCGACGCTCGTCCGGGCCGAGAAGGAGGGGATATCCCCAGCCGCGCTCGCGGATCGTTACCATACGATCAACAAGCAGGCGTTCGAGCGGCTCGGGTTCTCGTTCGACCTCTTCACGAGCACCCACACCCTCGTCCACGAGAGGACCGTCCAGGAGCTGTTCCTCAAGCTCCTGGAGGCCGGGTTCATCGCCCGGCGGACCGCCGAGGGGGCCTACTGCCCGCAGCACCGTCGTTTCCTACCGGACCGGTACCTCGTCGGCACCTGCCCGAACTGCGGGTTCGAGAAGGCCCGCGGCGACGAGTGCGACAGCTGCGGTCGGCCTCTCGAGCCGGGTCAGCTCGGAGGCGCGAAGTGCGCCCTCTGCGGCACGGCCGCCGAGTTCCGGCCCTCCGAGCACTTCTACCTCGAGCTCGACAAGCTGCAGGAGCGGCTCACCGAGTACCTCGGCCGGCAGCGGCACTGGCGCCCGGGCACGCTGCGCGTCGCGGAGAACTTCCTGAAAGACGGCCTCCACCCGACTCCGATCACCCGCGACCTCGATTGGGGGGTCCCGATCCCACTCGACGGATACGACGCGAAGCGGTTCTACGTCTGGTTCGATGCCGTGAGCGGCTACCTCTCCGCCTCGAAGGAGTGGGCGATCCGGACCGGGCGCCCGGACGCGTGGCAGGCCTACTGGGACGCCCGTGAGCCGGTCCGCCAGTACTACTTCGTCGGCAAGGACAACAAGTTCTTCCACACGATCATCTGGCCCGGGATCCTTCTCGGGGCGGGTGGGTTCCAGCTACCGTACGACGTCCCCGCGAACGAGTGGCTGCTGGTCGAGGGTCGGAAGGTCTCGAAGACGCGGACCGGGGACACCGACGCCTTCATCCCCTCCCTTCTCGCGAACTATCCTCCCGACGTCATCCGGTTCTACGCCGCCCTCCTCGCTCCCCAGAACCACGATACCGAGCTGGACTGGGATGAGTTCCGGCACCTTCGGGAGGAGATCCTCGCGAACCAGTACGGGAACCTCGTCCAGCGGACGCTCGTCCTGACCCGGGAGCGGTATGCGGGGAAGGTCCCCGTCCCCCCCGAGGGTTGGAGCCCGGGGACCGCGACCGCCGGCATCGGGGAGCGGCTGAAGAGCGCTCACGCGAAGATCACCGAGGAGTACGAAAAGGTCCACCTCAAGGAGGCCCTCGACCTCGCGCTCGAGGAGGTCCGGGAGGCGAACCGGAACTTCCATGAGGCTCACCCCTGGCAGGCCTCGGACGCGGAGCGAAGCCGCACCCTCTACGAGACGCTCTGGCGCCTGAAGGCCCTCGCGACCTGGCTCTCCCCCGTGCTGCCGTTCTCGAGCGCCGAGGTGTTCCGAATGCTCGGATACGATGGCCCGCCCGGACCCGGAGAATGGGACGTGGCGCTCGTGCCCGTGCCCGCCGGCCAAGCGCTCGGAGAGGTCCGTCCGCTCTTCCCGCGGCCAGAGACCGAGCCCGCTCCCGCCGCGGCGACGGTGGCCTCCCCCACCGCGGACGGGGAATGGCCACCGCTCGCGGTCTGCGCGGGGATCATCCGGAGCGCCGCGGTGCATCCGGGCGCCGACAAGCTCTACGTGCTCGAAGTGGACGTCGGTGCGAGCGGGCCCCGAACGCTCGTCGCAGGCTTGCGCTCGTCCTACACGATCGAGGCCCTCCGGGACCGCCCGGTCGTGTTGCTCACCAACCTCGCCCCACGGACGATCCGTCGGATGACGTCGCAGGGAATGGTGCTCGCCGCCGAAGCGGGGGAACGTGCGGTCCTCCTGGCGCCTCCCGACGGGACCCCGCCGGGCACGTACCTCGAGAACCGGGGCCCCTCCGACCGGACGATATCGTACGAGGATTTCACCGCGACGACGCTCACGGTCGGTCGGGTGACCGGGCCCTCGGGCGAAGGACGCATCCGGGTCGATGTGGGCGGGGCCGAGGTCGAGGCTCCCGGCGCCTGGCCCGCGGGGGAGTGGGTCGTCGTGCGACGCGCGTCGGGCGACGACGGTCGAGCCGAGCTGCTCGCCTTCCGCCCGGGGCACGGTCCGCGGCCGTCCGAGCCCGTAGCCGTGGGCGCGAAGGTCCGCTGATGGGCCGCGTCCGCCTCGACCTGCACGTCCATTCCCGGAATTCCCCTGACTCCTCCCTATCGGTCGAAACGATCGCTTCCGGGCTCGCTTCCGTCGGATTGAACGGGTTCGCCCTCACGGACCACAACACGGTCGCCGGTCACGCGGAGCTCGCGGTCGTGCAGGCGAGATTCCCGGAGCTCGTCCTCGTGCCGGGGGTCGAGGTCTCCACCCTCGAGGGCCACCTCCTCGTCTACGGCGTCTCCGAGGCGCCCCCTTCCCAACGACCGGTGGTCGAGACCGTCGAGTGGGTTCGCGACCACCGTGGGGTCTCCGTTCTCTCCCACCCGTTCCGGCGCGCGCATGGGGTCGGAGGCGCGGTCGCGGAGAGCGCCCGCGTGAACGCGGTCGAGACGGTGAACGGTCACAACTCGCCCGGAGCGAACCGGAAGGCCGCGGCCGTGGCGAAGCGTCGGGGTCTCGGAGCTACCGGAGGGAGCGACGTGCACGCGCTCTTCGACCTCGGTCGTGCCTACACGGAGTTTCCGGAGGGGACGGCCGGCGCCGACGCGGTCCTTCGCTCGATACGCGAGGGCACCCAGACCGCGGGGGGCCGGTCGCTCACCCTACCGGGTCGGCTGCTCTACGAGTGGCGGACGGCCGTCCTCCGGATGCGTCGGGGCTTCCGACCGATCTGAGCCCGGACCGGTTCCGCCCTCGTCGGTTTTAAGGTGGGGTCCCCTGCCCTCCGCCGTGCCAAGGTGGCAGAATGGTTAATGCGACGGACTGCAGATCCGTTTCCTGGGGGTTCGATTCCCTCCCTTGGCTTGAATCTCTGCGCGGATCTTGGGAGCATCCGGGGTCGGATGCGGGAAGAGGCTACGTTCGGGAAGGTCGCGCCCCGACGTTGAAGGGACCGCCGCGGCCACCGAACGGGACCCGCTGTCGTCAGGGTTAAGTACCTTCGACACGGCATAATCTCGCGGAACCGATCCCTTGGGAGCTATCGTCGCCCTTCCGACAGAGCTGACCCAGTTCCTGAACCGCCCGTCTCCCCAGGCCCTGGTCATCCGTGGGGCCCCGGGAACGGGGAAGTCGCTGCTGGCGCTCGCACTTATCGAAGCGTTTCCCGGACGTCGGATCTACGTTTCGAGCCGAGTTCCCCGCTCGCATCTCACCCTCGATATCCCTAGTTTCGGGCGCTTGGTGGACGCGGGCCAACTCTCTATAGTCGACGTGACCGCGGGCGGGACCGACCTCCGTACCGCCTCTCGGTCGCTCGAGTCGGCCCGAGGATTGGTCGAGTCGGACGACTCGACCGACGCTCTTCGCGCCTTGTTACTGCCCCCCGAAGTGCTGGAGGCCTGGAGCCAGGCCTCGCCCTCCTCGCCGACCCTGATCGTGCTCGACTCGTGGGATGCGATCGTCGAACGACACGTCGACATCGTCCGGAACGTCCACGATTCCCTCCCCTCTCGGGAGGAGCTCGAACGGGTGGCGCTCTCCCAGATGACCGCGGGACCCGTCTTCCTGGTCATGGTCATAGAGCGCCCCGAGGCCGGTCAGCTCGAGTATCTGGTCGATGGCGTCGTCACCGTGGATCGGCAGATCCACGAGGACCGGATGGAACGCTGGCTGCGTATCGAAAAGCTCCGGGGGACCCGGATCGCTTATTCGTCGTATCCGTTCTCGTTGGAGGGAGGCCGATTCCAATGCATCGTGCCTCTTGGGCTAGGCCCGAGACCCGGCGCTCCGCCCATCGACCGCCCTCCCTCCCCCTCGCCCGGTCAGATTTGGCCGGGCTCGACCGACTACGCCTCGTTCTTCGGACGGCTTTCGGTCGGCAAGCTGACGCTGATCGAACTCGACCCCGAGGTCCCGAACGCGGCCGTGGCGATGATCGTCGCTCCGCTTCTCAATGAGGTCGTCGCGGGGGGCGGCCGGATCGTCCACATCCCGCCGCCCGGGATGCAACCGGCCGAGATCTGGAAGCTATACGAGGGCCGGACATCGAAGGAGGCCTTCCTCCATCAGGTGCGCCTCCTTTGCCCAGCTCTGGGTGGGGAGCCGGACGATCTCGCTCCGGCGATGCTCCCGCTTCCCTCCTCGAGCGCGGACGGGTATACTCCTAGGGTCCCGAAGGCGGCGCGGTTCCTGGCCGAGAACACCGACCCGGCGAAACCGAACCTCTCGGTCCTGTCGATCAGCGGTATGGACGCCATCAACGGACTGGTACCGGGCGCGTACACCCCGACCACACTTCCCGGATTGACGCTCACGTTCCTCCACCAATCGCCTATCCACGGCGTTTTCATCGGCTATTCGGGAGAGCCTCTCACTCGGGCCATCCGCCCGATGGTGGACGCTCACATTCGACTCAATGCCCGCGACGGCCGGGTCTTCGTTCATGGGGTCATTCCCCGGACCCCCTCCCTCGTGCTGTCGGAAGGGGACGACCAGGCGCCGTACCATCTCCGGCTCGTTGTGTAGGCCGACTTGGCCCTCGGGGCGTGGGCCAACCTCGGGTTCGCCCTGTCCTTCACCGACCCGCTTCCCAAGACGGACATCGAGGAGAACTTCGCCAGCCCGCTCTTCGCGTCACCGTCGGGTGGGTGTCGTTGGAGCCCGACGACCCTTGGACCCGGGCGGGGACTCCTCGCGGCCGGCGCCCGAGTCCGGGGATGCCGAGAGCCCCGTGAGTCCCTATCCGGGGCGTTGAGCAACCACGAGGAGACGGTGGGTCGTCACGCGAAATGAGCCCACGCGTTCGATCTCTTCGTAGATTTCCCAGAGCGGTAAGCGATGCCGGTCCACCGAGAATCCCGGCACTTCCCACGGGATCATGCGGAGGTAGAAGACGAGGGCCCCGATATCCAGGAACTCGTCCGCGTACGTCGCCTCTTTCGTGCAATCGATTGCCAGCCCCGCCCCGGCGATCTCCTCGGCGAGCTCGACCGAGCTCGAGATTTGGTTGGTTGGACGGGGAGGTCGCGCCGCGAACTTCTGGCTCAGTTCGACGTTGTTGCGCCCTCCCACCTGTTGAGTAATGAACCACCCGCCCGGCGTCAGAATCCGGCGCATCTCGGAGCCGGAGAAATCCTCGTGACGGTCCGCGACCAGGCCGATGGTGGCGTCGGGAAGATCGATGTGTAGGTCGGGGCCGATGGGAAGGACTCGGACCCCCAGCGGCGCGAGGCGACGTTGGGCGATGGCCAGGTTCGGCCGGTACCCTTCGGTCGCGAAGCTCCTCCGCGGAAGGGGCGCGAGCGAGGCCAGGAACTCTCCATCCCCGGTTCCGAGGTCCACCATGCTGGCCGCGGTACGCGTCTTCTCCCGGAGGATTTCCGCGTAGTTCCAAGGCGGATTCCCCCGGCGCCATCGCTCTTCGATCGGAGAGAAGTCCCAACCGGAGAGTGGAATGGCATTTCCTTCCGCGACCTGCCGCTCGAAATCGGAACTCATGACTCGTCGCGCTCGCCTACTAGGCCGCAGAAGGCGTGAGCCTTGCCGGTCCGGCCGCGCTCCCTCGTTCGATCAGGGGGCGGTCGCAGGGGTCGCGTGGCCGTCCCCGGAAACGGACAGGGACCGGATGAGCAGGGTCGGGCTCGATAGGGCCCCCATCAGCTTGGTCTTCGACCCGACGGCCTTTAGGTCCCGCAGGAGGGAGGGAGCCCCATCGCGAGCGACGACGGCCCCGCCGACGGTGCCGCCCCGCACGGGTTCCGCCAGTTTTCCGTGGTGGATGCGGTACCCGATCCGGATTTCTCC
>JBKQUP010000021.1:0-5685 GCA_052325545.1 Thermoplasmata archaeon
TGTACCACTGGACGTAAGCGTTGTAGGGGTCCCCGTTCGAGAAGTGCACTCCCGGCCAGAGGGTGAACATGTAGCTCTCGAATCCGGTCGCCGGGTCGTAGATGACCGACCAGTTCTTCGCGAGCACGCCCGAGAAGGCGGTGACAACCGTCCCGTTGTACTGCACGAGACCCTGGTAGACCTGTTGGACCGCGGCCCAGCCGGGGGTCGAGAAGGTGACGGCGGGGTCGAGCGAGTCGGGCAGCTCGGCCTGGTCGACGCAGATGGTGGTTCTCTGATTCGGTCCGCAGGTAGCGGAGACCGACGACTTCTGGAGGGCGAAGTACCCTCCGACACCGGCTCCGACGAGGACCACGACCACGGCGATGACGATTATGTTCCGACGCCTGCGTTCCATCGACACCCCTCCGAGAACGCGATTTGAAACCACTTCTTCTTGATATAGTTCTCCAAAACCGCCCCCACCCCCCCAATCCCGAATCCGGAGCCAAAACCTTTAGCGGGGTCGAAATCCCCGAAGGGAGGGGACGAGCGATGGACCGTACGATGCTGATCGGGGGAGAGTGGGTGGCGGCGTCGAGCGAGGCGACGATGGGAGTGACCAACCCCTACGACGGCTCGTCTCTCGGAACGGTCCCGAAGGGGTCCCGGGAGGACGCTCGAAGGGCGATCGACGCGGCGCGCGAGGCGTTCGACAAGGGCCCGTGGCCGCGACTGCCGCCCCGGGCGCGCGGCGAGGTCTTTCTGAAGGCGGCGGCGCTCCTCCAGCAGCGTCTGGGGGAGATCGCAGAGCTGGAGACACGTAACCAGGGGAAGACCATCAAGCAGGCGGCGGATGGTGACCTTCCGTTCTCGGTCGACAACATCATCTTCTACGCGGGCGCGGGCCGCACCCTCGAGTCGAAGAGCCCGGGCGAGTTCACCGGAGACGGGACGACGATCTTCCGGCGAGAGCCGATCGGGGTCGTTGCTTCGGTCACCCCCTGGAACTATCCGATCATGATGGCGGTCTGGAAGATCGCCCCGGCGCTCATCGTGGGTAACACGGTGGTGCTCAAGCCCGCGAGTTACACCCCGCTCACGACGCTCGAGCTCGGCCGCGCGTTCCAGGATGCGGGGCTCCCGTCGGGGGCTCTCAACATCATCACCGGCCCGGGCGGCGAGGTAGGGGACGAGCTCGCCCGGAACCCGAAGGTCGACATGGTCGGGCTCACCGGCGACACCTCGACCGGGAAGAAGATCATGGAGGCGGCGAGCGGGACGGTCAAACGCGTCCAGCTCGAGCTCGGCGGGAAGGCGCCGTTCGTGGTCTTCGAGGACGCCGACCTGGCCGCCGCCGTCGAGGGCGCGGTCGCGGGCGGGTTCGTGAACGGCGGCCAGGACTGCACGGCCGCCACCCGGCTCATCGTCCACAAGAGCATCCATGCGAAGTTCGTCCAGCAGCTCCTCGAACGGGTGCGCACGATCCGCATCGGTGACCCGATGTCCCGAAGCACCGACCTAGGGCCCCTCGTGAGCCTAGTACACCAGAAGCGGGTCCTCGAGTTCATCGAAAAGGGAAAGAACGAAGGGGCGAAGCTCAAGGTCGGCGGCACGGACGATAAGAAGAAGCACCCGAAGGGCGCGTTCGTCGTCCCGACGGTCTTCGATGCGGTTGCGCCCGACATGGTGATCGCGCAGCAGGAGATCTTCGGGCCGGTCCTCGACGTGCTCGAGTTTTCGACGTTCGATGAGGCGATCGAGATCGCGAACGGAGTGGTGTACGGCCTCGCGGGCAGCGTCTGGACCAAGGACGTCCGGACGGCCATCCGAGCGGCCCACGCACTCCGCTTCGGAGACGTCTGGGTCAACGACCACCTCCCGCTCGGCTCGGAGACCCCCCACGGCGGGATCAAGCAGTCCGGATTCGGCAAGGACCTCGGAACGGACTCCCTCTACGACTACACGGTCGTGAAGAACATGTACATCGACCTCACCGGACTCGCCCGGAAGGGGTGGCATTACATCACCTACGGCGACCCCGGATAGAGGGAACCGTGATCGCAGGCATTCCAACCGGTGGACGAGGTGCGCTCTTCATCGACGGCGACTGGCGGCCCCCCGCCAGCGGGACCTATGTTCCGGTCATCGACCCTTCCACCGGCAAGTCCATCGGAGAGGCCCCCGTAGCGTCCGCGGACGAGGCTAGAGCGGCCGTCGAGGCGGCCGCGGCGGTCGAGGAGTCGTGGGGAGCGACCCCGGGGCACGTCCGCGCGAAGATCCTGCGCGCGACCGCGGCACGAATGCGGGACGACCGGGAGACGATTGCGCGTCTAATCGCGTCGGAGGTCGGGAAACCGATCGTGGACGCCCGGGTCGAAGCGGACCGGGCGATTTTCGTCTTCGAGCTGGCCGCGGAGGAGGTCCGGCAGCTGGGTGGGGAGAGCTACCCGGCGGACGCCTACGAGCGACCGCCCGGCAACGAGCACCGGTTCCTGTTCACCGTCCGCGACCCGATCGGGGTGGTGGTCGCGATCGGCCCGTTCAACTTTCCGCTCAACTTGCTCTCGCACAAGGTCGCTCCCGCGCTCGCGGCGGGAAACCCTGTGGTAGCCAAACCGACCAGCGCCGCGCCGTTCACGGCGCTCCGTCTCGCCGAGCATCTGGCGGCGGCCGGGCTTCCTCGCGGGGTCCTGAACGTGGTGGTCGGGCCGGGTCGTACGGTCGGCGACACGCTGGTCGAGCACCCGAGGACCCGTCTCGTCACGTTCACCGGTTCCACCGAGGTCGGCAAGGCGATCGCGGAGAAGGCCGGTCGGCAGGCGAAGCGCGTGATCCTCGAGATGGGTGGGATGGACCCGTTCATCGTGCTGGACGATGCCGCGCTGGATGTCGCGGTCCCCGCGGCGGCCCGCGGCGCGTTCGGCTACTCCGGACAGGTCTGCACCGCGTCGAAGCGGTTCCTCGTCCAGGACTCGATCGCGGAGAAGTTCGCCCGGTTGCTCGCCGAGAAGGCGAACACCCTCAAGGTCGGGCCCGCGCTCGAGGAGACGACCGAGGTTGGTCCCCTGATCGATGGGGCGGCGGTCACCCGGATGGAGGAGCTCGTCGCGGATGCGCGGGCCCGGTCGGCGAAGGTGCTCACGGGCGGCTCACGTCCTTCGAGCGGCCCGGGAAGCTTCTACCGACCGACCGTGATGGACGAAGTCCCCGAGGACGCGCGGGTCGCGCGCGAGGAACCGTTCGGACCGATTGCGCCGGTGCTCCGTTTCCACGACCTCGACGATGCGGTACGGATCGCGAACTCGACCCCCTACGGCCTCCAGTCGGCGGTCTACACCCGCGACCTCGTGCGCGGGTTCGCCCTCGCGAAGCGGATCCGGGCGGGCGGGGTCCACCTGAACGACCCGACCACCCTACGCTGGGACGCGCTCCCGTTCGGCGGGGTGAAGGAGAGCGGCCTCGGGCGTGAGGGGCTGCGCTACGCGATGCAGGAGATGACCGAGGTGAAGCTCATCTCGGTCAACTTCGCCTCGCCCTGACGGCGAGCTAGCTCGCGTCCTTCTCTTCGAGGTTCCGCCCGGGCCGCTCCGGGGCTACGGGCGACGGGATCGCGTGCTCGGGGGGCGGGTGCAGGTGCGTGGTCGGCTCCGCCCGGTGGGGGACCTGGGGGGAGCTAGCGGTCGGCCCCTGCGGGGTAGTGACGAAGCTCTCCAGGGCGTCCTCGAACGCGTCCATGCCCCGGTCGAGGAGCTCGTCCTCGATCGTGAGGGGGGCCATGAACCGCAGCACCTGGTCCCAGGCACCCGCGGTGTGCATCAACACCCCTCGGGCGAGGAGCGCGGCGCGCATCGCCTTCCCTCGGTCGCCCCACGGTAGCCGGGCGGAATGGTTGTGCACGAACTCGACCCCGATCATGAATCCCTTGCCGCGGACGTCCCCGATCGCGGGGTGGCGGTCGGAGAGCGAGCGGAACCGGGAGAGGAGCTGCTCGCCGCGGGCGCGGGTCTGGTCGATGAGGTCCCCTTCCTTCAGGACTCGGACCGTCTCGGCGCCGACCGCGAGAGCGAGGGGGTTCGCCCGGTATGTCCCGAGATGGAAACCTCTCGGGAGCTCCTTCACAAGGTCCGACCGGTAGGCGACGACCGAGAGCGGTATCCCGCCTCCGATCGTCTTCGCGATGCAGAGGATGTCGGGGGTCACATTGGAGTGTTCGACGGCCCACATCCGCCCCGTCCGGCCGAGACCGGACTGGACCTCGTCCGCGATGAGGAGGATCTGGTGGCGGTCGCAGAACTCGCGCAGCGACGGAAGGAAGTCGTCCGGGGGCACGACGTAGCCCCCCTCTCCCAAGATGGGTTCGACGAGGACAGAGGAGATCGAGTCGACCCCCGAGTGCGGGTCGTTCACGAGGTGTTCGAGGTACGCGATCGTGCCCGCCGCACCCTTGTCCGCCCCCAGGACCGGCCGGTACGGGTCCGGATACGGGACCCGGATGACGGTTCCAGTCCCGAAGTAGGACGTGGAATGGTAGCGACGGCCGCTGGTCAGATTGACAACGCCTCCGTGGACACCGTGGTAGGCGCCCGAGAACGCGACCGTTCCCCGCTTCCCTTGGGCGAAATCGGCGAGGTTGACGGCCGTCTCCACGGCATCCCCGCCGGTCACGGTGAAGAAGATCCGGGCGTGGTCGCGAAGGCGGCCGGGCAGAACGCTCTCGATCTCCTTGAGGAAGCGGATGCGCGCCTCCGTCGGCAGCTCGAGCGCGTGCCAGATGGCCTGGGATTGGGCTTCGAGCGCGGCGACCAGCCGTGGGTGGCGATGCCCGAGGTTAAGGACGGAGATGCCCGCTACCCAGTCGATGTACCGGTTCCCGTCCATGTCCTCGATGGTGGAGCCCTGGGCGACCTTCGGAGCGATGGGGAAGTAGTGCGGGTAACCGATTGCGTCGGTCTCCAATCGGGCCTGTTCCGCGAGCAGCTCCCGCGAGCGGGGCCCGGGCGGGGGGACGACGATGTGCGGGGCGTCGGGGAAGCTCAACCAGTCGCTCTTGGACGTCACAGAAAGCCTCGCGCGCCAGCAGGCCTCCTTCCCCATATCAATGCTGGCCGACACATCTAAGCGGGGCGTCCCATCCCCGGACGGGGAATTTCGATGACCGAGCCGCTTTGGCGAGTCGACACCCACCTGCACCTGAGTCGCTGGTGGCGCGACATCAAGGCCACGGGATACCGCTCCGACATCGACTACACGTTGAAGGGACTCCTGCACGAGATGGACGTCGCGGGGATCGGACAGGGGGTCCTCATCCAGGTCAACGACGCGCCCAACGTCTGGGATGGGCTGGCCGAGGCCCGGGGGATCGTGGCGGAGAGCGCGGGACGCCTCCGCCTCGTCTCGACCGTGGACCCGACCAAAGGGGAGGATGCGGTCGCCACTCAGATCGCTCTCTGGGACCGGACGCCCGAGCTCGCGGGGATCAAGCTGTTTCCCGGCTACAACCCATTCTATCCGCACGACCGTCGCTTGGACCCAGTCTACGAATACGCCCACCGACGCAAGATCCCGGTCCTGATCCACACCGGTGACACCATGGACGCGTGGGGGCTGGTCAAGTACACCCGTCCTGTCGAGATCGATGAGGTCGCGGTACGGTTCCGGGAGGTCCCGATCGTCCTCTGCCACTTCGGGAACCCCTGGATCGAC
>JBKQUP010000022.1:0-5743 GCA_052325545.1 Thermoplasmata archaeon
CGGAGCTTCCGGAACGTCCGGCGCCAGGCGAGGACCTCGCGCGCGACCCGGTCGCCTCGTAGCCCGCCCCGGATGAGCAGGTCGGCGAGCCTCGACATGTCCGTGGGAACGAGGCCGAGCCGGCTCACTTCGGCGGTCCCGATCCGCCCGACGAGGTCGATGAGCAGCCGTTGCCGTTCGAGCCGGCGGGCCAGCTCCCCGCCTCCCAGGTTCGCGTCGCGCCGGAGACGGGGGCGGTCGACGTGCAGTTGATGGGAGCGCGTGAAGCCTTCCTCCTCGCCGACGAGCGGGAACCCTCCCCGGGCGAGCTCCGGACCGAGCGCCTGGGCGTTCGCGACAACGGTCCGGGCATATTCTGGGCCGCATCGTTCGAGCTCGAGAAGGGTCTGGCCGAGGGCGGCGATCCGGTTCCAATGCGCGTTGTCGAAGACCCGCCAGACGAGCGCCGGGTCGAGCTGGCGGAAGAGGTCCTCCCGGTCCGTCACCAGGAGCCCGCCCTGGGGCCCGGGGAGCGACTTGTGGGTGCTTCCGTAGAGAACGTCGGCGCCCTCGCGTAGGGGGTCCTGGAACTGACCGCCGGCGACCAGGCCGAGGACATGGGAGCCGTCGTACAGCACGAGTGCGTCGATCGCGTGCGCGGCTTCGGCGATCTCCCGGAGCGGGTAGGGGAACAGGAAGAAGCTCTGGCCGAGCACGACGGCCTGCGGGCGCTCCCGACGGATCGTGTCGACCGCGACGTCGGCGTCGACCCGATGGCTGGGACCCTCGGTCGGCAAGGGCCGGACCGTGTATCCGAAGATCGCGGGGATGTACCCGGGAGCGTAGCCGTCGTACCCCCCGTCGTCGGGGGAGATGGCGAGGATCCGGGACTTCGGCGGCAGCAGTGGAACGAGCGCGGAGAGCGCGGCGATGTGCCCCGAGAGCGGTCGGGTCGTCGCGAAGCGGCCGTGGAAGAGGCGGGCGGCGGCGGCGTTGGCGAGGGCCTCGATCCGGTCGGTGTACCGGGTTCCGGTGTAGCTGTTGTCGATCAGCTCCCCGTGGAAGTCGGTCGTGATGGGAAGGGTGTAGCGACCGGCGAGGTCGCTGCCAAGGTACCGCCGCGCTACCGGAGAAACGGCGTTCTCGCTCGCCAGGAGGTTGAACACCTCACGACCGCGCCAGCGGTCGTGGGCCCGGACGAGCGCGGCGAGCCGCCGCTCCTCCTCACCGGGCATCGGGGGTTTCCGCCGCCGGGGGGGCCGGGAACGCGGGACCGTGGGCGAGCTTGCGCTGCTCCCGGTGGCCGCATCGGGGGCACTCGAGCCCCTTCGGGCGGTGGGCGAGAAGGTTGTGGCAGACCTGGCATCGGGCGGAGACGACCCCGAGGGACGAGGGCGCGGTCGTCAGCTTGACGGACGGGTGCGACTGGAGGACCTTGGCGAGGATGATGTCGCCGACCGCGAACTCGCTCGAGAGCGACTCGGTGTACCCTTCCTTCGCCTTCGAGACGTGGACGGTCCCCTCCGGCTCGCCGGGAACCGGCCGGCGGCTCGCGGAGGTCGTCAGGATCGTGCAGATTGCCATCGCGGTCTTGAGCTCGTCCACGCGCGCGTAGACGATCTCCCCCTCCTGGATCTCGGGGACCGCGTTCCGGGGCTCGACCCGGACCGTCCGGTCCCTCGGGTCGACATGGGAGGTCCCGAGGACCGACGCGTAGATCCGCCCCCGGTTCTCGTAGGTGCCCCGTCCCGGAAGGAACTCTTCCGCGGTGCCGAGGTAGTCGCCGGGGAGGACGAACTTCGATTCTTCGGAGGAAGGTGTCATGGCTTCGTTCCCGTTTCGATCACCCAGCGGTCGACGGCGAGTCGGACGGTCGCGGCGCGATGGTGCGGGAACGTCCGGGGCAGGTCCCAACGAACCGGCTCGACCTCGACAACGTGGGCGCCGCGGTCGAGCGCGAGTCGCGCTATAAAGGTTCGGGAGGCCGAGGAGGCGAACGCGCCGACCGAGCGGCGGGCGAGGGAGAAGGCTCGGTCCCAGAACGGCCGGTCGGCGTGCCGGGTCTGAGCCCCGAACGGGGGGTTCATCACCACCACGTCGGCCGGGCGATCCCAGTCGGTGACGCTCGAGACATGGAACTGGACCCGTGCTTTCGCGGCACGGGCGGCTGCCCGGGCGATCGGGACGAGGGTAGCATCGACCTCGACCCCGATGACCGGGTCTGCTCCGAGCAGGGCCGCGCCGACCGCCAGCCGGCCCGTCCCGCAGCCGAGGTCGAGCACGGACCGGCCCGCGAGCCCGACCTGCCGGTCGAGGGCGGCGAGGAGGTCCGCGGCGGCCTCGGCGGGGGTCGCGACCTGTTCGAGGGGGGCGGACGGCCGGGGCGGAAGGGGCACCGCCTGGATCCGACGGACGAGCTCCTCTCGCTTCACAGGGGCCTCGAGCCGGCTCGCAGAGAAGACGTTGGGGGGCGGTTGGACGGAGGGCGAAGCGGGGAGCCGGATTTGAACCGGCGAACGCCTGCGCGGCAGGATTTCTTCGGCGTCGACCGCCCTTTAAGTCCTGCGCCGTTGACCGGGCTTGGCTATCCCCGCAGCACTACCGTGCGGCGGGAGCGACCGGTCCCTCTTCCTTCGCCGCGCGCGTCGCGGTCTTCTTGACGGAGACCCGGCGCGGGAAGTACTTCAGGAGGACCACGTCGTTGACCGCCGACACCCAACGATACGGGATGTTGGTGGGCCGGGAGTCCTCGACTAACATCGGGCTGGTCTGGTCGACGTAAAGGCCGTCGATCTTGGCCGATTCGACGTCGACGACCACGTTGTCGACATCGCCGAGCAGTCGGCCGTCGGGCGTGTAGATCTGCCGTCCCAGGAGTTCCGTCATCTCGACCAGCATGGTCTGTTACCGTCGGCGAGCGACGGGGCCGGCCCTTCTTATGCCTTTGGGCCGAGACGAACCCGCCTCGACCGTCTCCCTCGACCTATCCCGCCGGTCAGCTGGCGTCGGGGGCGGACTCGGGGGTCTCCTGGCGGACCTGGGAGCGGTAGAGGCGCAGGAGCTCCGAGGTGGCCGTCGCTTCGGTGGCGCTCCGGTCGTCCCGGAACCGGCCGGTGAACCGGGGGAAGCGGAGGGCGAGCCCGGCACTGGGCCGGATCGCCCCGAGGCCGGCCCGATGAACCGGGCTCAGGGTCAGCTCCGCGCCCCGGACCTCGAGAACGACGCCCGGCCGCATCCATCGGTCGGGGGTCAGGCCCGTAACCACCTCGGGAGGTCGTTCGTCGACCTCGAACCGGTGGAGACGCTTCGGCATCTCGGCGAGCTGGGCGTCATCGAACCCCGACCCGACCTTGCAGAAGCTCTCGAAGCGGTCGAGCTTCGGGTTGTAGACCGCGAGCAGGAACGCCCCGTACCGGCCGGCCCGACGACCGCGGCCCTGGAAGCCGCCCACCACCACGCCATCGATGGAGTCGGAGAGGCCCGCCGTGTACTCTCGTTTGTACTTGATCCACCAGAACCCGCGGGCTCCCGCGCGATAGGCGCTACCGTCGGCGAGGGACTTGGCCATGACCCCCTCGCCGCCGGCGGCGATCGCCTCGTCGAAGAAGCTCTGAGCGTCCTCCTCGTTCGTCACGACCCGCTGGACCGCGAGCCGTACCCGTTCGGTGGGGGCAAGTGCCTTCTCGAGCAGCGCGCGCCGCTCGGGGAACGGCTTCCCGTAGACCGGGGTCCCCGCGAGGAGGAAGACGTCGAACGTGAACAGGCACACGGGCACCTCGTCCCGGACCCGGTCCAGGTCGTGTTTACGGCCCCGTCGGCGCGACACCTGCTGGAATGGCTGGATCTCGTCGGTGTCCGGGTCGATAGGCACGCACTCGCCTTCGAGGATCGCGGGGACCGACCGAACGGCCCGGGGGAGCTCCTCGACAAGCTCGGGGAACTGAGCGCTGATCTCCTCGAGCCGGCGGGAGAAGAGGCGGACCGGGCCGCTCTTCGGGATGTGGGCCTGGACGCGGAGGCCGTCGTACTTGTACTCGAGGGCCGCCCGTCCGTCCATCCGCTTCAGGACGGCCGCGAGGTTCGGTTCGCGCTCGGCGAGCATCGCCCGCATCGGTCGGCCGACCTCGAGCGAAACGGTCGCAAGGCCCTCCGCTCCTTTCTCGACCAGAACTCCGGCGACCAGCTCAAGGTCGCTCGAAAGATTGAACGCCGACTCGATCTGCTGGCGGACCGACTTCGACCCGTCCCCGAACGCCTCGGCCAGGGCATCGAGGATCGTCATCTCCCGAACGCCGACGCGCAATGTGCCGAGAACGAACCGGACGAGGAACTTCCCTTCCAGGCGGGAGGCACGGACGAGGAGGTCCGAGAGGATCTGGACCTTGACGTCCTGCGACCCGGCGCCCTTCGCTTCGGCGATTCGAGTGAGCTCCGCGTAAACCTCCGCCACCTTGAGGGGAGGCGTCTCCTCGAGCCGTCGGACCCCGACGAGGAGCTCGCCGACGGTCGTCCCGAGGTCCCCGGACTCCTTCGTCCGTCGGGCGACGAGGGCCTCCTCGCTATGGGTCGCGGTAGCGACCGCGCGTCGGGCGAGGGAGTCGGCCATCCCGAGCTCGACCCCCTCGTACTCCGGACGAAGGAGCCCTTGGGCCAGGTAGAGCACTCTGCCGAGGTCCGGGGGACGGAGCGGCCGGATCAGGTCCACCAGGATCGAGCGCATCTCGAGGCGTTTGGGTGTCGCCTCGAGGCGTTCGAACGCCGCGCAGAGGTCAGCGAACCGCACGGGCCGCCCCCCTCTCTACGCTCGCGCGCAGACGTCGGAGGTTCTCGCCGATATCCTCGCCGTTGAAGGCGGAGTTGCCGCAGACGAAGAACGTCGCGCCGGCGGCCGCTGCGTCGACCGCCGTCTCGGCGGTCACGCCCCCATCGATCGATACGTCCGCGACCGAGCCCGCGGCGTCGAGACGTTCGCGCGCGACCCGGACCTTGGACAGCACGTCGGGGATGAACTTCTGACCCGAGAATCCTGGGTGGACGCTCATCACGAGGACCTGCTCGAGCCGGTCGAGGAGCGGTTCGACGGAGGAGAACGGCGTCTCGGGACGGATCGCCGCACCCACCGCGACACCGAGACGGTGCCCTTCGCGGACCACCGCCCCGGGGTCGGAGCGCGATTCGACGTGAAAGACCAGCGTGTCGGCCCCCGCCTTATGGAACGTCTCGAGGTAGCGGAGCGGGTCCTCGATCATAAGGTGAACGTCGAGCGGCCGCTTCGTACGGGCTCGCACCGCCGCGACGAGCGCCGGGCCGAACGAGATGTTCGGGACGAAATGCCCGTCCATGACGTCGAGATGGAACGCGTCGGCGCCCCCCACTTCCGCGGCCCGGATCGCGTCGCCCAGGGCCGCAAAATCCGCGCTCAGAAGCGACGGCGCAAGGCGAAGCCTCCGGCTGCCCTGCGGCACGAGCGGCTCCATCTCGTAAGAGTATATATAGCGGCTTCGAGGTCTGGGGGCCGTCTCCGTTGGAGACGCGAGTGGGTTCATGTCGAGTGAGAACGAGAGTTCGGTCGGTGGGACTTCCCGACTGGGTCGAAGAGGGATGTCGATGACGATGGCCATCGTCGTGATGGTCGTCGTGATCGTGGTTGTCGGTGGCGCCGGGTTCGCAGCGTTGAGCGCGGTGTCCGGTAGTGGGAACAAGACCGTGAGTTCGTGTTCTCCGCCGAACAGCCCGGTCTGTCTGTCCTCGTCCGGACTGACGG
>JBKQUP010000023.1:0-33015 GCA_052325545.1 Thermoplasmata archaeon
CCCGGGCGCTCGAGCTGTTCGTCGAGATCCCGCCGGACGTCTTTCCCCTGGCCTCGTTCGAGCCCGCCCCGGACGGGCTGGAGGCGACGCTGGGCCGGGCGTGGTGGACGTTGCCGACGCTCGCGCCTAACGGTCGGACCGCGCTCACGTTCTCGTTCCCTCCCAAGACGGACGTGGAAGCGAGCGACCTGGATTGGTACGTGGCGGGCATCGACGAGGCGCACATCCTGGGGGCGGAGCCGCTCCCCGGCGATTGGGACGTCCGGCTCCCCCGCACGATCGTCGAGGCGGCCGAAGCGGCCGCCGCGGACGCCGCGGCGAACGGAGCGACCGGAGAGGAGGAGGTGGATTACGATGCCGCCGAAGCGAGCGCGCACGCCAACGAAGAAGACTGACGACGAGCCGGTGAAGGTCCGCTCGGATGCCCTCGCGCCCACCCTGAGCCTCGCGGAGCAGATCTACGAGCAGCTCGACCGGGGCGAGATCCCCCGCATGCGCCTTCCGCTTAGGACGAAGCAGAACATCCTGTTCCAGCCGCGGGACGGCGTCTGGAAGCTCGGTCGTGCGATGGGGACGAGGAGCGCGCGCAAGCTCGACGGGGCGCTCATGCTCCTGCGGACGTTCTACCTGGTCGATTTCATCAACGAGATGGCCCGCGACGGGAAGACCTCGACCTTGCGGGAGCTGTACTACATCAGCGAGGCGTGGGAGGACGCGAAGTTCCACGGCGAGGACGAGTCAAACCTCCTGATCGAGGACCTCGAGGTGATGTGCGAGCGGCTGCGCGAGGACTTCCGCCTCCACCCCGAGGAGAACGGCGCGTCCGTCATCGGCGACCTCACGATCAAGGAGCGGAACCGGAAGGGCATCGTGAAGAAGATCAACTGCCGCGACGACGTGGGGGACGGCGGGTACTCGCTGCCGTTCAACGTCGAGAAGGAGAAGATCGAGTTCGTGGGCACGAGCGCGAAGTTCCTCATCGCGATCGAGTGCGGCGGCATGGTCGACCGGCTCGCGGAGAACGGGTTCGACGAGCAGCACGATGCGATCCTTCTCCACCTGAAGGGGCAACCGGCCCGCTCGACCCGCCGCTTTCTCCGCCGCGCGTCCGAAGAGCTGAAGCTCCCGGTCGTCGTCTTCACCGACGGCGACCCCTGGTCGTTCCGCATCTTCGCGTCCGTCGCCTACGGGGCGATCAAGACCGCCCACCTCTCGAGCTACCTCGCGACCCCGTCCGCGGAGTTCCTCGGCGTGACCGCGTCCGACATCGAGAACTACGACCTCCCCCACGACAAGCTCTCCGAGCAGGACATCCGAGCGCTGCAGGCCGAGCTCACCGACCCCCGGTTCGGGACGGCCGAGTGGCGGGCGGAGATCGAGCTGATGCTCAAGAACGGGAAGAAGGCGGAGCAGCAGTCGCTCGCGAAGTACGGTCTCAACTACGTGACCGAGCACTACCTTCCGGAGAAACTGACCGAGATGGGGGTCCTCTGACGGGCCCGCCGGAGCCCCCCACCGCTCCGCCGAAAGTTTTTAGAGGGAAATCGCCGGTCGCCCGCCTATGGCTTGGAGTACGGGCCAGAGGTACCTCGCGGAGTTCGTCGGAACGTTCGGACTACTGCTCGCGGTGGGTGGCGCGGCCGTCTTCACCCTCGGCGCGTTCGACCCGCTGGTTCGGGTCACGCTGGTCAGTCTATCGGTCGGGTTCGGCCTCATCGGCCTGATCTATGCGTTCGGGGACGTTTCGGGCGGCCACTTCAACCCCGCCGTCACGATCGGCATGTGGGTCTCGGGCCGGTTCTCGGCCCGGGACGTGATCCCGTACATCCTGTGTCAGCTGGCGGGAGCCGTCCTGGCGATGGGGGTCGTCGCGGGCATCGCGTACGGCAACTCCTCGCTCTTCCATTCCGCCCAGGCCGCGGCCTTGGGCTCCCAGTGCTACTCGGGCGGGTCCGCCCCGGTCGGCTGTGGGTTCAGCATGAGCGCGGTCTTCCTGTTCGAAGTCGTCTTCACGTTCCTGCTCGTCGTCGTGATCCTCTTCTCGACCCGGGCCAGTGGCTCGGCGAAGAACCTCGCCCCGATCGGGATCGGGCTCACCCTCCTCATGGCGAACCTGGTGGGGATCGGGGTCGATGGCGCGTCGATCAACCCGGCCCGCAGCTTCGCCCCGGCGGTCCTTTCCTCCATGTGGTCGAGCGGCAACTGGGCGATCGGCCAGGACTGGATCTTCTGGGTCGCTCCCATCATCGGGGGCCTGTTCGCCGCGCTCGTCGACCGGGCGCTGCGCAGCTCGGCGACCTAGACCCGGGCCGCTTCCCGGTCAGGGCCCGACGACCCGGGCCAGTCCCGCCGGCGAAAGGAGCTCGCTCGCGAGCTCCGCCGGTGCGTAGACGAGGACCCCGCCGGGTCCCTCCGAGCGGCGCCAGTCGACCCCCTGCTCCTTGAACTCGGAGCGGTCGGCGCGGACCTCCGTCACCGCCTCCGAGACCCGGGTCGGCAGGGTCGACCCATCCGGGGCCAGGAGGAGGACGTCGTTCGGCTCGTCGTAGACAACCCATCCCCGAGGGACGACCACACGCAGGTGGACGAGGCGGGGCCGGAACTGGCTCTCGCTCTCGGTCTCGGTGCGCCCGAAGACCGCATGCTCGACGCCCCCGAACTCGACCATCCGTTCGAACTGGAACGAGCGCTGCCGGAACTCGAGGACGTTGACCTCGAGGTCGCTCACGTCGAGCACGGACGAGCGACGGAACACCGCCAGATAACGATGGGCCGCGGCCGTCGCGGGGTCCCCGAACCGCTCCGGTGGACCGAATTGGCCCGCGACCGGCGCGGTCCGGACCCTCCTTGGACCGCCGGCGGGAGCGGCCCGGCGCGGGCAACCCTAATAAACGGTCGCCCGTACCGCCGCGCGGTCGGACTGAGAGGGAATGAAACGTTCTTCTCGCGTTTGGAAGAAGCGCGGCCACATGCGGTGGAAGTGGCGCAAGAAGCGGATGCGCCGGCGCATGAGGGCCCAGAAGATGCGAAAGCAGTAACGGACCCGTGGAAACGGGACCGAACCCCTTCCTGCCCCTACCAGGTCACGCGGTCGAGCTTGCGGGCCTGTTTGGTCGCCTTCTTCCACTCCCGGTAATGGTCCCGGCAGAGCGGAGCTCGCCGCCCTTTCTCCGGGAGGCTCGAGAACGCCTTCCGGGCCTCGGTGAGCGAGAGGTGCCGGACCGACGGGGCCCCGCAACCGGGAACGAGGCACGGTTCTCCTTCCTCGGGGTCCGGGGGGGGCGTCATCGACGCGCGCTCCGGGTCGCCTCGGCGACCAGGCTCGGGATCTCGTACGGGAGCCGTGCCACGCGGGCCCCGGCCGCCTCGAGGGCCGCGACCTTGGTCTGCGCCGTGCCCTTGCCGCGGGTGATGATCGCTCCGGCGTGCCCCATCCGCTTCCCCGGCGGGGCGCTCCTTCCCGCGATGTAGGCGACCACGGGTTTGGTGAAGTGGTGACGGATGTACTCGGCGGCGTCCTCCTCGGCCGTCCCGCCGATCTCCCCGACCATCACGAGCGCGTCCGTGTCGGGGTCGGCTTCGAAGAGCGGCAGCGCGTCGACGAACGTCGTCCCGACGACCGGGTCTCCCCCGAGGCCGATGCACGTGGACTGGCCGAGGCCCGTCTCCTTGATCCCATTGACGATCTCGTAGGTCAGGGTGCCGCTCCGCGAGATGACGCCGACGCGTCCGGGGCGGAAGACGACGTTCGGGATGATCCCGACCTTCGATACCCCCGCGGAAGCGATGCCGGGGCAGTTCGGCCCGATGATCCGCGCCCCCTTCGCCCTCGCGTAGTGGTACATCACGAGCATGTCGTGGAACGGGACGTGCTCGGTGACGACCACACAGAGTCGGACCCCCGCGTCCACCGCCTCGAGCAGCGCGTCCCGAGCGTACGGCGCCGGCACGAAGATGCAGGACGCGTTCGCCTGGGTCGTCTCGACCGCCTCCCGGACCGAGTCGAAGACCGGGACCCCCTCGACGTCGGTCCCCGCCTTACCGGGGGTGACCCCGGCGACCACGGCCGTGCCGAACAGCCGCATCTCCCGGGCGTGGACGGTCCCCTGGTGGCCGGTGATCCCCTGGACCACGACCCGCGTGTTGCGGTCGACGAGGACGCTCATGGTCGCCCCCGGGCGGCGTCGACCGCGGATTGGGCGGAGGCGCGTAGGTCGGAGGTCGAGCTGATCCCCGCCGACCGGAGGATCTCCGTCCCTTCGGCCTCGTTGTTGCCCCGGATCCTCGCGATGAGCGGGAACCGTTCGTTCGGGGGCACCTGGCGCATCGCTTCGACCAGTCCCTTCGCGACCGAGTCGCAGCGGGTGACCCCACCGAAGATGTTGAGGAACACGGCGGCCGGCTTGGCCCGGGCCATGAGCAGGAACGCTTCGGTCACTTTCTTCGGGTCGTCGGTCCCTCCGAGGTCGAGGAACACCCCCGGGGCCCCGCCGAGCTCCTTCAGAACGTCCAGCGTCGCCATCGTGAGGCCGGCGCCGTTCGCGATCACTCCGATATTGCCGTCCAGCTGGACGAACGCGATATCCTTCTCTCGGGCGATCTCCTCGAGCTCCGTGAGGTCACCGCGGACCTCGGCGTACTCGGGGTGACGGAACCCTGCGTCGTCCTCGATGATCACCTTCGCGTCCAACGCGACCAGGCCGTCGCCCACCACCGCGAGCGGGTTGATCTCCACCAGCTCGGCGTCCTCGAGCTGGAAGACCTTCCAGAGAGCGTCGAGGAGGCGGTCGAGCGACTTGGCCGAGGCCCCGGCAAGGCCCAGGACCTTGGCGGCACGCCGCTTCTCGTAGCTCGTGAGCCCCGGGAACGGGTCGACCGTCTGGCGGTCGATCTCGGTGTCGGCGACCGACTCGATCTCAACCCCTCCCCGGGCACTGGCGATGAGCACCGGTAGCCGCTGCGCCCGGTCGAGGGTCAACGACACGTAGAGCTCGCGGCCGATCGGCAGCTTCTCCTCGAGAAGCACCTCGCGGACCTTCTCGCCCTTGAACTCGAGTCCGAGGATCGCCGTCGCGGCCTCGCGCGCCTCTTCGGGAGTGTTCGCGAACCGGACCGCGCCCCCTTTTCCGCGGCCGCCCGCCAGGACCTGCGCCTTGACGACGCAGGGGAGAGGGACCTTCCCGTCCCGCACCAGCGACTCGGCCTCGGCGGGCGAACGGGCCACCTCGCCTCGGGGGAGCGGCACACCGTACTTCCGGAAAACGCTCTTTCCTTGCCACTCGGCGAGCTTGACCATGGAAATCCTCGGCGCGCGCATGGGGTCCGTCTATTAAGGGCGGCGGTCGGCGAACGGACAGGGGGAGTTGCGAGGCGCCGGAGCGACCGTCCGATGGGGGTCCGCGGGGGAGTCCCCCGGACGTCCTGGAGGAGCGGTTCCGGGGACCGGTGGGAGTTAAGTACTCACTTCCCGAGGGACCGCCCTAGCGAATGGCGAACTTCCCGGAACTGGTGGCCCTCTCGACGGTGATGGGCCTTTCGATCTTCCTCTCGATGCCCATCATCCTTCACAAGAGGATGGCGTCCCGGACGATCACGATCCTCAACTCCGCGGCCATCGGGATCTTGGTGTTTCTGCTCGCGGACATCTTCTCCGATGTATCCCCGATCATCTATCCGAGTTCTTCCTCCGGAACGTCGTACGTGGCCAACGGGACCTACGCGGTCGGCTTCATCGTCGCCGTGGCGGCATGCTATCTCGTCCTGTTCGCCACCGAGCACCGCGCGCGCGGCACCAAGGCGACCCCCGTCTCCCTTGCGTTGATCGTCGCGTTGGCGATCGGGTTCCAGAACCTGACCGAAGGGCTGGTGTTCGGGGCCTATTGGGCGCTCGGAGTGGTCGGGCTCTCGACCGTCGTGTTCGTCGGCTTCTTCCTTCAGAACGTCACCGAGGGGTTCCCCATCACCGCCCCCCTGCTCGCTCATCGGGACCGACGGCTGGGGTTGATCACGATGTTCTTCCTCATCGGCGGGCTACCGACGGTCATCGGCGGTGTCACCGGATACTTCTACAACAGCGCGCCGTTCGACCTGGTCTTCGACGCGCTCGCGATCGGAGCCATCCTGTACTCGATCCTTCCGATGCTGCGGACCGCGTTCCGCCCCGCGGACCCCCCCGAGGCGACCTACATCAAGCAGCGGTTGACCTACATCGGAATCCTGCTCGGATTCCTGGTCGGCTTTCTCGTGAACGCGATCTAAGGGCGTCTGTGCCGGGGACCGGCATTTGCGCCGCTCGCTCCCGATACGGGGTCAGCGGTCCCCGGGTCGGTGGCGACCCGCGCGTCGGGTCCGATGGGCCGGAGCGGACGGGGTCGCCGAGAGGTTGACCAGCTCCCGGCCAATGTCGTCGAGAAGCTTCCCCGCGAAGTCGGCCTTGGGTCCGCGGATCCACAGACGCCCGCCCGAGGGGGGCAATACGAGCGCGTTCGTCTGGGAGGAACCCATGGTCGTGACGTCGTTCGCCACCACCCAATCCGCGCCGGTCTCGTGCGCGAGACGGCGGCCTTCCTCTTCGAGCCGTGCCGGGGTCAACCCCGGCTCGAGCTTGAACGCGACGAGGCGCGTGGGTGAAGGAGCCATGCGTCGGAGCTCGGGCAGCACCTTTGGAGCGCGGCGCAGGGTCAACGTCAGGTTCTCGTTCTCTCGGGACGATATCTTGCCCGAGCGCCGCTCGAGGGTATAATCCGACAGCGCCGCGGGAACGAAGACCGCCGCGACGTCCCGGAGCTCCGAGCGGCGGCGGCGGGCGAGAGTGAGCAGGTCTTCGACGCCCCTCCAGGGAGTCACCGGGACCCACGGCGGCGCGGCGACCTGCAGGGCGCCCGCCCAGAGCTCCACCTCGGCGCCGCGATAGAACGCCTGGTTCGCGATCGCGACCGCGGTCGTACCGGAGCTCTCGTTCGTCACCGACCGGACCTCGTCGATGGACTCGCGGGCGGCGCCCCCGATGATGACCACCCGGCGGCCCGCCCACGGGCCGGAGCCGAGGCGGTGGAGCACGGCCGCCGCCACCTCCTCGGGCGAGGCGATCTTGTCCTCGCCTTCGACGGAGGCGCCGGAGACAATCCCGACCCCCCACGCGCGAAGCTTTTCGAGGTTCTCTCTTACGGCCGGGTTCACGCCCATGTGGCTGTGCATCGCCGGCGCGAGCAGCATCGGCACTCCTCCCCCGAGCGCGACCGAGGCGCACGAGGTGACCGGAGTATCGTCGATCCCGTGGGCGATCTTCGAGATCGTGTTCGCCGTCGCAGGAGCGATCAGGTAGAGGTCCGCCCGGCCCGCGCCGGGCCCGAGCAGCGTGACGTGCTCGACGTTCCCGGTGAGCTGGGTGATGACCGGGTGTCCCGTGGCGAACTCCAGGGTCTCGGGAGTGACGAGGCGCATCGCCTCCGGGCTCATCACCGCCTGCACGTCGGCGCCATGGCGGATCAGCTCCCGGATCATCTTCGGGAGCTCGATAGCCGCGATCGAGCCCGAGACGCCGACCACGACCCGGCGGCCGGCGAGCAGTTGGCTCGAGCGGCCCCGGATGACGTGGCTCGGATGCATGGAAATCCTGGCGGGGGTCGCCCTCCGAACGTGAGCCGCGCCGTGCTATTAGCCCGACCGTTCGCTGACCACCTTAAAGAGCCCGCCGGGCTGGCCGGCGCGATGCCGGGTGACGAAACCGTTCCGCGGGGGAAAGACCCCCGGCCCGACGGCGCGACCGGCGATTCCCTGCTCCCCATGGTATCGGCCACGAGCCAGTTTGCCGAGGTCTCCCGACCGGTCCACGGACCCCGGGAGGTCGTCGCACCCCGCACCGTAGAACGGGGTGTCGTCGTCTTCGACCTCGACGGGACCATCCTCGACGACATCTCTCTCATCAGCCTCGTCGCGGCCAACGTGATGACCCGTGCGTTCGGGACCCCCGAAGAGGAGGCTCGGGTTCACTACCTGGCCACGACCGGGATGCCGTTCGAGGCCCAGTTGTCCCAGCTCTACCCCGAGGCTCCCCCGGCGCTGCGCGCGAGCACGGCCCGGACGTTCCACCAACGCAAGGTCATCGAAGCGTACGCCAAGACCAAGCCGTTCCCCGAGGTCCCGAAGCTCCTGAACACGCTGGACCGCGAACGCTGGACGCTCGCGGTCGCCACGGGGACGGAGACCGAGATGGCCGACCTCGTCCTCGAACGGGAAGGCCTGAGGTTCTGGTTCGACGAGGTCCTGGGGTCGGGCGAGGGAACGAAGCGCGAGCATCTCTCCGAGTACCGTCGACGATACCCCGGGGTCCCCATGTTTCTCGTCGGAGACTCCCGATTCGACATGGAGGCGGCGCTCTCTGTGCCCGGCGTGACACCGGTCGCGAGGGCCTCGCGGCTTCCGGGCTGGACCCTGACACCGGCCGACCTCAAAAGATGGGGAGCCGCGTGGGCGGAGTACACCCTCTCGGACCTGCCCGCCGCCCTCCCGAAGCTCGCCGGGAAGACGAGGGCCGCGACGACCCGGAGGCCGCCGGGTCGGTCGAAACGGTCGTAGGGCCGGGACCGAGAGTCTCACGATGCGGGGGAAGGCCCCGCGTCGCTTTGAACCCGGGTCGAGGGATCCACAGTCCCCCAGGATAGGCCAAACTACCCCATCCCGGCCACGACCGTTGGACGCTGTGGCCGTAAGAAAAGGTTTCCCCGCTCTGCCCGGGCCAAATCGGACCCGAACCGGGCGCCTCTGACGGCTCCTCGGAAGGGCCCTTGAGCCGACAACCCAGAACGCCGTCTCGCGCTGCGGGAGCTTAGGTAGCGGATGATGGGGACCGGCGGCTCACTTCACTTGTAGGCCCAGACGACCGCCTGACCGAAGAACCGCCACGGGACGCCGACGTGCGCGAATCCCGCGCGGTCGAGCGCCGCGACCTCGGCCGAGAGGGTGGCCGGATGGTCGAAGCGCTCGTGATCGTGCCAGACCGCCTGAGGGCTGTTCCATCCGGCCGCCCGCTTCCGGCCTCCCACCGAAGTGGACGAGGCGATCTGTGCCCACCGCGTGTCGAACGTCGGGTCCTCCGAGAGGTGGTCGTCCGCGTCCCCGAAGTACCCACCCCGGGGGAGGCATCGGTACACCCGACGGAAGAGTCGCCACTTCTCGGGGTCCGTGAGGTGGTGGACCGCGAGCGCCGAGACGACGGCGTCGTACGGGGCTTCCTCGAAATCCCCGAGGTCCCCGGCGACCAGCTCGACCCGGTCACGGAACGGACGGAGCTTCGTCCGGGCTCGAGCGATCATCTTGGGGGAGAGGTCGACCCCGGTAAACCGAGCATGCGGGAACTCGGCCAGGACGAGCGAGCTCAAGGTCCCGGTCCCGACCCCGAGCTCGAGGATCCGGAACGCGCGGGTGGGAATGTACGGGATCCCCCCGAGAAGCGTACGGTGGAGGTCGATGTAGCCCGGCATCGACGCGCGCGCGGCCCGGTCGTAGTCGACGGCTTCGCGGTCGAATTCTCGGCGGGACGACGCGGTTCGCGACCTCTGGACCATCGTCCGGGCAACCGCTCCAGGGTTTAGGCGTTCGGTATGGTCGTCGCGATAGGGGTGGTCGGGACGCCGTTCCCCCCGCTCTCGGTTAAATCCCTTCGATGGGGTGCGGATGGCCGATGGCGCTCGCACCGCTCTCCTCCGTAGACCGCTCG
The DNA here is from genome assembly GCA_052325545.1 of Thermoplasmata archaeon. Classification (GTDB taxonomy): domain Archaea; phylum Thermoplasmatota; class Thermoplasmata; order Lutacidiplasmatales; family UBA184; genus Lutacidiplasma. The sequence continues at coordinate 9,719 of JBKQUP010000023.1, forward strand.
GCGCTCCGATGGCTGCGGGGCCAGGAATCCCCGGTCTCCTTCTCCCTCCTATCCGGAGATTCGACCGCGGCGACCCTCGAGTGGGGGCCGAAGGGAGGGTCCCTCGCCACCGCCCGGAGCGCTTCGGCCGAGTGGACCCTCAAGCGCGGAGGGTTCCTCAACCCGCACATCACCGTCCGCTCGGGGGAGACCCTCCTGGCCCGTCTCTCCGTCCACTTGAACCACCACCAGATCGACCTTCCCGGCGGTCGATCGTACCGGTTCCATCGAGCCGGTATTCTGGTCCCGGCCTGGCAGGTGTCCTCCTCGGCCGGGAAAGAGGTCCTCCACATGGAGCCGGCCCGAGAGGGTCGTCACCTTCGAGCGGGCGCGGTCGTCGTCGCCCCCGAGGCTGTGGAGCTCCCCGAGCTCCTCCTCCTCGTCGTGCTGTCCTGGTACTTCATCGTCCTCGCCTGGTTCGAGGACGAGGCGGTGGAGACCCTTGCGCCGTTCGAAGGACCCGACGCCGCCACGACGCTCTCTTCGTAGCGACGAACGACCGAGACCCTAGCCTCGCGGGATCGCCTGTTTCTTGAGGTCGGCGAAGCACGTCGAGCAAAGGTTGTGCATCTTCGGCCAGCCTTCGGCCGGGACCGTGGTGATTCGGCTGATGGGCTTCTGACAGGCGTCGCACACCATCTGGCCGTCGCGTATCATGGGGTTCCCGCGACCGCCGGACCGGCGGTCCGGTCTCCACCAACGGCGCGGGGTACAAAACGGGTGCTGGGGGCTCCTACGGGGCGGGGAAACCGAGCGCCGCGAGGAGACGCGGGATCATGACGTCGTACCGAGGCCCTCCGTCGGCGTGGATCCCGTCGAACTCCTCGAGGTCGACGTGCGCCCCGGCGCGTCGGGCCGCGTGAGCGAAGATGCGGGCCCCGATGTCCAGCGAGTACTCGTCGCGGGCCCCTCCATCAACGTAGATGTAGGCGAGCTTTCGGACCGCGTCGCGGTACCGCTCTTCAGAGACCATGCGCACCGGGTCCCAGGCAAGCCACTTCGCCCAGACCTCCGGTCGGATCGCCCCGGTCTCGAGGTCGAACGGGAGGTCGAAGCGGCCGGGCTCCGAATCGATCGGCGAGTAGCACGATGCGTACCCCATCACCTCGAGGGCCTGGACCTGGGGCTGGCGGGGCCCGAACCCGCTCACGGGCTCGTTCAGCAACTTCTCGAGGAGCTTCTCGGGGCCCCCGGCCCGCCGGATCTCTCGGAAGGCGATCGGGAAGTCGGGGGGGTAGCAGTATTCGAAGAAGGCGTCGCCGGCGTTCGAGCCGGCGGCCCGGAAGACGTCGGGGTGGCGCAGAGCGAGCACCATCGCACCGTATCCCCCGCTCGAGGTGCCGAGCACGGCCGTGGGACCCGTCCGGTACCGCTCCCGAACGAACGGCACGACCTCGTTGACCACGCAGTCCTCGTACCGGCCCGTAGCCGAGGAGTTGAGGTATTGGCTTCCCCCGAGGGCGGTGAGAGCGTCCGGTCCGACCATGACGGCCTCGGGCGCGAGCTTGCGTCGGATCAGCCGGTCCAGGCGACCCGGGATCGTGTTGCCGAGGTAGCGGGGCCGTTGGAAATGCATCCAACCGGCACCCGTGTAGCCGCTGAGCAGGACGAGCAACGGGAGCCCCTCGGACCGGCCCGAGGGGGGCAGGTACACGGGTAGGTCGCGTTCCACCGGATCTCCCCAAGGGTTTCCCTCGAGGACATGGCTCGTGAATCGGTGGTTCTCCACCTTGCCGAGCCACGGGCTCGGAAACACTCGGTCGCTCTTCGCTTCCGTCGGGACACGCCAGGACATCGTGGACCTCGGCGAGGGGAGACTCGCCGGGTTCAATACAGCGGGGGTCGTCGCGGAAATCGGCGATGGAGAGGAACCGGCCGCGCCGACGGTCCGACCCCCGCGTCGATGTGTCGCTGGCGTTCGAGCGGATCCGCGGCGACCGGAGCCACGGCGCTCGCGCGCTCGCCGACGAGGCGCTCCGAGCCCTCGCGGAGCTCCTCGAGGGGTGGGCTCACCTACCGGAGGCCCGGCTCCGTTCTCGCGTTCGACAGGTCGCGCGAGCCCTCGAGGAGGCTCAGCCCGCCATGGGCCCGTTCCTGCGCTGGGCGGAGGATTTGCGTCGGCTCGCGAGGACGACCCCCTCAGACGACCTCGCCCGCTCGGCTCGCTCCTGGACCCGACGCGAACGGTCCCGGCTTGCCGCCGAGATGCCCCGCCTGATCCGGACGAGCCGACGGCGGTTTCCGAGAGGCGCCCGTCACGTGGTCACGCTCAGCCGGAGCCAAACGGTCCTCCTCGCGCTCTCCGCCCTGTCGAGGGCGCGTCGTCCGTCACGCGTCTCGGTCCTCGAGAGCCTCCCCGGAGGAGAGGGACGGCTCTTCGCGAGGGACCTCCGCCGGGTGGGCCTCTCAGCCGGGGTGGTCCCGGACCGGAAGGGGCCCGAGGTCGTGGCCACCGCCGACCTCGTGATCCTCGGGGCGGACGCCGTTTTCTCCGACGGGTCCGTCGTCCATAAGGTCGGAACGAGGAGCCTCGCGAGGGCGGCCGAGAGAAGCGGGGTGCCGGTGGTCGTGGTCGCCGGCCGTTCGAAGTTCACCGGTCGGCCCGTCCCCCGGCGCCCGCTTCCCGAGTGGTTCGACCGGACCCCCTCGCGGTACATCTCCGAGTTCTGGACCGACACGGGCGCCCGGGTCGGTGGAGCTCGACGACGGCTTGGACGCCACCGCCGTCCTCTTTAGTGGGCCTCGCTTCGGTGGGCGGCGCGCTCGGGGCGAACCGGACGGTCGCCGAGCGAGGGTCGATGGAGAAGCTACCGGCCGATGCGTTCCGCAAGGAACGGCTACTTCGGGAAGGGACATGGGTCGTGGCGTTCCTCGCGGATTGGTGCCCGTTCTGTCAGCGATTCCGGCCGGAATTCCGAGCCCTGAACGGAGGGAAGGATTTCCGAACCGCCGAGGGGGACCTCACTTCGGAGGAGAGCCCTCTTTGGGAGGACCTGCACATCGAGGTCGTCCCGACGATCGTCGTGTTCCGAGAGGGTCGCCCGGTCTTCCGGGTGGACGGTGTCCTCGGGCTCGGCGCTCCTCCGGGAGGCCTCGAGGCGGCGCGCTCGGCGGCGCTCGAGACGAAGGAGTAGCCGCGGCACGACGGTCCCCCGGGTTCGCGAGCGGTTGGGGACCCCCCGGGCCGCCCGGTTAGGTTCTTAAGGGGCCCGGATTCCGTCCTCTTCGTGACCGCAGCCTCCTCCCAGCATCCCAACGCGCGACCGGTCGCCCTCATCACGGGCGGCGGGACCGGGATCGGCCGAGCGATTGGCGTCGCGCTCGCCGACGACGGGTTCAACCTCGTGATCGCGAGCCGCTCGGCCGAGCACCTTTCCTCGGGCGCCGGGGAGCTTCGGGGCCACGGCGCGCGGGTGGTCGAGGTCCCCACGGACGTGAGGGTCCCGGAACAGGTCGACCACCTCATCGGGAGGGTCCGCGAGGAGTTCGGACGTCTTGACGTCCTGGTGAACAATGCCGCGGGAAACTTCGTCTCGCCGGCCGAGAAGATCACGACGAACGGCTGGAGGGCGGTGATCGGGGTCGTGCTCGACGGCACGTTCTTCTGTTCGAAGGCGGCCCTGCCGCTCCTTCAGCGGTCCCCCACGCCGGCGATCGTGAACATCCTCGCATCGTACGCGGGGTGGGCGGGTCCCGGCAACGCCCATTCCGCCGCGGCGAAGGCGGGAGTGCTCGCCCTGACCCGTACCCTGGCTGTCGAGTGGGCTCGCTACGGGATCCGCGTCAACGCGGTCGCTCCCGGGCCGGTGCATACCGAGGCGGCGGACGAACGGCTGTGGGTCTCGGAGTCGATCGAGAAGTCCGTGACGAACGCGGTCCCGCTCGGACGGTTCGGGACGCCTCAGGAGGTCGCCGAGGCGGTCCGCTTCCTCGCCAGCCCCCGCGCGAGCTACATCACGGGACAGGTTCTCGCCGTCGACGGGGGACAATGGCTGGGAAATGCGGTTGAGGACCCACGGGCTCCGTTCTTCGGCGGGATCGAGCGGCCCTCACGCTGACCGCGACCGCCTCTCGCCCCTCGGGGGCCCCGCGCCGAGAATTAATCCTCTTCCCGCGAGGGGACGCCGATCCGGGACCTACTTTCCACCGACCGGAGGGGCCTTCTCGAGGATCTCTCGGAGGAACCACTCCGCCTTCTCGTGGAGTTGGACGAGCCGAGCGAACAGGTCCGCGGTGCCCGGATCTCGGAGCCGGTCCGCGAGCTCGAAACCACCCTTGAGGGTGCCGATCACGCGACGATGGGAAGCGACGAGGTGTTCGATCATCTCCCGCGGGGTGGCGGGGATCTTCTCCTCGGCCACGAGGTTCGAGGCCGCTCGCATCGCCTCGAGCGTGTACTCGGCCGGTGCTCCGAGGATCCTCTGTCGCTCGGCGAGCTCATCGATCGTTTCGAAGACCTGGGTCGCGTGCGTATCGAACAAGAGGTGGAGGTCGTGGAACGAAGGCCCGAAGACGTTCCAGTGATACCCCTTGTACTGCAGGTACAGCTGGACGGCGTTCGCCTGCTCTCGTCGAAGGGCCTCGATCAACGGGGAACTTTCCTTTCGGTCCATGCGTCCCTGCAACCGTGAGTAACGTTTGAGCTCGTCGGCGCTCGGATAGTCGGTGGTGACCCACTCCCCACGCTTCGGTCCGAGGGTTGGGGAGCCAGCGACCTACAGGTCTCCAAGAGAACCTTGGAAAGACCCTTTCCGAACCTGTTCCGAGCATCGGCGCGACGAGGTCGATATCCGCGCCTCTCGGCTCCTCGGGGGCTCTGCGTGAGGCTCGCAGGGCCGAGATCTCGGCCAAGGGTCGTAAGGCGTCGACAACCGGTGTACCGCTCGGTGCCTCCGGGAAACACGCCCCACGTTCCGGTTCACGGGCAATCCGTACCGGGGAATGGACCGACTCTACCGTCAGAAAATCGACGTCCGCGAAGCATCATTCTAAGAACCCCTTTCGACCATCCTTCGCCCATGCCCGGACCCGCGAAGAGTACCCAAAAAGCAAACGGCTGGAAACCGATTCCCGACCCAGAAGGGCGCTACTCTACCGGGATCGCCGACTTCGACCGGCTTCTGGGGGGAGGCTTCCAACGCGGGAGCGTGGCGCTCTTCGGTATGGATGAGACCGTTGGGCTAGAGGACCTTGATCTCCTGCTCTTCCCGACGTTTCTCAATATGCTCTACCAGTCTCGGGGGATGATCGCCATTCTACCATCTCGCGACTCCCCTCACGACTTTCGGGCGCGGATGACGCGCTATGTGACACGTCGGCGGTTTGACAGTCGGGTCCGGATCATTGATTACATTGGTGAGGACGAAGGTCCGCCGTACGTCGTGAACCTGAACAACCACCGAGGCCTCCCAGACCGACCCTCGACCACTCCGAAAGCACGGAAAGTGGCCATTGCGAAGATGGTGGAGGCAGAGCGGGTGGTCCAGGGAGGTCGCAAGAAGACGTTCCTCGAGGTCACCGCCTTCGAGGTCTTTGAAACGCTATTGGGAGTCGACAAGGCCATGCAGATGTTTTTCTACGGCGCGAAGCGGACACGCGCCATCGGAAACCTGGGAATTGGCCTGCTCGGGCCGGGGCTCGGGTGCGCCGCGGGCGTACGTAGATTGGCCGACACCGAGTTCGCGCTCCATCGGGACGATGTAGGGCTCATCATTCGGGGCGTTCGCCCCTCATTCTCGAGCTGCGTGGTGACGAGCAATCTCGAAGTAGGCCGGCCGCACGTTGCCTTCGTCCCCCGACCGTCCTAGGAGACCATAGTGCGGAGGGAAGGCCCGCCTTCGGGAGGAGGGCGGACCCGCTACGGGCTCAACCCCGCTGCTTCTTCAGGAAGGTCTGGTGGGATGCGCTGCCCACAATGGCACCGCACCACCCACAGTACACGATCGTGACCCCTCCCATCGCGACCATGGGGGTGTGGTCCCAGAGGATGTCGGTCCGGGGGTCGATGGGGTGCTTGCAGAACGGGCAGAAGGGGGTCGGCGCCTCGGGGGCCGCCATCGATGCGGTCAGCACGTCGCTGGACAAGAGACTTCCTCCCGGGGACCTTGCACGGGGTTCTCTTCGGCGGGCCCGACGGGAGCTTCCCTCGGAAACGTTGGTCCCGGCCGGAGCACACCGGTCGGCAACGATGGATACCGGAGACTGTTGGTCCGCGAGGACCGCACCCCGTTCCGCGCCGGGCACGGGAATGGTCCGGGTCGCACCGTGGACCTAGGTGCTCGGAACGTTCCTCTCCACGAGGAATCCTTGGACGAGGGCGATGAACTGGTCGGGGTCGCTAAGGTGGGGGACATGGCCAACTCCCGGCAGCGTCCGGAGGGTGGCGTTCGGCAGATGGTCGGCCAAGAGGCTGGTAACACGGTGGAGGAACGGGGGGCTTCGCTCCCCGGTCGTCAGGAGGACCGGGATGAGAAGCTCGGCCAGCTCGGCACGGTCGGGCCGGGTCGCATCGGGGTCGTCCAGTTCCTCGGCCCACCGGTCCACGAGCCGTAGGAGGGCTTGTTGCACGTCGGGGGCGAGCCGGTCCCACGCTCCTTCCTCCCCCGAAAGCGCGTCCCCGACCTGTCGCAGGGCCGCCTCGGGTTGCCCGGAGCGAGCGAGGGACCGCATCGCCTTCGCGGCGGTCCAGAGTCGGTCGGCCTCGGGAGCGGTGGCCGGGTCGTCCTCGAGAAGGCCGATGAAAGGTGGCTCGTGGAGGTCGAGGCTGCGGACCATCTCCGGTCGGTCAGCGGCCAGTCGGAGGGCGACCGCGCCCCCGTACGAGGGGGCGATCAGGTGTACCGGGAACAGGTCGAGGGCTTCGAGAAGCTCGGCGAGGTCCGCCGCGTCGTCCCGGACCGGGTGGGCCCGGACCGCGCCGGTGCTCTCCCCATACCCCCTCCGGTCGTAGACCAGGACCCGGAGCGCCGGCGCGAGTCCGACGCGGACCCGCTCCCAGGTCCTGCGGTCGGAGAGCGAGCCGTGGACCAGGACCGTCGGGTCCCCCCGCCCCAAGAGCTCGTAGGCGATCGAGGCGTGCGCGAGGGGGACGATGGTCATCGGACTCCGAAACGGTCCCGCGCGGTCCCGAAGGAACGTCGGGCGACCTGAGACCAGCCGCGGCCGAGGTCATAGCTTCGGCGGCCGGGAAGGTCACCCTTCTCGCGCTAACGGTTTTGTAGGTGCGCGTCTCCCCTCGGGTAGGAAGGTGCTGAGGTGAGCCACATCTTTCAGCGTCCGCTCTGCGATATGGGACGGGCGTACGACTTCGCGTTCCGTCCGATCACGGGTGACCCCGAGACCGAGGACGGAGGGCCGTGCGACGACCGCCTCCATCGCATCGAGCTGTACGCCGCCGGGGCGGACCGAGCGTCCGCCGCCGACGCGTGGCAGGCGTTCTCCGTCTGCCCGGAGCACGAGTCTCAGCTCCGGCGCTACGACGAGCGGCTCCGGCAGCGCGGGGTCCCACCTCGCTTCCGCTCACCTGCCGACGGGCCGGCCCCGACCGGTCGCGGACGATAAACGTCCGCATCCCTCTCCCCCTCCATGCCCATCCCGAGCGGTGCCTCGATCGCCTCGCGCGTCCGGCTGAACCAAGGACCCGAGATCCCGTGGCTGGGCCTCGGGGTCTTCCAGACGGAGCCGGGCCCGGTCACCCGCGACGCGGTGAGATACGCCCTCGAAGCCGGCTATCGCGCGGTCGACACCGCTGCGATGTACCGCAACGAGGCCGACGTGGGGGAGGCGGTCCGCGAGAGCGGCCTCGCCCGGGACGAAGTGTTCGTCACGACCAAGCTCTGGCATACCGACCACGGCTTCGAGCCCGCCCTGAAGGCCGGACGGGCGAGCGCCGAGCAGCTCGGCCTCGGACCCATCGACCTCTACCTCATCCACTGGCCGCGGGCCAACACGCCCCAAGACCGCCTCGACTCGTGGAAGGCCCTCGTCCAACTCCAGCAGGAGGGTGTCTGTCGAGCGGTCGGCGTCAGCAACTACACCGTCCGGCACCTCGAGGAGCTGCGGGCCCACTCCGACGTCGTTCCCGCCGTCGACCAGGTCGAGTTCCACCCGTTCGTCTTCGACCCGGAGCTCCTCTCCTACTGCGACTCGCACGGGATCCGCCTCGAGGCCTGGGCCCCGCTGACGCGCGGACGACGACTAGACGACCCCACGATCCTCACGATCGCCGCGGCGCATCATCGCACGCCGGCCCAGGTGCTCCTCCGGTGGGGGCTCGAGCACGGGATCATCGAGATCCCGAAATCGATCCACCGCGAGCGGATTCGCGAGAACGCCCAGGTGTTCGATTTCTCGCTCTCTGCGGCCGAGGTCGCCGCCCTGGACGCGCTGCGCGGGGGTCCCCGGGTCGGCTTGTGGAACCCGGCCGACATTCCGTGACCGCGAGCCGCGTCGCACGTTAGCACGACCGCCCGCCGGCGAGTAGCGGTTCTCTTCACGAAACGACTTAATATAATCCGCGTCGGTGCGAGGCCAGGAAGTCCATGGTCAGTGTCGAGGTCGCCCATGAGAAGTGCACCGGCTGTACTCACTGCCGGGATGTTTGTCCCGTGACCGTTTTCGAGATGCAGCCGCGCGAGAACTGGCCGAACGTCGTGGACGACCCGTCGGTCGCCGCGAAGTTCCAGTTCCGGGCGGAGAAGTCGGCCGTGATCCACGGGCCGGACTGCATCATGTGCGAGGCGTGCCTCTTCGAGTGCGAAGGGGAATGCATCACGATCGTCGACGACGAGGGCACGACCCACCAGTCCACGTACAAGTAGGGTCCCTCCTTCGTTCGGACCCGAACGGGTCCTCCTCCGGCCGCTCGGCCGTCCCCGCCGCGTTCAGATCGGGTGCTGGACTGGCCGATAGAAGGTCGAGTGAACCTCCGCCGGTCCCCCCTGCGTCGGGAAGCGCACGCGGACCGCGGGGGACCGGCCGAACATCGTGAACTCGAGGGAGTACCAGACGGCGACCCAGGCCCCGGCGGTCTCCTCGAACGCCTCTCCGAAGTGGTAGGTCGTCTGGAGGACCCGGCTCGCGTGCCGCGCGAGCGGGTACGACCACTCGAGGGCCTCGGTCGCGGAGGTCGGCGTCCCGGCGTGGGGCGTGCTCTCCATCGGCCCTTCGACGCTGAACGGGCCGTCGGTGATCCCCCGACCGAGCCCATAGCGGGCCCAGGTCGTGCTCAGGCGGCCCTCGCGCACGGTCTCCGAGAGGAGGAGCCAGGAGAACGGGTTCCCGGTCGGCACCGGCTCCGCCCGCTCTCCGAGGACGTTCCGATGGCGGCCGATCGCGACGCGCCCGGCGAGCCGAATGCCGAAGTACGCGACGAAGAACGCGGTCAGGACCCAGAGGGTCGCGATGTAGATGCCGAGGGCGACGTGGTTCCGTTCCACGCCGAGGAGAACGTAGAAACCGATGACCGAGACGATGAGGGTCACGAAGCTGATCGCCCGGTCGGCGTCGATGTGTAGCCGCGTGTCGGAGAACGGCAGGAGCGGCGGGACGGCGAACTGCGTGAAGCCGTCCTGGAGGATGTGGGCGATCCCGCCGAGTTCCATCGCCGCGAAATAGATGAGGAGGGACCCGGGGAGGATCATCGGGGCGATGAACGCCCCGACGACGGCGACCACGGTCACGCCGGTGAGCGAGTGGGTGATCCCGTGGTGGCGGAGGATGGGGAAGCGTTTGGCGAGGGGGAAGAAGAGCGCGTCGGCGTCCGGAAGCCCCCCCGCGAGCGCCCCGGCAGCGAGGTACTGGGGTTGTGGCCCGAACACCCCGTAGGTCAGGAGGTACGCGACCAGTACGTGCGAGAAGAGGTCCACGGCCGCCCCAACGCGGGCTCCCCTACAGGAGCCCCTCTTCCATCACTTCGACCGACTCGACGTGCGGCACCTTCGCGAGCGCCCGCTCGGTGGACTCGAGGATCCCGCCGGTATCGTTCATGATGACGGCGATGAGGAGCGAACGCAACCCGAAGGCGATGTCCTTCGCCTGCATGCCCCGGATCGTCACGCCCGCGGGAAGGGCGTCCCGGACCCCCTTCGCGACCGCGTTCAGGTCGGTCTCCACGCCCTCCGGCATCACCCGGAACAGGACCGCGACCTGGCCCACGAGCTCCTCCTACGGTCCCTCGAAGCCGCACTTCGCGCAACGGTAGATCACGCTCTGGTCCCGGCAGCGAGAGCACCGCCCGATGGTCGTTTCCCCGCAGCTCGGGCAGGGGAACTGGGTCGCGCCCTTCGCGGGCACGCTTCGCCCGCAGGAAGAGCAATGAAGGTCTACTCTGGCCGCCATCCGATCGAGGTCCTTCGCCGTTCAGCGGCGCGCTGCGCCCCGCCGGCGCGCGGCCACCCGGGTGAGGAATATAAAGATGGCCCCGAAGAACGCCACGATTCCGGCGACGTACCAGAGCGTGTAGTCCGGCGCGGGCCCGGTGACGTAGACGGTCTGCGAGTACTGGGTCTGTCCGTTCGCGAACGTGACGAGGCCGTGCTCCTGGGCGAGCGAGATCGCGAACGTGTGGTCGCCCGACGAGAGCCCCAGGGTCGGGTACTCGAACTTGATCTGGTAGGTCCCCTCGGCCTGGAGGGCCGGCACGCTCACGTTGCCGATGACCGCGCCGTCCAGGGTCACGAGGAGAGTGAACCCGGTCACCCACGTCGAGCCGGCGACGATCGTCGCCGAGAGCACGTACGGTTGGGCGATGTTGATGGTGTAGGTGAAGTTCGTGGACTGGTTCTTGCCCTGGTAGACGGACGAGACCATCACGTCGACCGTGAGCGTCTCGCTCGTGTTGCCGGCGGTGAGGGCCAAGCTCGTCGACTGGTTACTCGTGAACGAGGCGGAGGATGGCAGCAGGGTCACTCCGGTAAGGTTGGAGGCGACCAGAGTCGCATAGAACGTGAGGTTCCCGACGACGGTCCCGTTGGCCGCGACCGCGGGGCCCCCGAAGCCGAACATCTGGTACTTCGTCGTCGACCCTGCGGAGACGAGCGTCGGTCCCACCAGCGAGCCGGTCACCCCGGTCGTCGGCTCCGCGCGAGCGGTCGGGGCAAGGGCCCCCGCCCCGATGAGAAGCGCCGGGATGAGCAGAAGGGCGATGGCGAACAGGGCCGCGGGTCGGGCGGTCATCGTCGGGTCCACCTCCGACGGCGCCACCAGCGATACGTGAGGATGCCCACCACGAGGGCGATCGCGGGCACGAACGACAGGAGCGGAACCAGCCAGTCCGGCGGGAGGTTCGGCGCCGAGCCGAGCGACGGGCCCGTGACGGTCACGGGAGGCACGCCGCTCGTGCTACGGGCGGAGACGGCGGCGATCGGCACGCTCAGCGTCGTGGTCGCCGACACGCTCCCGGACGATTCGAGTACGCTCAGCGTGATGGTCACCGTTCCCGGGGGAACGAACACCGAGGAGGTCGCGGTCAGGTTCACGTCGAGCGAGACGTTGTCGCCCGCGGCCAGAGATTTTACGACCTGACCCGGGGTCGCGCCCGAAGTCAAGTTGCTCGTCCAGCCGAGGCCCTCGAGCCGCGCGGAGTCCGAGATCGTCGCCACGACGGTCTCCGCCACGTTCCCGGTGTTGGTGATGTAGAAGGGAATCTCGGCTGTGTCGAGCCCCACCCGGACCGGGAGTCCCGAAGGCCCGGCGGCGACGCCATAGTACCCGACGACGTTCACCGTCGGCGCCGGGCTGACCGAACCGACGACCGTCCCGTTCGCCGTGGCGAACTCGATCGTCATGCTCGGATGTTCGACCAGGGTGCCCGCGGGCACTTGGACACGTACTTCACCCGAGACCACCGTCCCGGCCGGTCCGGGGAGCAGCGTCAGGTTCCCGAGACTGAAGTCGAAGGTCCAGTACGAGGGGGTTCCCACGGGGTGGACCGTGACGGGGACGTTCCCCGAGTTGCGAACGGAGAACGAGAACGTCGTGCTTCCCCCGGCCGTGACGGTCGCTGAGGCGGGGCCGACCAGGGTACCGGCGACCTTGACCTGAGAGGCATAGGCGAGCGAGAGGACCGTTCCCACGTTACCGTTGAGGACCGTCACGCTCGTCTGGGCCGACGCGTTCGTCGCGACGCCGCCGAGCGTCCCAACGGACTGGGCCTGAACGACGTACGTCCCGACCGGCAGCGCGAGCACGAGCGGGGAGCCCCACGCCTGGTCCGCGTAGACGGCCCGGGTCCCGAGCGCGCTCGCGACCGTCACGGTGACCGGACCGAGGCCGCTCACGGTGCCGTTCGGGGGAACCAAGGAGATCGTGTCGACCCAAGTGGGGGTGAGGGTGACCGAAAGAGGCTCGAGGGTCGTCGATGGAAGCGCCAGGACGGTCGTCAGGGCGGCCAACGTCTGGGCGGACCCGGACCCCGTCGCATACAGAGAATAGGCGCCCGGAACGAGAGGGGTCGAGAACGCTCCGGTGGAGGTCGTGAGGACCGTGGCGTTCGTGGAGGGGTACGGACCGACCAGTCGCACGGTGCCGGGCACGGGGCCCGAAACTCCCGGCACGGTCAGGGTCCCGTTGAGCCATACCGACTGGGGGACTCCCGATAGGGGAATGCTGCAGGAGGCGTTCACCGCAGCGACCGAGCAGGAAGCGCCCGCCACCGCGCTCCACGACTGGACGTAGCTCCCGTTCGCTCCCGCCACGGTGGTCGTCCCGTTGACGAAGGCGGCGTACGTCGTGTTCGGGCCGAGCGGTAGCGAGAACGTCCCGTTGACCGCGTTCGTGACCGCCGAGGCCCCGTCGGGGTTGACGAGATGGACGGTGGCGTTGAGGAGGAGCGTCGTCCCGGAAGGGTTCACGAGCGTTCCGGAGAGGGTCGGGCCGACCCCCGAGAGGACGATCGAGGGCGAGATGGTCCCGTCGGGGGCGACCGTGACGCGGGAGAGGCTCGCGTAGGTCGTCCCCCCCAGGGTGGCGGTGGCGTAGGCGGAGTACGTCCCCGGCGCGGCCCGGAACACGCTCTCGAACACGGCCCCGTTCACGCTTACGTTGAACACCGGCGACGAGAGGGAGACCGTCACGCTCGCCGCCGGAATGGCGGACGGCAACGAAAGGACCCCGGTCGCGTTCACCTGGGGAATGACGATGAGCGTCAGGGCGGAACTGGTCGCGCCGACCGGGATCGTGGTCGAGAGGGGGCCCGCGGGGAGGTAGACGACCGTCCCCGACCCGATGACCGCGCGCGCACCGACCCCGTAGAGTCCCGGCGGGAGCGAGAGGGAGAAGGTCGGTCCGCCCGAGAGGCTCGCGTTCACCGCGGTCGAGCTCTCCGCCGTGAAGTTGACCTGCACCGACGTACCGCTCGGGAGCCCGAGGACGTCCACCGTCACGGAGACCGGATCGAGCGAGGTCGGGACCTGCGTGAGCGCGGCGAGCCCGGTCGGGGAGAGGTCGCACGTCGCGGTCGAAGCGAACCCGAAGGCGGCGGAACGTACGCAGTAGGAGCCCGCCGAGAGCGGGAGCACGGAGGGGACATACAGAGCGGCCGAACCGTTACTGCTCGCGACCGTCGGGATCGCGGGACCGCTCGCCCCGGCGCTCACGGAGACGGCGGCCCCCGCGGCCGGATAGAGGGAGCCTCCGGACACCGGGGCTCCGACCGTGAACTCCGCACGGAGGGCCGTGACGGGCGAGATGGAGACGGAGGTGGAGGTCGAGAGCGTGACCCCGACGAGTCCCGCCGATACCGAGGACGCATCGTCCGTGGGCCCTTCGAGCGCAAGGAGGCTGTAGGTCCCGGCCGGCAGCGAGAGGGCATACGAGCCTCGCGTGGTCCAGGCCACGAGCTCGTCGCCGCCCGACGAGTAGGCGATGACCGCGGTCCTGGTCGACGTGCCTTGCGGTCCGGCCGGCGCGACGCTGCCCGAGAGGCGGAGGGCAGGGGAAAGCGGCAGGGGAGAGGAAGCGGCGACGACCCCCGCGACGACGGAGGTCGTTCCCAGGCCGACGTACGTCTGCCCGTCGATCAATCCGCTCGCATAGACCGAGTAATCACCGGCCGGGAGAACGGCGGTGACCGAACCGGCGCCCGAGCTCACGATGACCGTGGCGTTCCCGGACGCTTCGGAAAGAGCGGCGAGCGGGGAGACCGAGGCGTTGGCGTACGTCGCGATCGGCGTGAACCTCACGGGGACGCCGGCCGCGAACCCACCGTTGGCGGTGAGCACGAAGGTGACGCTGCCCGAAGGGAGCACCGTGAGGTTCACGCTCAGGTTGGTCGTCCCCGAGGCGAACGTGATGGGAACCCCGGCGGAACGAAGGTCGGAACCCGGCACCACCGCGCGGACCGTGTAATTGCCGGGCCCTACGCTCCCGAGCGTGTACGTGCCGGTGGTGTTCGTGGTGTAGGTCGACAGGACCCCGGTCGGGCCGCCCAAGGTGACGGTCGCGCCGCTCACCGCGTGCCCGAGCGAGTCGCTCACCGACCCGGTGACCGACGCCGGCTGAAGGCCGGCGGTCGCGTTCTCGCCCACCCCCGGGGTGACCGTGACCGAGTTTTGGGAGTAGTTTTGTCCCGCATAGAGAACGTCGTAGTGGTAGAGGCCCGGGGCCACGTTCGTGATGTCGAACGCGCCGCTCGCATCCGTCGTCGCAACGTAGCGCGTGAGGTTCGGTCCCCAGAAGACCACTTGGGCCCCCGGGACCAGCGTGTCCCCCGGGGGAGTGTAGCTCGTAGTGTTCCCGTTCTTCCAGTAGACGAAGCCCTGGATCGAACCTGCGCCCACGGTGACCGTTTGGACCAGGTTCGGGGCGTTGAAGCTGAGCCCGGTCGCGTCGGGCACGTCGATCGTCATCGACTTGAGGAGGAGGTCACCGGCCTGGGAAAGGCCCTGGAGCAGTCCGAGCGTGACGTTCACAGTGTCGTTCCCCGGGGGAAGGACGAGGGAGAACGACCCGTCCGGTGCGGTCACCGCCGTCTGGTGGGGGATCCCCCAGCCGTCGTAGACGGTCACCCGGGCCCCTCCGACGGGCGAGCCGTCGGGAAGCTGGACGTCCCCGAGGAGCGTCTGGCCGGGATAGTACTCGAGCATCGTCTCGCCGCCGCTGAAGTAGCTGTACGCCCGCAGGTCGGCCGAGCCGTTGATGCGGCTCGCCTCGGAGACCGCGGCGGGCTGGTTCGTCGCCGCGCACGACCCCGCGTAGCTGGGCTGCGAGCAGACGTACGCGGTCTTGTAGACGACCTCGAAGTGCTGGAGCATCCAGCCGGGCTCGATGGTCGAGTTCATGGTCAGGCCCGGGATCCCCGCGCTCTGTCCGATGTCCGTGCCGTTGTACCCGATGTAGATGCGGTAGATCATCGAGTCGTAGAACGGGGCGTAGTAGTTCACGACCGGGGAACCCACCGCCGTGACCCCCGAGGGGAGGTTACCGTACGGGTAGTAGCTCCCGTCCGACCCGAGGACGCTGAGGTTGAAGAACGTCTCGGGCATGCCCGCCGAGTCGATGACACGGCCCGTCAGGTCGGCGGGAGCGTAGAAGATGCCCGTGTCCGTGCCGCTGAACGGGAATAGCCGCGAGTCGACCATCGCGTAGCGGACCGTCCAGCCCGTGTACGCCTGCACGTCGTCGTAGACCTTGGCGACCCCGCTGAGGGAGAGGGACGTCGCGAGGAAGTAGGCCATCGCGAGGTACATCGCGTTGTCGTAGGTGAGGGTGGTCGAGTCGACGGGAAGGTACCGCTCGGGGTGAGCGACCACGAGGGCGTAGTCCTTGCTCGTGTTGACGAGCAGGTTGTGGAGCTCGTTGACGTTGACTCCGTCCGTCGCAAGGATCTGGTTGAGCGCGACGGGAAGGTCCAGGGTTCCCGACGCGCGCTGCTCCCCCTGAAGGAGGGTGGTGGTGAGCACGGCGATTGCCTGCGACTCGTTCTGCGAGAGGAGGAACTGGCCCGAGGGGTCGATCCCCTGCTGGAAGTTGTTGGCGACGCTCGGGTGAAGACCCTCGTCGATCGTTTGGAACCCGTAATCCCACCAACTGACGAGCGCGGGACGTTGGGGCTCGGGGATGTTCGTATCCTGTTGCGCGAGCCAGTTGTACCCGGCGCTATCGTACTGGTTCGGCGTGTCGAGCGAGGTTCCCGCGGCTCCGAAGTAGTAGCTCGACGGGTTCGAGGTGTTGAGCTGCAGCCAGGGCGGGAGGCTAGCCCCGACCTGGGAGGCGTACGACGCCTTCGTGTTCCCGGGAATACCGGCGTCGATCGCCACCCAGACGTTGGGTAGGATGATCAGCAGTACGAGCGCCATCACGAGGACATGCCGGGGCTTGAACGCCTTCCGGAACGCCGAGAACTGGCTCCGCCGGTCGGCGAGAGAAGCGGCGGTGCGTCGGAGCTCCCCGTATCCCCCGATGTCGAGCGCCCTTCGGATTGCCTCGGCGGGCAGGAGCGCGAAAATCGGCGAGCCGATGAGGAAGAACTTCGCCGCGGAGATCGGAAGGTAGATCGAGAGCACCGCGAACACGAGGAAGACGATGTGGTGGCGCTTGAACCGCCCCTTGACGAGCAGGTAGACAAAGATCGCGAATCCCGCGAACGCGAGGAAGAACGTCACGACGCCGTATCCGATGACCAGCTGGTCGATCGACGGCGCCTGGGCCTCCGCGACGGTCGAGTAGATGAGGGTCTTGACAAAGTACCCTTGCCCCGTCACGAGATTGGAGAACGTGGCCGGGCTCACGAACGCTAGGACGCCGACCCCAGCGGCGACGACGGCCACGAGGAAGGGGATCGAGAAGACCCAGGGGACGTCGCGCATCAGCAGGAACGGCAGGAGAAGGGCGAGCGCGCCGAAGAAAATCAGCAGCGGAAGGTCGAACCACGTCGTGAACTGGCGCTGCACGAGGTAGTACGGCATCGCCATGGGAAAGCCGACGATCCCGACGATCGCGGTCGCCACGTAGAGCCCGAACGAATCGACGCGACGGATCCGTTCGATGACCATCGCGACGACGAGGGCGACCGCGATGACCACCACCGCGTAGGTGTACCCCTGCCAGGTGAGGGCGAGGGCACCGAGGGCGACCCCGGTGAAGACCGCCCATTTCACGGCGGTGCGTTCCCCGCGCAGGAACGCGAGGAGCGCGGGGAGGTACTGCCGCGGATGGCGGTAATCCGCCACCCACCGGTGGCTCCCGACCGCCTTGACGGTCCGGATGTACGAATACACGACGACGAGGACCATGAACGTGTAGAACGAGAGGTAGTTCGCGTAGCCGAAGATCGAGGAGTCGATGTTGGCGCTCAGGAACGGGAAGATCATCGCGGCGATGAGTCCCGTGCGGCGGCTCGCGACCTCCCGCCCGATGAGGTATACGGGGAAGACGCCCAGGGCGGCCCAGAGCGGGGCCTGGAGGTCGAGGAACCAGGAGCCCGCGGTGACGGCGTTCCCGCCGAAGAACGGGGCGAAGACGATCCCGAGGATCGCGTTCATCCAGTCGAAGAGCGGCTCTCGGGGATTGATCCCTCCGGTCGGGTAGTTCAGCATCGGGTCCCAGACCAGGTTGGTGTGGTTTTGGATGATCCAGGTCATCACCCGCGAGTGGTAGTACGAGTCCGACCCACCGGCGTAGGTGAAGAGGGAACCCCACTGGGACACGACGGGGTACGTCCAGACCGTACGGATCGCGAACGCGGTCCCGAAGGCGGAGAGGAGTATCGCCACCGTCCAACCGTGACGGTGCCACCACCCCGAGCTCGTCGATTCCATACGCGACCGGCACCCCGCGCCGGCGGCGCGCGAGACCGAGGGGGTGTATAAATAGCCTACTCAAAGAATTCCGTCAGTGGGGAAGCGACCGGCTTTGGCGACGGCGAAGCGGAGCTTCTGCGTCCGAGGAGCGGCATCGGAACGCTTGGCGGTTTCCCCACCGGGGGGAGCCGCCACGAATGGGTCCGTCTCCAACGGTCAAGGCCCCGGAACGCACCAGTGGGACGAACCCAGAGCTCCGGCCGCCTCCCTCCTCCGACCGTCGGATCGGGCGTAGCCGAGCGTAGTGAGTTCAACGAGTCCGGAGACGAACGGGGTTTTGGCCTCGTCCGATTCGTTCGTGCCCTCGATGTCGGAATCTTGTTGACTGATTACTTAAATAGACACCACACCTGAAACACCGAGAACAGGTCGGCAACGACCGGCTCACGGAGATTCAATGTCCCCCGCGGCCGCCCAAATCGCTCCTCTGCCCGAACAGTCCGGTCCCGGTTCTCCCCGGCCGCCGCTCGAGCTCAACGATGTCAGCGTCATGATCGGAGGGCAGGGAGGGGACGGCACGCTGACGGTCTCCGACCTGCTCGGTCGCTATTTCCGGAAGAAGGGGCTCTACGTCTACACCTCACGGAACGTGCTCTCCCGGATCCGGGGAGGCCACGCGGACGCGTCGGTTCGCGCGAGCCAGGACCCGATCGCGGCGGTGAAGTCGCACGTCGACGTGCTGGTCGCCTTCGACAACGAGGCGGTCGAGATGGGGAAGGCCGAGATGGCGCCCCACGGGTTCATCATCTACGATTCCACCACGTTCCACATCGCCGAGCCGCACTCCGCCGGGTTCCCGTTCGCCACCCTGGTCGGTGGGTCCCTCGGCCAACCGATCTACAAGAACACCGCGGCGTACGGCGCCCTCTCGGTGCTCTTCGGCTTCGACCCCGCCCAGACCCGGGCCGTAATCGAGGAGCGGTTCAAGCGCCGGGGCGGAGAAGCGCTCGACAAGAACCTGAAGGCTCTCGAGATCGGTCGGAAGGCGGCCCTCGCGATGCCCGGGGTCGAGAATCGCTTCTCGATCGCGAGCGGGGACGCCCACAATCTGATCCTCACCACGGGAAACCAGGCCGCGGCGCTCGGGTTCGTCATCGGCGGGGGCCGATTCTTCGCCGGCTACCCGATCACTCCGGCCACGGAGATCCTGGAGAACGTCCAGCGCTACCTCCCGGCGTTCGGCGGCGTGGTCCGCCAGGCGGAGGACGAGCTGGCCGCGATCAACATGTTGATCGGAGCGTCGTACGCGGGCGCTCGCGTGATGACCAGCACGAGCGGCCCTGGCCTCGCGCTCATGACGGAAGGGATCTCCCACGCCGGCACCGCTGAAATCCCGATCGTCATCGCGGACTGCCAACGAGTCGGACCATCGACCGGCCAGCCGACCCGCCACGAGCAGTCGGACCTCTCGCACCTCGCGAACCTCGGCCACGGCGAGTTCCCTCGGTTCATCCTCGCGCCCGCGGACCCCGTCGATTGCTTCGAGCTCACGGCCGAGGCGCTCAACCTCGCGGAGCGCTGGCGCCTACCGGTGATCCTGCTCCTCGACCAGGCGCTCTCCCAGAACACGGCGACGAGCCCGCGATTCGACCTTTCCAAGGTCCGAATCGACCGCGGAAAGCGCCTAACTCCCGAAGCCGCGGCCAAGCTCACGCAGTACAAGGTCTACGAGTTCGCCACGGACGGCGTGAGCCCCTACACCCCACCCGGAACCCCGGGCGTGTGGGCCGAGGTAACGGGCAACGAGCACGACGAGTGGGGGCACGTCTCCGTCAACCCCACGAACCGGCTCCGCATGATGAAGAAGCGGATGGAAAAGCTGGTGAACGCTCGCTCGGAGCTCCCCCCGTGCCGCCTCTTCGGCCCTCCGACAGCCAAGATCGGCCTCATCGGGTTCGGGAGCACGTCCGGTCCGATCCTCGAGGCGCAGCGCTTGCTCGAGCATCGGGGCATCCCGACCCGGTACCTGCAGGCCCGCACGGTGTTCCCGGTGCCGGTGCACGAGATCGACCCGTTCCTGAAGGAGGTCGACGTGGCCTACGTGGTCGAGCACAACTACACGGGCCAGTTCGCACGGCTCCTTCGGGAGACGATGCCGTGGCATCACGCCAAGCTCCGCTCCATCCTGAAGTACGACGGGTTGACGTTCCGGGCGCCGCAGATCGTCGCCGAGGTCAAGGGGGTGCCGTAGGATGGTCCAGAACTACAAGCCCGTCCAGCCGATCTGGTGCCCGGGCTGCGGCGACTTCGGCGTGCTCGCGGCGGTCAAGCGGGCCGCGGCGGGGCTCAGCATCCCGACGCACGAGTTCGTGCTGGTCGGCGGCATCGGCTGCTCGGGGTCGATCCACAACTTCATGGAGGTCAACGGGATCCACGCGCTGCACGGTCGCCTTCTCGCGCAGGCGGTCGGAGTGAAGCTCGCGAACCCGTCCCTCACCGTCGTCGCCGCCGGCGGCGACGGGGACGGCTACGCCATCGGGATGGGGCATTTCATCCACGCGTTCAAGAAGAACGTATCGATCCTCTACATCGTCATGAACAACGAGACGTACGGGCTCACCAAGGGCCAGCCGTCCCCGACGAGCGAGATCGGGTTCGAGGGGAACGTCGAACCGCCGTTCATGTCGATCCTCACGGCGCTTTCGATACCCGCCCCGAACTTCATCGCGCGGGCGTTCTCGGGGGACCCGAAGGGGATGACGGCGATCCTCACCGAGGCGCTCAAGTTCAACCGCGAAGGCCGCGGGTTCGCCTTCGTCGAGGACCTCTCCCCCTGCGTGACGTACAACGACATGTACAAGCTCTGGCGCGAGAAGGTGCTCGACGTCTCGACCCTGGAGGGCTACGACCCGACCGACCGAAAGGCGATGTTCCGCCTCTGTCTCGAGACGACCGAATCCGGGCGCATCCCGATCGGCGTCATGCACCGGCCGAAGGTCGCGGGCCGGGACGGACTCGAGGTCAAGCTGGTCGGCGACGGACCGGGGCCGGTCCGCACGGACATCGGGCTCGAAACGAACCGGGCGGCCTACCAGAAGCTCCTCGCGGGGCTCTCGTAGGCTGTGGGGTCCGGTCGCCCTCGGCGCCATCGCGCGGGGGTGAGCACCATCTGGGTTGGTATCGACGACACGGACAGCCCCCGGGGCGGGTGCACGACCTGGGTCCTGACGGAGCTGCTCGCCCTCGCCCGGGACGAGGGCGTCGACCTCATCGGGGAGCCGCGGCTGGTCCGGCTCAACCCGAACATCCCGTGGAAGACGCGCGGCAACGCCGCGCTCGCCGCGCGGTTCGGCCGGGGTCGGGGGCGGCGACGGCGACTCGGCGAAGCCGAAGGTCGATCGCTCTGGAGCTTCGCGGCCGGAGGACCCCTCCCCCCCTCGCGGGAGAAGGAGTTCCTCGAACGGGCCTGGGAGCGCGTGCTCGCGGGGTCCCGATTGGGAGAACCCCGGACCGACCCCGCCCTGGTCGCTGTGCGACGCCGCCTCCCCGCCCGGCTATACTACCGGGCGGTGCGCGAGATCGTCCCGGTCGAGGAGACCCGGCGGTACCTGGAATCGGTGGGCGCCGTGGTTCACGCGGAAGGGGACGGGCGGGGGCTTGTCGGGGCCAGCGCGGCGATCGCGTGGCCCGGTCGACGAGCGACCTGGGAGCTCATCGCGTACCGCCCGGTCGAGCGGGAAGGGGCCCGTCGGCGGGTCGACGTGGAGTCGGTTCGAAGGGCGGCGCGACGCCACCCCGAACTCTTCCTGTGCCTCGACCCGCGGACCCGCCGACTGCTGATCACGCCCCACACTCCGTGCCCGATCCTGTTCGGTCTCCGCGGGACGCGCCCCACGTCCCCGCTCCGGGCCCTCGGCGACGTGCGTTCCGAGCCGGTCGATCGTTGGGTCCTGTTCCGGACGAACCAGGGAACCGGCGACCACCTCCTCCCCCGGCTTGCCCGAGAGGTGCTGGCCTACGGTTCTGGACGGGTATCGGCCCAGGTGACGGAGCTCCCCCGCACGTTGCGAGGGGGTCACGTCCGGGTCCGGCTCGTGGACGCCGAGGGGACCGTTCTCGAGGCGATCGCCTTCGAGCCGACCAAGACATTACCGCGGGTCGTCCGCCACCTTGTGCCGGGGGACCGGGTGGAGGTCTGGGGAAGCCGCGGTTCGAGTCCGGTCCTGAAGATGGAAGGACTCCGCGTGGTCTCCTTGACTCCCCGATGGACGGAGGGCTCCCCGCCCACGTGCCCCGATTGCCGCCGAACGACCCGGTCGCTTGGGGCCGTGCGCGGGTTCCGG
Organism: Thermoplasmata archaeon; assembly: GCA_052325545.1. GTDB lineage: Archaea > Thermoplasmatota > Thermoplasmata > Lutacidiplasmatales > UBA184 > Lutacidiplasma. The sequence continues at coordinate 31,839 of JBKQUP010000023.1, forward strand.
TGCCCTCGGTGCCGACGACGGTTCCCGCCCGAAACGGCTCGACGAACCCGTCTGCCGGCGGCGATCGGGCCGGGAGAATACCATCCGACGCCGTCGGCGCGTCGCCACCTGGCCCCGCTCGGCCCCGAACCCTGAGCGGTTCTTCGCTCCTAACCGAGAGCTTTTGAGCAGGGGCCTAGTATTCAAACCGGGTCCGGTCCCATGGGCGCCCGCGTCCGCACGGCGATCCTGTTCGCCGTCATCATCTCGCTCTTCATCGTGATCGGCGGCCTCGTCGGGGAGTTCGTCTTCCAGTCGTGGCTCGCCGGGCTCGTCATTGCTCTCGCGCTGGCGCTCGCCTTGAACCTGGTTTCGTACTTCTTTTGCGACCGGCTCGTCCTCTGGTCGACGAAGGCGAAGGTCGTGAGCCCTTCCGAGGCGCCCCGCCTCGCGCAGATCGTGGACGAGCTCGCGCCGTCGTTCGGCCTCGTCGCCCCGCGCATCGCCATCGTGCCGACGCAGACCCCGAACGCGTTCGCCACCGGCCGGGACGAACGTCACGCCATCGTCGCCGCCACCGAGGGGATCCTCCGGATGCTCGACGACCGGGAGCTCAAGGGCGTGCTCGCGCACGAGCTCGCCCACATCCGGGACCGGGACGTCCTCCTGATGACGTTCGCCGCGACCGTGGCGGGGGCGATCTCCTACGCCGCGCAGATCGCGTTCTTCTCGATGTTCTTCGGGGGGTCCAACAACCGCAGCGGGGTCAACCCGATCGTCCTGGTACTCGCACTGATCACCGCGCCGATCGCGGCGATGCTCGTCCAGCTCGCGATCTCGAGGTCGCGCGAGTTCCGGGCCGACGAGGTCGGCGCCGGCACGCTCGGGGACCCCGAAGCCCTCGCGAGCGCGCTCCAGAAGCTCGAGACGGCGAACGTCCGGCACCCGATGAACGTCGGGTCCCCGGCGCAGTCGAGCCTGTTCATCGTGAACCCGTTCCGCGGCGCCTCCTTCGCGGCAATCTTCTCGACCCACCCGCCCACCGCCGAGCGGATCCGCCGGCTCCGGGCCATGCGGGCCGACCACTCCTCCCGGGTCAACGTCCGGGGGCCCTCGATGCGGCCCAGCTCGTCGGGGCAGCATCCCACGAGGAGCTAGCGAATCCCGATGCCCGCGTGTCCGGCCTGCGGATGGGAGG
>JBKQUP010000024.1:0-16619 GCA_052325545.1 Thermoplasmata archaeon
GTCGACCCCTGCGGCCGAGAGCGACCCGGGGGCTCGGAGCGTCTCGAGCAGACGGAGCACGCGCGTCCCGAGGGGCACCGACGCTCGGTCGTCCGCCGAGCGGACCACCAGCGCCAACGTTTCGACTCGGTCCCGGGCGGACGGTCGGTCGAACTCGAGCACGTGGGGTAGCAGCATCCCGAGGAGCCGGCCATAGGGTAGTCCGGTGGGCCGGACCAGCGCGCGAGCGAGCGCGTGCCCGACGCCCCGCTGGGCGTTCGAGGCCGCGAGACCGGCGAGGGTAGCGGCGTAATGCACGGCCTCTTTGGCGTCCGGGTCGTCGCTCCACTTGAGCGCGTGCGGCAATCGCTCGAAGATCGTTCGGGCGACGGAGAGCGCGAGCGCGTCCGAGAACGGGTTCGCCCACGCCGAGAGGTACGCCTCGGTCGCCTGCGCGAGGGCCTCGAACCCTCCGTCGCGGAGGAGGTCGTTCGAGAGGGTTTCTGCGAACCCGACGTCGACGAGGGCCCAGTCGGGGACCAGGCCACGGTGCGCGAGCTCGACCGGCTCCTCTTCCATGGAACGGAGGTCGACGCTCCAGCTGGCCTCGCTGCCGCTCCCGCTCGTGGTCGGGACGGCCACAAGACGGCATCGAGGCGGGTCGGGGAATTCGAACACGGAGGTCAGTTCGGCGAGCGAGAGGTCGGGCCGTTCGAAAACGAGGCGAGCGGCCTTCGCCCCATCGAGCGTGCGGCCTCCCCCGAGGACGACCAGCCAGTCGGGACCGAAGTCGCCGAGCCGCTTCGCGAGTTCCATCACCGAGTCCAGCCGGTTGACCTCCGGACCCGCCTCGAAGACCTCGACCACGGTACTGGATTTCGCGAGCTCCTCCACGACCCGTTGGTGACCGCGGTGGGAGGCGACCGCCGGGTCGACCACGAGGAAAGCGCGGCGTGCGGCGAGACCGCTCAACTGCTCGACCGCGCCCGGACCCCAGGCGATGCGGGGCGCGGTGAAGAAGCCGGTCATTCCGTCCCGGGGCCGGTCGGCGAGGAGGTCACGGCGAAGGGCCTTCACGGCACCGGCGACAGGCTCCCATCAAGGAGAAGGCGATCCCGTCGACGCTCCAACCGTCGGGGTGATGCCCGGCGAGCTCGGTCAGGAAGTGCCGGTCGAGTTCGGACAGTTCGACCGTCTGGATGCGGCCGCACGCGCGGCAGACGATGTGCGCGTGGGGGTCCTCGACGAGGTCGACGCGGATGATCCGAGCGGTGGGCGCTTCGATCCTCAGCTCCGGCGGGACCCGAATCCGGGCCGGGGGCTTTCGCGCCGGAGGCCGGTGACGTGCCGCCATCGCCCGTCGGACCGCACCCCGCTATTTAGGGAGCCGGTGACGTCCCCCCCGACGGGGCCCTTCGACGGGAGAGGGCGGTGCCCCGGCCCGGCGTTCGGAGCTTCTCCGGTACCTTCTCATGAGGACACCCGGACCGGCGTATGGTTCGGGTGCGGGGAGAGGGATTTGAACCCACGAACCCCTACGGGACCAGACCCTGAATCTGGCGCCTTTGGCCAAGCTTGGCAATCCCCGCGCGGCGGGGCCGAGCGAGGTCGGCCTTATGATGGTTCCGCGGAGACGCGCCCGCCGACCGGTCAGGTCGCCGCCACCCGCTTGGGTGCCGCCGGGCGTGCCTTCTTCTCGGCTTCGATCACAGCTAGGGCTTCCTGCACGGTCGCCTTCTCGTGAACGATCGCGCGGAGCCCCTTCAGCATCGCGACGGGGTGGTCGGACTGCCAGATGTTCCGGCCCATGTCGAGGCCGTGAGCCCCGGCCTGGATGGCTCCGTGCGCGAGGTCGAGGGCCGCGCGGTCGTTGTCCAGTTTGGGGCCGCCCGCGCACACGATCGGGACCGGGCACCCCTCGACGACCTTCTCGAAGTTGTCACAGTAGTAGGTCTTGACCATGCGGGCTCCGAGCTCCGCCGAGACCCGGCATGCGAGCGCGAGGTAGCGCGCGTCGCGCTTCTCGAGCTCCTTCCCGACCGCAGTGATCGACATCACGGGGATCCCACAGGCCTCGCCGGCGTCGATCAATTGAGAAAGATGGTGCAGAGATTCGTGTTCGTGCGGAGCTCCGACGAATACGCTCAGCGCGACCGCGCAGACGTTCAGGCGGGCCGCGTCCTCCATCGAGGTGATGATCTCCTCGTGGGAGAGGTCCTCCTTGAGGACCGTCACGCCGCCCGAGACCCGGAGGAGGATCGGCGTGGTCGAGGTCGGGTCGATCGCGTGGCGGAGAATCCCCCGAGTGACCCCGAGCACGTCAGCGTACGGAATGAGGGGCGTGATGGTCGCTCGGGCGTTCTCGAGGTGGCGCGTCGGTCCCATGAAGTACCCGTGATCGACCGCGACCATCACCGCGTTTCCGCTCGCCGGTTGGAACATCCGGTGCATTCGGTTCGCCATTCCCCATTCCATGGGTTTCCTCGGTCCCCATGGGGGAGCGGGCCCTCTTAGGCGTTACTGGCGGGAGGGGAGCGAGGAGCGCCCGCTCGCCTAGGTTGGGAGCACAGTATCCGTCGCGCGTCTCGAGACCGGGACCCTTCGGTCCTCTTTGACCCGGTTCAGGATCACCTGGGTGTTCGTCCGCTCGACGTACGGGTCTTGGAGGGCATGCTTCACGAACCGGTCGAGGTCGCGACGGTCCCGGAACCGACCGATGAGCAGGGCGTCGTTCTCCCCGGTGACGTCGTAGATCGCATACGCCCGAGCGTCCCGGGCCAGCCGCTCCTCCACTTCTCGGAGCCGTCCCTTCGAGATCCGGATCCCAATCGCGGCCCACAGGTCGAAGCCAAGCTGTTCGTCGTCCAGCACCGGCACGTACCCCCGGATTACCCCTTGGCTCTCCAACCGAGCCACCCGAGCGCTCACCGTGGTCGGGGAGACCTCGAGCCGATGCGCAATCTCCCGGTGGCTGCGGCGGGCGTCGACGTTGAGCTCCTCCAGGATGGCCCGGTCGAGCTCGTCCAGAATGGACGTTCGGCGCATATCATTTCAAGATAAGGGTTAGAAATATAGATGTATCTCCGGAATGAGGATGAACGTCCATTTTTCCGGGAAGAATCTTGATGTAGCTGCCTTCGATGCTGTCGTGGGAGGTAGGTGAGTGGCCCCTCAACGTAGTGCGAAGGCCGGATCGAGCGCGGCGGCGACCCTCGAGAAGCTGAAGGCCGACAAGGTTCGGTGGGTCCAGTTGTTCTACACCGACGTCTTTGGGGGATTCAACCAGGTTGACGTCCCGACCGCAACGCTGGACGCCGGGTCCTTCGAGGCGGGAGTCCCGAAGCTGGACGGCTCATCGGTCCGCGGGTTCCGAGAGATCTACGACTCGGACATGAACCTCGTGCCCGACCCCTCGACCCTCGCGACGATCCCGTGGAATCCCGAGGCCGGGGGAACGGCCCGGTTCATCTGCGACATCCGGATCGGCGGCTCGAAGGAGCCGTACGCCCACGACCCGCGCTGGGTCGCCCGAAAGACCGAGCAGGTGCTCGCAGCCGCGGGGTACGACTGCTCCTACTGGGGCCCCGAGGTCGAGTTCTTCGTCTTTGATTCGATCGAGCTTATCCCCTCCGCCGCCGGGGTCCGGGACGCTTGGGCCGGCGCGGGCTACCTCGTCCACCACTCGGAGGCGCCGTGGCAGGGAGGACCCGTGACGGGGATGGTCCGCTTCAAGGAAGGGTACCACCGAACGCCGCCGCACGACTCTCTGTTGCCCCTGCGCGCGGAGATGTGCAACATCCTCGCCGACGACTTCCATCTCACCATGGACGCCCACCACCACGAGGTCGCGACCGCGAGCCAGTCGGAGATCAACCTCCGCTTCGACGAGCTCGTGCCGATGGCCGACCACATCCAGGACCTCCGCTACGTCATCCGGAACGTCGCGGCCCGGCACGGGATGGTCGCCTGCCTGATGCCGAAGCCGATCTACGGCGACAACGGCATCGGCATGCACGTGAACCAGTCGCTCTGGTCGAAGGGGAAGAATGCGTTCTTCGACGCGAACGACCCGTACGCCGAGGTGAGCCAGGCCTGCCGGTACTACGTCGGCGGCCTCCTCGAGCACGCGCGGGCGATGTGCGCGATCACGAACCCGATCACGAACTCGTACCGGCGGCTGGTCCCCGGCTACGAGGCCCCCGTGTTCATCGCTTGGAGCAAGGCGAACCGCTCCGCGAACGTACGGATCCCATTCTACCACAAGGGACGACCCGCGGCGAAGCGGGTCGAGTACCGGACCCCCGACTCGGCCGCCAACATCTACCTCACCCAGGCGGCGCTGGCGCTCGCAGGGCTCGACGGGATCCGACGGAAGATCGAGCCGCCCCCTCCCGTGGACGAGAACATCTACAAGCTCACCCCCGCGAAGCGAAAGGCGCTCCAGGTCCGCGAGCTTCCCGGCTCCCTCGGCGAGGCGCTCGACTGCCTCGAGTCGGACCGGGACTTCCTGAAACCGGCGTTCGCCGCGTCGCTGCTCGACACCTACATCGAGCTGAAGCGCGAGGAGCAGCTCGAGCTCAACCTGCGGCCGCACCCCTACGAGTTCTACCGGTACATGGACGTCTAAGGGAGCGGGACGCCGCCGCGGCCAACCCTTTCATCCATTCCCCCGCCCTCGGGCGCCGGCGGGCCGCCGATGAGCGAGGCGCGACTTTGGACCGGGGGTCGGGTCTTCACGGGGCGGCGCTATGTCGAAGCCGTTCTCGTGGACCAAGGGACCGTCGCGGCGGTGGGGCCGGACTCGGTCGTCCGCCGGTCCGCCCCAACGGGGACCGAGGTCGTCCCCCTGGCCGGGCGACTCGTGCTTCCCGGGCTCATCGATGCCCATCTCCACCTGGACGAACTGGCCCGGTTCCGCGAAGGCCTGGACCTCACGGAGGTTCGCGGCCTCGACGATCTCGTAGGGAAGCTCCGCGAGTGGGCCGCGGCCCACCCCACCGGACCGGTCGTCGGGGGCGGCCTGGACGTCGCCCGCTCCCTCCACGGCCGTTGGCCCCATTACCAGGACCTGGACCGGGCGGTGGCCGACCGTCCCGTGGTCGTCTACCACTCGAGCGGGCATGCGGCGGTGGTGAACGCATTCGCCCTCTCCGCGGCGAAGGTCGAGTCGCGGCCGGCGCCCGAGCTCCGGGGTCGTGTTGGAACGACGGCGGACGGGAGACCGAACGGCATCCTGTACGAGGAGGCGCTTCGGACGGTGGCCCCCCTCACCGCGACGCCGGGCGACCCGGAGGGGGTCGTCCGCACTCTCGGGTTCCTCGCCTCCTTCGGGCTCACTACGGTGGCATCGATGAACGTCTCCCCGGAGGAACTCTCCGGGCTCCGGTCGTTGGCGGCCGGGAATCGTCTCCCGATCCGGGTCCGAAGCTACCTGCGTCTCCTATCGATCGGTGACTTCCATGGGCCGGACCTCGCGCCCGTCGGCCCTCCCGGTCGGTTCGCAGTGGTCGGGACGAAGGGGTTCGCGGACGGCGCGTTCGGTCCCCGGACCGCGTGGCTCTCCGAGCCGTACGCCGACGCCCCCGAGGGGAGCGGGATCGCGGTCGAGTCCGACGAGGCGCTCTCGGGCGCGTTGGCGACCGCGAGCAGCTTCGGGCTCGCCCCCGCACTGCATGCGATCGGGGACCGCGCGGTCGTTCGAGCCGCCCACCTGCTCGCGCCGTACGTCCGACGAGCGGGGGCCTCCGCGCGGATCGAGCACGTCGGGTTGACCCCTCCTGCGGTCCTGGCCGTCCTAGACGCCGTACGTCCTGCCCTGGTCGTCCAGCCGGGGTTCGTCTGGAGCGACTTCTGGCTCCCCGACCGGCTCGGCGCCGACCGTGTGCGCTGGGCGTACGCGTTTCGGACCCTCACGGACCGAGGGCATCTCCTGGTGGGGTCGAGCGACGCGCCGTACGACCCCCCCGACCCCTGGCGCGGTCTCCGGGCCGCGACCGATCGGCGCGACGAGCTCGGACGGTCGGCGAACCCGGAGCCGCGGGAGGCGTTGGCGTTCGAAGAGGCGGCGCGGTTGTACGGGGTCAACGCCGGGATGGCTCTGGGAGAGCCTTCGCTCGGGTCCCTGGAGGTGGGTTCGAAGGCCGACCTTGTCGTTCTCGAAGCGTCAAGTCTCGGCGAGGCGGTACGGGGCGGAGCGAACGCGGTCCGGGAGACGTGGATGGAAGGGGTATGCGTCTTCCGCGCGGGCAGGGCGAACCGGGGAGCAATCGGTTAACCCCCCCACGGCTCTCGCGGGCGCATGCCTGCCTCGAACGACGTTCCGCTGCTCAAGGAGTTCTCTCCCTCGATGCGGGTCGACCTCCTCGTCTCCGACTGGAAGGCGGCCATCGTCCCGGAGCTCCCCCAGGAGGAACGGGAGCGAAGGCTCTACGCGCAGGCCTGGGAGGCGTACCAGGAAGGCGACTACGGCTTCGGCCTCTGGTGCTGGCACGAGTGCGACCGGCTGACGAACAACCTGAACGGCAACATCCGCGAGGTCACCCGGATCCTCGGACCCGGACGGTACTTCGGATTCTCGCACCGCCGGGTGGTCGCGGAGGCGGTACCCGTGGAACGGATCTATCGGCCCCGCAAGGGCGACATGAGCACCCCCCGCACCGATGCGTTCGTCCTACCGCACTACCAGGTGCTCTGTGTCTACCTGATCCGCGCGTCGACGGGGGACCCCAAGGCCAAGGCCACGCTCGAGATCGCCCTCGGGGAGCTCGAGGACCAACGAAGAGCGGACCCGTTCCTGAGACATTTTGAGACGTTCCGGGACCTCCTGGCCCGGACATCGGCGAGCCCGGCGCCCCCCAGCCCGGTGCCGACGGCCCCCTCCCCGGCCCCGACCAGCAGGGCTAAATCCCCCGAGCGACGCGCTCCGGCCCGGCGGCGTGGCTGAGAAGACCCGAAGGTTCGTATAGCCCACCTTGCTCGGGCAATCGACCGGTGGAGTGTATCAATGAAAGCCGTAGTTCTGGGCGGTGGAGGGCTGACGGGACAGTGTTCGGTGCGCGACCTCGCGACGGGGGGCGTGTTCGACTCGGTGGTCGTGGCCGACCTCGATGCGGAGCTGGCCAAGGCGGCGGCGAAAGCCGCCGGATCGCGCGCCACGGCGGTGACCATAGACGCCGGGAACAAGGCGGCGGTCGCGAAACTCCTCCGCGGGGCCGACGTGGTCGTGAACGCCGTCCAGTATCAGTTCAACCTCACGGTCATGGAGGCCGCGCTCGAAGCGCACGTTCCGTACCTCGACTTCGGCGGTCTCTTCCACATGACCCGCCGCCAGCTCGGGATGAATGATGCGTTCAAGCGCGCGAAGCTGCTCGCCATCCCCGGCCTCGGGGAGGTCCCCGGGGTCTCGAACGTCCTCGCGATGCAGGCCTGCCAGGACCTCGACCGGGTCGAATCGCTGGTGATCCGGGACGGCTGGAAGGACCTCACGGTCGGAGGACCGGAGATCTCGTTCACCTGGTCGCCGAGCACCTTCCTCGACGAGATGGTGCTCTCGGCGCAGGTCTTCGAGGGCGGCGCGTACAAGGAGTACCCGCCCATGAGCGCGCCCGAGGAGTTCGACTTCGGGCCCCCGGTCGGGAAGACCCGCGTCTACCGGACGCTCCACTCCGAGCCCGCGACGCTGCCCGAGAGCCTTCGTTCGAAGGGGATCTCGCACTGCGAGTGGAAGGAGGGGGGCCCCGGCATCGAGGTGCTGCGCACGATGGCCCTGCTCGGACTGGCCTCCGACAAGCCGTTGGAGGTAAAGGGGCAGAAGGTCACGCCCCGGGAGTTCACGCTCGCCCTCTTGAAGCGGGGGAAGCTCCTCGGGATCCCCCCGGAGGTCACCGTGAACGACTGGGAGGTCTTCGACATCGAGGTCAAGGGGACGAAGGGCGGTAAGCCCGTCCTGCGCCATGTGATCGCCCGGTTCCCCCCACGGCCCGACTGGCATCTCACCGTGACCGAGTACGCGGTCGGGATCGCGGGCGCGGTGGGTGCCGAGCTCATCGCTCAGGGGAAGGTCCCGGGGGTCGGCGTCTTGCCCCCGGAGCTGTGCATCCCGGCCGATCCGTTCCGGGCCGGCCTCGCGAAGCGAGGGGTCGACATCACGATCACGCCCCCCGAAGGACCGTTGCCGGCGTGGCGGGCCAAGTAGCGGCCCGGAAGGCGATTCCCAACCATTTCCGCCTCGTTTCTCTCCTATCGGAGCAATAAATTAACAGGTTTAGCCCACTAAGAACGTCTTAGTGCACGGCTTTCTTTAATTAGCGTGGATGGTATCTCGTAATCTCGGGCCCAGCCAATTATATATAGCCCCCTCGGGGTCCGACAAACGCCCGGAAATCTTCTTTATGGCGGAAATGAACCCCGCCCCGGTGTCGCCAGTTCGGACTAGCGAGGTGGACCCTTCCCCGGACGGTGGGGCGCGTAGCCCTTCCGGCCTCCCCCGGCTGAATGCCGAGGGGTCGGCGATCCCGCCTCCTTCCCCTCCGGCTCCCGCGGTCGAGCCCTCCGAGGAGAAGAAGAAGGAGTCGCCGAAGGAACCGGCCAAGGAATCCCCTAAGGAGGCCGCCAAGGAAGCCACGAAAGAGGTGACCAAGGAGGGGGCCAAGGAGGCCGCGCCGGCCGCTCCGGCCTCGGAGGAACAGCCCATCCCGATTTCGATCGCCCGGCTGATTCCCAAGCTGAAGAAGAGCCTGAAGCTGTTCGAGGAGGCCAAGAAGCACATCCCGAACGGGTCGAGCTCCCTCATCCGGACGGCGTCCTACGACCCCGTCGCGCCGTTCATCGCGAGAGGCAAGGGTTCCCGGATCTGGGACGAGGACGGGAACGAGTACCTCGACTTCATGCTCTCCTACGGCGTCCTGATCAACGGCCACGCCCCCGAAGCGCAGGTCAAGGCGATCCAGGAACAGGCCGAGCTCGGCCTGCAGTTCGGCTCGCCGAGCGAGATCGAGGTCGAGGTCGCGAAGCTGTTCCGTAAGCTCGTCCCCAACGCGGAGCGGGTCGCGTTCTGCACGAGCGGCTCGGACGCGACCATGAACGCGATCCGCATCGCGCGCGCGGTCACGGGAAAGGATGCGATCCTAAAGTTCGAAGGCCATTACCATGGGCAGCACGACATCGCGCTGATCAGCGCGGAAGCGCCCCCGATCGTCGCGGGCTTGGACGAGTATCCCCGCCCGCTCCCGAACTCCGCCGGGATCCCTCCGGGCGTGACCGACTACGTCATGGTCGCGCCCTACAACTCGGTCACCGCGTTCGAGCGGATCGTCCGGCGGTACCGCGAGCGCCTGGCGTGCGTGATCCTGGAACCCATCATGGCGAACTCCGGCATCATCCCGCCGGCCCCGGATTATCTGAAGCGCCTCATCGAAATCGCGCACCAGAACGACATGCTCGTCATCTTCGACGAGGTGTTCACGGGCTTCCGCGTCGCGCCGGGCGGGGCCCAGCAGCTCTACAACGTCGAGCCCGACATCTCCTGCTGGGCGAAGGCGCTCGGCGGGGGCGTGCCCGTCTCGGCGGTCTCTGGGAAAGCGGAGTACATGGACCTCATCGCCCCGGGGCGGATCAGCTTCGGCGGCACCTACAACGCGAACAACCTCGTCATGGCCGGGACGCTCGCGAACCTGAAGACGCTCCACCGGGGCGGCGAGGACCTCTACGCGCGGGTCGGGAAGCTCACGGACAAGCTCGGGAAGGGCCTCGAGGAGGCCGGTCGGGATGCCAAGCTCAACGTGCTCGTTCAGTGGGTGAACGGGATGCTGCAGTTCTTCTTCACGCGAAGGAAGAAGATCATCAACTACCGTGAGTCCCTCCAGATCGACTGGAACCTATACCTGCGGCACCACCAGCTCCTGCTGGACAAGGGAATCTACATCCATCCGGACAACTATGAGCGACTTACGTTCTCAAGCGCGCACACCGAGAAGGACATCGAGAAGTTCGTCTCGATTGCGAACGAGACGTTCACGGAACTGAAAACGCTCCCCCGCGACTACCTTGCCTAATCAGCCGTCTCGAGAGCAAAGGGTGGTCTCGAGCGAGAACGTATGGCGGAACGAATCGAGCGGAAATGGCCGGGTGGGCCGTAGCGCCACGCCCCTGACCGAGGGACCGGAGGATTGGGGGTTCGAGGGATCGGGAAATGGGGCGGAATCTCGAGGACCTTCTCATCTTCGTCGGCAAACGGATGCTCGAGCTCCTGCCGGTGCTGCTCGGCGTCATCGTGTTGACGTTCCTCATCACGCACGTCGCTGCGATCAATCCCTGCCCTCGGTGGTATCCGAAGGCGAGCTATGCGGTCCTCGCCCACTGCCAGGCGCAGTTCTCGCTGCCCTTGACCACCCAGTTCTGGAACTACTTCACCCAACTGCTCGCGGGGAACTGGGGCGCCTCTCAGCTTGGTGTACCCGTCTACCCGGTGATCGCCTCCGCAGTCCCGGCGACGGTCGAGCTCGTGCTCGCGTCGTTGTTCCTCATGATCGTCATCGGGATCCCCCTCGGGGTAATCGCGGCCCAGTTCGCTGGCCGGTGGGGCGACCACCTGGTTCGCGTCCTGTACCTGAGCGGGTGGTCCGTCCCCACGTACGTGGGGTCGATCATCGCGGCGGTGTTCCTCGCCCCTTACTTAGGGCTCCCCACCTCCGGAGAGTACAGCGCCCCGCCACCGTTCACTCAGATCACCCACATGTCGGTCGTGGACGCGATTCTTGCGGGAAACTTCCCGTACACGATCGACGCGATCAACCATCTGGTCCTGCCCGCGGCCGTGCTCGCCTTCATCAACATGGGAATCGCGACCCGAATGACCCGGGCCTCGATGCTCGAAGTGCTGCCGCTCGATTACGTGAAGGCGGCTCGCATGAAGGGCCTCTCGAACTTCCTCGTGCTCTACAAGCACGCGCTCCGTAACGCGCTCATCGCGACCGTGACGGTCCTCGGGCTGACGGCCGGCGGCCTCCTCGCAGGGACGGTGGTCATCGAGGAGGTCTTCGCCTGGCCCGGGATCGGCGCCTACGCCTTCAGCGTGCTCGGGGGCGGTGGCCAGCCGAACTTCGACGGGGCGATCGCCGTCACCATCGTGTTCGCGATCGGCGTCGTCGTTGCCAACCTGATCTCCGACATCCTCTACGGCGTGCTCGACCCCCGGGTCGAGTGGAGGTAGGACACGATGGTCGGAGCCCAGAAATCCTCCCCCGCCGCGGGTCCCCTTCAATGGGTGAGGTCCCTCTGGAAGCAGTCCCGCGGGCTGTACCGGGTGATGCGGGCGAACCCGCTATCGTTCGTCGGGTTCGTGCTCGTCGCGATCACCCTGATCCTCGCGGTGATCGTGGTCGCCGACCCCTCGCTCATCATTCCGTACGGCGCCACCCAGGACACGGGCGTGTACCGGGAGCCTCCCACCTTGCTCCAGTGGCCCCCCTCGATCGCGCACCCGTTCGGGACCGACCAAGGCGGTCGGGACATCTACTCGTCCGTCCTGCTGGCGCTTCCGCTCGACCTGGGGATCGGGATCGGGATCGCCGGAATCTCCGTCCTCCTGGGTGGATTCCTCGGCCTCGTGGCCGGCTTCTGGGACAAGCCCGGGACCTTGGGAGGGGCGTGTTCGACGGTCATCATGCGAACCACCGACGTCTTCCTCGCATTCCCGAGCCTCATCTTGGCCCTCGCCATCGTTGCCTCTATCGGACGCGGGGTCGGGGCGGCGTTCCTCGCAATCGTGACCACGTGGTGGCCGTTCTACGTGCGTCTGGTCCGCGGCGAAGTGCTCGCGGTGAAGCACCTCCCGTACGTCACCGCGGCGAGGGCGGCCGGGGTCCGGGAGAGCCGGATCCTGACGCGCCACGTGCTGCGCAACGTCCTGGACCCCATCATCGTCTACTTCACGCTCGACATCGGCACGGTGCTGGTCACCTTCTCGACGATCTCGTTCGTGGGCGCGGGGATCCCGTACCCCGGGCCGGTCCCCGAGTGGGGCAGCATGATGTCGTACTACCAGGGCAACTTCCTGTTGAGCCAGTACTGGTGGTACATCGCGTTCCCCGCGATCGCCATCTTCGTGACGGCGCTCGCGTACAGCCTCCTCGGGGACGGTCTACGGGACGTCCTCGACCCTCGTACGCGCCGCGCCCTCGCCGAGGTCTCTCACGAGCCTCCTCCCGAGGACCCGAGGTTCGCCGCGGAGTCGACGACGGCCGAGGCCCTCGATGACGCCTCCGAAGAGGCGTTAGGAGAAGCTGCATGACCGAGCCGGTACTGTCCGTCGAGCATCTCTCGGTCGAGTACGAGGTCGGTGCCGGCCATTTCCAGGCGGTCTCCGACGTCTCCCTCGTCGTCCCGCCCGGCCGAGTGGTCGGGATCGTGGGGGAAACGGGGTGCGGGAAGAGCACCCTCGCGCAGGCGATCCCTCGGTTGCTCCCCGAGCCGCCCGCCCACATCCTGGCGGGCAAGATCATCTTCCAAGGGACCGACCTCGTCCCGGTCCCGCGCGGTAAGCTCCCCCAGGTCCGGGGCACGGGGATCGGGATGATCTTCCAAGAGCCATTGAACTCGTTGAACCCGGCCTTTCGGGTCTTCGACCAGATCGCCGAGTCGATCCGAATACGACACTGGCGGGAGATCGGAGTGATCCCTGTCTTCCACCCCGGCCCGACCCCGTGGGACTACTCCCACCGCCCCCTTCCTCAGACGGCGGACGTGCTGTCCCACTCGGTCATCCCCCCCGGCGCCCAGGACAAGGTGAGCCGACGACTCACGTCGCGCTCGGACTATCGCCGGGAGGTGCTCGAGTACCTCCGGCTGGTCCGCATCAACGACCCGGAGACGATCCTCAACCTCTACCCGCACGAGCTCTCGGGGGGCATGCGCCAGCGGATCATGATCGCCATGGCGCTCTCGGGGAAGCCCGCGCTCTTGATCGCGGACGAGCCGACCAGCGCGCTCGACGTGACGATCCAGGCCCAGGTCCTCACGCTCATGAAGGAGCTGATCGACGAGGTTTCCGCATCGATCCTGTACATCAGCCACGACCTCGGCGTCGTCGCCGAAACGGCGGACGACCTCGGGGTGATGTACGCCGGGCGCCTCGTCGAATTCGGTCCGGTGGCGGACATCTTCGAGAGGCCCCAGCATCCGTACACGAAGTCGCTCCTGCGGTCGATCCCGACCCGCTACAAGACCGACTGGCCCATGCCCACGATCCCCGGGTCCGTCCCCAACCTCTCGCTGCTCCCACGTGGCTGCCGGTTCCACCCTCGGTGCGCCCTTGCGCGTCCGATCTGCGCCCGAGAGCCTCCGCCCGCGTTGCGGGTGGTGGGGGAACCGGCCGGGTCGGGCACGCCCCACCAGAGCGCGTGCCATTTCGCGGAGGAGGTCGCGTCGCAGCCGTGACCGGTCCCCCGCTTCTCGAGACCGAAGGGGTCACGAAGTACTTCCCCATCGTCCGCAGCATCGGGGACGTCGTCGGAGGTCGTACGGCCCATGCGATCCACGCGGTGGACGGGGTCAACCTCACCGTCCAGGCCGGAGAGACGGTCGGGCTCATCGGGGAGTCCGGGTCGGGCAAGACGACCTTGGGGTGGGTCGTCGCCCGCCTGCACGAGGCGACGGCCGGGTCGATCCGGTTCGAGGGGCAGGACGTTCTCGCGCTCGAGGGGACGGAGCTCCGGCACTGGCGGCATAACGTCCAGGTCGTGTTCCAAGACCCGGTCGGGTCCCTCGACCCCCGTCTCAAGGTCTGGCAGGTGGTCGGAGAGCCGGTACGGGCCCAGAACCAGATGGACCGCTGGTACGCCCGGACCGCGCCGAGCCGGATCCGGCGCGAGCACCGGCTCGCGTCCCAGAAGGAACGCGAGCGGCTCACCCGTGAATTCCGCGCGGCCGTGGACCCGAAGACGGCGGAACGCCAGCGGCTCACCCGGGAGTACCGGGCGGGCGTGAAGGAACGGACAAAGCGTGCGCCCGAGACGGAGAAGAAGTTACGGGACACCTACCGGGCCGCCCTTCAGACGGTCGACAAGCTCCCCGCCACCGCCCTCACCCCCGCGGAGCGCCAGAGGCTGCGCGCCGAACACCAGGCCGCCCTGGAGCGGAGCCGAGAGGCGCAGCGGGCGGACGCCCAGAGGGCGGTCGAAGAGTACCATGCCGCCCTCCAGCGGGCCGCTCAGCTCCCCACCCCCTCCCCGGCGGAGCGCCAGAGGCTGCACACCGAATACCAAGCGGCCCTGGAGCGGAGCCGGGCGGCGGAACGGGAGTTCGTGGTGCCCCCCTCCGCCATCCCTTCGATGCCCCGTCGCCTCTCCAACCAGGATATCCGGCGTCAGGTGTCGGAGGCGCTGCCGCTGGTCGGGCTCATGCCCGCGGTCCTCGACCAGTACCCGCATGAGTTCTCGGGCGGGGGCCGGCAGCGCATTTCGCTCGCCCGGGCGCTCATCGTCAATCCGAAGCTCATCGTCCTCGACGAGCCGACGAGCGCGCTCGACGTCGCCGTTCAGGCGCAGATCCTGAACCGCCTCATCGAGCTCCAACGGGACCGCGGCCTCGCCTACATCTTGATCACCCACAACGTGGCCGCGGTCCGGTTCGTCGCCGACCGGGTCGCGGTGATGTACCTTGGCCAGATTGTCGAGCTTGGTCCGGTCCGCGAGGTGCTCGAGCGCCCGGTGCACCCGTACACGAAGGCGCTCCTCGCCGCGCTCCCGGTCGCGGACGTCCGTCGACGGCGGACCCGCTACCGGATCGGGGGCGACATCCCGACTCTGGTCGACCCGAAGCCCGGGTGCCGGTTCGCCCCGCGATGTCCGTTCGTCGAGGAACGGTGCCGCGCGACCGACCCCGCGCTCCTACCCCGACCGGGAGCTCCCGGCCACCAGGTCGCCTGCCTGCGGGCCGAGGAGGTGGCCTCGGTTTCCCCTGCCGCGTTGCTGCAGGAAGGCGGGGCGGCCCCGCTCGCCTCGGTCCGGGCGTCCGCGGACGCCGCTCCCCCGGTCAGCTGAGCCACTGGGTGTTGAACAGGATCGCCGAGGGTTCGGCACTCCCCATCGCGTTGACGATGGAGCCGTGCAGGTTCGACGCGTACACGGCGAACGCCGTGGGCACGACGAGCCAGATGTCGGTGTAGTTGTAGTACATGAGGCCCGTCATGTTCGAATAGTCCGCCGTGAGGTTCGCGGGGTTCGATTCGGCGGCGGCTTGGTAGACCAGGGAGTCGACGGTCGCATTGCTGTAGGCCGACATGCAATGGTTCGCACTCCCGTTGGTATACGCATCGTTCTGAGTCCAGTCGTCGGGCGAGATGTAGTCGGACGTGTAGAACTCCTGGCCCATGTAGAACGGCCCTCCGTTCGCGTTGGTGGTCGACACGCAGTGCCCGGCCGTCTCGCTCTGCTCCACGTAGAGGTCCGGGAGCGAGATGGGGAGGGCATTGATGGTGAGCCCGATCTGGGCGAGGTCGGTCGCGATGAACTGGGCCGTCTCCGCCCAGTCGGCGCCGATGTCGAGGTAGGCATAGTTGATCGCCCCTCCCTTGCAGGCGTCGTTGGCGCACGGGGAGTTCGCGATCTCCTGCTTCGCGAGCGTCAAGTTGTACGGGTAGGGCGACAGGTTGCCAGGGTCATTGTACGGGTAGTCCGGGGGAACCGGACCGACCCATTGGGTAGCGTACCCCCCGAACGCCTCGGTGACGATCTCGTCGTAGTTGATCGCGTGGGCGATCGCCTCGCGTACGGAGAGGTTGTCGAACGGGAACACCCCCTGGTTGAGGTATATCCACCACGACCCGCTGGTCGCTCCGACCACCGTCGGCAGGGGCTTCACCACGACGTTCGAGTGCCCCAAGAGGGGGGAGATCGTGGACGGACCGACGTAGTCGAGCTCAGCACTCTGGACCTTCCCGTTGAGGAGGTCGCTGACCGTTACGTCCAGCGTCGGTTGGAAGCTGATATCGACCGTCGTGTTCGCCGGGTCGAGGTTGTTGTTCCAGGGCTCGGTGGCGGCCGCCGTAACGCCCCAGTAGTTCGGGTCGACGACGAGGCTGTAGCCGCCCCCTTCGACCCCGTTGTAGTCCTCGAGGAGATACTGCCCTGTGCCGAGGGTGTGCGTTGTCAGGTAGTCGTTGACCACGGCGGCCTGGACCCCGCCGTTCGCGTCGACCCAGGTCGGGTCAACGGCGTAAGAGTTCGGCGAGGAGATGGAAGCAAGGAGGTAGGTGTAATTGCTGGCTAGGTAGCCGTAGCCGAGGTTGAGTTGGATCACGGTCGGGCTGTCCACCTGGAACGACTGGGCCGGCTCGCCCATCTGGGCGATCTCGGCGGCGGTCGGCGCGGCGAAGTTCCAGGAGTTCAGGTCGTTCGCGAGGGTCGTGTTCGCCGCCTGGGAGGCGGGAAGGAGCGAATAGTACGACAGGGGGCTCGTCGTGCTGAAGTTGGTCGAGTAGAAGTTCTGCTCAAGGATGAATTGAGGGCCCTGGGCCAGGAGAAGGCTTCGGTAGAGACTGTACCACTGGACGTAAGCGTTGTAGGGGTCCCCGTTCGAGAAGTGCACTCCCGGCCAGAGGGTGAACATGTAGCTCTCGAATCCGGTCGCCGGGTCGTAGATGA
>JBKQUP010000025.1:0-3560 GCA_052325545.1 Thermoplasmata archaeon
TGTACCACTGGACGTAAGCGTTGTAGGGGTCCCCGTTCGAGAAGTGCACTCCCGGCCAGAGGGTGAACATGTAGCTCTCGAATCCGGTCGCCGGGTCGTAGATGACCGACCAGTTCTTCGCGAGCACCCCCGAGAAATTGGTGACGCTGGTCCCGTTATACTGCACGAGACCCTGGTAGACCTGCTGGACCGCGGCCCAGCCGGGCGACGAGAAGGTGACGGCGGGGTCGAGCGAGTCGGGCAGCTCGGCCTGATCGACGCAGATGGTGGTTCTCTGATTCGACCCACAGGTAGCGGAGACCGACGACTTCTGGAGGGCGAAGTACCCTCCGACACCGGCTCCGACGAGGACCACGACCACGGCGATGACGATTATGTTCCGACGCCTCGGTTCCATGGACACCTCTCCGAGAGCGAAGGGCGTACGCGCCCCTCCGTATTAGCTCCCTGACAAACCGTCTCACGCGAGTGGGTTTGGCCGAATCCTGACCATTTTAAAGGTTCCGCGAGCTCGAACGCTGCCAAATCGGCTCGGCGGGGCCGGTCCCATACGCGCGGCGTGGACAAACCTAATACCCCCCGATGAGACGAAAGGACGGAGCCGGATACTATTCCCTCGGCGAATGGGCATGTTCTGCTAATCGGCTGCGGGGCGGTCGGTACCGTCATCGCGAGCCATCTCGCAGCGGACGCGCGGGTCCATCGGTTGACCCTGGCCGATGTCGACGAGCGATTGGCTCGCTCCGTGGCGGCCCGATTGGGCGCGCCGGCCAAGGTCACGACGCGGGCGCTGAACGCTTCCGACCCGGCCGCCCTCGAAGCAGCACTCGAGGGGGTCGAAGTGGCGGTCCAGGCATCCCTTCCCCGCTTCAACGCGGCCATCCAGGCCGCCTGTCTCTGCGCGGGGGCGAACTACGTCGACCTCGCCGCCGACTCGATCGACCCGTACGTCGCCGACGGCGAATGGCGGGCTCGCGGACGTATCGCGCTCATCGGGATGGGGGAGGACCCCGGCCTCTCGAACGTGATGGCCCGGCGCTCGGCCGACGGGCTGGACACGGTCCAGTCGATCCGCGTACGGGACGGGGACACGGCGTCGAGCCCGGAGCACGCGTTCCTGCCCCTTTTCAGCCCCGAAACGTTCCTCGAGGAGACGCTGCACGTCTCCCGGATCTGGGAGGAGGGGCGCTACCGAGACGTCCCGCCGTTCGGGGACGGGGAGGTGTACGATTTCCCAGCGCCGGTCGGCCCACAAAAGGTGTACTCGGTGGACCATGAGGAGGTCGACAGCTTCCCGCGGTTCATCGGGAAGGGCGTCCAGTACGTGGACTTCAAGCTCGCCATGGACGACGCCACCGTCCGTACTCTGCAGACCCTTCGGGATCTCCGACTGCTCGACCGCGGGACACCCGAGGCGCCCGGACCCTATGGGACGATTGTGAAGGCGTTGCCGAGGCCGGCGGACCTCGCCGGCAAGATCGACGGCATAAGTGTGTTGGTGGTCGAGACCACGGGAGAGAAGGGGGGCCACCCGGTCATCGAGACCCTCTCGACAATGCTTAGCCACCGGCGGGCGGGCGAGCTCTACCACGTCACCGCAGTGGCCTACCTCACCGGGACCCCGGCTGCCATGGCGGTTCTCCAGATGCTGGGAGGCACGATTCGCACTCCCGGGGTGCACCCGGCCGAAGCGCTGGACCCCGCGCCGTTCTTCTCCATGCTGCGCGAGCGTGGCATCGTGGTCCGAGCGCGGAGGACCGCGGAGCAAGAGCTCACCGGCTGACGACCCGTATCTCGCACGCAGCGTGCGGGAGCCCGCCTGCCCACTCCGTCGCCGTGCCACGGGCCGAGGTCGCCGTCTTCGTTCACCCACCGAGCTTCCGCTGGAGGCCGGACCGACTCCCTCCGGCACGACCGCGGCGTCCGCGACCGTCGCGGTCCCGGTCAGCTCAACCACTGGGTGTTGAACAGGATCGCGTAGGGCTCGGCGCTCCCCATCGCGTTGATGATGACCCCGTGCAGGTCCACGTTGTAGACGGCGAACGACGTGGGGATGACCGACCAGATGTCGGTGTAGTTGTTGTACATGATCTGGGTCATGTTCGTGTAATCCGCCGTGATGTTCGCGGGGTTCGATTGCGCCATGGCATCGTAGACCTCGCCGTCCACCGTCCCGTTGGCGAAGCCGGACATGCACATGTTGGCGCTCCCAGTGCTCAGGGCATCGTTCTGCGTGAAATCGTCGGGGGCGACGTAGTCCGCGGTGTAGAACTCCTGGCCCATGTAGAACGGCCCGCCGTTCGCGGTGGTGGCCGACGCGCAGTGGCCGGCCGTAAGCCCCTGCTCCACGTAGAGGTCGGGGAGCGAGATGGGAAGGGCGTTGATGGTGAGCCCGATCTGGGCGAGGTCGGTCACGAGGAACTGGGACATCTCCGCCCAGTCGGCCCCGATGTCGAGGTACGCGTAGTTGATGGGCGTGCCCTTGCACGCGTCGTTGGCGCACGGGGAGTTCGCGATCTCCTGCTTCGCGAGCGTTAGATCGTACGGGTAGTACGGTTCCTTTGCCGTCACGTTGTTGTTGTTCGGGTAGCCGGGAGGGACCGGCCCGACCCACTGCTGGGCCCAGCCTCCGAACGCCTCGGTGATGATCTCGTTATAGTTGATCGCGTGGGCAATCGCCTCGCGCACGGAGAGGTTGTTGAACGGGAACACACTCTGGTTGAGATAGGTCCACCACGACCCGCTGGTCGCGCTGACCGTAATGTTCAGGGGTTGCACGATCACGTTCGAGTGGCCCTGCAGGCTGGAGATCGTGGACGGACCGATGTAGGCGAACGAGGCCTCCGCGACCTTCCCGCTAGTGAGGTCGCTGATGGTCACGTCCAGCGTTCCCTGGAAGACGATATCGACCGTCGTGTTGGCCGGCTGCAGGTCGAGGTCCCAGGGCTCGGTGGCGAACGCCGCCGCCCCCCAGTAGTTCTGGTCGACGATGAGGGTGTAGCCGCCCCCTTCGACCCCGTTGTAGTCCTCGAGGAGATATTGCCCTGTGCCGAGGGTGTGCGTCGTCAGGTAGTCGTTGACTGCCGCGACCTGGACCCCGCCGTTCGCGTCGACCCAGGTCGGGTCGACCGCGTAGGAGTTCGGGGCCGTGAGGGAGGCGAGGAGGTAGGTGTAGTTACTTTCCAGATAGCCGTAGCCAAGATTGAGCTGGATCACGGTGGGGCTGAGCACCTGGAACGACTGGTACGGCTCGCCCATCAGCGCGATCTCGGCGGCGGTCGGCGCGGCGAAGTTCCAGGAGTCCAGGTCGTTCGCGAGGGTCGTGTTCGCCGCCTGGGAGGCGGGAAGGAGCGAATAGTACGACAGGGGGCTCGTCGTGCTGAAGTTCGTCGAGAAGAAGTTCTCCTCGAGGATGAACTGGGGTCCCTGCGCGAGGAGAAGGCTTCGGTAGAGACTGTACCACTGGACGTAAGCGTTGTAGGGGTCCCCGTTCGAGAAGTGCACTCCCGGCCAGAGGGTGAACATGTAGCTCTCGAATCCGGTCGCCGGGTCGTAGATGA
>JBKQUP010000026.1:0-30430 GCA_052325545.1 Thermoplasmata archaeon
GCCGACCGGATCGTCCGGGAGGTGGCGCAGGAGGGAGGCCCGCGCGTGGTGCTGGTCGACGCGCACAACTCCTACGTGGAAGGGCAAGGGGACATCCTCTACGGCACCCCCATCGCCGAGAAGCTCGTCGTGGACACCAAGGCCGCCATCGCGGCCGCGGTTGCGGCCGCCCGCGAGGGACCCATCGAGGTCGGGACCGCGGTCCGGAAAGGGTACTCGATCGGACGCGATGGGATCGGACCCGAGGGTTTCCGTGCGTTGGTCGTGCGGGCGGGAGGGAGCACGACGGGCTACGTACTGATCGACGGCAACAACCTCATCCTGGGGAGACGGGACCCGATCGTACGGTCGCTGCTCGACCGGGTCGACGTCGCCGAGGTCCTCACGACCGACAACCACGTGGTCCACGAGGTGGACGGCGGGATCAACCCCGTCGGGGAGCGGTACCCGTTGGAGGCATTGATCCGGGAGTCCCGCGCCGTCCTCGAAGAAGCGCTTGAGAACCTCGAGCCGGTCTCCGTCCACTTCGCGGAGAAGAACGTCTCCGGTGTCCAGGTCTTGGGACCCGGCTACACCGCACGGCTTTTGACCTCGCTCGGCGACACCCTATCGATGTTCACGCACATGTTCGTCGCGACCCTCCTATTGCTCATCACCAGCTCTCTCGTCATCCTGCTCGCGGTGCGCTGAGGGTCGGATGGCACCACCGTCCGAAGGGCCGAACCCATTGGAAGCCAGCCGCGCCATCGGCGGGGAGGAGAACCTCCGGTTGCTCACCCAGCTCGTCTCGATCGCGCCGACGAACCTCGAAGACGTGGGCCACGCCCGGTGGGAGAAGCCGAACTACCTCCGGGCGGCGGACGCGATCGTCCGAGCCGCCCGCTCCGCCGGCCTTTCGACCCGGGTCTACGACCCCACGGTCGTGGGGGACGTGAAGGGCGAGTGGCACGGAGCGCCCCGCCCGAACGTCATTGCCGAGCTCGACGTGGGGGCGAACGAGACCGTCCTCATCCTCGCACACTTCGACGTCGTACCGGTGCCGACCGAACAGCTCGGCCGCTGGAAGAGCCCGCCGCACACGTTGACCTACCGGGCGGACAGGCGGCTGTACGGTCGGGGGTCGAACGACGACCTGGGCAGTGGCATCATCACGTCGATCGCCGCGCTGCGGAAGCTCTCCCAAGAGACGGACCTCCGAAGGAACGTCCGCCTGATCGCCTGCTGTGACGAGGAAACGGGGGGCGAGGGTGGCGTCGAGGCGATCAAGGCCCACGACGCGCGGCTCCCCCTCGGCGACCCCGAGCGAATCCTCCAAGGCGACGTCGCGCTCATTCCGGACGGCAGCCCGGAGGCGACCGCCGGTTCGAGCGGGGTCGCGTTCCTCGACGCGTCGTTCTCGGGCCCGACCGAGCTTCGCGAAGCGCTCGCCTACGGCCAGGCGCTCGTCGACCTGCACGAGGTCGCACGGAGATGGCGCTCCATCTACGCTTCTCCGGACTGGCCGGACCGTCATGCGCCCGAGCCGGTGATCACCGGTCGGGCGAGCGTGACGCACTTCGACGTGACCGATGTCCCGCCGCCCGAGCACGGCGTGCGCCTCGTCACCGCCCATGCGGAGACCGACGCCGCCAACCAGTCGGCCGCCGCGGTCACGCTCCTCTTCCGCGGGGGAGCCGAGGAGCTGCGGGCCCTCCCGGCCCGACTCACGCCGCTAGTAGGCCCCCCCTTCCGACTCGAACCCGCCAGCGCTACCTCGCTCACCATTCCTCCCGGGACCCTCGGTCTCCAGCTCATCGGCGAGGCGACGCACGGGGGGTACCCGCACTATGGTCACAACCCGGTGCCCCCGACGCTCCGCCTCCTTCAAGCCGCGGTCGAGCGGAACATCCTTGACGGACGCGCCAAGGGCGTGGCCTCGTTCACGGTCGACCTTCGCCTCATCCCGGAGATGGAGCTGGCCACGGGGCTCGACGCGGCGCTCCGGTATGTCCGCGCCTACATCGAGAACCGCTCGCCCACGGCGCGTATCGCGGCGCCTCCTGCCCGGTGCCGGGCGGGCTATTCGCTTCCCGTCGACCATCCAGCGCTCCTTCGGCTCGAGCGGATCCTCGGAGAGACGCTGGGGGCCCACGGGGTACGGGGCGAGTACGGGGGGACCGACGCGAGCGCGCTCCGGGACCTCGCGACCCCGAGAGGAGAGCCGATGCCGGCGCTCGTCTTCGGAAGCATGGACCCCGAAGCGCACATCCACGACGCCGAGGAGAGCGCGGACCCCGCGAAGATCGCCGCGATCACCTCCTCGATCGCCCGGTTCATCCGCGAGCCGTAGACCCAGGACACGCGCGTGGTGGACCCATGGCTCTCCTCCCTGATGGCGGTCCTGTGGGTCCTCACCCCGGCCTACATCGCGAACGCGCTCGCGACCCTCCCCCGGGGGCGAGGGCCCCCGATGGATTTCGGGCGCGTTTGGCGCCGTGACGGGCGGCGCGTCCTCGGCCCCTCCAAGACGTGGTTCGGGTTCCTCGTGGGGGGATTCGCGGCGATCCCATTCGGGCTCATCGAGGCCGGACTGATCCTGGCCGCCCCGCCGCCCTGGAAGCTCGTCCCGACCCTGGCTCCGAACCTTTTCGCCGCCGTATTCGTCGTCGCGCTCCTCACGTTCGGCGCGATGACGGGGGACGCGCTCGGGTCGTTCATCAAGCGCCGCCTCGGACGGGAGAGCGGCTCTCGCGCGATCCTGCTCGACCAGCTTCCCTTCGTCCTAGTGCCGATCGGGCTCGGGTTCGTCCTCTTCCCGAGCGTGTTCCTGCCGGTGTTCATCAGCGGGTGGGCCGTCTTTTGGCTCCTGGTGGTCACCCTCGGGCTCCACACGCTTTTCAACTGGATTGGGTACAAGGTCGGCCTGAAGAAGGTGCCCTGGTGAACGCTCCGGTTGCAGACCCTGAGCCTGGCCACACGGAGATCGTACGCACGCTCCTCGACGCGGGGGCCGTGCGGTTCGGCGATTTCACCCTCGCCTCGGGCGAGAAGAGCGACGTCTACATTGACGTCAAGCGGGCCTGGACCGACCCGAAGCGCCTCGACCTGCTCGCGCGGGCGCTCGCGAACCGGGTCGGCCCGGTCGACCGGCTCGCGGGCATGGAGCTCGGAGCGGTCCCGCTCGTCGTCGCGGTCGCGCTGAGGACCGGCCACTCCTACGTGGTCCTTCGCAAGGCGGCGAAGGAACACGGCACGCGCCAACCGTACGAGGGGGACATCACGCCCGGCCTCAAGGTCCTCCTGATCGAGGACGTCACGACCACCGGCGGGAGCACGTTGCGGTCCGTCGAGATCGTCCGCGGGGCCGGAGGCGTGGTCGACCGCGTCCTGGTCGTGGTCGACCGGGAGAGCGGCGCCGGAGCCCGGCTCGCCGCGGCCGGGATCCGGATCGAACCTCTGGTCACGCTCTCGGAGCTTCGCGGGGCTCGTACGTGAGCGGGACCGTTCGCGCGGACGGTACGGTTCGGTTCGACGACCCGTCCGAGGCGGGCCAGGTCTACGGGAAGGGGTTCTTCGGCACGCCTTCCTCCGACGGGGGCCTCACCCTCGACCGCTACGAAGCGGTCTACCTGTCGGAGATGGGCCGGGCGGACCTCCGAGGGACGACGGGACGAGCGGTCGCGTGGTCGACGGTGTTCCGCCGTGCGGTCCGGGCGGACCCGGGGTTCGCCGTCCGATACCTCGTGTACCGGGACCTGCGGCAGCGCGGGTACGTGGTGCGGGCGAGCCCTCCCCCGGTAGCGTTCACCGTGCTTCCGCGGGGCGGCACGCTCCACAAGACGCCGTCCCGGTACTGGGTCGAACCGATCAGCGAGCGGGTCCCGTTCGACCTCGCCCGCCTGTTCGACATCGCCGAGCGCGCCCAGACCGCGAAGAAGCTCCTCTTGCTCGGCCTGGTCGACGAGGAGTCCGACCTCACGTACTACCGGGTGCGACGCCCGACCCCCACGGGGGCCCTCCCGACTCGCGCGCTCTCGACGCCCGCCGAAGGATGGCTTTCCGAGGACCGGGTGACGGTCCACGGCTCGGCCGCCGCCTCCGAGCTCGGCAAGGAGCTCGCGTACGGAAGCCGGATCGGGGACCGCCTCGAGCTGAGCCTCCTCGAGGCCGCCTACCTCTGCTCCGAGCGTCAGCTCTCCCTTCGCGATTCGAAGAGCGGTCGGCCGGTCCCCCTCGATTCGCTCGAGCGGCGGGCGCGTCGGCTCGACCCTCTTTTCTTCGAGCGGCTCGCTGCCTATCGCGAGCTCCGGGGCCGCGCGCTCGTCGTCAAGACGGGGTTCAAGTACGGGGCCCATTTCCGCGCGTACCCCCGGAGCCCGGAGCATTCCCACGCCCGGTATCTCGTGCAGGCCGTTCCGGCGACGCACATCGCGTCGTGGATCGAGGTCGCCGGAGGAGTGCGGGTGGCCCAAGGAGTTCGGAAGGAGTTCCTAGTGGCCGGCGTGCGTCCCGACGCTCAGGTCCGGTTCCTCTCGCTCGAGCGCATCCGACCCTGAGCCTCTACCTCGGATCGCGTAGGGCGGTCGCTCGTCGCTCAAGGAAGGAACCCTCCCCGGAGTCCCAAGTCCGCGAGCGCGATCGCCGCCACGGCCTCCAGCACGACGATCGCGCGGGGGACGATGCAGGGGTCGTGCCGGCCGGTTACGGTGAGTGTGGTCGACGAACGGTCGGCGAGGTTCACGGTCCGCTGGGGTCGCGCGATCGAGGAGGTCGGCTTCACGGCGACCCGGAACACGACGGGCATCCCCGTGGCCAGGCCGCCCAAGATCCCCCCGGCGTGGTTCGACTCCGTCCGGACCTTCCCGTCGACCCAGACGAAGGGGTCGTTGTTCTCGCTGCCCTTCATGCGGGCGACGCGGAAGCCGGCCCCGAATTCGACCGCCTTTACGGCCGGCACCGAGAAGGCGATGTGCGCGATCGAGCTCTCGATGGAGTCGAAGAACGGCTCTCCGAGGCCCACCGGAAGGCCGTCGATGCGGACCTCGATGATCCCGCCGAGACTATCGCCCTCCCGGCGCGCCTCGACGATCGCCTCCTCCATGCGGCGCGCCGCCTCGACATCCGGGCAGCCCACTTCGTTCCCTCGGGATCGCGCCTGGACGGCCCTCAACTCCTCGTCCTCTCGGATCGTGGCGTCCACCGGTCCGATGGCACGGGTATAGCCCGTCATCTCCACGCCTCGGGCCGCGAGCAGCGTCTTGGCGATCGAGCCCGCGATCACCAGACCGACCGTCATTCGACCCGAGAAGATCCCGCCTCCCGCTAGGTCGGCGTCCGGCCCGAACCTCACCCGAGCCGGGTAGTCCGCGTGGCCGGGGCGTGGCGTGTCCCGCATTCGGTCGTACGGCCCACGCCGGACGTCTTCGTTCGCGACGTGCGCCCGGAAGGTGGACCCATCCGATGTACCCGCGACGAGCCCCGAATCGACGATGAGCCGGTCCTCTTCCTGCCTCCGGGTGGCGAGGCGCCGGCCGACGGGCCGACGGCGATCGAGGTCGTCCTGAATCCGGGCGGGCTCGATCGGAACGCCGGCGGGTATCCCTTCGACCTCTACCCCTACCTCGGGACCGTGACTGGTGCCGAAGAGCCTCACCCGGAACCGGTCCCCGAACTGCATCATCGTCGGTCCGTTCCTCCCGAGAGGGCGGCGAACGCCTTCCAGAATCCGGGGAATGACTTTCGAACCGCCTCCTTCTCTCCGACCATCGATTCCCGGTCCGCGGCGAGCGCCCCAACGGCCGCGCTCATCACGAGCCGATGGTCGGAAAGGTGGCGGAGGTCGAGCGCCCGCGGCCGGGGAGTGCCCCGGATCAGGAGGCCACCGCTCGTACTCTCGACTGTGGCCCCCAGGCGGCGAGCCAGGAGCGCGGCCTCGGCCTTGCGGTCGGACTCCTTGAGGGCGACGTGCTCGGCTCCGACGATCCGACTTACCCCGGGCGTGGTCGCGGCGAGGACCCCCGCGAGGGGATACAGGTCGGGCGCGTCCGTGAGGTCGATGTGGAATGGCATCGTCGTTCGTCCGCGGACCGTCGCTCCGTTGCTCCGCCGTGAGACGGTGGCCCCTGCGGCCCGCAGAAGGTCCAGCACGGCGATGTCGGCCTGCGGCCACGTCGCGCTGATCCCCTCCACCCGTACGCTCCCGCCACTGACCGCGGCGGCCGCCCACAGGTAGGCGGCGGAAGAAGCGTCTCCCGGGACCGCGAACCCTGAGCCCCGGTAGCGCTGTCCTCCGGGAATGTGGAACCGCCGACCCTGCCGGTCCACGCGGACGCCATGGTGGGCGAGCACCGCGAGGGTCGCGTCCAGGTACGGCTTCGAGACGACGGTTCCCGTAAGCTCGAGCCACGAGTCCCCGTCGAGCGCGGGGAGCGTGAGCAGCAGCGCCGATGCGAACTGTGAGCTCTTCGATGCGTCGAGAGAGACGCGGCCTGCGTGCATGGGTCCGCGGACCTCGATAGGAAGGCCGCGGCCGCCAAGGTGCCGATAGCTCGCTCCGAGCGCGTGCAACCCCTCGAGGAGGTCGTCGATGGGACGCTCGGATAACCGGTCCGCGCCCCGGATCTCGACCGCCCGGTCCGACATCGCGGCGAGGGCGGAGGCGAACCGGAGGGTCGTTCCGGACTCGCGGCACTGGATGACGACGGGCGCCCGCCGAACTCGACTCGGCCGGCGGTCCACGCGCCAAACGTCGTGGCCGAGGGAGACAGGGGTCCCCAGCCGGCCCACGGCGGAGGCGGTCGCGCGCGTGTCGCCGCAGTCGAGCGGGTGACGGACCCGGAACGGCCGACCGGCGAGGTGGCCCACGACCAGGGCACGGTGGGTGTAGCTCTTCGACGGAGGGGCACGGACCGTGCCCCGCGCCGGCCCCGGTCGGATCCGGACCGCGCTCACGCCCGGTCGCCTCCCGACATCGATGTACGAGTGAACGGCACGACAAGCTTCTGGGCCGTGTCCGAGGGCAGCTCCTGGACAAGGTCGGCGAGCCGAGCGAGGGGAGCGATCGTCGCGAGGGTCGGGCCGAGCCCGCTCACGCCGCTCACGATGGCACCGTGCTGCCGGAGATGGTCCCGGATTTCACGGTAAGAGTACCCCATGGTGCGCTCCACAAGCTCGGTATTGAGCCGCATCGCCTTGGTCCAGTCCCCGTCCATCGCCGCGCGGGCGGCGGGCTCACCGGAAGCTCGCTCGTTCGAGAACGCGTTCCGGAGGTTGGGAGATGGCGGATGGGGTTGCGGCGGAATGTACAGTGCGACTCCCCAGCCGGGGTCGATGTCAGTACGTCGAAGGACCTCGCCCCGCACGTTGTCTGTGACCACGAACCCCGGTTCGAGACCCGCGAGGGCGTCGTCGAGGGCGCCCGTGGCACTGACCCCGGCACGACGTGCCACGTCCGCGGAGTGCCGGCCGATCTCGAGCGACGTGGGGTTCCGGTCGGCCGCTCTCGCCACGGCCAATAGCACGGCGGTGCTCACTGCGCTCGAGCTCTTGAGACCTCGAGCGATCGGGATCTCCGACCGGAGGGAAAGCCGAGCTACAGCCCCCGGCTCGGGGAAGTACAGGGCGAGGCCGACCCGCAGGGCCTCCTCCACGACCGGCGTGTGGCAATCGCGCGGGATCTCGAGCGTGGGTGGTCTCCTCGAACGGTCGGTGGTGAGCGTGACCTGCGCCTCTACGGGTAGGGCGACCCCGGCCGCGCAACCGATGCCGGTCGGTAGGGCGTTCGTGATCGTGATCGCCCCGAAGGTTCGGGCGGTCCCGCTCATAGGATCCCCTCGAGCGCAGCTGCGGTCTGCTCGGGGGTCGGTCCGTCCCCCCACCAGATGCTGTAGCTCGCCGCCGCTTGGTAGACGAGCAGGCGGGAGCCGTCCTCGTAGGACGCACCGGCCCTCTCGGCGGTGGTGCGGACGACCGGATCCTCCGGGGCGTATACCCAGTCGACGGTGTGGACCCCCGAGCGAAGCCAACCCAGGTCGGGAAGGACGGGAGATCCCCCGGCCACCATCCCCATGGGGGTCGCGTGGACGACCAACGTAGGTCGGGCCCTCCCGGGGTCACGCGCGGCGTTGGCGCCAAACTCGTGAGCCAAGAGCTCGGACGCTTCGGGGCGACGGGCCCACACGTACGCCTCGACCCCGACGGACCGTGCGGCGGCGAGGGTGGCGCGAGCCGCCCCGCCGGCGCCGATCACTCCGATCGACGACCCGTCCCAGCGGCCCGAGGACCTCAGTTCCTCGAGCCGAGAAAGGATGGCCACAAGGTCCGTGTTCTCGGCCTCGACCTCCTCCGGGCCGAGGGAAAGCGTGTTGGCCACGCCACACGCGACCGCCCCCGGACCGACCCGGTTCGCCAGTTCCAAGGCCACCTGCTTCAGCGGGTGGGTGACGTTGAGCCCCCGGAATCCTCCTTCGACCAGGAAAGGGATGGAATCGACGAACTCCCGGTCGCTCTCGAAATCTAGCGCTACGTAGAGGCCGACCTGCCCGAGCTCCCGTATCCATCGGCTGTGAAGCGACGGGCTGAGCGAACGAGCGACGGGATGACCCACGACCGCGAACAACGGAGGGTTCCCTTCGGCTTCGAGGTACGGACGCAGTCGGTCCACCGGGACCTGGCTGGGTTCGACGGGGGGAGGCGAGACTCCCTCCGTAAGCTCGGCCGGGGCCGCATATACGAGGGGGAACCCGAACCTTCGGGACCAGGCGCGGAGGAGCGGCCCCGAGGGGCCGGTGGTGTGTGCGACGACGGGGGATTCCCCCGGAGGAGGCAGGGCCGGAATGAGCTCGCGAAGGAGCTGGCCGACGGGCGCCGCCGCGACCACCTTTCGGACCGCCCCCCGTGGAACCGTCTGGCGAAGGAGGCGGGTCCACTCCGGCGTTCCCAGTGCCGTCGGCACGTGGCTCGAGACGATCAGCCCTCGTACCCCGGGACGGAGAAGCGCCTCCGCCGCCGGGAAGTCCCGGGCGAGCTCGACGTCGATCCAGCGAAACGGAAGGCGCGCGAGGTCGTTCAGGGCCCGCGCACGGGTCTCGGCATCGTCAGGACCCTCGCCCCCCTCGGCATGCGAACGCAACGTCGCGACCAAGGGGAGGGAGTTCGGGAACAGCTCGCCGGCGCGAGCAAGTTCGGATGCGCCGAACCGGTCGAACCGGATCTCGATGAGGTCCGCCCCGGACCGGTGCGCCTCCTCCATCTGTCGGCGCGCGTCCGCGACCGTGCGGGCCGGCAACGTAACGACGATCGCGGGTGGGGAGGGGTTCATCGTTCGATGATCGTCTCCTCGACCGAACGCCCCAGATGACGGGCCGGCGGCATCCTCACCCCATGTACCCGGGTTCCCGCGTGGAGCTCAGTCGTCGGGACCCGTGCGGTTTCCGCCGAGAGCCGGACGGTTTCAGCCTCCTGGAGGAACACCGTACGGGCCGCACCGTCGACCGTCGCCGAGACGATGACCAGGGGACGTCGCTCAATCTTGATTCGCCCGACCCGCGCGGAGCGGGTCGACCCTCCCGGCCGGCTCACGAGGACCGCGTCCCCGGCCTCCAGCTCCGAGAGGTATCGTGTGGTCCCGTCGCTCATGAGAACGTATGAGTGAGCCGCGCCCGCGTTGACCCGGAACGCCCGTGGCCGGCTGAACTGAGAGCCCACCGCCTCGCTCGCGACGTGGAAGAGGAACCCGGCCGCGCTTCCGACAAGGAGCCCCTCCGTGGCGTCGAGAAGCGAGGTCGTGTCGACGAGGACGCGGTCCCCCAGTCCGACTGCACGCACGGAGGCCACCGGGACCAGGGTCCATGGAAGGTCGGGGGGGAACGGACTCTCCAATGCCGATTCGAGGTCGTCCACTTCCTCCGGAGAGTGCAGCGTGACGATCACCCGATGTGCTCCGTGCTCGAGAGCGCCGAGGGCCCCGGGGACCTCCCGGGGCCCCCGCGCGTAGACCCACAGCTCGAATCGCCCCCCCGCGGCGGCGACCGCATTCTCGAGCGGAATGACCCGGTCCCCGGTCCATTCTATGGCGAGGATCCCCCCGACGGGAGTTCCGCGGACGGCGATGTCGAGCGCGGCGGGGTCGCCGACGGAGACCAATGGGATGGTCACGGGAGACCCGCGGTCGCGAACGGTGAGGCCATCGGCCCCCCGAACGATCACTTCCTCTCCCGGGGCCGCCTCGTCTAGGTCACCCTCTTCGACCGCAAAGTGGGTGAACCCTCGACGACGCGCGCGCTCGCGGATCGCCGCTCGGCCCTCACGAGTGGCGGCCGTAGGGGCGACCGTCACTCGCTCGCGCGCCACGGTCGCCTTCCTACTCCGAGCCGCGGAGGATCGCCGAGATTCGGCGCGCCAGGGGACCGACCGGACGTCGCTGGAACAGGTTCCGCCCGATGCAGATGCCTCCTCCCCCGGCGCGGACGCTTTCCTTCACGATCGAGAGGAACGCCGCTTCGTCCTCGAGACGAACGCCCCCGCCGATGAGGACCGGGACGGGGGTCGTTCGGCAGAGCTTCGCGAACTCGTCGGCGGACCCGGGGTAGCTCGTCTTCACGATGTCGGCACCGGTGTCCGCCGCCGCTCGGGCGGCGTGACGAAGTTCGTCGGGAGTCCCTCCGTTCGGTTTCTTGACGTACGCCATGCAGAGCAGCGGGAGGCCGAGCTTCCGGCACTGGTCCGCCGCGATGCCGAGGTCGCGGAGCATGTCCGGTTCCTCCGGGATCCCGAAGTTCACCTGGACGCTCAGGAGGTCGGCTCCCAGGCTGACGGCTTCCTCGGCCGTACCGACAAGGACCTTCCGGTTAGAGGTCGTTCCGAGGCTCGTGGACGCCGACACGTGGACCCCAAGCTGCGTCGTCGGAGCGAGCACCGGAGCGAGCCCCCGGACCGCGCCCTTCGTGACGATCAGGAGGTCCGCGCCGCCTTCCTGGAGCTCCACGGCGAGCGGCGCCAGCTCCTCGAGGCCGTCGATCGGCCCCATCGACACGGGATGGTCCAGCGGGACCGAGAAGAGCTTGCGCTGGGGGTTCGGAAAGAGTCGCCTTAACCGGATTGTTCTGCCTTCCATGGGTCCTTCCTTCGGTTTCCTTACCTTCGAGCGAACTCCGGAGTGGATGGGTTTCGAGTCGATCCCAACCAGGATGGGATGGCACTCGCTCGACGCCTTCCCATCGGCAGAGCCCCGCGCTAGTGGGGCTGCATCCGGGCCGCGCCTTCGTTCGGTCCGGCCAGGACACCGTCCACGAGGAGCGCGTGGATGGAAAAACCGCGCAGCATCTGCTCCCACATCTGCTTGCGGATCTCGGGGGTCGACGCGAACGCCGCGACGATCTGGCCGACCCATTCGCTGTGCTCGACGTCGGCCGTCACGTGCAGCGAGTAGTACTCGAGGTGCGAATCGTCGACCCCGTAGTGCGTCCGGAACGCGGGGAGGAGCCGAGCGCAGAGCTCGACGTTGGGGGGCTCGGACGACCCCGCCGCCGAGACGTAGAAGGTGTTGACCCGGTTGGTGTACAGGAAATCGTCAATCGCGACCATCGTGCTCGGCAGGAGCGGCGTGTCCAGAACCTCCTTCCGCGGTACGCCGATCCCTTCGCAGAACCGGAGCCAGAGCTCGGGATGGCCCGGGGCCTTCCCTTTCGGGTCCCCCGCTTCCTCGACCAGCTGGTCGAGGATCATCCGACGGTAGGGGTCGTTGGCCGAGTCATGCGAACAGTTGGCGAACCGCTCCGCCATCGCGATCGGGACCGAGGCGAGCCACGGGTAGAACTGCTTGACCCACGCGTGGACGAGCGGGCGAGGCACTTCGCCCCGCTCGAGGCGGGAGAAGAACGGGTGGGTCTTGAACGGGTGGTTCGCCATCTTGTATTTCGTGAGCTCGTCTCGGAACCTCGCGCCCTCGAAGCGGACCCACGGTGCCTCGGTCATCGTCGCGCCGAGCGGGCGACGGTATTTGGTCGCCGAGGTTCCGTTCTGAACCTCCCGGGTTATCGAGCCGAACCCCGGTCGGGGGCCGTGTCTTCGTCTCCGAACGATGCTCCGCTCGTTCCTCCCTTCGGCCCGCTCGAGGGGGTCCGGGTACTGGAATCCGCACGGTTCGTGGCGGGACCGTGGGCCGCGACGTACCTGGGAGAGTTCGGCGCCCAAGTGATCCACGTGGAGGGCCCTCCGTTCGAACCCCCGTTCGCCGACCCGACACGGACCCTTCGACCGGTGCTCGAGGGGAGCATGCCGGGAGAGGCGGTCTCCGAGTCGTGGGTCCAGTACTCTCGCAACAAGCTCTCGGTCGGGCTCGACGTTCGCCGTCCCGAAGGTCGCGCGATCTTCTTGAAACTGGTCGAGCAATCGGACATCTGGATCGAATCGTCCCGACCCGGAACGTACGACAAGCTCGGCCTTTCCGACGATGCGGTCTGGGGCTCGAACCCCCAGCTCACCATCGTCCACGTGTCGGGGTACGGCCGGACCGGCGAGCCCGACCGGATGAGGACCCCTTCCTACGACCTGACCGCACAAGCCTACAGCGGTTACCTCTCCCTGCAGGGGAAGCCGGACCCTGACCCGCCCATGCGTAGCGGGACCGCGCTCAACGACACGGTGACCGGCCTCGCCGCCGCCACGGCGGGACTGATGGGGTACATCCATGCCGGCCGTACCGGTCGCGGACAATCGGTCGATGTAGCCCAGTACGAGATGTTCTTCATCCTCCTCGAGAACCTCGCTCTCGACTACTTCGTACGAGGGGTCGTCCGGGGTCGTCACGGTTCGGGCCACGCGCGGCTGCACCCGTACGACGTCCACCGGGCTCGGGACGGTTGGGTGGTCGTGGCGGCGCCGACGCCCGAGGCATGGCGTCGGCTGAAGACCGTGATCGGCTTCACCGACCCCGTCTACGATGACCGAGACTACCGGCTCGCGCACCGAGAGGCGGTCGACCGCGCGATCGCGGAGTTCTGCGGTTCCCGGACCCGGCAGGAGCTCGAGGAGATCGGTCGGAAGCACGACGTCGCGATCACCCGGGTCTTCGACATCGCCGACGCCGCGCGAGACCCGCACTTCCGAGAGCGGGAGATGTTCGTGGAGTGGGAGGACCCTATCGCCGGGCGGGTGAAAGGCGCGGGGGTCGCCCCCAAGTTCTCCGAAACCCCGGGCGGTGTGTGGCGGGGCGCCCCCTGGCTGGGTCAGGACAACGCGCGGGTCTACGGGGAGCTCCTCGGCCTTTCGGGTACCCAGATCGACGAGCTGCGTGCCTCGCGGATCATCGGTGAGCGGCCTCCCACGGGCCCCCCGAACTCCAAGGCGCCGTTCTTCGTAACGGAGGGTTTGTAGTTGGCGACCCTTCCCCCGGTTCCGAGCGATCCCCTGGCCGTCGAGGTGGCCGAATTCGCCGCGTCGCACCGCCTCGCGGCGCGATATCGGGAGCTCGACCGAAACCCCTCGTTCCCCCGAGCGGAGTACCGCGCGATGGGGCAGGCCGGGTTGCTCGGATTAGGGATCTCGAGCGCTCTGGGAGGTAAGGGACTCCCGCTCCCCCGGGTGGGACTCGCCCTCTTCCACCTTGCCTATCGGTCCGGGACGGTGTTCGGCAAGCTGAGCCTTCAGCCGGAATTCTCCTCCGTTCTGGCCGACCACGGGTCCCCCGAACTGGTCGATGAGTGGTTCCGGCCGATGCTCCGGGGCGAGAAGGTCGTGGGGAACCAGATCACCGAGCCCGGCGCTGGCTCCGACGCCCAGGCGATGTCGCTTTCCGCGACCCGCGAGGGCGAGGAGTACATTCTCACTGGCGAGAAGAGCGAGGTAGCGTTGTGCATGGACGCAGACGCGGCGATCGTCTATGCGCGCGTCCCGAGCAGCGATCCGCGGGGAGGGATCACCGCGTTCCTCGTCCCCCAGGACCTTTCGGGCATCTCCCGGAAGCCGTCCTCGGGAGACTTGGGGGAACGCTGGTATCGCCGGGGCTCCGTCAACTACGACCATGCGCATCTCCCCGCTCGGTACCGTCTCGGAGAGGAGGGGAAGGGCTTCGACTATCTTCGCGCCGAGCTCACCCAGGAGCGGGCGCTCCTCGCGGCGATCTACCTCGGCGCCGCGTTTGCCTCATGGGAGGAGACGGTCGACTACGTCCTGCAGCGCAGCGTGTTCGGAAGGCCGCTCGCTCGGCAGGAGGGAGTCTCATTCCCCTTGGCCCAGGACGCGGGCCGGCTCACGGCGGACTGGATGTACGTGGAAGATACCTTGTCCCAGCTGGACCGAGGCCAGGAGGCGGCCGCGGAGGCCGCCCTGTCCAAGTGGATGGCGGTCGAGGATGGACTTCGCGCGATCGACCACGCTATCCAGTTCCACGGCGGGCGCGGCTACTCGCAAGACCTTCCGCACGAGCAGCGCTGGCGGGACGTGCGGAGCGGCGGCATCGCGCACGGGCCGTCCGAGATCATGCTGGTCGTGGCGGCCCACGAGCTACGGGCTCGCCGCTCCCACTCGACTTCCCGTTGACCCGGCGGCACGGGGGTTTCGTGAACGGCAACGCCTATTGCGCCGCCGACGACGAGATCCCGAACCGGTACCGGAGGTCATCGAGGGATTCGAAGTCCCCCCGAAGGCAAGAGGGGATCATCCGTATCGATTCAATCGTTCGACAATGGCGTCCGCGAACCGCTGAGGGGCATTTGGGCTGGATTGCAGAAAGAGGTCGGGTTCGATCAGCTCGAGTTCGCTGAGCAGCCATCGGTCGTCCTCGATCGGAAGGAAGTCGACGCGGGCGTAGAGCGGCCGAAGCGGAAGACTTGCCACGACCTTTCGGATCTCCTCCCGAGCTGTCGCGTCGATCGCGGCGGGTTTCCCCGATCGCGACTCACGCTGTAGGACGAACGGGTAATCCACGCCGTGACTGAAGACTCCCTCGAAGAGGATCACGGACCGTTCTCCCCTCGAACGAGCCTGGTCCAGAAGGGGCTGGACGAGGGCGTCACCGGCCGCGAGCAGAGATCGTAGGTGCTCCTCGCCGGCCACCCCCTCATCTCGCCGGATGACCCGTAGGCCGCGTGCATTCGCTCCCACGGCGGGCTTCACCACTACATCGGACCAACCCCGTCCCAAGGTGATGGAGGATAGCGTTCGTTCGTCCCCCCGCCGTACCAGTTCGGTAGGGACCACGTCGACCCCGTCGGCCGCCAGGTCGACCAAGTAGCTCTTGTGGCTGTTCCATCGAACGAGCTCCGCCGGATTCCAGACCACGGTCTCTTTCCCGACCCGGTCGACCCACTGTAGGAACCGTTCGCGATCACGGCAATAGTCCCAGGTAGAGCGGATGATGACCGCCGAGAAGTCGGACCATGACGCCGACGGATCGTCCCAAACGGTCGGGACGGCTTGGACGCCGCGCCCAGCGAGCTCCCGGATCGCGGACCGGTCGTCCTCCGTAGAATCCGGCAACGCCGAACTGGTCGCGAACGCCACTCGAAGGGATCGCGCCATGGAGCCGTCCGTGGACTTCGAGGAGTTCGGGTTTACTTGAACGCGCCGTCAAACAAATGTGTGCATGTCCGCTCATCGACCGAAACCGACAGGCGAAGATCGGTCGGCACCACGGGCCTCCCGTTCCCTAGTAACTATGAGGGGCCAGCGGATTACCCGCCCGATAAGGGAGAGATGCAAGCACCGACGACGAGCACGCAATTACAATCGATGGCCTGGATCGACGTCGGGGAGCCTCCCGCCGCGGTATTGGCTTGGCGCGCGGCCCGGTTGAAGAAGGCCCAATCCTTCGGAGGACTGCTGATCGGTGTCCTAATCGGCGGTCTCGCCGGATTTCTCGTGGTCGCCCGCTGGCCGGGGGCGCAGTCTTGGTCGTGGGCGACGGAGGTCGCCCTCTTCCTGGCGGCGGCCGTTCCCGTAGGTGTGGCCGAGTTCTTCGTCAACCGGTGGATGCTCGCGCGGACGGCCCGAAGAAATCTCCTTCACGTCCGGCGGATGGCCATCGTGGCGGGCCAACTCCACCTCGACCAGGTCTCCGGAGCGCCGGTCGAACGACCGCTAAAGCAGGTCCATATTTCTAAAGATGCGATCGCCGGCGGTTGGTACGTGGTCTCGCTTCTAGCGGGGCGGACCGCGTTGGTCTTCTTTGTCCCACCGCTGGCGGCCTCGACGCTCACGAGCGCGATGAACCGATAAGCGGCCGGACGCGTCGCCTCGCGTGCCCCCCTCTCGCGGTCCTCGAATTCGGTCCTGGTCCGTCCGCGGAACGGAGAAATGGTAATGGGTACCATCTCGATGGGATGCCCATGGCATCGTCGAGGAGAAGACCAGCTCGCATCCGGCTTTCCCTCCTCACCCCCCGACTCGCCTTGCGCCTTCCCCGGCTCCCGGACGTTCCTCGGCTGTTACGATACGGGAACGATCCCTTGGTGTTTGGCTCCCTCGACACCCGCCACGCCCATTACAAGCGATCGCAGGTTCTCGAATGGGCGAAGAGGTCAGGAGAAGCCTGGACCAAGGGGAAGACGTTCGACCTAGTCATCACCGTCCGCGAGCAGGGTACGTTTGCCGGATATGTCGGCCTCGAAGTCCGCGATCGGGACAATGGTCACGGACGGATCGGCTACTGGCTGGCCCGACCCTATTGGCACCAGGGCTACGGTTCCGAGGCCGTTTCCGCGGTCTGCGAGGTCGCCTTCACCCGGCTCCAACTCCATCGGATCGATGCAGAGGTCTTCGATTTCAACGCGCGCTCCATGACGCTGCTTCGAAGACTGGGATTCAAGAGAGAAGGGCGGACTCGAGAGATTCTCCACCGGAACGGCAGGTGGCACGACGGGGTCGCTTTTGGGCTCTTGGCCAAGGATTTCCGGCCGATTCCCCCCAGCGACTGAAAGAGGCTCCGAGGATGTCGGGGGAGCGAGCTAACGACACCGTGATACGAATCCCGAGTTCTTCCGCCCCGGATTAGGACAAGCTCGCGGTAGTGTCAGGAACAATTCCCTATGGATTCTCACGCACATACGAAGAAGTTCAACGGCCACTCCATGACGGGAGAGCTGCGGTGGGTGATGGTCTGTCCGCCCGGCAACGCGGGGTGGGACGACCCGCGGAGGTCGACGGCGTGGCGGGAGCTTGGGTTTCGGCACGCTCCCGACTTTGGTGTAGCACAGCGGCAGCATGAGATTCTCTGTCGACTGCTCCGGGAGGGCGGGGCCGAAGTGGTGGCCCTTCCGGCGACAGAATCGCTCACGCTCGATGCGGCCTACGCCCATGATGCGTCGCTCCCCACGGACCGCGGTCTCATCCTGATGAATCCCGGAAAGAAGAACCGGGTGCCGGAGGCGCAGGCGCATGCGGAATTCTGTGGGCAACTGGGCATTCCCGTTTTCGGCAGAATAGAGCTGCCCGGGACGACCGAAACCGGCGACTTCGTCTGGCTGGACCCGCAAACACTGCTCGTCGGGCACAGCTATCGGACGAACGGGGCGGGGATCGAACAGATGCGTTCGCTGCTCTCCTCCAAAGATTCCCGGGCGAAGGTCGAGGTCCTGTCGGTGCCATTGCCCTACGGTCCCGGTCCCTCCGCTTGTTTACATCTGATGTCTCTGATGAGCATGCTCGATGAACGGACGATTCTCGTCGACCTCCCCTGGCTTTCGGTCGAGACGGTCGAGCTGCTGAAAGAACGCGGGTTTCGGCTGATCGAGATTGACTACAGCGAACGCGACACGCTTGCCTGCAACGTGCTCTCCCTCGGGCAGCGACGGCTGATTGCGATCGAGGAAAACACCAAGACCATTCAACGGATGCGCGCCGCGGGTTTTGACGTGCGCACTTTTCCGGGGTCGGAGATATGCATCAACGGGGCCGGAGGGCCGACGTGTCTGACGCGGCCGCTCTTGCGGACGTAGACGGAGCGGACCTCGGCGGCTGCCGTTTTGGTATCGAGTTGCGAGCAGACGGGGTCATGACCTTCTACATCCTTGTCCGAGGGCCGCTAGGAATCGGCAAGTCGACGGTCGCTGAAAGGCTCGCCCGGCAGATCGAAGGCGAACACATTTCGATCGACCGGATTCTCGACGAACGCGGCCTAGAGAGATGGTATCGGGGGTACTACTCCCAGAGGAGCTTCCTGCGGGCCAACGTGTTCGCGGCCGAACAGGCCCGGGAGTGCTTGGGCAGAGGAACGCCGGTGGTCTTCGACGGGAATTTCTATTACAAGTCCCAGATCGACGATTTAGTGGGTCAGCTTGACTACCCGCACTACGTTTTCACGCTGACGGCGCCGCTGAGCGTGTGCATCGAGCGGGACAGTAGGCGATCCCCGTCCTTCGGTTCGGAGGCGGCAAGAGCGGTCTACAAGAAATCCACCGAATTCGACTACGGGGTTGAGGTGGACGCGACCTGCCCGGTACGGTCGGTCATCCACCAGATCACATCGAACCTACCCCGGCGTCCCGGCTCGAAGGGTCGAGGGCGCGGTCCCTAGAGACTACTGAACTTTCGGAACCCTCGGCGATTCGGTGATGTTCGGCTCCGAAGCAGGACCGCCAGGGGACCGGGTTCTAGGTTCGTCCGGCCGCGTTGACCCACAAACTTCATAATGTCCCTCACGGACAGGGCGAGCAGTTTCCAGCATGTCGATCCCGATGGTCGATTTCGACCGGTTCCTATTCGCGTTCACCATCGGTTCCCACATTCTGATTGTCTCGCTGAGCATCGGGCTCGCCATCATGATCTGCGCCGTGGAGTTCCTCTCCGCCCGGTCGAAGGACAAGTACTACGCGGCGCTCGCCCGCCGCCTCATCCGGCCGTTCGTGGTCTCGTTCGGCATCGGAACGGCCAGCGGGATCGTCATGGCCGTCGAGCTCGTCAACCTGTTCCCGGGGTTCATGACCCTCGTCTCCAAGACCGGGGTCATCTCGATCTTCTACGTTGAGATCTTCGCTTTCTTCCTCGAGACCGTGTTCCTTGTCGTCTACGTCTACTACGGGAAGGTGTTCCACGGTCGCTACACTCGCTGGCTGCTGACGGTCCCGATCGTGGTGGGGACCCTGCTCTCCGCGGTCCTCATCGTCATGGTCAACGCCTGGATGAACACCCCGAACGGGTTCGACATCGGCACGTACCTCGCCACCGGGGTGGTGACGGGGGTCGACCCGTGGGCCCCGTTCCTCACCCCATCGACCGGCTACGAGGTGTTCCACGTCCTGGCGACAATCCCTCTGACGGGGATCATGATGATCGGCGGCTTCTTTGCCTACCGCTACCATAAGAGCTCGAACCCCGACGAGCGCACCCTCTTCGTGAAGGGTCTCCGCATCACCGTGGCCCTGAGCCTCATCCTGGTCGTCCTGACGGTCCTATCGGGGATTCTCCAGATCGAGAACCTGTACCGCTACCAGCCGCTCAAGTACGCCGCCATGGAGCTCAATGTGAATCCGGGAACGAACCTTCCCGAGACCGTGTTCGGCTGGCTCAACGGGACCACGGTCGTGGGAGCGATCCAGATCCCGGGTCTCCAGGGTATGCTGAGCAATCACGCGAACGTCCCCGGGCTCTCGCAGTACCCCTCGTCCGACTGGCCTCCCCTCATCATCCACGACACGTTCGACACGATGGTCCTCCTCGGGGTCCTGCTCGGGCTATTCCTCTTCGGTTACGCCGGGCTCTGGGTCTTAAAGCGCCGGCCGTTCGACCGCCGGATCCTCGCCTGGGGCTTCGTCGTGTTCACGGTCGTCACGACCGTGGTCATGGAGCTCGGCTGGATGACGGACGAGCTCGGACGGCAGCCGTGGATCGTCT
The DNA here is from genome assembly GCA_052325545.1 of Thermoplasmata archaeon. Taxonomy (GTDB): domain Archaea; phylum Thermoplasmatota; class Thermoplasmata; order Lutacidiplasmatales; family UBA184; genus Lutacidiplasma. The sequence goes on from JBKQUP010000026.1 coordinate 19,807, forward strand.
ACAACGTCATGACGGTGAGTCAGGCCGCGAGCAACAACTCGGACCTGTTCTACCCGGGCCTCGTAATCATCGCGGCGTACATTTTCCTCGTGCCGTTCACGTTCTGGTTCATGGCCCGCGTGTTCCGGAGCAAGTCGATCGAGGTCGACCTCGCCGGCCCATCGGAAGGGAGCGATGTCAACTATTAACTGGCTCTTCGAGATCAATTTCGTGATCTTCTCCGTCTTTCTCGCGCTGTTCCTCACGGAGCTGATGGCCGGGGTGCTCCTCCTCCTCGCCTACGACCGTGCGAAACCGAAGGTCCTCCCCTACATCGTACCGATCTGGGAGGTGACCGGAACATTCGCGGCGTTCTGGGTCGTCACGAGCGACTTCGCGTATCCGAACATGCTGGTCCCGGTCGCGAGCTTGTTCGGGGGTCTCATCGTCGTCTTCCTCATCCTGATCGTCGCGCGGAACGCCTCCATCTCCTTCGCGGAGCTCATCACGAAGCGCGGCTGGGTCGACGAGCGCAAGCTGTACCAGGCCTACGGGGTTGCGACCATCCTGATCGGCGTGGTCGTCCTGGTCGCCCTCTCCGCGATCGTGAGCGGCGCCGGGGTCGACCTCACGAACCTTTCCTTCTCGCTCGGGGGCTGGATCGGGAACCCCGGGAGCGTGCTCTTTGTCCTCGGCGCGGTGGTCATCGCGGTCGGTCTCGCGCCGGTCTTCTACGCGTTCGGGGCGCTGCGCCGCCTCACGCTCCCCGTGACCGCGGTCGGGGTGCTCGTCGAGGCCGGGGCGCTGTACCTGTACGCCAGCAGCTTCCTCTCCGCGACCTTCCTCATCCCCGCGGTGCTCACGATCCTGCCCGCCCTCCTTTTCCAGAGCCGTCGGACGGCGCCGATCGTTACCCACAAGCTCGTCTTCGCCGTGGTGGCGGTGCTCATCATCTTCTCGTTGAGCTACCTCGTGTACCCGACCGCTTTCAACGGCGGGATCACGGTCGACGCGGTAACGACCTCGGGGCCGATGGTGGGGGCGTTCTACGTACTCTCCGTCGCGGGGGCGCTCTTCGTGGGCCTGTTGATGGCGCTCTACCTGGCCGTGGTCCACCGCTCGATGCAGGCCCCCGCGTCCCCGCCGTCTTCTCCTCCCTCCACGACCTCGAACTCGCCGAACCCCTGACCCGCCTGCGAACCTCTCCGGCGTGGGCCTAGAGGGAGACGACCGCCACTTGGGTCCGCACGAGCCGGACCTCCCGGCCCGACCCTAGGTTGTCGGACCCGGCGCCGGACTCGTGCCGACGAGCCGGGGGATCTTGACGAAACCCAGGAAGAGGAGTACGACGCCCACGAACTCCGCGTAATAGAGGGTCACGGGCAACGAAACGAGGTACAGGGCGCCCGCCGCCGAGATCACCGCCGTCCCGAGCGCGATGTAGAGCAGGTTCAGCCGGCGTTGCCGCAGTGCTCCGTAGAGTGAGCTCACAATGAGCAGCAACGCTCCGGGGACGGTGATGAGGGAGGAGAGGACTTCGATCGAGGGAGGAGGCAATCCCGACACGACTCCGCCGACCACGATGCTGGACGGCACGGAGACCATCAGGCCGAGGATGACCAACGCCGCGCTCATCACTCCGATGTAACCGAACCAGAGCGCTCGCCATCGGCCCGAGAGCGAAAGCTCCGCGGAGCCGAGGGAGAGGATGCCCACCAGGACGGCGACCAGAATCAGATACGACTGGATGAGGAGCTGGGACCAGACGCCGACGTCGAGCACTGCTTCCTCGACCAACGTAACGAAGACAAGGAAGAGTCCCACGCCCCAGTAGAGGTGGCAAGCCCGGCGTTCCTTGCGAAAGCGCAGGAGCACCAGCATCGCGAGAACGAAGGCGACTACGCTCAGAACACCGAGCGAGGCGGCGATGGCCGTTGAGGTAGAGATCATCCGGGACCGCCTCGCGGGGGAAGCAGGCCCCTCATATAACGCATCGTCGGGGTGATTCGCACGAGGACAGACTCGACGAGGCCGTCGCGCCGATCAACCGGGTTTGCGCGCGCTCATCGCGACGACTCGTCGACGCGGGCTGGAGGGTGAGCACGCGACTCCCGCTCGATCACAGGGCCCGGGCTGCCTGCTTGGCCAAGAGAGAGCTGGACTCGCGGTCCGTGAATCCAGACCGCTGGTGGGGCCACGGGAAGGCCTTTCTGAGCCGCCCGCTCAGCGATCTCCGTCCGTTGGCCCCTCGGTCGCGTTCGGGTCCTCAGCCTTTCGAGGGAGCCGACGCATGAGCTGGGCCCGGGCGGCCGCATCCTGAGGTCCGTTCCGGGCCGCGAGGGCGGCGGCCACCGAGACTCGATGGCCGGTGGGTCGGTTGCCCCCGAACTTGAACTTCGCACGGACGTCCCGGATGTGAAGCCGCAGGCCTCGGATCGCGCCGAACTGGCGGGCATAGGGGTTGTCCCCGGCCTCCACCGGCGCGTGGCGGCCTTCCGGCTGAAAGTGGCCCATAAGGTCGGTGAGGAGTTGCGCCATCTCTCGAGGCTCGTCCACGATCTGCGTGTCGCAGGTAAGCTGCACCGTCGCGTAGTAGGAGGTCGGGACGCCCCATTCTTCCGGGGCCTCCTCGCCCGCGTTCACGTAGCTGGGGATGTAGGTGTAGTCCGCCAGGACGGACAGGAGGGCGACGGGACGCTCCGTGAGGGCCGCCCAAACCGGGTTATCGCGGACGAAGTGCAACACGATCGTCTCCTTACCGTCATAGGCGAAATGGCTGGGACTCACCACCGGGAGCTCCCGGTCGGCCCCCGGGGCGATGAGCGTGCCGAAATCGTGCTTCTGAAGGAATTCCCGCCACTCGTCGTCGGTCAACGCTCGGTCGGAAGGGCGGATGATCATCGGTCGTACTCCGACTCGAGGCGCCCTTTCGCTGCCGATGGGGACGCTGTCGCGGCAGTCATTCTGAACCGGACGACTTTAGTGGAATATAAGCGACGGCCGAAGGTGAGGAGGGGAGGGTTCTCCTGCTCGATTCGTCCGGGGTCCCCCGCCAGCGCGCAGGCCCGGCAATCGATCCCCACGTGGCCATCGGCCTGACGGCTTCTCCTACGGGGGCGAGCGTCCCGTGCGCGAACGGGTGGACCAGGTTAATAGGCCCGTTCGCGGGTATTGCCGAAGTGATGGACCCCGGGGGACGACCTCCGACCTCGTCTCCGCCCTTGATCGGACGCAAGGAGACCGTAGAAGACGTACACCGGATGCTGGTCCAGGCCCGAGAAGGTCGTGGCCAGGGACTCATCCTCGTCGGGGCAAGGGGCACGGGAAAGAGCGAGCTCCTACGCGCGGTCACAGAACTAGGGGCGCGGAACCGTTTCCGTGTCTTGAAGGGTCGCGGGCGCCCGGAAGAACTGCCCGCCCCATTCAGCCTCATACGCGACCTGCTGGGGGCCGGGGACGACGAACCGCCGACCGGCCCCCGAGAGCATCGCCGAGACCTCGAGGCCCCATTTCCCTTAGCCCGGTCCGGCGAGTCACCTGCCGCCGCGTCCTCGGTGGACGAGAGGTCTCCCCCTCTGATGGCCCTTCTCGACGAGTTTGACGGGATCCTCACGCCGCTGGTCGAGCAAGGGGTCGGCGGTTTCGAATCGGGCCGGGAGGAACTCCTCGGTCGGATCGCGGAGTACTTCTTGCGCCTTTCGCAGGATCGACCCATCCTCATCGCGATCGACGACCTGCACTTTGCCGATGACTCGTCCCTCGAGGTCCTCCTGCGGCTGGGCCTCGACATCCGCCGAATCCGAGCGGTCGTCATCGCGACCTCCGGAGTGGGAGACGCGGTCCCCGAGCGGGCTCGTGCGGGCCTCGAGAACCTGAGCCGCTCTCCGGCCTTTCGCACGATCACCCTCCGGCCCTTCACCCTCGCCGAGGTGACGGAGTTCATCCGCTGGATCTTTGGGGGGGCGGATCCCGAACCGGGGGACGTGCTGCGATGGTACACGGAGACCGAAGGGAATCCGTCGTTTATCGAGCATCTGGTCCGGTCCGCGACCGGTTATCGCTTCACGGAAGGGGATCTTGCTCGACTCGAAGCGCAGAACCTGCCCGACGCCGTTTTCGCACGCATCCGGACCCTAGGCCGCGACGAACGAAGGATCCTGTCCCACGCGGCCGTGCTCGGCCAGGAGTTCGCCTTCTCCGACCTGCAGGGCGTCACAGAGCTGGGAGAAGAACGGATCAGCGAATGCGTGGACCGTCTGGTCCAAGAAGGTGTTATTCGCGAGAAGGGGCACGAGTCCTACGGTTTCGTCAGCGAGACGACCCGAGTTCGCCTCTATTCCGACCTCACGGAGACCCATCGCAGGATCTTGCACCGAAAGACCGGTGAGGTCCTCGAGGCCAAGGGCGGGACGCCGGACTCCGAGCTAGCGCGTCACTTCTATCTCGGCCATGATAATGAGAGGGCGGTCAAGTACAACCTCACGGCGGCGCAGAGCGCGACGCGAGACTTCGCGTTCGAGACCGCGGCGACGTTGCTCGCCCGCGCCCTCGAGTCCGAACGTCGCCGGCCCGGTCCGGACCCCATCACTGAGGTACGGCTCCTGACCGAGGCGGGGCGTTTGCTGACGGAAGCCACCAGCCCTCACCGCTCCGAAGAGTTGCTTACCCAGGCGGTCGCACTCGCTCGGGCCCATCCCGACCATGAACTCGAGCTCGGCCATGCGCTGATGAGCCTGGCCTGGGCCCGGTACGAGCTCGGCGAGTTCTCGAGCGCGGAAGCGCTCGCCTCCGAAGCACTGGGGTATCTTCCGAAGGTGGGGACCACCCGGGACCAGTTGGCGTTCCATCGCGTCTCCGGCCTCTCGGCCTGGAGGCGAGGTAACATCGAACTGGCGACCACCCATCTTCGGGCGGCTCTCGATATCGCGGAGAAAGACGGCACATCGCTCGACCGGGGGAACGCGCTCGTGGACCTCGCCAATGCGAAGATCGCGTTCGATCGACCGAGCCTCCAGCCGCTATTGGAGCTCTATTCGCGGGCCACCGCCCTGTTCGCGAAGGAGGGGAACCATGTCGCACTGGCCCGAGTCCTGATGAATCGATCGTGGGCCGAATGGGAGGCCGGCGAGACCGACCTCTCGTTGAAGGACCTCCACCTCGCCATCGAAGAAGCTGAGCGCGCCCACTCCGCCCGGTGGATCGTCTGGTGTCAGTTCAACCTCGCCCAGATGCAGGTGGAGCTTGGGCAAACCGCTTCCGCTCGCGTCTCCCTCGAACGAGCGGTGTATGCGCTCCGGCCGGGCGAAGACCAAGTTGCGGAGCAACAGATCCTAATGACGCGTGGGATGATCGAGCAATCCGACCACTCGTTCGAAGAGGCGGAGGCGAGCTATCAGGGGTCGCTCGAACTCGCCCGTCGGCTCAACGCGGCGTCCGATATCGTGGAGGTCCTGTTCCGCCAAGCCGAGCTGTTCTACGACCGCGGAGACGCCGCGCGTGCCCGCACTTTGTTGGACCAGTCACTCGCCAGCAACCTCCTCACCTACCACCCGAACCTCGCGACCCGCGTAGCCGCACTGGAGAAGTCGCTCGGCCCGTCGCCCCCGAAGGGGGGAACATCGCCGGACCCCAATCCCTCCGGAGATGGGCCCGGCCGGATTTGAACCGGCGACCTTCCGGTTATCAGCCCGCACGTCAGAGAATCTGCCGTTCGGAAGCCCTCTACCCGATCTGGGACCCGGAAAAACCCCCTTCGGATGCCCTAGAACGCTCGTTCGCCTGGCTAGCTGAGCTCGCGTACTCCGAGGTCACTCGGTCCTCCACCGAAAACGACCTGGACAGGCCAGACTAACCCCTTCCGGCCCCGGGGAAACTCGGGGCCGGCTTTTTCGACCAATCGGGCGGCAGTAGGTCGGAATGTTGATTACGACCCGCCCTGGCGCGGCGGGGAAGGTGGAGGTGGCGTGGCTGGCGCGCTCGAAGGCAACGGGCTGGACCCTGCCGATCCGCCCGCCGAGTCCGAGGGGACCCGGGACCGTCGCGACAAGTGAAGCCAGGCGAAGTTCACGGCGAACCAGGCGATCAGCAGGCACAAGGCGTCGATTGAGTACTGGGGATATTCGAAGACGATGAAGAACGCAATCACCAGCACGATGAGGCTCACGATCGGGAGCAGGGCCCGCCGGAACAGGTTGGGCTTAACCGGGGTGGGTTGAACGGGAGTCGCCACGCAACTTGATCCCGTGGGGGCGATATCAGAGTTGGGTCAGGGGGGTCGCGGACATTCCGGACGCGAATCCCCGTGGAGGCCCACCGAAAACCCTTCCGCCCCGGGGCAGCCCGGGGTGCCGCTTTCTTTCGGCCGGTGCGCACGCCTGATGCCAGCAGGCCCTGCTCCCATAGCTCAGTCGGTGGCTTTACCTCAGGAGCCGGCCCCGGAATGGCTCCGTCGTTCGTTTCGGGCCTTCGCCGAACGCCTTCGCGACTATCCCCTCTCTCGTTCCTCCAACGGATCGGATAGGTAGCTAGACTGTCAACCCCTTCCGCCCCGGGGCACCTCTTTGAATCGCCGAGTGCCGGCGTTTCGGCCTTGGGACGGCTGGGACGACCGTGATTCGCGGCAGCAATATCTAACAACGGACGGTGTCGAGGTCGCGGTGCTTGGTTCTTCGCGCCAACCTGTCGGATAGACCTCGGAGGGACCAGAGCTTGGTTTGGGTGTGTGAACGTATTTCCAAATTTGCGAATCGCGGTTGGGGGGGTCCCCTAATTGTCCTGAAGAATGTATTCGAGGTCGGGCCGTTTCATCTCAGCGCGGACATACTCGACTCGTTCCCGAACCGTCTCTTTGGTGCCGAATCGCTCGGCGATTTGTTCGACACGGTGGAGGCGGCCTGCACCGACTCCCCCTATCGCGTTGCGGAGGATCTTCTCGGCGTAGGTCTTCCATCGGCGGACCAGCAATCTCGTGTACCAAACCGCAGCTGGCGAAGCGAACCGGATTCCGTCTCGCTCGGTCGACTCTTCCTCTAGGAGGAAGGCAAAGAACTCCTCTCCGGTCCGATTCCCCGCGAATGTTGCGGCGTCCAAGATGTCGAGCGGGACTCCGACGGCAAGGATTCGAAAACGTGTGACTCCTCTCTCTTCCCACTCGAACTTGAGCGCGGGTTCGTCCCGAAGCAGCGGGACGGTTTCCGCGTAGTCCGTGGTGGTTACCATCACGTCGACGTCGTCAGTGGTCGAGACCGACTTCCCGATCGCCTGGCCTCCGACCACGACGTACCGGACCCCGTGCCTACGAAGGATTTCGTCGGCCCGTTGGATTTCGGGTTCGGTCATGGCAAGGCTTTCAGCTCGGGGTTGTTCCGCTCGACCCAGGCGAGGTCGGCTTCCGGCAGTTGCTCTCCGACCACTGGCAGTCCCGGAACGAACTCCTGGAGCCGGACCTTTGTCGCGAGGCGCTCGAGTCCCTCGTTCCGGACCCGACGGTACAGCTCGCGCGGATTGTATTTGCCCTGGTTCCGGAGGACGACCGCTCGAGCTGCGAGCGTGTCGACCTTGAGCAGGAACGTCACGAACTCCTCGAAGCCGGGCTGGCGCAGCGCGTCTCGATCCCGAACAGGGACGACACGATAGCATGACTGGACCTGCTTCGCCAGATCGGCGTACACAAAGAGGAGTGGGCGGAACTTCTCAGGATAACCGTTCTCGGTCACCCAGTCCGACGTGAGCAGCGCGAGCGGAACGCCCCTCCGACGAAGGAGTTCCACGTCCCGGGGCGATTGGACCTGTGGGTGGTACTCCTCCCGAGGACGCCCCCTGCTCTTCGGGGCCGGGGTCAGCATCCCTCGCGGAAGGGGGTGTTCCCCTGGCTCGCGGAAGAGCGCGGATTCAAGCCTCATGACCGGTTCCCTCGTCCGATGGAACCGGTTACGAAGTATATATAGTAGGTTACCGGGGCCTTTGACCCCCCCCACAACTTGCTCCCGTTCTCCCTATAGAGGGAGAACGGGCACAATTCTTTGGTTGACATTCAAACCTGGGCGTCGACCAATCCAGGCCACATTGGCACCCCGAACCGTGTCCACCGACTCCCGATTCGGGGCGATTGGCATCATCACGCTTGACTTGAGAGGCCGGAGAGCCGTGCATCGCCCGTCCCTGCCTTCGCGAGGGGCGTGCAATCTCGCCCCGTTCGAGAGACTACGGAGCGCCTGCGTTGGTGTTCGCCGGAAGGAGATCCGCGAACACGAACCCGTCGCGCTCGACCACGACCCCGGCCGTCGCCCGGATCTCGCGGTCGAACATCGGCCCGGCGGTCACGAACGTGTGAAACTCTCCCCGCTCTCCACAGGGATCGACGTTCGGCGGAAGTTCCCTGAGAAGTGCCACATCGAAGGAGCGGCCCGCGAACCGAGTCGGGAGTTTCTTCGGGTCCAGGCAAACGAGGGTCGCCCTCAGACCCGTGACAGCAGCGCCGCGATTTCTACTTGCCGACCAGGATGCACCAAGACGTCGCTGGCGTCGAGTGCGACCACCCCGGGCCGGGCCGAGCCGCTCGCGCGAGACGGGCATTGGGGGCGCGCAATCCGGTTTGGCGACGTTCAAGTACGCGAACTGCTATTCGCCACCAACCCAAGGTCGATGAACAAGACTGCGCGCGCGTAGCGCGTGGTCTGGACCGTGCCGGGAGCGGCCACAGACCCTTCCGGCAGAGCGCGTCCCAAGATTCGGGACGCTGTTGTTTTCCGCACGTTGCGTGACCGCTGGGTCTCGAGGACGGACGGATGATCATAGGGGGTGGACGATGAGGGGGAGTCGCTTGATGTTGAACGTTCCGCAGGCCGATGAAGTGTGTGTGAATGGAGGGTCTATCCGTGGAACCAGGATCCTTTGTCCAATCCATCGAAATGTTCGGTGTTTGCCAATCAAGGTCCGTCCCTATCTCTCCGTCGTTCTCTTGGTTGCTGGTTTGATGGTCCTCTCCTCTTGCACCGTAGGTTTGGCCGGTTTCGCCGCCAACGCGAAGGGCAATTCCGATCTCACAGCCTCGTCGACTCCGACTTATTCGTATCCCTCTGGACCGGCACCCATCAACAATTGTCTCGGTGGTGGTACTTGCTCCGGAGCCACCGGAGATGGAGAGGGTCCGACATGTGTGATTTCCTCGTTTTCGGAAACCGCCGGAGACTTCCTCTACGTGACGGTCAATTACATCGGAGGCACCGACGTGATCTCATCGGTGACTGCGGGCAGCGTCAGTGCGTCCTACATCAAAGGCGAGTTTGAGAACTCGCAATCCGTCGCGTTCTATGATATTCCCTCCGAGCAAGGAGGCACCGTTACGGTCACGGTCACGTTGAACACTGCTGAGTATGGCTCATGCCGAGCCGGCCAACTCTCCCCGGGCACTACGGTAGGCGTGGTGGGAGCGGGTAACAGTACGGCCAGCGGTACGAGCTTGAGCCTGACAAACGCTGCCACGCACGAACCCTCACTCCTCTTGGCACTGTTTGGCAATACGCGTCCTTCAGGTTCATGGGGTCCATTGATTCCCTCCGGGGCATGGTACGACGGCCCGAATCCGGGAAGCGGGACCACTTCCCTCGGAACCGGTTCGGGGTTGGTTGGTTACAACGATACCGCTTCGGGAAAGGTGACCTTCATCTTTTCGGTTGCGTACGCGGTATCCATCAGTGGTATCGCCGTGGAGTTCTACTTGCAGGGGCCTCCCACCTATTATAACTACACAGTATACGATGGCAATTCCGCCATTTACCCAACCGAGGATTGGCTCCCGTTTGAGATTGAACCTAGAACATCAGCCGGATGGCAGAACGGAACGAACGACAGCGGCATCGCCAAGAATTCTGTGGCATTGAGCGTTCCGGGGAATGTGGGCAAGTCTTCTCAGAATGCATACTTCGAGTGGGACCCCGGATCTTCTACCGTCGATATTCAAACCTCGGTTTCCGCAACAGGAGTGTCTCAGTTCTATGCGGATACCGACGGTGGAGCATACGACATGTACAACTCATCATACCAACGCCTTTCCCTTTCCTTAACCGGCATGCCGGGCACGATAACGGCGGGTGGATTGCAATACTTCCCGTCGAGCAATATCCAACCAACTTTCGATACAGGCGTAAACCTGACTCCTGGGTCCGGAGGAGGTGGTTCAGGACATGGGGGTCTCCCTCTTGTCGTAACTTTCGGACTCGACGCGGCCGCGCTCATTGTCCCTGAAGAAGTGGGTTTGGGAATCGGCCTCACTCAGGTGGGAGCGGACCTGGGGTCCTTTGGGCCCTCGGTAGGGAGCGGGCACTCCTTAAACCCAGATTTTGACAGCAATGGCACGATTACCGAGTGGGGACAGATCGATAACGGAACAATGGTTGATTGCCAACCGTCCTGCAACCCGGAGCAGAATCCGGGAGGCGAGAACGTTTTCTCTCAGGGCATCGTCGTCCTCACGAAGATTCCTGGTGTAGAGCTCGGTCTTCTTCATTCCGGTGCGACCCTATCGATTCAGGCCATGAACCAGCTCACAAACGCGCAGTCCAGCCCTCTAGAATACGGACCATTCGCTAATGGCGCCTCGGTGAACTTGTCCTATCCGATCCAACCCGCGGTATCGATCGGCGGC
>JBKQUP010000027.1:0-25101 GCA_052325545.1 Thermoplasmata archaeon
TGGCCGAACAGGAAGAACGGGACCTTCTCCTGACGGGCGATCCGTTCGAGGTCGGCGACCAGGGCGTCCACCCGGGCCAGGGGGACCGCGACGTCCTCCCGGACGTGTTGGCCGTACCGCTCGATGAGGACATCGCCGCTCGCCCCGCGGAGGGTCCAGAGCTCATCCGCGTCCTCGAAGACCGTGAACCCGTCGGCCGCCCCCATCTTCCCGAGCGCCCCGCGCAGCCGGGAGAGCCTCCGCTCGGCCTCCTCGGGACCCCCCGCCTCCACTTCGAGCAGGAGGAGCGCGGAGTCTCGTGGCCAACGGGCCGTTCGTCGTTCGGCGAGGGCCGCGGCCGACCCCCGGTCCAGGTACTCCACGGCGGAAAGCCCGCTATCGGGGATCTGGGAGAGCCGGGTCACCAGGGAGCCGAGGGAGGCGGTCCTCGGGACCGGGACGATCGCGCCGTGTCGCACGGCCGGCAGGGGGGCCAGTCGGACCGTGACCTCGGTCGCGATCCCGAGGGTGCCCTCGCTCCCGACGAACCATTGGAGGAGGTCCGGTCCGACCGAGCGTTTGGCGACGCGGGAGCCCAGATGGACCCGGGACCCCGAGCCGAGGACCGCTTCGACCTCGCGGACCCAAGCGCGCGTCGGGCCGTACCGGAACGACCGCATGCCCGAGGCGTTCGTCCCGACATTTCCGCCGATGGTCGAGGCCGTCCACGACCCCGGGTTGGGCGGAAAGAACAGCCGGTGCGCAAGGAGGGCCCGCTGGAGGTCCCGGTTCACCAGGCCCGGCCCGACCCGCGCCCAGAGACCGTCGGGGTCCACTTCGAGCAGGTGGGACCAGCCGGAAAGGTCGACGACGACCCCCCCGTCGGGAGGAACCGACTCCCCGTCGAGGGAGGTACCCCCGCCCCGGGGGACGAGCGGGATGTGGGTGCGACGCGCCCACCGGACCAGCTCCACGACATCGTCCGGGTCGGTCGGGGCCACCACCGCGAGCGGCCGGCCGGTAAGGTGGGACGCGTCATGCCCGAACGGCGCGATGGCGTTCGCGTCGGTCATGATGCGACCCCGGATCGCCGCCCGGAGGGACCGGGTCGCGTGCGACGGCACGGTTGAAGGAAGGCGCGACACGGCCGCGACCGCCAATACACCCCGAAGGGTCAGGGCGGCGGGGATGGGGTCCCGACGGAGTCCACCGCTTCGACGAAGTCGTGGATCCCGAACGGACGGACGAGGACCGCCTGTGCGCCCGCCTGCCGGGCGCGGGTCTCGAGCGCCGGGTCCGCGCGCGAGAGGATGACGAGCGCACGGAGGTCCGTACGACTGCGGAGGGTGGACGAGAGCTCGTTCGCCCACTGGTCACCGCTGCTCGACCCGGCGTCCATGATCAGGATCTTGGTCTCGGGGGAAGGGGGCAGGCGGTCGATCCCCTCGCGTGTCGGGGCCTCTAGGAGGACCCGGTGGCGGTGGAGGCGCAGGAGGCCGCGCAGCAAGAGCCGGGTGTCCTCGCTCCCCCCCAGAAGGACCGCAGGGGCGGTGTTGGGAGGGGTGGCTGCGGGCGGAGATGCCGGCCCGCCTGCGGCCTTTTCGGAGGGCGTATGGTAGGCGTGAATGTTCGTCACCCCGCGGGCGGAGCGGAGCCGTCCTAGGAACCCATGAGTGGCACTCCCTAAAAGAGATAACCGCAACCCCCCGAACCGGGACGCGCCGGACGGAAACGGCCCTCATCGGTCACCCACCAGCCCCCCGGATAACTATATAGTCTCTCGTGGTTGTACATTCTTTGGCCTCGGGCATCGGCGGCAGCGTCTCTTGGTGGCACCGTCCAAGAGGCCAGGAGCCGCCCCGCCGGTGCCTCCCTTTTTCTCCGTGCGTGTGGAGCGATAGGTTCTTTGTAAGGGACGGCGGAAGGCGCGCGATGGTCGCCTTCTTCGGCCCTTCGCAGCAAGACCTCGAGCGCCTTCGATCTACCGTGCAATCCCTCGGGACCACCAGCGTCCCCGGCCTCGCCGCCGCCCTATCGGTACGGGAGCGGAAGGCCGAGAAGCTCCTGGCGCACGAGCTCGCTCGGCCGGACAGTCCGATCGTCTACGAGCCGAGCCGCCGGGTGGTGCGCTGGGCGATCCCTCCCCCGCCACCACCGACCGTCGACCCCACCCCGAGCGCGCCTCCGCTGCCCGAGGCCCCGCGCGCGCCCCGGGCCCCGTCGCCCGTGTTCACGCCGGTCGGTCTCAAAACGCTCTGTCCTCACTGCCACGTCGCCCTGCAGTCGACGGGCACCGAGAGCCTCGCGGTCTGCCCCCAATGCGGTCGGCTCTCCTCGACCCGGGAAAGTCGGACGACCGCGGACCCGACCCCGGCGACGGCTCCACCCCCTCTCCCCGCCAACGGAACCACCGCGGCGGTAGGTCTCGATGACCGCCGCTCGCAGGAGATGTTCGCCGCGTACGTCAGCGCGAAGCCGATCCCGTGCCCGAAGTGCCGGACCCCGCTACGCCACCGGGCCCTCAGCGAATACGTCTGCCCGAGCTGCGGGCAGAGCGTCCGGTTCCCGAAGGCCGTGGAACCGCGGGCCCCGCCCGTGCCGGCCCCTCCGGCATAGAACGGGACCCCGACGCGGGCGGTCCGTTCCCGGACTATGCGGAGACCGGAACGACGAGCTCGCCGCCGGGCTTCTGCATCGAGGGCTGCCGCTTCGTCTTCGCGCCCTTCGTTTGCCAGAAGATCTCCGCGAACTCCTGGACGAGCTTGAGGAGCTCCTGAGCATCGGCGAGGTTCGTCCCCTGCCGCGCTTTGGAGCCCTGCTTCAGGATCTTCCAGACGAGCTCGTGGGTCTGCGGGAACTGCTTCGCGTGGTCGGGGGTGAAGTAATCCCCCCAGATGACGCGGACCTCCTGCTTCACCTTCTCGGCGTGCTGCTCCTTGACCGCGGTGTAGCGGGACATCTTGGAGATGTAGGCGGACCGCTCCTCGGGCTTCGCGTCGGGGCCGGGATGCACGAGCTCTCCGATCAGCTGGTCCATCCGAATGACGGTGAGCGCCGCGATCTGGGCCTCGTGCGGGTCGTAAATACCGCAAGGGATGTCGCAGTGCGCGTAGACCGCGCGGGGGGGGTTCACAGTGTCCAACAGTCGTCCAATCCATCCGCGGGAAGGGCTGCTCGTGGGCATGTCCCGGCCATCCCCGGAGGTGGATAAGGATGCCGGAGCCGCCGGAGGGTAATTCGACCCGCTCCGAGACCCCTCCGTCGCGCTTCCGTCGTTGGTGGAGCTCGAGGGTCGTGGTACGGGACGATAGCATGCGCCCGACGCTGCGACCGGGGGACCGGTTGCTGGTCGACCGAAGAGCCTACCGGGACCGACCGCCTCGGGTCAGGGACGTCGTGGTCCTAGTGGACCCCGAGGACGCCCACCGATGGCTCGTCAAGCGCGTATCGCAGGTCGACCCCTCGGGAGCTTCGGTCGAGGTCCGGGGGGACGCCACCGAAATGGCCCGCGACAGCCGGCGGTTCGGGCCCGTGCCGATGCGCTCGGTCGTCGGACGGGTCTACCGGTGCTATTTCCCGGCCGACCGACGTCAGGACCTCTGAAGGAGGAGAGCGACCGCGTGCGGCGAACCGTGGGCGAGCGCGCTCGGATGCGCTAGTCGCGGATCCCTTCGGTCGTGAGCGAGAAGACCGCCTCGCCCTCGGGCAGGTTCGGCGAGTCGATCAGCCGCGCGATCCGCTTCGGGGGCTTCGACTTCCGCAGGTAGACGCGGTACGTCGCCGCGTGGGCGACGATGTTCCCTCCGATCGGTCGGGTCGGGTCGCCGAAGAGGATGTCCGGTCGGGCCGACACCTGGTTCGTGACGACAATCGCCGCGTTGTAGGTATCCGAGAAACGGAGGAGCTCGTGGAGGTGGCGGTTCAAGTGCTGCTGCCGGGGCGCGAGCTCGGCCCGCCCGAGGTACTCCGAGCGGAAGTGCGCGGTCAGCGAGTCGACCACGAGGAGTCGGATCGGCTTCTCACGGGCGAGCTCCTGCGCCTTCTGGACGAGGAGCATCTGGTGGTTCGAGTTGAACGCGCGCGCGACGTGGATGTGACGGAGCGCCTCCTCCGGGTCGAGGCCGACGCCCTTTGCCATGTCGACGATGCGCTCCGGGCGGAACGTGCTCTCGGTGTCGATGTAAACGACCTCGCCCACGAGGCCCCCTTGGGCGGGGGCAAGCTGGACATCGACCGCGACCTGGTGGCCGATCTGGGTCTTCCCGGTCCCGAACTCACCGGAGAACTCGGTGATCGCCTGCGTCTCGACCCCGCCGCCGAGGAGCTCGTCGAGCGCCTTCGAGTTGGTCGTGATCCGCCCGAGCTTCTTACGTCGCTCGAGGAGCGTCGTGCCGATCTCGAACCCTCCGACGTCCGCCTTCCGGCGGGCCTCGCCGATGATCCGCTGGGCGATCGCGACGCCGATCTCCGCGGCCTCCGCGACGTCGCCCGGAGAGGCGACGGCGAGTTCCATCAGGTCGGTGTAGCCGTTCTCGCGGAGCTTCTCGGCGGTGATCCCGCCGATCCCGGGCAGGTCCTCGAGGGCCACCGCGGGCTTCGGGGCCGGTGGGGTCTCCTCCGCGCCGGCGGTCTTCGGGCTCGGTTTCGTAGGCACGTTCGACCGACCGGGACGCGGGGAGATAAGGGTGCGGGAGGGGTCGCGAAACGGTGAATGCTGCGGCCTATCCGGACCGGGCGAGCGGGGCGAACGGCTCGCCGGTGAGGCGCTGGTAGACGGTGGTGTAGAGACGGCTCACCTCGTCCACGAGGAGCGGGGGGAGCGCCGGTATCGGCGGCTCGGGCGTGCCGGCGGCGCGGGCCTTCAGGAGCGAGTCGTAGTAGCCGGTCTGACGGTAGTGCTGGCGGACGAACTCCTTCGAGAAATCGACTTGGCGACCGCGCTCGTAGGCAGCCTGGTCCCAGAACCGGTCCTCGTCGGCCGTCCCGAACGTGTCGACCAGCATGAGGACGCCGTTCGCGTCGACCGCGAACTCCTTCTTGCCGTCGACGTGGATGAGGCCGCGCGGACCGATCTCCTTCTGCATCGCCACGTCGACCTTGAGGACCGTCTCGCGGATCGCATCGAGCTCCTTCGCGGAGAGCGCCGAGAGCGAGAGCGCCTCCGAGATGGTGAGGAGACGGTCGACCGGCTCGAGCTTCGTCGTCACCTCGAAGTGCGGCTCGGGCAGCGGCATCGCGTACGTGAGCGTCTTCCCCTTCGGGAACCCCAGCTCCTCGGCCGAGACCTTGCCCGCCTTCACCCGGTCCCACATCGACCCGGCGAGGTAGTAGCGCATGATGACCTCGAGCGGCACGAGGTAGTTCTTCGGGTGGGGACCGAGGGTCGCCGGCTTCGGCACGACCTGGACCCGCTTCACTCGCATGGCCGTCGGTCCGGCGAGGCTCAGGTAGTGGTGCGGCACCCCGAGCCGCGAACAGAGCTCGAACCAGTACGCGGCGGTTCGAGCGAGCATCTCCCCCTTGTGCGGGATCTCGCTCGGGATGTGCTTGTCGAAGACCGAGATGTCGTTCGTGAACCGGAACTCGAGCTCGGTCGCGGAGATCTCGTAGACCTCCTTCACCTTTCCTCGGCGGAGGAACTTGGGGGCGGGGGACGACGCGGGGGTCGCGGTCTTGGCCATGGCGAGCGAGGAGCTTCGGGTTGTTTAAGGTCAGCGCCCACGCCCCGGGCGGTCGAGCTCCGGCGCGCGCCTAGAGCGACCGGGCCTGGACCGCGGTGATCGGCCGGAACCCGCGCTTCGAGTAGAACCGGTTCGCGATCTCGTTCTGGGCCGGGAACTCAGCGGTGACGATCCCCGCTCCCTTGGCCTTGAGCGCGTTCACCGTCTCGCGGAGGATGTACTCGCCGACCCCCCGCCGGCGGTAGAGCGGAAGCAAGTAGATGTCCAGTATCACGCCCTCGTTTTCGGGAGCGTAGAACGGTCGCTCGCGGACGAGCGCCCGTACGAACCCGACGACCTTGTCCCGGTCCGCCCCGACGCCTTCGGCGGCGAGGACGACCGCCCTCGGGTTTGCCAGGTCCGCCTTCAGGAGCTGTCGCGCCTGCACTTCGGCGTCGTCGCGGACCTTGAGGAGCGGATCGAACTCCTCGTTGAGCCGCTTGAGCCGCAGGAGCAGCGGGACGAGCGCCGGCAGGTCCGCCTCCCGGGCGGGTCGGAGGTGGACCGACGTCCCGCCCGCTCCGCTCGACCGACCCTCTCCCTCCGCGCGGCCGCTCATCGTGTTCCCCTCCGTGATGGCCGGCGCCGAGGCATCGGAGGCGTAAGACGAGCGCGGGCGAGCGCTCGGACGAGCCGCGCGGGCCGGCCCATCAGCGTGCGCGCGCGCTCGAGGAACTCGTCGTGGGAGAGCTTCCGGCGGGCGATGCCGAGGCGGACCGCCGTGTCCCCGACCGCCGCCGCGATCCGCGGGAACACCTCGGGCTCCTCCATCGTAGGGAGAAGGTGGTCGGCCGAGAGCCCCTTCCGCGTGGCCCCGTGCGCGAGCTCCCTCGCCGCCGCGAGGACCACCTCGTCCGGGATCGACCGCGCCCGGGAGTCCAGGACCCCGCGGAAGACCGCGGGGAAGATCAGCGAGTTGTTGACCTGGTTCGGGAAGTCGCTGCGCCCGGTCGCGACGACCGCGGCGCCGGCCGCTCGGGCCACCTCCGGCCAGATCTCGGGCAACGGGTTCGCGAGGGCGAAGACGACCGGGCCCTTCGCCATCGAGCGGACGTGCTCGGGGCGGACCGTGCCGGGGTTCGGAGTGGAGGCCGCCACGAGGATGTCCGCGCCCTCGAGCGCCGCCGCCAGATCGCCGGTCCGGTCGCCGCCGTTCGTCGTGAGGGCGATACGGTACTTCCACGGGTTGTGCAGCTCGAGCTCGTCCAGGTCCTCCCGCTCGGCGTGGAGGACCCCCTTCTGGTCGACGAGCGTGAGCTGGTGCGCGGGGTGGCCGAGGGCGAGCAGGAGACGCGCGGTCACGAGGTTCGCCGCGCCGGCCCCCAGGAGGACCGTCCGCACCGTGCGCACCGAGCGGTGCGTGAGCTCGAGGGCGTTCAGGAGGCCCGCGACCGTCGCGGCCGCGGTCCCGAGCTGGTCGTCGTGCCAGACCGGGATCGGGAGCCGCTTCGAGAGCTCCTCAAGGATGCCGAAACATTTCGGGGACGCGATGTCCTCGAGGTTGATCCCGCCGAACGCGGGCGCCATCGCCTCGACGGTCGCGATGAACTGGTCGGCCGAGGCGACCTGGATGGGGATCGGGATCGCGTCGACGCCCCCGAGGACCTTGAACAGGAGCGCCTTCCCCTCCATGACCGGGAGCGCGGCCTGGGGACCGATGTCGCCGAGCCCGAGCACGCGGGAGCCATCCGTCACGATCGCGATCGTGTTCCAGCGTCCCGTGAGGTCGAACGAGCTCTCGGGGTCCGCCTGGATTGCGCGCGAGACCGCGGCCACGCCGGGCGTGTACCACAGGGCGAAGTCCGCGAGGGAGCGGACGGGCACCTTGGGCACCGTCTCGATCTTGCCCCCGAAGTATCGCGAGAGCTCGACCGACCGTTCTCCCAGGAGGTCCGTCCGGTCCTCGCTCCGCTCGGCCGCAGTGGCCACGCGGCGGGCCTTCCGCCGAGCGGCACGGTCGGGGTCGACCCGGGAGGGGGAGCCCTGGGTCATCGAAGCGCGTGGACCCGACCTCGGTTTATTAGCCCTGTGGCGAAGCCGTCCGGGGAGTCCGGCAACTGACGGACCCTCGGACCACGGGCCGACGGTCTCCCGAAATCGACCCGAACTTGGGTCAGCCCGTCGGAGGGATGCACTCCCCCACTCCATGAGCGCGTCTCCCGACCCCCTTCCCCACCCGTTCGTCCAGTACATGACCAAGGGCGAGCCGCCGAAGCCGGCCGACCTCGACCGTATCGTGCGGATGACCCTTGAAGAGGGAAACGCGGGGGGTTGTCCCCCACGCAACCGCGTTTCTCCGTCTGCACGTTCCCGGAAATTCGTCAGCCTTAAGCCCGTTCCCGGGTGACGAGCCCGATGATCGTCCGCACCGGGCTCACGGGGCCGTTCCCCCGCTCCGAGGCGTTGGTGACCGCGACCCGAGACCTCGACCGGGGTCGCACGACCGCGGACGCGGTCGAAGAACGGTTCGTGACGACGGAAGACGAGGTCGTCGCGCTCGAGCATCGCCTCGGGTTCGACGAGCGGACCGCGGGGTATCTCCGCTGGCCGGACCTCTTCCGGCCGTTCGCCGAGACGTGGGAGGGGTTCACCGTCGGCCCGCTCACCCGGTGGCTCGAGACGAACACGTTCTACCGCCAGCCGATCCTTCTCGCTCCGCCCGGCCGTACGCCCGGCGCCATCGCGGCCCGGCTCCCCCTCCCCCTCCAGCGCTCCCCCGCAGACTCGCGTGTCCTGCTACCGGGCCCGTACTCGTTCTCGGTGATGCTCGACAACCGCTCGGGCGAGACCGAGCCCGCGCTCATCCACCGGCTCGGGCGGCTCCTCGGGGACGAGGTGAAGGAGCTCCGGGAGCGGGGATTCGCGACGTTCCTCTTCTCCGAACCTCAGCTCGTCGTCCGTCCCCCCGAGGGCCCTCGCGCCGAGGCGGTGGTCGCCGGCTACCGCGCGGTCGAGGCCGCGCTCGGCGGCGGGACGTCGATCGTATGGACGTACGGCGCCGACGCGCGTCCGGCGTTCCCGCTCCTCGACCGCCTCCCCGTGTCGGTGGTCGGGGTCGACCTCGCCGAGACGGAGGTCGACCACCTTCCCGCCGGCCCATCGCGTACCGGGTTAGGGCTCGGGGTCGTCGACCCGCGCACCACCCTCGAGGAGGACCCCGCGGAGGTCGCGCGCGTCGTACGCGCCGCCTACGCGCGCCGACGCCCGAGCGCCATCTGGCTCGGGCCCGGCGCCCCGCTCGACCTGCTCCCGTGGGAACCGGCGACGCGAAAGCTCCACGTCCTTCCGGCGGTCCGCCGGGCGCTCTCGGAGGGGTCCGCGTGACGCGAGGGCTCTTCCCGACGCAGGAGATCGGAAGCCTTGCGAAGCCGCGATGGCAGCTCCTCGGCCAGCGGTCCGAGCCGCTCGACGATGGCGCAAAGGAGGAGCTCCGGAGCTGGGACGCGCGCATCGGGTTCGCGAGCGAAGCGCCCGAGGTCCGAGATGCCCTGCTCGGAGGACGGCCGCGGGACACGACCCCCGACGCGGTCCGGGACCTGGGGGCCCTCTTCGGCCTGCGGTTCCTCGAGACGGCCGGGCTCGACCGGGTCTACGACGGGGAGGCCCGCCGCATCGAGATGTACGAGTATCCGATCCGCCAGATGCGCGGCTTCCGCTTCGGCGGCCATGTCCGCTCGTTCGACAACAAGTACTACCTCAAGGCGGCCGTGACGGACGAGGTCCGCCTCGACCGGCCGTACCATGTCGACGAGTTCGACTTCGTGAAAGGGCACGCCCGGGCGGAGGCGAAGCTACCGGTCACGGGCCCCTACACCATCGCGGACTGGTCGTACAACGAGTACTACCTCGCCCGCCAACCCGGCTGGAAGGGCCGGGCGGCGCGGCGGGCCGCGCAGCAGGAGTTCGTGGTCGACCTCGCCCGTCGGGCGGTCCGGCCCACGCTGAGCGCGCTCATCGACCGCGGGTGCCGCGTGATCCAGATCGACGAGCCGGCCGCGGGCACCCACCCGGACGAGGCGGCGGTCGTGGTCGACGGGTTCAACGCCGCGACGGAGGGCCTGGACGCCGAGTTCACGATGCACATCTGCTACTCGAACTACGCGGACCTCCTTCCGGCGCTCCTCGAGGCGAAGCGGTGCCGACAGTGGGCGTGGGAGTTCGCGAACCGCGACGCCCCGGGGCACGACGGCTATGCGGTCCTCAAGCTCCTCGCGGAGTACGGCGACCGGCGGGACGTGGGCCTCGGCGCCGTCGACGTCCACCGCGACGCAGTCGAAACGCCCGAGGTCGTCGCCGAGCGAATCGGCCGGGCCGCGAAGTACCTCGGGGACCCGCACCGGGTCTGGGTGAACCCGGACTGCGGGCTCCGTACGCGCAGCCTCGCGGTCGCCCGCGCGAAGCTCGAATCGGTCGTGAACGGTGCGGCCCTCGCGCGGGCCGAGTTCGAGAGCCCGCGACGCTAGCCGCCTAGGGACCCGAGAGGACCTCGGCCCCGGTCGGCAACACGAGGACCGTGTGCTCGGCCTGGGCGACCATGCCCTGACCGCGCTCGACGAACACCGGGTACGACTGGAGCTGGCGTCGGATCCGGGCGAACGCGCTCACCTCTTCGGGGGAGACGACCCATCGGGTGGCGAACGGAAGGGTCCGGAACCGCCCGAACAGAGCGGCGACCGCCGGGTCGGCCGCCCCCGGGTCGCGGCGGAACCGAACGATGTTGCCGAACGGGCCGTTCCCAATCGCCCCCATCCCGTTGGTGGCGAACGGCTCGATCGCGATCACCTCACCCTCCTCCAGAAGGTCGGCGCTCACTCCGGGGACGTTCGGGATCGACTTGCCGGCGTGCAGAAGGTAGCGCTCGATCGAGTGCCCGGTGAGGTCGACGATCGGCTTCAGCCCCCGGGCGCGGATCGCCTCGGCGATCGCCCGGGAGACGTCGTCGACCCGGGCCCCGGCCCGCACGCGCGCGATCCCCGCCGCGCGGCCTTCCCGGGCGGCGCGGATCAGGTGGTCGTACCGGTGCGTTCCGCCGATCTCGACCGAGTCCGCCGTATCGGCGATCGCGCCGTCCAGGTGGGCCCCAACGTCGACCTTGAGGAGGTCGCCCTCCTCGAGCGTGACCGGGTCGTCGGGCGCCGGGGTGAAGTGGGCCGCCTCGTCGTTGCGCGAAAGGTTCGTCGGGAACGCCGGCGCCGCGCCCTCCGAACGGATGAACGCCTCGACCGCATCGGCCACCTCGGTGAGCCGCGCGCCCGGGACGGCGAGGCGGAGCCCGAGCTCCCGGGCCTTCGCCGAGATGCGGGCGGCCTCGCGCCAACGGTCCAGGTCCTCCGGGTATCGTGCCACGGCGTTCAGCTCCTCACGATCTGGCGCGGCTCGGGCCCGATGAGGGCGACCACGGTCGAGGGGTTCCCCGAACCCGGAGGGAATGCAGGTAGGTAAACGCTCACGGCCGAGCCGAGCGCACGACGTGCCTCGCTGACCGTACGGGCGGGTGGGGCGCCGTGCCGGTTCGCCGAGGTCGCGGTGATGGGCCCGGCGGCTCGGGCGAGCTCGCGCGCCACCGGATGGTCCGGCACCCGGAACCCGATCGTCGAGCGACCCCCCACGCTCGGTGCGAACCGACGGTACGCCTCGGGCGATGGGAGGAGAAGGACCGTGTAGGGCCCCGGTAGGTGACGACGCAGGAACCGTCGCGCCATCGATGAGACGAGGGCGTACCGCTCGACCTCCTCGGTCGAGCTCACGCAGACCGAGATTGGCCGCGACGGGGAGCGGCCCTTCGCCGCGATGAGCTTTCGCACGGCGTCGCGGTCGCTCGCCAGCGCGCCGAGACCGAGGACGGTGTCCGTCGGATAGACGACGAGCCCGCCCCGTTGGAGCGCCTTCGCGGCGTTCGAGACCGTGGCCCCCATCGAACGGACTCTAGCAGTACTCCTCGCCGACGCGCGCGTAGGCGAGGTACTCTCCGGGGGTGAAGTAGAGCGCGAGCTCCCGCGCGGCCGATTCGGCCGAATCGGAGGCGTGCAGGAGGTTCGGGGTGATCGCGAGGGCGAGGTCCCCGCGGACGGTGCCGGGAGCGGCGGTCTGAGGATTGGTCGTTCCCGTGAGGAGCCGAACGACGGCGATCGCCGAGCGGCCTTCGAGCGCGAGTGCGACCACCGGCCCCGACGTGATGTGCTGGACGAGCCCGGGGTAGAACGGCTTGCCCTGGTGCTCGGCGTAGTGGCGCTGCGCGAGCTCAGGGGTCACCTGGAGCATCTTCGCGGCCACGACCTTGAGACCTTTCCGCTCGAACCGGGAGAGAATCTCCCCGATCATGCCTCGGCGCACTCCGTCCGGCTTCACGAGAGCAAAGGTCCGCTCGACAGTCCCTTCGGCCATCGGCCCGCCGAGCCCGTCCGGGGGTTAAGGTTTCGCGCCCGCGCTCCCCCGGCTCCTCCCGAGACCACGGCGGCCGCAAGGAGGACGGCCTCACGCGGCCCGGGCGTCGCACCTTCCGGACCACGGGCATCGGGCGCACCGTGCCGGGGAGGGGGTGGCGCGTCCGTCGTACGGTCGAAGGAGCTCGGCCCGGACCGCCAAGAGCGCGTCCCGGGCGCGGCCGTCCCAGTGGACCCGAAACTCCCCGTCCGAGTATCGCAGGATCCCGTACGGAGGTGCGACCCCCGTCGTCTCTTCGACGAGCAGGCAGTACGCCCGGACCTGGACCACATGCGAGGGGGTCGGGCCTCGCGGCGGGGTTGAACGGCTCTTGAACTCGACCGGGACGACCCGACCGTCCCGTAGGCGACGAAGCTCGTCCGGTCGCCCCACGAGACCGTACCGTTCGGACCGAAGCGTCGCCGGGCGACCGGCGTCGACCGCGACCAGTCGGCCGCGGGCGTTGTCGTCCCGGCGCTCGGAGAGCGCGTGGAGCGCCCAGGCCGTGAGGGCGACTCCGACGACGGCCAGGACCCCCGCGAAGAGGTCGAGGACCGTCAGGGACGGAAGATCCACCATGCCCCCAGTGCGGCCAGCGCGACGCCGAGGAGGAGCACTCCCCAGTACGTCCCCCCGCGTTCGGCGCGGTGCCGTGCGGCGGTCAGGACGCGGTCATGGTAGCGGACCCCATCGAGAGCGCTCCGTTGGGAGGAGCGGGTCGGGCCCTCGGCGGGAGGATGATGTCGGTACCAATGCGAGCGGGGGCAATAGACGTAGTCCGCGAGGTCGGACGCAGAGGTCCAGCGCTCGTCGGATCCCATGCCGCAGGACGCGGCCCGCGCGAGGGTTTACCGATTCCGTTGCACGCGCACGAAAGGAGCGGACGCGCTCACTCTTTGGCCGCGGTCTCGGCCTTCTTCCGGGGGCGCCGGGGCTTCGCCGCGAGTGCCGGGGAAGGGGTCGTTGGCTCGGAGCTCGGAGCGGCCTCCGTCGCGGCGGGTTCGGCCGCGGGGGCGGGAGCCGGGGACGGCTCGGCGGTCGGCGCGACCGGTGGGGCCGCGGGTCGGCGGGCCCCCGAACGGGTCCGACCGGCCTTCTGGCTCGGCGCGGCGGTGGGGGCCTTCTGGGCGGACGAACGGTCGGCGGCGCGTTTCAATTCGTGCGCGCGGGTCCACTTGAAGCGGTGTCCGACGCGGTGGAGATGGAGCTGCTGCTTGCGGCACGAGGAGGTGCAGAAGTGGAAGACGGTACCGTCCCGCTTGACGAACATCATACCGGTGCCCGGCTCGATCTCCTGGGCGCAGAACGAGCACTGCCGCTTGACGACCATCGATGACCTCCCTCGCTCCCTACCGGACGGAGAGCTTGCGCGCCTCGCGCGCCGTCTCCCGAAGGATCAGCACGTCCCCGAGGCGGATCGGGCCGGCGACGTTGCGGGTGATGATCTTGCCGCGGTCGCGGCCGGCGAGCACGCGCACCTTCACCTGCGTCGCCTCCCCGGCCATGCCGGTGCGGCCGACGAGCTCGACGACCTCGGCCGGCGAGCCTTTCTCTTCCGCCATCGTTCCCTCGTGCCCGCCGTTCCGTTAGGGGCTCACTTCTTGAGGGTCGGGAACGCGGCGCAGAGCTCTTCGAGGAGGGTTCGGGCCTCGCCCGGCTCCACCACCGCCACGCTCGCGGCGGACTTGGAGAGGCCGGCGGACTGGCCGAGCCGCTGCTTCTTCGGGACGTAGAGGTACGGGATTCGCTTCTCCTCGCAGAGCATCGGGATGTGGACGAGGATCTCGACCGGGTCGACGTCCTCGGCCATGATCACGAGCTTCGCCTCCGCCCGCTCGCTCGACTTCGTCACTTCGTTCGTGCCGACCCGGACCTTTCCGGTCTCGCTCGCCACTTGGACGAGCTGGAGGGCCTTGTCGGCGAGGTCGCTCGGGGTCTCGAATCGCACGTAAATTGGTCGCGCCATCTTCGTTCCTCGCGTCAGCGGAACCCCCGGATCGGGGGGTCCTCGGCTCACGGGTGGGGCCGGCTATGGACTAGGCTATTTAACTCTGCGCTGCGCGCGGTCCCTTCGGGCTCCCGAGTTCGGAGAGGAACGCGAGCGTACGACGCCACGCGTCGGCGGCCGCGCGGGGGTCGTGCCCGTCCCATCCCGGCCGATGGAACGCGTGCCGGACCCCGGGGTACAGCTCGACCGAGAAGCGCTTCTTCTCGCGCTTCGCGGCGGGCAAGAGCTCTTGGAACGCCCACGGGGTGATCCGTTCGTCCTCGGAACCCAGGATGAGGAGGACCGGCCCGCGGAGTCCTTTCACCTCTTCGACACGGTCGATTCGGCCGTAGAAGTCGACGGCGAAATCGAACGGGCGGTGACAGGCACCGAGGAGGGCGTACCCGCCACCCATGCAGAAGCCGAGGGTCCCCACGCGCGCGGGACCCGTGAGGCGCGCGGCGAGCTCGACCCGGCCCTCCTCGAGGACATCGAGGACGTCCTCTTCCGTGACCGCGCCGGCGAGGGCCATCCCTTCCTCCAAGGTCGTGGCGACCTTCCCGCCGAACAGGTCGATCGCCGCACTCGGGACCCCCGTCGCCCGGAGGGCCTCCGCGACCGAGCGGATGTAGGAGCCCCGACCGTAGATGTCGTGGACGAGCACGACCCCGAGCGTTCCGCCGGTCCCCGACAGTTCCGCGCGGCCGGTCCCCCGCTCCCTCATGGGCTGGGGGAAGGGGAGGCCGCGAACGAGGCCGGAGAGAGCTCGGGGTGGGCCGCGAAGTAGCGTCGGGCCGGGTCGACGAGCCGGTCGAGCGCCTCGGTCACGGCGCCCTTCAGGTCCTGGGGGTGGAGGAGGCCTCCCGCCCAGCTCGCGAGGAACTCCTTCTCCGTCGTGAACTCGAGCGGCCCGCCGTACTTCGCCGGACGCTCGACCCGGAGGCGACCCTCCCACGGCAGGACGATGAAGCGCACGATCTCGACGATCGGGTTCCCGTCGACCTCCTTCGCCGGACAGAACGCGCCCTGGACCCTCTCCGCGATGACCGCCCGCTGCGCGGGTATCGGGATCCCGGACCCCGGGTCGGACTTCGACATCTTCCGCTCGACCGTTCCGTCGGTCGGGTCCATCCGGCCCCCGCCCCTCAGCGACGAGAGGAGCGGGGTGTGGACCGCGGTCGGCACCGGCCAGTGGTAGTGATGGGCGATCTCCCGGGCGAGCACGTGGCCCCGGCGCTGGTCCAGGCCGCCGTAGGCGATGTCGACCGGGAGCTCGAAGATGTCGGCGACCTGCATCGCCGGGTAGTAGAGCCAGGAGGTGTCGAGCGTCGACTCCTCCTCGCTCCGTCCCATGATCGACATCGCGCGCTTCGTCCGCGCGAGGCTGGTCGCCTTCGCGACCCGCACGACCCGGGCCCAGTAGTCGGCGGAGCCCGTGAGCTCGTGCGACCACCGGAAGCGGACGCGCTCCGGGTCGGCGCCGAGCGAGGAGAACGCCGCCTGCATGTACCGTCCCGCCGCGACGATGCGCTCGAGGTCGCCGCCGAGCTTGCCGTTGATCCAGGCGTGCCAGTCGGCCAGGAAGACCGTGACGTCACAACCGGCCTCCGCGAGGTCGAGGACCTTGCGCGTCGTGATAAGGTGGGCGACCGTGAGGGAGCCCGACGGCTCGAACCCGATGTACGCGCGCGGGTGGGCCGTCGACGCGAGGAGGGCGCGCACCTCCTCTTCGGTGACGACCTCGTCGGTGTGTCGGACGATCCGGGCCAGGCGCTCGTCTATGTCCATCGCCGAGACGCAGGGCCGGCCGTATTTATCCGATAGAGGTCGGCGACCTCCCGGCGGGAGCGGCCGGTTCGTGGGCGCCCGGACTTATTAAGACCCCCCGAGCTGCTAGTAATCATCCCCTTCCCATGGACGAATCGTCCGAGACCGCAACGCCGGTGGCCGAGTCGGCCAGCGCTCCGGCCGAGGAGCTCGCCCGGGCCCTCGAGGTCAGCCTCGATACGGCCGAGCGGCTCGTGAAAGCCGGCACCACCTCCGCCGCGGCGGCCCGGGAGCTATCGGCCGAGGCCCTCGCCGGTCTCGGCATCTCCGCCGAGGAGGTGGCGCGGCTCCGTCCCGCCTCTCCGGAGCCGATGGCCGCGGCGGTTCCGACGTCCGCCCCGGAGGCGGAATCGGAACCTGTGGCCGAGCCGATACCGGTGGCAAAGTCTACTTCCGCGCCTATCCCGGCCCCGGTGGCCGAGCCGGCGACGGTAGCCGCACCTCTGGACTCGGACCAGATCGTCGAGCGTTGGGCGGGCACGGTCCGTCGCCCCGACCGGACGCGTCACCGACGGCCCGCGGTAGCTCCGAAGGAGTCGGCCGAGGTCCTACGGAAGTGGGTCGACGGAGACGACCGAGCGATGGAGGACTGGATCCACGCCTCCGAGACCGACCGGATGGTCCCCGTGACCCCGCTCGTCAGCACCCCTTCCCCCGGACCGTCCGAAGGGCCGGCCCCTCCTTCGGCCGCCGAGGTCGCGGCGACCGCGCCTGTCCTGGCGCGGGAGGAGACGGTCGTGCGGTGGCTCACCGGACTCCTCGACCGCGTCAAGAGCGACCAGTTCGACCCGACGACGATGATCCAGGAGGTCCAGGACCTCCAGCGCCAGCTGTTCGACGAGCGGACGAAGCGCAAGCAGCTCGAGGACGAGGTCGAGCACGTGAAGCGCGGCTCGATCGCCGTCATCAAGTACGTTCGCTCTCACGAGGCGAAGGAGCGGGAGCTCTCGCTGCGCTCCAAGGACGACGAGATCGCCGAGCTCAAGCTCCGCCTCCTCGCCCTCGAGGGCGTGGACGGGCAGCGGGTGCCCTCCCCCTCCGCGCCGGCGGGTCCCCGGTCCGAGACCTCGACGGCCAGCGTCACCGCGGCCGACGCGGTCGAGAAGGCGACCCGCGAGCTCGACCAGCGGCTGCGCGAGGAGTTCGCGCAGCGCGAGCACGAGTACATCGAGCGGGAGACGGAGCTTCGCCGTCGCATCGTGCAGCTCGAAGGCGACGTCCGCAGCCTCTCGAGCCAAAAGGACCTGGCCCGCGACCGCGAGTCGATCCTCACGGGGGAGCGGGGCCCGGTCGCCGAGGACCTCTCCCGGCGCCTCGAGGAGGTCCACCAGCAGGAGCGGGACCTGGTCGCCCGCGAGAACGAGCTGAGGACCCGGTTCGAGGAGATCCGTATCAACGCCGAGGAGAACGAACGCCGTCGCGGGCTCCTCGAGTTCAAGGAAGGGGAGCTCGCCGCGTTCGACCAGCAGCTGCAGACGCGCCGCCAGGCGCTCGACATCCAGTCTCGCCGCATCGAGGAACAGCGCCGCGAGTTGGGTCCGACCGGCTCGGCGCCGGGCGACGAGGCCCGCCGAATGGAGGACCTCCGCCACCAGCTCTCCCAGAAGGAGAGCGAGCTCCGCGCTCGCGAGGGGCAGCTCGCCCAACGGGTCCAGGAGCTCGAGCGGATGACCGGCGCGACCGCCGAGGCGGAAGCGAACAAGATGCAGGCCGAGGCGGTCGCGACCGTCACCGAGACGAAGGTGAAGAGCGGGATCCGGCGCCTGGACGACCTGCTCTACGGCGGTTTCCCGGTCGGCTCGCAGATCCTCGTCAACGGACCGGCGCACACCGGCAAGGACGTGCTCGCCCGTCTCTTCTCCGCCGAGGGGCTCCGGCTCGGGATCCCGTCGATCTGGGTCGTGACCGACAAGACGTACCTTCAGGTCCGCGAGGACCTCGCCGCGCTGTACCCCGGGTTCGCGGAGGCCGAGAAGAAGGGGATGATCCGCTACGCCGACCTGTACTCGCGCGCGGTCGGCGCCACGCCGACCGGCGTGGGCGTGCGGTTCCTTTCCTCCACGGACAAGAACGTCCTCGACCAGCTCTCCGAGACCGTTCGGTCCTACGCGGAGGAGCTCAAGGAGAAGTTCCCGGCGTACCGGCTCATCTTCGAGTCGGTCTCGACCGTTACGGCCTACCTCGACACCGCCGCGACCTTCCGGTTCCTGCAGCCGTTCGTCGGGCGCCGGAAGATCGACGGGGCCGTGAGCTACTACATGCTCGACAGCGGCATGCACACCCAGAGCGACCTCGAGACGCTCGAGCACATGGTCGACGGCTCGATCAACCTCAAGGTCGAGCAGATGAAGACGCTCCTCGCGATCAAGGGGATCGGGGAAGCGCAGGCGCGCTCGTGGGTCGGCTACTCGTTCACGAAGCGCTCGTTCAACCTCGGGTCGTTCTCCCTCGAGCACATCCGATAGGCCGACCGACCGGGCGCCCCGGTCCCCGGCGCCCGAGCTCCCGCCATCGGTGCGGGGGCCTCGTGACGAGACCCGAACGGTCCGGTGGAGGTAGCCAAGGGCTATGTACGAGCCCCGGCGTCGTCTCTCCGCTAGGCTAGACCGGGGGGTTGGGCGTCCCCTTACACACCGAAACCGTCCTTAGCGGGGGTGACAGGCAGGAGCGACGTTCGGACGAACTGTGCGTCTCGTGGCGCCTCGCAGACGCTCTGTTCCGCCGGGCCGCGGGTGTTGCGACGGGCGCTCGGAGGAGCGCTCTAGCGGCTATCCATCACGGGCATCGGGTCAGGTCCTGACGGGAGCAGCCTTACCGTGACCCGTCGACGCTGGCGGGGCGACGGGGCCGAGAGGCACGCGGGGTCTCCGCGCGGTCCGTCCGGACGGCAATCCTGCTGGCCTAGCACGCCCGGCAGGGCCCCGGGCGCGGACGGGAGCTTTTAAATAGAAGAGGACCGCGTTTTCTCGTTACCGTGCCGGCGATGCACACCTACATTGACCTCTACTTCACGCCCGATAGCGCCTCGCCCCTCGAGCTCTCCGACCGCCTCCGCACGGTCGCCGGCCTTTCGTTCATCATCGGCTCCCACGACCTCGTCTTCGAATGGGACTTCGAGCGCGAGTTCCAGGAGCGGCTCGCGAAGATCCACGAGGCGCTCCGGGGAAGCGGGGTCCTCTACCGGGTCGCCACAGTATCGGATGAGCCGGGGTTCATCCCGCCGATTCCCTGGCCCCCGCCGATGCCGCGCCGGGACCCCGAGCACCCCGGGTTCTGACCTGACCCCCCTCACCCCCCCATTTCCAGTGGAAGGGGATCCTACCAGCCTTCGTCCGTAGGGTCCATCGCATCGCGCTCGAGAACGGCCCGTCGCGCCGCGGGAATCTCCTGCTTCTTTCCTTTTGAGTAGTCGTAGACCACGGTGACGGTGCGACCCCGAGCGGTGATGGTGGACGTACCGGCTAAGGTGAAGCGGTAGAGTAGAGTGAAGCTCGTGCGACCGAGCGGACGCGCTGGCGCGACCTCGCCGATGAGCTCCGCTCCGTAGGCCACGGGAGCGAGGTAGCGGCACGCGGCTTCGGCGATGACAAGGTCGATCTGAATAGGGTCGGTACTGTGGAGTAAGGGTAGGTAGTAGTCGCATCGAAGCGTTTCCATGTAGACGAAGTAGGCGGTGTGGTTGAGGTGGTTCAGGACGTCGAGGTCGTGATACGGTACGTAAAAGCGTCGGGAGACGGGCCACGGGGGTCCGGTGGCCGACGGGGACGGTGAGGGCATGACATCGAAGGAACGGCCACGGTCCCTATATGGCCTCGAGTAGGTACGGCGCCCCAGTCGATCCCGGAGGGTAGAACCATGGCAGGGCATGGGGCACGGGCCAGTTCCAGTGGAAGCGGGGGGGTGGGTGGGTCCGCGACACCGCCGGCGACCCCGGGAGAGATGGCGGCCACGGTCACTCGCATCCGCGACGCGGTCCGACGACACTCGACGCGCTTCGAGCGCGCGATCCCGCTCATCGCGAGCGAGAACCTCCTTTCGCCGTACGCCAAGGAGCTCCTGATCAGCGACTTCCATTCCCGGTACGCCGAGGGGCTTCCCGGCGAGCGGTACTACGAAGGCAACGAACAGGTCGACGAGGTGGAGGAGATATGCCTCGCGCTCGCGAAACGCCTCTTCCGGTGCTCGTTCGCGGACGTTCGCCCGACCTCGGGCACCGTCGCCAACATGGCGGTCCTGAAGGCGCTCGCCGAACCCGGCGACCTCGTCGGGACGAGCCGTCTCGCGGACGGGGCCCACATCTCGAGCGCGTCGTTCGGCGCGTTCGGACTCCGCGGCGTGAAGCCCGTCTACTATGCGTGGGATGAGGAACGGATGACGATCGACGTAGCGCGCACGCGCGAGATCCTGCGGGCGGTCCGTCCGAAGGTCTGTCTGTTCGGCCTCTCGCTCTTCCTGTTCCCGATGCCGCTCGAGGAGCTACGACCCACCCTCGAGGAGATCGGCGCCCGCGGCTGGTACGACGCGGCGCACGTCCTCGGGCTCATCGGCGGAGGCGAGTTCCAGGACCCGCTCCACGAGGGGTGCACGGTGATGAGCGCCTCCACGCACAAGACGCTCCCCGGCCCCCAGCACGGGATCCTGCTCGGGTCGATGGAGGACCCGCTGGTCGTCAAGCGCCTGCAGGGCGGCGCGTTCCCGGGCGTGACGAGCAACCATCACTTGAACGCGATGGCGGCGCTCGCGGTCAGTCTCGCGGAGCACATCGAGTTCGGACGGGAGTACGCCCGGCAGACCGTGGCGAACGCCCGCGCCCTCGCCCAGGCGCTCCACGACCGGGGGTTTGACGTCCTCGCGCCCAACCTCGGGTTCACGCGCTCCCACACGATCGCCGTGCGCGTCGAGAAGGAAGGCGGGGGAGAGCGGGTCGCGAAGCGCCTCGCGGACTCGGGGATCATCTCGAACAAGAACCTCCTTCCCGGCGACAAGAGCCCAAAGCACCCGGGCGGCCTGCGTCTCGGTACTCCCGAGGTCACCCGGCTCGGGATGCGCGAGAAGGAGATGGAACGGATCGCCGAGCTGTTCGAGGACCTCCTCCACCGCGGGAAGAGCGAGGCGGACGTCACGCGCGCGGCCGCGGAACTGAAGAGCGGGTTCACGACCCTGAAGTTCTGCTTCGGGGCGGGCGAGGCGGCGTACCGCTTCTACGACCTCGTGGGCCGGGAACCGAGCTGATGCTCTTCTAGGGTGCTCCCTCGTCGTCGTGGTCGTCCTCGACCGCGGCGTCGCGGCGGGCGAGCCCCCGCTCGAGGGCGTCCTCGTCGAGCGTGACCTTCGGTTCCCGGCGCAGGCGTTCCGCGACGGCGAACCGCGCCCGCCCTCCCTCTCCGAGGGTGACGGTGAGGGTCCCGTCGGTCACGAGGGACGCGACCCAGTCGGCGAGGGCGGGGGGCGCCGGCGGCGGCTCCCACGCGTTCTCGATCTCGGGGAGAGCGAGCGAGCCCGCCCGGCGAACGATGTCGACGACCGTCTCCCGGCCCTCGGCGAGCCGTCGGAGCTCCTCCTCGGCCTCGGTGCGCTCGGGCGATGGGCGGGCCCGACCGCCGACCACGGTCGCACCCATCCCGACGACCGCTCCGACCGCGAGCAGCGCGACCGCCGCGAGGACGAGCGGGGAGAGCGACGCGGTGGGAGACGGGGCCGAGGTCGCGAGCGCGGGCACCGGGACCGGGCCGAGGAGCGTCGAGTGGGCCTCGTCCGTGACCACGAAGGTGCCGGTTCCCGGGCCGGAAGCCGAGTAGTTCACCCACGCTCCCGTCGTGCCCCCGGTCGCCCAGGTCACCGGCACGAACGCCTGGCTCACCGAGGTGCCGGTCGAGTACTCGACGATGAGGAACGCCCCCGGGGTCGGGTCGCCGAACCGGTCGCGGACATGCCAGAACGTGTCGTTCGCCCGGGCCTCCGATAGGTTCGTCTTCGGGGCGTAGAGCACGAGGTGGTCGAGGTCGGGGAAGACCGCGAGCGCGACCGGGGCGGGGAGGGTCGGAAGGAGCGGACCGACCAGTCGGACGGTCACCGGGACGGCGGAGGCGACGCTGACGGCCAGGTCGAGCACGCCGCCCGTCCAAGCGGCGGAGGGGACCGAGAACGTCCCGTTCGCCGAACGGACGAGCGGTCCCGTCGTCGACGCGTTCGCCCAGGCCCGCACGCTCGAGCCGTTCGTGCTATCGGTGACGGTAAGACCACACGCGACCGAGAAGGTGGTCGCGCGAGCTCCCGACGCATCGACCGCCTGCCAGGCGAACTCGGCGGGCACGCCCACCGTGACCTCGTCGGGGACGGGACCGAGCTCCCCGACCGAGGGGCCGGACCCTACGTCGAGGATACCGCCGTACCGAGCCGAGATGTGGGTCGCGAGCGACGACCCGTCCGCGGCCCGCGCGCTCGGACCACCGAGAAGCCCGAGTGGTGCGATAGCCGTCGCAAGGAGAGCGAGAGCGACGGCCGCGAGGAGAACGGTTCGATACCGGGGGTCGCCGAAGAGCGGTCGGTTGACGGTCACCCGAGCCCCCTCCCCCTCGGACGGGGGAGCGGACGCGCGAGTCGTGCCGAGCCGCTTAACGGTATCGTCGTCCGGGGACGGAGCGGTACCTGCGACACGATGCGGTCGACGCTCTCTTACGGACGGTCGCTTCCCGACCGCGTGCGCTCCCCCACGGTCACCGCGATCACCCCGCCGCGTCTCGCGTCGTTGCCGGCCGAACGGGAGCAGCTCGAGTGCTCCTCCCGGTCGATCGTCATCACCGAGGACGGCGACCGTCTCCTCCGGGCGTGGGGGGCGCCGGACGAACCGTGGGTCCTCTCGGTCGAGCCGAAGGGGCAGCGCTGGCGCGTCGAGGCGTGGGGAGCGGACGGACCGACCGCTCGGGCCGCGGCCCGCGCCCTCTTCTCGCTCGACCACCGGGTCGAGGAGTTCTACCGGCTCGTCCGGGCCGAGCCGACCCTGCGGGGCACCGACCGTCGGTTCCGAGGACTGCGGATCCCGCGGGACGCCCACGTCTACGAGGCGCTCATCCACGCGATCGTCGGCCAGCAGCTCTCGGTGCGCGCGGCGCACACGATGAAGGAGCGCCTGCTCAAGAGGACCGGAGCGTTCCTGGAGGCGGACGGGGTCGAGGTCCCGAGGGTGCCGACCCCGAAGGAGCTGCGGTCGCTCGACGTCCCCGGGCTCCGGTCGACGGGAATGAGCGGTGTCAAGAGCCGCTCGCTGCTCGCGCTCGCGGCGGCCGTCGAGGACGGGTCCCTCCCTGCAGGTGAACTCGCCTCCCTACCGATCGAGACCGCGGTCGAGAGCCTCGACCGGCTGCCCGGGGTCGGCCGTTGGACGGCCGAGAATGCGCTCCTGCGCGGTGTCGGCCGGACCGACGTGTTCATCGCGGGAGACCTCGGGATCCGTGTCGCGCTCGAGGAGTACGGCGTGCTCCGTCGCTCCGCTCCCGAGAAGCGGGCCCGGGCGTGGGCGGAACGGAACTACCCCGGGTGGGGCAGCTACGCCACCCTCTACCTCTGGCGGAAGCTCGTCGCCGACCGGACGGCCGCCGAGTCGGGATAAGCCGACGCGCTCCCTTCGATTGGGTCGGCCACTTGGTCTAGGTCGGCTGCGACGTCGGACCTCGTAGCGGGAACGCTGCGACGGTTCGGTGGGTCGCCCCGCGCGGGGAAAGCTCGCTCTCCTTGAGGACGAACTCGCTGACCCGGAACCGACGAGGGGCCGGCGGGGGAACGGTCCCGGTGAGGAGTTCTACCGCGCGCCGGTGGTCGGTCGCCGAACGCACCCGGAACAGAGTGAGGTGCGGGGCGAACGTCTCTCGTCGCTCCGGTTCTCCCTCTCCCGCGAGGGCCTCGCGAACGCGGCTCGCGAGCCGGGTCAGCTCGCTCGCGCCTTGGGTCACGCCTACCCACACAACCCGCGGTCGCTCGGGGGATGGGAACGCCCCGACTCCCTCGAGCAGGGCGTCGAACGGCGCGATGGCGGCTCCCATCGGGGTGAGGGCCTCGACGATTGGCCCGACCCGCTCCCTCAGGATCTCCCCCAGGAAGAGAAGGGTGAGGTGCTCCGGAGCTGGACCCCGGTAGGCTTCCCCTGAAGCGGGGGGGATCTCGACCGCCACGAACGCGCGCACCGCGCGGTCGAACGAGTGCTCGCACTTACGTGTTCGTTTCCCGAGGACGCTCCGTCGCCCCGGAGGGAAGGCGAAGCGTCCAAACCTGCGCCCGGTCCACGCCGAGGCCCATCTCGCGGAGGACGGAGCGCACCCGGCGAGCGCGGTGAGCGTCGCCGACCACGAACAGGACGAAAGCTCCCCGATGGAGCGCCTTCCGGACCCCGTGTCGCA
This sequence comes from Thermoplasmata archaeon, assembly GCA_052325545.1. Taxonomy (GTDB): domain Archaea; phylum Thermoplasmatota; class Thermoplasmata; order Lutacidiplasmatales; family UBA184; genus Lutacidiplasma. The sequence continues at coordinate 24,330 of JBKQUP010000027.1, forward strand.
CGCGCTCGGGTCGCAACGCGCCCGATACCTCGGCTTCGACATAGACGTCCCGGCCGTGGAAGAACCTCCACGCCCAACCCCGACGCGCCCGCTCGACCTCCGCCGCGAGGTCGGCCGGCACGCGGGTCTCGTCCGGGCCGCGAAGCTGGCGGAGTCGCGCGTCCGGGAGGGTCGTGTCGAACCGTCCCTGACGGAGGATCTCGAGGCGGTACCCCCGGCGCGCGAACCGACGGAACGCCGTCATGAGCAGGGCGCGGTGCTCCGCGGTCTCCCGGGTCGCCTCGGTCGGGGTGGTGAGCCCGAGCCGCCGCTCGCCCGCCGCGGTCAGACGGAGGCCCTCCATGCCGTCTTCGAGATAGCCGTCCCGGAACAGCGTCGCGAGCCGGTCGGACAGTAGGGCTGGGTCGGGGCCCGACCCCGGAAGGGTCGTCGCGGCGGGCACGACGGTCTCTCGTCGCAGGATCGAGCCCGACTCCGCGCTCGAAAGCACGGCCAGCAGCAGGCGTTCGGTCGCGTCGTCCGTCGCGTCGCTTTCCACGGCACCGGGTGCGCCGACCGCGAACTCGAGTATAGGAAAAAAGTACGTAATATACGTATTAGAAGCATGTATGGTGATACTGAAGAAGAAGTATTACAAAATGCAAAGAGACACGGAATAGAAGTTCACGGATATACAGAAGAAAGTTGGAATGACGAGATCGCAAAGAATGCCGATCATTTTCGCAAGCTCATAAGGACTTCCTAGACTGAACCAACTATAGAAGACATAAAT
>JBKQUP010000028.1:0-127584 GCA_052325545.1 Thermoplasmata archaeon
GTACACAGCGCCGCCGGGCTTCGCGGTGACTGGCAGCGATTCGTCGGTCAGGGCGGACTGATCCACCTCGATCGAGTCGCCGTCGAGCAGACGCGCATCCGCGGGAACGATGTCACCCAGACGGAGACGGATTACGTCGCCGGGTACCACCTCGCTCGCCTTGGGATCTTGCCACTTGCCATCCCGCTTGACTTTGGCCTTGATCGCCAAACGGGCCTTCAAGGCGGCAATGGCATTTCCCGCCTGATGTTCTTCCCAGAATCCAACCAGAGCGTTGGAGCACAGCAACAGAAGAATCACGAAGAAATCGAGCCAGTGACGGACAAGGCCGGAGAGGATCACGGCGGCTTCAATCATCCATGGAATGGGGCCCCAGAAATAGGAAAGAAACTTCAGGTACTCGTTGGTCTTCTTCTCCTCGATCTGGTTAGGCCCATACTGCGCCTGGCGCTTCGTGGCCTCTGCCTGCGTGAGTCCCTCCGGCGATGCGCCAAGCTTTTTCATCAGCTCAGGCATGGCGAGTGTTTTCAGGGAATCCTTATCATCCTTGGGCTCTGGTTTACTTGTTTTCGATTCCATTCGCGGATATGCTCCTGTTCTTGCTCGGCTAAGCGCGTCGCTAGAAGGCTGCAAAACAGCTCTCAAACTAGCTATTCAGCCCGGTATTCAGGCGCCAGTCAGCTAATCTCTGGGCCTCAAGACATCACTTTTCTTAGAAGGGATTCCTGTCGCTCGAATGTACCGTGAGGCTAGACCTTCAGTGATGGCAGGGCCGAGGAATGTTGCTCGGAAAAATAGGAACGCCGGATACGGAGAATCCAGACGCCCGCCTATTTTGAAATGATCTCGTGATCCCGATCGTAATGCTGCTCGGTGCGCGAGGCCTTCTCTGCTGCTTTTTCAGCAACACGCTCAATCCGTTTGTCTGCTGCTACCTCAGAGACTGTCTCATCTTCGAGCTTTGTCACTTCTGGATTTTCAAATTGCTCCGGCATTGTTGCACACTCCCTTGATCACAATGAACCGTACCCCCGTCAACTTCTGGTCAGTTTTGCTCCCCCTTCCCACGTCGCGGGGTGATTCTGGGCTGGATTCAGGAGAAGTGGTTCCTATTGCACAGTTATTCGCCGACCAACAGGAACAAACTGGTATCGAAGCAGTGCGCCGTTCCGAGGGCAGCCGCGCCAGCTTTCTATATGCCGAGACCCAGCGCCGCACCTGTGTGCGGATTGCGATACTCGCCATGCGCCCTTCTTCCTAAAGAGGTGGCCGATGAACGCTCTGCTGATCTACCCGGAATTCCCTGACACGTTCTGGAGCTTCAAGCACGCTCTTAAGTTCCTGGGCAAGCGAGCAGCACAGCCTCCCCTGGGCCTGATGACAGTTGCAGCGCTATTGCCCGGAGCCTGGAAGAAGCGGCTCGTGGACACGAACGTTGAGCGATTGCGTGACTGCGATCTCGCCTGGGCGGATGTGGCCCTCGTGAGCGGCATGCACATCCAGCGCAATTCGCTGGTCGCTATCGTTGAACGCTGCCGCGCGCGCGGGCTGCGGACTATTGTCGGCGGACCGATCGCGAGCAGCCTTTCATTCGTAGATCTCAAGGCGGATCATGTAGTGGTTGGCGAGGCAGAGGGCATCATTGCTGGTCTTGCGCGAGATTTGGAACAAGGAGTCGCGAGACCCGTTTATCAAGCTGCGGAAAGACCTGAAATGAGTTCCAGCCCGCTGCCGGACTTGAGCCTGATCAAGATGCACCGATACTCAACGATGGCCGTGCAATATTCGCGTGGCTGCCCATTTAACTGTGAATTCTGCGACATCATCGAGATTTATGGCAGGCGCCCGCGCACCAAGGCGGTTGCGCAGGTGCTGGCAGAACTGGATCAACTGCGCGCAGCGGGCTGGCGGGAAGCCGTGTTCATCGTCGACGACAACTTCATTGGCAACAAAGCGCGCGCAAAAGACCTATGTCTGGCCCTGGCGGAGTGGCGCAGTAAATACAAAACGAGCTTCGACTTCAATACGGAAGCTTCACTCAACCTCGCCGATGACCCCGAACTGATGCAGTTGATGAGAGACGCCGGCTTTGTCTCGGTCTTTCTCGGTATTGAGACTCCGGATGAATCCGGGTTGATCGCCGCAAACAAGTTGCAGAATACCCGGCGCAGCCTGCTCGACAGCGTGGCCACGATCCAGAGCTATGGGATGCAGGTGATGGGAGGATTCATCCTCGGATTCGATACCGATCGCGAAGACATTTTCGACCGCATGGTGGAATTTATTCAAAAGAGCGGTATCCCGGTAGCAATGGTAGGGCTTTTGCAAGCCATGCCGGGGACTCAACTATTTCGACGGTTGCGCAGGGAGGGACGGATTCTGGATGACGGTCACGGGGACAACACGGATGGCAAACTCAACTTCCTACCTGCCATGGACGCGACGCAACTGGTGGAGGGTTACCGCTCGGTGCTGAAGAGGATCTACTCTTGCGAGGCCTACTATGAGCGCGTCAAGCTTTACCTGAGCCGTACACACCCGCGGCTCAGTGCAACAAGCGAGAGAGCCCAAAGCACCAGGCAGAGGTGGCTGACAAAGGCCAACGCCCGCGCCTTCGTCACGTCAATTGTTCGGCAGGGGGTGTTTGGCAAGCAGCGTTGGAGCTATTGGAAGTTCCTCATGTCGGTGGCAACACGATATCGCCATTGCGTCGGAGCAGCGATGACGCTGGCCGTGATGGGTTATCACTTCCAGGTAATGACCACCAGATTGTCTCAGCCTGGTGGGTCCGCAAATCTAGTTGGACACATCGGAGGCGCTGCCGCTTCACGGGCTAATCGGGTCGAAGTCTGAGACCGATAGGGCAACAGGGTCTTTGCCGGGCTGGACTCAGATGCAAGACAGTCTTCCATGACTCGTGCTCGGTCGGACGAAAGTTAGTATTGAGCGCCCAGTGTTTCTCACAGGCGAAACAAAGCCTGCGCTCGCTTCTGCAACTCCGGTGCAGTGCATCAACTTTCTCGCAGAATCTGCATCCTGAATCCCGGCTCGGAGATAACGGACCTCTCTCATGAGCAATTGTGACCGACATTCCTGATGTGGGCCGTTCGATACTTACGACGCTATGTCTGAGCATTTGCCTTGGTCTGAAGAGGCGTCCTTCGGCGGACGATTCCGCAAAAGACACTGCAAATGTCGCGCACTGGCGCATGGTTGTGCGGCTCACTGTGCGTGAAGAAAGAGAAGCCATGAGAGTCCTATTGGCAGTTGACGATTCGGGATTTGCTGAAGATCTGCTTCGCGCTGTGGTTATCGGGATACGGCATGAGAATACTGAAGTTCTGGTCCTACATGTACTGCAGCCAGTTGACACTGTCCCTCCGCCGGAGATGGCTCAAGGTTATGCTCCTGAGTTGGAAGATGAGAGGCAGCCTGCACGCGTCTTGGTTGAGCGGATTGCGGCCGAGCTGCGAAAAGCCGGATTCGCGGCACAAACTGGCGTACGGATTGGAGACGTAGCAAACACAATTCTCGCCCAATCAGTTGAATGGGATGCGGATCTGATAGCGGTCGGTTCGCATGGGCAGAGGAGCATTCATGACTTTCTGCTGGGGAGCGTGGCGGAGTCGGTAGCTCGTCGAGCCGAATGCTCTGTAGTCATCGTTCGTAATGCAGTCAAAACCTAAGGAACAATGCAGAACTGTCACGCACCATAAGTATGAAAAAAGAGACTACTCGACTGCGTTGCTCGAAATCAGATGCGGATCATGTTCCAAATAACAGAGCCCTCAAAAGGCCGAGGGCATGTTTGGTAAATAGGAGCGTTTATGACGAACACGCAAAAGTGCGAACATCCTGGCTGCAATTGTCAGCCCGCTATCGGCAAGAAACATTGCAGCACCGAATGTGCTGACGAAAAGCAGGCTCCAAAGACACCGTGCAAGTGCAAGCACCCGGAATGCAGCGGTGTAGGTCTCAAGATGTAGCTTTGCTTCGCCTGACTCATCAGTGAGTCGAGAGTTCACGAATGAAATCCACCCATTTCAGCAATGAAAGGCAAAACCCGTCATGGCACCCTCCGCAATCCTTGAAGCAACAGCTGCTCCACCTGCCTTGGATGAGTTGTGCATCAACACGCTCCGTTTTCTTGCGGTGGATATGGTGCAGAAGGCAAACTCGGGCCATCCTGGACTGCCGATGGGATCAGCGGCCATGGCGTATGCCCTTTGGGATAGATCGCTCAAGTTCAATCCGCGCGATCCCCGCTGGCCAGACCGTGACCGTTTTATTTTGTCCGCTGGTCATGGATGCGCGTTGCTCTATGCTCTGCTTCACGTCACGGGTTTCGACCTGCCCCTTGATGAACTGAAGAGGTTTCGCCAGTGGGGCAGTCGAACGCCAGGTCATCCGGAGTATGGAAAGACTCCAGGCGTCGAAGCGACCACAGGGCCTCTGGGCCAGGGCCTTGCGAACGGAGTGGGCATGGCTATTGCCGAAGCTGCGCTGGCGGCGCGATTCAATCAGCCTGCACACCAGATCGTGGACCATTACACGTATGTGCTTGCGAGCGATGGCGATCTTGAGGAAGGTATTTCTTCAGAGGCCGGATCGATAGCGGGTCACCAACATCTTGGAAAACTCATCGTTCTTTACGCAGATAACCACATCACGATCGAGGGAAGCACAGAGCTGACTTTCACCGAGGATCGAATGGCTCGGTTCGCTGCATTCGGTTGGCATGTGCAACGAGTGGAACAGAGCAACGACGTAGAGACTATTGCGCTGGCACTCGAGAACGCCCGAGCGGAAACAAACCGCCCGTCGTTAATCGCTGTCCGCACGCACATCGGCTTTGGCAGCCCTCATAAGCAGGACACTGCCGCCGCCCACGGAGAAGCACTTGGCGTCGAAGAGGTGCGGCTCACCAAAGAAGCGATGGACTGGCCCGTTTCGCCTTCCTTCCACATCCCCGATGAGGCGCTAGAGCATTTCCGTGAAGCAGTCATCCGTGGAAGCGCTGCGCAAGTGGAATGGGAGTCGCGATTCAAGGTCTTCGCGCAAGATCACGCGGCCCTTGCTGCTGAGTTCAACAGAGTGATCGACAGGGACCTGCCTAAAGATTGGGACATCGGACTGCCGGCGTTTACTCCTGCGGATGGACCAATGGCCACTCGCGTCGCTTCGGGCAAAGTGATCGAGATCCTTGGCACACGTTTACCGGAGATGATGGGAGGCTCCGCAGACCTCGCTCCAAGTACCCATACAAATATTGACGGGACCGGCAACTTCGAACCGGAGGACTGGTCTGGGCGCAATATGCATTTTGGCATCCGCGAAAATGCGATGGGGGCGATTCTGAATGGAATGGCATTGCACAGCGGTTTGATTCCATATGGAGGCACCTTCTTCGTCTTTTGCGATTACATGCGGCCTCCCATGCGCCTCGCTGCTATGAACTCCCTCCCGGTGATTTATATCTTCACGCACGACAGCATCGGCATGGGAGAGGACGGCCCTACTCATCAACCAGTGGAACAACTTGTTGGATTGCGATCAATTCCAGGGATGGTTCTCTTGCGGCCAGCGGATGCCAACGAGACAGTCGCCGCATGGCGAGTTGCGATTGGCAGGAAGCAGGGGCCCGTTGCCCTTGTCCTCACACGACAAGGACTTCCCGTGCTCGACCTGAGTTCCTATCCCGCTATTCCGACTGGGGTCTCATTAGGCGGCTATATCCTGGCGGATTCTCCGATTAGTGGCCGACCGGACATCGTTCTTATCGCCACCGGATCAGAAGTTCATCTGGCGCTCGAAGGTCGCGAACGTCTCGCGGCAGGAGGAGTTCACGCGAGAGTGGTGAGCATGCCGAGCACCAACCTGTTCGCAGCTCAATCGGACGATTACCGGGAAAGAATCCTGCCTACGGATGTGCCAATCCTGGTAATAGAGGCTGGTTCCCCGGTAGGATGGCAGTCCTTTGTCGGCCCTCGAATCGCCGTCATTGGGATAGACACCTTCGGCTCGTCAGCCCCCGGGCCAGAAGTAATGGAGCACTATGGCTTCACTGCGGAGAACGTCTGCAGGCAGGCTCATCGTGTACTTGATAACAACAAGGAGGGAGCACCATGCGCGTCGGAATCGCCTCAGACCATGGCGGGTTCGTTCTGAAAGAGCAGATCGGGAATTTGCTCCGCGAAGCTGCCTATGAGGTCGTCGACTTCGGGGCTCTTCAACCGAGCCCAGGCGACGATTATCCCGATTACGTGATCCCTCTGGCCAGAGCTGTGGCCGCCGCCGAAGTTGATCGCGGAATAGCGCTTTGCGGAAGCGGTGTGGGGGCGTCCATCTGCGCCAACAAGATTGCTGGCGTGCGCGCGGGGCTCATTCACGATGTCTTCTCCGCTCACCAGGGCGTTGAAGACGACGACATGAACGTTTTTTCGCTCGGCGGTCAAGTAATCGGGCCGGCGTTGGCATGGGAATTGATTCAAACGTTTTTGAAGGCTCGCTTCAGCGGTGCGATTCGGCATCAGCGCAGAGTCGAGAAAGTGAAGGCGCTGGAAATGCATGAGGCTGAGCGTTGACAGTGATTATTCAACTGACCGCGATCGGGCTCGAATCAGGCACAGTAGTCGATTGTGGATCGATGGGATCGAAGTTCCCCAGCCGTAACGGTGAGGCCAGGTTGTTCCCGGCATCGGCGGGAAGTTGTTACTTAAGAAGGCACGTAACGGAGGATGTCTCATGATCGAGATCTTGAAGAACTTTCCCGACAATGTTGTAGCGATCTCCTGCGGGGGCCAGGTCACAAAAGAGGATTACGAGGAAGTTTTTGTTCCTGCAATTCTCAAAGCGCTCAAAGGGCACGATAAGGTCCGGCTCTTCTATGAGACTTCCGCGAACTTCACCGGCTACGACCCAGGCGCGATCTGGGAGGACATGAAGGTTGGTTTGGAACATCCTACGCGTTGGGAGCGAGCTGCGGTGGTCACCGACGTTGACTGGATTGTGCAAACGGTGAGGCTATTTAGCTTCCTTATTCCCTGCCCGACGAAGATATTTCCGCCGTCAGAGGGATCGCAGGCACGTTCATGGATCATCGCCACCAATTGAACGCGTAAGAGGTGCGAACAGCCGCGCTTCTTAGAAGTATTGAAAGAGGAATGAAATGAATCGAACGACCGAGAAACTGCACGAAATTGGTCAGAGCATTTGGCTCGATAACATCACACATGGCTTGCTCGCCAGCGGTACGCTGCTGCGGTATATCCAAGAGCTATCGGTTACTGGTCTCACTTCGAATCCAACTATCTTCGATCACGCCATTAAGAACAGTAACGATTATGACGACGTCATTCGCAGGAAGCTGGATGAAGGCAAGTCAGGTGAGGAACTGTTCTTCGAGTTGGCTCTCGAGGACCTAAGGCAGGCTCCCGATCTTTTTCGGCCTACCTACGACCGCACTGATGGCGTCGATGGCTGGGTCTCCCTTGAGGTGTCGCCGCTACTGGCACACAACACGACTGGAACTCTCGCCGCAGCTAACGCTCTCCACAACCGCGCGGCGCGGCCCAATCTCTTTATCAAGATTCCCGGTACCAGTGAGGGGCTTCCAGCGATTGAGGAAGCGATCTTCCGAGGTATCCCTGTTAATGTGACTCTTCTGTTCTCGGGCGCGCAATGCGTCGCGGCAGCCGAAGCGTACATGCGCGGCGTCGAGCGCCGCATAGCCGCCGGGCTCAATCCTGATGTTGGTTCCGTGGCGTCACTCTTCGTCAGCCGCTGGGACGTAGCTGTGGCACCGAGGGTGCCGGAGAGTCTGCGCAACCAACTCGGCATTGCCATCGCCCGGGATGCTTATGGGAAATATCGCGCACTTCTTGACTCTTCGCGGTGGCAGCGCATCCAGAACGCTGGTGCCCGCCCTCAGCGCCTGCTTTGGGCGAGCACTGGAACCAAGGATCCTAACGCATCGAGCATCCTCTACGTCCAGGCTCTCGCCTTGCCCTCCACCATCAACACAATGCCTGAGGCAACCTTGAACGCACTTGCCGCTCATCCGGAATTCGGCGAAGCCCTTCCCGAGAAAAGCGGCAAGATGTTAACTGAATTCGCAATCGCTGGTATTGATACCGATGCCGTCGCTGTCCAGTTGCTCGGGGAAGGAGTCGCATCGTTCGCCAAATCATGGAACGACCTTCTGGATTGCATCGCTTCGAAGAGCGCGGTGCTCAAGGCCGTAGTTGCCTGAGTCGACCGGGAAGAAATCCACCAACCAAAATTAAGTCAACCATCGAAAATGGAGATCCAAATGAACTCGAAAAACTCTGTAGCGGCAATTTATGAAACGCACGAGCAGGCAGAAAAGGCCATCAAGGAACTGCAGGAGGCCGGCGTCAATATGAAGAGCCTGTCGATCGTAGGGCGGGATACGCACACGGAGGAACACGTGGTTGGCTATTACACTGCAGGCGATCGCATGAAACATTGGGGCGGGGTGGGAGCATTCTGGGGCGGGTTCTGGGGGTTGCTGTTCGGATCTGGTCTGTTTTTCATACCGGGACTCGGACCGATTCTTGCCGCCGGTCCAATCGTAGCCTGGATCGTAGCCGCCCTCGAAGGCGCAGTTGTTCTCGGCGGTGTGAGCGCAATCGGCGCAGGCTTGGTCAGTATCGGCATTCCCAAGGACAGCGTACTGAAGTACGATGTCGCCTTGAAGACCGACAAATACGTGCTCATTGTCCACGGAACACCTGAAGAGGTGGAGAAGGCCAAGGACATCATTCACGGCACGGAACAGAGCCATTACGCGGTTTATGGCCAGGCCGTTCTCGTCTAAGAACTGGACAGCCTGCGCTGCGACAGTGTAGAGCGTCGCGGGGACTTTGTGAGGCTTGCTCTTTCGCGGCGCGGCATGTACAGCCAGCCAGAGACAACTCATCGAACCAGCACATACGAAGGGAAACACGATGTTAATCAAAGCAAAGGCGCTAAATGGATATTCACTCGCGAGCCTGGATGGGGACATAGGGTCGGCCAGCGAGTTCTTCTTCGACGACCAGTATTGGGCGATTCGTTACCTCGTCGCAAATACGGGAACCTGGCTCACCGGCAGACGGGTCCTGATCTCTCCTTACTCGCTTGACGGTGTCAATACTGTAGAAGAGAAGGTGTTCGTTCTGTTAAAGAGGAAGCAGATCGAAGATAGCCCCTCAATTGATATGGACGAGCCGGTTTCCCGCCAGTATGAGGGCCTATACAACGGATACTATGGATACCCTAATTATTGGGGTGGCCCGTACATGTGGGGAGGCAATCCGTACATCCTACGGGATCGCAGCAGGTGGGGCTTGGCCGCCTCTGAAGCAATGGGGTGGGACCGCCATCTTCGTAGCACCCACGAGGTAACGGGCTATCATTTCGCTGCGCTTGACGGAGAGATCGGCCATGTCGATGACTTCATCGTCGATGACGAGACCTGGGCAATTCGCTACCTTGTTGTGGCAACAAAGAACTGGTGGCCTGGGAAAAAGGTTCTGATTTCGCCAAGGTGGATCAAGAATGTGAGTTGGGAAGCGGGGGAGGTTTCGATCGGCCTGTCTCGCGAGGCGATCAAGGCCGCGCCGGAATTTAACGACGAGTCCCTGCTCACCCGGGATTACGAAGCGGGCCTGTACGGGCACTACAATCGTGAAGGATACTGGGTCGAGGAACTCACGACCGTCTGAATGCAATTCGACAAATTTCTAACGTAGTTCGATGTTGAATGTGCTCCGGGGACAAATAAGCCACAGACCCTGTTTTCGCGGCGGTCTGTGGCTTATTTTGCTTTGCCCTCGCAAACTATCTGTGAAATCCATGTGCACCGAGCTAGGAAATTCAAGGGGACCATTCCTTGGCGAGCATCCGAATGCGAAGAGCAAACTGGAACAGTATCTCTCCATGGCAGATGAAATCCTCTTAGGATGAATGATCATTCTCGTCACGACCATGAAGACCTTCTTGATAGTCTCGTCGGCGGCAAACTGCCGCGCAATCTGAGTTGGAACGCTGTAGTTGACCTCGTCGGACGGATTGGCGAGGTCCAGCCGCACGGAAACGACGAGTTTGCGTTCGTAGTGGGCTCGCAGAGGGGCTTCTTCAAGCGCCCCGGAACCCATAATCTTGAAGTCGAAGAGATCTCCAGGCTGCGTAGCTTTCTAAAAGAAGCTGGCGTCCTTGGAAAACCCGCGAAAGCACATCAAATAGGGCGAATGGTTGTGGTCATCGATCATCGTGCCGCCCATATCTACCACGATCTCGGCGGCAGTCGGCCTCAAGACGAAGTCACCGTCAAGCCATTTGATCCATTTGGCTTTCAACATCATCTGATCCATCGGAAGGAAGCCCACTACAAGGGAGATCATGTTCCAGAGGAAGAATCGTACTACGAAGAGATTGCAACGGATCTTGTCCATGCGGAATCGATCACCCTCATCGGTCATGCAACAGGCAAGAGCAGCGCTGTCAATTTCCTTAGCGAGTATTTGAAGAATCATCATCCTGAGACGTTCCGGCGTATTATCGCTACCGAGACGGTGGATCTCTCAGCGTTGACTGAGCCGGAGATCGAGGAGATCGCAAAGAAGCGCATTCGGGCTGCCGCTATCCCCGCTTGAGGGCAGACTGGCAACGGCTCGGTGAAGATCGTCTTGGTTGGTATGAAGAAATGCGATCTTCATGCTTATCCCTTCAAGTCTGGTTGCCGCATGGTGAGTGATGCTTGATGCACCGTAGTTGTTCAGGAAATACGAAGACGGACCAAGACTGGAATCTTTAGCAGGTCCAGAATCGCACCGAAGGCAAGAGCGGCGCCAAACTCGGCGGCTATGACTGCGAGGGGCAACGGTGCCATGGCGATTCCAAAGGCAGCGAGAGTCGAAATGATAAGGACATCGGCAACTGACGATAGGACGAGCCAAATACTGGGTCGTAGGCCCCATAGACGCTGTCGTCCGCGAATGACGTATGTGGTGGCCTGGCTTCCAAACACGATACTGACCGCGGTCAGTGTTTGAAGCGACTCGATGTCGAGATGCAACTGATATTTGCCCACTGCGAGGATTGCCGTGGAGAACGCAAGGAAGCAGAGTCCGAACATCACCCCTGCGCTTGTGATTCGGCCTATCTGCCAGGAGTTTGGCGTTGTCGATGGCCGGACTCGGTCAGTGGTGAGCGACATGGCAAGGAAGTCGCCCGTGATCATCACAATGACCATCAGCATCGGAGTCAGCACCGCGTGTCCCGTCATGACCAAGCCAACCGCCAGCAAGAGCGCCTGAAACACCTTCTTCTGAACCGAGTTGAGCGTGTAGGTGAGAATGCGTTGAAAGGTGACTCTGCCTTCTTTTACGGCCGCCACAATGCCGCCGAGGCCTGCCTTGGTTAGAACCACACCGGCGGCCGATTTGGCTACGTCGGTTGCGGTTGAAACGGCAATACCTATCTGTGCCTGGCGCAGGGCGGGCGCGTCATTGGCCCCGTCGCCACACATCCCAACTGTATGCCCGCTCTTCTGAAATGCTTTGACGAGGTCAAACTTGCCCTCGGGAAGAACACCCGCAAAGACCGAGAAGTCTTCTGGCTTAATGCCATCTGGCAGCTTACCGGCCGGGCAGATTGCCCCCTTCAATCCAACTTCGCGGGCGACGATTGCAGCTGTGGCCGGAGCGTCACCTGTCACCATCACAGTGCGTACGCCGAGGCCGTTCAGTTCTGAGATAAGTGAGACTGAGTCCGCTCGCGGCGGATCGCTGAGGGCAATCAATCCGATGATCCGGCTGGAGGCCGTCGGTCCCGCGGCGACTGCCAAGACTCTAAAACCCTTCTTCTCGAGTTCGTCAGCGATAGCGGCCGCGGCGGGAGAGGGCGCGGTGAGGCCGACAACCGCAGTGAACGCACCCTTGATGATTCGTTCGGAGCCACTGTTTGCATCTGTCGCGGTTGCTTCCGAAGTTTTCTTGACCGGATCGAACGGAACGAAAACGGTCAGCTTTGGCAAGCCAGTCGCTGTTTTCTGCGACGCGGCAAGTCGAATCGCCGCATCGACTGGGTCCTGGCCTCCATCAGAGCTCGCCAGCGCTGCCATCCCGAGAACATGTGCTTCGTCGAATCCAGGCAGTGGGCGAACGCTTGTGACTGTGAGTTCATTCTGGGTCAGAGTTCCGGTTTTGTCCGAGCACAACACGTCGATCGATGCGGCTTCGTCCACGGCGGAAAGCCGCGTTGGCAACACGCCCTGCTTCGCAAGAGCACGAGCTCCAATCGCGGCAGCGAGTGTGAATGTCGCCGGCAATGCGACGGGGATGATGGCCAGGACCGAGGTTAGCAACAACGGAATCATCTCGCTCGATGGCATCGCATGGTGCCATGCGTAGACTCCCATCGCAACGATGATGAGGCAATTGAAGACTGCCAGGTTGCGGATAATCTTGAGGACGGCCTTTTGTTGTGTGCTCACTACGTGTGCGGTGCGAATCAGTTCCGCCGTGCGGCCGAATTTTGTCCGAGTACCTGTGGCCGTTACGATGGCCGTCGCCTCGCCTCGCCGAACCAGGGCACCTGCAAAAGTGTCTGTGCCGGCACCGGCATCGATGGGGAGGGATTCTCCTGTAAGCATCGACTGATCAAGCTCAACCGAGCCGCTCGTTAGGTGGACGTCTGCAGCCACGACGCCGCCGAGGGATAGCTTTACCAGGTCGCCACATACCAACTCCGCCGCCGGTACAGTCTTCCATTCGCCATCTCGCTGGACCGATGCATTGAGTGCCAGACGGGATTTGAGAGCAGCAAGGGTGGCCTGAGCGCGACTCTCCTGGAAGTAGGCGAGTGCTGCATTGAAAAGGAGCAGAGCTGCGATGACAGCAGCTTCGTAATACTTGTGCAGGACGATCTCAAGTACAACGGATGCTTCCAGCAGCCACGGTACAGGCGCCCAGAATTTTGCCAATGCATTGCGCAGTGGATGAGCAGACGTGTCCGGCATCGCATTGGGACCGTCCTTTTCGAGCCGAGTACGCGCTTCTTCGCTCGTAAGGCCCACTTGGGCGCAATCCGGATCCGGTTTTAGGACCGGACTGGTTGATGCCGGGGCGACAAGGCTAGTCAAGCTCACCGTTGGGCACCTGAATCGCTAATCTCTCTACCACCATTCCATTGAGCGGCCGGAGGTCGTTTTCACTTCTGATTCGGGCTTGGCTGAGTGAAGAAGCAGGAGTGGGCACTGTGCGAGCTTTACGACCTTCTCGGCTATCGAGCCGAATACGAGCGGATGCCAGCCTGAGATTCCGTGGGTGGAGATCACGATCATATCAATATGTTCGCGTTCGACCACCTCCATGATGTTGCCGACTACGTCATTTCCAACTTCAACGCTGAAAGTTGACTTCACTCCCCTAGCTTGAAGTGCAGCCTCGCACTTGGCCAAATGGATCTCTGCGTATTTTCTTGCATTCTCAAGAAAGGCGGCCTCTGGAATGAAGTCTGGAATTGTCGTGGTCGGAAACTCCGGGATCACATTCACGAGATGGAGTTCTGCTTGAAAGTGCTGGGCAAGATCCGCGGCCATATCCAGCGCAGCCTGTGATGATGGGCTGAAGTCTATGGGCAGAAGAATCTTTGTCGGGATAGAAGGGAAGCGATTGATTTCGGGCATGATGGCTCTCGCTAACTGATCAGATTGACTCAAATCAAGTCTCATTTGTTTTGAGAGCAAAGGCTGTGCTCTTTTGGACATCTGAGCTGACTAGTCGGTGTTCACGCATAAGATCACACGCTTCCGTCACCGCTGCCATGTTCTGTGCCGCGGTCTTCTGCCACCAGAGGTTGAATCCGCCTGCGGCAAGATGTGGATTTGGAACCAGGTGATGATCGTTAATCTTGTTCCGCACTGCAAACGGCTCAAGGCTCTGTGCGTTAATTTCTGGATACATGTTGATTTCGTCCTATCCGGATCCGGAATTGCCTCTAAAGGATCAGACACTGCCGTGCGCTCAACATGATTCTGTGGCATGGGATGGCTGACCATCTGATCAATTAGACACAGTCATTCTCGTCTTGCAGATTGACAATCGCATTGGGCGCTCATAGCGCTTGCATTTAGGGGCCTTTAAAGCAAACACCGCAAGATCGACTGGACCCGGAGAAAGTGTGAAGTGATCGCTGTGAAACGACCTGACGATAACGCAGCAATATATCTTGTTGGCGGGGGCATTGCTTCTCTTGCCGCTGCAGTCTTTCTCATTCGTGACGGAGATGTCCAAGGGCATACGATCACGATTCTCGAAGAGTCTTCCCGGATCGGCGGCAGCCTTGACGCAGCGGGAAACGCGACAGATGGTTATGTGATGCGCGGCGGCCGCATGATAGAGAGCAAATACCTGTGCACCTTCGACCTCTTCTCATCGATTCCGACTCTCGAGGGGTCGAAGTCGGTGACGCAGGAGATATTTGACTGGAACGAGACGATGAAAACCGCCTCCAAGGCGCGCTTGTTTCGGGACGGCCAAAGAGTCGATAGTCCCAGTTTTGGCTTGAGTGAAAAGGATATCCTCAACCTCGAGCGTCTGGCGATCGAGCCGGAGGAGTTGCTTGGACGGACCACGATCTCCGACCAGTTCGCTCCGGGATTCTTTGAGACGGACTTCTGGCACATGTGGTGTACCACCTTTGCCTTTCAGCCCTGGCATAGCGCCGTCGAGTTCAAACGCTATCTCGTGCGCTTCACCCACATGGTTTCCGGTTTCAATACGCTTACCGGCATCATGCGCACTGTATACAACCAGTTCGATTCGATGGTGCGCCCGCTTTACAAATGGCTCGAAGAACGCGGCGTGAAGTTCATGCTCAAGACAACGGTCACGGACCTTGTTCTTCTTCAAGACCGTGCCGGCTTTGCCGTCGATAAGATCGTGGTTCAAGAAAACGGCGTTGTCAGAAGCATTCGTGTTACCGAAGACGACAAAATCATCGTGACACTCGGGTCTATGACCGAAGGATCGAGTCTGGGTTCAATGGACTCGGCCGCCGCCCTGTTGGGGAAATCCGACGGCGGTTCCTGGGCCCTTTGGGAGAAAATCGCCGCCGGCCAGACGCAATTCGGACATCCTTCGAACTTTGCCAATCACGTTGAACAATCCAAGTGGATGTCCTTTACGACCACGCTTCACGATCCGAAGCTTTTCGACCTAATCCGGGACTTGACGGGGAACGTACCTGGAGAAGGCGGGCTTATTACCTTTCCGGAGTCGAGTTGGCTGGCTTCAATAGTGTTGCCTCATCAGCCGCATTTCATTGGGCAGTAGAGCAGCTTGTTGAATTTCGATAGTTCAGGGATCACTCCCTGTACGAAATAGTCCGCCTCGGCGAAGAGCGTGAGCAGGACCGGGACGTCGCGTCCCTCAATTCCGAGTCGCGAGGCGATAGCCACCATCTCAGCTCTGGCCACGACGGCAGGCTCTATCAGGACCTTGCCGGTTGTCGGGTCGTGTTCGGCCGGTACACTCTTCAAAAGAATGGGGTTGCCCTGCCAATCGACCGTTCGCACGTCCACGGTCGTCGCTTCTCCTCTCTCTACCATTTCTACTGTAACCTCCTCCGGCTCACCGTGCCGGCTTCGCGCCGCTTCGTCTCCCTGTTGTCTTTGTGATTCCTGTGACATGGACCACTTTGTCATTCCCTTCGACTTCTCCCTTGCAATCGCAGTTGCAGAAGTAACGGATCGTTCCGGACCCGTGTTCGACGTCGACCGTCTCGCGCCACTTCTTTCTCGCCCGAAGCTCCTTCGGGTCGAAGTGGTCATTCAAGATGCGAGTGAGTTCGGTCGCGACGATTGCCACTTCCGTGGGGTTGATGTTTGTGAAGAGGCGGACCTCGCGCACTTTGACGCGAATCATGAGTGGGGGCGCTGTACGCGCGCCCCCATACTTAACCGCGCCAGTGACGTTGCCTCTCCACGGGCCCAACTCCGCGGGTCCGCAGCCATCCGTCACTCGGCTCGATTACTGCATATCCCTGTGATTGGTTGGAAGCTTCTCTGATATTAATCCTTTGAAACTTGGGACGAACCGCCGAGTGGCGTGACAACTCGGTACAGACCTGGTTTGTAACAGCCATTCACCGACCTTCGTTTAGCCCCGGAAAGAAACAGAACCGCGTAGAGCGGAAGCTCTCGGTGAATTCTCCCCGGTGAGAAACGCGCGACGGCCCACGCTGATCGACCCGGACCTGAATCGAGCGCCGGTGCGAGGCTGAGCGTACGAGGGTTGGGCAGCCTCGATATCGACGACGAATTCGTCGGAGCCGACGGGTCGAGACGGGACGTGGCGCCAACCTTCTCGCTCTCGAGATTTCCACGACGCCCACCTTGGGGGAGGCCCGGCCCCACCGCCGCGAGCGTTATCCGAAGCGTCCGGGTCGGACGTTCCGGATGGTTCGCGAACGCAAGCAAAAGCGCCCGCGGAGCCGGGCGGCGGATTCGACCGGGCACGTCCGTCATAACCGCGCCGTTTGGGACCGGGTGAGCGTGGGATACGACCATCGCCACGCCCGTGTACTCGGCGGCACGTCCGCAACCGCGTGGGGGTTATTCCGGGTACCGGAGAGCCGGATGGGTCTTCTTGGGAATACGCGGAGGAAGGTCATCCTCGAGCTCGGTTGCGGCGCGGCCCGCTGGTCGATCGCGCTAGCCCGTGGAGGGGCCCGGCCGACGGGCCTCGACCTTTCGTCGGTCCAGCTCGCGAAGGCCCGAGAGCTCCAGCGGGAGTCCCACGTACGCTTCCCCCTGGTACGCGCCAGCGCGGAACGGCTCCCGTTCCGGGACGCCGTGTTCGACCTAATCTTCTGCGACTGGGGAGCGATGACGTTCGCCGACCCGATGCGGTCGGTCCCCGAGTGCGCGCGGGTGCTCCGCCGCGGAGGGGGGTTCGTGTTCGCGACCGCGAGCCCGCTCCGCTACCTCACGCTCGACCTCGCGAAGGACCGACAATCCCGCCGACTGATTCGACCGTACTTCGGGAGCCACCGCGTCGACCTGGGGAGCGACGAGGCCATCGAGTTCCAGCTCCCGTACGGAGCCTGGGTCGACCTATTCCGGAAGAACGGTCTCCGCGTGGAGCGACTGGTGGAGACGCGCCCAACCCCACGTCGCCGGTCGACGTACCTCGCCCGGGCCGATTCCGACTGGGGCCGGTCCTGGCCGCTCGAGACGATCTGGAAACTGCGCAAGGAATGAACGGCCTTTGGGACCGGACGCGCGGCCGCACGCAATTCGTCGTTCCGCGCGACGGGGAGGAGCGACGGGAGCACGCGAGTTTATGACCGCGCACTCTCTCGCACGCTCGTGGAGTCGTATTTTCGGTCGGTCGAGGCCGAGGTCGACCGCGCGTACGTAGTCGCGGAGAAGGCCCGTCACTCCGGCTACGACCCCGAGGTCACTCCCGAGATCCCGCGTGCCCAGGACATGGCGATGCGCGTCGAGAAACTCCTCTCCCACCTCGGGATCGAAGGGATCTCGACCGAGATCCGCGCGCTCTCCGCTACCATGCCTCGCGAGGAGGTCGCGCTGACCATCGCCCGCCGGATCGCACGCGACCCGGCCCGGGGCGATTCGGTGGCAGCGCGCGTGGACGCCGCGCTCCGGGTCGGCCTCGCGATCCTGACCGAGGGGATCCTCGTCGCTCCGCTCGAGGGGCTGGCCGAGGTCCACGTCCATGAGGACCGGGAGCACGGCCCGTACATCGAGCTCTACTACGCGGGTCCGATCCGGGCCGCAGGCGGTACCGCTCAGGCCTTGAGCGTGCTGCTTGCCGACGTCGTCCGTCGGGACCTCGGCTTGGCCGCCTTCCATCCGGAGCCCGACGAGGTGGGGCGCTACAAGGAGGAGATTCCGCTCTACAAGTACCATCAGCATCTCCAGTACGTTCCCACCCCGGAGGAGATCGACCTCGTAGTCCGCCACGTTCCCGTGGCGATCTCGGGAGAGGCGACCGAAGGCGACGCGGAGGTCAGCGCGTTCCGGAACCTGCCCCGCGTTCCCACGAACGGGATCCGTGGAGGGGCGTGCCTCGTCATCGCCGAAGGGCTCTGCCAGAAGGCGGCGAAGCTTCGGAAGATCGTCGACAAGCTCGGGCTCGACGGTTGGGAGTTCCTCTCCGACATCGGCCATAACACCGCCGATGACGAGGAGGCCCGGACGCCGAAGTACCTCCAGGACTCGGTCGGGGGCCGGCCGGTCCTCGCGCACCCGAACCATCCCGGGGGCTTTCGGCTCGTCTACGGTCGGGCCCGCACGACGGGCCTCGCGGCGTGCGCGATCAACCCGGCGACGATGGTGCTCCTCCAGAACTTCGTCGCGATCGGGACCCAGGTCAAGCTCGAGTATCCCGGGAAGGCGACGGCGATGGGGGTCTGCGACACGATCGAGGGTCCCATCGTCGAGCTCGACGACGGCACGGTCACGGCCGTTCACGACCTCGCGCGAGCGGAGGAGCTCCGTTCGAGGGTGCGGAGGATCGTCGACCTCGGCGAGATCCTGGTCTCGTTCGGGGAGTTCCTCGAGAACAACCGTCCCCTCGTCCCCGCGGGGTACTCCCTCGACTGGCACCTCGAAGAACTTCGTGCGGTGGGAGCCACCGAAGCCGAAGGGCTCACCGTCACCACGTACGAGGACGCCGTGCGGGTCTCCCAAACGTACCGGGTCCCGCTCCATCCCCGCTGGCTCCTCTTCTGGCACGACCTTACCCCCGGAGAGGTGCGGGCGCTCGGGGAGTTCGTCGAGCGCAGCGGCCATTGGGTCGACAGGTCGCTCGTGATACCTGCGGACCCGTTGTGGCGGGAAGCCCTCGTGCGGCTCGGTTTCCTTTTCGCCCCGGTCGGCGGGGACGACCTTCGCGGAGAGCCCGACGCATCCGCCGCGCTCGTCGGAGGCCTCGGCCTCGCATCCGAAGGGGAGCGATTGGTCCGTCGCGCGCCGCTCGACCCGGTCGAGGAGGACACCCTCGCCTACGTGAGCCGTCTCGCCGGGGTCCCGGTCCGGGCCCGGGGTCCGTCCCGCGTCGGCGGACGCGTCGGCCGTCCGGAGAAGGCCTACCACCGGAGCATGCAACCGAACGTCCACGGGCTCTTCCCGGTGGGGGCCGCGGGTGGTCCGAAGCGCTCGCTCCCCGACGCGGCTCGCAGAACGATGCGCGAGGGGGTGAAGGTCGACCTCGGGGTCCGGAGCTGTCCGGCGTGCGGTCGCTCGACCGTCTGGACCCGGTGCCCGTGCGGAGCCCATACGGAGCCCACGGGCCGGACCATCTCCGAGCCCCTGCCGATCGCTCGCCTCTGGAGCGATGCGCTCGAGCGGCTCCATCTCGGCAAACCCCCCGTGGTGAAGGGAGTCAAGGGGCTCACGTCCCCGGGAAAGGTCCCGGAGGCGATCGAGAAGGGGATTCTCCGCGCCTCGCACGCGATCTCGGTCTACCAGGACGGTACCGCTCGCTTCGACCTCACCGACCTCCCGCTGACGCACTTCCGCCCGGCCGAGATCGGGACCGACATCGCGACCCTGCACCGATTGGGGTACGCCCGGGACTGGTCCGGCGCGCCGCTCACCGACGACGAGCAGCTGGTCGAGCTCCTTCCCCAGGACCTTATCGTCGCCCGATCGTGCGGGACGTACCTCACCCGTCTCGCTCAGTTCGTGGACGACGAGCTGGTCCGCCTCTACGATGCCGAGCCGTTCTACCGCGCCGATCGGCCGGAGCAGCTCGTCGGCCAGATCGTCGTCGCGCTCGCGCCCCACACCTCGGGCGGGGTCGCCGGCCGCCTCCTCGGCTTCACGAACGCGGAGGCGTGCTTCGCGCATCCGGTGTTCCACGCCGCCAAGCGCCGGAACTGTGACGGGGACGAAGACTCGGTCACGCTCCTGCTCGACGCGCTGCTGAACTTCTCACGGTCCTACCTCCCCGACAGTCGGGGCGCGCTCATGGACAAGCCGCTCGTCCTGACCACGCGCCTCGAGGCCACCGAGGTCGACAAGGAGGCGCACAACGTCGACGTGTCGAGCCACTACCCCCTCGCGCTCTACCGTGCGGCCGCGGAGCGGCGGGACCCCAAGGAGGTCGAGGCACTGCTCGACCTCGTCGGTCATCGCCTCGGCTCCTCCCGCTCGCTCTCCGGCTACGGGTTCACCCACGACACCCACCGAATCGCGGGCGGGCCGTCGCTCTCCGCCTATCGCGAGGGTCGACCGATGGCGGAGCTCGTCGAGCGGTCGATCGTGCTCGCGGCGCAGATCCGGGCGGTCGACCTCGCGGAAGCGGTCACGCTCGTGCTGAATGCTCACTTCCTTCCCGACGTGATGGGGAACCTGAGGAGCTTCGGGACGCAGAAGTTCCGGTGCAAGGTCTGCGAGGTCTCCTACCGGCGGCCCCCGCTCACGGGCCGGTGCGTCGCGCCGCGCCCCGGGGGCCGGTGCGACGGAGAGCTGCTCTCGACCGTGTACGAGGCGTCGGTGCGCAAGTACCTCCCGCTCGCCCAGCGGCTCGGGGCGATGGAGGGGATCACCCCGTACGTCCGGCAGCGCATCCAGCTCATCGCCGACTCGGTCGCCACGCTCTTCCCCGGGGCCATCTCCCAGACGACGCTCGATCGGTTCCGCCCGGAGACCGGGCGGCCCCCGTCCCCCGGTGAGGACAACCCGTCGGTTCTGGGTCCGTCGACCCCTTCGGACACCGGGGACGAGGAGTCCGGAACGTCCAAATAGCCGGCGTCCCGTGGAAGGACGGCGGGCTTGTGGGGTAGCCTGGACTATCCTGCTGGCCTTCGAAGCCAGCGACCTGGGTTCGAAATCGCGGAGGTCTACCGCGGCGAAACTCCCAGCAAGCCCGTCCCCCGCTCCCGTCGCGGACTAGCCGAAGTACCCCGGGGATTGCGGAGGCGCGCTCCGCTTCTCTTCGTCGGCCTTCACGGCCTCCAGGATGTCGACCGCGAGGATCGCCGGCACCGGAACGAGGCGGACCCGTCCCTTCTCGTCCCCGCCCGACCCGTCGAGCTCGATGGCGAGGGTGTTGTCGCCGCCGATCGAGACGAGCCCCCGGAACGTGCCCGTCGAGACGATCGGCTCGCGCTCGGTGCCCGCGGACCGGACCACGACCTTCGAACCCGGGGTGAGGGCGATCGTCGGCCGCTTCGCCGCGCTCGCGGGATCGCTCATCGGTTCCCTCCGCGCTCGCGCCCGGCGGTCCGGGGCGTGGGGGCGACCTTCGGCGGGATCTCGAGCGCCTTCTTCTCGACCAATGTCTGCAAGTGATTCACCGTCTCCCGATATCGGCGGAGGGCGTTCTGTGCGTTCGCCTCCGTGAAGTCCCAAGCGCGGGCCAGGTTCCCGTAGCGGAGCCGGTACCCTTTCCGCCCCTTCCCGTCGGTGGCCCCTCCCACCTCCTCCAGCAGGTCGAGCGCCTTGAGCTTGTTGACATGCCGGTAGACCGTGGGCTTGGACGTCTTGAGCACCGCCGTCAACTCGTCCACGTACCACGCTTTCGACGGGTCCTTGAGGAGGCAGTCGCGCACCAGTCGATAGGCGAGGCTCTGCGCGACCGGTCCTTCGGAGCCGCGACCCTCTTCGCCTTCCGGCAGGTAGCCGACGAGTCGCAGGAATTCGCGCAGTACCTCGTCCAGGTCGGCGATCGGAGTGAGGGGAGTGCTGTAACGCAACGCGAGTTCGAATGGCATGCGGTCCGGTTGCCAAAGCCGCTCATCAGATAAAAAAGAAGGCGTGAGGCGCCCGCCCGCGGGGCGAAACCGCGGGCTCCCGAGTCGTGCTCCCTCCCCCCGATGGTGTCGCTCGCGCGGTGCGCTTCCCCGCGCGCCGCCGGGCCGGTCGCAACGCCCGGCACTGGGGTCGGGGGAGGTCGGCGCCTGCGGTGTAACGGGAGCGTGCGTCTCCGAGCGTCGGCTCTCCGCCGCGCGGGTGGCGCGAGCGCTTAAGCTTCTCCGGCGGTCCCGTTCGCCATGCCGCTCTCCCTCACGGAAGTCCGGGCGCTCCTCGCCCAATACCCGTCCCCGCCGGTTGTCGGAACGGTCGGTTCTCACTCGGCGATCGACGTCGCCGATGGAGCGGTCACCGAAGGCCTTTCGAGCCTGATCCTCGCCCAGACCGGTCGGGACGCGACGTACAGCCGGTACTTCCGGTCCGTCCGGGCTCCCGACGGAACGCGGACGCGGGGGTGCGTCGACGACGTCTGGACGTTCTCGAAGTTCGCCGATATTGTCTCTCCCGCGGTGCAGGAGCGCCTGCGCTCCTCGGGCGTGCTGATCGTCCCGAACCGGGCGCTCAGCTCCTACGTCTCCCTCTCCGCGATCGAGGACGACTTCCGGGTGCCGATCGTGGGCTCGCGCTCGATGCTGCGGATCGAGGAACGAAGCGAGCGCGAGAACTACTACACGCTCCTCGAACGGGCCGGTATCTCCACCCCCCGCAAGATCCCGACGCCCGACGCGATCGACCGCCTCGCGATCGTGAAACTGCCCCACGCGACCCGTCGGCTCGAACGCGGGTTCTTCACCGTGGCCAGTCCGGAGGCGTACCGAGCGAAAGTCGAGCGGTTGGTCGCACGAGGGACGGTCGACCCGGCCGACCTCGCGACGGCGCGGATCGAGGAGTACGTCCTCGGCCCGGTGTTTAACTTCAACTTCTTCTTCTCCCCGCTCGTCCCGCGCGAGGACGGGCTCGAGCTGCTCGGGGTCGACGAGCGACGCGAGAGCAACCTCGACGGTCTCGTCCGTTTGCCGGCCGCGCAGCAGCTCGAGCTCAGCGACTCCGACCGGATCCCCGAGTACACGGTCGTGGGTCACGGGACGCTGACCGTCCGGGAGTCCATCCTGGAGGAGGTGTTCCGCATGGGGGAGAAGTTCGTCGACGCGGCCCGTGCTCAGTACCCGCCGGGGATCATCGGCCCGTTCTGCCTTCAGACGTGCATCGACCGGAACGGGCACCCGTCCGTCTTCGACGTCGCGGCCCGGATCGGAGGCGGGACGAACGTCCACCTCGCGCTCGGCCATCCGTACGGGAACGCGCTCTGGCGGACCCCGATGAGCAGCGGCCGTCGGGTCGCCCTCGAGATCCGGCGCGCCTCCGAGCAAGGCCGCCTCTCGGAGATCGTCACATGACGGACCCGGCTCCCCCGACCGCGGCCCCGCTCCGTCGCACGGCCCTCTACGACTTCCACCGCCGGCACGGAGCCCACATCGTCCCGTTCGCGGGCTGGGAGATGCCGCTCTACTACACCAGCATCCTGGCCGAGCACCGCGCGGTCCGGGAAGGGGCCGGCGTGTTCGACGTCTCCCACATGGGGATCCTCACGGTCGAAGGGGCCCACGCCGCGGACCTCCTCGGCCGACGTACGACCGCGAACGTCCCGGCCCTCACCCCCGAACAGGTCCGCTACACGTTCCTGCTCGAAGCGACGGGGTTCATCGTGGACGACCTCCTGGTCAGCCGTCTCGACAGCGGCGAAGAACTGACCCGCTCGTTCCTGGCCGTTCCGAACGCGAGCCGAGCGGACGAGATCGAGGAGATCCTGCGCCAGCACCGCAGCCCCGACACGACAATCGGTCGGTGGAACGGTCCGGTGGCCCTGCTCGCGGTCCAAGGGCCCAAGTCGCGGTCGGTCCTCGAGTCGCTGTTCCCGTGGGACCTATCGGGACTTCCGTTCTATCACGTGCGTTTCTTCCCGAAGAAGGACGGTACCGGCCCCCGTTCCGGCCGCCTCGGGCTGCGGCTGCCCGGCGCGCTCGCCGACTACCTGCTCGTGAGCCGGACCGGTTACACGGGAGAGCTCGGATACGAGGTGTTCGTCCCCGCGGCGGAGGCGGACGCGCTCGCCGAGCGCCTCCTCGCGGCGGGCGTCGTGCCGGTCGGACTCGGCGCGCGCGACACCCTTCGCCTCGAGAAGGGGTACCTTCTCTCGGGGCAGGAGTTCCACCGGGACCACACCCCGCTCGAGGCCGGTCAGGAGCGGTTCGTCGACTTCGACCACGTGTTCGTCGGGAGCCCGGCGCTCGAGAAGGAACGCGCCGAGGGCCCGAAGCGCCGGCTCGTCGGGATTGAGGTCGACGAGGCGGACGCGATCCCGCGCCACGGCACGCCGATCCGGTCGGCTGGTAAGCCGGTGACCGAGGCGACGAGCGGAGGGCTCTCTCCAACGCTCGGAAAGGGGATCGCCCTTGCCTACCTTCCGAGCGAGCTCGCCGCGCCCGGGACCGCGTTGACCCTCGAAATCCGCGGCCGCGAGGTCGCGGGCCGGGTCGTGCCGCTGCCGTTCCTCAAAGCCGCTAAGACGCGTACGTAAATACTGCGTGCATCCCATCTACTCGGGGCGAGAACGATGGCGGCCGAAGCCGGGTCCGCTCGCCCGTTCGTCGGCCGGGTCGAGACGGTCGAAGCGCTCCACCGTCGGTTCGAGGACGCACGGGCGGGCACGGGCGGAGTGACCCTCCTCGTGGGGGGTACGGGGGTCGGGAAGTCGGCCCTGGTCGCAGAGCTCGTCCGGGACATTCGAGCCCGGGGGGTCCGTGTGCTGCTCGGCCGGGCCCTCGCGCTGGATGACCCGCCTCCGTTCTCCCTGATCCGCTCCGTCATCCAGAGCGCGCATGACGACCCAACGCTCCAGTCCACCGAGCCCCCCTTGCTCGGCGGAGACCAGTTCCTGATCGGGTTCGCTCCCCGCCTCGGCGAACCGGCCTACCCCTCGCCCACCGGTATGGAAGAGCGCCTGCTCGAGGTCCTGGGCGAGACCGAGGAGCGCGGCGAGTCCTCCCGGGAGCGGGTCTGGACGGGGATCGCCGAACAGTTCCTCGAGTTCACCCGCCACGGGCCGACGGTGCTCATCCTCGAGGACCTTCACCGCGCGGACGAGTCGTCGCTCGCCGCAATCGAGTTCCTTGCGAACCAGCTGCAGAACCGACCCCTCTGGATCTTGGCGACCAGCCGCCCGTACGTGTCGCTCACGGAATCGGGACGCGCCCGGCTCGAGGGGTTCGAGAGTTCCACCCACGCCCGACGCATCGTCCTCCGTCCGATGACGTCGGGAGAGGTCGCCGACTACCTGCGGATGAGCGACCCGTCCCGGGAGTTCTCTCCCGAGGAGGTCGCGCGGCGCTACTCCGAGACCGGCGGGAACCCGCTCCTCCTCCAACAGCTCGACCGCCGGATCTCGGTCTCCGAAGCCGGGGGCCGGTCGGAGGCGGCCCTTCCGCCCCTCGACGAGGAGGCCCATCGCACGCTCGACGTCGCGGCGGTGTTAGGACCCGAGTTCTCGTTCGCCATCCTCCTGCGCGCGAGCGGAGAGGACGAGGAACGCCTTGCGGAGGCCGTCGACCGACTGGTCGGCCAAGGGCTCCTGTACGAGCGACCGGGAGAGCTCCTCGCCTTCCCTGAGGACCGGCTCCGCGAGGAGGCGTACAGCCGCCTCACCGAGAGCCGACGCCGCCTCCTCCACCGGCGGGCCGGGGAGGCCCTCGAGGCGATGGGGAGCGCGGACCTCACGACGATCTACGCGCTCGCGCGTCACTTCTACCTGGGCCGCCAGGACGAGAAATCGGTCCAGTACAACCGCATCGCGGCCGAGATCGCCGACCGGGCGTTCGCGCCCGACGTGGCTCGCGACCACCTCGCCCGAGCGCTCGAGAGCCAGCGCGACCTGAACCCGGACGACCGCGACGGAGAGTCGGAGCTCGTGCTCGAGCTCGCGCGAACGACCAACGAGCTCGGCCGCCTGCAAGAGGCGGAAGGGATCCTCCGCGACTTCCTCGATCGGGGGAAGGACGACGCCCGCCTCTCCCCGCGCAGCCGGGCGACCCTCGAGATCTACCTCGCCCGGGTCCTGAGCGACCGCGGGGACTGGCGCGCCGCGTCCGAGGTCGCGGAGAAGGTGCTCTCCTCCCCGGGACTCGAAGGCCAGCTGCTCGTCCAGCTCGGGGCCCACCGGCTGCTCGGCGAGGCGCTCTTCTACGAGGCGCGCTACCCGGAGGCCCTCGCCCAGCACGCGGAGGAGATCCGCCTCGCGCGCGAGGCCGGTAACGAGCGCGCGACCGCGCTCGGCCAAGCCCGGCACGCGGGCGTGCTCATGATGATGAGCCAGTCGGAGACGGCGCTCACCGAGGCGCGGGAGGCCGCGGCCGCGCTCGAACGGGTGGGACCGGCCCGGGAATCGGCCCAGGCGCACCTCTTCCTCGGCGTCCTCATCACGAGCATCCCGTCCGAGACCCCACGCCACGAGGAGGCGATCGCGGAGTTCGCGGAGGCGACTCGGCTCGCCGAGAAGGCGCAGGACCCCCGCCGCATGGGCTGGGCCCTGTTCAACACCGCGGACATCCTGCGCGACGCAGGGCAGTTCGAGGAAGCCGTCGAGAAGGCGGAGCACGCCCGGGAGATCCTCGAGCGGATCGGCGACCGGTTCGGGCTCATCCAGTCGATCATCGTCCGGGGGAAGATCGCGATCGACCGGGGCGAGTACGACCTCGCGGAGGCCGACCTGCTCGAGGCGTACCGTCTGGTCCGGGACCTGAACGCCCCGGCGGACGAGGTCGACGTGGTCCTTCGACTCGCCCAGCTGTCCTATGCGCGGGGCGACCGCGCGAGCGCCCGCCGCCGCGTCGCCGAGCTCGAGCGCCGGAACCTTCCCGCCCTCCGGCCCGACGTCACGGAGGACTTCGAGCGCTTGCGGCACGCGCTCGCCGCGGGGGAGGGCGAGGCCGACGTCCCGTGAGCTTCCCTCGGCCGACCTGAAGGACCTGGCCCGTCGCGCCCTTCGGGAAGACCGTGCGTCCCATGACCGCACGACGCGGCTGCTCCTCGTGCATTCGGTCCCGGCGGAGGCCCGCGTCGTCGCGCAAGCGAACGGCGTCCTATCGGGGATGGCGGCCGCGCGGGCGACCGCGCGGGCCCTGGGACTTACGGTCGTCCGGGCCGTACGGGACGGAGCCCCGGTCCGTCCGGGCACCGTCGTCCTCCGCCTCCGGGGGGACGCGCGACGGATCCTGGCGGCCGAGCGCACGATCCTCAACTTCCTGATGCACGCGAGCGGGGTCGCGACCGAGACCCGCCGCGCGGTGGAGGGGGCCCGAGGGGCCCGGCGGCCGCTCGAGGTGTGGGCCACGCGGAAGACGCTGCCCGGCCTCCGAGACCTCGAGAAGGCGGCGGTCGTGCACGGGGGCGGACACCCGCACCGCCGGGACCTCTCGGACGCCGTGCTCATCAAGAACAACCATCTCGCGCTCGTGGCGCTGCCGGATGCGGTGGCGCGGGCGCGCGCCCGGGCGCGGCCCGACGAGCCGGTCGAGGTGGAGGTTCGGACCGCCGCCCAGGCGGTCACGGCGGCGCGCGCGGGCGCGGACGCGCTCCTCCTCGACAACGTCTCCCCCCGGCGGGCCCGGGAGATCGTGCAGAAGCTCGAGCAGCAGGACCTTCGACGCGGGCGCTGGGTGGAGCTCTCGGGCGGGATCACCCCCGGGCGGGTCCCCCTGTACCGGTCGGTGGGCGCGGACGCGGTGAGCCTGGGGGGGCTCACCCACTCGGCGCCGGCCCTCCCGTTCCACCTCATCCTACGGTCCACCCCTCCCTTAAGACGCCGCGCGGTCTAGAAAATCCGAACGTCGATGAGTCTGGCCGAGGAGATCCTCCGCCTGAAGGAGGAACGGAACGCGGTACTGCTCGCCCACAACTACCAGCGTCCGGAGGTCCAGGACATCGCCGACTTCGTCGGCGACTCGCTCTACCTCTCTCGGAAGGCGATGGAGTCCGACCGGTCGGTCATCGTGTTCGCCGGGGTTCGGTTCATGGCCGAGACCGCCAAGATCCTGAACCCGAGCCGGACCGTGCTGCTGCCCGACCTGAAGGCCGGCTGTGGCCTCGCCGACTCGATCACCGCGGAGCAGCTCCGGACCTGGAAGAAGGCCCACCCGGGCGCGGTGGTCGTGGCGTACATCAACACCTCGGCCGACGTCAAAGCGGAGGCCGACATCTGCTGCACGAGCTCGAACGCGGTGAAGGTCGTGGAGCAGGTCGCTCCGGGCCGGGAGATCCTCTTCCTCCCCGACATGTTCCTCGGGGACTACGTGCGTCGGCGGACCGGTCGGGCGATGCACCTGTGGGTCGGGGACTGCCCCGTCCACGCGAAGCTTCGTCCCGAGGACCTCGCACGCGCCCGCGCCGACCACCCCCACGCGCCGGTGATCGCTCACCCGGAGTGCGGATGTGCGACCCAGGCGATGTCGAACGTCGACCAGATCCTCTCGACGGACGGGATGGTACGGTTCGCGGAAGAGACGCACGCGACCGAAGTGCTCGTAGCGACGGAGGTCGGGATCCTCCACCGCATGTCGAAGCTCAACACGACGACCCGGTTCACCCCGATCGACGCGGGCGCGATATGTCCCTACATGAAGGAGATCTCGCTCGAGGACGTCCGTGACTCCCTGGCCCTCGACCGATACCGCATCGAAGTACCGAGCGACACGGCGGCGAAGGCGCGCGTCGCGCTCGAACGGATGGTCGCGGCCTGAACGCGCGCTCAGAACCTCGGAAAGATCGGCGCGAGTCCGTGCACGTACAGCTCGAAGGCCGCCGCGAGGAGCCCGAACGCCGAGAGGAAGACGACCCCGATCGCGAGCCAGGACGGTTTGCGGGTCAGGTAGAAGTGCGGGCTGAGCGGGTTCAGCCGGGTCGATAGGAACGACGTCCCCGAGAAGAACAGGACGACGCCCAGCAACGCCGTGAGCAGGACGGTGAACTGGCTCAGGTACAGGCCCACCAGCACGAGCACGATGGCGACGGGGATCGCGGCGTTCGAGCGCTTCGTCTCGGTCTCCGCCGCCCGGCTCGGCGGGGGGTTGGTGGGCCGACGGTAGGCCGGTGGGTACGCCCGGGCGTTGGACACGCTTGGGAGGGGCCGGTCGGTCCTAGATGAACCCCACCCTCCAACGGAAACCCCTTCCGGTTGGACCTATACATAAAAAGGGGGGAACCCCCTCTGGCGGCTCGGTGAACGAAAGCCCCCCACGGCGTCCGGCCCCGTCGAGCCCTGCCCGGTCTCAGGCCACACCGTCGGGCTCGGGCTCGCGTCACCTGCCCGAGCCGCCGGCGCTTCGGATGAACCCCCTCGCGGGAGCCCGGGCCTGCTCGAGCTGCGCCGCCCCGATCCGGGGCGTCTCCGTTCCCCCTCGCTGCTGGGGGTGCGGCCGTCCCCTGTGCACCGATTGCTACTGGCGCCACGGGTTGACGCCCACGGCGCATCGCTGCACGAGCTGCCTCATGATGGCGAGCGCCTCCTCGCGGGCTTCGATTTCGGGTGGCCGTTCGACATCCCTTTCCGGTCCGGGGTCGACCCGGACCATGGGGCACTGATCTCTCCCAGAGGGCGGGCGTTCATCACTCCGTCCGAAGCCGCGCCGGCGCGCCGGGCGAACCCGAGGGCCACGACCCGCGTCGGGTCGTCCGGGGTCGCCCCCAGGCCCGTCGGCACGTGGACCGCGACCCCCATCTCGCGGGCCTGTCGGCCGGCGGTCGAGTCGAGTCGCTCGGGACCGGGGCCGACCTCGATCGCGGCGGAGGCCCGTCGTGCCTCCTCGACCCATCCCGCGAGCGCCGCTGCGTCCGACGCGACGGAAGAGCCCACGTGGACGACGAGGGCCGGAGGAGGGGGAGTTCGCCGGGACCCTGCCCCCTCGGACGGGGCGGCGGTGGGTCGTATGATGCGATAGTCATACGGGGTCGTTTCGAGCTCCGTCGGCGGCGCTTCTCTCCCCGTCTCGACCGCGCCCATGAGCCGTAGGCCCGGAGGCCGGAGTTCCGCTAGGCGCGACCGTGTCGCGTCGGGTAGGAGCCAGACGGTACCGTCCGCCCGGACCCCTCCCACGACGACCCCCACGTAGGCGAACCCGCGCGCCTTGGCCTCGGTGGCGATCCGGTCCACGGTCTCGGGACTTGCGTCCAGGGCGAGGTGGGTGTGCAGGTCCCCCCGAAGGTCGTTCTCGGAGACGAGCGAGGGAACTTTGCCCCGGGCGGCCACCTCGATCTCGCCCCGGTCCTCCCGCAGCTCGGGCGGGATCCAGGCGAGCCCAAGGGACGCGTAGACCTCCTCCTCGGTGGACCCGGCGATGCGCTCGTCGCCCCGGAAGACCCCGTATTCGTTGACCTTGAGCCCCCGGTCGCGGGCCCGCGACCGGAGACGCACGTTGTGGTCCTTCGAGCCCGTGAAGTACTGGAGCGCGGCCCCGAACTCCTCGGGCTTCACGACGCGCAGGTCCACCTGGAGACCGCCCGAGAGCACGACGGTTTCCTTCGTCTCGCCCCGCATCTTCACCTCGGCGACGAGGGGTTGTGCCGTGAACGTCTCGAACACCTTCCCTGGGTCCTTCGACGTAACGAGGATGTCGAGGTCCCCGACCGTCTCGCGCGCCCGACGGAAGCTGCCGGCGACCTCGACCCGGTCCGCGCCGGCGCCTTCCCGGAGCGCGCGCACGATCGAGTGAGCGACCGGGTAGACCTCCTCGATGGCGCGTCTCGCGGCTCCGGGGCCGGCCGCCGCGGCTGCGAGGGCCGACCGGATCTGCTCGATCTTCTTCTCCCCGAAGCCCTTCACCCCGACGAGGCGGCCCGCGGCGATCGCGTCCCGAAGCTCGTTCGGCCCTTCGACGCCGAGCTCGACCCAGAACCGGCGCGCGGTCTTCGGACCGAGCCCGGGGAGGCGCATCAGCTCGACGAGCCCGGGCGGGACCTCGCGTTTCAACCGCTCGTAGTAGGAAACGGACCCGGTCCGGAGGTACTCCTCGATCTTCTCCGCGATCGCCTCCCCGACCCCGGGGATCGCTCGAAGCTCGCGGCGCGCCGCGACCGCGCCTAGGTCCTCGGTCAGGCTCTCGATCGACCGGGCGGCGCGTCGATACGCCTCCGGTTTGAACTTCTCCCCGAGAAGGTCGAGGAGGTCGGCGATCGTCCGGAAGGTCTCCGTCGCCTCTGCGTTGGAGGTCATCGCCGCTCCTTCCCGCGCGCGTCCGCTCGGCTCGTCAATGCCCGTCCCGCGCCGCTCACGGGGAGAATCCGGCTCCGAGGTCGAGCCACGTGCGCCGGCCGACGGGGCGGAACCCCTGTCGTTCGTACAGGCGCCGAGCCTCGAGGCGGTCCTCCCGAACGTACAGGCCGACCCTCGCCCGGGCCTCCCGCGCGCTCGCGATAGCGGCCTCGACGAGCATCCCCCCGACCCCTCGGCCCCGGGCGTTCGGGTCGACGTACACCCCGTTGACGATCCATATGTCCGGCAGGCGCACGGCGGCACGGACCGCACCGAGGAGCTTCCCCTGGTCGAACGCTCCCCAGATCCACTCCTCGCCGGGGTCGAGGGTCGGATACTCGGCCGCCACGGGGTCCGACTGCCGTTCGGCAAACACGACGAGCGCCGGAAGGTCCGAACGTTCGACGCGGCGGACCTCGACCGAGGGGGGGGCTCTCGCGTCCACCCTCGGCTTCGCGAACGGTTCGTTCGCGAGCATGAGGAGCGTGAACGGCCGCGCCGGGCCCCGGGCGGAGACCACCACGTCTTGGAACATCTCGGGTACGATCGCGACGAGGGGTCGCGGAGGGAGGGCGTCCCCGAGAATGCGGGCGCGAGGGTCGGCACCGACCCAGTGGACGACGGTCCGAGTGGGATGACCCAGCCAGACGAGGAGGTAGCCGACCGTCTGGTCGCCGTCACGGGCCGAGACGAAACGGACCCGGCTCGGCTCGTGGTCGAGGTCCCACCGGCCGTAGGCGTGAGCGAAGGGGTCCCGGACCGCGGCGCGGTCGAGCCACTCCCGGTCGATGGTCGGTCGGAGCTCCATCGCGCAGCTCCGGTAGCCCTATCCCTTCCCACTAGTTAGGAGTGCGGTCTCATCGCCTGCGACGCGAACGGTAAATGCCGCGCTCGGGTCCGGCGCCGTGTGCGGGCCCATCGACCGACCGCCGAGTTTCCCCGTCACCTCGAGGAGCTCTACGCCCGGTTCCCGTTCGACCGGTCGCTCGCGGACGACCCGATCTCCGAGGTCCGCTCCCGGGCCGTGGACCCTCGGCGTGCCGAGGTCGCAGGGGTCTTCGCGTCGACCCTCGCCATCGGCAACACCACCGCGATCCGGGGCGCGGTCGTCCGGCTCGCCGAGGCCGCCGGCGGCGACGTGGGGTGGCTCGTTTCCCCGGGCCACGCCCGAGAACGGGCCCGACGCTTGGCCTCCTTCCGGCATCGATGGATCCGGGGGGACCAGCTCGACTACCTGGCCCGCGTCCTGGAGGCCTACTACCGACGCTACCCGTCCCTCGAGTCGGCGTTCGTCGACGGTCTCGCGAACGGAGGTTTCGCGGGCGGTCTGGACGAGCTCTCCCGCGTTCTCCGGGGGGAAGCACTACGCTCGCGCCTCGGCCCTCCGCCTCGGGGATATCGCGCGCTCTTCCCGAGCCCCCGGGACGCGGCGCAAAGCCCCTGTAAAAGGCTCACGCTGTTCGTTCGGTGGATGGTACGCGACCGATATCCGGACCTGGGCCTCTGGCGGCGCGTGCCGACCGGGGAGCTCAAGATACCGCTCGACCAGCATGTTCACTGGATCGCTTATCACCTCGGGCTCACGGGCCGGCGCACACGGTCGTGGGCGGCCGTGGAGGAGGTCAGCGAAGCGTTACGTCGGATCGACCCCCTGGACCCGGCGAAGTACGACTTCGTCCTCTGTCACACCGGCATCTCCGGGGATTGCCCGAAGGAGCGGGACATCGCCGTCTGCGGTCCCTGCTCGGTGCGACCCGATTGCCGCCTCTGGCGGGGCCGGACGGTGACGGCGTGAGCGAACCGACCGCCCCTCTCCTCATGGACCCGGGTCTCCTCGTGCGCTACCGCGCGGCCGGACAAAAGATCGCCTGGCGAGAGGTACGGACGATAGCCAAGCGTCTCGCCGGACCACGAGCCCGCATCGCCCACCTCCACGACGAGGAGGCGCGGGTCGAGGTGGGGGGCCGAGGGACGGCCGTCCGCATCACGGTCGATTCCGGCCCGCTGGGGGCCCTCGTGCTGCTCCTCGAGATCGACCGGCGCGGGTCGCCGACCGCGCTCGGCGCTCAGGAGGCCGGTCGGAACCCCGCCTTTCCCTCGGGCGCGATCGTCGCCGCGTGGGGAGGCGGGACCGTCCCGGAAGACTCGCGACCGGGACTCGACGACCTCGTCGAGCTCGCGCGCTATGCCCTCGCATAGGCAACGGAATGATTATATTCTCTAATTATTCCGATTCCGAATAGTTAGGAAACCTCATGGCCGCCATTTCCCCCCCGGGTTCCCGAACCGCTCCGCCCACGGACACCGAACAGCTGGTGGTCTGTGTCCACGAGGCGATGGGGTCCGTCCTGCACCGCATCCACCCCGCGCTCGAGGCCGAAGGGATCTCGTTGGGGCAGTTCTGGGCGCTGCATCTCGTCTCGGGGCTCCGATCGGCATCCGTGAGCACCGTGGCCCGTCACCTCTTCGTCTCGGCGCCGACCGTGTGCGCGAACGTCGACCAGCTCGAGGCCGCCGGCCTCCTGACCCGACGGCGTTCCGAACGCGACCACCGCGCGGTCGAGCTCCTCCTGACGCCGAAAGGCCGCAAGGTCGAGTCGCGGGTCTGGGACCGGATCGGCCAGCTGATGTCCGAAGCGGCCCAGGACCTCCCGCCGGAGGACGTGGCCACCGCCCTTCGGGTCTTCGTCGCGCTGAACCGTCGGCTCGAGTCCAGCGCCGTCCCCCCACGGGAGCTCTCGTGAGCGGATCGTCGCGGAGCCTGACTGCCGCGGGCACCCCGTACGACCCGCACGCCGCGCGGGCGGTGATCATCGTTCTCGCGGTGATGGCGCTCATGGTCACCTATGTCGAGACGATGGTCCTGCCCGCGTTCCGGGCCTTCATCACGTTCTTCGACAACGCGCCGACGACGAGCGTCGTCTGGATCCTCTCGGCCTACCTTCTCGTCGGGACCGTCGCCACCCCGGTCTTCGGGAAGCTCGGTGACAAGTACGGCAAGAAGCGGATGCTGGTCTTCGTGATGGCGCTCTACGCCGTCGCGGTGAGCGTCGCCGGGTTCACGCCCAACATCGGGTCGGCGCTCGGGGTCAGCACCTCGAACCAGCTCTACCTGCTCATCGGCGCTCGGGCGTTCCAGGGGCTCGGGATGGGCATGTTCCCGCTCGCCTTCGCCATGCTCCCCGAGGTCTTTCCGGCGGCCCGGGTCGGGCAGGCCCAGGGGATCGTCGCGGGCATGTTCGCGGCCGGCGCAGCGCTCGGGCTTGTCGGCGGAGGGTACATTGCGTACCGGTTCGGCTGGCAGCTCACCTACCACACCGTGACCCCGGTCGCGATCGTCCTCGTGATTCTCGCGTACGTCTACCTACGGGAGTCGCCGCACCTCTCTCCGAAGCCGATCGACCTGCCCGGCATCGGCAGCCTCGGCTTCGCCCTCGCGATGGCGATGTTCGGTCTCACGGAGGGGGTCTATTGGGGCTGGACGAGCTTCTCCGCCGTCACGTTCGCGGGCATCCCATGGGGGGTCCCCGAGTTCTTCCTCCTCGCCCTCGCGGGGACGGCGTTCTTCCTCTACTGGGAGCCGCGCGCGCCGACGCCCGTCGTTTCGTTCAAGGCCCTCAAGGAGCGGAACATCTGGATCTCGAACGTGAACGGGGTGATCGTCGGTCTCGGGATGTTCCTCATCTTCGTCACCCTCACGATCCTCGTCGAGGACCCGTTCTCGCCCGGCTTCGGCTACAGCGAGTTCCAGATGGGACTGGTCGCGTTCCCCTCCGCGCTCGGGATGCTCGCCTTCGCCCCACTGTGGGGCCGTTGGGTCGCCGCGAGGGGGCCCAAGCCCGTGATGATCGCCGGCTTCTCGGTCATGGGCCTCGGCGCGCTCGGGCTGGCCCTGTTCCACTCCTCGATCCTCGAATTGATGGTGTTTACCGTCCCGGCGCTCGTGGGGAACGTCGCGGTGCTGATCGCGATGTCCAACATCATCGTGCTCTCCGTATCTCCGAAGGAGCTCGGGATCCAGACCGGGATGAACCAGACGTTCCGGAACCTGGGAAGCGCGGTCGGGCCCGTGCTCGCCGCGGCCGTGACCGCGAGCTTCACCGCGCAGGTCCTCGTCACACCGCCCCCCGTCCCGCCCGTGAACGTCCCGGCGATCACCGGGTTCGTGGTGCTCTTCGCGGTCACCGCGGGGGTCGCCCTGGTCGGGCTGGTCCTGTCGTTCGGCCTGCGGAACTACCGGTTCCACGTCGATGGAGACCGCCTCGCCGCTCCGTCCTCGGCGGACGCCGTGCCGACACGGACCGCCGGGGACCGGACGCCCTCCGTGGCGACGGACCGTTCGACGTAGTCCCGGACGAACGGCCGCGAGGAACCCGGCTGTCCTACGAGCAACCGCTCGTGGAACCGCAGACCGTGCACGCGTAGCACGTGCCCGACCGGACCATGATGCCGCCGCAGATCCCGCACGAAGGGGCGTCCTCGCTCCCGCTGCCCGAGCCTCCGGAGAACGCGTCCAGGGCGCGGGTCTCGAACTTGACCGTCGTCGGGTGGGACGCGGCCGTCTTCCCCCCGGCCGCGGGCGCGGGGGCGTGGCCGTTGCCGTTCCCTTCCGCGGCGCCTTCAAGCCCGATCGCGCGCCGCTCGTCCTCGGTCAGGAACTCGAGCGCGAGCCAGCGGGCCACGTAGTCGGGGATCGACTTCGCGAAGCGGATCTTCGGGTTGTTGGTCGCCCCGGCCGGCTCGAACCGAAGATGGGCGAGCTTGCGGACGAGGTCCTTCAGCGGCACTCCGTGCTGGAGCGCCATCGACATCGAGATCCCGAGCGAGTCCATGAGGCCGTTCACCGTCGACCCTTCCTTCGTGACCCGGAAGAACAGTTCGCCGGGCCGTCCGTCCGGATAGAGCCCGACGGTGACGTACCCGTCGTGGCCGCCGACGGAGAAGTGATGCGTGATGGCCTTCCGCTCGTCCGGCAGACGCTCCCGGGACGGTCCGCGCGGCCCCACGCGTGCCCCCGGGGCTCGGCCCTTGCCCGTCTCGAACGGTTGGGACGCCTTGCAGCCGTCACGGTAGAGCGCGACCGACTTGATGCCGAGCTTCCACGCCTCGAGGTAGATCTTCTCGATGTCCTCGACGGTCGCGTCGCTCGGGAGGTTGATCGTCTTGGACGCTCCGCCCGATAGGAACGGTTGGACCGCGCCGAGCATCTTGAGATGTCCCATTGGCAGGATCGTCCGAACGCTGCCGGAGGGCGCGAGCGCGCAGTCGAAGACGTTGATATCCTCTGCCTCGAGGCCCGGAGCTCCCTCGATCGTCCCGGTCTTCTCGATGTGCTCCGTGACGGCGCGGATTTCGTCCGGGGAGTAGCCGAGGGCGAGGAGCCCGTTCGGCACGGTCCGGTTGACCATGCGCATGACGCCGCCGCCGACGAGGTTCTTCACCTTGACCAGGGAGAGCTCGGGCTCGAGCCCGAGGGTGTCGCAGCCCATGAGGAGCCCGATCGTGCCGGTCGGCGCGATGACGGAGATCTGGGCGTTCCGGTAGCCCCAGAGCTCGCCGGCCTTCACGGTGTCGTGCCAGCGGTCGACCGCGGCCTGGGCGAACGACGTGAGGCGGGGGTCGTTGTAGGGGATCTCCTCGGCCGCCTTCGCGTGCTTCCCCATGACCCGCAGCATCGGGGCCCGGTTCCGCTCGAAGCCGGGGAACGGTCCGACCCGCTTCGCGATCTCGCTCGACATGTGATAGCCCTCGGCCGAGAGGAACGCCGAGACGGAGGCCGCGAGCGTGCGCCCCGCGTCCGAGTCGTAGGCGAGGCCGTAGTGCATCAGCAGGGCGCCGAGGTTCGCGTACCCGAGCCCGAGCGGCCGGTAGTCGTGCGAGTTCTGGGCGATCGGCGCGGTCGGGTAGCTCGACACGTCGACGATGATCTCCATCGCGAGGACCATCGTCCGGACGGTCTGC
Organism: Thermoplasmata archaeon; assembly: GCA_052325545.1. GTDB lineage: Archaea > Thermoplasmatota > Thermoplasmata > Lutacidiplasmatales > UBA184 > Lutacidiplasma. Next base: position 37,053 of record JBKQUP010000028.1, read on the forward strand.
CGGAACAGCTCGAGGTCGAACTGGCCCTTCGCGTCCAGGAACCGCATCAGGTTGATCGATGCGAGGTTGCACGCCGAGTCGTCCAGGAACAGGTACTCGCTGCACGGGTTGGAGGCGTTGATTCGACCGGAGTTCGGGCAGGTGTGCCAGTCGTTCGTCACGTCATCGAACTGGACCCCCGGGTCCCCGCAGCGCCAGGCCGCGTACGCGAGCTTCCGCCACATCTCGCGCGCCGGGTACGTGTCGGCGACCGAGTGGTCGGTCCGGTGGATCGTCTTCCAGTCCTTATCGCGGACGACCGCCTCCATGAACGCGTCCGGGACGCGGACGGAGTGGTTCGCGTTCTGGTAGGCGATGGACGCGTACGCGGAATCGGGGTCGGTGCCGTCGAAGTTGACCGAATAGCCCTCGCGGATGAGGGCCGCCGCCTTGTCCTCCTCGCGGACCTTGCAGTCGATGAAGTCGACGATGTCCGGGTGGTCCATGTTGAGGATCACCATCTTCGCGGCGCGGCGGGTTGTCCCACCGGACTTGATGACGCCCGCGAGGGCGTCGAACGCGCGCATGAACGAAACCGGTCCGGAAGCGATCCCGCCGCCCGCGAGACTCTCGTGGCTCCCGCGGAGCGGCGAAAGGTTGGTGCCGGTCCCGCTCCCGCCCTTGAACAGGCGGCCCTCGCTCGTCGCGAGCGCCAGGATCGAGTCCATGTCGTCGCTGATCGACTGGATGAAGCACGCCGAGCACTGCGGCGGCTCGCGGACGCCGACGTTGAACCAGACGGGGCTGTTGAACGCCGCCATCTGCTGGACCATGAGGTACGACAGGCTCTCCTCGAACGTGGTCGCCTCGTCCGGAGTGTCGAGGTAGCCGAGGTCGAGGCCCCGCTCGGCCATGAAGTGACAGACGCGGCGGATCATCCCGTCGATCGAGTTCTCCCGGCGGCCCTGAAGGACGCGGAAGTACTTCGACGCGGCGATGTTGACACTCGTCTCGGACCAGGACGTCGGGGCGTGGATCCCCTTCTGCTCGAAGATGACCTTCCCCTCGGCGTTCTTGATCACCGCGTCGTGCGTCCTCCATTGCACCGTGTCGAACGCGGTCTTTCCGCGAGGAACGAGGCGAGGCACGGGAATCGGTTCACGCCCGATGCGAGCGGCGGGTCGTCCGGTCGGCTCGTCCGACGCGGGCACGCTGCGCTTCTTGGCCACTGCCATGACGGCTTTACTCCTGAAGGGTCGATGGGCCTTCCCGACCGATAGGTAATAACACCACGCGAGAGCCTAACCCATCGGTCGGTCACTGAAACGGCCCTGTCGAGGGGCTGTTTCGCGACGATGGCCGACGGTCGAGGACGCGGATGGTGTCGCTCGGGACACCGTGAAAACCCTCCGGGTGCGAGCCAAGTGTCATCCGGTATATGTCTGCTTGGTCGTCGCGACGACGACAACGTCGAAAATCACGTCGTCCGAAGCGCACACGCCGTTCCTTGGTAAGAGGGGTTCCGAATTTCCGAACGCTCCCCGGTTCTAAGTACGGGAAACGACCCGGTTCCTGCGATGACCGAGGGAACTCGCCCCCGTCGGTTCCCTCGAGCGGTGGCGTTCTTCCGGCGACACCCCGTTCTTCTCTTTCTCTGCTTCACCCCCGGGATTCCCGAGTACCTCTCGGGCTCGACACCGGTCGCCGCCCTCGTCTACGCGCCCGGCGGTTTCCTCCTCTTTCTCGCCCTCAACCTGGGTCTCTACGGGCCCGGGGTCCTTCTCGTTCGAGAGGCGTTCGTACGGTGGCGACCCGGATGGGCGGGAGTGGTCCTCCTCGGTGCCGCCTACGGGCTCCTCGAGGAGGGTACCGCGCTCAGCACGCTGTTCAACCCCCATGCATCGGTCGTGGGCGCCCTCGGCTCCTACGGGCGATTCGCCGGAGTGAACTGGGTCTGGGCGGTGGGAGTGCTCGGCGTGCACATCGTCCTCAGCGTCGGTCTTCCGATCCTCCTCCTCGGCCTCGCGCTTCCCGAGACGCGCGGCCGCCCGCTCCTATCGAGCCGGGAGGTCCCCATCGCCCTCGTCGTCTACGCCGTCGACATCGGTGTGCTGGTCTTCGCCACCGGATACTGGCGGACCGCACCGTGGCTCCTCGTGTCGGCCGTCGTTCTCGCCGGGCTCCTCTACGCGGTCACCCGACGGCTCCCGCACGGCACGCTCGACCCTACGAACTCCGGTCCTCGCCTGGCTCCGGGTTGGTTCCTCGGGCTCGGGATCGCCTTCTACCCGATCCTGCTCCTCGTGCCCGGTCTCGGGGAGCAGTTCTCCCTCTGGCCGCCGGCCACGATCGCGGTCGACCTTCTCCTCAGCGGAGCCCTGTTCCTGTTCGTACGTCGGGAGGTCGGTCGCAGCAGGAACGAAGCGGCGCTGACGATGCTGGCCCTTGGCGCCCTCGTCCCGATCGCCGTGATCGGGCTCGTCTCCCAGTTCTTCCTGCCGGTGGTGCTCGTCCCTGACGTACTCTTCGGACTGTTCTTCTACGCCCTCTGGACGCGCTACCGACCCGGACCGACCGTTCCACCGGTCGGGGCGACCTAGCCGGTCGCCAGGAACCGCGATGACGCCCGGCAACTTGGAACTCGCGGTCCGAGCCACGAGGGGACACGCCGTCGGGCCGGCGAACGATTCGCCCTCCCGAAGGTGGGTTCAATATCCTCGCTGGCCTGCCTCGTGACGAGGTCCTCGAAAATGCCCGCCGCGAAGAAGGCTGCCCAACTGCCGAAGGTCACTTTCGGAAGCGTCGCGGTCGTCGTCTCGGACCGCGCGAGGTCGCTCGCCTGGTACACGAAGAACTTCGGGCTCGACGTGATGATGAAGCTCGACGCCCAAGCGGGGCACTGGGTGACCGTCGGCCGAAAGGGGCAGAACGGGGTCGTGCATCTCTGCCAGATGACCGAATTCGACCCGTCGTTCCCGCTCGAGCCGGGCAACACAGGGATCCAGTTCCATCTTCCGGGGGACTTTCGGGATTCCTGCGCCGCGCTCGAGGCGAATGGGGTCCACTTCACCCGGCCTCCGAAGAAGGAGCCATGGGGTTGGTGGGCCCAGGTCGCCGATCCGGACGGGAACCTGATCATGCTCACTCCCGCGTAGGCGGAGGCCGAGCTCGATGGTCGGGTGACTCGTTCGAAAAAAAGAGATTGGGAACCTTCCCGAAGGAAGGCTCCCAAGAAAGGGTGACGCCGTTTAGGCGTTCTTCATCTTGGCGCGCGAGATGAAGCCCTTCTTGTCAAGGAAGTACATGTACCCGTCTTGACGGGTGACTTTCTCGGTGCCGACCCGGCCCTTCTTGCCGGACTTGTTCAGCTTCGTCGGGGTCTTCCAGAGATACCCGTCCTTGCCGAGATAGTACAGGTAACCCTTCTCTCGCTTGATCTGCTCCTTGCCTACACGTTCCGCCATTTTGGCGACCTCGAGGGCGAGGAGTGGAGCCCCCCTATTTAGAAGTGCTGACGGAGTGTCGGCGGAGAAATCGGGTTTCCCTGACGGAAAACCGAGCCCGGAATCACGTCGAAACGGTACCCGAGCTGGTCGACGGCTCGGACAGGGAACACGGCAAAGTCGGCGGGCTGGCCCGCCGCGACCGTACCCGCGTCCTCGAGGCCGACCGCGTGCGCCGCGTTGACGGTCGCCGCCGTCAGCGCTTCCGCCGGCGAGAGCCGCGCGGCGTGGACGGCGTGGGCAAGCACGAGAGGCATCGCCTCGACCCAGGAGTTCGGCGAGCAGTCCGTGCCGAGGGCGACCGGGACCCCCGCATCCACCATCTCCCGGCCTTGGCTCCGGACGCCGGGGGAGGCGGTGAGGGCCGTGATGGGGAGGAGCACCGCGGTGACACCGCTCTTGGCGAGGAGCGCGCGGTCCTCCGCCCGCGCCGCGAGCAGGTGGTCGGCCGACACCGCGCCCAGGCGCGCGGCGAGGCGGGCCCCGCCGGAGAGGACGAACTCCTCGGCGTGGATCTTGACGCCGAGCCCGAGGGAGAGCGCGGCGCGGAGGAGCCGCTCGGATTGGCGGGCGGAGAAGAACCCCGGCTCGCAGAAGACGTCGCAGAAGCGGGCGAGTCCCTCCTTCGCGACCCTCGGAAGCGCCTCCCGAACGAGGAGGTCGACGTACGCGTCGGGCCGGGCCCGGTATTCGGGCGCGACCGCGTGCGCGCCGAGGAACGTGGGCACGAGCCGTAGGCCCGTCCGCAGGGCGAGCCGGGGCACGAGCCGGAGCAGCCGCAGCTCCCCCTCGACCGTGAGAGCGTAGCCGGACTTCACCTCGACCGAGGTGGTTCCCCAGCCTCCCATGCGACCCAGCCGGGCGGCGGTCGCCGCGATCAGGGCCGCGTCGGATGCCTTTCGGGTCGCCCGTACGGTCGCGTAGAGGCCTCCGCCGGCCCGGGCGATCTCGGCGTACCCGACCCCTCTCACCTTGAGCGGGAGCTCGAACGCGCGGTCCCCCGCGAAGAGGACGTGGGTATGGGCGTCCACGAACCCGGGGACCACGACCCCGCCGTCCGCCGAAAGGCGCCGCCCTCCGGGACGAAGGCGGACGGCCCGGGACAGGGCGCGTTCGCGCCCGACCCACGCGAAGCGTCCCTCGGCGACCGCGATCGCCGCGTCCGAGACGACCCCGAGCTCCTCGGCGTCCTTTCCGATGCGCGGCACGGGTCCCCGGGCGAGGGTGGCGAGCTCGCGGATGTCGGTCACGACGAGGTCGGCCCGTATCATGGTTGTAGGATGGGGTGGTCGAGGAGGTCCCGAGCAATGAGAGAGCTCGGGAAAAGGATGCGGGCCTCGGATTCGAGCGGCTCCAGCTCCTTGTAGCGGGCCGAGAAGTGGGTGAGGAAGAGGGTCGCGACCTCGGCCGCGTTCGCGAGCTCGGCGGCCTGGCGGGCCGAGGAGTGGCCCCACTCGTTCGCCTGGGCCTCGAGATCCTGGGAGACCGTCGCCTCGTGGATGAGGACGGTCGCGCGGTGCGCGAGGCGTCGGATATCCTCGGACGGCGCGGTGTCGCCCGAATAGACCACCGACCGGCCGGAACGCGGCGGCCCCATCACATCCGAAGGGCTCACGACGGTCGATCCGACCCGGACCGACTCGCCGGCCTCGAGCTTGGCAAAGTCCCGCCCGTGGATCCCGAGGGAACGGGCCTTCTCCCCGTCGAACCGGCCCCGCTTGGGGCCCTCCTCGACCCGAAACGCGAGGGACGGGACGGGGTGGATGGCGGCCGCGGTACGCACGGTATAGCCGTCCAGCTCCACCGTGGCCCCGGCGGAAAGCGCGTGGACCGTCACCGGGAAACGGAGGGTGAAGTATCCCATCCGAAGCGCCCTCCCGACCATTTCTTCGGCATCCGGAGGCCCGTAGATGTCGAGCGGCTCGGTACGGTTGTTGAGGCACATGCTCTGGATGAGGCCCGGGAGGCCGAGAAAGTGGTCGCCGTGGAAATGGGTCAGGAAGACCCGGCGGACCCGCATGAACGACGCGGACGACTGGAAGAACTGACGCTGTGTGCCTTCCCCGCAGTCGAGGAGGATGAGCTCCTTCTCCGCGTCGAGCGCGATCGCGCTCGCCGACCGCTCCTTGGTCGGCCACGAGCCGGCGGTGCCGAGAAAGGTAAGGCGCATCGGACAGCCGCACCTTGTTTCGGGTAAAAGGCCGTTGGGGGATGGCCCTCCCGGGTCTTCGCCTCCTTTCCGAGGCAAAAGAGGAAAAGGAGCGTACCGCTGGGTCGGCCGATGGTCGACTGGGACCGGGTGGAAGAGCTCCGGTCGAAAGGCTGGGACTGGGACAAGATCGCGGACGACCCGAAGGTCGCGTTCCATCCCGATTCCTCCGTGGAGGAACCCGGGCGCGCCCTCCGCGGACTCTATCACCGACAGCGATCGCGACAGCGTCGGCAAGGCGAAGCCCCCAAGACCGTGGCCCCGTCCAAGGAGGACCGGGAGAAGGCGGAACGAAAATGGACGCTCCCCCGTATCGGCTACCTCCTGGTGCCGGTCTTCGCCATCTGGTTCACGCTGGCCTACATCGTTCCCTCGCCGGTCGGACTGGTCCTACCGGCGATTCCGTACCTCGCTCTCGGCCTCGTCATCGTGGCCTTCCTCCTCCTCTTCGGTCTATTCCGCTCGACCGGGGCGCGCTGGTCGAAGGTCTACCGGTCGACCTTGGTGACGGGTATCGTTCTCGGCCTCGTGATCTCGGGGGTCATCGCCCTCGGCGGCGTCCTGTTCTTCGGCTGCCCGGTCCTCCCGTCCTCGGGGGCATCCGAACCCGCCCCCGGTTGGACCTCGATCAGCGGCGTCTCCCCGTGGCATGAGAACGGTCTGCCGGTCGTCTACTTCTACGGCGCGACCTGGTGCCCGTACTGCTCCGCGAGCAGTTGGGCCATCTGGAAGGCGCTGAGCGGGTTCGGAACCGTGACCGGGGCCACTACGATGTACTCGGCCGAGGACTCCATTCCGGAGGTCGACCTATCGAACGCCCAAGTCACCTCCGCCACTCCCACCGTCACGTTCGTGGTGAACGAGGATACGTCGGGAGTCCAGGGGAACTTCCCGACCACCAGCAACTGCGTCGAGCAGGCGTACGTCAGCGCCTACTCGGGCAGCTCGATCCCGTTCGTCGTGATCAATGGCCAGTACGTCCACGGCGGTTCCTCGCTCCTTTCGCCGGGGGACGTCAACGCGTTCACCACCGCCCAGTTGCAGCAACAGGTCGGGACCGGCAGTGGAGCGGCCTGGACCGTGGTCCAGGGACAGACCTGGTGGATGATGGCGTTCATGGCCAAGTCGGCCGGCGCTACGCCCGCCAACCTGGCGCAGCAACCGTACTACTCGGGATGGGGCACCACCGCCGTGTGGGGCGGCGGCACCCAGAGCTCCGTCGCGAGCGACCTTTCCTTGATCACGTAGAACCTCGAAATGCGCACGCGGGATATCCGGTCGGTCATCTACCTCGCCGGAGGGTTCGGCCTCATCGTCGCGATTTACACGTACGTTGAGACGGTCGAGGCGTCCCTGCAGAAGTACTGCACCCTCAACGCGTACGTTTCGTGCGGCGCCGTCGCGAACAGCGGGAGAACGACCCTCTTCGGGGTCCCGGATTCGTTCATCGGCATCGGGGGGTTCGTCCTCATCCTGCTCATCGCCGGGGTCGCGGAGTCCCGGCGCCAGGAGCTCCTCTGGCCGTACCTCCTGCTCCTCATCACGACGGCGGGAGTCGCGGTCTCCCTCTTCTTCCTCTACGAGGAGCTCTTCGAGATCCATGCGCTCTGCCCCGTCTGCCTCGCCGCGTGGGTGCTCGGATGGGTCGCGTGGGGCGGTGCGATCGCGCTCGTCCGCAAGGCCCGCGCCAAAGCCCGGGCTCGAGCCGAACCCCCCGAAAAGACGGTCACGACCCCCTCTTCCAGGGAGGCTTCGCCCCCCTCCCACGAGACCTAGATTTCTCGGCGGTGGAGCGGGACCGCTCCCGTGGGTCCCGGGTTATATACCCAACCTTATTCGGCCCGCCCGGGTCACCCTATGGTAAGCGACTACGCGACGCTCGCGGCCGGGATCGCCATTGCGGGAGGACTGATCGGAACCGGCATGGCTCAGTCGGGGATCGGGGCGGCCGGCATGGGGATTATCGCCGAGAAGCCGGAGAAGTTCGGCCAGGTGCTGTTCTTCTTCGTCATCCCCGAGACGCTCTGGATCATCGGATTCGTGCTGGGGATCATCCTCTTGCTCGGGGTCATCTCGTAGGCCCTTCGCTCACATCCATGAGCCTCGAAAGCCTCGTCGACGAGATCCGCCGTCGCGGCGAGGCCGACCTCGCGGAGGTCATCGCCCACCGGGACGCCGAGTCCGCGAAGGTCCTCGCCGAGACGGACCGTCGGCTCGCGCAGGTCCGTTCGGAGAGCGCCCGCGCCACCGACGCGGAGGTCGCCCACGAACACGCCCAACACATGGCCGCGGCCAAGCTCCAGGCGCGGAAGCTCCTCCACGAGGCCCGGGAGAAGCGGCTCGTGAGCGCGATCGGAGAGACCCGGGCCCTCCTTCAGGAGTACGCTCGGTCGGCCCAGTACCCCGCGGTGTTGAAGCGGATGGTCGTTGCCGCCAACGACTCGCTCGGGAAGCCGGTCCGCATCTCGGGCCGAGGAGAGGACGCCCCCCTCCTCGCCAAGGTCGCCGGGAAGAGCTTCGACCCGACGCCCCAGATGATCCTCGGAGGCCTCATCGCGGAGACCGCCGACGGAAGCCGCCGACTGAACCTCTCGTTCGACGAGCTCCTCCGGTTGCGCGAGGACCGGGTCCGCGAGCTCCTCGCCTAGGTCCGCACCATGGCGGCCTCTCCGTACGCCAGCGCGCTCGGTCGACTGAACCCCGAGTTCCCCGCGTTCCTTCCCAAGGAGACGTACCCGCTCCTCCTCGCCACCAAGGACCCGACCGAGTTCGCGAAGATCCTCGAAACGACCCCGTACGCCGAGGACGTCGCCCGGGTCCGCGCGACCCACTCCGGCGTGACCCTGGTCGAGCTCGCGATCAACCGCACGTTCGTGCGACGGAACCGGCACGCTTTCGAAGCGACCCCGTTCGCGGGTCGCTCGGTGGTCGGGGCGTACCTGGGCCGTTGGGACATCCAGAACATCGAGATGATCCTCACGGCGAAGGCGAAGGGCCGGGGGGTCACCGAGACCGAGGACCACCTGATCTCGAGCCGCGAGATCCCCGCCGGGCTCTACGCGGGCGCGATGAACCTAGACGATTTCCGGATCCTCCTCGGCCAGACGACGGTCGAAGCGATGGTCACCTCCCTCGTGAAGTACGGCTACGGGGCGACGATCCTACCGTTCCTCGAGGCGTTCGAACGGACCCACAACATCTTCCCCATCCTGCTCGCGCTCGACAAGGAGTACTACCGGAACGTGCTCGCCCAGGCGCGCTTCTTCCAGGGCGACGAGTGGGTGGTGCGCGCCCTCGTCCAGAGCGAGATCGACGCGCGGAACGCCCTCCTTCTCCTCAAGGGGAAGGCCCACCGCCTCCCGGTCGACGACGTCCTCGTCCGGTGGACGGAGGGGGGCACGGTGACCCCGACCGAGGCCACGGACCTCTTCTCGGCGCGGACCGTCCCCGAGCTCGCCGAGCGCCTCGCGCCCCGGTTCCCCTCCATCGGGGAGGGCGCGGCCGAGTGGGAGTCGGCCGATAGCCTGACCGGCTACGAGGTCTCGCTCGACCGCGAGCGGGCCACCTCCGAGCTGAAGCGTTTGAGGACCTACCCGCTCTCGCTGAGCGTGATCTTTGCGTTCCTCTTGCGCAACGAGCTCGAGCGCAGCGACCTCCGACGCGCCGTGTTCGGTCGGCTGTACGGGGTCTCCGCGGAGCGGCTGACCCCGCTGCTCGTATCGCCCCGCCTCTAGGTCGGGCTTCCCGGCCCGGGTCACTCTCCCGGGGTCCGGACGATCGGTCCCGCGGGGAGCTCTCCGGGGGCTTCGAGGGACGACACCGTGTGGGTCCGAGGGGAACCGAACGGACGGAAGACCTTCCCGTTACCGGTGTAGAACTTCGAGAAGTACTCGACGAAGATCAGCCGCGCTCCCTGGATCCCCGGCTCGAAGACGCCGATGATCACGTTGAACGACTGGCCGATGACGATGATGACGAGGCCGGCGACGATCCCGACCACCGTCCCACCGAGGACGAGGCCGCCGCCGATGGTGTTGATGACGAGGGCGAGGATGGCGCTCGCGAGCAGGATCCCGACGAGACGCGTGTAGGAGAGGATGTGACTCACGACCTCGATGAGCCCCATCATTCCCATCTGGATCCCCTCCCCGAGGAGCAGCATCGCGAGGCCGGCCCCCAGGCAGGCGTACCAGACGACGATGAGCGGGTCGGACGAGACCGAGGTCGCCCGGTGGATGACCGCGAGGCCGAAGAACGCGACCCCGAAGGAGAAGAGGACCCCACCGGACTTCGCGACCACGCCCTTCGGGTGGTGATGGAAGTACTCCTTCAGGGCCCCCATGAAGAAACCGAGTACGACCATGCCGAGGCCGACGAACCCGGCGAAGAGCAGGTAGGTCGGAACGGTGGTCTTCAGGACCGGTCCGACATAGCCGAAGAGGACGGTCAGCAGCGGGTAGCCGAAGAACTCGTTCGAGTAGAGCCCGAGGCCGATCGCGATCGCGCACCCGGGTAGGAGCGCGTAGGCGAGCTGCTGCATCCCTTTCGGCCCCATGATCATCTTGACGAAGTTGCGGCCGAACTTCGGCAGGTAGCGGGCGGCCGGGAACCCGGCGATCATCCAGAGCGAGATCAGGAGGATGACGAGGCCGTAGCCCCAATCGCTGAGCATGAAGCCGAAGAAGATGGGGAAGGCGATGGCGAAGACGAGCGTCGGGTCCCACTCGGTCGCTTGCGGCAGCGAGTAGAAGCGCACGAAGAACTCGAAGCGTCGCACCCCGCGCGGGTTCGACATGAGGGTGGGGGGCTCCTCCGAGGTCGGGACCCGGTAGAAGAACGTACGGTGTCCGCTCTCCCGCCCCACGACCGACTCGAGCCGCGCGATGTCCCGCTCGGGGACCCAGGCCTCGAGGGCGAACGCCGCGCGACTCGCGCCGAGCTTCGTGACGACCTCCGACTTACGGTTCTCGATCTCGAGCGCTTCCGCCACCGCGCTCACGAGCGGGTACCATTCCTCGGAGATCGCGTGGAGCCGAGCCGCGATCTCGCTCCGCCGCCGGCCGATCTCCGCGGCTCGGGCGTGGAGCCCGGCGAGCTCTTCGGCGACCGTCCCCGGCAACCGCGGTACCGCCGAGAGGCGGACCCCGCGCGTCTGCGACAGGCGCGACAAGAGGTCCACGCCCCCCGTCGGGAGCAGGATCAGGAACCGGACGGCCTCGCCCGACGGTCCGAGCAGGACCTGCACGTCGTTCTCGGCCGGCAGGGCGGCCGTGAACGCCGCGTAATCCTCGGGCGCCGCCTCCCCGTAGAAGGCGTGGAAGCTGCGGGAATCGAGGAACTCGAGCCGGTCGGGGTAGAACGAAAGGCGTTCGAGCAGCTGGGCCTGGGCCGCCGTCGCCTTCTCCTCGGTGGCGAGCCGGTCGTCCTCGCGCTGGAGCTCCCCGACCTCCGGGTCGATCGGGACCGTCTTCGCGACGCGGAGGATCTCGGCGACCGAATCGAACCGTCGGGGGGGCCCAGCGTGCACCGGAGGAAGGGCGCTCAAGAGGCCCCGGAACCGGAGCGTTTCGTCCCCCACCTGGCGTAGCGTCTCGGGCCCGCGCTCCGGCCCGAGCTCGGCCATCGCGTCGGGGGACAGCGGCTCGACCTGGGCCACCCGGAGGTCGTGGAGCACGGTCAGGATCCGCTCCTCGTCCTCCTTGAGGCCGAGGAGGCCGACCTTTGCCATACGGACCGGGCGCAGCGCCACGCTCGACTCCTAGTCCTTCCCGAACGACCCGAGAACGACGTCGAGGATCGCGTCCTTCTTGTCCGCCGGACGACGGCCCTCGGCGAGCGCCGCGCGTTCCGCGGAGCTCCGACCGTCGACGACGATCGCCTCGGCTTCCTCGGCGGTCTCGGCCCGCGCGCGGTCGAGCCGAACGGTCCGTTCCCGGTCCGCTTCCGCCTCCGCCGCCTTCACCGCAGCATCCCCGTCGTCCCGGAGGCGTCGGAGCGTCTCCTCGGCCTCCTGGCGGGCCGCGTTCAGACGCGCGTCCCACTCGTTCTCGGTCGCTTTCACTCGCTTCAGCGCCTCGACCGAGCCGGGCGCCGTGGCTACGGCCGTCGTGGTTACCATCGTTACAGTCCTCCTAGGAGCTTCATCGCGACCAGCAAAAGGACGACGAGCGCGGCGAGCCGGACCGCGATGCTGATCCCCCACACCGCGGTGAACCGCCGGACCGCGGCGTTCGCGTTAGGCTGCGCTCGCACTGCTGCCCTCCTGCTCCATCTTCCGCTTGACGGTCTTGAGCATGCTGAACGAGTCGCGCTCGAGCTCATCGAATCGGAACTTGATGTAGCGGACCACATCCTGGAGCCGTGGGATCAGGACGTTCTCGATCGCGCTCGCCCGGCGCTTCGTCTTCTCGATCTCCTTCAGGAGGCGCCGCAGGGCGTTCTCCTTCTCGGCGATATCGAGAACGACCTGGTAGATCCGCTGGAAGCGACGGACCGCCTCCTGGATGGACACCGGGAGGTCGAGAAGGTCGGCGGTCGGGGTCGGCTCATAGCCGCCGCGGTCGACCCGGGGCGTGCGGACCCCCATTACGTTCTTGGTGGTGACGGCCACCGGCGCGATGTCGGGGAGGAGGCTCGAGATGTTCTCGAGCCGGGTCGGGCCCTCCAGCATCTCCGCCATCCGGATCGATTCGTAGCCCCGCTCGATGCGCGCGCGAAGGTCGCCGCGCAGCTTCATCGCCTCCCGCGAGAGCGCGAAGAACTCGACGATCAGCGCGGAGCGTTTCAGCTTGAGGAGGTTGAGCCCCTTCGTCGCGACCACGATCCGTCGACGGGTCCGCAGGAGCTCGAGACGGGTCGGTCGCACGGTTTCGGCGGGCATCGTTGGTTCGCTGCCGCCTACGAGGAGGGGGCCGCCCGCTTCGGTCGGTACTTCTCGATGAACTCCGGACGGATCCGCTTCAGCTCCGACTCGGGGAAGTCCGCGAGGATGTCCCAGGCGAGGGCGAGGCTCTCGTCGATCGAGCGGTCCTCGTCGGGCCGCTGGTTGACGAACTCCGCTTCGAACCGGTCGGCCGCCTTGAGGTAGAGCCGGTCGGTCGCGGTGAGCGCCTCCTCGCCGACGATCGCGGAGAGCGACCGTTGGTCCCTCCCCGTCGCGTAGGTCGCGAAGAGCTGGTCGGAGACCCCGCGGTGGTCCTCCCGCGTCCGTCCCTTGCCGATCCCTTGGTTCATCAGGCGCGAGAGCGACGGTAGGATATCGATCGGCGGGTAGATCCCGCGGCGTTGGATGTCCCGGCTGATGTACACTTGGCCTTCGGTGATGTAGCCCGTGAGGTCGGGGATCGGGTGCGTCACGTCGTCCGCGGGCATCGTGAGGATCGGGATCTGGGTGATCGACCCCTTGCGGCCGCGGATCTTCCCCGCCCGTTCGTAGAGCGTCGCGAGGTCGGTGTAGAGGTACCCCGGATAGCCGCGGCGCCCGGGAACCTCCTCACGCGCCGCGGAGACCTCGCGGAGCGCCTCGCAATAGTTCGTCATGTCGGTGAGGACGACCAGGATGTGGAGGTCGCGCTCGTAGGCGAGGAACTCGGCGGCGGTGAGCGCCATCCGCGGCGTCACGACCCGTTCCATCGACGGGTCCGAGGAGAGGTTCAGGAAGACGACGGCGCGCTCGAGCGCCCCGGTCGACTCGAACTCCTTGAGGAAGAAGTTCGCTTCTTCGCTCGTGATCCCCATCGCCGCGAAGACGACCGCGAACCCCTCGGAGGAGTCGCGGAGCTTCGCCTGGCGGACGATCTGGGCGGCGATCTGGTTGTGCGGAAGGCCGGCCCCGGAGAAGATGGGGAGCTTCTGGCCACGGACCAGGGTGTTGTTGACATCGATCGTCGAGATCCCCGTCTGGATGAACTCACTCGGCTCCTCGCGCGAGTACGGGTTCATCGCGCTCCCGACGATCTCGAGACGAGTCTCGCTCACGATCCGCGGGCCGCCGTCGCGCGGCTCGCCGAGGCCGGTGAAGACGCGGCCGAGCATCTCGTCGGAGACGGGCAGGGTCGCGACCTCGCCCAGGAACTTGACGCTCGTCCGCTCGAGGTTGATGCCCATGGTCGGGCCGAAGACCTGGACGATCGCGAGGCCCTTGCGCGAATCGAGGACCTGGCCCTGGCGCCGCTCCCCGCTCGGGAGCTGGATCTCGACGATCTCTCCGTAGGCCGCGTTCGCGACGTCCCGCACGAACAGTAGCGGTCCCGCGACCCGGTCGATCGTCCGGTAATCGACCGGCACCTCGGGCGACGCGCGGCCGGGAGCCGGTCCTTTCGCGGCCATCACGCCCCTCCCGACGCGGTGAGGGCGCCGACGGCAAGGTCGGTCTCGCGGTCCAGTTCGTCGAACTGCTTCTGGGACTCGGCCTCGGGGATCCACTTCATTCGCGAGAGCTTCGTCCGGACCGGGAGCTTCTGCATCGCGGCGACGGTCGCGCCCTTGCCGATCGCCTCCTGCTCGAGGTCCCCGAACCGAAGGATGGTCCGCAGCATGCGGGCCTGCTTCTGGATCGAGGTGTAGGTGTCGACCTGGTCGTAGGCGCTCTGCTGAAGGTAGTCCTCGCGGAGCATTCGCGCGACATCCAGGACCGCCTTCTCCCGCTCGGGGAGCGCGTCCACGCCGACGAGCTGGACGATCTCCTGGAGCTCGGACTCCTTCTGGAGGGTCTCGAGAGCCTTCTGACGGAGGGCGATGAAGTCCTTCGAGAGCGATGCGGTGTACCACGGCTCGAGGTCGCCCGTGTAGAGCGAGTAGCTCTGGAGCCAATTGATCGACGGGAAGTGGCGGCGGGAGGCGAGCGAGGCATCGAGAGCCCAGAAGACGCGCGCGATGCGGAGCGTGTTCTGGCTGACGGGTTCGGAGGTGTCCCCGCCCGGAGGCGAGACCGCTCCCACGACGGTGATCGAACCGGTCCGTGCGTCCGGGGAGAGGGTGACCACTCGTCCGGCGCGTTCGTAGAACTCGGCGATACGGCGACCGAGGTACGCCGGGTAGCCTTCCTCGCCGGGCATCTCCTCGAGGCGGCCCGAGATCTCGCGCATCGCCTCGGCCCACCGGCTGGTCGAGTCGGCCATCAGGGCGACGTCGTAGCCCATGTCCCGGTAGTACTCCGCGATCGTGATCCCGGTGTAGACGCTCGCCTCCCGGGCCGCGACCGGCATGTTGGAGGTGTTCGCGATCAGCACGGTCCGTTCCATGAGCGGGTGTCCCGACTTCGGGTCCAGGAGCTTCGGGAAGGTGGCCAGCACCTCGGCCATCTCGTTCCCGCGCTCGCCGCACCCAACATAGACGACGATGTCCGAGTCCGCCCATTTCGCGAGCTGCTGCTGGGTGACGGTCTTCCCGGAGCCGAACGGCCCGGGAATGCACGCGGTCCCGCCCTTCGCGACGGGGAAGAACGTGTCGATGACGCGCTGGCCCGTGACGAGCGGGATGTCCGGCGGGAGCTTCTGAGCGACAGGACGGGGGATTCGCACCACCCACTTGTGGGTCAGAGTGAGGGGCACGGTGCCCGCGCTGGTCTCGAGCGAGCCGATGCGGTCGCGAATGGTGTACTTCCCGCTCTGAAGGTCGGTGAGGGTTCCTCGAAGCCCGGGCGGGACGAGGATCTTGTGCAGGATGAGCGCGGTCTCCGGGACCGTGCCGAGGATGGTGCCCGGGGTCACTTCGCTCCCGACCTTCGCGGTCGCGGTGAACTCCCAGACGGCCTTCTCGTCGAGCGGGGCGGCCGTCGTCCCACGGGTGATGAAGTCCCCGACGCCCTTCTGGATGACGTCGAGCGGGCGCTGGACCCCATCGTAGATGGACTTCAGAAGCCCGGGGCCGAGCTCCACGCTGAGGGCCTGTCCGGTGGTCTCGACCGGGTCTCCCGGACGGATCCCGGTCGTGTCCTCATAGACCTGGACGGTCGCCGTCCCGGCCACGAGGCGGATGATCTCGCCGACGAGACCGAGCGCGCCGACGTGGACGACGTCGTACATCTTCGCGTCGACCAGTCCCTCGGCAATGACGACCGGACCAGACACCCGCGCGACAGAACCTACCATGCTCCTCTCCTCCGTTACGTCGCGACCGAGAGCGTGACTCCCAGGACGCGCTTGGCGAGTGCCTCGATGCTCTCGACCTCGTATTCGCCGGTCGGGGTCGGGACGAAGACGACCAGAGGGTCGAGCGAGGCGTCGGCGGCCGCCCGCTGGGCGTCCGACAGCAGGGCGCGGATCGATTGCGTGGCGATGACGAGAGCATATCCCCCGGTCATCGCGCGTTGGAACTCCGCGACCGAGCTCTCCGGAGTGACCTCGATAACATCTTTGAGGCCGATCAAGCGGAACCCGATGGCGAGCTCCCGCTCCCCGACCACGACGGTGCGCCCCGTCTCTTTTGACGTCCCGGGCACGGCAGCGTCGGCGGGGGTTCCGGGCTATTTAAGTGCTGCCGGGGTGCGAAGGACGGTGACGTCGGGTCCCGGTTCGAACGGCCCGAACACGGGAGGTCGAGCGGCCGGAGGGCCGCGGGGCCACCTCGCCCGGAAGAAGGAGCGCCGAGGGGACCGTCCCCGCCGCGGACGCGGCGAGCAACGTCTCGAGCCGTCGTTCCCGTGTCTCGGGGCGTACCGCGCTCATCACCCAGAAGGTCGCCCGTCGCCGGTATCCGCGGGGACGGGACCGAAAGAACCGGTCGGCGGCGGGCCGTTCCCGCAATCGTGCGACGAACGTCGGGGCGAAACGGAAGTTCCGCTCGCTCGAGTACTGCACGCCTTCCTTCTCCGGTCGATGGGCGAACGCACGACGGCCGGATTCGTGGACCCGCCCGTCCCTCTCGAGCTCCGCGAACCGTCGGCGGTTGACGACGCTCCATTGGCTGCCCGGGCGTCGCGGCGTGAACCGGTTAGCGTAGCGATCGTCGTCGATCCGACGCACCGTCGTGTCGATCCATCCGAAGCAGAGGGCCTCCTCGACCGCCTCGGGGTAGACCACTCCCCCCCTCCCGGAATGGGCCTTGTGGAAACCGACCCACAGCTCCAGAGTGTCCGCGTGGTGGGCCTCGAACCACTCCCGGAGCTCGCCTTTCGACCGGAAGAAGCGAGCGGGAACGGTCATCGTCGGAGGGGCTACTTGTACACGGAGAAGTGCACGTGATTCTCGTCGTCCGTGATCAGGATGCACTCGCCTTCGCACTCGAACAGGCACGCCTCGCAGACGATGCACTCCGGACCGTTGACCGCGAGGGACTTCTCCCCACGGAACTGGAACTTCGCTCCGACCGTCGGGTCGTCTACGACGTCCGGGACTTGGTCGCGGGGGCGCAGGTCGAAGACGGTGACCGGGCAGACGTCCTTGCAGTGGGAGCAGCCCGTGCACTTGGCGATGTCAATGTCGACCTGGACCATCGCGGGCCTCGCCGCCCATTCGAGCGAGGCGGCCTATTAGGATTTCGCCGGTGGGGGGTCGGCCCCCTTCGAGGGACGGCGAGAATGCCGCCCCCGCGCGAGCTCCCGCTCGCCCACGAACGGGTTCGGCTCAAGGTAGCGGGCCCCGCCCATCTCCTCCCGGATCGCGTCGGGGATCTCGATTCGTCCGTCGTCGGTCTGGTAGTTCTCGAGGATCGCGATGACCAGTCGCGGGAGCGCCACGCCCGACGCGTTGAGGGTGTGTACCGGCTCGGGGCGGGACGACTGGTGGCGGCGCCATCGGATGTTCGCGCGGACCGCTTGATAGGCCTCGAAGTTCGAGATGGAGCTCACCTCGAGCCAGCGCTTCCCGCCGGGCGCCCAGAGCTCGAGGTCGTAGCATTTCGCGGCCTTCTCGCCGAGGTCGCCCGTGCAGAGGCTCACCGTGCGGAACGGGAGGTCGAGGCGCCGAAGGACCTCTTCGGCCTCGCTCCGCAGCTCCTCGAGCGCGTCGTACGACGACTCGGGGGTCGTGAACTGGACGAGCTCGACCTTGTCGAACTGATGGACCCGGGCGATCCCGCGCGTCTCGACGCCGTGCCCGCCCGCCTCCCGACGGAAGCACGGGGTGTACGCGAACAGCTTGACCGGTAGGTCCTCGGCCAAGAGCACCTCGTCGCGAAAGAGGTTCGTGACGGGCACCTCCGCGGTCGGCACGAGCCACAGGTCGTCGGGCTTCACCTGGTAGGAGTCCTCGGCGAACTTCGGTAGCTGGCCGGTGCCGACCATCGACTCCGTGCGGACGAGGATCGGGGGCGCAACCTCGAGGTACCCCCGGGAGCGGTGCAGCTCCCGCATGAACCGGATGAGAGCGTACTCGAGCCGAGCGAGGTCTCCCCAGAGAACGTAGAACCCCTCGCCCGCGACCTTCACCCCTCGTTCCTCGTCGAGCAGGTTGAGGTCGTGGCCGACCTCGAAGTGCGGTCGGGGGGCGGACGGCGCCGGGCGGCGGGGTTCGAAGCGCGCGACCTCCACGTTGTCGTTCGCGTCCTTCCCTTGAGGGACGCTCGAATGGGGGTTCTGGGGGAGCAGGAGCAGGCGCCCGTGGATCTCGGCGTCGAGCGCGTTCGCCCGCGTCTCGAGGTCTCGGATTCGGTCCCGAAGCTCGCCGAGCTGGGTCCGGTCGTGGTCGTCCGTCGGAGCGGAGGATTTCGCGGCCTCGGCGACCCGGTGAGCGCCCCGGTTGCGCTCGGCCCGCAGGCGGTTCGCCTCCTCCCCGACCGACCGTCGCTCCCGGTCGAGCGCGAGGAGGTGGTCGACCTCGGTTGGGTCGCGTCCGCGCGCGGCGAGCCCCGCCTTGAGCGCGTCCGCCGATTCCCGCACGTAACTGATGGGATACACGGCGGCCGGCGGAAATCCGGCCCGTGCCATAACCCTTCGCGTACGGCGAACGCTGCCCTCGGACCGGCGGTTCGCCTCGAGCGCAATCTTTACCGGTAGGGACGGCGTTCGGTCCGGGAAGAGCGAGAGGATGAGCGACATCCTGCTGGGGACGAGCGGCTGGGATTACCCGGAGTGGTCGGGCCGCGTCTACCCGCCTCGCGGGGCGAGCGACAAGCTCCGCTACTACGCCGGTCTCTTCCCGATCGTCGAGGTGAACTCGACGTTCTATCGTCTCCCTCCACCCTCGGTGGCGGCGTCGTGGGTCAAACGAACCCCCGTGGGGTTCCGGTTCGCGGCGAAGTTCCCCAAGACGATCACCCATGACCTGCGCCTCGTGCGCATCGACGAGGAGCTCGCTCGCTTCCTCGCGGTCCTCAAACCGGTCCGCGATGCGGGGAAGTTCGCCGCGGCGCTCCTCCAGCTCCCGCCGTCCCTCCCCTTCGAGCCGACGACCGTTCGCCACTTCTACGAGACGCTTCCGCGAGACCTGCCGGTCGCGGTCGAGTTCCGCGAGCGCTCTTGGCTCGTTCCGGAATCGATCGAACTCCTGCGGCAGTTCGGTCTCGCCTACGTCACCGTCGACGGCCCGCACCTACCGGTCGTGCTCGAGACGACGGCGCCGTTCGCCTACATCCGCTGGCATGGGCACGGGAGCCCGCTCTGGTACGACTACACGTACTCCGCGGCCGAGCTCGCCGCGTGGGTGCCGCGGGTCCGCGACCTCACCGAGAGGGTAGCGACCGTCTACGGCTTCTTCAACAACCATTTCCGCGGGGACTCGGTCACGAACTGTCGCTCGCTCACCGAGGAGCTGGGCCTCTCCCTGCCGGCCCGCCGCGGACGGCTCGACGCGTGATGCCGCGCCGAATCACGAAGGAGCGCTCGAACGCTCTCCCCGAGCGGCGAGCGATAGCGACCCGATGGTGAGCGAGCGCGCAAGCCCGGTCGAGACGGTCCCGGAACCACAACTGACGTCCGTGGACGTGTGCGTGCTGATGACCTGGTCGCTCGTCGCGTTGACCGTCGCGTTGAACTGGTCCCCGGTCCCGCCCGCCGAGGAGCTCAGAGGACATGTGTTGTACATGATCGACCACGTGTTCCCCAGCCGGAGCGTTCCGAAATGAGCTCCGGCGGTCAGGCCGTACTCGGCGGACGCGTTCGGGTGCGCCGCGAGGAACGCGGCGGCGTATGGCTGGGCAGCCGCGGCGGCTTGGGAACTGTCGATGGCGTTCCCCGGGATCGGCGCGAACAGCTGCGCGTAGAGCGAGCAGTACCCGCCCGAGAGCGTGAGGAGAACCTGCCCGTGACCGTCGAGCACCGAGACCACTGCGAGGGTGCCCGACTGGTTCCGGTACCCGAACATCCACGCCGGTGAGGCCCCGGACGACCGGTTTCCCGAGTACGCCGACAGCGTGAAGCTGGTGGCCCCGGAGACTAAGACGACGGAGGAGCAGTAGGAGGTGATGTTGCCCAGGTCCGTCGAGTTCACCTGCTCCGTCTCGTTCACGGCCGAGACGAAGCCGGCCGCGAGGATGGGGGTCCAGCCACCCCCCCCGAATCCGGCCACGGCCCCGTTCGCCACCGGGAGAGCCCCGGAGTACGTGAGCACCGCGGCGGCGCTCCCCGAGCTGGTGGAGCCGGGCAGGACGAAGACCACGACCAACAGTACCGCGATCACGACCGCGGCAATGACTCCCAGATAGAGCATCGTTCGGCGCGGGGGTCGGGACGGGGTCGCGGGGGATGCCAGAGGCACCGGGGTCGACATCGAGGACACTCCTCGTCTACGACGCCGGTCGTGCGCGATAAATCTTGTTGTGCATCGAGAAGGCTCGTCCCGGAAGGGGTGTCCGTGGGTCGCGAGAGCCCATGAAACCCCTCGTTCTCGAGACTGTTTCAACGCCTCCGGAACCGCCGCTTTAGAGCGGCCCGACGGATGATCTCACCGGATCGATCGATGATGGTCGACGCTCTTCTCACCGAGCCCGCGTTCGCGCCGGAGGACCTCCTCGTAGAGGAGACCTTCCGGCCCGAGCCGAGGCACCCGTTCCCCTCCTCGCCGCCCACCCGCCCGAAGCTCGTCCTGCACCCTCGGCGGACCCGTGCGGTCCCTCTCCTTCCGTCGGAGCCGGCGCTCTTTCCCTGGCTCGCGCGACGGTTCGCGCCCGGTGAGGCGACCGTCTGGACCGGTCCCTCCATCGCGGTCGAACCGGTCCTCGAACTCCTCTACGCGGGAAGCGCGCTCGCCCGGGGCCGGATCTCGCTCCTCGAAGGAGCGAACCGGTTCCATCCGTACCGCATCGGCGAGCTCGGTCGGGCGTTCGGGGTCGATGCGACCGAGACGCTGCGCCGGATCCGTCTCGCCCGCGCGTTCACGGCCTACCAGATGGTCGCTCTCGTGGACGGCTGGGCTCGGGAGGCCCGTCGCCACCCCCCGACCCTCCTCGTCGGCCACGACCTGCCGGCCCTCTTCGCGGACGTGGAGATCCCCGACGACGAGCGCTTCGCGCTCCTCGGCCACGTCGCTCGGGCTCTCGCCGCGCTCGCGCGCGAGGTCCGCGTACCGCTGCTCCTGACGCTCGCCCCGGACGGGTTCGAGCGGTTCCGCGCGCTCGCCGACGAAGGACCGCCCTGGTCCGACCTCATCACGTTCGCCCGGGGTCCCGGGACCTTGCGGATGCGCGCGCTCCGGGACGATGCCCGGGTCGCCCTCGTGCCTCGCCCGGCCGGGCAGACCGGCATGGAACAGTTCGGCGGAGAGTTCGCCGAGGAGGTGATCGCGTGGGACGCACCGTCCCGACCTACCGCCAGGCGCTCGAGGAACGGATGAAGCGGTGGGACGAGTTCGCGCGGCTCCTCACGAGCCCCGAGGAACGCGCCGCGTTCGATATGGTCCGGACCGGGGCGCGTCGCTACGTCGCGCAGGCGACGTACGTCGGGAGCCCGGACCTGCTCGAATCGATCCTCCTCTCCGTCCTCACCGACCTCGCGGTCCGGGTCCGGGCCGAGCCGCCGACACCGACCTCCCGTCGCTGATGATGGCGGCGACGCCGCCGCCGTCGAGGCCGGACGGCTGGCTCCTCGACATCACCGAGAGCGACGACGGTCGTTCGGTCGTCCTCTGGACGAAGGAGGGGCGGGCCGGTCGCGTACGACGGACCGCGGTCGAGTACCGGCCTCCCTTCCTCGTCGCGGGGACGCGGAGCGACCTCGCCCTCCTCGCCCGTCGGCTCGCCGACCACCCCGACGTGCACTCGGTCGCCCTCGGTTCCGAACGTCCGTCGCTCTTCGACCGTCGGAACCGTCCCGTCCTCTCGGTCGTTC
This sequence comes from Thermoplasmata archaeon, assembly GCA_052325545.1. Taxonomy (GTDB): domain Archaea; phylum Thermoplasmatota; class Thermoplasmata; order Lutacidiplasmatales; family UBA184; genus Lutacidiplasma. Next base: position 58,945 of record JBKQUP010000028.1, read on the forward strand.
CCACGCGGAACCCCGCCCGCCGCGCTCTCGCGCGGAGCGTGGATGCGCTGGGGGGGTACGAGCGGTTCTCGCTCTACGACGTCGACCTCGGTCCCCCGCAGCTCTACTACCTCGCGCATGACCTCTACCCGTTCGCCCCTGTGGTCGGCCGGGCGCCCACGTTCCGGGCGACCGAGCCTCCCGAGACGATCGACTACTCGCCCCCGCCGCTGCGCATCGCGCGGCTCGAGGTCCATCTCGTCGGGGAACGGCGGGGTCGCATCCCGCCTCCCGACGGCCGCATCGGGGCGGTTCGTATCGGGGAAGCGACGCTCGAAGGCCCGGAAGAGGACCTTCTGCGCGCGCTCGTGGACGAGCTCGCGCGCGCCGACCCGGACGTCCTCCTCACGGACGGCGGCGGGTCGTTCGACCTGCCGTGGCTCTACCGACGCGCCGCGGCGTGCGGCCTCTCGCCGGCGGAATTCCCGCTGGGACGCGAGCGCGTGCCGTTCCGGCCGACCCGCCCGGCCCGCTCGTTCGAGTCGTACGGTCGCATCCTCTATCGGTCCGCGTCCTACCCTCTCCCCGGACGGTTCCACATCGACCGGGAGCACTCGTTCCTCTACGACGATGCCGGAATCGCCGGGCTCATCGATGCGGCCCGTCTCTCGCGGCTTTCGCTCGCGACCGTCGTCCGCCAGTCACCGGGCACCTGCTTCACCGCCATGGAGATGGCACGGGCGCTCGAGCTCGGGGTGCACGTACCCTGGAAGAAGAACCGGCCCGAGGGGTTCCGGCGGGCCGACCGGCTGGTCGCCGCCGACCGCGGCGGCGTGATCTTCCTCCCGCCGGTCGGCGTCCACGACCACGTGGACGAGTTCGACTTCGCGAGCCTCTATCCGCACATCATGGTCACGAAGAACCTCTCGGCCGAGACGCTCGAGTGCCGGTGCTGTCCGAAGAGCCCGCTCCGCGCGCCCGGTCTCGGGTATCGTTCGTGCACGCGTCGGGTGGGGCTCATTCCTCGCACCCTCGCCCCGCTCATCGCGCGTCGCCTCGCCTACAAGGCCGCGCTGAAGCGCCCCGGCGTCGCGCCCGAGGAGGCGGTCCGCTTGCAGCGGCGGGTCAAGATGCTGAAGTGGATCCTCGTCACCGCGTTCGGCTACCAAGGATACCGCAACGCCCGGTTCGGTCGGATCGAATGCCACGAGGCGATCAACGCCTACGCACGCGACCTCCTCGCCCGGCTCGCCCTCGAGTCGGAGCGGGCCGGCTACTCGGTCGTCCACGGGATCGTCGACTCCCTGTGGCTGCGGCCGAACGACCCGGAGCACCCTCCGGACCCGGAAGCGTTCGCCGCACGGATGAGCGAGCGGTTCGGCCTCCCGCTCGGCTACGAAGGGCGGTACCGCTGGATCGTCTTCTTGCCGGCGGTGACGCACGGCCTCGGGGTCCCGAACCGCTACTACGGCTACTACGAGCACGGCGAGTTCAAGCTCCGCGGCATCGGCGCCCGCCGGCACGACACGACCGGGCTCGTGCGACGGTTCGAGGCGGAGGTCCTCGCGCTCCTGCGCACCGCCCGGGATGCGGAGGGGGTCCGCGCCCTCCTTCCGCGCGCCCTCGCGCGCGCCGACCTCTTCGCCGCGGAGGTCCGCGCCGGTGCGTGGCCCGTCGACGAGCTCCTCATCAGCCACCGGATCGGCCAGGCGCCCGAGGCGTTCGTCACGTTCACCGACTCGGTCGCCGCGTTGCGCCAGTTGAAGGAGGCGGGGGCGGACCGGGGACCCGGAGAGTTCGTGCGGTTCGTCCTCCTCGACCGACGGAGCCGCTCGTTCCGCCACCGGGTGCGACCGGCGGAGCTCCTCGAGGGGAACGAACGGTACGACGCCGGGGCCTACCTCGAGATCCTCGCCCGCTCCGCGGAGACGCTGCTCGCTCCGCTCGGGGTCGGCCGCGAGGAGCTCCGGGCCCGTTGGGGAACGGAGCCGGCGCCCGAACGGGAGGAGTACCGGTCCCCGGAAGGGCTCCGCCAGTCGCTGCTCGAGGGAAGCGGGCCCGAGAGGTGATATTAGTCCTTGATTCGGTGGACCGCTAGTGGTCGCCCACTCTCATCGCGCGTCGCGCAAGGGTCCGGTCCACCGGGCGGCATCCCCTCATGCCGGCCCACCGACCCCGTCCGAGCGCGCCGCCTCGATCCGGGAGAGCGTCCGGCACGGCGAGGTGAAGGACCTCGGCCCCCTCCTGGTCGCGCTGAGCGACCCGGTCCCGGGGGTCCGCGAGACGGCCGCGGTCGCGCTCGGGATCCTGAGGGACTCTCGCGCCTGCACGACGCTCGGGACAGCCGTCAACGACCCGGACCCCCAGGTCCGGGCGGCCGCGGTCGAGGCGCTCGGAACGATCGGCCGGGCCGATAGCCGCGCGACGCTGGAACGAGGGCTCGACGACCCCGAGGCCGGTGTACGGTCGAGGGCCGCGGTCGCGCTTGCCGCGCTCGCGGATGCCCGGTCGATTCCCGCCCTCGACCGCAAGACGGACGACCCGGTTCCCGCCGTCCGCCAAGCGGTGGCCATCGCGCTCGGTCGGCTCGAGCCGGAACAGGCGTTCCGTTCGCTCGAGCGGATGTTGGCGGACCCGGTCGACCGGGTCCGACGTGAGGCCGTTCTCGGGATCGGGAGGTCGTCGGACCCCGGTCATCTCGCCACCGTCCGTAAGTTCCTAAAGGACCCGGCCCGTCGGGTCCGGGTGGCGGCGGCCGTCGTGGCCGGGCGCCACCGGGACCGCGAAAGCGCTCCGCACCTCCTCCAGCTCCTGACGACCCCGGAGACGTGGGAGAAGCCGGCGGTCCTCGTGGCCCTCGGTCGGATCGGAGACCCGTCGGCGATCCCCCCGCTCATCGAGTGGGCCGAACACCCCTCGCCCTGGATCCGGGTCTGCGCCGTTCACGCGCTGGGCGAGATGGGCATGCCGGAGGCCCGCCCGGTCGCGCTCGAGCACCTTCACGACCCGTACTGGTCGGTCCGGGGCGCGGCGGCGGTCGCGCTGGGCTCGGTCGGGACCCCGGACGACCTCGCCCCCCTGCTGGAATGCCTGCGCGACGAGCACCCCTGGGCCCGGCGGGGCGCGACGTACGCCCTGGGACGACTCGGCCTGACCGAGGCCGCCCCCCGTCTGCGGGACGGTCTCCACGACCCGGCGGCCGAGGTACGGCTCGCGGCGGTCTGGGCGCTCGGGCGCTTGCGGGACGACGGCGCGCGCGAGGACCTCATCCGGCTCCTGTACCAGACCCGTCCGACCGGGGCCATCCCCCCCTCCGCCGAGGTCGTCGCGGAGGGCCGGATCGTCTCGGATGCCGAGAGCCGTCTCTTCGACGCCGCGGTCCAGGCGCTGGGTCGCCTCCGGCACGGCCTCCCGGACCCGCTCATCCATCGCTCGCTCGTGGACGCTCTCGAGCGTCTCAGCGAGGAGGAGCTCGACCGGCTCGCTCGCCTCCCGCTCCCCGAGGTCCGGCCCGACCAACCGGCTCCGACCCTTCGAGCGCTCTTCGAGAATGCGCTCCCATCCTCAGCCGAGGACGAGGACATCGGATGATCCGGGACGTCCGCCGCGCGGACACCCCCAAGCTCTTCGCGCTCATCGACCAGCAGTTTCCCGAGGAATCGGCGCTCCTGGGAAAACGCCCCGAAGAGTTCGAGAAGGTCGTTCGCCGCGTCTTCCGGTGGGACACCCGCTTGCTCGTCGGGCTCCTACGGCTCTTCGGACGTCCGATCTTCCGGTTCCTGATCGTCGAGGCCGAGGACCGCCCAGTGGGGATGACGCTGGTCACGTTCCCTCGCGGCTCCGCCTACGTGAGCAGCGTCGTCGTGGACCCCGCGCACCGGCGCCGGGGATACGCGAAAGGGATGCTCGAGGAGGCCCGCCGGACGGCGAAACGGGCCCGGCGGAGGTACGTCGTGCTGGACGTCCTCGAGACGAACACCGGCGCCCGAACCCTCTACGAGTCAGTCGGGTACCGGCCGCTCCGGGCGAGGACCCAGTTCGTCTGCGAATCCACTGCCCAGTTCGGGACGAGCCCTCCGGTGAATCCCTCGGTCCGTCCGTTCCGTGGAGGGGACGCCTCCGCGCTGACGGAGATCCTCCGTCGGCAGACCCCCCCCACGGTCGAGGAGGTCCTGCCCACATACGCCGGAATGTTCCTCAGCTCGCGACTCACCAACCGGATCCTCGGCTCCCAGGAGGCCGGGTGGGTCGTCGACCACGGCCGCGGACCCGAGGCGCATGTCGCGGCGTCGGTATCGACCGCGACCGAGGCGGCGTACCTGACCGCCCCGCTCCTCGGGGAATCGGTGGACGCCGAGCTCGCGGGGGCTCTCCTAAAGACCGCCGGGGCCTGGTGCGCCACCCGCAAGGTCCCACGGATCCTGAGCATGGTCGCGGACGACAACGTACGAGGGCGCGCCGCCCTCGAAGCCGGGGGGTTCCGGCATGCCTTCGCGCTCTGGTCGCTCTACCGGACCGTCGACTGACCCGCCCTTCCCGGAGGGGGGCGTCGACGCCTACCTCTTTCCGGCCGTCGTCGGGGGCGGTCTCGGGGACATCGAGGAGGTCCTCGCCGCGGGACGTCGCCTCGCGGGCGCCGGCGTTCGCCTCGTCCTCTACCGCGAGGCGGGCCGCCCGTTGCCGTCGAACGTCGACGGCCCATGGGAGTGGCCTCCTATCGAGCGGCGGGGCCGGATCCGTCGTCGAGCGCGGGCGGCGATCACGGTGGCCCCCTCCTGGGGGGTGAGCGCCGGACCGAGCCGACCGGCCCGCTTCGGCCGTGGGGGTCCCTGGGAGGTCGAGGCCCGGAACGTCGAGGTGGCGTACGGGTCGGACCGGACGTTGCACGTGAGCTTGGAAGAGTTCGCCCGTACGCTCCCGAGCGGGGCCGAGACCCGGGAACGTCTGCGCGAAGGGGGCGTTCCGGCACGGGCCATCGGGCCCCGCTACCGAGCGGCCGAGGCGGCGAACGAGGTCGAAGCGTTCCGGTCCGCGTTCCGGACCTTTCGGGGGTTCGACCGGCCGAACGTCCTCCACCTCTTCGCGACGTTCCGCCCGGACCCGGCGTTCGCTCGCGAGTTCCCTGAGGCGGTCCAGACGGGGCCTCTCGGCTCGGGACATCGTGTCTCCGAAACCGTCCGACCGCGGAAGAGGGGACGTCGCGAGTGGGTCTGGTATGCGAGCCCTTCGAGCGCCGAGCGGCTCGCTCCCGAGCTCCTCCGAGGCCTCGCCGGGCTCCGCCCGCCCGTATCCCTCTACGTGCGGTCCCCTCGGCCCTGGCCGAGCGTCGCGGGGACGTCAGGGATACGGGTCGTCACGACCCCCGTCGCACCGAGGGCCTGGCGCTCCCGCTTCGGGAGCGCCGAGCTGCGGGTCGTCACCGGAAGCCGGACACTGATCGAGGCGATGGAGGTCGGCGGACCGTTCCTCTACTTCAACGGGGTCCTCGGACGGGGAGCGAGCCGCCGACGGCATCGCCCCGAAAAGATCCGTGCGTGGCTCGACCTCGCACGCCGCGCGGGCGTATCGCGAGCCCTGCGAACCGACCTCGCGGAGTTCGCGCGGGGTCGACACGTCGCGGAGGTCGTCCGCCGGGCGGCCCGACGGGAGGACGGATGGGCCCACTTCCCCGCGTCGCTCGGGCCGACCGGGTTCCCTGCCGCGCGCGCGGACGCGGGGCGGGTCCTCGTCTCCGTCGCCCGCGAGCTCGCGCGACCCGGTGCGCGGTCCTCCGAGATCGTGGCTTCCTGGCGTCGTTCGAATCCTTAATCGGGAGCCTCCCCTCCTTCGGGATGCCATGGCCCCCGACGAGGCGACTCCTCCCGCGGTCGCCCGCGCGCTTGTCTCGAGCGCGCTCGGCGTGCGACGGGCGGAGCATGTCGTCGTGGTCAGCTGGAACCACACGCTCCCGTGGGCGGCCGCGTGCGTCACCGAGGCGCGTCGGGTCGGTGCCCGAGCGCTGCTCCTCCTCGAGGACGAAGCGGCGTTCTGGCGGAGCGTCGAGGGCTCTTCCTCGTCGCGCCGCTGGGCCGGACTGTCCGGGCCGGCTCGCGCCGCGCTCGAGCGGGCGGACGCCCTCGTCTACTTCCCCGGCCCGGCCGACCGGCCGCGCCTCCACGCGCTACCCCCGACCCTCCTGGCCCCGTTCCTCGGAGCGGACGACGAGTGGCTCCTAGCGGCGAGGCGGGCTCGCCTGCGCGCGGTCCGCTGCCTCCTCGGGTACGCTTCGGACGCCCAGGCCGAGCACTGGGGGGTGCCGGGGGCGATGTGGCGGAGCCAGCTCATCCGCGGGATCACCGACGTCGATCTCGGCGGGCTCCAACGGGACGGTCGTCGCGCGGCGGGCCTCCTCCTCAAGGGTCGCGAGCTGCGGCTCACCGCGGCGAACGGTACCGACCTGAAGCTTCGCCTCCACGGACGGGTACCCTGGGTCGACGATGGGTTCGTCGACGCGGACGACCGGCGACGGGGCCGGGTCATGACCGCCGCTCCGGCGGGGTCGGTCGTGGTGGCGGTCGACGAGACGTCGGCCGAGGGGATGGTGGTCGCCAACCGTCCGAGCTTCCTCTCTCCCGGCCGGGTCGAGGGAGGCCAGTGGGAGGTCGAGGGCGGCAAGCTCCGCAATTACTGGTACACCGGGGGCGGGGAAGCGTTCGAGACCGAGTTCGCCCGGGCCCCTCGAGGCCGGGAGACCGTCGCGCTGTTCGCCCTCGGTCTCAACCCGGAGCTCGCGCCGGGCGTCCCGCAGGCCGAGGACGAGGAGGCCGGGACCGTCACGATCGCGGTCGGTGGCAACACGCTCTACGGAGGGCGGAACCGGTGCCGATTCCTTTCGTGGGTCACCATCGGGGAGGCGACGGTCGCCGTTGACGGGGCGCCGCTCTGCGACCGTGGCAAGGTCCTCTAGGACGGGGACGGACCCGGGCCCGCGGGCGCGCCGGGCCTTCTTCGACCGGTCCGCGGCCCGGCTCGCGCGCGAGCTCCTAGGGGCGACCCTCACGGTCCGGTCGGGTCGGGTCGCCCGGTCGGTCCGCATCGTGGAGACCGAGGCGTACGTGCGCCACGACCCGGCCAGCCATGCGTTCCGGGGACCGACCCGACGCAACCGCTCGATGTTCTCCTCGCCCGGCACGCTCTACGTCTACCGGATCCACCAGGTCGTGTGCGCGAACCTCGTAGCGCGTCGCGGGGAAGCAGTGCTCGTGCGCGCGGGAGCGGCCGATGGCGCCGACCCCAAGAGCGCCTCGGGTCCGGGCCGTCTTTGCCGCTTTCTCGGCATCACCCGGGAGGACGACGGAATGGACACGGTCGTCGGGGACCGGGTCGAGGTTCGCTTGGCGCGCGAGCGCCTGGGGCCGGTCCGAACGGGACCCCGGGTCGGGATCCGAAAGGCGGTGGACCGACGGCTGCGGTTCGTGCTCGCAGACGAACCGGCCGTCTCGCGGCCTCGTTTCCGCCGGCCTACTTGAGCTTCTTCCAGTCGTAGCCGCGCCGTCGGGCCGTGTTCCCGAACCCGCAGGAGGAGCAGACGTTCTTCTGGCGGTGGTAGGAGTGGCGGCCGCAGCGACGGCAGATGATGTGGACGATCTTTCCTCCGCGGCGGGACGGTGTTCCTTTTCCCATGGTTCCTCTCCTTAGGGCGAGATGTAGATGATCGAATCGCCGCGCACCAGCGTGAGGCCCGAGCGCGGCGTTACTTGGTCCTTCATGACCTCTTCGGCCGAAGAGAGGACCAGGTTCAGGTGCTGGTCGAACGCGTCGAGCGTTCCCCGGAACGAGCGTCCGCCCTTGAGCTCCACAAGCACCCGCTTGTGCAGGCTTTGCTGCAGGGCATCGAGCGGCTTCATGGCGAGGGAGCGGAGCAGGCCGGGTGGGCTTCTTAACAGTTGGGGCCCCCGTTCTTCCGGCGCCCGTCCGGCGCCGGCAGGCGGAGGAGGGAGACGAGCGCGAGGGCGTCGGCCCGAGACGCCGGGGTCGGGTCTGCGGCCTCGACGAGCGCCCGAAGCGCCGGGACCAGGGCGAGCGGTTTCGAGCGCGCGCGCAGGGTCCGGAAACGGTCGGGCCGCGCGGCCGGGAACTCCTCCTCGAAGTACCGGCGCTCGACCCCTCCGACCGCTTCGTGACGACGGAACAGGATGGATGGGTGGCGGTTCCGGTCGGCCCGGGCGCGCCGAGCGCGTTCGCTCGGGGTCGTCTCCAGGTAGACGGTGAGGTCCGGGAGCCCGAGGGCCCGTCTCCGGACCAGCGACCGCGCGCTCCGCTCGACCGTCCGCCCCACCGACGCCGGCGCGCGTCCAAGGTCGACCAACCCCCGGGTGTACATCAGGGGTCCGAGAAACCCGGTGTCGGCGAGGACCGTACGACCTCGCGCGCACAGGCGACGGGCCTCTCGGTAGCGACGCGACTCCTCAGCGAGGAGGGTCCCTTCGAGGAGAAGGAGCTCGCGGGGGGACCGGTACTCCAGCGACGGGGCGGGGTCGAGGCGGTCGAACGCCTCCTCGAGGGGTTGCCAGCCGAACTTCCGGGCCGCGGCGCGCACGAGGGTCGTCTTCCCGGCGGCGGACCGGCCTTCGACCGCGATCAATCGACCCCGCCGTGCCATGGCCCTCCTCCGCGCCACTCCCTCGCCCACGGAAAACCGTGCCGTCGGCTCCACCGCTCCTTTTTCTCGCCTCGGCTCCTCCCCGGCGACGGTGTCCGACCCTTCCTCGCCCTCCCCGGCGCGGCCTCGTCAGCCGGCCCGGGTCCTAGAGTTGGAAACCCTCGCCGACGTCGCCCGCGAGCTGGAGCGGACCGAGAGCGACCCCGAAGGCGTGGCGATCATGACACGGAAGGGGCGCATCTACCCGGTCCGTCTCGAGAACGTCTCGCTCAAGGCGGCCCCTCTTCTGAAACAGGAGACGCTGTCGGTGGGGGCGGACTCGGCCCACGCGCGGGGGATCGCCGACCACTCCGTCGCGACGACCTCGGCCGTCATCCTGGGCACGTGGGGCCAGTACCAGCGCCTCCTCCCGAAGCTTCGACGCCAGCCGTTCCGCCTCGCGGAAGCGGCCGAGGAGATCGACCGCGCGCTCCGGTCGTACGTCACCCGCTCGCCCCGTACGATCCGCGGTCCCCACCGGTCGTTCGTGGTCGGGGACCGCCCCCGCGTCATGGGCGTGGTGAACGTGACCCCGGACTCGTTCTCGGACGGCGGCCTTCACCGGGACGTGAAGGAAGCGGTCGCGCACGCGGAGTACCTGGTCGCCGAAGGCGCGGAGATGATCGACATCGGCGGCGAATCGACCCGGCCGGGGGCGACCCCGGTCACCCCGGAGGCCGAGTGGACCCGGATCGCGCCCGTCCTCGCGGGCCTCGCCGGCCGCCTCCCGGTACCGATCTCGGTCGACACCCGTCACTTCGAGGTCGCCGAGAAGGCGGTCGACGCGGGAGCGGACGTCGTCAACGACGTCGAGGGGCTCCGCTCGGAGGCGATGCGCCGCACGGTCGCGAAGAGCGGGGCGGCCGTGATCGCGATGCACATGCGCGGGACCCCCACGACCATGCAGACGGACCTGACCTACTCCGACCTTCGGGGGGAGGTCTTCTCCGCGCTCGCGGCGGCCACCGACCGCGCGGTCGCCGAGGGGATCGCGGCCGAGCGGATCCTCGTCGACCCCGGGCTTGGCTTCGGCAAGTCGGCGGAGCAGTCGCTCGAGCTCCTCTGGCACGTCGGCGAGATCCGGAGCCTCGGCTACCCGGTCGTTCTCGGAGCGTCCCGGAAATCGTTCCTCGGGTGGGTGCTCGGGACCGACGAGCCCGGCCGTCGGCTCGAGGCGGGGGTCGCCGCCGCCGTCGTCGCGGCCGAACGGGGGGTCGCGATCGTGCGCACCCACGACGTGGGACCCACGGTGCGCGCGCTCGCGCTCGTCCGGGCCGCGCAAGGGCTCGCGAACGCCTCCCCCCCGGTCTCCTCCGAGCTCACCGGGTCCGAGCCGGACGGGGTCTGAGCTAACCGAACGCCACCGGGTCGGACCGGGCCTAATCCTTAGCGACCGGGGTACCGTCCTCCACGACCTCGGTCTCGAAGACGAGCGACCCCTGGTAGTCGCACTTCTGGCAGTGGTACACCTGGCCGAGGATCGACCCCGCGATGAGGGAGACCCGCATCGAGCCGCACTTCGGGCAGAGGAGGACGGTCTTACCGCGCCTTGGCCGGTGACGCATCGTCGTCCTCCGTGTCATCGTCGGGGTCGTGGTCGTCCTTCCCCGGCTTCTTGTCGGAATCCTCGCTCTCGTCCTCGTCGTCCTCGCTCTGGTCCTCGTCGGCCGGGGGTTCGGGCGCCTCGCGGGCCGTCTTGGCCGGTCCGGGCTTCTCGCCGGACCCTTCGGCGACGAGCCCCTCGATGGGGGGCTCGAGGATGACCGCGTCGCGCACCGTGTCGCCCTCGTCGAGCCGGATGACGCGGACGCCGAGGGTGTTGCGCGCCTGGGAGCGGATCCCCTTCACCGCCATCCGGATGGTGATCCCGTGCTGCGTCGTGACGAGCACCTCGCTCGCGTCGGTCGTCGGGAGGACGGCGACCACCGTGCCGTTCCGGCCGCCGGTCTTGATCGTCCGAACTCCCTTCGCGCCGCGTCGGGTCCGGCGGTAGTTCGCGGTCGGGCTTCGCTTCCCGTAGCCGGTGGTCGTGAGCGAGAGCAGCATCGGGAACCGCTCGCTCACCGGCGCCATCGCGACCACCCGGTCGTCCTTCCCTTCGGCGAGACGGACCCCGATGACCCCGTACGTCGCGCGGCCCATGGGGCGCAGCTCGGAGAGCAGGAACCGCACGAGCTGGCCGGCCTGGGTCGCGAGCACAAGCTCGGTGGTCTCGCCGGTCACGACGGAAACGTCGACGAGCTCGTCCCCGTCCTCGAGCAGGACCGCCTGGATCCCGTTCGTGCGGATGTTCTGGTACTGGTCGAGCGTCGTCCGCTTGACGAGCCCGCGGCGGCTCGCGAAGACGAGCGAGCCTTCGCTCGCCAGGTCCCGGAGCGGGAGCAGGGTCTGGACGCGCTCTCCCTCCTTGAGCTTCGGGAGGAGGTTGATGACCGCCTTCCCCTTCGAGTGGCGGCTTCCCTCGGGAAGCTCGTACGCCTTCAGCTGGTAGACCCGGCCCAGGTTCGTCAGGAACAGGACATCGCTGTGCGTCCGGGTGACGAAGGTGCGGATGACGAAGTCCTCCTCTTTCGTCTCCATCTGGATCAGCCCCCGTCCGCCCCGCCGCTGGCGCCGGTACTGGTCGAGCGGCAGGCGCTTCACGTAGCCGTCCCGGGTGACCAGGACGACCACGTCCGTGTCGGGGATCAGGTCCTCGAGCGTGCGCTCCGTGAACGCGGGCACGATCCGCGTGCGGCGGGGGTCGCCGAACCGTTTCTTGAGGTCGGCGAGCTCGTCGGCGACCAGCTGGTCGAGGAGCTTCGGGGAAGCGAGGATCGCTTTGAGGTGCTTCGCGAGCGCCTCCTTCTCGGCCTTCTCCTTCTCGACGGCCTCGCGCTCGAGCGCCGTGAGGCGGGCGAGACGCATGTCGAGGATCGCCTTCGCCTGCTCGCTCGAGAGCAGGAACTTTCCCATCAGGTTCGTCTCCGCGACCTGAACGTCCTTCGACCGTCGGATGATCCGGATCACCTCGTCGATGTGGTCGATCGCGGTGAGGAACCCTTCGAGGAGGTGGAGCCGCTCCTCGGTCTTCCGAAGGTCGAACTTCGTCCGCCGGGTGAGGATCCTCCGGCGGTGGTCCAGGTGCAGCGCGAGCAGCTCGAGGAGGGAGAGGACCTTGGGGTGTCCGTCGACGAGACAGAGGTTGATGACGCCGAAGCTCGTCTCGAGCGGAGTGTGCTCGTAGAGTCGGTTGAGGACGATCTCGGCCGGAGCGTCGCGGCGAAGCTCGAGCACGACGCTCGTCCCATGGCGGTCGGATTCGTCCCGGAGGTCGGTGATCCCGTCGATCCGCTTCCCCTTCACGAGGTCCGCGATCAGCTCGAGGAGGGCGGCCTTGTTCACCTCGTACGGGGTCTCGGTGATAACGATCTCGTCCTTGCCTCCGCGCTCCCGGATCTCCGCGGAGCCCCGCATGTGGATCATGCCGCGCCCCGTCTCGTACGCCTCGCGGATCCCCTCGGTCGAAAGGTAGCCGCCCGTCGGGAAGTCCGGCCCGGGAACGACCTTCATCACGTCGTCCAGCGACGCGTCGGGATGGCCCAGAAGGAGGAGGAGCGCGTCCGCGACCTCGCCCAGGTTGTGCGGGGGCATGTTGGTCGCCATGCCGACCGCGATCCCGGCGGAGCCGTTGACGAGCAGGTTGGGGACCTTCGACGGTAGCAGGAGCGGCTCCTTGAGCGTCCCGTCGAAGTTGTCGATCCACTCGACGGTCTCCTTCTCGATATCGAGGAGGAGCTCCTCCGCGATCGCGGAGAGCCGGGCCTCGGTGTAACGCATCGCGGCCGGGGAGTCGCCGTCGATCGAGCCGAAGTTCCCCTGCCCATCGATAAGCGGATAGCGAAGGCTGAACGACTGCGCCATCCGCACGAGGGCGTCGTAGACCGCCATGTCCCCGTGCGGGTGGTACTTGCCGAGCACGTCCCCGACGGTGCGGGCGGACTTTCGGAACGCCCGGTCGTGGGTGGCCCCCGACTCCCACATCGACCAGAGGATCCGACGATGGACCGGTTTGAGGCCGTCCCCGGCCAGGGGGAGCGCCCGGCCGACGATCACGCTCATCGCGTAATCGATGTAGGAATGGTGCATCTCCTGCTCCAGCACCCGGTCGTGGACCCGGTCGACCGGGGGCTCGGGGACCGCGGCCGGAGGGGTGCTCATGGCGCGGCCCCCTCGGTCGGGCCGAGCTGCTCGGCCACGACCCGGTTCGCTACCTCGAGGAACGCCGGACGGGTGCCGGGGGGGACCGTCGCGCCGCTCGCGACGCGGTGGCCTCCCCCCTCTCCTCCCACGGCGGCGGCCGCGATGCGGCAGGCCGCGGAGAGGTCGAGCCCCCGGTCGACCTGACGAAGGGTCCCGCGCGCGCTGATGTTGATCGGACCCGCCCCAACGTCCGAGAAGACGAACACGGGGTGGTCGGGCGGGAGCAGATAGTTCATCGCAAGGCCGGCCTGGGTGCCCGCGAGGGTGGTCTCGGGGCTCTCGAACCACCGAAGGAACCGCATCGAGTTAACGCCGTCGTTCTCGACCCGGAGGAGTCCCCGGAGGATCCCGGTGCGCCACTCGCTCTCCGCCGTCCGGACCCGCTCGGCGGAACGTGGGTCACCGAGAGCGTAGGCGACCCCGACCCCGGGGATGCCCGCGCGTCCCGCGGCGTTCTGGAGGTTCGAGACCTCCTCGGCGTCGAGGCCGAGGGACGGCAGGAACCACCGGTCTTGGTCGAGGACGACCGCGGATTCCCGGACCACCCCGCTCGCGGCGAGCCGCTCCTTCAGGGCCGCGACCAACCGACGGTTCTCCTCCTCGGTGAGCTTCGCGGGACGTCGGCCGGGGTCGAGACCGAGGCCGTGGAGGAACGGACCGACCGCTTCGGGACGGCCCGAGAGTCCCCGGATGAACGGGTCGATGCTCCCCGCGAGCGCCTCGCCGACGGTCGGGCCGAAGAGCGCGACGCCCGGCCGCCGGAGGACGAGGGAGCGTCGGACGGCTTCCTCGACGAGAAGGGCGTTGAGGCCCTTGAACCCCCCGACGTGCTGCCGGTCGGCGATGGCGCCCGAGATTCCCCAGAGGGCGTTGTCCCAGTTGACGGGGTCGAGGAAGACGGTGAAGAGCCAGGTGAGGGTGGCGGCGCAGAGCTCGGTCATCCCATCCACGCCCCAGTCGAGAGGGTTCACGAACGCGACGTGGGCGGGGAGCGCGGGCGCGTTGGGAGCGCCCGGATACTTGTGGTGGTCGAGCACCACGACCGGAGCGCGGTGCCCGGAGAGGAGGTCGAGCCAGGTCGCCCCGGTGTCGACCATCAGGACCGGACCCGCCGTCGAGTCCATCAGGGCGGCGACGAGGCTTCGCTCGACCCCGACGAGCGGTGTCGCCTGGGCCGGATAGCCGAGACGGTGGAACGCCCGGAGAGCGCTCGACGCGCTGGCGATCCCGTCGCCGTCGTAGTGGTAGATGACCCGCCAGCGCTCGGGGTGGGCGAGGAGAAGCGAGCGGGCGCGTTCGAACTCTTGGGTGTAGTGGGGGTCGGAGACGAGTCCGTCGGGGCCCGAAGGCATCACTCCACCTGGAGCGCCGCCGTGGTGGCTGTGTACCGCCACGTTTCGGGAATCCGCTTGCGCTGCCGGTAGTACCGGGCAAGGCGACGGATCCGGGACTCCATCAACGTGAGGCTCCGGCGGTTCGAGAGGTCCTTCGGATGGGTCTCGAGGTGCCGCTGCAGGTGAACGACCCGCTTCAACAGCGCTTGGAGGTCGTCCGGGATCTCGGGCGAGATGCCGCTCTCGCGGAGCAGGGTGCCGAGCCGCTTTCCGGTCACCGCCCGAGCCGACGGTATCCCGACACTGTCCCGGAGGTGCAGCCCCACCTGAGCCGAGGAGAGCCCCGACTTCGAAAGCTGAACGGCTTGTGCGACCAGTTCCTCTTGGGTGGTGGTGACCCACTCGGGCTTCGTAAGGGGGTAGGGCCGGTGCGAACCGGCGCGTCCCTTGTGTCCGGAGTGGATCCGCGACATGGATTCGCGGGGACACTCGTCCGCTACTTAACAGTTAGTGCGCTCAGCACTTCTACCGAGGGGGAAACGGCCGTTCCCCCGTCAGCGAATGCGGTCCGCCTGATGGGACGAATCGACCAGGAACCGCTTCCCCTCGGTCGTGATCCGATAGGAAGCGGGGGAGGGGGTCCGGGAGCGGCCGGCCATGGGGTTGCCGGCCTGGGCCTCGACCAGTCCGTTGCGGACGAGGAGACCGAGCGCGAGCGGGATCTTGACGTGGTCGTGCCGGATCGCCCAGAAGTCGGAGAGGAGCCGTTCGATCTCCCGAAGCTCCAGGGTCTGGCGACGTTCCTGACCCTCGTGGATCGACTCGGCCCGGTTGAGCTGCTGAAGGATCGCGACCAGCGTCGCATGGACGGGGTCGCGTTGGTCGTCGTCGGGGGGCATCCCGTGGAAGATTACGCGGTCCGCCCCTACTTAAACTGAGCCGGTCGGCGCCAGAGGGGCTAATCGACGCGGCCGGTCCTTCGCAGGCGGGAGACCAGGTAGGACTTTCCCTCGGAAGTGATCGTGTACCGGACCGCCACGACCCGACCCCGCTCCCAGGAGTACTCGGGGGTGTCGAGGCACCGGGCGTACCCGTTCCCGACGAGCACGGTGACAGCCCGCTCCACGTCGGGGGCGGTAACGGTGGGAAGAGGTCCCCGACCCAGCAGGTGGTGGAGCTCGTCGACCTCGAGCCCGGTCTCGGGACCGGCCTCGTTCTCGGAGCGGTTGAGCTGTTTCAGGACCTCGACGAGCTCGTCCCCGAGCTCCAGGGCCGCCTCGAGCGGAGAGAGCGCCATTGCCGCGACGATTCCCGTGATAGGCATTTGAACGTATCCTTCGAGCGGGCCGGCGGTCTTTTAGGCGAGCTCGACAGGTACCCCTCTACTCATGGGATGCACCTGCCGCAACCCGGCCCGCTGTCCGATCTGCAACACGCCCGTCCGAGTCCCGCTCACGAACCTCGAGAGCGCCGCGGGGGCCGCGATCCTCGTGGAGAAGTTCGCCCGCCGCGACACCTCCTCATCGCGGGAGGGGCTCCGCGGACTTATCCAGGGCTGGGCGAGCTGCCCGTCCTGCGGGCATACGATCAACTTCGAGCACTCCCGTCAGTGCTTCGGCAGCGCGTTGAGCACGGCGGGGGTGCCGATGGCCGAGCGCGAGGCGATCCTCTCCAAGATCACGTTCCCCGAGGGCTGACCGGGAAGCGCATGCCCGAGCCCGAGGATTTCGTCGTTACCCCGTACGAGGTCCGTGGGCACATCGACTACGCGCGGCTCCGGGAGCTGTTCGGGACCCAGGAGCTCTCGGCCGAGCTCCTCGCGAAGTTCCACCACCTCACGGGCGGCGACCTCCACCCGCTCCTGACCCGGGGGATCTACTACTCGCACCGCGACCTCGCCCCGGTCCTGGACGGCTTCGCGAACGGGAAGCCGTTCTTCCTCTACTCCGGGCGGGGGCCTTCGGGACCTCTCCACACGTCCCATCTCGTCCCATTCGACCTCTGCCGATGGCTCCAGCGTCGGCTCGGGGTGCCGATGTACATCCAGATCACCGACGACGAGAAGTTCTGGGCGCGCTCGGGGCTCACCCGGGAGGAGACCGCCTACTGGGGGCTCGAGAACCTCTACGACATCCTCGCGCTCGGCTTCGACCCCAAGCGCACCCACGTCTTCTTCGACTCCCGGTCGATCGCCGCGCTCTACCCGCTCGCGATCCGGGTCGCGCGGAAGATCCCCTACTCCACGGTCAAGGCCGTCTTCGGGTTCGAGCCGAGCACCAACATCGGGCTCGTCTTCTACACAGCGCTCCAGAGCGTGCCGTGCTTCTGGCCGTCGTGGGCGGAGGGCCGCTCGGTCCCCTGCCTCATCCCGTGCGGCATCGACCAGGACCCGCACTTTCGGGTCACCCGCGACGTGGCCGAGGGGCTCGGATACCCGAAGCCCTCCCTTCTCCACAGCCAGATGATCCCCGGCCTCCTCGGCGAGGCCGCGATGTCGACCTCAGGAGAAAGGCCCGACAACGCCCTGTTCCTGAACGACCCGCCAGAGGCGGTCGACCGGAAGGTGCGCAACGCGTTCACCGGCGGGCGGGCGACGGTCGAAGAGCAGCGACGCCTCGGCGCGACGCCCGAGGTCTGCTCGGTCTGGGCGCTCTGGCGCACCCGATTTGCCGAGTCGGAGGATAAGTTCCGGGAAGTGACCGCCGGTTGCCGGTCGGGCGCTCTCCTCTGCGGGGAGTGCAAGTCCCAGGTGCTCGAGCGGGTCCACGCGTTCTACCGAACCCACGCCGAGGCCCGGGAGAAGGTCAAGAGCTGGGCCGAGTCGACGATCGTGACGTCGGCCCCGAAGGCGCTCTAGGAAGATCCGGACGATACTCGGAACGGCTAGACGACATCGGTCCGGGGAGGCCGACGTGGAGCTTCCGGGGGATGGCGTGGGTCGTTCGGCCAGGGACCATCGGGCGCTTCGACCCCGTCCTGGACCGCCGTGAGCAACCGGAGCATCGGGCGGAACAGGGAGCGGCGGGCCCGCTCGGGGTCCAGCGTGTAGGCGCGTTCGTACGCGGCGATCGCTTCGTCCTCATCCCCGAGGCTCAGGAGCGAGAGCGCGAGGTCGAGCCAGCTCTTCGCCTCCCGGGCTCCCTCACGCTCCCCGGTCTCCTCGAGATGGTCATCGATGCGAGGGCGGGAGCGTGGGACGGCGGGGGGAGGGAGCGCCGTACCGTCCAGCTCGGGGGAGTCAGGGGCATCCGACACTTCGCGGGAGAGGACGAGCGCCCGCTCGAAGGCGACGGACGCCGACGGTTCGTCCCCGGATTCGGCGAGGGCGACCCCGAGACGGTGCCACGCGACCATGTCGGTCGGGGTCAGCGCGACCGCTCGCTGGTAGGCCTTGGCCGCCGAGACCCACTCGTCCCGCAGGGAGCGCGCGACGCCCAGATGGAACCATGCCTCCGCGCTCTCGGGCGCGAGCGCGATCGCCCGGCTGAGGGCGCCCTCGGCCTCGACCGCCTGTCGGAGGTGGGCGAGCGAGATGCCCAGGTACGCCCAGGCCCGGCCGTCGGCGGGGCTCTCCCGAACGACGTCCCGGAACGCCTCCACGGCATGCTCGTACTCCTGACGGAGGAAGTAGTGGACGGCCAGGTCGAAGCGGTGGGTCACACAGGGTACCCGGCCGCGGGACACGGAGAGGACGGAAAAGCCTGCCGTCCGAAGCGTAGCCCGCCGGTTCGCTCTTGTCCGAGCGACGCCGGCGCACGGGCGCGGTCTTATATCCTCCTCCCGGGGTCAGTTATCCGAGGAATCCCAAAGCCCAGCCCGATCCGAGCGTCCCGCCCGTCCTATTTCTGAGACGAGTGTTCGCGCGAAAAGTGTTGGTCCACGGCTCCTCAAAGCAAACGCGAAACGCGAAAGAAGAGGCGACCCGAAATGGTAGACAAACCCCTGACAAAAGTGCGAGACCTAACGCCGAACTCGAAGCAAGTGAACGTGCTGGCCAAAGTGATCAACGTTGGCGAGGCCAAAGAGGTCATGGGCAAGTTCGGCGACCCGAGGAAGGTCTGCGAGGCCGTAGTCGGCGACGACACGGCGACGATCATCCTCTCGTTGTGGAACGAGCAGATCGGTTCCATTGCGAAGGATGAGGTCATCCTCGTGGACAACGGCTACGTTTCCCTCGTGCGCGGCCACATGCGCCTGAACGTGGGCCGGTACGGGAACCTGTCGAAGTCGACCGAGGCGATCCCCGAAGTCAACCAAACTCTCGACATGAGCCAGCAAGAGTTCGAGAGCGAGCGCCGGTCGTTCGGTGGCGGTGGCGGAGGCTACCGTGACCGCGGCGGCGGCGGTGGTGGCGGCGGCGGATATGGCGGCGGCCGCTATGGTGGCGGCGGCGGCGGTGGCAGTGGCGGCGGCGGGGGTGGAGGGCGCGAGCGCTCCGACTCCTACAAGCGATACTAGGCTACGGCTCCGGCCCGATTCGCGCTAACCCTTTCCCCCGCCCGCAAGGGCGGGGGCCCTTCCGCGGGTTTGATTAAATAGCCCCGCCGATTCTTGCCCTCGAAGCCATGCCCGATGATCTCCACGAACTGACGCTCTACGTCCAATCGAAGAAAGCGGTCACGACCTTCTTCCGCCCGGCCGCCGCCCAGAGCCAAGAGGCTGCCATGGCCGGCTTGGGAGCCGGTCCTTCGTCCTCTTCGTCCTCGGGGGACGCGGTCGGCGAATCGGTCTTCTTCCTATCGGATGACCAGGCCCGCTGCCAGGCGATGGTCGAGGAGATCGCCGCCCAACGGGGGTACCACCTCCGGGTGATCGACATCGAGCGGGTCGGCCGGATCGAGCGCCTCGTGGCCGAACACCTCCGGGGCGTCCAGAAGTTCCCGGTCCTCATCTCGCCGCTCGGCCGACGCATCGAAGGGGTCGAGACGTTCACGGAGGACGAGCTGGCGGCCATCATGCCGGCTGACCTGAAGAGCGTCCGCGCGTTCTCCTATCTCAAGGTCCGGGGCGGCGACCTCGACAAGATCAAGCGGCTCCTCGAGACCCTCCGCGAGGTCAAAGAGCTCCACTTCCTCACGGGCGACTGGGACATCCTGGTCGTGCTCGACTTCGAGCCGAGCACGGCGAACAAGCGGCGGGTCCTCGACTTCGTGACCGAACGGATCCGGGGCATCCCCGAGGTCATCGACACCTCGACGATCATCCCCGAGTACTCGCTGACGAAGTTCCCGCTGTAGTCGGCCCCGATTTCGGCCGCGCGCGGCGCGGACGAGCGCGCTGGCGTCGCGGCACGACCGAGGTTCCCGACGGTCGGTCCCCGGTCGGGCTCCCCGGTTCCGGGGTCCCGTAGAGCGCGTCCACGGTGAGGGGGTGCTCCTCGAGCCACGCGACCCCCTCGACATACGCGGCGAACGCCTCAAGGCTCGTGAAGAGCGGGATCCCGAGCTCGACCGCCCGTCGGCGGAGGACGTACTCGTCCTCGAGCATCCGCTCGAACTTCTCCTGGGTGAGCGAGAGCGGGACGTCGAGGAGGAGGTCGATCCCGCCGTGGTCGAGGGCCTCGAGAACGTTCGGGTGCCGGTCGGGTTCCGACACCTTGTGCAGGACCCGGACCCCCAGGACGCCCCGATGGGTGAGGAACGCCTGGGTGTCCTCCGTCGCGGCGATCCCGAGGCCGAGGGAGCGGAGCCGCTCGGCGGTCGGCAGGAGCTGCTCCTTGAGCGCCGGACCTCCGACCGAGAGGAATGCGGTCCCCCCTCGGGGGACGAGCTTCACACCGGTCGCCACGAGGGCCTTCACGAGAGCGTCCGAGAAGGTCGGCCCGAAACAGGCGACCTCGCCCGTCGACTGCATCTCGACACCGAGGAGGGGGTCGGAGCCGGAGAGCTGGAGGAAGGAGAACTGAGGGACCTTCACTCCCCAGCGGCCCGGCGGGAGCGGGGCGACCCCCTCCTGCACGATCGCCCGTCCGAGCATCGAGCGCGCCGCCTCGCGGAGGAGCGGCACCCCGGTCGCCTTCGCGAGAAACGGCAGCGAGCGGCTGGCCCGCAGGTTGAGCTCGATGACCTGGTAGCCCTGGTCCTTCACGAGGAACTGGACGTTGAACGGGCCGCGGATCCGCAGCGTGCGGGCGAGCTCGCCCGCCGCACGGAGCAGCTGGCCCTGGACCTCGGGCGACGTGTGGCGCGGAGGAAGACAGAAGATCGCATCCCCCGAATGGACCCCCGCGCGCTCGACGTGCTCCAGGATCCCGGCGACGAGCACCCGCTTCCCGTCCGAGACCCCATCGAGCTCGACCTCGTCCGCGCCCTCGACGAACTTCGTGATCACCACGGGATGCTCGGGCGAAACGCGTGCCGCCTCGGAGAGGAAACGGCCGAGGTCGTTCCGGCCGGCGATGACCCGCATCGCCTGGCCGCTCAGGACATACGACGGCCGCACGAGGACCGGGTACCCGACCTCGTCGGCGAACGTGCTCGCTTCTTCCACCGTCGTGAACGCTCGCCAGGCCGGTTGCGGGATCTTCAGCCGTTCGAGCAGCCGGGCGAACCGCGCGCGGTCCTCGGCCGTGTCGATCGACTCGGAGGCGGTCCCGAGGATCGGGATCCCGCACGCGTGGAGCAGCGGGGTCAGGTTCTGGGCGAGCTGGCTCCCCACGCAGGTGACGACCCCGTCGAACGATTCGAAGTCCTGGATGTCCCGGACGCGCTCGAGCGTGATCTCCTCGAAGTACAGCCGGTCCGAGCGGTCGTAATCGGTCGACACGGTCTCGGGGTTCGAGTTGAAGACGGCGACCCCGGGGACCCCCTCGGCCTTCAACCCGTCCACGAGGTTCATGGTCGACCAATCGAACTCGACGCTCGAGCCGATCCGGTACGGGCCCGCGCCGACGACGAGCACGGAGCCTTTCGGCATCGGAGCGACGTCGTCCGCGTCGGCCCGGTACGTCAGGTAGAGGTAGTTGGTCCGGGCCGGCCATTCCCCGGCCAGGGTGTCGATCATCCGCACGCGGGGCCGGACCCCAGCGGCCAGTCGCCGCCGGCGGACCTCCTCCTCGTCGAGCCGCGCGGTGCGGGCCACCGCCCGGTCCGAGAGCCCGAGCTCCTTGGCCCGGCGCAGGAGCGACGGCGAGAGGCCCGAACCCCCGGCCGCCGCGAGCGCCCGGTCGACCGATTCGATCTCTCCGAGGGCATCCACGAACCAACGGTCGATGAAGGAGAGTCGGCTCACCTCCGTCGGGGAGATCCCGGCCCGAAGCGCCTCGAGGACCCGCGCGAGGATCTCCGGGGTGGGGGTGGCGAGGTCCGCGCGGATCTCGTCCGGGCTCCGCGGCTCCGCCGGGGGCACGAGGTCCGCGCGGGGGTCCCCCATGCGGACGGCCTTCGAGATCGCTTCGGGGAACGACGCGCCGATCCCCATGACCTCCCCGACCGACTTCATCGCCGGTCCGAGCCGGCGGTCGGCGCGCTCGAACTTGTCGAGGTCCCAGCGCGGCAGCTTCACGACCACGTAGTCGAGGGCGGGCTCGAACGCCGCGCTCGTCACACCGGTGATGCGGTTCTTGAGCTCGGGCAGGGTGTAGCCGAGCGCGAGCTTCGTGGCGACGTACGCGAGCGGGTAACCGGTCGCCTTGCTCGCGAGCGCGCTCGAGCGCGAGAGGCGGGCGTTCACCTCGATCGCGTAGTACTCCTCGCTTCGGGGGTCGAGGCAGAACTGGACGTTGCATTCGCCCACGATCCCGCACGCGGCGGCCGCCCGTAGCGCGGCCTGACGGAGCATCTGGTACTCGAAGTCGGTGAGGGTCTGGCTGGGGGCGATGACGACGTTGTCCCCGGTGTGGACGCGCATTCCGAGGACGTTCTCCATATTGCAGACCGTGAGCGCGTTCCCCCGGGCGTCGCGGACGACCTCGTACTCGAGTTGCTTGAACTCGCCGACGTACCGTTCGAGGAGGAGCTGGCCCACGGGGCTCGCCCGCAGCCCGCGAGCCACGACGTCGTGGAGCTCCTCCTTCGTCCGGGCGACCCCTCCACCCCGGCCGCCGAGGGTGAACGCGACCCGGACCATGACCGGGAACCCGAGCGCCTCCGCGGCCTCGAGCGCTTCCGGGTAGGAGTAGACCGCCCGGCTCGGCAGGGTGGGGACGCGCGCCTTCGTCATCGTCCGCACGAACTTCGCGCGGTCCTCGGTCGCCCGGATCCCCGCGAGCGGGGTCCCCATTACCCTCGTGGTGGTCCGGCGAAGGACCCCCCGGTCGGAGAGCTGCACGCCGCAGTTGAGGGCGGTCTGGCCGCCGAAGGAGAGCAGGATCCCGTCCGGCCGCTCGGCCTCGAGGATCGGCGCCACGAACTCGGGCGTCAACGGCTGGAAGTAGACCCGACCCCGCTTGGGAGGGTCCGTCTGCAAGGTCGCGATGTTCGGGTTGACGACGACCGCGTAGACCCCCTCCTCGTCGAGCGCCTTGAGGCACTGGCTACCGGAGTAGTCGAACTCGCCGGCCTCGCCGATCTTGAGCGCCCCGCTCCCGAGCAGGACGACCTTCGAGGGGAGCAAGACCGTCATGCGCGCCGCTTCACCTTTCCCACGAAACGGTCGAAGACGAAGCCGGCTTCCTGGGGACCCGGGTGGCCCTCGGGGTGCCCCTGGAGGGCGAGCACGCGGCCGGACCGGTCGCGGAACGCCTCGAGCGTTCCGTCGTCGGGGTTGGTCGCCCAGAGGTCGAGGCCGGTGCCGTGGAGCGACCGCGCGTCGACCGCGTAGCCGTGGTTCTCGCTCACGACGAGGGCGCGGCCGTCGGCGAAGCAGACCGTCTTGTTCTGCCCGCGGTGGCCGTACTTGAGCTTGAACGTCGTCCCGCCGCGCGCGAGCGCGAGGAGCTGGTGGCCGAGGCAGATCCCGAGGACGGGTAAGGCCCGGGTCGACGGCCGGCGAAGCTCGGAGACGGTCGCCGCGAGCCCGGCCGGGTCCCCGGGTCCGTTCCCGACGACCAGCCCTGCGATCGGTCGGCCCTCCCATTTCGCCGGGACCGTCTCGTCGAACGGTAGGCGAAGCACGCCTACCCCACGGTCGAGCAGCGCCCGAAGGATGCTCGCCTTCACCCCGCAGTCGAGGACCGCCACGAGCGGTCCGGTCGATGGGCCGAGGAGCCTCGGGCGCTTCGGGGCAACCTCCGCCATGAAGTTCTCCTCGGCGTACGCCGGGGCGCTCGCGATCGCCCGGCGGAGCTCCTCGTCGTTCGGGACGTCGTCCGCGTCCCCCACGTGAAGGGCTCCGCGGAGGACTCCGCCCGAGCGCAGGTGCTGGGTGAGGCGTCGGGTGTCAACCCCCCGGATCCCGGGGACCCCCTCGTCAGCGAGCCACTGCTCGAGCGAGCGGTGGCTCGACCAGTGACTCGGCGCGGTCGTGCCCCGCAGCACCACGCCGCGGACCTGGACCTCCTCGCTCTCCAGGACGGGGAGGCCCCAGCCGTCCCGCGGGCCGGTCCGCGGGACCCCGTAGTTTCCGATCAACGGGTAAGTGAATGTCAGTATCTGTCCCCGGAACGACGGGTCGGTGAGCGACTCCGGGTATCCTACCATCCCGGTGGTGAACACGACCTCGCCGACGTGGCGGGTCGGAGCCCCGAACCCCTCCCCGTCGAACCGCGTCCCATCCTCGAGAAAAAGGGTCCCCCGGAGGTCGGCGTTTCCGGGGCGATTCGGCACGGGCGTTGGCAACCCGAACGGCCCCGAGGAAGGGATTCAGCCTTAACTCTTACCGTCGCCCCGGAACGCAAATCGCCCCGGGCCGGCCGGCGAGGCATCAAATCCCTCTGCCGGCTGCTCGACGAGGTGCCCGGGTTCCCCCGCCTTCAGGACCGATACGATGTCATCGTGGTCGGGGGCGGGCACGCCGGCCTGCAAGCGGCGGTCAAGGCGGTGCTCCTGCAACACTCGGTGGCGCTGCTCGACCGGGGACCGAAGTACTCGCGGTCGTACTACGCCCCCCACATGGCCAACATCCCCGGTTTCCCCGAGGGGGTGTCGGGCCATCGTCTCCTGGACCAACAGATCGCCGCCGTCCGGAAGCTCGACGACCGAGTGGGCTACTTCACGCCCGCCACGGTGACGTCCGTCGAGAAGACCACGGAGGGGTTCGCGGTCACATTCGACTGGTTGAAACAGACCCAGGTCGCTCGGGGCCGCGCGGTCATCCTCGCGATGGGCGTCGTCGACCGAATTCCGGTCGTCGCCGGGAAGATCGACCCAATCTTCCCCTGGGCGAACCAGGCGCTCGTCGACTTCTGTCTCCTCTGTGACGGGCACGACCTCGTCGGAAGGTCCGTAGCCGTGCTCGGTCACGACGCGTTCGCCGCCCGCACCGCGCTCGACATCCTTCACTTCCGTCCGAAGTCGGTCGAGCTGCTCACCCATGGCCGCCCCCTCCTGGACGGGGTGTCCGAGCCCGACCGGTCCGCCCTCGCGTCCGCGCTCGCGGAGCACGGGATCCCCCACGTCACGACGGAAATGGTCGGGTTCGACGGGATTCGGGAGAAGCTCTTCGGGGTCCGGTTCGCCGACGGGAGCCACCGGACCTACGACCGGGGGTTCAGCGCCCTCGGCTGGTACGACATGCACGACGCGATCCCGAGGTCGCTCGGCTGCCGGTTCGACGCCGATGGTTACGTCGTCACGGACGAGGACTGCCGCGCGATCGCGGACGCGACGGGGGAGCCGATCCCCGGCCTATACTGTGTGGGCGACCAGCGGAACGGCTGGAACCAGATACCGGAAGCGTGGGCGACCGCGGAGCGGGCAGTCATCCACGCTTGGGCATCGTACCTGTAAGGTCTCTCACTCCGCGAGGGGAGGGGGAGTCGCGACGGTGAGGTGGTGGGCGAGCTCGGGAAGGTTCGTCGCGATCGCAGCCGCTCCCGCCGCGAGGAAACGGTCCTCGCTCATGGTCGAATGGGCGGCCTCGGCCTCACTCGGGTCGGGCATCACCGCGTAGAAACGGACGCCGGCGGCCCGGGCGCATTCGGCGTCCAGGAGGTGGTCTCCGACGAAGAGGGCCCGGTCGACCGGCACCCCCATCTCCTTGAGCAGCAAGAGAAGGGCCTCGGGCGACGGCTTCGTCGGTCCCGCGGCACTGCGGCTCCGTAGGTAGCCGAAGAACGGAGCGAGCTCCGTGCGGAGGAGGGCCTGTCGCGCGAAGACCTCCGAGCTCCGCGTGAGGAGCCCCAGGCGGAACCCTCTCAGGGAGAGGATCTTCAGAAGCTCCGGGGCGCCCGGCCGGGGGATCGTTCTCGGCAACGCCTCGAGCTCGATCGCATCGATCGCGCGCTGGTAGTCGGCCTCGAACCGGTAGAGTACCCCGTCCGGCGCGCCCGCGTTCCGGAGCTCCTCGCGGGCGGCTTCGACGATCCGATGGATTGGCTCCTGCACCGAGAGATGTCCGGGGACGACGCCGTAGTGCTCCGCGAGGCGGATCACCTCGGAGCGCATCCTCCCGAAATCGTGGTGCGAGAGGACGAGCGTCCCATCCAGGTCGAACACGACCCCGAGCAGTGGCTCCAAGAACTTCGGCTGGGACCCTAGGGGTGGCATCTCCCCTCCGTGGCTGGGAAGCTCACGCGTGGCGGGATACGTTAAGCGTTTGCTTCGAGCGGCACGGTCCGTCCGCTCCGTCAGGGAGCGAGGTGGTAGGCGAGACCGTACCAGGTGCCCTGTTCCTTGTCGAACGTCGTCCCGCACTGGAAGCAGAAGAACACCCGGGCCGGGGGTTCCTTCGGCTCGACCTCCATCGCGCCTCCGCAGATGGGGCAGCAGAGCTTCTCGCGCACCTCGGGGAGACCGTGCCAGGCGTCGCGCTTTCGGTCGTAGACCACCCCGTCGTGGCCGCAGACGAACATCGGGAACGGGACGTTCGGGGCGGGAGGTCCGCTCATGACCCGGCCGCAGACAGGACAGAACATCGAGCGACCGTAGAGTTTCCCGGACCGAAGAACCTAGCGCTGCTCAGCGAGCGGCCTTCGGCCGCTCGAGGGTCACGATCGACTCCCTCAGCTCGAAGCTCCGGCGCTGCCCGCTGCGACGGCGTCGGGCCACTTCGACGGAGACGACCCGGAACCCCTGCGATGCGCCGAGTCGGGCGAGGAGGAGGTCTCCGGGCACGTAGGCTCCCGCGAGGAGCGAATCCCCGACCACCACGATGAACCGGCCTCCCGGGACAAGGGCCCGGAAGACGCCGTCCAGCACCGGCCGCAGGTCGGCGAAGTACCGGTGGACGACCGCGTGCATATCGTCGCGACGGTACGTCCCCTTGCGCGCCAGGTTCTCCCGGATCCGGGGAAGGATCTCCGCGAGCCAAACGTCGGTGACCGCGCTCGTGTCGAGGTACGGGGCGGCTTCCCGTCGCGGGAGGTTGTCGCACGCCACCTGGGCCCGTCGCACGGCGGCGAGGTCGGCGTACGAGCGGGCGTAGCCGAGCCAGGCAAGGTCGACCTTGTAGTTCATCACGTAATCCATGCCGTTCACGTACGGCGGGCTCGTGACGGCGAGCTGGACCGACCGGGAGGGCCAGCTTCCGGTGCGAGCGTCCTGAAGCGCGACCTCGGCGGGCGGGCCCCAGCGCGAGCGTTCGGCGGCGAGCTCCTTCAGGTCGGCCCCCATCTCGTCCGCCGCGGCGCGGAACCGCTCGAACGGGGCCACCGGGTCGACCGCTACCCGTTTCCCGTAGCCGAGGCACGGGGACCGGTGGAGACGGCTCGAGGGGATCAGGATACGACCGAAGGCGAGTCGGAGCGCGTCGGAGAGCGGCGTCCCTTCGGGGGGCAGCGCGTCCCGAAGGCGAGTGAGGTCGCGAAGGGCCTCCGGGGCGAACTGACGCCGCGTCTCCCGGAGGAACGGGAGCGCCCCCGGGCTCCTACGTTTGGCCCGCGCCAGGACCCGGTCGGCGGCGCGGACGAGCGCGTGCGGGTCGAGTTCGAAGGTCGTCTTGACGCGGGCCGCGAGGACGGCCGGGGCGAGGAGCTCGGTGCCGATGGCCCGGGCCCGGGAGCGGCGCGCCTCGACGAGGGTCGTGCCGCTGCCGGCGAACGGGTCGAGGACGGCGGCTCCCGGCGGGAGGTCGGCGGCGGAAAGGACACCGGCCACGAACTCCGCGGAATACCCCTGGACGTAGGGCCACCAGCGGTGAACCGGGAGCGCCTCGTTCGACCGGAACGTGATCGGTCCGGCGTACCGACCCAAGGTCACACCGTTCTCCCGCTCGAACCGCTCGACGAAGGCCGCAGGGTCGACGAAGTCGTCGCGTTCGGCGAGGCGCTCGAAGTCCCGGAGAACGAAGAGACCCCGCCCCATCCGCAGGACGTCCCCTCGGACCCGGAGCGCGTCCAGTACCTCGGCGATGCGGTCCGGGTGGTGGTCGAGGCGAGTGGCGATCTGGCGGACGGTGGCCCCGATCGGGCCGGTCTCCCCCAGCACTCCGCGGACGGCCCCGGTGAGGTCGCTCATCTCCGAGGTCGACATACGGTCGGGAGACCGTGGCAGGGTAATAACGGAACGATTCAAGGTCCGCCGGTCTTCGGCCGATGCGGCCCGTCCGCCGCCGGGATCCGCGTCGGCGACTCGAGCGTCTTGAGGATCTCCCGGCGGCGCCGACGACGCTCCTCTCGGAGTGCTTCGGCCCAGGCGGTCTTGCGGACCTCCTCGTCGAGCCCGACCAGGACCAGGTCGAGGTCGTGGAGGTCCCCGAGGTCCTTCTGAAGACGGGCCAAGGAGCTCGAGAACCCTCGTTCGTGCCGGGGGTCGAGCGCGACCGCGAGGTCGGTGAACTGCCGCGCGCGCCGGATCCGGATGCGGAGCCGGTGCAGCCGCTCCATCGACGGCCGCTGGAGGGCCTTTCGGTGCGCCCTCCTCAGGTTCTCGTGGGTGCGGGTATGCGCGAGCACGACGGCCCGGTGCGGGTCGCGGAACGACCCGGAGCGGGGCAGGCTGCGCAGCCTCTCGGCCACGTCATCCAGCAACCGTGCCTGGCGCTCCGAGCGAAGGAACGCCCGCAAGAGCTCGCGGCCGGTGCGCGCGTCGTCCTGGACCCGCGTGCGGTAGCGTTCGAGCCGGTCGAGGTCGCGACGGCTGGTGCGCTTACCGGCGAACCGCTGGAGGAGCGAGAGCGAGATGTCGCGGTCCCGGATCCGGCCCACGAGGCGGGAGAGTCGTTTGATCCGCACCTCGAGCGGATGGAGGAGCTCGCGTTCCGCGCTCGGGAGCAGGGCTTCCCACAGGGCGAGCCCCGTCCGGAGCCGCCGCATCTGCCGATGCAGGCGATGAAGGCTCTCGGGGGAAGGGTGAGCCGAGGCGACGACCAGGTCGACCGCCTCGGTCGCCTCTTCGAGGATGCCCGCGATCTCGCGGGCGACGCGCTCGGGTCGCATCGTGCGGCGTTCGCTCGTCTGCGCCACCGGTTCCTCGTCGCGGGGCAGACCGGGCCCTCCACGTAAATCATTCGGCGAGAACGTCCCGTCCGCCGGACCCCACCCGAGTCCTATTAGAGACGAGAGGTTCTCGCCGGATATGCGCCCCCCTCGGCTCGCGGACCTCGAGCGGGGCGGGCCCTCCCGTCGGGTCCATTCCACGATCGGAGTGATGGACATCGGGTCGAACACGGCCCGGTGCGTCGTATTCGAAACCTCGAGCGCCGGCACCGTGCGTGCGGTCTACCAGACCAAGGACGCGCCCCGTCTCGGCTCGGGGACGGGGTCGGACGGAAGCCTTTCTCCCGAGGCGATGGTCCGGGGGGTCGCCACGGTCCGACGGTTCGCCCGCAGTGTCCGTTCGCTCAAGGTACCGAAGACCCTGGCGGTGGCGACCAGCGCCGTACGGGATGCGCCGAACGGGCCGGAGTTCGTCCGCGATGTCGCGCGGTCGACCGGAGTGTCGCTGCGGACCCTCTCGGGAACCGAGGAGGCTCGCTATGCCTACCTCGGGATCGCGAGCGCTTGGGAGCTCTCGCACGACCTCGTCTGCGACCTGGGCGGCGGCTCGCTCCAGCTCGCCGAGGTCCGCGACGGCTCGCTCCACAACTCCGTCAGCCTGCCGCTCGGCGTCCTACGGCTCTCGCAGCGGTTCTTCGACCACGACCCTCCGAAGCGTCGGGAGTACGACGCCCTCCGCGAGCACGTACGGGGAACGCTCTCCTCGGTCCTCGAGGCGTTCGGCGGGGGCCCGTACCGCATCTTCGGCATCGGCGGGACCGTCCGTTCCCTGGCCCGCGCGTCGATCGAGTTCCGGGAGTACCCGGTCCGCCGCGTCCACGGCTACTTGCTCTACGAGAACGACATCGATGCGTTGGAGGAGCTGCTGGGCGAGATGCCGGCCGCCCGTCGTCGGTCGGTCACCGGGATCGGAGGGGACCGGGCGGATGTGGTCCTCGCGGGCATCGTCGTATTCTCCGAGCTCCTGCGGGCCGTGAAGGCCGAGGGGATCATCGTCTCGGGAACCGGGATCCGCGAAGGGATTGCCCTCGAGTCACTAGGGGCGAAGCTTCCCGCCCCGGCGGAGACGCTCGCGGAGCGGTCCACGGCCGCCGCGGCGGAGTCGTTCGCTTTCGACCTCCAGCACGGACGGGAGGTCGCCGAGACTGCCATCACCCTCTTCCAGCTCCTATCGGACCGGTTCGACGGGGGCCGGAGCGAGGCCCTGGCGCTCCGGGTGGCCGCGTGGATGCATGACGCCGGGGTCGCGATCGACCTTTGGAACCACGCCCGCCACTCCTCCTACCTGATTCAGAACTACCCGATCTGGGGGCTCGACCAGCGCGAGGTGCTCCTCGCCGCGATGGCCGCCTACCTGCACGAAGGGAAGAACGGGGTCCCTTCCGAATGGAAGAAGGGGTTCCTTCCGATCATCGGCCCCCCCGACCTCGAGAACGCGGTCCGGCTCGGTGCGATCCTGGGCGTCGCCGAGATGCTCGCTTCGGTCCGGCCGAAGTTCGCGCTCGCCTCCGACGGGAAAGTTCTCGCGGTGAGCTTTTCTGCTGCGTTGGGTACGGCCCTCCCCCCCCGCTGGGCCGAGAAGGTTCGAAAGCCGATGGAACGCGTCTTTGAGCTCGAGGTACGCCATCGCGATGCCTGAGACACCATCCCCCAACCACGGCTTCCCCGGACGGCTGCTCGTCTTCGAGGGGCTGGACGGCAGTGGCAAGTCGACCCAGGCCGCTCTCCTCGGGAAATGGCTCCAGTCGAACGGCTACCGCGTCTTCTTCACGGAATGGAACTCGTCGGAGCTCGTCTCGAGCACGATTCGCCGCGGCAAGAAGAAAGGCCTCCTCACTCCCACCACCTTCTCGCTCCTGCATGCGGTCGACTTCGCGGACCGCTTCGAGCGGAAGATCCTCCCGCCGCTACGCGCGGGGTACCTCGTCGTCTGCGACCGGTACGCCTACACGGCGTTCGTCCGGGACGCGGCCCGAGGCTGCGACCCGGCGTGGGTCCGGACGATCTACTCGTTCGCCCCGCGGCCGGACCGGGTCTTCTACTTCCGCGTGCCGGTCGCGGTGACGTTGAAGCGCAAGCTCGCCTCCCGGCTCAAGATGAACTACTACGAGGCCGGCATGGACCTCGAGCTCTCGGACGACCTCATCGAGAGCTACACGCGGTTCCAGGGCCGGTTGAAGCGGGAGTACGACCGCCTCTCGAGGGTCGACGGCTTCCGGGTCGTCGATGCGACGGGATCGGTCGAGGCCGTGCAGGCCGAACTGAGGGCCGACCTGAAGCCGTTGCTCGCCAAGTTCCCGACGGGGGCGCGATTGACCCATGACGGATAGGACGTACGGGACCCGGCTGCCCCGGATGCCCGAAGAGGCACTGGTCGGCAAGCTCATCATCGTGGAAGGGGCGGACGGCTCGGGCCGGACGACCGAGGTCACGATGCTGCGGGAGTGGCTCGAGGTCGAGGGCCACGCCGTCGTCGATACGGGTCTTCGCCGCTCCGACCTCGTGAGCGAGGAGATCGACCGGGCGAAGCAGGGCCACACCCTCGCGTCCACGACGATGGCCCTCCTCTACGCCGCGGACTTCGCCGACCAGCTCGAGAACAAGATCATCCCGGCGCTCGCGGCCGGCAGTACGGTCCTCGCCGACCGGTACATCTACACGTTGATGGCGCGGGCGGTCGTCCGCGGCGCCTCCCGCGAGTACGCCCGCCACCTCTACGGGTTCGCGGTTCGGCCCGACCTCATCCTTTTCCTGAACGCGCGGCCGGAGATCCTGCTCCACCGCTCGATCGGGAAGTACGGTTCCCTCGACTACTGGGAGTCGGGGATGGACCTCTGCCTCTCCCGCGACCTGTTCGAGAGCTACTTCCTCTACCAGCGCCTCCTCTCGAAGGAGTTCGCGTGGATGGCGACCGAGTACGGGTTCCATGACGTCGACGCGAACCGCATGCCCGAGCAGGTCCACCAAGACGTCCAACGCATGGTCGCCCCGCTCTACGGGGCTCCGCTCTCCCCTTCGCGGGGCTCGCCCCGGAAACCGTCCCGAGCGGTCAGTCCCGTTCCGCGGCGAGCTGCTTACGAGTAAGCAACCAAACGAGACGGGCCCCGCCCGGCCGTACCGAGTTCGAGAACTCGAGGCAGACGGCGCCGCCCTTCGTGAGACGAACGACGGAAAGCCCCTCGCCCGTCAGCGCCTCCCCCACGAACTCCGCGAGGGTCGGCTCATGGCCGACCAGGACCACGGTATCGCGAGGCCGCGAGGAGCGGCGGATCCGGTCGAAGATCGGGGTCGCCATGTTCCCCGGAGCGAGCTCCTCCCAGGTCTCCGGCGAGGGTGCCTTCTCGAGCTCCCGCCGGATCAGTTCGGCGGTCCGCAGAGCGCGGTCGGCCGAGCTGGTCGCGAGGCGGTCGGCGGACCGAACGACGCTGGCCAGACCCCGGGCCGCGCGTCGGGTCTCGGTCTCGCCCTTCCGGGTCAGGGGCCGCTGGTCATCGTCGGGCCAGCGGGCCGGGTCCCGGACCTCGGCCGGCCCATGGCGCACGGCGATGACGCGAATGCGCTTGGTTCGAGCTTGCTTGCGCGGCACGGGTCCGTAGGGGACCAAAGGCAGGCGTCGGGGCAGAAAATCTCTCCGCCTGCTAGGGAGGGGGCACCGGATATGCGGCGACGGGCCGTCGGGAGGCTGTTCCCGCGATTTCGTCCTTCGGCACCGACCGGTCGAGCGCGACCTGGGCGATGTCCTGCGAGTAGGCGACCGTGCGACCGATCGACTCGAGGATGCGCGTTACGGCAGCCGCCGTCGCGGGGGGCATCGTGCCGACCCCGACCGCCGGAAGCAGCCGGTCGGAGAGGGCGCGACCCGAGGCCTGGAGCGCGTCCCCGAGGTCGAGGAGGTCGTTGGCGGTGGTCCCATCCGTCGCCTCCAGGACCCCTTCGAGGTGCTCCATCGCCTGACGATGGAACTGTCGCAACGAGGTGACGGGGCCGGACCCGTTCGGGAGGTCCACTAGACGCCGTCCGACCTCGCCGAGAACGACCGCGTGGTCCGCGATCCGCTCGAGGCTACGGGCGGTCGTCCAGAGACCCAACCATTCGGGTCCCCTACCGGCCACCCCCAGTTGGATCGCAGCGAGCCGCTCGACGTACCAGGCGTCCCGGTCGATCTCATCGTCCTGATGTTCCCAGTACCCGTCCTCCCCGAACGGCAGGTTCGACCAGCTTCCGACCGCCTCGTGATGGAATTCGACCACACGGCGACCCATCCGTGCGATCCGTTGGTCGAGGGGGATCGGGCTCTCGAAGGCGAGGTCCCGCAGGTGAAGGACCCCGGCCTCGTCCGAGATGATCTCCGGCTGTCGGGTCCGCCGACAGAAGGTACGGACCACCTCGCGGGTCCTGGCCGTGATGCTCGGGCGTTCCCGGACCGCGAACTCGCGGGCTCCGGCCAGGTAGGCGCCCAGAAGACGACGGAACAGATGTTCGGGCGGTTCTCCCCGACCGACCTCGAGGGTCGCTCCCTCGAACGACGCAAACGGGGGCAAAGCCTCGTCCCTGCGGTCGGTAGGGACGTGGGCCGTGAAAATCGGGTCGACTCGGCCCTCGTTCGGAGGAGTGGTTCGTCGCGTCCGGGAAACGGGGGTTCTTCCGCCCGCTCCCGCACCGCCCCTCGTTGGGTTCTTGGTCTTCATTGGAACATCGAAGCGCCGCGACCCATATATAGAGTTCCAATTTAGACTATAGTTTATGCTATAGCTATGGTATACCGCAGAGGGTGGTCGACCCGACGGGGACGGCGAGGGGTGCCGGCCCGTCTTCTCGACATCCCTCGGCCCTTGAGTGTCCTCTCCTCAGGTCCGTGCCGGAACGATATTGCATAAGTGTGGGGCGCATTCCCCCGTCCCGTGACCGCGACCTCCTCCCGCCGGTTCGCGCGATATCGCCCCACGGAAGGCGAGGTTGGGGGCCGTCGGATCTGGACGGTCCCACGCGCCGGCCTTTGTCTCTCCGTCTTTGTCCTCGTCGGGGACCCGAAGAACCCGAACCTGGTCGTCCTCGGCCGTCCTTCGCCCTCGGCTCCGTGGGCGGAGGTGGGGAACCTGGAGCCGTCGTCCCTCGAGGCGCTCCAGGAGCACTGGGTGCTGCCCGCCTGCCACCTTGTCGAGTTCGAGAGCCCGCGGTCGGCGGCCGACCGTGTCGTCCACGAGCAGCTCGGTCTCGAGCACCTGGAGCTCCGGGGCCCCGAGGTCTTCTCCGAGGCGTACCCCTCTCCGTCCAACCCCGAGAACGGGAACCACTGGGACCTACAGTTCCTCTTCCGGGGCGACTGGCCCCACGGGCGCGAGCTTCACTCGCCGGCGTTCAAGGAGCTCCGGCTCATCGACACTCGGACGGTGGGGGCCCCGAACCTGGGGCGAGGCCACGGGGACATCCTCCTGCTCGCCGGCTACCCGCTCGGCGCCCGCATGACCTGATTTCGTCCCCGGCGGAACCGTCCGCTCCCTGGCCTCGCGACGGCGATGACCGTCTCACGGTGCCCCGGGGGGCGAGTGACCCGCGCTCCTTCGCTACGTCCTACGGAGCGGCGGTCAGGTGCTGGGGGAGTGCCCCGCCACCAATCCAGAGCGCCGCGATCGCCGACCCTGCGGCGAACAGCAAGAATATGAGGAACAAGGAGAAGAGAACCTTCACCTCGGCGGTCATCTGAGCGATGGTCGTGGACGACCCGTGCTCGCCAGCTTCACTCGGGGTCGCTGAGGCGCTGAGAGGTGTTATCACGTAGCGGTCGAGCCAGAGCGTCACGGGGAACGTGAAGACCGCCGTCCCGCCCAGGCCCACGTACAGCATAAACATCGCGAGCGGCTCCTTGGTCAATCCGAGGTTGTAGGCCTCGGCCCCGTAGTAGATGCTGAGGACGCCCACCATCGCCGCGAGCAACCCAATGTACTGGGTCCGCCACCGGGCCACCACCGCCGCCGAGAATCCGAGAAGGACAATCCCGAGAAGGACATAGGGGTCGAAGAAGAGGATGTTGTAGCTACCCGGAAGAGGCCAGACGATTTCGCCCCACAACCCGATTCCCGCGATGATGATCCCGAGGCCTGCGAGCGGAACGGCTTGCGCCTTGAGGTGCTCGAAGGTGCGGCGCGGTCCGAACCGAAGGTACGTGACGTACCCGACCAATCCCGAATAGAACAACAGCCCCGAAACCATCGCCAGGGTAAACAGCTGGAACGCCAGCGTGTCCACAAACGTCATTGTGGGTCCCTCATCGGGGTGGAGTCACGGGAGATGATAAACCCATGCTAAACGTTAGCAAAGACGGAGGCCGGGCCGCTCCGGACGGAACTCCCCCAAGAGGGCCGCTGTTCCCGGGGCCCTAGAGCTAACCCTTGCGGTGAGTGGGCCGGGACGGATTCGAACCGTCGATCTCCGCGTTGTAAGCGCGACGTCATCACCGCTAGACTACCGGCCCTGGTTCCGAAGGAGACCGTTCCTCGGTCATGGGGCTGTCGGTCGGGGTGTGCTCACGGTGGCGGACACGGACCGCCAGACCACGGACGAGCTCGGTCATCAGCCGACCGGGGAGAGCCGCCTCACCGACCCCGGCCAAGCGGCCGTCCCGTACGAGGACCACGGCATCGCCGGCTCGGATGCGATCATCGGCGCGACGGACTCCCGGGACGAACAGGTCCCCTTCGAGGGAGACGCCCAGGTCGACCTCGACCGCGAGCGGAGGGTCGGGCCAGAGGCGTCGGGCTCCCGGCACCGTAAGATGGAACAGCCCCCGTTCCTCCCGCCAGGTCGCGAGGTCCGCACGTCCGTCGGTCACGCGCTGGAACCACGGCCGGCCGCTCAATCGCACCGGGGGAACAAAGAGCCGGCGGGCGGCATCGGGACCGAACTGAACGCCGGCGAGCGCCTCGAGCTCCTCGCGCACCACCGAAAGGGGTCCGCCCGGAACCGGGGTCTCGCCCACGAGAGCGCGCTCGACCGCGGACCTGAGCGCGGCGACCGCCTCGTTCGTGGTGGTCCGGCCGTCCGTCAGGGTCCATCGAACGGCATCGGACGGCGGGAGGTCGGAGGCGAGGAACGAGTACTCGTCCGGGTCGAGATGCACGACCACGGACCGATATTTTCCGCTCGCGCGCAGATGGGCGAGCGCGGTCCGAACGAACCCGCGTTCGCTCTCCTCCCAATCCCCGGTGACCGGGATGTCGTAGTGACGGGCCGGAGGGACGTCCTCGAGCTCGCGGGGAACTAGGCCGATCGGGGAGCTGACGGAGACGAGGTGGACCCGTTCGAGGGGGGATAGCCCGTCGAGAGCGCCCCAGAAGCGACGGTGGCTCCGGGAACGACGGTACGGCTTCGTCATCGAGCAGGGGACCAGTAGCAGGACCGACTTCGAGGGAGGGGGTCGGTACCGCTCCAGGAGCCGGGCGCGGAACCGCACCATCTCGGGCCGTCGATGGGACTCGAGAAGGACGTAGTCACGAGACCCCGAGAACGCGACCGGGGTCCGTTCGTCGAGAAGTCCGCGGAGCTCCCGGTCGGCGTACCGGAGCATCTCGGCGAGCGCCGGCTCGGCCACGAGACGGGATTCGACCAGCTCTCGGAGGCGTCCTCCCCGGGCGGCCGCGATACTTTCGGCCATCGCCCGACGGCAGGCGATCACGACGTGCGTCGAAAGGGGACCCGCCGGGTCCGACGAGCACGCCGAGCAGTCGCACGCCCGCTCGAAGGGCGCGGGAGCCGGGGTCCGCGGGCCGAGTCCGGGGTCGAGGAAGACTCCCTGGGCCGCCACGAGGTGGGCTTCGGTGGTGTCAACAAGGTCGATCCCGAGGTAGGTCAGGAGGGGGATCCGGTGCGGGAGCGCGAGCCTCGGCGTCCAGAGCAGCGGAGACGCCCCGAACATGGTCCGCACGTCCCGTATCGCGTGTACGAACGGAAGGCCCTCGGCCCACAGTGCCCGAGCGTTGCCAAGAATGACCAGCTCGGGACGTTCCGCTCGCGCGGCCGCGGCGGCCTCCGGTACGAGGGGAGTGTGGAGCAGGAACGCCCCCGGTCCGATCGGGTACACGCCCGAACCCTCGCCGCCGATCTCCGGCGCCAGGACGGGGGTCTCGAACTGGAACCGGGCGACCGAATCGGAAATCTCGAAACCGCGCCTACCGACCGGCGCGGGAACGCTGCGGAGCGAGAGGCCGGGGCCCCCCTCCCCTTCGACCCGGCTCTCGAGGAGGGCCGGGGTCGTGACCGAGACGGAGCCAAGGGCCGCCCCTCCCACAAGAGAGAGCCCCTCGAGCCGCTCCACCGTTCGAGGCATCTGTAGGGTTCCCGCCGACGCGGTCCGCTGCCGGGCCGGTCTATCCCTCGGACTTCGAGGTCTTGCGACGGCCGCGCGCGGAAGGGGTCGGGGTTGGGAAGAACTCCTCCCACTGCGTCACCATCGCCTCGCGGCGGCCCGCGCCCGCCTCCGACCGTCCCCGTCGGCCGAACAAGGGGTCGTGGGTGTCCCGGACGTCCCGAAGGAACGCCGCCGGGTCCGCACTAGCCTTCTCGAACCCGTACAGGATGAGCTGGCGCAGGAACGACGAGCGACCCCGCCATCCGATCCGACGGCGCACCGCGGGGTTCAGATGGCGCTTCGCGAGGCGCCACACCTCGTTTGTCGTCCGGTAATCGCGGGCCGATAGTCCGATCATGACCTGGGGCATATCGATCGAAGGGAGAGGACTCCGGAAGAGGTATTGAGCTAGTTCCCCGCTCGCAACCTTCGGTTTTGCTTAGAGAACCAACGCGGGACCGAGCGGAAGGAATACAGCCAGCGCCACTCCGACTAGGTAGACCGCGCTCAGTGCGAAATGACGTTCGAACGGCATCCGTGCCTGCGAGGGGTTCCGGGCGAGGTCTCGGTCGGTGATCGCGACGAGGACCGCCATCGCGACCAGCGCCACGAAGTAGGCGGCCGTGAGGTGAAGCGCGACCCCGAAAAGGGCGAGGAGGACGAGGGCGGTCGCATGAAGTACGGGAACGAGCCGCACCGACGTCGGCACTCCCCATCGGACCGGCACCGAGAAGAGACCGAGCGCGCGGTCGCTCTCCACGTCCCCCAGGCTGTGGATCGTCTCGAAGGATGTCCCCCAGGCGAGCAGACCCCCGACCGCGAGCAGGACCACCGCGGGCAGCGTGCCCGTAACGGCGATGTAGACGGCCGCCGGCGTGATCGCCTGGACCAGGCCCAGGAACGCCGTCGTGAACGAGGTGACCCGCTTCGTGTAGCTGTATCCGAGGACGAGGACGAGGGCGACCGGCGCGAGGACGAAGGCGAGGGGGTTGAGCAGGTAGGCGGCGAGGATGAGGAGCGCGGAGTTCGCCGCGCAGAAACTCAGGGCGAAACCGGACGATATGCGGCCCGTGACGAGGGCGCGGTCCTGCGTGCGCGGGTTCGCCGCGTCGAGCCGCCGGTCCGTCCAACGGTTGAACGAGTGGCCGGCGTTCCGCGCCGCGACGAAGGCGACCACGATCCACAGGAGGGTCCAGAGGCTGGGTCTCCCGTTCGAGGCGAGCAGCAGGAACGCGAGGGCGAACGCGAGATTGAGACCCAGGGTCTGGATCTCGAGGAACCGACCGAGGCTCCGGGCCGGACCCGGGGTCGGGGTGGGGTCCGCCGTCACGGCTTCGGCCGGCCGAGCAGCCGGGCGAGGACCGGGTCGCCCTGCATCGCCCGTTCCGCGGCGGCGACCGCCGCCGGGTCCGACCGGATCTCCTCGGGCCAGGGTCGCGGGAAACCGTCCTCGCTTCGCTTTCGGGTCGCGTCGATCCCGACCTTCGCCCCGAGGTTCGGCACGGGATTCGATATCGACAGCTGGTCGACCGGACCGTGCGAGAGCTCGAAGTCGCGACCCGGGTCGGCCTGCAGGCCCACGCGGTACAGGACCTCCGAGAGGTCGTGCACGTCCACGTCCTCGTCCACCACGACGAGATAGCGCACGAACATCATCTGGCCGAGACCCCAGAGGGCGTGCATCACCTTGCGGGGTTGGTCCGGATAGGACTTGCGGATCGAGACGATCCCGACGTTGATGAACAGTCCCTCCATCGGGAGGTTCATGTCGACGATCTCCGGAAGGATCATCCGGATCACCGGTCGGAAGATCCGCTCGACGGCCTTGCCGAGGACGGCGTCCTCGGTCGGGGGCTTCCCGGTGACGGTCGTCAGGTAGACGGGCTGGCTCCGGTGCGTCACGCACGTGACGTGGAAGACCGGGAACGGTTCGGGGGCCGAGTAGTATCCCGTGTGGTCCCCGAACGGACCCTCGACCACGCGCTCGGTGGGGTCGACGTACCCCTCGAGGACGATCTCGGCGTTCGCGGGGACCTCGAGGTCGACCGAACGGGCCGAGACGAGTTCGACCGGTTCCGAGCGCAGGAACCCGGCGAAGACGAAGTTCGATATCCCTTCGGGAACCGGGGCGAGTCCCGAGAAGACCGTCGCCGGGTCCGCGCCGATCACGGCGGCGATGGGCATTTTCTCCCCGCGAGCGGCCCACTTCCGGTAGTTGTTCGCCCCCACCCGGTGCACCTGGAAATGCATGCCGAGCGTGTCCGGCCCGTACTGCTGGAGACGGTAGATCCCCGTGTGAAGCTCGCCCGTCTCGGGGTCCTTGGTGATGACGACGGGGAAGGTGACCGTCCGTCCCCCGTCCTTCGGCCAGCATCTCAGGATCGGGAGCCGGCCGAGGTCCACGTCGGTCTCCACGACCTCCTGGCACGGCGCGGACCGGACCCGCTTGGGGGCCAGGGAGCGCAAGGTCGAGAGGGTCTCGATCGTGCCCGAGATGTCCCGTACCGCTCCGAGGACCCCCGCGGGCGGCCGGAGGTGGACGAGCCGCTCGACCCGTTCCGCCACCTGTTCTACGGTCTCCGCTCCGAGGGCGGCGGCGATCCTCCGGGGCGACCCGAGAAGGTTCGTGACGACGGGCATCGAAGCTCCCGGGACGTTTTCGAAGAGGAGGGCGGGGCCGTCGGCCCGGAGGACCCGCTGGGTGACCTCGGTGATCTCGAGGTCCCTCGACACCGGTCGCGTCACTCGGACCAGGTCGCCGCGCGACTCGAGCGCGGAGAGGAACTCCCCGAGGGACCGGAACGTCACGAACGCCCGCGAATCGCCCGACTTATTAAACGAGGGGGAGGGGGTCAAGGTTCATATCGGAACCCACGGTCGGGCCGGGGATGCAGACCGTCACGCTCGAGCTCCGGACGGATGACCTCGCGCTCCTCGGGCTCATTCCGGACGGGTTGTTCGAGAAGTACGAGGAAGTCGAGCTCCTCGAGACGCTGCGCCTCGAACAGGGCTGGCGCCTCCAGCTGGTGCGGGTCCGCCGCCGAGGGCCCCTCAAGACGGCGTCCGAGCTCGAGCGCGAGTCCCGACGCATCCGTTCGCTCTACGGCCTCGAGAGCTTCGAGCTCGTCGAGCGGCGGCCCCGCACGCATGACTACATCCTGCTCGTCCGCCAGCGCAACCCCGAACGCCTCCGACGCCTGCTTTCGCTCGCGGGCGGGGAGAT
The DNA here is from genome assembly GCA_052325545.1 of Thermoplasmata archaeon. Classification (GTDB taxonomy): domain Archaea; phylum Thermoplasmatota; class Thermoplasmata; order Lutacidiplasmatales; family UBA184; genus Lutacidiplasma. The sequence continues at coordinate 99,220 of JBKQUP010000028.1, forward strand.
CTCTCCGACCGCCCCCTTCCGCATCAACGCCGAGAAGGTCATCGCGACGTTCCATGGCCAGGAACGCGCGTTGCGACGCGTCCTGAAGCGCCTCGACCGCGAGGAGTTCCCGTACCGCGTCGTGCGGGCCTCGGGACGTCCGTACGCCCCGGACGAAGGGGTGACGCCGCTCACGCCCCTGCAGTCGCGCCTCCTGGCCCGGGCGTGGGTCATGGGATACTATGCCGTGCCTCGCCGGATCACCCTGACCCGTCTCGCGCAACAGACCGGCCGAAGCGCTCCCGCGCTCGGAAAGGTGCTCCGTCGAGCCGAAGGTCGCATCGTGGCGCGCTGGCTCGCCACCGAAGGGACGGTCCCCGATAGCGAGACGTCCGAGGCAAGCCCCGCGCGGGAATCCTAAAGAGACGGCAGAGCTCGCGAGGGCCGTGCCTCGACGAGCGCGCACGGTACGAGTCGAGCGGGTGGTCGGGGTGCCCGACGTTGCGCTCCCGGTTCGAGCGACCCGCGGGTCCGCGTGCTTCGACCTCGCGAGCGCGGAAGCCGTTGAGCTCGAGCCGGGCCGGGTCACCCTCGTGCGGACCGGGTTCAAGATGCGATGCCCGCCCGGGACGTTCCTCGAGGTCCGGCCCCGCAGCGGGCTCAGCAGCCGGGGGGTGCTGATGGTGAACGCGCCCGGCACGATCGATTCCGATTACTCCGGAGAGGTCCGCGTTCCCCTGACGTACCTGTTCGAGGGGCGGTACCGGATCGAGGCCGGCGACCGGATCGGACAGGTCCGTCTCGTCTCCGACGAACCCGCCGTGTTCCGGCCCGGGAAGGTCAGTCCCGCCCGCTCCCGGGCCGGGGGGTTCGGCAGCACCGGCCGCTAGCGGAACTCGGAGAGGAGCCGCTGCACCCGCTTCGGTTCGGGCGGCGACGGCGCGTGGCCTTTCTCGACCTCGGACTGGACCTCGACCAGCATCTCGTGCATCCGTCGCTCCCGAGCGAACGCTCCGCGGTGGAGCCCGACATCCCGGGTCCCCTCGGCGACGAGGACGATCGCACGGCCCGTTCGGATGCGGCCGGTGCGCCCCCGTCGCTGGATCGTGCGGACCACGTCCGGGACCGGTTCGTAGAAGACGACGAGGTCGGTCGCGGGGATGTCGAGGCCTTCCTCGGCGACGGAGGTCGCCACGAGGCAGTTCCGCTCGCCCCACCGGAACCGGTCGAGGATCGCGCCCTGCTCGCGCTGAGAGAGGCCGACATCGTCCCCGTGGCTCGCCTGGCCAACGAACCGGGCGGGTCGCACCCCCGGGTCGTGGAGACGTTCGATCTCCTCGACGACGTGGTCGACGGTCCCACGGTACTGGGAGAAGACGATCACGCGTGCGTTCGGGTTCCGGTGGAGCTCGTCCCGAACGATCTCCACGGTCTTCGCGAGCTTCGGGTGCTCCACCGTGAGGGTTTCGAGACGACGAACGACCTCCTCGACGTCGGGGTCGCCCAGGAACGCCCGAAGGGATGCGGTCCACCGTCGCCCTTCGCCGGGTCGCTGGCGGGCGAGGAATTCACGTAGGGAGTCGACCCCCTGGGTCTCGATCAGCTCGAGCGCATGGAGGCCTTTCATCGCCGCCGCCTGGGTGGTGCGGGCCTTCCAGAGAAGTCCCGAGGCCGAGCCCGATTGGGCCTCCTCCGCACCGATCTGCCGGTGCAGGCGGCTTCCGAGGTCGAGGAGGACCCGTCGGCTCGCCTCTCCGGGCGGCAACAGGTCGAGCTTCCGTAGCACGTCCACCTGACGCTGCACGGCCGCGCGGAGGAGGATCGCGAGGTGCCGGACCTCGGGCGGCACCGGCACCTCCGCCGTCTCCACTCCGATCCCGTGAATGTACGGTGCGACATCGGGGCTCAGTTCGGTGCGGTACTCGAACCGCTCGATCCCGAGGTTCGCCCACACCTCCCGGATGCGCCGGCGGCTCCCGCCCGGTGAGGCGGTCATGGCGAGCACCCGGGCAGCGGGTCCGTCGCGGTTCGCCTTCGCGATCGCCACGTACGGGTAGTCGCCCACCGCCCGATGTGCCTCGTCGAACACGATGAGGGAGAACGTGTCGAGTGGGAACTGACCCGCGGCGAGGTCGTTCCCGATCACCTGCGGGGTGGCGGCCACCACTTGGGGAGGGTGCAGCAGGGCAGCCCGACGTTCCGGCGCGATCGCGCCGGTGAGGGTCAGCGGCTCGGGTGCAAGCAGGGTCTTCGCGACGCTCGTTGCGTGCTGCACGACGAGCGGTCGGGTGGGCGCTAGGAGCAGCACCGAGGCGGTCGGGGACCGCAGCAGGAACTCTGCGATGACCCGGAGCGCGATTGCGGTCTTCCCAAGGCCTGTAGGGAGGACGACCAGCGTGTTCCGTTCGACGGCGACCTCGGCGATCCGCTCCTGGTAGAGCCGGTCCTCGAGGAGGCCGGGCCGGACCCGGGGATGCTCGACGGTGGCCATCGACGGCGCGCTCCGCCCGTCCACCGGCCAGTCCTTTATTAGGGGCGGTCTACGCCGGGCGATGGTCCCGCTCTGGGTCGAACTCCTCCTCTTGGTCGCCTCGGTCGCCGTTCTCCTGTATCAGGGGTTCGCGCTGCTGCTCGCGGCTCAGATGCCACGGCTGGACCCCACGCCTCCGGCCGCCGACCCCGGGGCGCTCCCCCGGGTCAGCGTGGTGATCGCCGCGCGCAACGAGGAGCTCGACCTGCCGACCACTCTCGACGGTCTGCTGGCCCAGGACTATCCGAACCTCGAGGTCATCGTCGTGGAGGACGGCTCGACCGACCGGACCGGGGAGGTCATCGACGCCCGGTCGCCTCGGGTGCGTCGCGTGAACCCGCCGCCGTTGCCCGACGGTTGGGTGGGGAAGAATTGGGCGTGCTGGAACGGGGCCCAAGCGGCGACCGGCGATTGGCTCCTCTTCGAGGACGCCGACGTCCATACCCACCCCGCGGCGGTCCGGACCGCGCTCGAGTGGGCGGAGCGAGAGCACGCCGACCTCGCCTCGATCGGGCCGGCGGTCGATATGCGGGGCTTCTGGGAGCGGGTGGTCCTCCCGTTCTACGTCCAAGTGGTCCTCACGTACTTCCGCGCCCCGCACGTGAACCGACCGCGCTCGAGGAGCGCGATGGCGAACGGACAGTTCTGGCTCACCCCCCGGAGCATGTACTACGCGACGGGCGGCCACGAAGCCGTCCGGTCGATCGTTCTCGAGGACGTCGCGATCGCTCGGCAGTACCGGGCGGCCGGTCGCGCGCTGAGGTTCGCGTGGGCTCCCGTGCTCGCCCAGACCCGGATGTACCGGAACCGCGCCGAGATGTTCGAGGGCCTCCTCAAGAACGTCCACGGAACCGAGTTCTCGGCCGCACGCCTCATCGGGTCGATCGCGGGACTGGTCGGATTCTTCCTCCTCCCGCTGGCCCTCCTTCCGGTCGGGCTCCTGACGGGCACGCTCGGGCTGACCCTGATGGGCGGCTTCCTCTACTTTGCGCTCTTCGGCAAGCACGTCGTCTTCGCCCATGCCCTCGGAGCCCCCGCGGTCTACGGGCTCCTCTATCCGGTCGCGGTGGGGTATTACGTGGTACTGCTCGTCACGTCGCTCGGCCGGGGCCTTCGGCGAAGAACGGTCGCCTGGAAAGGCCGCTCCTACCCGATGGGACCGTAGCGCCTCGAACCTCACCGGGAACGCCCGGCACCCATCGAGGACGAAGGGTTCCGGTCGCTACGCGTCGGAGTCCCGCTCGACGGCCGGGACGTCGGGAGGGGGCGCCTCGGAACGCGTGAGATACTCGGGGGGCACCCGGTCGACGAGATAGACGGTCTTCCCGGCCTTCATGATGACGAGCCCGTTCTCGCGGGCACGTTTTGCGTCCACCTCGAGGATGACCGGCTCGGGGGTTCGGACCGCACCGGCGGCATGAGCGTCCTGCGCGGTCTTGGAAAGGTGGACCTTCTTCCGGTCCGAAGGCTTGAGGCCGACCTCGAGGACGATCGACACCTCCTCCGCCGTGACCGGGTAGTAAAGGTGGTCGGGGATGTTCTCGGTGGGCAGGTCGAGGTCCAGGTCGACCGTGTGCCCGTACGTCGCCCGCATCCGGTCGTCCCGGATCTCGTAGCGGCCCTTCGCATCGGTCTCGGCGATTGCGACGAGATGTTGGGGGCGCAGCCAGTGGTACGCGGGGTGCTTCTGGGCGATCGCCCGGACCATCTGGGGGAGGCCGACCCAACCCTGGGGGTCGATCGGGAGCTGGTAGCGGTCCGGGAAATGTCGGAGGATCCCGGTCACGATCCGGCCGAGGTGGTCGAGCTCCCGGTCGTTCATCAGGAACCGTCCCGGCTGGCCGCAGACCGGGCAGCTCTCCGCCCGGAAGTACCCGTGCTGTGCGCACTCCTTCAGCATCGTCCCGGCTCTTCTCAGGTCTTGACCTTGTCCGCCTTCTTCTCGAAGTCGGTAAGGAGGTCCCCGTAGAGGTCCGTAAGGTCCTTCAGCACCCGCTTCAGGACCTGCTGGGGCTTCTCGCCCTTCGTCTTCAGGTAGAGCGTGGGCCGGTCGAGGTACGGGTGGCCGAGATAGTACCGGGCCTCGACGACCTTTTCTTCCTTCTGGAGCGCCTCGACGAGCGGGATGAGCAAGGTCTCCTCGCCCTTCGGGAACTCGACCCGGAGGAGGTCGTGCTCCTTTTCGACGACGCGAAGCTCCATCGGTGGCACCGGAGGCCCAGCCACCTACGAGCGCTTCTTAAGCGTGGCGGGAGCGAACCTGGTCCCATCCCCCGCTGACGTCCCCTGCCGACGCCGATAATATAACGTTCATCGACTCCTCCGAGACGCAACCATGCGGTTCCTCGTGGTCGGCGGTGGCGCCCGAGAGCATGCGATCGCCCTGGCGCTCCAGCGAGCGGGCGCCGAGCTCCTGGTCGCGAGCTCGAACGCGAACCCGGGTCTCGAGCGGATCGCCCAACGGTCGGCCCGGGTCGACCCGATGGAGGTTCCGCGGGTCGTCGCGTTCGCGAAGGAGGCCCGGGCCGAGGTGGCCGTGATCGGGCCCGAAGCCCCGCTCGGTGTCGGGCTCGCGGATGCGCTTCGCGCCGCGGGGGTTCCCACGGTCGGTCCCGACCGGGCCGCCGCTCAGATCGAGACCTCCAAGCTATTCTGTCGCGAGCTCCTCGAACGGCACCAGGTCGGAGGTCAGCCCCGCTTCGCCGCCCCCGCGACCGCCGAGGAGGTCGACCGGGCCGTCGCCGGGTTCGCAGGCCCATTCGTCGTGAAGCCGAGCGGCCTGACCGCCGGCAAAGGGGTTCGGGTCCAGGGGTCCGACTTCGCCGATGCGAAGGAGGGGGCGGACTACGCCAAGTCGATCCTCGCCCAGGGCCAACGGGTCCTTATCGAGGAGAAGCTCGAAGGCGAGGAGTTCAGCCAAATGGCGTTCGTGACCGACTCCGGCGTCTATCCGATGCCGGCGGTCCAGGACTTCAAGAGGGCGCTCGAAGGGGACAAGGGCCGGAACACGGGCGGTATGGGGTCGTACTCCCAGCGGGACCACCTGCTCCCGTTCCTGTCGGCCGCCGACCGGGACCAGGCGATCGGGCTCATCGAGCGGACCGCCGCGGCCCTGCGCGCGGAGGGCCTCCCGTACCGCGGGATCCTCTACGGCGGCTTCATGCTGACCGCGGACGGCCCCCGCCTCGTCGAGTTCAACGCCCGGCTCGGTGACCCCGAGGGGATCAACGCGCTCGCGCTGTACGAGCCGGGGGACTTCGCGGCCCTCCTCTACGGCGTCGCCACCGGAAAGGTCGACCCGAACCTAATCCAGTTTCGGCTCCGGGCCACCGTCGTCAAGTACATCGTGCCCCCCGGTTACGGGGACCAACCGAAGTCCGGAGGTCTCGTCACGGTCGACGCGGGCGCCATCGAGGCGGCCGGGGTCCATCTCGTCTACGGGAGCGTGGACGCGGCCGGTCCGGGCGTCGTTCGCTTGAGCTCCTCGCGCGGTCTCGCACTCGTCGGCGAGGCGAGCGCCATCCACGAGGCCGGGAGCCGGGTCGAAGCCGCGCTCGCCTTCGTCCAGGGCGAGTACTACGTCCGCCACGACATCGGGACGAAGGAGGACCTCTCCCGCCGGTGGGAGCACGTGCGGAAGCTCCTAGCTCCGACCGCCAAGGCCTCCCCGATCCCGCTCTCCGTCGCGTCCGCCGAGGCACCCCCATCGAGCGCGGGGTCCCCGGACCAGGTGATCGGCTGAGGGGCGGCCAGCGAAGCGTCAAATACCGCATCTCCGCTTTCTCGGACCCTCGACCATGTTCTGTCCTTCCTGCAAGCGATTGATGCGGCCCGACCGCGCCGCGGGCGTCTGGCACTGCTCGGCGTGCGGGAAGAAGGTCCCGCTCGGGCGGGGGGTGGAGGTCCGCCAGACCGACACGAGCGGGCGGGGAAAGGTCGCGGTCGTGGAGACGCGACACGTCACGCTGCCGAAGACCGCGGAGACCTGCCCGAAGTGCTCGAACGGCGAGGCGTACTGGGTGCTCCGACAGACGCGCGGTTCCGACGAGCCCGAGACGCGTATCTTCGAGTGCACGAAATGCGGTCACAAATGGCGGGAGTACTCATGAGCGGTCCCGCCGCGTTCGGCTCCGTCGCGGGGGTCTTCGCCCCCGACGCTCTCGGCACATCGGTCCACCTGCGGGGCTGGGTGCTCCGCACCCGCTCGTCCGGCGGGATCCTGTTCCTCGTCCTGCGGGACCGGACCGGGGTGGTCCAGGTGACGGCCCGCCGGGACGCGCTCGGCGACGAGGCGTACACGGCCGCCGAGCACGTGCAGATCGAGGGCGCGGTGTCCGTCGAGGGGACGGTCGCCGAGGACCGGCGGGCCCCGGACGGTCGTGAGGTCCGCGCGAGCCGTATCGAGGTCATCGATTCCGGCGAAGCGTTCCCGATCTTCTCCGACCAGACCGAAGAGTTCCTGCTCGACCAGCGTCATCTCGCGATCCGCTCGCAGGAGAACGTCGCCATCTTCCGCGTGAAGGCCGAGCTCCTGCACGCGTTCCGGGAGTTCCTCGAGCGGGAGGACGTCCTCGAGATGACCCCGCCGATCCTATCGGGGAACGCCGCGGAAGGGGGCGCCGAAGCGTTCCAGTTCGACTACTTCGGTCGTCCGGGGTATCTCTCCCAGACCGCGCAACTGTACCTCGAGGCGTTGCTGTTCCCGAACGAGCGCGTCTACGGGCTCACCCCCTCGTTCCGGGCCGAGAAGTCGCGGACCCCCCGGCACCTCACCGAATTCCTGAACCTCGAGATCGAGCTCGCCTGGTGCGACCTCGCGGGCCTTCTCGGCTTCATCGAGCGGATGATGGTGGCAGTGATGCACGCGGTCGCCGAGCGCCGCCCGAAAGAGCTCAAGGCGCTCGGCCGACCACCGGAAGAGCTGCTCGCGATCCGGGCCCCGTTCGAGCGGGTCCGGTACTCGGATGCGATCGACCGGCTCGCGAAGCTCGGGTTCCCCGTTCATTTCGGGAGCGACCTCGGCACCGCCGAGGAGCGCGCGCTCACCCTCGAGAGCGCCTCGCCCCTCTTCGTCACGCACTACCCGCGCGAACTGAAGGCGTTCTACATGCTCCGCTCGCGGGACGACCCGCGAACGGTGGAGGCGGCGGACCTCCTCGGTCCCGAAGGGTACGGAGAGATCGTCGGCGCTTCCTGTCGTGAGACCGACATCGCTCTCCTCAAGGAGCGGATCCTCCAGATCGGCGCGAAGACCGAGGAGTACGAGTGGTACCTCGACCTTCGACGGCACGGCAACGTCCCCCACGCGGGCTTCGGCCTCGGGGTCGAGCGGGTCCTCCGCTGGATGCTCCGCCGGGAGCACATCCGTGACACGACCCCGTTCCCTCGCACGCCCTCCCGCCACACTCCGTGAACGGGCGCGCCGCGCGACCTCTTCCGGAGGATCTCGTGGGCAACGTTCAAGAGCGACCGCGCGTGTACCGACGCACGCTCCCTCGACGGAGAACCTAGAGTGGCACCAGAGCAGGAAACAATCCGGGGAGGCGAGCGCTCGGTACCATCGGCCGAGAAGCCGTCGGGGGCCGTTTCGGTCGACCGGGTCACAACTCAGGACGTACCGGCGATCTGCGCCCTCTACCGCAAGGTCTGGGACCCGGCCCCCACGGGAGTGCCGGTCGAGCTCGTGAAGGCGTGGCAGCCGACGCCGCTCGAGTTCACGAGCTGGATGGGAGGGGTCACCTACTTCGCGGCCCGGAAGGACGGTCACTTGGTCGGCGTGGTCGGCTGCGAGTTCCACCACGGGACCTGCCGGATGGTGCACCTCGTGGTCGACCCGGAGGCCCGACGTCAGGGCGTGGCGAGCGCGCTCGTCGGGGCTGCGCTCGACTGGGCGAAGAAAGGGAACGTCGCATCGATCTGGGTCGATTCGCTCCACGGCCTGGGACCGGCGACGGCGCTCTTCCAGCGCCTCGGCTTCACGCTCGTCGGCGTGCTCCACCAGCACGAGTGGGGCGAGGACGTCAACTTCTTCGAGCGGATGGTCTAACCTAACCGGGAAGGGCCGAGCGCGGACCGGGTCGGTTCGGCGGCATCCCGTGGCGCTGCTGGAGTCCCCGGAGCCGGCGGATGCCGTCCTCCGGACGCCCGCGGAAGAACTCTCTCGCACCGCGCGCGAGCTCGATCGCCTCGAGCTCGGTCGCGACCCCGTGCGCGCGTTCGCTGAGCAGGTAGTCGCCGTACTCGGAGATGTACTGGGGGAGGCCCGCCTTGAGCCGGGTCACGGCCTGGAGCCGGATCGCCCGGATCTGCTGCTTCAGTGCGGCGAGCTTTCCCGCGCGGAGCTCGCTCTCGAGGTCGTCCGCGACCTCGGTCGAGTCCTGGGGCGGCTCGATCCCGAGCGCCTGCATGTCGTGGAGAAGGGCGATGACCCGCTCGAGCTCCTCGCGCGCTTGGTCGAGGTGGCGCTCCTTCAGCGTCACGACCCGGTCGACCTGTTGGAACGACGAGAGCGCCTGAGCGATGTCCCCGGTCCGGGCCGAATGCAACGCGTCCTCGATCTGGTCCCGCTCGAGGCGGCTGTCGACGGAGTAGGCCTCGAGGCGGGTCAGGCGGGCCTTCGTCCGCTTCTCCCACTCCTCGAACGCGCCGACGACCCGCTTCTGCGCGATCCGCTCGACCCCGCGGACGACCTCCGCCCACGGCTCAGGGTTGGACGCCGCGCGCGCGGCCTCCTCGGCCCACGCTGGGAGCCTCGGGAGCTGGACCCCGAGCGCTTGGACCCCTTCCGCCCACTGATTGAGCCGGGTGAGCCGACGCCCGAGCTCCGCCGAGAACGGGTTCGGCGGCGCCGCCGTGCCGACGCGCGCGGGGCGGGGGGGAGCGGTGCGACGGGGCGGGGGTTCGTCCATCGGGACGGGAGATGGCACGATCGATGCCGGGGGGGTCTCGGTCACCGCGTACGAGGGCTCGACGAGCAGGGTGTGGCACTCGGGGCAGACCAGCGCCTCCGCGGGGACCGTCGCCCCGCATTTCGGGCAGACCGCGCCTTCCTCGACCATTCGACCGACGGTATACAGGTCTGCGGGGTCTTAAAGCGCAACTTGTCGGAGGGTCCCCGCCCCGGATCCCTCCTCCTCGTCCCGCCCGCGGGTCTCCTCCTCAGTCATCCCCCCGCGAACCGTCTCCGCGGACGGGTGGTCGCGAGAGCGCCCCTCTTAGCTGGCCCGGCCCGCGCGGCGGTGGGCGAAGAACCGCTCCACCACGTTGAGGTGGCGCAGCATGGCCGTCTTCTTCGCCTGGTGCGACTGCATCCGTCGAAGGATGCTGTCGAGGGCGCTGACCGCCACGCCGATGCGCGGTCCTTTGTTCAGCATGACGCACTCGGCCCGGACCCCCATCGCGGCGTCCGTCACCTCGGCGCGCGACGGGAGCCCGGTCTTCGTGAGCCCTTCGAGGACCTGGGTCGCCCAGATCGCGGGAATGTGGGCGGCCTCGCAGAGCCAGAGGATCTCCTCCTGCACCTCGGCGAGCCTCTCGTAGCCGACCTCGACCGCCAGGTCGCCGCGCGCGATCATCACGCCGACCGGGGGTTGACGGATGGCCGCGAGGAGGATCCCGGGAAGCTCCTCGAACGCCCGCCGGGTCTCGACCTTGAGGACGATCCCCATCCTGGCGCGGCCGAGCCGGGCGAGCTCGTCCCGCAGGCGGGCGATGTCCGACGCGGTGTGGATGAACGAGTACCCGACCAGGTCGGCGTGGCGGACGATGAACCGCAGGTCCTCCCGGTCCTTCGGGGAGATCGCGGGGATCTCGAGGTCGGTATCGGGAAGGTTGATCCCCTTGTCGGCCCCGAGCCACGCCCCGAGCGGAGGGGCATGGGTGACCTCGACCTTGAGGCGTTCCGCGTTCGCCGACCGCACGATGCCGCCGATCCGACCGTCATCGAACCAGACCGATTCGTTCCGGCGTACGAACCGCAGCGCTTCCGGTGCCGTGCACGCGATGTGGGCCGGTTTCACGACGTCCCCGTCGGCGTCCCGACGGGCGTCCTCGCCGGGGTCGGGGCGGGCGGTGAGCGTGATGCGGTCCCCGACACGAAGGCGGATGCGCTGCTCGACCGGCGGGACTCGTCCTACCGAAGTTAGGTCCTCTTGTCCGGTCGCCAAGGTAGCGGCGAGCCGGGTCCCCGAGGTGAAGTAGCAGGTCTTCCCCATCTCCGCGCGGTACCGGGTCTTGGAGCGTTCGACCAGTCGAAGCGTGCGACGGGCGCCTCGGGCGTCGATGAAATCGACCAGCTCCCGGAGGCGACGCCGCCGCAGCCACGCCCTCGGGACGGTCAGGACCTCCTCGTCAGCGGATTCGGGTCGGGAGTCCGAGTGCGGGGCGAGCCAGACGGATGCGGGGACCGTCACATGCCCAAGAGCGTCCCGCGTGGGACGGAGTTTCATGACCGCCGGCCCCGGCCGGATCGCTCCGGTCCGGATCTTCGGCCCCGCGAGGTCCATCTCGATACGGCAGTGACGACCGACGGCGCGTTCGGCCCGATGGAGGTGCACGATCATCCGGCCCCACTCGGCGGGCGTCTCGTGAGCGCAGTTGATCCGGGCGCAGTCCATCCCCCCCTCGACCAGGTCCCGCACGAGCCCGTAATCCGTTGCGGCCTCGGCCGGCATCGTCACCATGATGCGCACCGCCCGTCCGGGTCGGGTCGGTCCGAGGAGCCTCCGAGCGTTCCGCGCGAGGATCCGTCGACCCCGCTCGGGGTCCGGCACTGCGGGAGCGGGGCGGACAGCGGGGGGTCGGCCGCGCAGCCGGTCGAGCCCGCTGAGCACCGCGTCCAGATTGTAGAGGACGTGGCTTTCCGACCGACCGAGCGACGAAAGGCCCCAGTGGGAGAGGCGGGTCTGGTCCCGCCGCAGGTCGAACCGGCGGAACGCGAGGTAGTGCAGCAGGTTGCGCGCGCTGTCCCGCTGCGAGCCGAACGGGGTAAGGTCGACCGCCTGCTCGAGCTCGATCAGGCTCGCTCGAAGGCGCTCGAGCCGTGTCGCGAGCAGTCCGAGCGAGCTCGCCGCCGGGGAAATCGGACCGGTACGCGTGACCATCGACGGAGTCGTCAGCCGACGATGGTAGAAATTATAGCCGGGGGTGCGGCGCGATGGACCGGGTTCGATCCCACCGCCGGATGGGACGAGACCGAACGACGCGGACGAAGGTGCCCCCGGGGGGATGCCGGGGGTGCGCATCGCAGAACGGTTCAAATCCCTCCCGAGCGATGGCCGCGGTCCGGTCCGGCCACGTGTCGTTTGGGACTTCCACGATGTGACTTCGGTCGAGGAATATTCTCCGGACCGTCACGGCAAAGCAGATAAGCCACTCCTTGTGGACGCGCCGTGGACGAAGGCTCCCGCCGACTGGCCGCGGTTATGGTCACCGACATCGCGGGGTACTCTTCGCTCACGCAGAGGGACGAGACCCTCGCGTTGAAGCTCGGCCGTGAGCATGAGGAGATGGTCCGGCCCCTTCTGCGCCTCCATGCGGGACGCGAGGTCAAGGCGCTCGGCGACGGGTTCCTCACGGAGTTCGAGAGCGCTCTCGACGCGGTCCGCTGCGCGGTCGACATCCAGCGGACGTTCTTCAACCGGAACCGCAAGCCGGGGGTCGTCTCGATCGAGCTGAGGATCGGGATCCACGTGGGGGACGTGGTTCACCGGGACCGGGACGTGTTCGGCGACGCCGTCAACATCGCATCCCGGATCCAACCCGTCGCGGACCCCGGGGGGATATGCGTTTCCGGTGCGGTCTACGAGCAGGTCCGCAACAAGGTCGAGTTTCCGTTTACCGCGCTCGAAGCCACCCCCCTCAAGAACATCAGCTACCCGGTCTCGCTCTACCGGTTGGAGCTTCCGTGGCATGCCCGGGTCCACGTCCGGAGCACCCCGTGGGCCAATCGGGAGGCGGAGCTCGACACCGTGTGCCGATCCCTGGAGGGAGCCAGCCGGGGAGAGGGGTCGATCCTGATCCTCTCGGGAGAGGCGGGGATCGGGAAGACTCGCCTCGTAGAGGAGGCGATGCGTCGGATGGAGGCGCTCGGTCTCCGGTCGCTGAAGGCCCGCGGGCTACCGGGGGATACCAGCCCACCGTACTCGTACTGGGCCGAGGTGGCGCGAGAGTACCTCCGGGACCTCGCGCCGGCGCTCCTCGCGAAGGTCGTCGGGGAGCAGGCCGCGGATATCGCGAAGCTGGCCCCCGAGCTCACCGAGCGGCTCGGGAACCCGGGAGCGCCCCCGGGTCTCGACCCGGACCAAGAGCGACTCCGATTCTATGACGGGATCGTTCGATTCTTCGAGAACATCGCCCGGCAGACGCCCCTGATGATCTTCTTCGATGACCTCCAATGGGCCGACACGGCGACGCTCCGCCTTCTCCAGTACGCGTCCCGCCGCCTCCCCGGGAACCGGTGGCTTCTCGTGTGCGCCTACCGGGAGGCCGACCTGGACGAAGCGCCGGTCCTGAAGGAGCTCGTCCTGGAGCTCACCCGCCAGCGTCTCGCGACCCAGATCGGTCTGAAGCGTCTCGGGGAGCCGGACGTCCAGAAGCTGGTCGCCGGCATCCTCAGCACCAATCAGCCATTCCCCGAGGTCGTCCGGCTGGTCTACGAGAAGACCGGGGGCAACCCGTTCTTCGTCGAGGAGGTGGTCCAGGGCCTCATCGAGTCCGGGGCGATCTTCCAGGGCGACCGAGGCTGGGAGAGGAAGTCGATCGCCGATGTCCGCCTCCCGGACAGCGTGCGGAGCGTGATCCAGCAGCACCTGAGACGCCTCGATGCCCAAAGCCTGGACGTCCTTCGATGGGCGGCGATCATCGGCGTCGAATTCAACTTCGACCTCCTCCAGAGGGTCTCCGGGGTGGACGAGACCAAGCTCTTTGACGTCCTGGACGGGCTTCTGAACGCCCGGTTGGTGAAGGAGGGGGAGGGTTCGCGCGGCGAACCGACCTACGTCTTCGTCGACCACCAGGTCCGCAGCGCCCTGTACGAGGACATGAACCGGGCCCGTCGGCGGAAGTACCACCTCCAGATCGCTCGCGCGATGGAGGACGCCGGGGCGGGCGACCGGCCCGAGCGATTCGGCGAGCTGGCCCACCACTACTTCGAGGGGTCGGATGTCGCGAAATCTCTCGACTACACGACCCGGGCGGCCCAGCGCGCGTCCGAGCTCTACGCCCACGAAGAGAGCTACCGGATGCTCCAGACCGCCCTCGAGCTCGTCGAGGAGGGTGGCGGAGGCCCGAAGAAGGCCGAGCTGCTGGACCTGCTCGGGAACGAAAGCTTCCTCGCCGGGTACCCGACCGAAGCGTCCGCCCATTTCCGGGAGGCCGCGGAGATCTACGAGCGATTGGGGGACAAGCGTCGTCTCGCCCGCGTCTACGGGAACCTCATGATGCTGCATGCCGACAACCTCCAGGACCGCGAGTCGGCGATGGACTTCGGGGAGCGGCAGCTGCTCCTGCTGCAGGAGATCGAGGAGACCCCCGACCTTACGGTCGCTCACCAGGAGCTCGGCTTCCTCTTCCAGGCGGCCGGCGACTACGACCGGGCAAAGTCGCATTTTGAGAAGGTCATCGAGCTCTCGGCCCGGCAGCCGAACGTAGACGCCGAGGCGACCGCGATGCAGTTCCTGGGATTCGCGAGCCCCCTCGAGGAGAAGGCCCACGCGTTTCAGATGCTGGAAGAGGGGGTCAAGATCGCCCAGTCCCGAGGGGGGATCCGGTACGCCACCAAGCTCATGAACCTCGGTGAAAACTTTGCCATCATCAAGGCGGACACCGAGGTGGCCGCGAGGTGCTTCCGCACCGCTCGGGAGGTGGCGACGCGGATGGGACTTCCCCTCTACGCGGCGAACGCTAACGCGATGCTCGCCCATCGAGTCCACATCCCCGCCGGCAACTGGGAGGAGGCCCGTCGCCTGGCCGAGGCCGCGCTGGCCGCTCCGGGGGCGCCTCCGAGCGTTCGCAACCCCGCGAACGCCACGCTCGCCCTGATCGAGATCTACCGCGGAGAGTTCGACCGGTGCACGGCCCGCCTTGGAATGATCGCGCCCCCGGGGAAACTGAAACCTCGGATCGACGCGTTGGACGAGCGAGAGATGCTCCGCGTCCGGCTCGCGCTCGCGACCGGGGACCTTGCTCAAGCCGAACGGGAGCTCGAGCCGATGTACGAGCTCCTGGCCCGGGCCCCCGACATCATGACCACGGCGGCCCCGAAGATATGGACGCTCGCCTTTCTGATCGACCTCCGCCTCCGGCAGGACCGGGTCCCCCTCGCCGAGAAGGTCCTCTCGGAGCTCGAGCGATTGTCGAATGCGCTGGCGGAGACCTGGAGCTCGAGCGTCCTAGCCCACGCCCGGGGGCTGGTCGCCGCCCAGCGGGGCGAGGCGAAAGAGGCGGCCCAGCTCTTTCTCGAGAGTGCCAAGGGGTGGAAGGCACTCGGGTATCCGTACGAGAGCGCGGTGAGCCTCTATCATCTTGGAGTCGCCCACCAATCCGCGGGCGACTCCGCGAGCGCCGCCGCCGCGTTCAACGAGGCGCTCGAGGCCTTCGAGCGGCTCGGGGCACGGCCGTACGTCGACAAGCTCCTCGCGGCCAAAGCGGCCCGGTCCCCGTAGCGGAGACGCTCCGGTCCGGGTCCGAGTTCTATCAATCCTCAGGAGCCGGGGCGGACCCTCGCAATCGCCGAACCGATTCCTTGAGGAGCGACCGCAGCGCTTCGGGGTCCTTGCCGACGGACGCCCAGAACTCCCACGGGTAGACGACCAAGCATCGGGACCGAGCCGCCGCCTTTACGTTCGCGGTGCGAGGTTCCTCGTCGAGAAGGGCCATCTCCCCGAAGTACTGGCCCGGACCCAGCGTCGCCACCGTCTTGCCGGACTTCTCCACGTCCACTTTCCCCTCGATGACGAGATAGAATCCGACCGCCTTCTCCCCCTGCCGTACGATGACGTCGCCCGCGTTGTAGGACTTGTCCCCCGCGGTGACGGCGAGCGTATGCAGGAGCTTCGGGTTCAGGCCCGAAAACAGCGGAACCCTACTGAGATGCTGCTTCACGGCCGCTTGATCCATTAGGCCCGACATTGGGTTCGCCTCAACCCCGACGAGCCGTTTTGGTAGATGAACCCATTGGAGGGGACCGACCTGCCGGAGGGAGCGGTGGGCCAGCGATGGGCGGGTCGTCGATCGTGGCGAAGGATCCCGGTCGAAGAGAGTCGGACATCCTGCCCTGCTCCCGGTCGCCGTCTCGCGGGCCCGCGACCTCCCGTCGACAGCTACCTGCGCGCGCGCACAGGGGATGAAATACCATGACCTGTTGGCCTCGGAAGGACCGCAGGAGCGAATGGAACCATGAAGCTCACATTTCTCGGCACGGGGGCCGGAAGCTTCCGGGGAAGCCGTCGTCACATGCCCAGCGCGTTCGTCGAGGGGATCCTCCTGGATTGCGGGGCGGGAGCGACCGGCCGCCTCCACGATGCGGCGTTGTTCGACCGCGTGGACGGCATCCTGATCTCGCACCTGCACTGCGACCACATTGCCGGCCTCTTCGATTTCCTCTTGCACACTCTGATCACCGGGCGCACGCGTCCGCTGACGATCGTTTCTCCGCCAGGACTTTCGCCGATCCTGCGAGCGATGAACGATGTCCACGCGATGGTCAAGGACCCCGCCGACCTCTATGACCTTCGGCTGGTCGAGGGCCTGAAGCCCGAGGCGAAAATCGGTCCTTGGCGAGCTCGCGGCGTTCCGCTCGACCATACGGTGTACAACCTGGGGTACCTCCTCTCCTCGGACGACGTGACGGTCTTCTATACGGGCGATACCCGACAGCCGTCGGCTCCCGACGGTCTGCACGCCGACGTCGTGATCCACGAATCGACCTACGCCGACCGGAACGCTCACCTCGCCCATGAATTCGGACACTCCACGGCGTCGCAAGCCGCCCGAGCGGCCACCGCGATGGGGGCCCGCCGACTGTTCTTGACGCATATCGGCAGTCTCGAAGGCACCGATGCCGAGATCATCCGGGAGGTCCGAGCCGGGTTCCCCGACTCGACCGTCGCAGAGGACCGTAGCCAACACGACCTCTGAACTGCCCCGTTACGTCGGCCGCGGCGGGGGTATCCACCCCTTACACAACCCCTTCGTTAGACAAGGGTGACCGACCCGGGAGAGAGGCACGGACTAACGCAGAGTGCACGTTTCCGGCAAGCCGAGATTGAGAGAGATGACTGCCTCCCGTCTCGTCTAACGACTTATTTCCTCGACGTCCGAAGTTCCAGACCGATTTGTCTCGCGGCGCCCAGGTCATCGCGGTTGGCCCAATGCTCGGCGAGCTTCCCACCGGATATCCTGAACATGTGGATGTGTTGCGCCGTATAGGTCCGACCCGTCGGGTTGAGACCTACGAACATGCCTCCATTGACGGGAATCTCCGGCGTCGCCGAGTGAATGCCCTTGCAGGTCGTACGAACGGCCACCCAGTTCCCCTCCGCGATCATCTCGTGAAGAGTGTGTGTCTCATGCAGGGAGCGCAAGCTTTCGTAAACTCTCGACATGCCGCTCGGGTCGGTCCTCCGTCCGTGATTGAATGACTCGGGCGCCCAGAGATCGGCTGCGCCACGGATGTCGCCTGCGTTGAGGAGTTCGAACTGACGTCGTACCAGATCCTTGTTCTCTTCCAGGCTCATTGCAGTCCACGGAATGGTCTCGAGGATAAGGAACTACAGCCACGTACGGGTCCCTCCGATTTAGACACCGTATGGACCTCCGCCGGAATCCCACCCCTTCCAAAGGGATCATCCACGAAGGAGTTCGGCATTCATCGACGAACGATAGGAGAGGTGCAGGGGGTGAGATTTGAACTCACGGACTCCTACGAGACTAGGACCTCAACCTAGCGCCTTTGACCAAGCTGGGCCACCCCTGCACGGGCCTGCCGCGCGTAATGGGTTTTGGCGATAACCTTTACGAGCGCGGCCTACCCCGGCGGGACGAACGCGCGGAGGCCGCAAAACGCCTTGTACGAGGAGGGGGTGCCGACCGTTCCATGACCGACCACGGACCGACCGGCGCGACCGTGTTTATCGGCCAGAAACCGACCATGACCTACGTCTTCCAGGTCGTGAGCCAGCTCAACTCGGGCGCCGGCCCGGTCGTCGTCAAGGCCCGAGGGAACGCCATCGGGAAAGCGGTTGACGTGGTCGAAGTGGTCCGGCGTCGGTTCCTTGTGGGCCAGGTGGCCGTGGGCACCATCGTGATTGACACCGAACGGCTCGTGAACCGCGAGGGACGGGAGGCGAACGTCTCCTCGATCGCGATCCCGCTCAGCCGGACGGGCCCGGCCCCGGGGGCCCCGGCGTCGTCGTCCCTGCCGCCCCCGACGGAACCGCCCCACCCGTAGGGGCCGTGGGCAGCCGCCGGACCACCCAGGTCCCGGCCCATAGGTCCCCGAGGCGCTGGCGCTCGGAGGTCGCGACGATCAGCACGACCGCTCCCACCCCGAGCAGGGCGACGCCTCCGACCACGAACGCGAGGACCCCTACCAACGCGAGGAGCCCGGTGGGCAACGAGACCCCTCCCAGGGTGAGCGAGGTGGAGGTCCCGGTCTTGAGACCGAACGCGAGGGCGATGGCGACCCCGATGCCCACGACGGTGAGAAGGGGGAGCACGGTCGTGTTGCGGACCAGGGACGAGAGACCGCTCGGAGGCGCGAGGGTGCGCTCCCGGACCTCGAGGCCGAGGAGGCGCTTCCCGACGGTCGTCCCCCAGAACGTCTCCGCCAGGACGAGGTAGAGGAACGCCCAGGCGATGAACCCGAAGATGGCGGCATTGAACGCCACGTTCGAGAGCGCGTCCGAGAACCCACCGTGCATCGTCACGAGCATCGCGACCCAGACCAGGACTGCGGGAACGGTCACGAGCGCGAGGTCGACGAGGAACGCCGCGACCCTAGCCCCGACGGTCGCGAACCGACGAATGCCGATGTCCCGGGCGATCCAAACGAGCCACCGGGCGGTCCGCCACGACCGAAAGCCCTCCCGGCCGTCTCCCGTCCCCGCCCGAGCGATCGAGTCCAGGTTCGCCTGGTCCGCGACGATCCAGCCCGGGACCGGGAGGCCCTGCCAGGGGCGGTCCTCCGCGGTCGGGCTCAGCCCGAGCAGGCCTCGCGTCTGCTGTGCCGCGGCCCGGCTTGCGGCCGCGGAGTCGCGCAACGACTCGGAAAGCCGACCGTCGAGCCCGGCACGGAACGCCCGGGCGAGCTGGGTGAGCGGCGGGAGCTCGGTCGATGGACGGGGGACCCTGACCGGGTCCCAGTTCCGGCCGAGGGCCCGGTGGCTGAGGTACGCCGTGACGAAGGCCAGGATCCCGGAGATGTACACGAGGTCGAGGACGCCCGCCCCTCCGATCGTGTAGAGCCCCGACGGCCCGCTCCCATAGAGTGGAGGCTGCCGAAGGAGGTCCGCCCCGAGGAGTACCCCAAATGTGCTACCCAGGAAGGCGGTGGGGATGGCGAACCCTTCCTCCTTCGGGAAGACCCGGCCGGCGAACACGGCCGCGGCCAATCCTGCGCCCACCGGAGGGACCAGGAAGAACGGGAACGACTCCGTGATCCCGACCCCGGGAATAGCGATCGAACCGACGAACGTGAGCACGAGGACCGAGGAGGTCAGCGCGACGAGGAACGCCACGCGTCGGCCCAGCGGGTCGTCGGAGGCGAGCGCGATCCCTCCGACGAGGGCCGAAAAGGCCACCGCCGCGACCAGGACCACGAGCTCGTTCCCGACGTAGTCCGAGAGACCGAGCGGGGACGCGACGGCGTGCGACACGCCCGCGGTCATCGGGAGGACGAGCAGGAACAAGAGCCCCCCCTCCACCGCGAGCAGGGCGAGGAGCCGCATCAGCGACCGGGAACGGGGAGGCGCGACCCGACCGAAGGCGAGCAGACCGACGAGGAGCGGGAAGATCGCCCCGGCGAAGCTCACCGTCACCCAGTCGGTGGAGACGGGAGCGATCGGAAGGAGCCCGAAGGTCGCGAGGAGCGCCCCGGGCAGGAGCAGCCAGAACGACCTCCGGCCGAACCCGATGCTCTCCGCGAACGGTTCGCGCTCCCAGGCGACCAGGAACAATACCGCCCAGAGGAGCCCGGGAAGGGCGAGCGAGATGGTGTTCCCGACGATGTCGTTCGTGAGCTGGAAGAGGTCAATCACAGTTCACTCGTTCTCCCGGAACCGAGGGTCTCCCGAGGGGCCCGGGGGGCCTAAACGTTTTGTCGGGTACCCGACATCGGAACCGCATGACTCCATCCCGTCAAGAGAAGGATTCGTTGGGTCCGCGGGACGTTCCCGAATCGGCGTACTGGGGCATCCAGAGCCTCCGAGGCAAGGAGAACTTCCCGGTGAGCGGTCTCCACGCCTCAAAGCACCTCATCCGGTCGTACGCCTGGCTCAAGCTCGCGTGCTGCCGCGCGAACGTGGAGTTGGGGGGCCTCGACGCCGAGCGCGGGAAGTTCATCGCGCAGGCGGCCGAGGAGATGGCCGCCGGCAAGTTCGATGGCGAGTTCATCGTCGACGTCTTCCAGGCCGGGGCAGGGACCTCGACCAACATGAACGTGAACGAGGTCCTGGCGAACCGTGCGCTCGAGCTCGCGGGAAAGCCCCGCGGCAACTACGAGTACATGAGCCCGAACGACCACGTGAACCGGGGCCAGTCGACGAACGACACCTACCCGGCCGCGGCCCAGGTCGCGGTGATGTTCGCGCTCAAGGACCTGAGGGTCTCGGTCACGACCCTCATCGAGAGCCTGCGTCGCAAGGGCCAGGAGTTCGTCCGGTTCCCGAAGTCGGGACGGACGCACCTCAAGGACGCGCCGCCGATTTCGTTGGGGTCGGAGTTCCTCGCGTACGCGACCGTGCTGGAACGGGTCCTCGAGCTTCTCCCGAGCGTCGAGACCGCCCTCGCGGAGATTCCCCTCGGCGGGAGCGCGGTCGGTACGGGCCTCAATTCCGTCGTCGGCTTCCGCGCCCGCTCCGTCCAAGAGTACGCGCGGCTCACCGGCCTCCCGCTCCGGGTCGCCCGGGACCCGTTCGAGACGATGCAGAGCCGGTTCCCGCTCGGCGCCGCGTCGGGCTGGCTCCGGACGCTCGCGCTCGAGCTGATCCGCATCGCGAACGACCTCCGCCTGCTCTGCAGCGGGCCCGCGACGGGGTTCGACGAGATTCGTCTGCCCGAGATCCAGCCGGGCTCGTCCATCATGCCGGGAAAGGTCAACCCCTCGGCGGCCGAGGCCCTCGACCAGATCGCCTTCCACGTCGTCGGCGCGGACACGGCCACGATGCTCGCGGTCCAGGGGGGCCAGCTCGAGATCAACGTGATGATGCCGGTCGCCCAGTTCGAGGTGGTCTTCTCGGCGGAGATCCTGACGAACTACCTGCCCGTCTTCGCTCGGACGTGCGTGGACGGCATCACCGCGAACCCGGCGCGCCTCGAGCAGTACATGGTCCGGTCCGCGGCGATCGCGACCATTCTCACGCCCAAGCTCGGCTACATGAAGGTCGCCGAGGTGATCCACGAAGCCGAGCGGACGAGCCGACCGGTGAAGGAGATCCTGGTCGAGCGGAAGCTCCTGTCGAAGGACGAGGTCGAGGCCATGCTCGGGGACGCCGCGCTCCTCAAGCTCACCCAACCCGTGCCCTAGGGAGCCTTCGGGGCGACCCACCGGGTTAAGTTCCCGCGGTTCGTCCACGGCCGCATTCGATGGCGGCGATCGAAGCGACGGCGGTGGCGCTCGGCAACCAGACGAGCGAGGAGTTCCGCAAGGCGGCCGAGGTCCTGGGCAAGGTCGGTCTGACCCAGTACGAGGCCCGAGCGTACATCGCGCTCGTCGCCCGAGGCCTCGGGGACGCCGCCTCCCTCGCCACCGCGGCGGGGATCCCGCGGACGAGCGCCTACAAGGTCCTTGAGTCGCTCGCGCAGAAGGGATACGCCAAGCCGACCGGCGGCAAGCCGATCCTGTTCCGTCCCACGCCTCCGCTCGACGTCGCAGAGACCCTCAAGGGTGCGATCCAGGAGGTGTTCGAGAAGCTCGCGATGCTCCACCGCGTCGTCGCGGAGCACGGGGAACCACAGCTCGTCTACCTGCTCTCGGGCCGGGAGAAGGTCCTCCAGAAGATCGGGGAGCTCCTCGACCAGTCGACCGGGGCGTTCATCCTGACCACCCCCCAGCTCGCCGACCTGCGGGACGAGCTCGGGAAGAAGATCCAGCACGCGGTGAAGCGGGGGGTTCACGTGACGTTCATCACGACCCCGCTCCAGCGCATCCCGGAGGGGGTGGAGTTCGTCCCGCGGGAGAACCTCCGCGCGACGGAGGCCCTGTCGGACGGGGCACATGCCCTGCTCGCGGCCCCCGGACTCGAGGCATGCGGCTTCACCGACAACCCGATCCTGATCGCCCATCTGAAGCAGTTCCTCGAGATGGTCCTCGAGAAAGGGCCCGACGAACCGGCTCCGTGACGAGGCCCTCGCCCTCCGAGCGTCGGGTCCGTCCGCCCCCTCCGGCCGAGCGGGTCCGCCGTCGGCTTGCCGCCGTCGCGGGCGACCGCGTGGCCCGCGAGATGCCGAGCGGCTACCACCGATTCGGCCGAGTCCTCATCATCCAACGACCAGAGACGCTGGCCCCGTACGACGCGCTTCTCGGCAGCGCCTGGCGCGAGGAGCTGGGGGTCGAAACGGTCCTTGTCAAGTCCGGCCCCGTCAAAGGGGAGCTTCGGACGCCCCAGGTCCGGTGCGTGGCCGGGGAACGCACCGAGACGGAGGTCGTCGAGCACGGGGTGCGGTGGCGGTTCGACGCGGCCCGCATCATGTTCGCGGCGGGGAACCGAACCGAGCGGATTCGGGCCGGTCGACTGGTCCGCCCCGGGGAGACCGTGGTCGACCTTTTCGCCGGGATCGGCTACTTCGCGATCCCCGCGGCGCTGCTCGGCCGCGCCGCGTGCGTCTGGGCGGTGGAGAAGAACCCGGTATCGGTGCAGTACCTGCGGGAGAACGCGGTCCTGAACGGCGTCGCGGAGCGGGTCCTCGTCGTACCGGGGGACAACCGGACGGTCTCCCTGCCGATGGGCTCGTTCGACCGCGCGTTCCTCGGATACCTGCCGAGCGCGCTGCCCTGGGTGCCCCGCGCGGTCGCTCTACTCCGACCGGCCGGCGGTTGGCTCCACGTCCACGCGGTGGCGGACGTCCGCGCCCCGCTCTCCGACGCCGCGGCGGCCGTGGAGCGCTCGTCCGAGGCGGTGGGGGCCCGCTGCCCCGAGCCGAGCCGGGTGAGGGTCGTGAAGCCGTACGGCCCGGGCCGCCACCACCTCGTGGTGGATGTGCGGGTCGTCCCGCGCTAGCCGGTCCGAGGGGCGGGGGCTCGCGCTCCCAGGGTCTTGATCGCGACCGGGAACGCCGCGGCGAACCGTTCGATGTCCGCCGGCGGGTTCGAGAACGAAACGCGAACGAACCGCCCTCCGTGCTTCGGCGAAAGGTAGTTCCCGGACCGAACGAACACGCCGTGGCGGCGGAGCATCTCGTCCTGCACGGCGTCGGGACTGACCCCGGTCGGCGCGATGTCGATGACCATCATGTTCGCCCGGGAGGGATAGACGGGGAGGGTCGCTCCCGGGACCCCGGCCACCACGTCTCGGATGCGGGCCCCGTTCGCTCGCGTCTGGCGGACGACGGCGCCGATCCATTGCGACTTCGTGCGGAGGGCGGCGAGCGCCGCCGCTTGGGAGAGGACGTTGACCCCGAGGTCGTTCGTGTTGAACCGGGTGATCGTCTTGAGGAGCTCGGGGCGCCCGAGGAGGCCTCCGAGCCGGAGGCCGGCGAGCCCGCAGTTCTTCGAGACCGACCAGACGGTCACGGTCTCCTCGGGAGCGAACTCGGCGGCGAGCGCATGGCCGTCCGAGAAGTCCCGGTACGTCACGTCGTTGAGCAGGATGAGGTGGCGGTCGTGGGCGATCTCGGCGATCGCGCGGACCTCGTCGCGGGGGTACCCGGAGCCGAGCGGGTTCAACGGGTCGATGAGGAGGATCATGCGCGTCCGAGGACCCACCGCTTCCTGGATCCGGTCGGCGGTGAGCCGGTAGGGAGGAGCGTAGATGTCGAGGTTCTTCGGAACCGCGCCGCTGAGCTCGACGAACCGGTGGATGATGAGATAGCTCGGGTCCGAGGCGATGACCTCGTCCCCCGGAGAGAGCAGGGCCCGGGTGGTCATGTACAGCGCTTCCGTGCCGCCGCCCGTGAGGAACGGGTTGAGCCCGGACGCACCGAAGTCCTTCGCGATCGCGTCCAGGAGCTCCGGGTCGCCCGTCGCGAGCGGGTAGCCTTCGTACCGCCGGTCCCGGACCGCGCTCTCGAGGGCGGTGCGGATGATCTCGTTCGGCACGAGGTGGTTCGTGTTCTGGCTCAACCAGGCGATCTCGTTGTGGTGTGCATGCGCGTATCGGAACGCGTCGGAAGCGGGGGTCGACACGATGCAAACACCGAGGCTCCGAGCTTAACGGCTTTCGTCTGACGGGCTCGACGGTCCCCCAGCTTCGGCGAGGAACGTCGTGACGATGCCCGCCGATTGGAGGCGGGCCCTCGCTCGGGGGAACCCGCTCTGAGAGAGGAGCGTTAGGAACGCGGCTCGGTCCGGGAGCGAGCGAAGCGATTGAGGGAGGTAGCGGTACGGCCCCGCACTGCCCACGGCTCCCCCCAGCCAAGGAACCACCCGGTCAAAGTACGCATGGAAGAGGCGGCCGACCGTCGGCGAGACGGGTTCCGTGATCTCGAGGGTGAGGAAGACCCCTCCCGGCCGGAGGACCCTGCGCACCTCCCGGAAGACGACGGAGAGGTCGGAGAGGTTGCGGGCGAGGAAGGCGTTCGTCACGACGTCGAAGGCTCCGTCCGCGAACGGGAGCTTGAGCGCGGTCGCCCGGGCGAAGTCGAGCCGGACCCGTTCGGGCCGTCCCGCGGTGGAAGCCGCGGCGTTGTCGAGCATCGCGCGGGTGAAGTCGGCCCCGACCACCCGGGTCGCCCCGTAGTGGCGGGCCACGAGGCGGGCCAGCTCCCCGGTTCCGCATCCGATGTCCAAGACATGGGCGAGCGGACCCGGCCGCCGGAACCGGTCGAGGTCCCACAGGGCCCGTGGCCGCCACAGGAGGTCGTTGCCGAGCGACGCGACGTGGTCGAACCACTCGTAGCCCTGCGCGATGTGCGTGAACATCCGCCGCACGTCCCGCTCGAAGCTCGGGAGCGACCGGTCGGGGAGGGGAGAGCCATCCGATGCGCTGGGGCCCCCCGTCTCCGCGGACGCCATCGGGTCGGCCACCCGAGCGGCCGCCATAACGGTGGGGGTCAACCGTCGGTCCCGATCGATTTCTCGAGCTGCTCCAACCGCTCGGCGAAATCCGGGCGGAAGTTCGCCACTCCGCTCGCGCGGGCTTCGGTAAGCCAGCGTCGCGCCTCGGACCGTTCGCCCTTCTCGGCGGCGAGGTGGGCGAGTCGGAACAGCATCTCCGCGACCTCGGCCGGCATCTGGAGCTCCCGGGCCTTCGCGAGCGCGAGCTGGTAGTGGCCCTCGGCCGCGTTGAAGTCCCGTTCGGCCTCGGCGATCATCCCTTCGGACATCACGAGCTGCTGGTCCCCGAGCAGGTCCCCGATCGGTCCGAGCACCTGAAGGGCCCGGGCGAGGGGCGCTCGGGCGAGTTCGGGGTGGTGGCGCTCCGCCTGCCACTGGGAGAGGTTCAGGTTGCAATACCCGATCCAGATCGGCGAGCGAGAGCGGTCGGCCGCCTCGATCGCCTTCGTCAGGTCCCGGATCGCGTCCTCGGGGCGCCCGGTATGGTATTCCATGACGGCCTGGTTCATGAGGACCCGCGCGCGGGCCCCGAACTCCCCGGCCGTCTCGAACAGCGCGGCGGCGCGGCCGTAGAGCTCGAGCGCCGGGTCGATCTGGGTGGTGCCGACCGGATAGAGGGTGTTCGCGAGGTCGACGAGCGAGTGGCCTAGTTCGAGGGGAGTTCCCTCGTGCTCGGCGATCTCGACAGCCGCGCGTTGGTGGCGCACGGCCCGGTCAAACTCGCCACGACGCCAGCCCACGGTTCCGAGGACCCGATGGCCGGCCATGAGGTCCCGCGGCGTGCCGACCTTCTCGAGCCGCTCGAGCGCTTCGGTCGCGAGGGCCTCGGCCGACTCGAACTCGTTGCGGGTGGCCCGGGTCTGGGCGAGGCCAAGCAGCGCCCGTCCGAGCTCGAGGTCGGCGCCGTCAACGCTCCGGGCGAGGGCGACCGCCTCGGTCAAGAATTGCTCCGAGCGAGGGAGCACGCCGATCTCCTCCAAGAGTCGGCCGATCTCGGTCAGCAGGGAGACCTCCACCCTCGGGTCGCGATCCGGTCGCCGTCGTTCCGCCTCCAGGGCGCGGGCGACGTGTTGGACCGCCGTCTGGAAAGCGAAATCACGAGCTTCCGCGCCAGCCGCCTTCATGTTGTATTCGACCGCCTTCGCGTCCTCCCGGCCCAGGTAGAAGTGTCGGGCGAGCTCGGAATCGCTCGCCCCGGCATGCCCTTCGAGGGCGCGGCCGGCCCGTGCGTGGAGGATGCGTCGACGCGTCTCCGTGAGGCCGGCGTACAGGTCTCGGCGGACCGCTTCGCTCACGAACTCGTAGACCTCCCCACCCTTCTCGCGGACCAGCCCGTCATGGACGAGGCGGTCGAGGCTCTCCGTGACCCCTTCCTCGCCGCTGCCCGCGACCGCCGAGAGGTTGGCGAAGCGGAACTCCTTGCCCAGCACCACGGCGTAGGTGAGCACCCGGCGCTCGCGGTCCCCTAGCCCCTTGACCCGGTCGAGGAGCATCTCGGTGACCCCTTGGGCGGTGCCGCCGCGGTCGTTCGCGGGCGTGGTGTAGCCGGTGGCCATCCGAACCAGCTGTTCCACAAAGAGCGGGTTCCCGTCGGTCTGCGCGAGCCATCGACGGACGTCGTTCTGGTCCGGAGCACGGCCCCCATGAATCCATCGAACGAACTCCTCCATCTCGGCGATGTTCAACCCGCGAACCGGGATCGTGAGAATGCCGGGGACCCCCGAGAGCATCTCGATTGCCTCCCGAGTCCGCTCGGGGACGTCGGCGGACTCGGCGCGGGTGGCGGCAAACGCGATGCGCGCCGTGGGAAGTTCGCTCGCGAACTGGCGCAAGAACTCGAGCGTCGAGCTGTCCGCGAAGTGGAGGTCGTCGATCGCGATCAGGAGCGGGCGCTTCTGGGCACGTTCGAGCAGGTGCTGTTCCAGGCGGGCGAAGAGCTCTTCTCGGCTCGTGCCGAGCCCTTCGGCCTGGGTTACGCCGGTCGGGGCCAGCGTCTGTTCGAGGTCGACGGACAAATGACCCGTCTCGGGCCGCGCGGCGCCCGTGTCGGGCGCCTCCCGCCGGACCGCCGCGGGGACAAAGCTGGCAGAGGCCCGGGCCACCGTCCACGGCGGAGGCGAGGCGGGGGTCCCGGGCACCCTCTCGGAGGCGAGGAGTTCCCGAAGCAGCGAGAACGCAGGGGGAAGTTCCTCGGGAAGCGCCCGGCCCGAGAGGACCGTGCATCCCCGTTTCCCCGCGAGCTCGATGAGCCCGTTCAAGATCTGGGTCTTGCCGACGCCCCCGGGTCCGGTCAGGAGGAGGCCTCCCCCCGATCCACCGAGCGTTCGGGTGAGGAGGCGCTCCGCTTCGTCACGAATCTCCTCCCGTCCGAAGATCGGGGGTCGTGACGTGAATCGGGAACCCCGCGTCGCCATCATGATGAATCCAGCCCGTTCGGACCTTATAATCCTCGTCCGTCGTGCGGCTCGACCGGACCGACCCGGGTCGGGCGGTCTTCGCTGGGAGAAGACGGGGGCGGGAGGCCCAACTGCCGGGCCAGTTCGAGGAACTGGGGCGCCATCTGGGGCCGGAGCTGCGCCAGACCGAGGTCGGAGGCGATCGCGTAGGCCCGCCGGGCCCCTTCCAGGTCCCGGGTCTTGTATCGAAGATTCGCGAGACGGAACGCCCCTTCCGCCTCGTCGGCGGGAAGCTGGAACCGCCGGCACATCTCGACCGTCTTCTCGAACGCGGCTTCCGCCTCCTCCCACAGGCCGCGTCGCTCGGCGATCAAGCCCCGGTCGAGCTGGACCCAGGCGGTCGCCAGCTCGTCCGAGATGTGTTCGAGCAGGCGACCGGCCTGCTCGTTGTCCCGTTCGGCATCCTCGACCTGGCCGAGGGCCAGGAGGAACTCGACGCCCGAGAGGAGGGCGCGGACGACCCCTCGACTATCGTGCGCTCGTTCGGCCGCGAGCCGTCCCTTCTCTAGGTACTCGAGAGCGTCCTGGGCACTGACCTCGCCGACCGTGGTGCCGAGGTTGTAGTACGCCCGGGCGAGCTCGCCCCGATCGCCCGGGTGGTCGAGCCGTGCGATGGCGCGCTCGTACCACGCGATCGCGACGTCCCGGACCTCGGAACCGAGGAGAGCGAACGCATTCCCGAGGTCGATGGAGAGGCTGCCGAGGAGCCGGGGGTCGTCGGACTCATCGATGAGGTCGAGCGCCCGGATGCACTCCTCGAGAGAATCCCAATACGCTCCCCGAAGCCACGCGACGCGACCGAGAAGGCGGTGCGTTTGCGAACGCCCGAGACGGTCGTCGACCCCCTCGAACAGACGCAGCGCCTCCGTGCCGCGCGTGACCGCGGTGTCCAGGTCGAGGCTCTCCCGCGCGACCTCGGCGCGCGATAGGAGGAGACGGGCGCGGACCCGGGGCGACCCGGTTCCGAGCCG
>JBKQUP010000029.1:0-23907 GCA_052325545.1 Thermoplasmata archaeon
AACTTCGCGTACGGTGCCCAACGACCTTCGCTCCCGAAAAGCGTCTCAAATAGGTAGGGGAGGGACCGCGTGGCCTCCAAGTGGCCCGCGAGGGGGTTCCCGTCACGGAAGTTCTGCAGCGAACGGAGCATTTCGTTGATGTACCCATCCAATTGGGCCGCGGTATAGGACCGCACCCGATTCCTTGGGATTCGCGCCTTTTCGCGGGCGACCTTCGCGATCCGCCCGGTCTTGTCGACCGGGACCTTGATGTGAGCGAAGGCCGGTCCGTACCCCTCAGTCTGCGGTGCCCTATCCACCCCGTCCTCGAAGGTTGAAACACCTTGGACCCTGACGTCCAGGACAGGTGGAGTGCGAGCGAAACGCCGACGGTACTTCCCTGCGGCGGCGTCCCGCACTACAATCCTTACGTCGTAGTCCGAGAGAGCGGTTCCCCTCCCAGCGCCTCGAGAGCCGCTGAGGATGATTCCGAGGATGTCGGGGTCGGACCTTGCGGACCTGATCAAAGAGCGGTAAGCGGCCGCGCCGGGGCCGGAAGTGTGGGAACCACGATTCTTGACGACCATCTGCGGGTCGCCAGAGGCTGACGCTCAATATCAGGGGTTCGGGAGAAAGGCGCTTCATGAAGGGCGCGCGCGAATGATGACTTGACCGCTATCAGTGCGCGGGGCGAGGACCGACCGCGAGGAGCGTGCGGTCTGCGTTTCAAAAGGCACCCTTTTTGCCAAGGTGTTGCCGGAGGGGGAATCGGCAGAAAAGTCCCGATCCGGGACGTCGGAATGCTCGGTGCCCGTCGGGTCCGTGGCCCGACGACTAATTAATATGATTAAAAGCGTTAGCTTAACTGATGTCCGGCCAGATCACAACTGTCCCGGTCAAAGCAGATACACTCCATCGACTTCGCGGCTACAAAGCCGGCGGGTCAAGCTTCGACCAGGTCCTGAACGACCTGATGGACGATGTTCCCCCCGCGGTGTTCATTCAGGAACATCTGCGTCGCCTGCATGAAGAGGAAAAGGTTGACTGGGCCAAAGTCAAGTCGCGCTTGAAGCTTTGAACGGTGCCGCTCACTCGGATCCTCCTCACTCGAAGCGCCGAGAAGGAGTTTGAGAGCCTAGATCGATCCGTGCAAAAACGATTCGCGCTGGCAATCGAGGAGCTCCGTCACGACCCCCGTCGCCCTCGGCCGGGAGTCGACATCCGACCCCTAAAGGGGCTCAAGGGAATGTGGCGGCTCCGAGTCGGTGA
Source organism: Thermoplasmata archaeon (assembly GCA_052325545.1). GTDB lineage: Archaea > Thermoplasmatota > Thermoplasmata > Lutacidiplasmatales > UBA184 > Lutacidiplasma. The sequence goes on from JBKQUP010000029.1 coordinate 1,249, forward strand.
CTACCGAGGCATCTATCAATTGGAACGCGACTCGGTCACTTTCACGAGGTTCGCGCACCGGTCGAAGGTGTACTAGCCCGAGCCGAGGGGTCGCGACGCTGCGGACCGTTCTGGCGGCTGCGGGGGCCAGGCACGGAACGACTCTTCCAATCCTATTCCTACGGTGTTGACCGACCGCGAGGAACGCGCAGGACCCTGCCGCGATAGGTTCCTATCCCGCTGAGGCTCTCACGCGGCCATGGCACTGCACTCTACAGGTCGTCCACGCGGAGAACCGGGTGCGTGGCCCGACCCATCTCCCCACGCGAGCAGTTTCGTGGATGTCGGTGGGGTCCGCCTCCACTGCCTCGACTGGGGGGGATCGGGCCCAGCCCTGATTCTAATCCACGGTGCCAACGAGAGCCCGCACATGTTCGATAACCTCGCACCGGCGTTCACGGATAGCTTCCGAGTCATCGCATACGCCCGACGAGGTCATGGACGGTCCGACCCGAAGGGACCGTTCAATAATTCGACTCTGACAGAAGATCTCTGTCGAGTGATGGATGCTTTTGGCATCCGCAAGGCCCACCTAGCGGGGCATTCGATGGGTGGTAACGAAATCACCGCGATGGCGGGAATGCATCCCGAGCGTGTCGACCGCATAGTGTACATTGACGCGGGGTACGATTGGGCCGACCCATTGTGCGCGGAAGCGTTCAAGTCGTTCCCTCCTCACCTGACACAGGCTTCCCCGGGGGCCATGACCTCGATCGATGCCTACCGTGAGGACTTTAGCGGAATGCTTCCCGCGGTGCACGACGCGTCCCTGTTCGAAGGATGGATGCGTGATACAGTGGTCATCCAGCCCGATGGAACTGTGCGATCGACGATAGGCGAAAGCCTTGCTGAGGCTCTGCTGAATTCACTGCTCGCGGAACGACGAGACTACGCCCGGGTCCGCGCTCCAGCCCTCGCAATCTATGCTGATACGTTTTGGGATATCCACAAGGGGAATCCGACTCACGTGGCAGAGAACCTCGCGTGGGAACAGAAGTATCTCATCAGATTCCGGGCCGCATCAATCGAGCGCATTCGACGAGAACTGCCCGGAGTCGAGATCATGCGCGTCCCCGGCACCCATCCAGACTTAGTCTTCACTTGCAAGGAACAGATGGTGGTCGCGATGCGACGGTTCCTTGGCGTTCGATAGTCGACCGCGAGGAGCGCGCGGGAGGCGACGTCACGCATCCTCCGGAAAACCACCCTTTTCCGGAGTGGAACGGGGTATCGGTACCAGGCTCCTTTGCCGGGGCCAGGATTCGAACCTGGGAACTCCTACGAGAGCAGATCTTGAGTCTGCCGCCTTTGGCCGCTCGGCCACCCCGGCGCTGTCGACGCGAGGAGCCGACGGACCTTATTCGTCTTCCGTTTCCTCGTCCACGAGGTCGCCCTCGTCGAGGATAGGGATGGAGAGCGCTCCCTCGTCCCGCCGGAGCTCCCGGGGGTCCGTTTGGGGAAGCGGGGGGCTCGAAGCCGTCCGCTTCGCGGAGGGGGTCCGGCGTTGGTAGCCGCACCGTAGACACGTCCGCACGCGAGACCCCGACCGGAGTCGGGTCCGGACCGTCCGGCCCTCGACCCAGAACGCCGAACACGCGCGGCAGTAGAGCTCCCGGTACTCCTGCCGAAGCCGTACGTTGTAACGCATCCCGATGCGCCGGGCCAGCGCCACGTACCGGTCCGCGAGCTCGGGGTGCGGACCCCGAGCCTCGCGCTCGGCGAGGCCGAACAGGTCGGAGACCCGTTCGCGGGCGATCCGGACCATCGCCCCGGTCCGGCGGCCCTTGCGACCCGCGCGCTTCACGATTGAGGTTGCTGGCATACAGGGCAGAAGACCGCGGCGCGGCTGATGACCGTTCGGCACCGGATGCAGTACTTTCCCGCCGGAGGCGGTGGGATAGGTCCCACGGCCCCCGGAATCGGCGGCGCGAGGGTGGCGTAACCCCCCGGCACGTAGGACAGTGGAATGCCGATGGACGGAGGCGGGAGAGGAGGGGACGAAGCCACCCGGTACGAAGTCGCGAGGGGCGTCCCGGGCCCGGGCGGGGCCGGGGAGGAGGGGAGGTTCGCGTTGTTCCCCACGGACGGGTCGACCTGGGGTAGGGTGAAGCCGCACTTCGTGCAAAACAACGCCCCTTCGCTCGCGAGCTCGCCACAGTGGAGACAGACCGACACGGCCGGGGACAAGGTTAATGGCGTATATCACCGTCAGGTCCATAGTGAGACACCGGTCGGTCGCACTCGTGACTCGGGACCCGGGGCTCTACCACGAGCTCGCGGGATTCTTGCGAGAGCGGCACGTCCCGACGATCAGCCTTCTGCCGGGCGACCGGATCCCGGACCAGGTGGCGGTCGTGCTCACCTCGAGTTCGGAGGCGCCGCTGATCTCCCACTCGAACGTCCTACCGGTCGCCGAGGCCGCCGACCGTCGGAGCCTGGCCGCCGCGGTCCGGCACGCCCTCGAGGCCGCCGACCCGACCGAGACGATCGTCGTCGGCATCGACCCCGGCCCCCGTCCCGGGTATTCCGTCCTCGCTGGAGCGACGGTCCTCGCCGAGGGAATACTCGAGTCTCCCGAGTCGGCCGGAACGTTCGCGAGCCAGTTGCGGCACCGTTTCCCCTCCCGTTCGGTCCTCTTCCGGGTCGGGAAGGGAGACCCGCCCGCGCGGAACCGGATTGTGAACTCGCTGCTCGAGCATCACCGATCGGTGGAGCTCGTGGACGAACAGGGCACGACTCCGCGGGGGCACCGCCGGCCGCGAGACGCGGCCGCCGCCCGCACGATCGCTCACATGCCCGGCCACCCGGTCCGAGAACCGCTCCCGCTCACGGTCACCCCGGGCGAGATCGCAAACCTGCAGCGGCTCAGCCGGGAGGGAAGCGGCGGGCGACTGACGATCTCCCGTTCGAGCGCGCATCGCGTCCTCCAAGGCGAGATGACGCTCGCCGAGGCGGTGGCGGAAGCGATGGCCCGACCGAGCCGTTCCCGGACGGCCCCCGAAGCGGTCCCCCCCCGGGAACCCCTTTAATCCGCCCGAAGGTCGGCGAGAACGTGACGCTTTCCCCGGAGGTCGAGGCTCGGGCCCGTCGAACGGCCCTGGAGAACGCGCTCGCCCACGATGGCGCGGCCCAAGTGGGACCGATCGTGGCGCGGTTGCTGGCCACCGACGCTTCGCTGCGGCCCCAAGCGGACGCGGTCCGTTCTCTCGTCTCGGAGATCGTCGCCGAAATCCGAGGGCTTCCGCCCGCGGAGCTCGAGGACCGCCTCGCGGCGCTCGGAGGTCCTCAGACGGGACCCGCCCGAGTGGCGCGGAACGAGGCTCCCGACTTCCCGGAGCTCCTCGGGGCGGTGCGAGGGCGGGTGGTCCTTCGCATGGCGCCGTTCCCGAGCGGGGTCCTTCATATCGGCAACTCCCGCATGCTGTTCGTCCACCAGCTCTACCGCGAACGGTACGACGGGAAGCTCCTCCTCGTCTTCGACGACACGGTCGGTTCCGCCGCCAAGCGGATCGAAACCGAGTTCTTCGACCTCATCCTCGGCGATTGCGAGCTCGCCGGGGTTCACCCGGACGCCGTGTACTACAAGTCGGACCGGATCCCGGCGTTCTACCCGTGGGCTCGCCGGGTCATCGAGAAGGACGGGGCCTACGTCTGCCGTTGCCCGCAAGAGCTCCTCGGGAAGAACCGGGTCGCGGGCAGACCGTGCCCGGAGCGCGCGCAGACTAACTCCGAGACGCTCGATGAGTGGGAGAAGATGCTCGGGGGCACCTACGGCCCGGGCGAGGCGGTCCTCCGCCTGCGGACCGACATGGCGGACCCCGACCCGGCGTTCCGGGACCGGGTCCTGATGCGAATCAGCGACATCGACCACCCCCGGGTGGGCCAAAAATACCGGGTCTGGCCGATGCTCGAGTTCTCGTGGGCGGTGGACGACATCGAGCTCGGGGTGACCCACGTCCTCCGAGGGAAGGACCTCGTCATCGAGGACCGAATGCAACGGTACGTGTGGGACCTTCTCGGCATCCCGGGGCCCCCGTTCGTGCATTGGGGGATCCTACGGGTGAGGGAGGCCAAGGTCGCCAAGAGCAAGTCCTACCAAGAGGTGAGGTCAGGGCTCTACGACGGCTTCGCCGACCCCCGAACCTGGTCGCTCCGCTCCCTGGTCCGACGAGGGATCTCGATGGACTCGCTCCGACAGTTCATCCTCTCCTTCGGGATGTCGCTCGCCGACATCGAGGTCCCGGCGGAGACCCTCTATTCGGAGAACCGCAAACGGATCGACGCGACGACCGTCCGTCGTGCCTTCGTCCCGGACCCGGTCCGGGTCGAGGTCGAGGGATACCCGTTCGACCTCGCGAGCGTGACTCTGGCCAACCATCCCGACCGCCCGGAGCTCGGCCGTCGGACGGTCCGGGCGGGCCCGTCGTTCTACCTGCCCCGACGCGACCTTGTCGCACACGCGGGCCAGGAGATCCGTCTCAAAGACCTCGTCAACGTGCGATTGGAGACCGCCGAATCATCTCCCGGGGGGACGGTACACGCCGTCTTCACGAGCCGCGAGAACCGCAAGCTACCCCGACTCCAGTGGGTGGGCGGGGAGGGTGCGATCTCGGTCGACCTGCTCGGCCTCGAGGGGGACCATTCGACCGGCCTCGGCGAGGTCGCGCTCTCCGAGGCGCGGCCCGGGGACATCGTTCAGTTCGAGCGAGTTGGATTCGTACGGGTCGAGTCGGACTGGACCCCAGGGTCAACGCCCCTGCGGGTCGTCTACGGCCACCCATAGAATCTCGCCGAGCTTTTAGTACCGGAAATCGCTCCCCAGAAGGACCGGCTCATGAAGTTCCTGCACACGTCCATCACCGTCCGCCACATGGAGGAGAGCCTGACGTTCTACACCGAGGTCCTCGGCCTCCAGTTCGAGCGACGGCGGACGATCCCGGAGAACCACGCCGAAATCGCGTTCGTCCGTGACCCGGCCTCGGGAGCTCGTGTCGAGCTCACGCACTGGGAGGGCAAGGACCAGTTCGAAGTGGGCGAGCAGCTCGACCACCTCGCGTTCGAGGTCGAGGACCTGGACCGGTTCCTGATGAAGGTCCGCACGAAGGGCGTGCGGGTCGTCAAGGAGCCGTACCGGCTCTCGGGGGGCAGCTCCCGCATCGCGTTCATCCTCGACCCGAACGACGTCTGGATCGAGCTCATCGAGCCCGCGCCGACGGCGGGCTAAGCGGACGGCCGTGGCCGAAGCGTCGCCCGACCCCAGTATCGACCTCCACCGGCGGTCGCTGCTCGCGGTGTTCGAGGCGACCTTCTTCGTCCGTTTCGCCTTCGGCATCACGCTCGCGGTCTTCGCGAGCTACATCCTCGGCCGGCTCTCCGGCCTGAGCGGGAACGACGAGGGGACGGTCGGCCTGGTCGCGGCGATGGCCCCGATCGGCGAGTTCACGACCGTGCTGCTTTCGGGGATCGCCACGGACCGGGTCGGGCGCTTCCCGGTGCTGTTCACGGGGATGCTCGGCTCGGCGTTCCTCTTTGGCCTGGTCGCGCTCACGCGCTCGGTCTACGCCCTCGGGGCGCTGAACTTCGTCTTCGGGATCGCGAGCGGCGCGATCCTGGCGTCGAGCCTCGCCGTCATCGCCGACCGGTCGACCGAGGACGAGCGCGGGCTCGAGATGGGCCGCTTCGATGCGATGAACCTCGCGGGCTGGCTGGGGGGCTTCGCGTTCGGGATCGCGATCCTCGGACTGCTCCAGGGCCACGAGATCTCCGTGGCCTCCCTTCCCTGGGTCTTCGTCCTCGGCGCGGCGATGTTGGTGGTCGGGTTCCTGCTCGCGTGGGACCTCGTCCGGACCTTCCCCCGAACGGTTCCGGCCCACGGCTTCCCGGTCGGCCAGGTTCTGCGGAACGCCTTCCGTCGCAGCGTCCTTCTGGTCACGCTTCCGTGGCTCATCGTCTACATGCTCATCGGCTACGTCCTCGTCTTCGTGGGGAGCGCGTCCGCGAGCATCGGGTTCTCGGACCTGTACCTCGCCGCCGGGGTCGCGGGAGGGGGCCTCCTGCTGGTCCTCTCCCAGCCTCGATTCGGGCGCCTGGCGGACCGATATGGCCGAACCCGCCTGATGAACATCGGGGTCGCGGGCTTCGTCGGGGTCATGGTCTTCGCTTCGCTGCTCATCGCCTTCGGTCCCCTCCCCGAGCTCCTTGCCGCACTGGCCGTTTGCGTTCTGGCCGCGCTCGCCTACGGGCCGGCGGCCCTCGCGGCGCTCGCCGACCTCGCCTTCGCGCTCAGTCGGGGCACGACGATGGCGATCTACTCGCTCACGATCTCGCTCGGCATGGTGCTCGGTCTCGTCGTGGGCACCCAGCTCGTGGAACGCTTCGGGAACGACGGCTACTACCTCTTCTTCGGCGGCGTCGGGGCCGTCCTCGTGATCCTCTCGGCCTTCCGCTACCGGGAGGTTCGACTCGGACCGGTGGTCCGGCCTACGCTTCCGGCTCGATGACGATGTGCCGGAGGACCGGGTGGCTCTGCTGGAGGGCCAGGGTGACCTCGTCGATGGTCGCCTCGATCTGGTCCGTGGTCAGCCCATCGTGGAAGTTGACCCGCAGCGCGAGCAGCGCGTCGTCCGGCCCGAGGACCATCGACTGAAGGGCGCGCACCTTCGAGACGCGAGGGTGCCGCTCGACGACGCTCAGGATCGTCCGGGCCTCCTCCGGGTCCAAGGCCTGTCCGATCAGGAGCCCCCGGCTCTCGAGCGTGAGGACAAGGCCCGTGATGACGAGGAGGACCCCTTCGATGATGGCCGCGGCGCCGTCCGCCGCGTACTGACCGGTCCGGTAGACAATGACCAGCGCAACGAACGCGACGAGGCAGCCGATGATGGAGACCACATCCTGGTAGAAGACCGACTTGAGCCCGATATGCCGGGACTCGAGAAAGGCCTGGAGGGTCTGCTGGGAGCGGCGCAGCTCGCGGAGGGTGACCGCGATGCTGACGGCACTGACCGCGAGGGTAGCGCCGACCACGAGCAGCGCCTCGCCGATGTGGGAGATCGCCACCGGGCTCGCGACCTGGTCGATCCCGGTCGTCAGGGCCACGATTCCCGCGACGGTGAACGTCACCACGATCGAGACAAGGGCCCAGTAGAACCGCTCCTTGCCCCGACCGAACGGGTGGCGATAATCCGCCGGCAGGCGAGAGGCATAGAGCCCCCAGAGCAGGAGGGCGGCCCCCAGGAGGTCGGTGACGCTGTAGATCGCCTGGGCGAGGACCGCCCGGCTGCCCGACATCACCGCCACGTCGAGGTTCAGGGCGAAGAGCGCCCCGTTGAGGACCAGGGTTGCGATGATGACGACCTGGGAACGCATGGCGCTCGAAGTCTCCGTCCGAGCGGACGACCCACGGAGGGACCGAGCATAAAGGGTTGTATCGGAAACGAACCCCCGTCGGCCGGGTACGGCGGGAAATAGGGTTAAATCGCGGCGACCCGTCCTCGGCCGAAGGTGCTCCGATGAGTGAAACCTCCCCCCCGCCCTCGGCTGCCGGACCGACCGCCACGGCGACCTCCCCCCACCGGTACGCTCGCCCTCGGGTCAGCCGGCTCGGGCTCGGCCCAGGAAAGCTGACCCGGTTGAAGCGACTGCTCTACACCCACGGTCCGGGCGGCGGGACCCTCCTCGTCCTCCCCATCGACCAGGGGCTCGAGCACGGGCCGGTCGACTTCTTCCCGAACCCGGACGCGCTCGACCCCCAGTACCAGTACGATCTCGCGCACGAGGGGAAGTTCAGCGCGATCGCCCTCCACATCGGGCTCGCCGAGAAGTACTTCCACGAATACGCGGGCGATGTCCCGCTCATCCTGAAGCTGAACGGGAAGACCACGATCCCGGGCGACGCCCAGGCGTTCAGCCCGCTCACCGGGACCGTCGAGGATGCGGTGCGCCTCGGCGCGGACGCGGTCGGCTACACCATCTACGTCGGCTCGCCGGCCCAGGACCGCGATTTCCTGCAGTTCCTCGAGGTGCGCACGGAGGCGCAGCGCCTCGGGATGCCGCTCATCGTCTGGGCGTACCCCCGGGGCGAGGCCGTGGCGAAGAAGGGCGGCAAGGAGAGCCTCTACGCTGTCGACTACGCGGCGCGCGTCGCCCACGAGCTGGGCGCGGACGTCGTGAAGCTGAACTACCCGGTCGCGTCCGAAAAGGACGCGGAGAGCCCGGCCCCGTACAACACCCTGCGACTTCCTCCGGCCGAGGCGTTCCGGAAGGTCGTTCAGAGCGCCGGTCGTTCGCTCGTGCTCGTCTCGGGCGGGGAGAGGATCAACGACGACCAGCTACTGCTCAAGGTCCGGTCCTCGATGGACGCCGGCGCGACGGGGATCATCTTCGGCCGCAACCTCTGGCAACGACCCAAGGCCGATGCCCTCCGACTGACCCGGGAAATGCATGCGATCTTCCGGGAGTACGCGCAACCCCCGTCGTAAAGCGGCGCTCCGCCTCCTCGTCGTGCTGGCGGGCGAGGACCATCCCAAGGCGTGCACCGGCCGTCGCCTATTGCGTTGGGGGCGGGTCGTGGCCATCGCTCGGGAGGGCGCGAGCTTCCCCGCCCCGATCGTGCTCGACCCGTACGCTCCCACGCCCCTATCGGGCGCCGACCGCGAGGCCGCCGAAGGAGGGGGACTTCTCGTCGTGGACTGTTCCTGGAACCGCCTAGCGTCCCGGGGCGCGTTTCCGGGCGACGACGGAAGGGACCGACGTCACGGGACGCACCGACGGCTCCCGGTCCTGATCGCCACGAACCCGCAGCACTACGGGCGGGTTGCGCAGTTGAACACCGTAGAGGCGTTCTACGCGGCCCTCTATGTCCTGGGACGGGCCGAGGAGGCCGAGGGCGTGATCGCAGGGTTTGCCGGCGGTGGCGAGTTCCTCAAGGTGAACCGGGACCGGCTCGACCGGTACCGAGATGCCGTCGACCCGTCGGATGTCACCACTGCGGAGAAGGAGCTCTTCGGGGGAACGTGAGTCGCCTGCCCGCGGGACGAGCCGCGCGGTCGGGTCGCGGCCGTTGACGGCACGACCGTGGCGGCGGAGGGAGCGTCCGGTGCTACCCGGGAAGCGGGTACGAACGGCCCTCGGTAGGGAGGTGCTCGATCGAGAGGTCGATCACGTTCCGAAGGGGGGCGCGGAGCGGAAGACGGACGACGATCACGCCACCGTAGCGCTCGTAGATGCGAGACGTGTGGAGGGTGAGGCACTTTCCTCCGAAGAGGGGTCGCCCGGTGAGGTCCGGGTCGTGGCCTCGCAACATGAGCCGAAGGTCGGCCTCGCGGAGGAACCGGTCGAGGTCCCGTTCTCCCCACGGCAGAGCCGCGCCCCGACGGATGCGGGAGGCGTCACACTCGGCCCAGGTGATCTCCGCAAGACGCTCTTCGTCCGGCGAGACGAACGCCTCCGTCCAGGGAGTGGGGAGCTTTCCGCGGGGGAACCCGGCGTGGGCGAGATAGGCCCTGTTCGATGTGACCACGGCCAAGGGTCCCCTCTCGAGGAGGCCGAGAATGCGGTCGTAGCGGGTGGAATCCGGTCCCCAGAGCTCGTCCACCTCGTCGGGAAGATTGTGCGGCACCGTCGGGATCCGACGGACCAGCTCGTGGTTGCCTTGGATGAGGAAGACTCGGTCGGGCTCTTCGGCCGCAAGGGCTAGGAGGTACAGCCCGTTCGCGACCGAGCCCGCGCCGCAATCATCGGGAGGTCGGTCGAGGTAATCGCCGAGGCCGATGAGGCATCGGCTCCCCCCGCGATAGCGCTTCACCACCTCCTCGGTCGACCTCCAGTCGCCGTGGGAGTCCCCGAACACGACCGCCTCCTCGGCCGTCCCGGCCGGGATCTCGACCAGAGGGGGCCGGACGGGAACTCGTCCCTCGAGGTGGTCCAGCAGCGCGTCGGCGTCCTCGGAGGAGAGTCGAAGGAGCTCGGACGGAGATGGGAGGGCTCGCGTCTCGGGCATTCCACCGGACCTTCTAGGGAACCGGAGGGAGTGCGGGGGGCCGGAGTTCCCGGCGGTCGGTCCGATCGACCGACCCGCCCTTTGAACCGGCGAATGCCCTAGGCAACAGGGTCCTAAGCCCTGCCTCGGTGGCCCCTCCGAACGAGTCGGACGGATTGGCCGAGCTGGAGCACCCCCGCACGGGAAGAACGAGGTGAACGTGAGAGTAGCCCCGGCAGGAGTTTCGGCCGGCGGAGAATCCGACCTCCACGGCGTTCGAACCTGCGTCGCGAGATCCAGAGTCTCGCATGATTGGCCACTACACTACGGGGCTACGAGAGTGCCAGCTTCGGGCCGTTGATAAACGTTGCCGCGCGCGGGAGCTTCCGAGGACCGCCGTCCGAGAGACGACCACACGGCACAAATAGACCGGGACAGTCCCCCGCGCATCCATGCCGGGAGGGCTGCATGGCGGAGGGGGGGTGAATCCACGTGACCGGTCTATCGGATTCCACGCCAAGGGCCGAGGACCCGGCGAACGGCGGAACATCGGTGGGTTCGGCTCCTTCCCCTGAGCCCGCTCGCCCGCGGTGGAGCCGTCCCGCCACGTTCCTCTACCTCGCGGTCCCGCTTTCCATCGGGGTGATCGCGGCCTCCGACCCGGGATTTACCGCCGCCGGGCTCGCGAGCTACTTTCCGACCGCCACCGTCGATGTCACGTATTCGTTCCTGCGAATGTCGGCGGCGTACCTGCTTTCCCTCGCGTTCGCGCTCTCGTACGGGTACTACGCCGCCTCCCATCGGACCGGGGAAAAGGTCATGATCCCGATCCTCGACATCCTCCAGTCCGTCCCGATCCTCGGGTTCTTCCCGATCGTGGTCCTCGTTCTCTACAACCTACAGCCGTCGGGATTCGGCCCGAACCTCGCCTCCGTGGTCCTGATCTTCACCTCGATGTCGTGGAACATGGTCTTCGGGGTGTACGAATCCCTGAAGACGGTGCCTTCCGACCTGCGGGAGGCGGCCGACACCTTCGGCCTCAAGGGCTGGCTTCGATTCCGCCGCCTCCTCTTTCCGGCGACCGTGAACCGGTTGGTGTACAACTCGGTCCTCTCCTGGACCGGGGGCTGGTTCTTCCTCGTCGAGGCGGAGATCTTCACCACCAACGGTGCCGCGCTACCCGGGATCGGAAGCTTCCTTTCCTTCGCCGCCAGCGCCCACAACAGCGAACAGTTCATCGCCGGTCTCATCGTCCTCGTCATCGTCATCGCGGTCCTCGATTTCGCGCTCTGGAGGCCGCTCGGCCACCGGGCCGAGAAGTACCGATACGACCAGTCCCCCTCCGGAGAAGGAGAGGCGATCGTCTCCGCCGCCACTTCGGGTCGATTCCGCCGAGCGGCGTCGTACGTCACGCGCGGGGTCCGCACCGGCGTCTCCCGTCTGAGCACCCCGCTCGTCCAGCTGGCGGCGATCCGGGCCCGACCCGGTCGACAAGAGAGCACCCGTCGACAGGCCGTGATCTACCACCTCTCGCTCGGGACGATCCTCGTGCTCGTCTGGTTGATGCTCATCGCCATCATCGTGGCCGTCTACACCGTGTTCAGCGGGACGATCCTCTCTTCGGTACGAGCCCAGATGCTGCAGATCCCGTTGGCCGTGGGATTCTCGATCGTCCGCCTCGTGGTCGCGTTCGCCATCTGCCTCGCGATCTCGCTTCCCCTCGCGATCGTCCTGGCGCGGGGCCCGCGGGCACGACGGGTGGGACTGCCCATCGTCGAAGTGGTCGCTTCCTTCCCCGCGACGGCCCTCTTTCCGGTCATCATCTTCGAAGTCGTCCCCTACATCAGCGAGGAGGGCGCCGCTATCGTCATGCTCATGACCGGGATGATCTGGTATCTCTTCTTCAACCTCCTTTCGGGCATCCGTTCGATACCGCCGGACCTCGAGGAGGCCGCTCGGTCGTTCGGCCTCAAGGGACGAAAGTACCTACGTAGGGTCCTCGTTCCGGGGGTCTTCACGGCGTTGATCACCGGCTCGATCACCGCCTTCGGAGGAGGCTGGAACACCCTGATCGTCGCAGAGTACCTTAAGGTCGGGACCACCGGCCCGTCCCTGAGCGTCCTCGGCGTGGGTCAGCTCATCGACATCGGCTACGCCGAACACGCGAACGGGGGGTATCCGCTCATGGTCGCGGCGCTGTTCGCGCTGATCGCGACCGTCATCACCATCAACGAACTCATATGGAAGCCGCTCTACCGCCGGGCGGTCGAGCGATACCGGTATGATTAATTCCGGACGCCGGTGGGAAAGGGTGAGGAAGGGGCCGTGACGCTGATCCGGGTCGAGCATCTGGACAAGAGCTTCGCGTCTCGGCATGGCTCGATCTCGATCATGCGCGACATCTCCTTCGAGGTCAAGGATTCGGACTTCGTCGCGATCGTCGGGCCGTCCGGATGCGGGAAGTCGACCCTCCTTAGGCTCATCCAGGGGCTGGACCACCCGACCGCGGGGACGATCTACTTCCAGGACGAGAAGGTCGAAACCGTCTGCCCTCAGATGGCGATGGTCTTCCAGAGCTTCGCCCTCTATCCCTGGCTCACCGTCGCCCAGAACGTGGCGTTCGGTCTCGAGGCGCTCCGCTGGGCGCCCGAGCGAATCGCCTCTCAAGTGGAGCGGTACATCTCCGTAACCGGTCTTGACGGCTTCCAAGAGGCGTATCCCCGCGAGCTCTCCGGCGGGATGCGGCAACGGGTCGGGCTCGCCCGGGCGCTGGCCGTAGAACCGGCGGTGCTGCTGATGGACGAGCCGTTCAGCGCACTCGACCCGCTGACCGCGGAGAGTCTCCGGGAAGAGGTCCTCCAGCTCTGGCGGGACCCTCAGCTCCCCCCCGATGCGGTGCTCCTCGTCAGTCACAACATCGAGGAAGCCATTCAACTCGCGGACCGAGTGATCGTTCTCTCTCGGCGACCCGGGCAGATCCTCGCCCAGGTGGAGGTCGACCTTCCGAGGCCTCGGGACCGAAAGTCCCCCGCGTTCTACGACCTCACCGACCGCGTCTACTCGCTCATCACGGAGGGAGGAACTGTATTCGCCCCCCGGACCCGCCCTGCGGAAGGCGTTCCGCCTGCCGGGTAAGACTTATAGAACGGTTCTTAGTAGGTTGCTACGCGGGGACAGACGTGCCGACGACCTTCCCGAAGTGCAACCCCACCGAAATGATGGGGTTGCTGGTCCTTCTGAACTCGCATAATGGATCCGAGGACGTGGCCCTTCTCGCGGACGACCTCGACCTGGAGATCGACGAGATCTTCCCCGCCCTCGAGTTCGCGGAGGTCCTCCAGCTCGTGAAGGTCGTGGACGGACGGGCCACCTTCACCGACCTCGGGAAGAAGCTCATGGTCGGCTCGATCCGGGACCGGAAGGCGGTCATCCGCGACCAGCTCCGCAAGACGACCCTGTTCAAGACCCTCCTCCGCGCCCTCGAGAGCGCGCCGGAGCACTCGCTCTCCGACGAGGACCTGGGTCAGATCGTCTCCTTCACCACCGCTCCGGCCGACGAGGCTGTGCAGAACATCGTCAACTGGGGACGATACGCCGACCTCTTCCGCTACGATTCCGCCGAGCAGCGCCTAATCCTGACCCGACGTGCGTCGGGAGGGAAGACCGGCTCAGGCCAGTCCCATCCCCCCTCGCCTCCCGCGGTCCCGGGGGAAGGCTCCCCGTCAGGCTCGAAGGCCCAGACTCCCACCTCATCGGGGTCCGAGATCCGCACTGCGGTGGCCCTGATGGCCACGAGCTGAGCGCGACCCATCCCTCGGGGACCGGGGAGCCCTTCCGGCTCGATTCCGTGTAGCTCGATCTGTGCTCGTGCGGCCGGTCGACGTCCGAGGAGGCGGCCCCACGGCGAGGAGGAGTTTCCAAAGGGCTTAAGCGGTCATCCCTATCCCCGCCTCCGCGGGCACGTAGATCAGCGGAAGATCGCTGCTTTCGCAAAGCAGAGGTCGGGGGTTCAAATCCCCCCGTGTCCATACCTTAAAAGGTTAAGACACTCCATCGCTATCGCCTAACGGATGCCCCGGAAGGTCTCGACGGCCGCACGGCTCCTCGAGGACGAGGACGTCCGTCGCTGGTACGAGAACCTCGCCCGAGGATCGCGCGCCACGGCCGACATCAATGTCCGTCGCCTCGCGGCGTTCTGCGACGCGGTCGACATCTCACCATCGGGACTCGCTCGATTGGACGAGCGGGACGTTCACCATCGGTTCCTCGATTTCGTGTCGACCGAGGAGGCACGCGGTGTCGCCGGGTCGTACGTCGTTCGTACTGTGAAGGCGGCAAAGTCGTGGCTCCTGCACAACGGAGTGAAGGTCGACCGACCGGTGAAGGTCCGCGGAGCGAACGAGACTCCGTCGCTGAAGGACGAGCGGATCCCCACGCCGCTGGAGCTGCGCTCGATCCTGCTCGCGGGCACTCCTCGCATCCGGACCGCATGCGCCCTAGTCGCCTTCACTGGGGTGCGACCCGAGGTGCTCGGCAACTATCTCGGCACCGACGGGCTCCGTCTCGGCGACTTCCCCGAGCTCGTGATCGGGAAGGAGGCGATCCGGTTCGAGAAAACACCCACCGTCGTGCGTGTGCGTCCCGAACTCTCGAAAAGCGCGAACGGCTACATCACTTTCCTCGCTCGCGAGGGGTGCGACTACCTCGTCCAGTACCTCGAAGAGCGGCGCCGGTCGGGCGAACGGCTCGTGGTCGACTCCGACCTCATTCACCCGGATCGTGCGAACAAGAGATTCATCCGAACGCTGAACATCGGCGACGCGATCCGCTCGGCGATCCGCGGCGCAGGCTTTCCCTGGCGTCCGTACGTGCTGCGACACTTCTTCGACACGCAACTGCTGACCGCGGAATCGAGAGGGAAGGTCGCCCACGACTTCCGGGTCTATTGGATGGGCCACGTCGGCTCGATCGATGCCCGGTACACGACCAACAAACGGCGGCTACCGCCCGACCTCATCGAGGAGATGCGTGAGGCGTATCGGCGGTGCGAGCCCTTCCTGTCAACGCTTCCCACGACCTCCGAGAAGGAGACTCAGGCGAGAATGTCCAAGACCATGCTGATGGGTCTCGGGTATACCGAGGCCGAGCTAGCGAAAGTCGACCTCGAGGACCTCGACGTGGCCGGATTCCAGAAGCTCGTGACGCGGAAGCTCGGGTCGGGAGGTTCGAAGAGCCGACAGCGGGTGATCGAGTCCACCGATCTTCCTTCGTATCTCGAACAGGGCTGGACCGTGGTGACCGCCGTCAACGGTCATCAAATCGTATTGAACCCGCCGGGGTCACGATAAGGCGGAACCAACCGACGACCTTGCTCGAGTACTCGTGGCGCGGAATCTCGTCGGGCTCGCCCAGCAGGAGGATCCGAAACGGGTGCGATGGATCGAGGCCCTGCGCCATTGCCTTCATCTCGCGCAAAGAGACCATCAGGTCCGCGCCGTCGAACCGTGGGAGAGATGGCGACGGGGAGGCAGTTGTGATGTTATGGGCTCCCGCCCTCGCAACCGTAGTTGATCCGCGGGCCATCCCGGTCGCCACCGAAGCCGTCGATCGAGTCCCGCCATAAGAACAGAATTTCCCCGATGGACCGTGGAAGCTGCTCGGCGTCGAATCTCCGTTCAGATTCCGCCGGGTGAAGTGGCCCAATAACCCCGAATCCGCGCTCGCCTAGGTATGGACAGTGGATCCGTCCATCGCGAACTGCTGCTGCCGTCGCCGACCAAGGACCCACCCGAGATCGCCCCCCTCGTTTGGACCACCGGTGACCTGTTCTGCCTCGAAATCCACCGTGAGAAGGACGGGCGCGTCCGCTACGCGCTCGGATCGGAGGGAACGCTCGAGCTGGATGCCCTAGTCTCGACCCTCGAGAGTGCCCGACCTCGCCTTGCGGGGGGGAACCCGATCGACTGCCTCGTGAGCACAGAGATCCCGGATGGACTCTACGCGCGTGCCGTCCCCACCCTCAAGCACCACCACCTGCCAATCCTGAACGAGACACGGCTTGACCACGCAGACCTCCTGCTGCGGATCCTCGCGTCGCGGACGCTCGCCGACCACGACGTGACCTTGCAGGTCCTGTTCCGGAGCGTTGGGAGCTGGGAAATGACGTTCTTCTCGCCTCTTTTCGAGAACGTGGCCGCGCGCCAGCCTCACGCCCTCCGCGCGGCAATGAACGGGCGCCGTGCGGAGTCCGCGTTCCACGTCGAGCTGCGCGCGCACATCACCGGCCCTCGCGCGGAAGACGCGCTCGCCTCTCTCGGCACCTGGCTTTCCGGCTGGACCACCCCCGGAGGAGCGGCCTGGAGGCGCTGGAAGGTGATCCCGCCGAAGAAGGAGTGGGCGTTCCACGAGGCGATGCAGGACCACTGCATGCACTGCTTCCGTTCGAAGCGGGGCCGCAGGGACGTCTCGGGCACCGAGCTCGCCCACCTTCTGAGCATACCGTGGTCCACTCAGCACCCCGAGTGCTCCTACGCCGGCCCGCCCCGAGGACGGCCAGGGCCGGACCTGGTGGTTCACGCGCCAGCCTCTCGCCAAACCCCTCCCGAGCCTCGACTGGTCGCGGGGCTCAGTGGTTCTCACCAGGTCGCGCTCCCCCCGACCTGGAATCACGCAGTTATTCTAGGCAGGACCCAGTCGGGAAAGTCAACACTCGCGTTGTCGCTCGTCCTTCAGATCCTCCGGAAGCAGCCCGAATCGACCGTGGTCGTGATTGAGCCCACGGGGACGTTTGTGGGGGGGGTCATGGCCCGTCTCCCGTCCGCGGTCGCGTCCGAGACGATTGAAGTGGACCCCGCTCAGAGCACGTTCGAGCAGAACGGGGCGAAGATGGTCTCCGTCCCGCTATCCATCCTTCACGCGCCGGATAACGGGTCCGAATCGCTGGAACGCTGGTCCGAGGCGCTCGCGGGCGACCTCCTCGCGGCGATCCGGAGTGCCTGGGGGGAGGAGAGCATCGGGGGACGCGCGGAGCTGGTCCTGCGGGCCCTTGTGCAGGGCCTCGCCCGGACCCCGGGCTCGAACCTGCTCGACGCCTACCAGATCCTGACCTCCAAGCAAGCCCTCCAGCGATTCGTGAAATCAGCCCCTCCGGGTCCTCTCCGCGACTTCCTCGAGCACCACCTGCCGCGGCTCGATTACAACTTCACGATGTCCACGCTCGACAAGGTCGGAAAGATCGCCACCAACCCGCTCCTCCGCGTCGCACTGTGCCAGCGGAGCCATGCAGTTTCGTTCGACCAGTTGCTGAGGCATCGGTTGCTCCTGCTGAACCTCTCCAAGGCGGCGCTTGGGGGCGACGGCGCGAACTTCCTGGGCGCAATCTACCTCACCCAGCTCTGGGCCGCGATCCAGCGGAGCGGACGGCCCGACAAGCCGATCTACCTCGTGCTCGACGAGGTCCACAACTACGCCATCCCAACCCTCGCCGACATGCTCAGCGAGGGGGCGAAGTACGGGCTACACGTCGTCGCGGTCACACAGTACCTCCACCGGGTGCCCCCGCGGATCCAGGCCGCCCTTCTCGGCAACGTCGACGTTTGGCTCCTCTTCTCGCTCGGCGTCGAGGATATGGACGACGCGTGGAAGATCGTCCACGGGGAGAGCCACGGTTGGACCCCGCAGGATCTCGTGGACGGCCTCCGGCCGCACGAGGTGGCGCTGGCGGTATCTGGCGGCCTCGTGAAGCTGGAAACGCGTCCCAGCCCCGCTCCTGCGGCCAATGCGGCCGACCTAGAGGCTACCGTAGTCGCGAGCTCGCGCCGCTACGCCCAACCCGAGGATTCGGAGGCTTCGCCGTGGCTGGTCGACCAGGATGACTTGGAAGCAGCACTCAACGGGCTTGCGCACCGGTCTCGGACGACGGAGGAACTGGGTGGGATCACAGGTCTCCGGGCGGACAAGCTAGCGGCGGTGCTCAGACGGGCAGAGGAAGCCGGGGAGGTCGAGCGGGGCACCGAGGGCGGACAACTCGGACTCACACCGCGAGGGACCTTCCACTTGAGCGCCTTGCTCGCGCGTCGGAACGAAGGCGAGGACCATGTCGAGACGCTCGTCGACCTTTGCATGTTCCTCGATTCCCGGGGCATCGCGGTCGCGATCCCGGAACAGGTCGCGGGGGTCCTGATGCCCGATGCCCAGTTCCGCTACGGGAACGCGGTCTACAACGTCGAGGTCGAGTGCACCACGGTCGCGAAGGCCGCGGAGCAGGTCGTCCGGAACGTCCGTAAGGCGCGGGAGGCGGGGAACCGCGTGTTGATTGCCTTGCCGGATTCCTCTAACGTCCCCAAACTCCTGGCGGTGCTTGACGGCGCGTTCCCGGGCATCCGGCTGTGGCCGGATGGGGTGGGAATCGTGTGGAGAGGCGAAGACGGGACGTTCCAGCCGCACCGGGTACCGGGGACCGAGGTTTGGCCGTTTCTCGAACAGGATGTTAATCGTGGGTGGGAGACGGTCCAGCCGGACGTGGACGAGTCTCAGAACCGACCGACCCAGGATGAACCGGTCGACACCGACCCTCTGGTCTCCCATGTTCGCGCGATCGTCGCTCGTCTGCTCGCGGAGCGGCGGACTGAAGTCACGAGTAAGGAGCTGCTGGCCCTCCTCCCGGAACCCGAGCGGACGAAGTACAGCGACCAGCAGGTCGGGACCGTCCTGGGGATGTTGGGTGCGAGAAGCCGGAGGGTTTGGGTGGAAGGGTCAAGACCCCGCGTCTACGAGATCAGCGGGATGGGTCCCAACCCCCGGACCGATGGACCGGACCAGCCGGACCGGTCCGGTGCGACAGGTGGTCCAGAAGGTCCCGATGGGCTTCAAGCGTCGGACCGCTCGGTCTCTGACGAGAAATCGGGGCCGGACCGACGAGACCGGTCCGGACCGACTGATTAGGAATGCTAGGTCCCGAAGTGGTCCGGTCCAAGAAACTCTAATCCGATACCCATCGAAGGAAACAAGTACGACGTTGGTGCTGATGTCGGCTGTGAATCAGGGTTTCTCTTGGCGTGCTCAACCTCCCCTGCCTTGGCCCTTCTACGCGGCCATTGTAATCGGAGTCTTCCTTCTCGGAATCGGTGTCGGTATGTGGTCCACACCGGCCATCGTCGGAGGCGCTGCCATCGTGGTCTGTTCGGTGTTCTCTGGTTTCTGGTACTTTGGGCGCACTCGTCCAGTGGCTCCTGCGAGTGGGTAATAGGCTCCAAGTGTTCGACTAAAGCCAGAGGATCATCGCGCGCCTCGGAAGGCCCCTTCCCCGGCTCAACGTAATCGTGACCCCGACCACCGCGAGCGCAACCCCGGCGACCATGAGCGCAAGGTAGGTCTCGAGCGTGGAAGGCGAAGCCTCCGCGTTGCAGCTTGGGTTCGCAACGCACGCATCGAACGCCGCGAACCACTCGCCCGCGAGCAGCAGAACCGAAAGGCCGATCGTCGCCAGGATGGCGCCGCTCCAGACGACCCGCGAACTCGTCCCCGATGGATTCGAGATGCCTTCTCGCATCTTTCTCCCTCGCAAAGAGAGGGAGAAAGGGCGAGAACACGGTCAGTGGCCAGCGCGGGGGGGACCCGCGAAGCGGGGAGGACCCGCGCGAACTAGCCCCATTTCGCCGGGGTAAACACTAGTTGCACAGGACCCGTGTAAGAAGGGTTCATTGCAAAATCCAAATGAATCCCGGCGCGTGCATCGACGGTAAGCGGCTTTCCGTCGCCATAAGTTCTACCGGTGGGCATTCGAGAATAGCTAAGGTAGGTCAGGACGAGAATCCCCCAGCAGTTCGGATGGTCGGCGCCCTTCCTTTCCAACCACCGTTTGGCGACCCGTGCGATTGATGGTAGACAGGCCAACTCGACTGTGACCCCTCCGACCAGTATCGCGCTGGGCCGGGTCTCGGTGAGCTGAGGGGTCTCTCCCCCAAATGCACGTCTCCAAGCGTTGCGGATGCCACGGAACGCGTTAGAATCCGACACGTGGCGACGCGGCCCGTCAAATTCGTCTGAACTCTTTGTCTCGACGTCCATTTCTGGGCCAGCGCCCACGACAAGATCCACAATCCGCGACCCTGTCGGATCCCGCACGGGGAGTCGAATGGGGTACTTCGTATGTTCTCTGAGGTGGTCCGCGAGGCCCAACGTCAGCATGTCGTGACGGAAGGATCCTCTATCCGCAAGCCCTGATATCACTTCGTGGAAGACCTCCTCCTCCTGCATCCTTCTTAGAATTTCCGTGATGACGAAGAGCGCCATGAAATCCGGCATGTGCCCCGGAAACGTCGCCGCTTCGAACTCCCGCTTGAACTCGGACGCGTGTTGATCGAGAACCGCGAGCATGTGTCTGTCTCGCTCTGGGCGGCCGGGATCATCTTCATGCTGAATCCGATCCCACGTCGGACCGAGCAACCTACGAAGGCGGTCGCGAACCTCGTCAGCGAACTCTGGCGAAAAGTCTCGTGGGTTAGGAGCAGGAGGTGCGGTTAGCATCTTTCGGTGCTCCAGGATGCCGACGGCACTATAATCGCATCTCCGGGACGTTGGTCCGAATCGCGCATAGAACCGTGCCACCGTGCGCCCGTCGCGCGCGAGCGTCTCGGCCCGGCTCGGGGGGGTCGCGACCACCGCCCGCGCCGTGCGGATGCGAGTCCGCTCAGTTCAGGGTCACTGCTTCTGCCGTGATCTGGAACGGCAGCGGCTCGCGATTCCCAGTGACCACGTGAACAAGAAGCGAGTACACGCCCGGCGGGAGCAGGCTAACGTTCGAAGCCGCATACCCCGAGAACGACTCCCACCAAAGTGGGTTCTGGTTCCCTCGTATACTTCCAATCGGGCCGCTCCACAATGACATTATGCAGGGGTAGTTGGCGCCCAGGTCGGGCGGCGACGCGCCGGCACAAGAGATGTTCACTATCGCGGACTCCTCGACCTCCACCGAAACATTCGGACCCGAAAGCGCAGGAACCGTGAACTGCCCCTCGTAGAGAGCGCTGACTCCTTTATTCTGGTCAAAGAGCAAAATACGGCTCACGGACACGCCGGACGGAGATCCGAGCTGGACACCCGCCATAGCCACCGATGCTGCGATTGCGACGACCGCGACGGCGGCGAGGCACGAGACGAGGACCCAGGTCCGCGGGCCCGACCCGAAAGGCGGAGGACCTTCGTCGTGCGGGACAGACGGCCCATCGGTCATGGAGCGCGCCACCCGGCATCGCTTCGCGAATACTTCTATGCTCCCAGGGGACCCGCGAGCGGAGCGAGCGGGGAGGACCCGCGCAGCCTACTCAGCCGCGGAATTCAAGGCAGTAACCCGCATCCCGACACAAAGGTGAAGCACCTGGAGAAGTCCCCAACTGGAGTCTATTGGGGGCGATTCAACCCCCCGCACAAGGGGCACCTCGCGATGATTCGCAAACTCCGGCGGAGGTGCCGCCTAACGGTCGCGATCGGCAGCTCCGAGCACAAGGACGAGCGAGCGAATCCGTTCAGCGGCTTGGAGAGAGTTGCGATGTTGCGGGCCTACTTGAAAGAAGCCGGAATCCGCGGAGTCGCGGTCGTTGCGCTCAACGACGGCAAATCCATGGCGTGGGCTGTGGACAACCTAATCCGGAAGTGTAAACCCGACCTGCTCTTCCTCTCTAACGAGAAGAACCGTTTGGTGACGATTGCGGCGCGCAAGGTGCGCGTGGTCCGATTCCCGAGGACAGGCAGGGTTTCCTCGACCCTGATACGGAACCTGATCGCGAAGGGCGACCCACGCTGGAAGAGCCTCACCGGCCCCTCTGTGGCCAGAGCCATCGAACAAGTTGGAGGGATTCGTCGAATCGAGAGGGCGTACGCGGGGACCCAATCGAACAGGAGATCTCCCCGTCGACCGCATCGACGGGCTCAGTCGGGAGGCAAAACCGGAGCTGGGACTCATTAACCTTGAACCGCGCGTAGAACCGCGCCGCCCTCTGCCAGTCGCTGTGGAGGGTATCCGCGAGCCCGGGCGTGGTCGAGATTGCCGCTCGGGCT
This sequence comes from Thermoplasmata archaeon, assembly GCA_052325545.1. GTDB lineage: Archaea > Thermoplasmatota > Thermoplasmata > Lutacidiplasmatales > UBA184 > Lutacidiplasma. Next base: position 23,321 of record JBKQUP010000029.1, read on the forward strand.
GCCTTGACCCGCCAGCGCAGGTCGCGAAGCCTCCGCTCCGCGGCTCGCTCGTCCGCCTCACGCGAGTCGTCCGGGAGGCCGCTCGTGGTCTCCAAGAGGCTGAACTGCCGCGTCGGGGCCGCGATGATTGATTGATCCTCCGCGTCCTCGCCTTCGTCTTCGTCCGGGCCGCCGAACGCGACCTGCGACTCGAACCGCGTCCGCGAGTAGTCACCGAAGCGGGGGCGCGGCGCGGAGCAAGGGACGGATGGGAGTGCAGGCGCGAGGACTGCGACCGAAGGGCTCGGTGGGCTCGGTCCGCGGGGCGGCTGGTCGAGCGTCCCGAAGCACCGGACCTCGATCCCGAGCTGCTCGCGCAGAACGCGGACGTGTCCCGGCGTGGTCGTGCCGTGCCACTGCTGCCGCTCGGGGTCCCAGCGCAGACCCAAGTCGCGCAGGTACGCGCGGTTCGCATACGTCGCGGGGCTCCCGTGCAGGAGCACGGTGCGGGCGGTTTGGGCGAGTTCCGGGAACGGGTTCGCGGTCGAAGGAGTTGGCCGCGTGCTCGTGGCGCTCATTGCTGTCATCGATGCGGAGCAAGCGCGCAG
>JBKQUP010000030.1:0-8027 GCA_052325545.1 Thermoplasmata archaeon
CACCGGTGACACCATGGACGCGTGGGGGCTGGTCAAGTACACCCGTCCTGTCGAGATCGATGAGGTCGCGGTACGGTTCCGGGAGGTCCCGATCGTCCTCTGCCACTTCGGGAACCCCTGGATCGACGAGGCCGCCGAGATCGTCTACAAGAACCCGAACGTCTACGCGGACATCTCAGGCCTGCTCGCGCACCCTTCGTATCCCCTCTTCGACCGGATGATCGACCTCTGCCGGAAACGGGTCGAGGAGGCGATCCTCATGGTCGGCTCGGCGGAGCGGGTCCTCAACGGCTCCGACTGGCCTCTCATCGACCTCACGGTCCAGGTCGGGCTCGTCAACTCCCTCGACTTGCCCGAACGGGACCGGGCCGCGATCCTTGGGGGGAACGCCTGTCGGCTCTTCGGCCTGACCGGCGCAGGCCCGTCTCGGACGGGGCCGTCATAAGCCGACGCGGGCTCGACTTTGCGACACCCAACCAGGGGTCATGCTCAGGGAACGGTTCCATGGACGGCGACGAGATCCGGAAGGTGGTCCGGGAGACGAACTACGTCACATGGCGGCGCCAGGGGGGTTGGGAGCCGCTGGTGGTCACCCGCGCGGAGGGCTCCCGCTTCTGGGACGCGGCCGGTAAGGAGTACCTCGACCTCTCCTCCCAGCTCATCGCGACGAACCTGGGCCACGGGAACGCCCACGTGGCGGAGGCGATCGCCGCCCAGGCAAAATCGCTGGCCTACGCCGCGCCGGGGTTCGCGACCGAGGCCCGGGCCCGGACGAGCCTCGCCCTGCTCGAGGTCCTGCCGAAGGGACTCAACCGCCTCTTCTTCTCCACATCAGGGACCGAGGCGAACGAGGCCGCGTTGAAGATCGCGCGCGCGGTGACCGGCCGTACGAAGGTGATGGCGCGCTACCGCTCCTACCACGGATCGACCGCGGCGTCCATCTCGGTCACGGGGGAGTTCCGACGGCGCTCGATCGAGAAGCTCCAGAAGGTCCCGGGCACGGTCTTCGCTCCGGATTGCTACTGCTACCGCTGCCCCTTCGGCCTGACCTACCCCGATTGTGACGTGGCGTGCGCCGAGTACGTGGACTACCAGCTCTCCCGCGAGGGGGACGTGGCGGCGATGATCGTCGAGCCCGTCGTGGGAACGAACGGCGTCCTCGTCCCCGTCCCGGAGTACCTACCCCGCCTCCGCGCGATTACGAAGAAGCACGACGTGCTCCTCATCGCGGACGAGGTGATGAGCGGTTGGGGCCGCGTCGGCGAGTGGTTCGCGGTCAACCACTGGAACGTGCTTCCCGACATTCTGACGACCGCGAAGGGGATCACGGGAGCGCAGATCCCGCTAGGACTCACCGCCACCACCGCCGCCGTCCACGACGCGTTCCGCGAGAATTATTTCCCGCACGGGCATACGTACGAGGCGCACCCGCTCACCCTCACGCCCGCCATCGCGGCGATCGAGGAGTACCGTCGCCTGAACCTGCTCGAGAAGTCCCGGAAGGACGGGGACTACCTGCTCTCCCGCCTCCGCGAGATCCAGGAACGACACCCCTGCGTGGGCGAGGTCCGGGGCATGGGCCTGTTCGCGGCCGTCGAGCTCGTGAAGAACCGCACGACGAAGGAGCCCTTCAACACGGAGGACGACAAGATGGCGGGCCGTCCGCTCGTCGTCGAACAGGTCACGGGCGCGATGATGAAGGAGGGGGTCTTCTGCATCGGGTGGGTCTCCCACCTCGTGGTCGCGCCGCCGCTGATCGTGACGCGCGAGGAGCTCGATCACGGGCTCGCGGCGCTCGAACGTGCGCTCTCGCTCGCGGACGCGAAGGTGAGCCCGTCGCCCGCGACCTGACGGTCGACGCCCGTCAGAACCAGCGCGACGTGACGACCTTCTTCCGGGTGTAGAACTCGATCCCGTCGCGTCCGGTAGCGTGGAGGTCACCGAAGAACGACCCTTTCCACCCCGCGAACGGGAACGGCGCGACCGGAGCCGGGACCCCGATGTTGATCCCCAGCATCCCCGCCTCGATCCGGTGCGTGAACTCGCGCGCAGCCCCCCCGCTCCGGGTGAAGATGGAGGAGGCATTGCCGAACCGGGACCGGTTGGCGACCTCGAGACCTTCCTCGAGCGACTTCACGCGGATCACGAGGATTACAGGGCCGAAGATCTCCTCCTGAGCGATCGGCCACTCGGGCTTGACGTGGTCCAAGAGGACGGGCGCGACAAAGAATCCCTTCGAGTTCGCGGGGATGTTGCCGCGAGCCACCAGCTTCGCGCCCGAGGCCAGGCCGTCCTCGACCCACTTTAGGATCCGGTCTCGGTTCTCCGGGCGGATCACCGGGCCCATCTCGGTCTTGGGGTCGTTCGCCGGGCCCACGACGACCGTCCGGACGCCCTCGGCGAGGGCTTCCACGAGTCGGTCCCCGCCCGGTTCGACCGCTACGACGACCGATCCCGCGAGGCACCGCTCCCCAGCCATGCCGCAGGCACTCGAGATGATCGCCGACACCGTGTGCTTCAGCTCGGCGTCCGGCATCACGATCATGAAGTTCTTGGCACCCGCGAGCGCCTGAACGCGCTTCCCGTGGGCGGATCCGGTCGTGTAAATGTGCTTCGCCGTCGGCGCCGAGCCGACGAACGACACCGCGTCGATGCCGGGGTGGGTTAGGATCGCGTTGACCGCATCGAAGTCACCATGCACGAGGTTGAACACCCCTGGAGGGAACCCGGCCTCCTCGAAGAGGGCCGGTAGGAGCGACGGGGACAGCGGGTCTCGCTCGGACGGCTTCAGGATGAACGAGTTCCCGCAGACGATCGCGAACGGGGTCATCCACATCGGGATCATCACCGGGAAGTTGAACGGGGTGATTCCCGCCACGACGCCGACCGGTTGCCGGATCAGGGTCGTGTCGACCCCCTTGGCGACGTCCTCCGAGAAGTACCCCTGCATCGTCGTAGGGGCGGAGGCCGCAGCGTCAATCGCCTCGAGGGCGCGGAAGACCGACCCGCGAGACTCTTCCATCGTCTTCCCCTGCTCCCGGGTGATCGAACGGGCCAGCTCCTCCGTGTGCTCGTCCATGACGTGGCGGAAGGTGAGCATCAGGCGGGCCCGGTCCGAGACCGGGACGTCCCGCCACGTAAGGTAGGCCTTGCGCGCGCCGCGGACCGCGAAATCGATGTCTTCGGCGTTCGATCGCGGTACATGCCCGATGACCGAGCCGTCCGATGGGTCGAAGACGTCGAGCCGTCCGGTCGCCCGGGGGGTGACCCAGGCCCCACCCACGTAGTTCTTGAGATCGGTCAACTCGGACATGGATACCTGCCGGTCGGAGCCAATGGGGGTTTTGAACGTGGCGGGGGGGGCCTCCCCAGACGCCTAACGGGCTCCCTCCGCGGAGGATATTTGTAGGCCACCCGGCTCCAAAATTTTGGGGCCCCCATGGGGTTCCCAGTGGGAGTTGGGAGAGTGGACCCTCGTTTCGAGAAGGCCTATGCCGAATATGAACGACGAACCCCTCGGTCGCGGGAACTTTGGGAGCTGGCCCGAAAATGGAGCCCGCTCGGCGTCCATTCGAACTACCGGTTCCTGGACCCGTACCCGTTCTACGTGAGCCACGCCAAAGGGGTCCATCTCTGGGACGCCGACGGGAACGATTACCTCGATTTCAACATGGGATTCGGCGCGCTCCAGAGCGGGCACGCCCACCCGAAGCTCGTGGAGGCGCTCACCCGCCAGCTCGAGAACGGCAGCGTCTACGGCTACGAGTGGAACCGGACCCCGGAGGTCGCGGAGAGGGTCTGCCGTCGGTACGGCATGGCCCAGGTCCGGTTCAGTACGACCGGCCTCGAGGCGACGCACCACTCGACCCGCTTCGCCCGGGCGTACACCAAGAAGCGGTACATTCTCAAGTTCGAGGGGTCGTACCACGGCTCCCACGACACGCTGCTGGTCGGCGTGAAGCCGCGGCTCCAGGTCGCTGGGCCTCACGACCACCCGAATTCGGCGCCCGCTTCCCCGGGCATCCTTTCGGAGGTCTCGGAGAGGACCCTGATCGCCCCCTTCAACGACCTCGAGGCGACGCGGAAGATTGCGCTCGAACACAAGGACGACCTGGCGGCCATCATCGCCGAGCCGATCCCGATGAACATGGGGTTCATCCTCCCGGACAAGGAGTTCTTCCCGGGCCTGCGCGAGCTGTGCGACCAGCTCGGTGCGCTCCTCATCTTCGACGAGATCAAGACCGGGGCCAAGTATCCTCACGGGGCGGCGGGACGGGTCGGGGCCCGTCCGGACATCATTACGCTCGGGAAGTCGATTGCCTGCGGCGTTCCCCTCTCGGCCATCGCGACCGGCCCGGGGATACTCGACGAGGTCGGTCCCCGCAAAGTAGCGCACGCCGGGACGTATAACTCGAACCCGCTCTCGATGGCCGCCTGCATCGCCTGCCTCGACTACATCCTCACCGACGAGGCGCTCGAGCGTTCCACGCGCCTCAACATGCGGCTTGCGAAGGGGTACGGGGAGGTGTTCAAGGACGCCGGGGTCACCGCCTATGTGGCGGCGGACGGTGTTTCCGGGACGGTCTTCTTCGCCGACCACCCCGTACGCAACTGGAGGGACTTCCTGAAGGTGGACGGCGACCGCTCGATGCTGTACTACTACCTCTCGCTCAACCAGAACCTCATCGCGAGCGGGACCGGTCCCGACGAGCAGTGGACGATCTCGGTCCAGCATACGGAGAAGGACGTCGACCGACACCTCGAGATCCTCGGCTCGGTCGCCAAACAGCTCGCGGGTACCCCGCAGGCTGGAGAGATCGAAGAATCGGTGTAGGGCGCCGACGCGCTACCGGTGGGCGGTTATCGACCGCTCGTACCTAGGTCGCCCGGGAAAATCGGCAGGACCGGGGGTTCAGCCCTAGCTCGAACCGGGGGGATGCTTCGGCGGGTCCCGCGACGGAAGTACCCTTAAGTCAACGCGATGGGCTGGACAGCGCCGAGGCAATGGAATGGTGGACGCGGTTCATCTCGAATGGTTCGAACAACTACCCTGCTCGGTGACCGTTTGCGACAAGGACTACACCATCCTGTACCTGAACGACCGGTCCGCCGAGCTGAACGCGAGCGATGGGGGCAAAAGCCTCGTCGGGAAGAATCTAATCGACTGTCACCCGCCCGAGGCCGCGGCGAAGCTCAAGGAAGTGATGGCTTCCGGCAAGCCCAACGTCTACACGATCGAGAAGAAGGGCATGAAGAAGGTGATCTTTCAGGCTCACTGGAAGAAGAAAGGACGACTGGCGGGGCTCGTCGAGATCACGTTCGAGCTGCCCCGGGACATGCCGCACTTCGTGAGGACCTGAAGACGCGTTGCGCTCGCGCTAACGAGGATCTCCCGGTGCCGAGGAGCGAGGTGCCATCGTGAAGGCTGCCATCGTTCGGGAGTTTGGGAATCCTCCGTACTACGGCGATTTCGCCGACCCTGCGCCACAACCCGGCGAAACGGTGGTGTCCGTCACGGCGACGGCGGTGAGCACCGTCGTTCGCGGGCGCGCCTCCGGCGCACACTACAGCGCCGGCACTGCACTGCCGTTCGTGCCCGGCGTGGACGGCGTCGGACGGACCCCGGAGGGCCGACGGGTCTACTTCGCGTTCCCGAGACCGCCCTTCGGTTCGATGGCCGAGCGGGTGGTGATATCGGCGGACCGCCTCGTTCCGCTACCGGAAGGACTCGATGACGCGACTGCCGCCGCGGCCGCAAACCCCGGCATGTCGTGCTGGATTCCGCTCACGCTCCTCAGCCCGATCCATCCGGGTGAGTCGGTGCTCGTGAACGGCGCGACCGGCGTCTCGGGCCGGATGGCGATCCAGGTCGCGAAGCACCTCGGCGCGCGGAAGGTGATAGCGACCGGGCGCGACGAGGCGAAGCTTCGCACGCTCCCCGAACTCGGTGCCGACGTCGTGCTGTCCCTCCGCCAACCCGCCGAAACCTTCCGAGACGCGCTGCGGAAGGAGGCGCGTGACTCCGATCTCGGCGTCGTGCTCGACTACCTATGGGGCCCGTCCGCGGAGACGATCCTCGCCGCTCTCGGCGGACCCAACGCACCCCGGGGGGCGTCGCGCATCCGCTACGTGCAGATCGGGACCCTCGCCGGGACGACGATCTCACTCGAAGGGTCGAAGCTCCGGAGCTCGGGGGTTGAGATCCTGGGTAGCGGCCTCGGAAGCTCGACCGACAGGGCCCTTGTGGCCGGAATTGGTCAGTTCTTAACCGCGTTCGTCACCGGACGGTTCCGGATCGCGATCGATGTCCATCCACTTTCGGACGTCGAACGCGCCTGGAGCGCGGCGCCCGGGGAGAAACGGCTCGTGTTCAGTGTCCCGTAAGTCGGCGTCCCGACATCCAGAGCCCCAGACCGTTCTTCCAGCCGGTGGGAGGACAGAGGGAGCTTCATGGGAGCGACGGACTTGGTAGCTTCGGGGGAGAAATTGGCGTGGCGGTCGACATAGAGGAGGGCGACGCGGTGACGGTTAAGAGCGAGGGGGTAACCCGCTTCTATGTGCTGACCGTTGCGGCAGGTCACGAGTTGGAAGCGAGCGTCTTCCAACACACCAAAGAGGACCTCGTCGAGCTCAAGGCCGAGCTCAAGAACGCATTGAGCGTGAAACGGACCATAATCCTGCTACGGGCCAACGCATCCCTGGGCGTGGTCAAGCGGTGGGAGACCCTCGAGCCGGGGGTCTTCGCAGGACGATTGCCGGACCATTAGCCTACTCGCGGTCAGCCATCGACCGTTGATCCGAGCCGGCCATCGTCGAGGATCGACAAGCTGCCCTACCAGGAATTAGGATGCTCCCGGCGGGATGTGAACTAAAGTTGGTTCAAAACCTGTGGAGATTGTTCGTGCTAAGCCGCCTGAGGTTCGGCAAGCCTTAGCCCGACCAATGGAGCGACGCTTTGGCCAATCGCCTCGCCGAGTAGGGGTGGGACTGCGTTCCCGATCTGCTTAACGATTTGAGACCAGTTCCCCGAGAACGCAAAACTGTCAGGAAAGGATTGAATCCGAGCGCCCTCACGCGGAGTTAAAGCCCGGTCCTGAAAGGGATGGATGCACTTGTTAGACGGTGGAAAAACGAAGTTGACCGTGAGTGTCACGCAGGGCGTGTTAGGGTCGATTCTCGAATAGCTTGTTGAAAACCCACTCTTGACCATGCCGGGTGGTAGGTGAAATCGGTTCGGTCCACTGTGCCTAATGATTTCGAGCATGCGAGCGGAATGGGCGGTTGCTCGATGCAGACTGAGACTCAAGCTACCGACTCTCAGACGACTCTGATAATCATTCTGGGGGGGAAGATCGTAAGACGTCGCCTCCTGACCCGCCTCCACTGGCGGTAGATCGCTGATGGCGTCCCATGCAGTCAACGCTCGGGGAAGCTTCCGGGTTTCGTATAGAGTCGGCGCGGAACCGATAACCCTACTCTTGTCGCGATGGCCTATGGTGCTCCCTGACGACCGGTGGGACGGTCGAGGAAATGGAACGTCACCGGAGGCGGACGTCCCGATCATTATCAGACGTTCGCGTCTCTGCGGCACTCCGAAATCGGCCGAGTTCAGGATCCTCCAGTCGACTACGTAGCCGATCTTCCGAATCGCTGCTTCTATGGAGGCGAGAGTCGCTCCGCCCCGGTGGGTGGCTAGGCCAACCACATTTTCCATTACGAATGCCCGAGGGCGAAAGTAATCGACGTATTCGACGAAATGACGATACAACCCGTTTCGATCATCCTCGGCTGCAGAAGATCGGTGAGGCCTGATCGACGAGAACCCCTGGCAGGGGGGACCGCCAACGATGAGGTCGACGTCCTTCCCGGCGATGCCAACAGCACTCCGCAGTCGATCAGGAGGCCACTCCGAAATGTCTCCACACATGCTGGCAGCGTCGGGGTGGTTGGTGGCGAAGGTTCGGACTGCGATCGGAAGTGAATCAATTCCAAACGAAACCACCGCACTCGAACCGAGGGCTCGAACC
>JBKQUP010000031.1:0-8286 GCA_052325545.1 Thermoplasmata archaeon
CGATCGCGTCCGCGATCTCCTCGGGGGAACGGGCGGCGGTCACGACGAGGACGGGTTCCCCCCGCTTGAGACCCTCCGCGATGAACGAGTAGAGAACGACCTCCTTCCCGACGAACGCGTCCCCGACCACGACCACGTGGGAGCGGGGTGGCAGGCCTCCCAGAAGGAGGTCGTCGAGCCGCGCGATACCGCTAGGAAGGCGGTCGGAGAACCGCCGACCTGTTGGGGCGACTAGGGTCTCGGTTTCGCGGGCGCCGATCGGAGAGACGTCACGGACCCCATCGGCCCGGGGGTGTCGCGAAGGAAGTTCCGGGGGCCGTTCCCTTTGATCCGCGGCCGCCACAGCGGCAAGGCCCGCGATCGAGAGGTCGCTTCCACGCCCGATAGACTGGCGTCGGAGGCTCAGTTCGGCCTCCGCCGCCTCGAGCGAACGGGACCTTTCATGGAGCTCTTGCTCCTGGCGGTCCAGCTGCCCGGAAAGCGACCGGAGGCGGCCTTCTCGCTCGGTCAGCGCGGCTTCCCGGTCGGAGAGGGATTTCAGGCTTCGGTCGAGGTCCGCGGCCTTCTGGGCGAACGAGACCTGGTCGCGACCGAGCGCGGTGGCGCGGGTCTCGTAGTCCCGCGCGGCTGCGTCGTACTGCGCCTTTCGTCCGTCGGCTGCTTTCAAAAGGTCGGTGAGCTCCGCCTCTCGTTGCTTCAAGGCCGCATCGCGCGAGGCGAGCTCGGCCTCCTTGCGCGCGGCTCGGGCGAGCGAGTCCTCGGCGGCCTTGCCGAGCTCGGTCGCCTCCCGCGATTTCCGGGCCAGGGCAACGTTCGCTTCATCCAGCGTGGCCCTGAGCTGCTGAAGCTGGACCTCCCGAGCGACCAGGTCCGAACTCGCGGCGGCCGCCGGTGCGCCGCTTCGAACCTTTCCTTTGGCCTCCCGGGCCGCGATGTCCCCCTCCCGTCGGAGAAGGTCGGCTGTCCTCTGGTCGAGCTCCCCGGCCCGGGCCGTGAGACGGGCCTCGGATTCCTTCATGTCGTGGAGCTGCCGCTCGAGCGTCTGCTGCCGTTGGGTCAGCTCGACGTCTCGATGGGTGAGGGCGCCTTCCTGCTCGATGAGACGAGACTCACGGGTCGAGATCTGCGGGACCAGCCGATCGATCTCCTGCTCGCGAAGCTCGAGGGCCTTCGTCTTGTCCTCGACCTGGCGCTCCCGCCCGTCCATTTCCGCGATGCGGCCCGCCCAGGCCCGTTCCTTCTCGACGAGGGAGTCCGAGCGTTTCCGGTAGTCCTCTTCGAGGTCATCGAGCTGGACGCGGGCTTCCTTGAGAGAATCGTATTGGCGGCGGACGGAGAGGTCCGCGTTCTCGACCGTTGCCTCGCGCTTGACGAGCGAAGCCTCCCGGAAGTGGAGGGCCTCCTCCTTCCGTCCGAGGTCGTCGGCCAGGCGGAACATCCGGCTCTGCCCCGATGTGATCAGCTCTCGCTCGTGTACCCGGGTTCCCGAAGAGATGAGGTGGAGGAACGAACCGGACGTCACGTAGAGATACGCCGAGAGGAACAGGCTCACCGCGAGAGCGTCCGACGTTCCCCCCGAGGTCGTCGGGGGGAAGTAGATCAATAGCGCCGTCGCGACGGGTAGGACGGCCGAGATCGCGCTCGCCCACTGGCGTCCGCCCCAGGCGGGCCAGGTGAGGACGAACCCGAGGAGCGCGAGACTGACCCCTGCGAGCTCCGCCGCGTAGAACCAGGGGAAGAGGCTGAGCGTGGCGAACGGGGCCACGCCCCCGACACGGAGGCCGTAGATCGCCGCTAGAAGGACGTTGACGGCGACGGCGCCCACCGTGGTCGAGAAGTGCTTCTCCCAGGGCCAGAGCTGGTAGACCTCCCACTTCACCACGAGCCCGACCGCGGACACGGCGAGCCCGGCCGCGAGCGGGAGGAGGAGGTAGAAGGTGGCACCGACCGCGGCGGCCCCGGTCTCCCCGGAGCCAAGAGACGGCAGCGAACTGAAGAAGAACAGGATCAGAATGCCGTCCAGAGCGAGCAGCGCAGACGCGATGACGGTGTAGAAGTGCGCCGTCCGGCCGATGCGGAGCTGAAGGAGCGCATCGCTCTGCGCGAGTTGAAGGTCCTCGGGTGCGGGCACGGTCACGGCCCGGGTGGCGGGTGCGGGAGGCTTAGCTCCCGCTTCGTTCGGCATGGAGACGGCGGAGGGTGATGGGCGATGCGGGTTACTTAACCATACGCTTGGAAGAAGGACGGCGCGCCGAGAGCAGGACCGCGGCGGCTTCGACCCATCGCTCCGGGCGCCGGCCGATCTCTTCCTCGAGGTTCAAGAGGTGCGGCCACGCCTTCAGGTCCGCCCGCACCGCCTCGACCGTCAGTGGGTCTGCTCCCAGTGCCGGGGCCACCGCCACCGTCTCCGTGACCTCCCAACCGGTGTAGCGCAAGCGATCCTGGACCTCGCGAACCGTGAACCTTCGGAACGACTCCGGGGTCGCGTGACGCGGAGGCTCCGTACGGAACCCTTCCCGGTCCAAGCGACCGAGGACGGCCCGAACGGGAGAACGTAGGAGCCTCGTGACGCTCGACGGGGGGAGACGGGCCAAATATCGAGAACGCTCCCCGGGGGCCGGAGCGATCTCGATCACCAGGACCCCACCCGGGGCTACGAGCTCCTCGGCTTCGTCGAGGAGCCGGTCCGCCCCGTTCCCCGCGAATCCAAGCGTGTTTCCGAGGACGACCACCTCCGCCCACCGATGGCGTTCGAACGGTGAGTGCAACGCGTCCCCCAGGACCCGATGCGGAGCGGGGTCAGGACTTCCCGAAGCGAGCCATGCCTGCGGCAAGAGGTTCAGCATCTCGCGCGAGATGTCGAGCGCCACTCGTCGAGTCCCCGCTCTTCCCAGGAACGGAAGGAACCGTCCCGGGCCCGAGCCGAGGTCAAGGACCCAGCCCTCTTCGGCCGCGTGACGAAGGAGGAAGCGCTCGCGCAGCTCGCGGAAGAGGTCCCGTTGACCGGTCCCTTCGTACCGGAGCCATTCCCGCTGAGCTCGATACGAGTCGACGTCTCGGAACCGCTCCGGACCCGACCCCTCCGGCTCGTCACGAGAAGTGGGATGGGCGCGCGGGGAAGACCGCACGACGGACGGGGGGAACCGGGGCCGATAGCCTTTCCGCCGGTTCCCCGCGGGGTCGAGCCCTTTATAAGAGCGGCCTGTACCTAACGCTCGAGTTCCGATGCCGTACTACGAGTGTCCTAAGTGCGGTGGCGGGTACGTCATTGACGTCCCCCCGAGCGCTCGCCCGACGTGCGACCGCGACGGAGCCCGCCTGAAGCGGGCCAGCGACGCCTCCTACGAACGGAACGCCCGCGAGGACTAGGTTAGGCTCCCTGTGGCCGAGGACCAGACCCCCCCGCCGGTCTACACCCCGTCGGAACGGTACGGTCCCCGCGTCCATCGTTCGGTGCGCCACGGCGCGGTCCTGCTCCTCGTCGGGACGGTGCAGTTCATCGTGGCCATGGCCGTCACCCAGATCGGGTACGGCTCCTCCTACAGCCTGACCGGGAACTACATCTCCGACCTGGGCGCCGTCAACTGCGGCACCTTCGGAGGTACGGCGTCGTTCGCCGGCCACTACGCCTGTTCGCCGTGGTACGACGTCTTCAACGTCTCGATCGTCGTGATGGGCCTCCTGGTCATTCTCGGGGCCATCCTCATCCGGACCGCGTTCCCGGTGCGCCGCTCCCGCTTGGTCGGCCTCTGGGCTCTGGCCCTCGCGGGAGTCGGGTCGGTCGGGGTCGGCCTTTCCCCGGAGGACGTCAACATCGGCGTGCACTCCGGGTCGGCTCTGCTCGCGTTCATCGGGGGCGGCGTCGCCCTGTTCGTCCTGGGCTTCGCGATGTTCCGGGACACTCGCTGGGAAGGGTTCCGGGCCTACACCATCCTCTCGGGGTTGATCACCCTCATCGCGCTCATCCTGTTCGTGTCCAAGGCGGACTTGGGTCTCGGCGTGGGCGGGATGGAACGTTTGGTTGTCGCACCCGTCCTCCTCTGGTCGATCGTCGCGGGGATCCACCTTGCGCGGATCCCGACCTTCGCTCCCCGAGTGTTCACGAGGCCGTCGGCCGAGTAGGCCCGCGGCCCCCTTCATCGGTGTCTAGGGGGAAGACCCCGCCGCGCTTCGGTCCGCCGGCTCGCCGCCGCGATGAACGCGCTCTCGACTACGATGGGTCGCCGGTGGGCAACCGAGGCCTCGCTCGAGACCCCGGTTACGGCGGGCTCATTCGGATTTGGCGCCGAAGTCCTTGATCTCCGGAGCGGCGGCCTTCGTCTGGACCTTCCCCGATCCCTGGACCTGAAGTCGGATCTGCTCGACGATGTCGGGGTTGGCGAGCGTGGTGATGTCGCCGACCTCCATCGTGTTGGAGATCGAGGCCAGGACCCGCCGCATGATCTTCCCGGACCGGGTCTTGGGCATGTCCGGAACGATCCGCACCGCGCTCGGCCGAGCGATCTTCCCGATCTCGGTCTCGATCGCCTTGACGACCTTGTCCTCGATCGCCTTGGACGGTTGCACGCCCGGCTTCAGGGAGACGTAGACCTCGGGAAGGCGGCCACGGACCTCGTCCATGATGGGTACGACCGCGGCCTCGGCCACCTCGGGGACCGTCAGGCACGCGGACTCGATCTCTTTCGTTCCGAGCCGGTGACCGGCGACGTTGATGACGTCGTCGATCCGGCCCAGGATCCGGAAGTAGCCGTCCGCGGACTCCATGGCTCCGTCGCCGGCGAAGTACGGCCAGTCCCGCCAGTCCTTGCTGTTGGGATTCTTGTTGTACTTGACGAAGTACTGACGCTTGAACTTCTCCGGGTCCCCCCAGATCGTCTGCATCAGGCCCGGCCAGGGATTCCGGACGCAGATGTTCCCGGCCCGGTTGGAACCCGGCGGGATCTCGTTCCCGTTCTCGTCAAAGATCACGCAGTGGATTCCCGGGGCGCCGGGGCCGGCGCTGCCCGGCTTCATCTTGTCGAGAGCAGGCTTCGTCGTGCAAACGACCCCACCGGTCTCGGTCTGCCACCAGGTGTCGGTGACCGCGGCCTTTCCCTTGCCCACCGTCTCGTAAAACCAGTGCCACGTGGTCGGCTCGATCGGCTCTCCGACCGTGGTCATGTTCTTGTAGACGGTCCGGTAGTTCTTCGGCCCGTCCGGAGCGAGCTTGCGTAGCTGGCGGATCGCCGTCGGAGCGGTGTGGAAGATATTCACGCCCAACCGCTCGGAGATGCGCCACAGCCGGTTGGCATCCGGGAACGTCGGGACACCCTCGTAGATCACGGTCGTCCCCGCGAGCGCGAGCGGACCATAGACGATGTACGTGTGGCCGGTGATCCACCCGATGTCGGCGGTGCACCAGTAGACGTCGGTCGGATGGATGTCCTGGATCCACTTCGAGGTGCCCGCGGCGTAGGCCATGTAGCCGCCGGTGCTGTGCTGACAGCCTTTCGGCCGACCGGTCGTCCCGCTCGTGTACATGAGGAAGAGCGGCGCCTCGGACGGCATCGACACGGGGGCCACGATCTTGTTCTTGTACGGCTTCAACGCCTCATGGACGAGGAAGTCGCGTCCCGGCACGAGGGGTTTCGCGGACGATACCTTCCCCGGGTAGCGCTGCCAGATGAGGACCTTGTCGACGACCTGCCCCTCGCTCTTGGACGTCTCGCAGGCAACGTCGACGTTCTGAAGGTGGTCGATCATCTTGCCGTTGCGGTAGTAGCCGTCCATGGTGATCACGACCCGGCTCTGCGAGTCGGCGGCTCGCCGACCCGCGGCCTCGCCGCTGAAGCCACCGAAGACGACCGTATGGATGATTCCAAGACGGGCGCAGGCCAGCATGGTGATCGGAAGTTCCGCCACCATCGGCATGTGGATGGTGACCCGGTCGCCGGTCTTGAGGCCCGCGAAATCCCGGAGCAGAAGAGCGAACTCGTTCACCCGAGCGTAGAGCTCGTTGTAGGTGATGGCAACGGGGTCCTCGCCCTCGGGTTCGCCTACGAAGATGACCGCGGCCTTGTTGCCGTACTGGGCGAGGTGCCGGTCAATGCAATTGTAGGAAGCGTTGAGCTTCCCCCCGGCGAACCACTTGTAGAAAGGGGCGTTGCTCGAGTCGAGCGTCTGCGTCCAGTACTTGTCCCAGGTCAGCATGTCGCCGAACTCCCGGAAGCACTCCGGGAAGTGCTCGAGCGAGAACCGCTCGTTCACCGCGGGGTCGGTCAGGTTGGCCTGGCCGATGAACTTCGGTTGGGGGATGAAGCCCTCCTCTTCTTTCCAGTGCACCGCGATCTCGGCTTCGGTTAGTTCGCTCGTGTGTTCCTTCGCCGGAGTTTCTGGGGGAGAGTGTGCCATCGTGTTGCCTCGCGTGGTCGACCATACCCCCGTATTTACTCTTTCGTCGCAGGCCCGCCCGGCGAGACCAACCGGGCCGTTTTCGGTAACGAAAACCGTGCCTCTCTGCCCGATTCCGGCCCCCTTTGGCGCGAGGTTGTCCCCGTCGAATCCTTAATTGCCCCTCGGGCAATGGCCGTCCCCTCGGAGCTTCATGCCGGGAACGGGTCATACGGCGGTGCGACCCGAGAAGACGGTTCATCTAAGGATTGACCCGAACGACGAATCGACCACCTTGGAGGACGTCCTCAGCCGGATTTCCGAGCTCCAGCGCAAGCACCCCGACCGAGAGGTCTTCTTTGACGGAGACGAGTACGCCATCTGCTCTCGCCCCAAGAGGACCCATGCCCCCGCCGCCCACTGACCGCCCGTCGCTCGGGCACCCCCTCTTCCTGCTGAACCTGAAGGCGTATCCGGGCCACCTCGGCCCGGCTGCCGTGCGGATCGCGAAGCTGTTGGAGGCGCTGGGAAAGGAGACGGGCGTGGCCGTCGCCATCGCTCCCCCCGTGCCCGACCTCGCCCGGGTGGCGGATGCGGTCACGATACCGGTCGTGGCCCAGCATGTCGACCCGGGGGACGCGGGTGCCCGGACCGGCTACGTACCCGTGGAGTCGATCGAGGCCGCGGGTGCGCGAGGGAGCCTCGTGAACCACTCGGAGCACCCGATGACGATCGCCGACATCGAGGACGCCGTCCGACGTCTTTCGGCCCACCGGCTGGTCGCCGTGGTCTGCGCGGCCGACGTTCCTCGGGCCCGTCGTCTGGCCGAGACCCAGCCACCCTACCTTGCGGTGGAGCCACCCGAGCTCATCGGGGGGGACCGGGCCGTATCCACCGCCCGTCCCGAGGTGGTCTCGGGCACGGTAGCCGCGGTGCGGTCGGTCTCCTCCGAGACCCGGGTCCTCTGCGGGGCGGGCGTCCATGACCGCCACGACGTCGCGCGAGCGATCGAGCTCGGCGCGGACGGCGTGCTGGTCGCGAGCGCGGTGACCCGGGCCCCGGATGCGGAGCGGGCGATCCGCGAGCTCCTTTCGGGGTATTGAACGAACATCTCCCGTTCCCGGGCCTGGACGCGCCTCCGGGAGGGCGGCGAGTTCATCTGCCCGCTACGTCTCGCGGAACCGCCCTTGGGAAACGCCGCGGGCCCACCTCGATGACGAAACCAAAGAAATCCAGCGCTAGCCAGCATCGGGGCCGCCCCAAGGTCTCGACCCGCTCGAGACGCTCAACCCGCCCGGCTCGTCCGCGGGGCCGGGAGGCGCCCCGAGTCCGGCGGGAACCCAGGGACCGCCCCAGTTCCGAAGGTCCCCGGGGCCGGATGGACTCCGCCCCTTCCCGACGCCCGCTATCAACCGCCCACGCCACTCGACCGGTCCCCCCGGCGTTCGGAGGAGCACCGCGTCCGCTCCACATCCTCATCGTCGGCTGGGAGTTCCCACCCAACCATACCGGCGGGCTCGGGGTGCACTCCTTCGAGCTCTGTCAGGAGCTCACGCGTCTCGGCCACCGAGTGACGTTCGTCAGCCCGTCCAGCGGACCTTTCACCCCGGTACAGGGAGTAACGTTCCGACACCCCGGCGAGAAGACGGGCGGCCCGTCCCCGGAGTTCCCGCCGGCGTACTGGGCGGGAGGGACCCCGGACAGCCCGTTCACCGACTCGACCGATGGGTACAACAGCTGGGTCTCGGAACTGAAGACGACCGACCCTTTCGATGTGGTCCACGTCCACGACTGGTTCGGAACGGTCGGGGCCGCCGCGCTCGCCCGTCGCCTCCACCTTCCCCTCATCATGACCGTTCATTCGACCGAGTACGACCGGTCCCTCGGACATCCGTGGGAGCACATCCTCCACCGGGA
>JBKQUP010000032.1:0-22798 GCA_052325545.1 Thermoplasmata archaeon
GGCTTGTCTCCCATCCGCGCCAAAGCCTCGGGAGTGACGTTCATGAGGCGGCAGAAGGCAGCGAGGCGTCGGACGTAGACGTCGGCCGTGGCACGGCTTCCTTGGGCCACGTTCCGGTGCCAGCGGCGTCGGTCGTCGGACTCAGCGAGGAAGGGTACGAGGCGGGGGGTACGGTTCGGTCCCATTAGGGAGGTAAGGGAGTATGGGTTCTAATAGATTGTCCTATAAGGCCCCGGCGGGCCCGTAACTCCCGTCCACGAGGTGCCGACCGCCCTCGGGGGGTTCGCTAACAACGTTCAAGTAAGCGTGCTCGGGTTCGGGGTCGGTACATGCCCGTCGAGAAGGAAGGGGTTCGTGACCTCGAGTCCGAGGGCCCCGAGGGAGAGGAACCGGTCCATCTGGTCGAGCGCATCGAGGAGGAGCTCGACCTCCTCGCGCGGAACGTCGACATCTTGGAGAAGCTCGCGAAGAGCCCACCGATCGGGATCATCCGCTTGAGCGAGGCGCTCCAACTGCCCATCCACAAGACCCGGTACTCGCTCCACCTGCTCGAGCGAGAGGGCGTCATCCAGCCCTCCGCGGACGGTGCGGTGATCACCGACAAGTCGAAGGAGTTCTGGGCGGACTTGAACCAATCCCTGGAGCGGATGACCGCGATCATCCAGCACCTCAAGAGCCGAGCCGTCGAGCACGAGAACCGGCCGCCATCGAGCCGGAAAGGCTATTAGCGCGATGCCGGCTCGGCACCCTCGGTGCCGCCGTAGCTCAGCGGTAGAGCGATCGGCTGTTAACCGAAAGGTCAGCGGTTCGAAAGGGCGGCGGTGGTTCGCCGCCGCCCCCAAACTCCGCTCGGCGGCGCCTCCTTTTCCTAGCCGGTGGGCCCGTAGCTTAGTCCGGCTCAGAGCGACCGGCTCATAACCGGTCGGTCGACGGTTCAAATCCGTCCGGGCCCATCCCCTCCCCGGGAGCATTCGACCCCGAGTCCCGGACCGAAGGCTTACATCCCGAGAGCCCTCTCTTCCCCTGTGAACCGCATCGAGGTGGTACCGAGGCGCTCCGTGGGGTCCCCGGATCGGGAAGGGTTCGGCCGCCGGCCGGCGTTCGAGACCGAGGGCGTACGGGTCGGCGAGACCCACGTGGCTGGCGGGTCCACGTCCCCGTGGCACCACCACGGGCGTCGGACGCTCTACGCGTTCGTGGTGGCGGGCGAGCTCATCTTGGAAGTCGGACCGCACGGGGGCGACCAGGCGCGAGCGTCCGCGGGCGATTTCTTTCGGATCCCCGCCGGGCTGGTGCACCGCGACGTGAACCCGACTCAAGAGGAGACCGTGATCGTGAACGTCATGATCGGGGACGGGCCCGCGACGATCGACGTGAGCGGACCCGACGAATGACCCGGACCCGACCCGCGAGATCCGCCCGAGTGACGTATCGAAGAACGACAGTTGCCGACGTCGGCATACTCACCGACCATCGTCATCGGATGTGGACGGCGATCGGGGGACGCACCGAGGCCGCGATCACCGAACACGACCGACGGTACCGAACGTGGGCGACGTCCCGACTTCGTTCGGGCGAGCTGATCGGGGTCATCGCGGAAGCTTCGGACGGCACGCCCGTCGGGAGCGGCCTTGCCTGGTTCCGGCCCGACCAGCCCTACCCGCAGGTCACGACTCTCGCGACCCCGTACATCCTATCGATGTACACCCTTCCCGAATGGCGGGGACGGGGCATCGCGTCGGGTGTCGTGCGCCGCCTGGTCGCGGACTGCCGCGCTCGAGGGTCCTCGAGCGTGGCGCTTCACGCCTCGCGACAAGGTCGCCCGGTCTATCGACGTTTCGGATTCGATCGGACGTGGGAGATGCGGTTCTGGATCGACCCGCGGATACGTCGACAGCGGGCCCGCGCGGCCGCGTCCGCTCGAAAGAAAGGGAAGAAAGGGTTGGGCCGGGCGCGTTAACCGCCCCCGCACCCGCCGGAGCCGCAACCACAGCCGCCCGCCTCTGCCCCGGGCTCGGGGCCCGAAGGCGTCGGCGCGTTCGGCGGCGTGATCTTGAATCCGGAGACGTTCAGGTCCTGGACCCAGTCGATCCGAGCCCCGTTCAGCTGGTCGGCCGACATGTCGTCGACCACGATCGAGAAGCCGTCGACCTGCACGACCTGGTCCCCGTTGCGGGGCTTGTCGAACGCCATCCCGAACGAGGGACCTCCGCCGTGGCCGCCGCCGCTCCCGCATCCCCCGCCCTCCCCCGAGCCGCAGCTGCAGCCGCTTCCGCAGCCGCCTCCGCTACCGGCGGATTGGAGATAGACGCGAACGGCGATGCCGGGCTTCTGGCTCTTCATCAGGTCCCGCACCTGGTCCTGCGCCTCTTTTGTGACTTCCAACGTGATTTTGCTATCGCTCATGCCTGGGGCCCTCCTCGATTCCCCGAATAAGGACGAAAGCCCGTCTATAAAACGCCGGTGTCGCGCGCGTCGTGACTCACGCCGAGAACGACTTGCCGCACGAGCAGGTCTCTTTGGCGTTCGGGTTGTGGATCTTGAATCCCGAGGCTTCTAGACCGAGCAGGAAGTCGACCTTCACGCCCTCGAGCAGCGGCGCGCTCGCCCGGTCGACGACGACGAGAAGACCGCCGTCCTGGTAGGCGACCTCGTCGCCCGTCTCCCGGTGGTCGAACGACATCCCGTAGGTCAGGCCCGAGCATCCGCCGCCCTGGACGTAGAGTCGCAGGGCGGAGCCGGGCTTCCCCTGCTTCTCCATGATCTTCAGTACCTGGTCCCGCGCGGCGGGGGTGACTTCGACCGCTACCATCTCGTTCTCTCGGGCGTACGAGCCCGGGTATGGGTAAAAAGGGTTGCTTACGGCAAGGAAAGCTCGGCGTCCCGCGCCGGAGGCTTATCTAGGGGCCTGACGTGCTTTGGTTCGATGTGCCGCCTCTTCGCCGTGCTATCAGTCCAGGCGGAGTCCGCCGAACCGTGGCTCGTACGGTCCGACCGGTCGCTGCTCGCCCAGTCGAACGTGGACCCCGCGCGCGCCCAGAAGGACGGCTGGGGGATCGGATGGTTCGCGGACCACGGACGGACCCGGGTCGAGAAGGGCGCGCGCGGCGCGTTCGCCGAGGGTGAGCGGGAGCACTACCTCCGGGCGGCCGCGGAGGCGCGCGGCTCGTTGATCCTGGGACATCTTCGGCACGCGAGCAACCCCCTGAAGCTCCCGTACGAGAAGCTGATCGCCCTCGAGAACTCCCAGCCGTTCGAGAACCACACGAGCCTCTTCGCGCACAACGGGGCGATCTCGTTCCCGAACGAGACCCGTCCGTTCCTCGGGGTCCATGAATCGAAGGTCCGCGGCGTCAACGACAGTGAGGTGCTCTACTGGTTGCTGCACCGGAACACCGAAGAGACGGGGGACCCGCTCGCCGGCTTCGTGCACACGGTCGAGGACCTGGTCCGGGTCTGGGAGGGCCTCCGCAAGCCCGAGATCCCACCCTTCTCGGGCCTGAACGTGCTCTTCACCCGCGGACCCGACGAGCTCTGGGCGTTCTGTCTGTGGACGGGAGACCACGGGACCGGCCTCTTCGACGAGAACCGCCGGTATTACGAGATGACCTACCGAGCGACGTCCCAGCGGGTCGTCGTTGGCTCCGAGCCGTTCGACGGAGAGCCCGGCGTCTGGAAGTCGATGCCGAGCGGCACCTACCTGGCGGCCCGGCGTCGGGACCACCACGTGGACGTGACGGTCGGGAAGATCCCTCTCCCCCCCACGCTCGAGATCCGCCCGCCGCCGAGCTGACGGGCGTGACCCGTGACCCTCGCGGTCGTGTCCGAGCGCGCATGACGAGCGAGATGCTCTCGGGACCGGACCTAGGCGCCGGCTATCTCCATCAGCTCTCCCTCGACGGGGACGGGGAGCGAACGACGTTCACCTACCACGCTCAGGATGGCGGCGCCGACGCGAACGGGCCGCCCAAGGGTCCGTTGGACGTCTTCGGGTTCGTGCATCCGGCCTCGTCGTGCCCGTTCGGCGGACCCCGATGCTGGCACCGTCGGTTTCGTCTCCTCCCCTCGGAGGTCTCCCGGGCCCGCCAGGCCTACAATCGGAACCGGTTCGTTCTCCAGACGATGCTCGACCAGGTCTACGACCGGGTCCCGACCCGCGTCGACGGCGCGCTCGAGGAGGTAGTCCGTCGGATTTCGGAACCGCTCGCCCACGACGGGGTCGATTGGTACGTGGGCGGTTCGACCGCCGCCTGGCTGCTCGGGGCCGAGGTCGCTCCGGCCGACCTCGACCTGGGTACGACGCGCGCCGGGGTGGACCGTATCGCCACCCTCCTCGCAGAGTACTTGATCGAACCGCTCGCCCCGACCGATTGGCCGACGGTGGGGATCGTCCAGGGCGCGCGTGCCTTCGTAGGGACTTTCCGGGAGGGCGCGCGCGTGGAGTGGGCGGTCCCGCTCGAACCTCGGGCGCCCGTTCCGTTCGAGGAGTGGAGCGGCCGGACGGACGTGGTCCGGCTCTCGACGGCTTCCTTTCGGGGGCACGAGGTTCGGGTCACTCGGCCCGAGTACGCGCTCGTCCGAGCGTACGAGAAGCGCCGACCGAACGACGCCGTGGCGATCGCTGCGGCCGTCCGACGCCTCGGTCCTGACGGCGAGCTTCTCGACTCCCTGCTCGCGCGCTCCCGCCTGCCGGCCTCCGAGCGAGGGACGATCCGACAGCAGACCCTCGGCGGTTCCTTGGGATAGCGTTCCGACGTCGTCGCCCCTTTCCTCTCAAGGCGCACCTTCATAGACCTCGAGCCCGAGGCCCGAGGGATGCTGGCCCCTCTTGCGGTCCCCGCTGCCGAACACCTGACCCCCCACGACCTCGTCACGTACTTCCGCTGCCCGCACGAGATGGAGGTCGGCCGCGCGTTGCATACGCTGCGGACGACCGGCACCCTCGGGCCGGTGCGTACTCCGCTGGACGTCGTCCCTCTCCGTCAGTCGCCCCTGTTCTCTCCTCCCCTCGGCAAGCTCACCGTCAACGAGGGCCGTCTCGACCTCTTTGACGACGACCGTCTGGTCTACGAGGACCCGGGCGAGGAGGACCTCCCGATGCTGTTCCCCTCGGAACGCGTTCAGATCGACCCGAAGTTCACCAACTCGCACAGCACGCTCGTGGACGCCGCGTGGGGGTTCGCCGGCCGCCCGGACTTCGTCATCCGGCGGGCGGACGGGGGGTTCTACCCGGTCGAGTACAAGGAGACCCATCTCTTCGGAGGCTATCACGAGACCCACGTCCGCCTCTTCGACACGATCCAGGCGATCGCGGAATGCCGCCTCGTCGAGGTAACCTTCGGTCGTCGCCCTGCGTTCGGCGTCGTTCTCTACGGGGACGAGGCCGGCGGCGGGGTCCACGAAGGATGGGTTCGGGTCCCCTACGACGAGGCGGAAGCGCACTGGCTCGAGTACGCGCTGCGCCAGGTCCGCGAGGACCATGTCCGGGCTCCCGTCCCGGCGGAGCGCAACTGCGTGAGCTGCGCGGCGAACGCCGAGGGATACTGCCGGTACGCGGCCGCCCGCCCCCCGGACGGACGAGACCCCACGTCCCATCATGGACCGCACGGGAACCCGCTCTAAGCTCGAGCCGGCCGGTTCCTTCCCCCGAAGCCCGCCGCTCCGGCACGGAAAGGCCCCCGGAATCTTCCCCGTCGCAGTGGTTAAATAGCGCCTCCCTCTGGCACACGAGCCGAGCCACGGCGAAGCTGTTCGGTCGGCACATGCACCCGCAGAGGCCGGGGCCTCTCCGGGGAAGGGCGAGGGTCCCTTCGCCGACCTGGGGAAGGGGCCGATGACGCCGATCACACGCGTTCTGGACGCTTGTCAAGTGTAATCAGTGTAGCTGACTCCTGTCAGTTGGGGAATGGCTAGGCTCGGGCGCCGATGAAGGTCGTGCCAAGCTGCGATAAGCGGTGGGTAGGCGCAAGGAACCTGTGATCCACCGATCACCGAATCGGAACTCCGGTCCCGCAAGGGACATTCCGAAAGGAAGGGGAACCCCCCGAAGTAAAGCATTCTAGTAGGGGGAGGACAAGAAATCAACCGAGATGCCGCTAGTAAAGGCGATCGAACGCGGCCAAGGACAAACCGAATCCCTGCCCGGTGAGGGCAGGGAGATGTGGAGTAGTGGACCTTCGTACTCGCTGGCTTCCTAAGCCGAACGTGCCTGGAACGACGGACCCTAGAGGGTGATAGTCCCGTAGGCGAACGGAAGAGGCGAGATTGGAGGTATCCCGAGTACCGTGCGTTGGATATCGCGCGGGAAGCCGGGTGGTACAGTCATCCGATCCTAAATACGTCCCGAGACCGATAGTGCAATAGTAGCGCGAGCGAAAGCTGAAAAGTACCTCGGAAGGGAGGTGAAAAGAGCCTGAAACCAACTGACGTTAAGCCGCATGTGGTCCCCAAGGAACGAAGCGGTCGCAAGACCGTGGACACAGGATCCATGCGTCCGTTTTGAATAACGGGCCAGGGAGTTTCGATATATGGCGAGGCTAAGGCCCGCACGGCCGCAGCCGAAGGGAAACCGACAGTCCGCAACCTCGCAAGAGGCCAGGGACGGGGTGTGCTCGCCCGAAGTCATATGTGGAAGACCCGAAGCCAATCGATCTAAGCGTGGGTAGGTTGAAGCCTGCCGAAAGGTAGGTGGAGGACCGAACCGGTGTTGACGTGCAAATCACTCGGATGACCTGTGCTTAGGGGTGAAAGGCCAATCTAGACTGGGGATGGCTGGTTCCTCCTGAAACTACTCGCAGGTAGGTCTCGGCCGAGCAAGCGCGGTATGTAGAGCACCGATTACGGGAAGCGGGACCGAAAGGTCTCGGCCTGTTGTCGAACTCCGAAGTTCCGTGCAGCTAAGACGCCGGGAGTGAGCGCGGCAGGGGTAAGCCCGCCGTGCGAAAGGGAATGCAACCCAGCCTCACATTAAGGGCCCAAAGTGCCGGTTAAGTGTTATGCAAAGGGCGTCCGTGTTCGAAGACAACTGGGAGGTGGGCTCAGAAGCAGCCATCCTTCAAAGAGTGCGTAACAGCTCACCAGTCGAGGGCATGGGCACCGAAAATGGACGGGGCTAAACCGGCCCCCGATATGTGGGCGCGCCGCCAACCGGCGGCGATCGTGTAAGGAGGCGTGGTGCTCGGGTAGAAGTAGGGGCGTGAGTTCCTATGGACCGGGTTCCATCGAAAATCCTGGGAGGAGTAGCAGCAAAGACGGGTGAGAATCCCGTCCGCCGTAGGGGCCAGGGTTCCACGGCAACGATCATCCGCCGTGGGTTAGTCGAGCCTAAGCGAGTCCTTAATCGGCACTCGCGAACGGAAATACAGTTAATATTCTGTAACCCCAAGGTCAAAGCGTCCTCGAGGAAGCCGGCCGCTAGGGAGGGTGGGCATATGCCAGCCTATCGATCCCCCGTCGCCCCGGGAAGTACCGTTATGGTGAGAACCGGGGACAGGGGGATCGGGACTCCGCGAGGAGTCTCCCCGCGATGCGGGCGGCCCGTGAAAAGTCGAGGACGGCATCTTGGGCTCGTACCGAGAACTGACACAGGTGCCCCTGGGTGAGAAGCCCAAGGCGTGTCGGCGAGAATTCGAGCGAGGGAATTCGGCAAATTAGCCCCGTAACTTCGGGATAAGGGGTGCCAGACCTGAAGAGGTCTGGTCGCAGTGACCAGGGAGCTCCGACTGTTTAATAAAAACATAGGTGGCCGCGAGACTGAAAAGTTGTGTATGGCCGCTGAATCCTGCCCAGTGTCGGCATCTGAAAGCCCGGTACAACGGGACGAAGGACCGATAAACGGCGGGGGTAACTATGACCCTCTTAAGGTAGCGTAATACCTTGTCGCTTAATTGGCGACTTGCATGAAGGACCAACGAGAGCTCTACTGTCCCCGCTCGGAAGCCGGCGAAACTGACTCATTGGCGAGCAGTCCAATGTCTTCCGTCTGAAAGCGAAGACCCCGTGGAGCTTTACTGCAGCCTGCGGTTGTGATGCTAGTCCGAATGTGTAGCGTAGGTGGGACTCGTTACCAGGGCGGAGCGCAAGCTCCGTTCCGAGAGGCCGATGAAACACCACCCTTTCGGGCTGGCATCGCTCACCCTGTAAAGGGGACACCCGTAGGTAGGCAGTTTGGGTGGGGCGCCACGCCCTCCAAAAAGTAACAAGGGCCCCCAAAGGTCGGCTCAGGTGGGTCAGAAATCCACCGTAGAGTGCAAGGGCAAAAGCCGGCTTGACGGGAATCTGCCTAACGAGGATTCCCGATGCGAAAGCAGGGCCTAGCGAACCACTGTGCCTCCCCTGTAGGGGCCAGTGATAAGAGAAAAGTTACCCCGGGGATAACTGAGTTGTCTCCAGCAAGAGTCCCTATCGACCTGGAGGCTTGCTACTTCGATGTCGGTTCTGCCTATCCTGGTGGTGCAGCAGCTACCAAGGGTGGGGTTGTTCGCCCATTAAAAGGGATCGTGAGCTGGGTTTACACCGTCGTGAGACAGGTGTGTTGCTTTTTGGCGGAAGTGCAAGGGTCTCTGACGAGAAGGTTCCCACAGTACGAGAGGAACGGGGAATCGGCGCCTCTAGTCCATCAGTTGTCCGGCAGGGCATCGCTGAGCAGCCACGCGCTCCGGGATAAGGGCTGAAAGCATCTAAGCCCGAAACCCCCTCGAAAAAGAGAGACCTCTAAGGACATTCGTAGAAGACGAGTTCGATAGAGATGGGGTGTACGCAGAAAGCCTTCGGGCGATCTGTTCAGCCCGCATCCACTAACGTCCGCAGCTACGTTATCTGGCTACACTTGACAGTTAAACAGAACGCGTGTGGTTTCTTTTTTTGAAACCCCGGAACCCAACACCGAGCGGACGCGCCGCCCTTCGCTCAGCCCGCCCCGGTGGGCGGTTTCCTCCTGCGAAGCCTCGCCCGGAGCCCGAAGAACGGGAGGAGGACGAGCGACCCGGTCGGTTCCGTCCGGTTCTCCTCATCGCCGGGTCGGACGCCCCCGGCCCGGGCGAGCTCCGCACGCTCCGCGGCGTACTCCGGTCCCTTCAGGCGGGCCACGTAGACCGGGCCAAAGACCGCGAGGATCCAAAGAACCCAGACATAGTAGTTGAGGTGCGAACCCG
The DNA here is from genome assembly GCA_052325545.1 of Thermoplasmata archaeon. Taxonomy (GTDB): domain Archaea; phylum Thermoplasmatota; class Thermoplasmata; order Lutacidiplasmatales; family UBA184; genus Lutacidiplasma. The sequence goes on from JBKQUP010000032.1 coordinate 9,153, forward strand.
AGCCCGTGGCGAACGCGCCCGCATACCCGCCCCCGCAGGCCGGCTGGGGGTCGAGCAGCACCGCATGGCATAGCACCCCGGACGGGTCGAGGACCGCGAACGGAACGAGGAACGCGACCGTGACCCCGACGGCGAGGAGCGCCTCCCTCCACCGACGGTGCCACAGGTAGTAGACGACGATGATCGCGTTCGCGAACTGTTTGAGACCGAGCGAAACGACCTCGGCGACGCGAGCGGACCAACCCCGCAGGCTCACGAAGGTGAGCGTCAGGGCGACCAGCGGGACGAGGTCGTTGAACCCGTTCGCGGCCACGAGGGCCACCCACGGGCTCCCGAGCAGGAGGACCCCCGGCCCGCTCCGACGCAGGAGGTAGACCATGAGGGCCCACGCCCCGACGGTCACCCATCGGTAGTCGAGCCCGGGGACCTGGACGAACGTGAGCAGTGGCATGTAGATGTACGCGTCGTGGAGGCTGAGCGGCCCGTGGCCGTACTGGTTGTACGTCATCGATAACGACGTCCCGTACAGGTTAGGGAGGAGGCGGACGAACGCGGGGGTCGCGTAGGGCTCGTCCGTGAGCCCGTTGAAGTACCCGGTGAGGGCGGAGGCGACGGCGAGGCCGAGCGCCACGCCGACCCAGAGTGCGAGGAATCCTGAGCGGCGCAGAAGGTCCGCGCGATAGGCGAGAGCGAAGGCGCCCAGGACGCCAAGGAACAACACGGCGCCGGCGGCCGGGTTCGATAGGAGCGGCGTGGCCATCACGAGGAAGACCGACCCGAGACCGACCGCGATGGTCGCCGCTGCCGCGAGCGCCGATCTCCACCGATGCCGGGACGGGGTCGATGTCTCGCTCATCCGGACGGTACGGTATGCCGAATGGGGCGGAGTACATAGGGTATCGAGGAACGCACCTCCACTGAGGGAACCCGCCGGCGTTTAGACCGTCGGGGCTCTGGGCCGGCCGATGCCCAGTCTCGGTGCCGCGCGCAGTCACTGGCCGGTCGTCGCGTGGATCCGGCTTCGGCTCCCTCCGCGCCCGCCGCCCGTGCTGCTGATGCCGGGACCTCCCCCGCCCCCCGACCCGCCGCTCGAGATCCTCACGCCGAATCCGGTGACCACCGACCCTCGCAAGCGAGTGTTCGCCTTCGAACTCGAGACGGAGGAGTGGGTCGTGCGGCTCGTCTGGGACGCGGACGACCCCGACCTCCTCGAAGCAGAGTGTCGAGCCCCGCTCTACGGCCAGCGGCTGCCGAAGGGGGACGTGCCGAAATTCTGGGCGGCGGTGAAGGAACTAATCGCGCCCATCGGCCCGCTTCCCGTCGATTCGGCGGACCCGCGTCCCTGACCGGCCGCGAAGACTAAAGGGCCGGCGTCTGTCGCGCCTTCTGTGCTGCGCGCGACGTTCCTGCACCTTCCCGGCATCGGTCCCGCGACCGAGGCCGACCTCTGGCAGTCGGGGTTCCGCGACTGGCGCGACCTCCTGGTGCGGACGGAGTCGCTCGGCCTCACCTCTCCGACTCGGGCCCGCCTCGCGAGCGAGCTCGCCCGCAGCGAGCAGGCGCTCTCCGAGCGGGATGCGGGCTGGTTCGCCCGGCGTCTTCCGAACCGCGAGCACTGGCGGATGTACCCGACGTTCGCCCCCGAGACCGCTTACCTCGACATCGAGACGACGGGCCTCTCCCCGTACGGGGGGATCGTCACAGTCGTCACCGTCCACGGAGGCGGGGCGACCCGCACGTTCGTCGCGGGCGACGACCTCGAAGAGCTCCCGGCCTACCTCGGCCGGTACCAGGTCCTCGTCACGTTCAACGGGAGCCGGTTTGACGTTCCGTTCCTACTTGCGTCGTTCCCCCAGCTGCTTGTTCCCCCCGCCCACATCGACCTGAGGTTCCTGCTCTATCGCATCGGCCACGCCGGCGGTCTCAAGCGGATCGAGCAACGCCTGGGGGTTGGGGACCGTTCCGGGGTGGAAGGGATCGATGGGCTAGACGCGGTCCGGCTCTGGCAAGAGTACCGTCGCGGGAGCGCCTCCGCGCTCGACCGCCTCGTCCGCTATAACCGGGCCGACACGGTGAACCTGGAGCCGCTCCTCCACTTCGCCGCCACCGAGCTCGAGCGCCGGGTCCTTCCCGCGCTCTCTTCGGAGTCGAACCCCCCGGGGGCGTAGGGGAGACCGAGCCCAAGGTCGCCCGCCGGAGGCACGACCGTCAGTCGGTTCCGGTCGCACCCGGACCGGCTCTGACGAAGGCCTCCGGGAGCGCGAAATTCGAACCTGCCGGGGGTCCTGGGATCCGCGCTCCTGCCGGGGGCCGTGCGCGGCGGACGCGGGCGGCCGCGAGGGCACAGTACTCGTGGGAGGCGTCGATGTGCACGTAATGTCGGCCGAGCCGGCGGGCGACGGCCGCGACCGTTCCCGTCCCGCCGAACATATCGAGAACGACGTTGCCGCGGTAGCTGTAGAACTTCACCAGGCGTTCGATCAGTTCCTCGGGGAACGGGGCCGGATGGCCCCGACGGTGCCGCTCGGGAGGGATCTTCCAGAACCCGTCGGAGAACCGTTCGAACTCCCGGGCGGTGATGTCGACCGCTTGCGGGTCGCCGGGGAGACGCCACTGCCCCTTCGAGAAGACCAGTACATACTCCCAGGACGGGACGATGTGCGGGTTCGACGGGCTCCGCCAGCTGCCCCAGGCGGTGCGGCGGCCCATCGTCTGTTTGTACCAGATGATCTCGGTCCGCATGATGTAGCCCAAGTCGCGGAGGTCGCGCGATAGGTCGTGGTGGATCGGGCGGAAGTTCTTGATCGATGTGGGAGCGACGTTCAGGACGAATCGGCCGCCCGGGACCAGAACGCGGTGCAGTGACCCCCAGACCTCCTTGAGCCATCGGAGGTACTCTTCGGGAGGCAGGTCGTCCGTGTACCCTCGATAGGGGATCCGTACGTTGTAGGGGGGACTCGTGATGGCCAGCTGGACCGACCCGGCCGGAAGCCGGTCGAGCACTTCGCGGGCGTCCCCCTCCACGATGCGGTCGAACCAGCGGGTCCCGGCCGACCGCTGCGCGCGCCCCGCCATCGTCCCAAGGACGGTGAGGCCGTCTATGAGCGTTGGCCCGTGCCGGCGGGCCCGGTCGACGCCTCTTCCCGACGGAAGCCCGCCTCGTCGGCGACCCTCTCTCCGATCGCGAACGCGGCGGTCGCCGCCGGGGAGGGCGCATTGAGGACGTGCAACGATTGCGGCCCCCGAACGAGCACAAAATCGTCCTCGAGGGAGCCGTCAGGCCGGACCGCCTGCGCTCGCACACCCGAGGAGCGGCCGATGAGGTCGTTCTCCTCCACGGCCGGCCACAACCGACGGATGGCGAAGAGGAACTCCGCGGGGCTCCAGGACTTCAGCCACTCCCGCGCCGCATACACCCCGTACCGACGCGCGAGGCCGACCGTCCCCGGGAAGATCGCCATGCGCGCGAGTTGGGACACGGTCCATTGGCCCCCCCGGTACCCTTCGCGGGAGAGGGCGAGGGCCGCGTTCGGTCCCGCCAAAAGCTCCCCGTCGACCGTGGGGGTCAGGTGGACCCCCAGGAACGGGACGTCGGCGTCGGGGACCGGATACACGAGGCAGGGGATCCGAGGTCGCAGCCGCTCGCTCAAGTGGTAGAAGTCGCCGCGGAACGGGACGATCGTGACCGGCGGGGGAACCCCCATCTTCACCGCGAGAAGGTCCGACTCGAGGCCGGCGCAGTTGATCACGAAGCGAGCGGCGACCTCTCCGGTCGGGGTATCGAGAATCCAGCGGTCGCCCTGCCGCATGGCGGAACGCACCCCGCTCGACAGGCGGGTATCGACCCCTCCGGCGGTCAGCCGGGCGACCAGGTGCCGGGCCACCTCCCGGTAGTCGATGATGGCCGCCGAGGGGACGTCGATCGCGGCCACTCCCACGACCTCGGGAAGCCGCGACTCGAGCTCGCCCGGGGAGAGCCGGCGTACGTCCGAGACACCGTTGGCCCGAGCTCGTTCCTCGATCGTTGACAGCGCGGGGAGCTCCTCGGTTCGCGACGCGACGATCACCTTGCCGATCCGTCGGCATCGGATTCGCTCCCGAGTGGCGAAGTCGATCAGCGCGGCCCGCCCTTCCAGGCACAGGCGGGCCTTGAGCGACCCCGGACGGTAGTAGACCCCCGAGTGTACGACCCCGCTGTTGTGCCCGGACTGATGGGCGGCGGTGGCGTCCTCCTTCTCGAGGACGACGAGCGAGCGTTCCGGATGGCGTTCGCTCACCGTCAGGGCGGTCGCGAGCCCAACGACCCCGGCGCCGATGACCGCGATGTCGACTTGATAACCCATTCAGTCAACCCCCGGACACTACAAACGTATAATCTCGTCCGCCAAAAGCCCCCCGATTCTTATGGCAGTCCGGATCGTGGTACCTGCTGAGGTCACCCCCGGCGAGCGGCGCGTCTCTTTGGTCCCCGATGTCGTCAAGGGACTGACGAAGTCGGGCGTCGAGGTGGTCGTGGAAGCGGGCGCGGGCGCCAGCTCCGGGTACCCGGATGCCGGTTACACGGCGGTCGGAGCCCAGACGATGACGGACCGCTCAGCCCTCTTTGGGTCGGCGGCGATCGTGCTCAAGGTCCAGGCCCCCACGGCCGAAGAGATCGCCTGGATGAAGCCGGGGACGGTCGTGGTCGCCCTCATGAACGCCAGCCGTAACCTCGACCGGGTCGCGAAGATGCGCGACGCGAAGGTCAGCGCGTTTGCGCTCGAACTCCTTCCGAGAATCACGCGAGCCCAGAGCATGGACGTGCTCTCGTCTCAGGCGACGGCCGCCGGATACCGAGCGATGCTCATCGGCGCCAGCCTTTCCCCGAAGTTCCTCCCGATGCTAACGACCGCGGCCGGCACGATACGGCCCGCCAAGGTTCTCATCCTCGGGGCCGGGGTCGCGGGGCTGTTCGCGATTGCCACGGCGCACCGGATGGGTGCCATCGTCGAAGGCTACGATGTTCGTCGGGCGGCGGGCGAGCAGGTCCGCAGCCTCGGGGCGAAGTTCCTCGAGCTCCAGATCAACGCGGAAGGTGCGGGCGGATACGCCCGAGAGCTCACGGACGAGGAGAAGAAGCAGGAGCAGGCGATGGTCGCAAAGGCCGTTTCCGAAGCCGATGTCATCGTCACGACCGCCGCAATCCCCGGCCGCAAGGCGCCGGTGCTCATTCGCAAGGAGATGGTGGCCGCGATGCGTCCCGGGTCGGTCATCGTCGACCTCGCCGCGGAGTCGGGCGGGAACTGCGAGCTCACGAAGCCGGGCGAGAACATCGTGGTCAACAGCGTTACGATTGCCGGTCCGCTCAACCTTCCGAGCCAACTCGCGTTCAACGCGAGCCAGATGTTCGCGAAGAACCTCGAGTCGTTCCTCACCCTCCTCTTCACGAAAGAGAAGGCCCTCATCACCGACTACTCGGACGAGATCCTCGCCGCAAGCCTGCTCGTTTCGAACGGCGCGGTGACGCACAAGCCGACCGCCGACCTGCTGACCAAGGGGGCGGCGTAGATGGCCGCGGACCTGTGGACAGCGCTGTTCATCGCGCTGCTGGCCGTGTTCGTGGGGTACGAGGTCATCAGCCGCGTTCCGACCCTCCTCCACACCCCGCTCATGAGCGGGTCGAACTTCATCCACGGGATCGTGCTGGTCGGTGGCATCGTTGCCCTCGGTCTCGCGAATAACGGGCCGGAGCTGGCGATTGGGTTGATCGCGACCATCATGGGTGCGATGAACGTCACGGGCGGCTACGTCGTGACGGAACGCATTCTCGCGATGTTTGACCGTACCAAGAAAAAGGGAGGTCCCGCATGACGAACTGGATTAGCATCGCGATCGACGCGGTGTACGTCGTCGCCGTACTGATCTTCATCCTCGGCCTCAAGGCGCTCAGCTCGCCCGAGACCGCCCGGCGCGGGATCGTCTACGCCGGGATCGCGATGTTGGTCGCGGTCGCCGTCACGTTCTTCTCGTTCGTCGACATGAATCTCACCCTCACCATCCCCGTCGAGAACCTCGGCCTGATCTTCCTCGGCGTTGCGCTCGGCGGCTTCGGGGGCTTCTACTGGGCTCGTGTCGTCAAGATGACCGAGATGCCCCAGATGGTCGCGATGTTCAACGGAATGGGAGGCGGGGCCGCGGCCGCCATCGCCGGCGTCGAGCTCCTCTCCACGCTCTCGGACCCCGTCACAAGCGGGCTGAGCGTGGCCGGGGCGATCATCGGTTCGATCTCGATCGCGGGCAGCATGATCGCGTTCCTGAAGCTGCAGGGCTGGATGCCGTCCAAGGCGATCGTCCTCCCGGCCCGGCAGTTCGTGAACACGGGGGTCCTCATCGTCGGCGTCGCGTGCGGTGGGCTCCTCCTCGTGACCTCGAGCCTCTTCTGGATGCTACCATTCTTCGTCCTCCTCCTTGCCTACGGGATCCTCCTCACGATCCCGATCGGAGGCGCGGACATGCCGGTCGTCATCAGCCTGTTCAACGCGTTGACCGGGATCGCGGTCGCCCTCGATGGGTTCGCCCTCGTGAACGGCCCGCTCGGGGACGCGGGATACGCGATGGTGATTGCGGGGACGCTCGTCGGGGCGTCGGGTTCGCTGTTGACCCTGCTCATGGCGAAGGCGATGAACCGGTCCGTCGGGAACGTCTTTTTCAGCGCCTTCGGCGCGGTGGAGGAGACCGGCGTCACCATGAAGGGGTCGATGAAGCCGATCGAGGCTTCCGACGTCGCCGTGATGATGGCGTACGCGAACCAGGTGATCATCGCGCCCGGCTACGGGATGGCGGTCGCCCAGGCCCAGGGGAAGGTCAAGGAGCTCGCCGACCTCCTCGAAGCGAAGGGTGTCACAGTAAAGTTCGCGATCCACCCCGTGGCGGGCCGCATGCCCGGCCACATGAACGTCCTGCTCGCGGAAGCGGGGATCTCCTACGACAAGCTGTTCGACCGGGACGAGATCAACGCCGAGTTCGCCAACACCGACGTGGTCCTCGTGATCGGGGCGAACGATGTCGTGAACCCGGCGGCCCACCGCCAGGGAAGCCCGCTCCAGGGGATGCCGATCCTCGACGTCGAGCTGGCCAAGAACGTCATCGTCAACAAGCGCGGCCAGGGGAAGGGGTTCGCCGGCATCGAGAACGACCTCTTCTACCGCGACAACTGCCACATGCTCTACGGGGATGCGGCGACGGCGATCGGGAAGCTCGTCACCGCCCTCAAGCAGTCGTAGCGGTCGCGTTCCTCTCCCGGCGCGCGGCGAGCTCCCCGCGCCACAGGTCGACGAACAGCCCGAGGAGCAGGGCCGTCAGGACGACGTCCATCACTTCCGCCGGCCAGACGACCCCCTGGCCCGACGCCCAGGTGATGAGCCCAAGGTTGAAGTCGACCGCCCCGACGGTGGCGACCCCCCACAGCCACCAACGGGCCCGCGCCCCCGCGAGCGCGCACGGCAAGAGCCAGACCAGGAAGTTGTAGGAGAGGAACGGGGTGATTAGGGCGACCCCGACGATCGTGATGGCGACGGCCCGGATCGGCGAACGAACGCCGACGAAGACGGCCACGACCACGGCGAGCATCAGCGCCGCCTGGACTGCTTCGACCCCCAGCGTGGACGGGAGCGCGTTGTGGAACAGGAAGACGCCGTAGACGTTCAGGGAGTACGACCGTCGGGCGATCTGGCCCACGAAGACGCTGTTGAGGAACCCGGAGCCCCACACCGCGTACGACAGGGCCGTGGCTCCTCCGAACGTCCCCGCCGCGGCCACGAAGCTCCAAAACCGACGACGGGGCACCGACCCGTTCATGGCCAGGACGGGGAAGAGGCTCGGGAACCGTGCGGTCGATAGGAAGCCGCCCACGGCGGCGGCGAGGACCTCTCGACGCTCGGCGAGGTAGAGCGCGAGCAGGAGCGTCATGGGCACGATGGCGTTCGTGGCCCCGCCGAACTCGGACGTGACCAGGGGCACGAAGAGGATGGTCGTCGCGACGTAGACGGTGATGTACCGCCGGTCCGTGCCGCCGGCCAACCACGTGAGGGGCAGAATGCTCAGGACGACCGCTCCCCAGACGATGCAGATGCCCGGGAGGCCTCCGAGCGAGCCGAGGGCGTCCAAGAGGACCGCCGCGAGGCCGTAGGGCACGCCGAGCGTGCCCCCACAGTAGGGCACCGCGGCGAACGGGTTTCCCCCGGCCCAGAACGCCCGACCCGAGTCGAGCACTCCCAACGCATCGCTGAGGACGACCGGTTGGCAGCCGTACTGGCCGCTGAGAATCCCGTAGGCCGAGAATCCCCCGAACCAGATCGCCGCGACGATCAGTAGGGGACGCCAATCGAGCCACCCGAGGTCGGGTCGCCCGGAGACCCGATGCAGGAATCGCCCCACGAGCGGTCGGATCCGCGTGCCGTATCGGGTCCGGTAGAGCAGGACGACCAGGTTGAGGAGGGTAAGGACCCCGAAGACTCCCCAGGTGTCCCAGTTGCTCAAGAGGGCTATCGTCGCGTCGGCCATCCGATTCTTCGAGGTCCCCGTTCGCGGGAGAACAGGGTTCTCCGAAGAATGAGATTACCCTTACGCGGCGACCGCGTACACACCGTACGGTCCCTTCCCGCCCGGCGCGGCCGGGCTCCTTGGCGCTCGTGCGGCCCTACGAGTGCGGGACCGTGCGGTCGCGTTCGAGGTCCGACGAGGAGGGTCGGACCGGGTCGCTTCCTTCCGGGGTCCGAGACCGGAGGCGAACCTCTTCGTCCCGGACGATCACGACCAGCATGCCGATCAACAGGGCCATCAGCAGTATGCCGCACAGCTCGTAGGGCCACCAGACCCCGCGGTCGAGGGCCAGATACCAGTAGAAGAGGTTCTCATTCAGCGCGGCCACACCGGCGAACGCGAAGAGCCACCAGTTCACCGATACCCCCAGCAGGACAAGAGGGATCAGCCAGGCCACGAAGTGGTAGTTGAGATACTGCGAGAAGATCATCACCCCGACCAACGGCACGGCGACCGACGCGAACGGCGAGTACCGGCGGACGTTCACGAACAGAACAAGGAGAAGCAGTCCGCCTCCCTGGACCGCGGCCAGAGTCAGGGATGGCTGCACCCATCCCTCGTGAATGAGCAGGGCAAAGAGGTTCAACGACTCGCTGTTCGCCCGCGCGAACTGTCCGAGGTAGACGACCTGAACGGCATCCCGTCCCCACAGCGCGAAGCTGAGGGCCACGGCGCCGAGGAAGACCCCGAGCACGAGCACGACCTGGAGCCACCGTCGGCGACCTTGCGAGGCGGAAGACCCGAGCAGGGGAAAGAGCGCGGGGAACCGCGCGGTGCTCAAGAACGCCGCTAACCCTTGGAGCAGGGTCCCTCCGCGACGGGCCGCCTCGATCGCGTAGAGCATGAGGAGGACCGACACCGCCACGATGACGTTCTCGACACCGAGGTTCGTGGCGATATTGGGAAGATAGAGGACGGACGTGGCGGCCAAGACGCTCACGTACCGTCGAGCCTCTCCCGCGATGCTCCACACGAGCGGAACGACCGCCAGCGCGAGCAGCTGCCATACCACCCAGATCCCGAGGATCGTCCCGGAAAGCGCGCCGAGCGCGTTCAACGACACCGCGGCCAGACCGTACGGGATCACCGTCGAAGTGGCGTGGCTGCAGAAGGTGACCGAGAAGGGGTCGTGGCCGTTCAGGGCCGCTTGGCCCGAGGCCAGGATCGCGAACGAGTCGTCCGAGCAATGGGCCGCCGTGACGTTCCAAAAGATGTTCACGGCGGTGACGAGAGCGAGAGGCACCATGATGTGCCACAACCGTAGCCAACTCCAATCCGACCGGCCCGTGGCCCAACGTTGCCAGCGGTCGATGGCGCGTCGCACCGACGGGAAGGGTCGGGAGCGATAGGCGAGAACGAGGAAGCTCAAGGCGAAGCTCGCGACCAGGACGAGGAGCGACCCGGCGAACCCTATTGCGGACATCGGTGACCCGGCCCCGGCGACCTCCCGCCGGTCCGTTCCGGCGCTTTTCGGATAAGCTCTCCGACGCGGCCCGCGGTCCCGTAGAAAGTACCGGGACGTGGGTCCTCATCGAGGTTCGTTCGATTTCCCTCTCGCCCGGAAGCCGACACGTCCCGGCCCAACGACCGAACCGGTTCGACCGTCGCGGGCGCCCACATCGCTCTGGCGAAGATCGCTCGCGACCCACCCGGTCGGGAAGGAGAGATGCGACCCGCCCGTCGGCCTCGACGACCGAGGGCTCATATTCCTTGCCCAATCTGGCGGGCTCGGGGATTCCCGTCGGATGGCGGAGCGCACCCAAACCGGAGGAACCTCGACCCCCGTTCCGGGATCCCGAGGGCGTGAACTCGCGCTCTACAGCGCTGCGTGGCTCGCGGGCGCGGTCCCGCTCTTTGCGGTCATCACCGCTCTCTGGCTCGCGCCTCACGCCTTCGGCACGACCGGTGAGGTCACCATCGGAGCGTTCGCCATCGTCTTCCCGGTCGTTGTCCGCCGGCTTGGCGTACCTCGGGAAGCGCGCTTCGTTTGGTTCCTGCTCATCGCGGGGGTTGCGTTCGGAGTGCTCTCGGTCCTCACGGGAGCCGGTAACGGCCTCACGGACGAGCCGTACACGACCCCGCACTTCGTCACGCTCATTTGGGCGCACCAAGACCCATACGTGGTGCCCCTGGTCTTCAACTACGTACAGTACGGACAGACGATCCACTCGTACTCCATCTATCCCTACCTCCCGTTGCTGATGTTCCTGCAGGTCCCGGGACTCGACTACAAGTGGTTCGCGCTCGCCTGCTGGGTCGGGATGGTCCTCCTCGTCCGGAAGCACTTCGACATGGGTATTCTCCTCGCCCAGCCGTACGTCGTGGTGATGGCCGCGAGCGGGTACAACGACTTCCCGGTCCTGTTGCTCCTGACGGTGGCGTTCGTCGGGGTGGCCGGGCGCCCCCAGCGATGGGCCCAGCTCCTCGCACTGGGGGCAAAACAGTTCGCGAACGCCATCGTGCTCGTCTACTATCTCGTGCGACGCGATTGGAAGAACGTCCTCGTTACCCTGGGCGTGAGCGCGGCGTTCATCCTGCCGTTCGTGATTTGGAGTGGGCCCGTTGTTCTCTGCCCGACGGTCGTCGCCGACCGGCTCACCTCGTGTCCGAGCGGCGGCACGGCACAGTATCTCCTCAACTACACGCTCTGGCCGATTTGGGTCCTGGCCGTCTTCTATTCCTCGACGCTCGTATGGGCCCGCTCCGCCTCGCAAAAGGGCCGCCTCTCTCGTCTCTTCGAAGGACGCAGATTCTCGATTGACGACCTTCTTCGAACGCCGGCCTTCGCGGTCGTGGCGGTATCGGGAGCTCTCGGCGGCGTTTGCACGTTCCTCGCGGTCGGGATCTTCCTCGGCTCCACCGGGTTCGCGGTGATTGCCTCCGCGGTCGTTGGGTTCTGCGTGCTCGCCGGATGGGTCGTGGCCTGCGACAGCGCCGAGGGTGCCCGAGGCCGGCTCTTCGGTCGGGAACTATCGCGGGTTCCGTTCCAAGTGGCCATACAGGTGGTCGCTCTCGCGCTGAACACCGCAGCCGTGGGTGGCGCATTCCTCCTCGGCAGACCGCCACTCGAGGGGGAGTTCGTGGGAGCGTTCCTCGCCTGCTCGTGGGAGAGCGTCGTGATCTTCTACGCCCGATTCCACGGGGATCCGGCGAGTTCGAAGACCATTGGGGAGGTCGCGCCCGGGAGCGGGGACAGCTAGCGGGAAACGGCCGACCTCCTCGAAGGGAGGTCAGGCAGGCACCGGTCGAGCCGCCCGGGCGGCGAGCTCACCGCGCCAGAGGTCGATCAACAGCCCGACGAGAAGAACGGTGAGCACAACGTCAAAGATCATCGAGGGCCAGGCGACCTTGTCGTCCCACGCCCAGACGTTGAGGGCAAGGCTGTAGTTCAACGACCCGACGAACGCGACCCCCCAGAGCCACCACCGTGCGCGGGTCCCGAGGAGAGCGACCGGGAGCAACCAGATGAGGATGGTGAAGGAGAGAAAGGGGGTGAGGAGAGCAAATCCCACGAGCATGATCGACACCGCCGTGAGGGGGGATCGGACTCCGAAGAAGACGGCGATGAGGAGGGCGACCGTGAGGACCCCTTGGACCGCTTCGACACCGAGACCCCCGGGAAGCGCGTTCGAAAGGAGCAGAATCCCGTAGAAGTTCAGGGAGAACGAACGTCGGCCGAGCTGGGAGATGAAGACCGGGTTGACGAACTCCTGCCCCCAGACCACGAAGGTGAGCGCCGTCACTCCGCCGAACACGGCGAGCGCGGTGACGAATGAGAGGTAGCGACGGCGCGGGAACGACCCCGTCTCGCCCAGGATAGGAAGAATGTTCGGGAACCGCGCGGTCGAGAGGAACCCTCCGACGGCGGCACCGAGGAGCTCGCTCCGTTGGGCGAGATAGAGGGAGAGAAGAACCGTGGTCGGGACGATGGCGTTCGTGACTCCGTCAATCTGGGAGCAGACGACCGGGACGAACAGCGCCGAAGTCGCCACGAACACTGTGACGTACTGCCGGTCCGGGCCCGAGACCGCCCACGTGAGGGGTACCAGAACCAGAGCCACCACCCCCCAGGCTAGGTAGACACCCGGCAATCCGCCGAGGCTCCCCAACGCGGTGATGAGCACCGAGGAGAGGCCGTACGGGATCTGACTGGAGACCCCGCATTCCGGAACCGTGAAGGGGTTCTGGCCGGCCCAGAACGCCTTCCCCGAATTCAGGATAGTGATGGGGTCGCTTCCCCCCGGGCGGCAGGCGTACGCTCCGCTCAGGATCCCGTAGGCGCTGACGCAGGCGAACGCAATTCCCGCCGCCACGAGAAGCGGCTGCCAATCGAGCCAACGAAGGTCGTCCCGCCCCGAGACCCGTCGTAGAGCCCGCAGGACCGCGGGACGGACGCGTGCTCCCCATTCGGTGCGGTAGATGAGGACGAGGAGGTTAAGGACCGAGAGGGCCCCGAGGACGCTCCAGGTGACCGCGTTGTACCAATCCGCCATCGACGGTCGGGCTTTACGAGCAGGGTCGCGCTATTTGAGAGCCTCGCCCGAACGCCGGTGAGACGCCGGGCGCACGCACAATGGCGACAGTGCCGTAGGGGACCCATCCTCCCCAAGAAGGGGAGGAGCGGATCGGGGCCCCCCTGGCTCGCGGGTTCCCTCGGTCGAACCGCAGGCTAGCCGATGAACAGGATGGCGAGTCCCAATACGACGACCGCAACGAACGTGATTCTCACCCAGTGATAGGTGTTCTGAGTGTTTTGTTCGATCCGCTGGAGCGTAGCGGAGGGATCGTTCGACGGAGGGAGTTGCGTCGTTTGTGACCAGGGCAGTGAGCCGCTCATGGTACGCGAGCCTACGGTCGGCCAATTAAGAGGTCTCGGGACCGGTTCGCGGCAGGCCGAAAGACGGAGTCTGCCCGGGCGGAAGGCGCGCTACTCGAAGCACGCGATGCGCGTTGATGACATGTTGACTTCCGCCCGATGTCGGGCAAGAAGCAAGTGCGGCGCCTCTCTTCCTCGCCCTCGAGGCGCCGCATGGAGAGCGAACTGTTCGTCGGGCTGGACGTGCATA
>JBKQUP010000033.1:0-16293 GCA_052325545.1 Thermoplasmata archaeon
CGGCCTCGGCGAAGCCGGCGGTGTCGGAGGCGACCATGAGCCCCGCATGGCATCGGGTCATCCCTCCGGTTTCGGAGCCGGGGGCGGCCACGACCACGGGGGCGACCTCCCCGAAACGCTGCGGGTAACCGTGGCGAGTGTTGTGGGCGAGCACGTCGAGGTGCGATAGGAGCAGTCGGTTCCTCAGGCACGCGAACTCGGTGGAGACCGGGTTGCGGAGATGCAGCGGGGCCTCCCCTCCGACCCGGGCGACCGCCGACTCCGAAACCAGGAACGGAGTGTGAGGAGCGGCGAGACCAAGGCCGAGCAACGCGGACGCGAACCGACGGCGGAAGAGGGTCTCATGGCGCAGGCGACCCCGGTTCCGGCTTGGGGGGAGAAGCCCGACCTCGGGCCGGACCCCCTCGGTCAGCAGAACGTCCTCACCAGCGTCGACCGCCGTCAGGAGATCGGGTCGCCACGGGGGCGCCTCGACCTTCCAGCCGCCCCGATGGGCATGACCGCCCAAGCGGGCCTGGGCGAGCCGCCGCTCGACGACCGCGGCGGGCAGCACCTCCCCACCGAGCGACCGGAGGACCGATGAAGGCAGGTCCACGGAATGGGGTTGGACCAGCGACGCTCCGTCCCAGCGCGCGAGGCCCGGGCGAGCCACCGGGACGGGAGCGACGGACCAGCCTTGCGCCACGAAGACCACCAGGATCAGCCCGACCGCTTCGGCAACGCTGCGTTCCCGGGTGCCGGTCGCCTCGATCAGGAGCTCGCGGTCCCCCACCCGGGCCTCTCCGGCTGCGCGGCCATTGAGGACCGGCGGCAGGCTGAGGATGGTGCCCCGGGCATCGCGCAGGGCGAGGCACGAGTCGCCCTGCCGTCCGAGCGGCCCGTAGGTCTCCGCCATCGGATGGTCCCGGAAGAACTCGGCGGCCCCGACCTCCTCCGAGGCGTCCAGCGGCACGAAGCGGACCGAAGACATCGGTTCGAGCGAGTAGCGGACCGGGAACTCGAGGCGCTCCACCGGGTAGATGCCCAGGCTGGCCGCTCGTCGGTCCCGACCGATCGTGGCGTGGAGGAGCTCCTGGAAGCGCACCGCCTCGGCGAGGAGCCCGGCGTCGAGCGACCGACCGTTGGGCGCCCGGACGAGGGCCCCCCCGATCGCCGGCCGAAGCGATTCCACCGATCGGTCGACCTCGAACCCCCCGACGAGGTCCTCGGCGGGTGGCGCCCGATAGGACGGGATCCCGCCGGCCGCCTCGAGGACTCCCTGGAGGTAGAGGCCCAGCCCTCCTTCCGAGAGGAGGTCGAGCCGGTCCGGGGTCACCGAGACCTTGAGAGTCGCACCATCATGGCCCTCGACCTCGGCCTTCGACGCGAAGAGGAGGTCGTCGAGCGCGCTGTCGCTGAGCGGCCGACCGGCGAGGGAGAGCAGGCGTTCCGTGTCGAGCACCGCGCGCGGCATCGCTACGGGGTCCCTCCGGTGAGCGCGGCCAGGTCGTCCTGGAACAGCTCGCGGATGTCGTTGCAGCCGAGGGCGACCATCGCGAGCCGCGTGACCCCGATCCCCCACGCGAGGACGGGCACTTCGACGCCCAACGGACGGAGGACCTCCGGACGGAGCAGCCCGCCGGGAAACACCTCCATCCACCCCAGGCGCGGATGGCGGACGTACCCCTCGATCGAAGGCTCCGTGAACGGGAAGTAGCTCGGTCGGATCTTCATCTCGCGAAGCCCGATCGCTTCGGCCAGGGTCGTGAACACGCCGACGAGGTGTCGGAGGTCGAGGCCTTCCTCCCCGATGATCCCCTCGCACTGGTGGAATTCGAGGTGGTGCCGGGCGTCGATCTCCTCGCGACGGAAGTTGCGGTCGATCGAGAACATCCGGAAGGGAGGCCGAGGATTCCGGGCGAGGTAGCGGGCCGACACCGCGGTCGTCTGAGAGCGGAGCACTGGGCGGACGGCAACGCGCGCGTCGTAGGAACCGGGCCAGCCGGGTCCGAGGGGAACGGTCATGCCGGGCAGGGGGCGGCCCTCGTGGACCGCGGCGACACGCGCGAGGAGCTCCGGCGGCGGAGGCCTCCCTTCGACCCCCTCGACCGAGAGCGCGTCGTGGATCGACCGGGCGGGGTGGTCCTGGGGCATGAACAGGGCGTCGTTGTTCCAGAACTCGGTCTCGAGAAGGGGCCCTTCGGCCTGCTCGAACCCAAGGCCGACCAGGACCTCTTCGAACTCCTCGAGCCAGGCGATGTACGGGTTCGGTCGCGCTCCCGTCAGGTACGGCACGGCCGCCCGGACGTCATAGGGCCGGAACGTCCGGCCCCGCCAGCCTCCCGACCGCAATAGGTCGGACGTGAGCGAGCCCAGAAGCTCCTCCCCCTCGGGGGCGAGCGGAAGCCGTCGACCCTCCTCGGAGACGGACCAGCGCTTGATCGACCGATGGTCGCGCCGCACGAGGCCGCGCCGCTCGAGCGCTTCGACGATCGCCGGGTCGGTGTCGGTCCCTTCCTCCGCCACCTGCTTCAGCACGGTCTCTTCGGGGAGGAATCCGTCCGTTACCCGGGCGTCGGGCTTCAGTCGGAACGGGGGTCCCTCGGCGAGGAACCCACGTCGACGGAGGATTCCGATCGCCGCGGACCGCTCCTCGTCCTCAAGTCCCGCCTCCGTCACCTCGTCCGGGGTCAGGGAGCCGCCGTGCCGTTGGAGGGCATCGAGGAACCTCCGCTCCGGGAGCCCTCTCGCGAGCGCCCCCTCTCCTTTCGGTGTGAGACGCGAGACCGTCTCGTGCTCCTCTTCGACCAGCGCGAGGTGCTTCGACCGGAGACGTTGGAGGCTTCCGCGCACCTGGTCGGGCGGCAGCCCGACCTCGCGACCGAGCGATTCCTCGTCGAGAGCAGGACCCTCCCGCTCGCGCAAGGCGACCAGCAGCGACCGTTCCGGCCCCGAGAGAGCGACCGGGGCCGCCCCGACCGGGGCATCCCCCGATGCCTCGGGCACAGGGAGGCGACAGGGAGGCCGGATTAAGTCCTTTGGGGGCCGCCGGCCGCCGAGAGAAGGTGGGGGCGCCCATCGGCGCGGAAAGGGACGCGGGTTACGTCCCAGGAGGCCCCGGAGGGCCTCCGGTCGAGGGGGGATTGGGCGCGGGAGGAGCGGGTGGTGCGGTGGGGGGAGTGCTCACGACGGGTGCGGCGGCGGGCGGGGTCGTCACGGAGGGCGGTGGCATCCGAGCCGGAGACGGAGGGGGAGGGCGCGGGCGGCCCCGGCCGATGACGTATCCGACCACCACCGCGGCCCCCATGATGAGCACGAACGCGACCACGTTCTGAGGGTACGCCTCGATACCTACGAGCGCCGGTACGAACGCGATCAGGTTGACGGCGAACGTCGTGGAGGCCGTACCGTAGTACCCGTCGCTCGTCACCGAGACCTGGGTCGTTCCGTGCGACCCGAAGAAGCAGGCCGGGACCGTCACGGCGAGGCTCACGAACCCGGTCGCGTTGCTCGCGAGGCTCTCCGCGCCCCAGACTCCCGCGCACGGCCCGTTCGGGTCGCTGGCCTGCAGACTGACCTCGACCGGGACGCCGACGATCGGGGTCCCGCTCGTCCGGTTCGAAAGCCGGGCCGCCACCGTCACGGTGCCGCCCGGCGCGACCGGCGAGGGAGATGCGGACACGGTAAGGTTCACGAACGTCGCGGTCAGGTCTTCGTACAGAAGGAGCGCGCGGGGCGAGCCCCAGCCCGTCTCCGTGTCCCAGCCTTTGGTCGCGGGGCCGAGGCACGTGGACCCGCTCGAGACGTCGGCCAGTCCCACCGGGTCCTTGCCGCTCTCCTGGGCCGCGCCGATCGCGTAGAGTCGGGGCGTAAGGAACCCGAGCTTGCTTCCATACAGGGCGTCCATCTCCGCGACGAGGCCGCCCCAGAGCGGAGTCGCAAAGCTCGTGCCCGCCGCGACCGAGTTCACGCCGTTGTAGTAGAGGTAGTTGTACGTCGCGGCCGCGGAAACGTCAGGGGTCCCGCGATGGCCGTTCGCCAGGATCGGTGCCGCCGCGCTCCCGACCTCCTGCCAGGAGGGCGCTGCCGTGGAGGTAGAGAACCCCCCACCGCTATCGCTCCAGGTGGATTCGCTCGCCAGTCCCGTGACCTGGCCGAGGAGGTTGCGCGCGAGGGCGGGGTCGGTCCCTCCTACGGCGATGACGTCCGGTGAGTCGGACGGATAGTCCGTCGAGATCGTCCCCTGGCAGGCGGCCCCAGTGACCCCGCCAAGGTCACCCGTCGCCGCGAGGAGCGTGATCCCCTCCTGGGTCGCCGCGGCAAGGTCGGTGTCCCACGCGGCCGCGAGCGACTGGCTCGCCCCTTCGGGGGTCCCGAACGACATGGAGATGACGGAGACCCCGGGGATCCCGGTCACGGCCATACTGAGCGCGTCCGCCATCGATGCGACGGTCGGGGAGTAGTTCTGGTCCGCCGGCCCGTCGGGAGCGTAGACGGCGTCGAGTGTCGCGCCCGGGGCCATCGACCCGGCCCACTCCATGTCGAGCGTCAGTTCCTGCGGGGCCTTGCTGGGGTCGCTCGGGGCATTCGGCGAGGGCAGCGGGGCTCCGTCGACGGGGAAGGGTTCTATCTTGGGCAGGGGGAAGTTGCTCGGATAGTCGCTCGAGAGGAACGTGGTGAGGTCACTCGGGGCATATCCTTCCCCCCAAAGCAGTAGAGCGATCTCCTGGCCCGTCGCGTACCGTGCCGTTCCCGAGACGTTGTAGAGCGAGGAGAAGTCGTAGATCTCCCTCGCGATCGCTGGGGTGATCAGGTCGCTCGACCCCTGGGCCGGTCCGGTGGAGGCGAGGCCAGCGCCCGACGGGAGCCCCGCGGGCAGCGAGAATGTGACGAAGCCGCTCGAAAGCCCGGTGACCGATGCGACCGACGATTCGAGCCACATGGGGAGGCTCGGCGCCGAGGAGGGGAATGTCACGGCCCGTCCCTGGTATGCTCCCGACTCGAGGCCGGTGCCGAACGCGCGTCCGACCCCGGCCGCGGTCCCTTCGACCGTGAGCGTGAGCCGGTCGCCTCCGGCATGGACGACCGAAAGGCCCATCGATTCGAAGTACGCCTCGGCGGAGGCGTACGCGGCGGGGGAGAGGCCGTACCGGTCCGCGATCCCCGCGACCGAGAGCAGGTGGGAGGCGGACGGCGGGAGAAAGAACGAAGGGTCGCTCGGCCGGAAGGTGACGACCACGAGCTCCGGACCCACGGCCGGCGCCGCGTTCGAGACCGACTCAAGATAGCTGCTGTCGTAGCCCGCTCGCGTCGCGAACGAACCGGAATACACGGCGGCGTCCAGCGGGACAGTGGTCGATGGGCCGACGGAGACCACGGTCGCGGGAGCGCCCGCGGCTCCGGGGACGATCGGAACGGCCATGAGCACGGTGACGAGAGTCCCGAGAAGGACCCAGCGGAGCCGGACCGTCCGTCGCCCGAACGTCATCGCTCGTAGATGGAGCGGGACCTCAGAAAAAGGTTCCCGCCCCCCGGCTGGGAGGCGGAACGCCTACACCCGGATGGGGGTCGTGTAGCCGGCGGGCCGGTGGAAGCTCTCGGTTCCCCCGAGCGGGTCGGGTCGCGGCGAAGGGGCCTCGCCTCTCTTGGCGGAGAGATAGGTGTCGATCGCGTCCGCGATCTCCATGGCGGTCCCCATGGCGTACACGACGGACCGGCCCCCGGCCGCAAAGATCCCGGGGACCGCGGTCTCGAACCCTTTTCCCTTGCCTTCGGGCCATCCCTGGGAGGTGAGCTTGAGGTCGAGGTCGGGTCCGAAGCCGGTGAGGTCGGCCTTCTGACCGACGGCGATGACCACGGTGTCGCAGGGGAGCGTCTCCTCGGAGCCCGGGACGGGCACCGGGGTTCGCCGACCCCCGGCATCGGGAGGGCCCAGTTCCATCTTTTGGACGACCAGCCCCTCGACGTGGTGACCGCCGACGATGCGGAGCGGCGCCCGCAGGAACTCGAACCGGATCCCCTCCTGCTCGGCCCCGTGCGCCTCCTCGGGGTCGGCGGGCATCTCTTGCCGGCTGCGGCGGTAGACGAGCGTGACGTGTCCCCCGTGGGACTCGCGGAGCGCGGTCCGGACGGAGTCCATCGCGACGTCCCCGCCGCCGATGACGATGACCTCCTTGCCGACCGTGACCGGTATCCCGTGGTTGACATGCTTCAGGAAGTCGAGCGCCGGGAGGACCCCGGGAAGGTTCTCGCCGGGAATTCCCAGCGTACGGTGGCTTGGCGTCCCGATCGCGATGAAGACGGCCTGGTAGCCGTCCTCCCGGACCAGCTTGTCGATTGGGAACTCCTTGCCGACCTTCGTCCCGTTCACGAACGTGACGTCCAGGTCGCGGAAGCGCTTCCGGTCGGTCTCGACGTCCGCATCCGTCATCCGGTACGCGGGGATCGTCTGCATGAGGCCCCCGAACCGGTGCTCCTGCTCGAAGACGGTGACCGAGTAGCCCCGGACGCCGAGCTCCCAGGCCATCATGAGGCCGGCCGGACCCGCGCCGACGACCGCGACCCGTTGGCTCTTCGGCTTCGACGGGATGTAGACGAGGTCGCTCTCCCCGTGTTCGAGGGCCGCGCGCTTCAGGTGGCGGATGGCGATCGGGACTCCCTTCTTCTTGACGACACAGGAGTCCTCGCAGTAGTGGTAACAGACCTTGCACAGGCACGTCGCGAGGGGGTTCTCGCGCAGCGTCACCCGCGCCGCTCCCGCAAAGTCCCCGTCCGCGATGAGGCGGATGTACTCGCGGCAGTCCTGCGTGATGGGGCACGCTTCGACGCACCACGGCCGACGGCACTGGATGCACCGCTTCGCCTCGAGGATGGCGTCCTCCTTGGAGTATGCGTGCAGCACCTCGCGGAAGTCCGTGGTCCGTACGCCCACGGGTTCCTCAACGATCGGGACCCGAACCGGGTTCAGCTTCGGAGGCGCGGTCTTGGGGGACGGGGCGGCCGCCTCAGGAGTCATGGTCTCGGGGCTTCCGAGCCGCACAGGTTCTTAAGACGATTCCGTGGCGAGCGAAGCACTCGCATGCGTCGCCGCTCCTCGCGGCGCGCACGCTTCCCCTTATAGGCCGTCCACGTTGGGTCTTTGGGCCCCCGCGGGCCGGCCGGCACCATGGTCCTCGATTCCCTCGGAAAATCGCTTCGCGGCGTCCTCCAGAAGATCGCCCGCGGCTCCGTCGTGGACGAGGCCCTCCTGTCAGAGGTCGTCCGGGACATCCAGCGCGCGCTCCTTCAGGCGGACGTCAACGTCCAGCTCACTCTCGCCCTCACCCAGCGGGTCCGTCGGAGGGCTGTCGAGGAGAAGCCACCCGCCGGCATGAGCCTCCGCGACTTCCTCGTCCGCATCATCTACGAGGAGGTGCGCGGCATCCTCGGCAAGGACCGGCCCTTCGACCTTCGGCCCAAGAAGATCCTCCTCGCCGGTCTCTTCGGCCAAGGAAAGACCACCACCGCGGGGAAGCTCGCCCGCTACTTCCAGAAGCGCGGCGTACGGGTAGGGCTGGTCGCCGCCGACGTCCACCGACCGGCCGCCGTCGACCAGCTCGAGCAGCTCTCGAAGAAGGTCGGATGTGAATTCTACTCCAACCGGTCGGAGAACCGGGCTGAGGTGATCGTCCAGGAGGCCCTCGCGAAGTTCCCACCCCACCTCGCCGTCCTCGTCGACACGGCCGGCCGGAGCGGCATCGACCCCGACCTCATCGAGGAGCTGAAACGCGTGAAGGCGACGTTCGCTCCGGACGAGGTCATCCTGGTCCTCGACGCCGCGATGGGCCAGACGGCCGGTCGGAGCGCGGAGGCGTTCCACAAGGCCGTGGGGCTCACGGGCGTGATCCTCACCAAGCTCGACGGCTCGGCGAAAGGCGGGGGGGCGCTCTCGGCGGTGGCGGTGAGCGGCGCCCCGATCCTGTTCATCGGGACCGGCGAACACCTGGACGAGCTCGAGCGGTTCGAGCCCACCCGGTTCGTCTCCCGTCTCCTGGGGATGGGAGACATCCAGGGCCTCCTCGAACGGTTCGAGGAGCTTTCCGACAAGGATGCCGCGGAGAAGGCGGCGAAGGCGCTCATGAGCGGGCGGTTCACGCTCCGCGACATGCGCGCCCAGCTCGACTCCCTCGGGGAGATGGGACCGTTCTCGAAGATCCTCTCCGCCTTCCCGGGGTTCGGCTCGATGAAGGTCGACGACAAGGAGCTCGAGCAGACCCAGAAACGGCTTCGCGGATTCCGGGTCATCCTCGACTCGATGACGGGCGAGGAGCTGGACGACCCCCAGCTCATCAAGGCCGACCGGATCCACCGCATCGCGCGGGGGAGCGGGCACCGGCCCCAGGAGGTCCGGGCGCTCCTGAAGCACTACGAGACGACGCGCAAGGCCGCCCACGGACTGGTCTCCAACCGAAGGCTCCGGCGCCAGATGGAGAAGCAGTTCGGCGCCGGAGGGGACGCGCCCCCGTGAGCCGGGCGACCGACCGATGACGCTCCTGACCATCGCCGAAGGGGTCGCGGGCGGGCTTATCCTATTCTTCGTGCCCGGGTACGCAATCGCGAAGGCCCTCTTCCCGGAGTGGCGGGTCCGTGGCCCCGAGGGAGGGCGACGGCTGCTCGAGATCGTGACGCTCTCGTTCGTGACCAGCATCGGGCTCACCGTCGTGGTCGGGTTCGGGATCCTCGACCTCGTCCCCGGCGGGTTCGCCGCCGCGTGGTCCGACCCCGTTCTGGAGGGCGCCCTCGCCGCCGTGGCCCTCGTCGGGTTCGTCGCGGCGTTCTTCCGAGGGGCGTTCGCCCGGAACCCTCCCGAGAGCCCACCGACCGCCATGAGGGTCGGAGAGGATGGAGCGTGGGAGCTCTCGCGCGAACTGGAACGGCTCGGACGGGACGAACGGAGACTTCAGCACGCTCTCCGCGTCTACGCCCAGAACCCGACGGAGGTCGCGCGGCTCACCGCCGACCTGGAGTCGGTGAAGGCCGAACGGGACACTATCCGGCGGAGGAGGGAGGACGAATATGCCACCTAGGGCGGCCCGCGGGGGTTCGGACTACAAGATGGTCCTGGTCGTTCGGGGCGAGCTCCGCCTGACCGCGGGCAAGGCGGCGGTACAGGTGGCCCACGCCGCGGTCCTCCTGGCCCAGGAGGCCGTGAAACGCGCCCCGGAGGCGTTCCGCGCCTGGTCGGCCACTGGCCAGAAGAAGATCGCGCTCTTGGCGCCGACCCTCGACGAGCTCGAGACCCTCGCTCGCGAAGCTCGCGCGAAGGGGATCCTTTGGGTGCTCGTGGAGGACGCGGGGTTCACCGAGGTGCCGCCCGGCACCAAAACGGTCCTCGGGCTCGGCCCGGCCCCCAGCTCCCAACTAGACCCGATAACGGGGTCGCTTCCCCTGCTGTAGACCCCGCTCCGCGGGAGGAGCGAACCAACTCGGCGGAGCAAGTTGGTGACCGTATAAATACAGGCAGGCGCTGGTCTTTTTGTGCCCGCGCGGGGGGGCGGCTAGCCCATGCGGATGTGGATCTACATCGTACGACGGCTCATCCTAGTCGTACCAATCATCGTCGGCGTGATGACCATTACTTTCGCCCTGGTGAGCGCGCTTCCCATCCAGGACCGGCTGATCTCGTCGTTCGGTGCTCCGCCTAAGAACTCCGTCGGCGGCTACAGTCCCCTGGTCCCGTGTAGGGCCATCGGGATCAATCAGTCCGGTAACTGCACGAACCCTGTCTACGCGCGAGATGTCCACAAGTTAGGGTTAGACCAGCCCGTCTACTACCAATGGGGGCTCTACATCGCGAATAGTCTGACGTTCCAATGGGGGTACGTCGATAACCATAGCGGCGCGTCTTCCGAAGATTCGCTGATCCAGGGTCAGTCGGTCGCGACCGTCCTGAGCTGGCTGCTCCCCTACACTTTAGAGTTAGCAATCTTTGCGCTGGTCATCATTCTCATCGTTTCGATTCCATTAGGAAACCTTGCCGCTGTATACCGGAACCGTCCGGTCGACCAAGCCTCACGGGTGATCTCGTTCTCAGGATATGCCCTGCCCGGATTCCTTCTCGGGACGTTCTTGCTCATGGCATTCGTCTTATCGATCGGTCCCACCGTGGGTGGGAAAGACCCTACCTGCGCTAGCGATTCGTTCTACCAGTTCTTCTACGGTTCGTGGCCTAGCCAGTTGTGCTTTTCCGGCGGGCAGTTCCCGACCTGGCTCAAAGCCGGCGTGATCACCTCCCCCACGGGGTTCCCGACCGTGGACGCTGCCCTCCATGGCCAGGGGTGGCTCGCGCTGGACTCGATCATCCGCATGGTCCTGCCGGCCCTCGTCATCGCCTACGGGACGATTGCTGGGCTGCTCCGGTTCGTCCGCAACAGCATGCTCGAGGTCATGAACCTCGACTTCGTTCGGACAGCTCGGTCGAAGGGAGTCCCCGAAAGTGTCGTCATCTCGAAGCACGCCGGTCGCAACTCGCTCAACGTGACCATCACCGTCCTGGGACTCACGTTCGCCTTCTTCATCGGCGGGTTCCCCGTCGTGGAGACGATCTTCAACTTGAACGGCGTCGGTCGGATGTTCGTCTACGCGCTGCTGGCCCCGTATGACTTCGGACTGATCTTCGGTTCGACGCTGTTATTCACGTTCCTCGTCGTCTTCGCGAACATCATCGTGGACGTGCTCTACGCGTATCTGGACCCGAGGGTCCGGTTGGGGTGAGAAACGGGGATGCCGGACGAAGCAGTGGTCGAGGTCTCATCGCCCTCTCCCGAGCCGGCGGAGCCGGTCCCGGTGACCCGCCGCGGCCGGCGGCCGAACCCCCGGATCGCCCAGATGAAGCGGACCTGGTACTTCCTGCGTCGCAACACGCTGGCGATGGTGGGGATCGTGATCCTGGTCATCTTCATCGCCATCGCGATCTACGCGCTGACCCAGCCGATCCCGTGGACCCAGCTCCAGCAGCAGTGTGCGTCCAACGGCGTCTATCCCCCCGTCAACGGTTGCTTGTGCACGTATTCGGCCGGAACCGTTTCCCCGGGAGCGAACTGCTACCAGACCCCGTCCGGCTATCCGTCGGACATCGCGCCGACCTTTGACTTCTCTCACGGAACGCTCGGCCCATTACCCCTCGGCTCGATCACCGTGGCTCCCACCAACCCGACGTTCTACAACATCTACGCCGGTCTCTTGCGGGGGTCGGATTGGTCGCTGGGCGTGTCGGTCGCGATCGTGGGGACCGGGGCCCTGATCGGCCTCCTGGTCGGAGCGATCTCCGGGTTCTTTGGCGGTTGGGTCGATGAAGCGCTGATGCGGATCGTCGACATCTTCCTCTCGATACCCCAGATCCTTTTCGTGATCATCGTGATCGCCGTGCTCGTCTCGTTACCGCTCTTCCAACCCTTCGGGATGCGGGTCCTCCTGCTGATCGTTGGGTTTGTCATCGTGTGGTGGCCATTCTACGCACGTATCGTTCGAGGCCAGGTCCTCGTGGTGCGTGAGCAGAAGTACGTCGAGGCCGCGAAAGCGAGCGGAGCGGGAAGTGGGCGACTCGTCCTGCGCCACATCATCCCGAACAGCGTGTACCCGATCTTCGTCCAGATGTCGCTCGATGTTGGGACGATCCCCTTGCTCCTCGGGACGCTCGTCTACCTAGGGTTCCCGGTCTTTCCGACCATCTACTTCCCGGAGTGGGGCTCCATGGCCGCCCTATCGGTGTATAGCGGTGCCGGCGCCAGCACGTTCACCGACGCGCTCCTCACCTGCCAATTCGGCACCTGCGTGATCCCCTGGTGGCAGTTCCTCTTCCCGGGGCTGATGCTATTCCTCTACGCGATCAGCGTGAACTTCCTGGCGGACGGGCTTCGGGACGCCCTAGACCCCCGGCTCCGGAGGTAGTCGAACCGAAACCATGGCAGCAGTTTCACAACCGATGCGGGAAGCCCCCGGCCTTCCGACCGAGACGCCGCTTCCGTCCGCGGCCCCCGCACCGGAGTCTCCGAACCTCCCAGAAACGACCGATCGAAACCCGGTCGTTCTGGACGTACGGGACCTGAAGACCTACTTCTTCACGTACGACGGGGTCGTCCTGGCACTCGACGGAGTCTCGTTCAAGGTACGTCGGGGAGAGACCGTCGGGCTCGTCGGAGAGACCGGATGTGGAAAGAGCGTAACGGCGTTCTCCGTCACCCGGCTGATCCCGGACCCTCCGGGACGGGTCATCAGCGGTAAGGTCCTCTTCCGAGGGATCGACCTGCTCTGGGGTCTCGACACCGAGGCTCGGATCAAGATCGACCCGAAGACCGGCCGCGCGAAGGTCCGGCGCTCGTTCCGTCGGATCAAGGCCGGCCTCGAGCGGATGTCGGCGGTGCGGGGCCGGGGGATCTCGATGATCTTCCAGGAACCGACCCAGGCGATGAACCCGGTCTTCTCGGTCTCCGACCAGATCTCCGAGGCGCTCCTGCTGCACCAAGGGACGCGGATCGTCGACGACATCATGGCGGCGACCACGGACGCCCCGGAGGTTCGCCCCGCCCTCGAAGCGCTCGTCGAGATCACACGGACCGCCGCGGGCCCGGACGCCTCCCGTGCGGCCGCGGCCAAGGCCGGTGAGGCGGCGCACCTCGCGTCGTTCGGGACGCAGGCGTTCTATCTCGTCCGGGACAGCGAGCTCAGCACGGAGGACATGGTCCGCCGTCTCGAGAAGGGCCTGCGCCGGGTTCACCTGAGCCGCATCGAGCGGTCCTACCTCAGGTATCGCCGCCGTCGGATGGTGGTCGAGGACGACTTCCACGACCTCTACCTGTCCGAGATGCGGGAAGGCCGGATCGACCGGCGCCAGCGGCGCATCCTGCGCAGCCGGCGTGGGGGTCTACGTCTCCGAGGGTTCTACTACGGGATCTGGGGGATCCGCGGTCGGGTCCAGCGCCCGCTCCGGGACGAGGCGTTCTGGCGGACTGTGGGGCGTCTCGAGGAGGTTTCGATCGCGAACCCCGTCCAGGTCGCCCGAGGATACCCGCACGAGCTCTCCGGTGGGATGCTCCAGCGGGTGATGATCACGATGGCGCTCGCGGTCGAACCGACGATCCTGATCGCGGACGAACCGACGACCGCGCTCGACGTGACCATCCAGGCACAGATCCTCGAGCTGATGCGGCAGCTGAAGACCCGCATCGGGACTGCGATCCTTCTCATCACGCACGACCTGGCCGTGATCGCGGAGGTCGCCGACCGAGTGTGCGTCATGTACGCGGGCCAGATCGTCGAGACCGCGCGCGCCCGCGACCTCTACCAGCATCCCCTGCACCCGTACACCCAGGGACTCCTCGCATCGATCCCGAACCTCGAGCGGCCCGACAAGAAACTGAGCTCGATCCCGGGCTCGGTCCCTGACCTGATCCGCCCCCCCGAGGGCTGCCGCTTCCACCCCCGTTGCCCGTACGCGATGCCCGTCTGCAAGGAGGTCCGACCGCCGGTCACGACCGAAGGGGCCGAACACACCGTGGCGTGCCACCTGTACAAGGGTCCGGTGGCGGTGGAGTAATCGCACGGAGGGGTCCATCCAATGATGAACGAATCCACCCCCGCACTGATCACCTCCTACAACCTGCGCAAGTACTTCCCGATCCGAGGAGGGCTCTTCTCGACCCGCATCGGCGACGTGCGCGCCGTGGACGGCGTGACCCTCGATGTCCGCGAATCCGAGACGCTCGGGCTCGTCGGGGAATCCGGCTGCGGCAAGACGACCGTCGGGCGGCTCATGCTCCGTCTGATCGAGCCGACGTCCGGACACACCTACTACCACCCGTCGCCCGAGACCGTCGCTCGGCTCGAAACGCTCTATTCCACCTTGAAGCGGGGGGCGGGGGATGGCGACGGCGGAACACCGGAGGCCCAGGCGGCGCTCAAGGAGCTCGACGAGATCGCCGACCAGTACTCCCTCTACCGACTGAAGCATTCCAAGATGAAGGAGCTTCGTGGGAAGCTCCAGATCGTCTTCCAGGACCCGTTCAGCTCGCTCAGCCCGCGGATGCTGGTGCGCGACATCATCGGCGAACCGCTCACGATCCACCACGCGGGTTCCCGCGCAGAACGCGCTCAACGGGTCGCTGAACTCGTCCAGGAGGTGGGGCTCAACCCCGAACACCTCTGGCGGTTCCCGCACGAGTTCTCCGGCGGACAGCGGCAGCGGATCGGGATCGCGCGCGCCCTGGCCCTGCGCCCGGAGTTCATCGTGCTGGACGAACCGACCAGCGCCCTCGACGTCTCCGTCCAGGCCCAGATCCTCAACATCCTGAAGAAGCTCCAGACCGAGCAGCGGCTCGCGTACATGTTCATCTCTCACCACCTGTCCGTCGTGCGGGCGATGAGCCACCACGTCGCGGTGATGTACCTGGGTCAGATCGTCGAGCGGGCGGCCACGGAGGACCTCTTCTCGCGTCCGCTCCACCCGTACACGCAAGCGCTCCTGTCGGCGATCCCGGTCCCCGACCCCACCCTGAAGCGGGAACGGATCGTGCTGAAGGGGGACGTGCCCAGTCCCGCCGCTCCTCCCCCCGGCTGCCGCTTCCATACCCGGTGCCCCGCCGTCATGCCCGTCTGTTCGCAGACCGAGCCTCCGCTCATCGAGATCCGAAAGGAGCACTGGGTCGCATGCCATCTCTACCCGCCTACCGGGGGCGCGGCCACCGTTCCTCCGCAGGCGGCTCAGTGAGCCCCAACCCCCGTTATGCCCTCGCGGGCATCCGGTGAGGGACCGATGGACGGGTCGAAGTCGCCGGGGGACGAGCTCGCCGAAGAGTCGCTCGAGGACCGGGTCGCGGACGAGAAGGCGCGGGCCCTCCAGGAGCCCGGGCCGGGCTGGCGCACCTGGTTCTTCCAGCGCGCGTTGCGGGGATACTACCTCCTCGGCATGCTGATCGTGAACGTTCAGATCGTCGTCGCCTGGTACGAGGCCGCGAGCGTCACGGGGCTCGTCGTTTCTCTGGCCGTCGCGATCTACCTCGAGTTCCTGCTGTATCGGTACCTCTGGTACCGTCCCCCGTACGAAGCTCCTCCTCCCCGCGGCCGGTTCCGACCTACCTGGACCCGCCCGGTGGAGTACGGCCGATGGACCCCCGAAGCGGACCTCGTCCGGGCCGGCGTCCCGATCTACCGGGGCGAAGAGGGACCGAGCCCCAAAGAGTTCCTCTAAGGCCCGCGCCCCCTTCCCGCTCAGGAAGCCGGGAGCGCTCCCACCACACCTTCTGGCCCCTCGAACGTCCGGTCCGTTCGAACGGACCAGTCCGCGGGAACGACGACCGAAGGGACCTCGGTCGCGTCGACGTTCGATTCCACTTGAGAAAAAGAAGAAGGGGAAAGGGTTCTGCGCCCCGGTCGGTCGACCGGGGCGCCGGGTTGGCTGTGACCCCTTGTCTACCCGATCACCTTGTTCCCGTTGTAGAGATACCAGGTGTTGTCTCCGCCGCCACCGATGGTGGGGTTCGTGTTAACGGACGCCGGGTTGATCCAGGCCGCGTAAGTGGTCACCGCGTTCTCTTGGTCGTAGTAGACGTAGAG
The DNA here is from genome assembly GCA_052325545.1 of Thermoplasmata archaeon. Taxonomy (GTDB): domain Archaea; phylum Thermoplasmatota; class Thermoplasmata; order Lutacidiplasmatales; family UBA184; genus Lutacidiplasma. The sequence continues at coordinate 15,568 of JBKQUP010000033.1, forward strand.
GGCGAGGTGGTTCGCGATGTGCTCAACCAGGTTGTACATCAGCACCCGAGCCGGGCCGACCGCCATTCCCGCGGCGGTGGCCATTCCCCACTCCATCGTGGCGTAGGCGTTGCCCTGGCAGGCCTGCGGGATCCCCGGCTGGTTCGCCCAGAAGATGAGCGACGTCATGGTGTTGGGGTTGCTCGGCAGGCCGGTCGGTGCGTTCGGGGTGCTGCTCGAGCAGGTCCACAGGCTCAGGCCCTGCTGCACCGCATCGCCCGACGTGTACGTCGCGTTGGCCTCGTAGAGCGGCACCATGTAGTCGGTCGGGTCAGGGTAGTCAGGCGCCCATCCGAGGTTGAACCACGGCAGCGAGGACTGGCCGGGCAGCGCCGAAAGGCTACCGACCACGAGCTGGCTGAACGTCACGTCGAACGTGTTCGGCGCGAGTATCCCGCCCGAGATCGAGCTGATGTACGGCATGTAGTCCTGAATCATCTGGTCGACCGTCGTCGCTCCCTTCTGACCGATGATCGGGAACTGGCACGGCGTGCTCGTCGTGCAGCTCGATAGCTCGGGGTCGTAGTACGGGCCACCCTTCAGGGTCGCCTGGGCCCACCACCACGCGGCACCGCCGACCGTCGTCGCGGTCGTCGCCGGGTCGGTGCTCGGCCAGCTGATGTTGGTCGGGTAGTAGTTGCCCATGTACTGCGGGATCGCTCCGCCGTAGTTGAACCCGTACTGGAT
>JBKQUP010000034.1:0-133461 GCA_052325545.1 Thermoplasmata archaeon
CCCGGTCGCGCCCGTCGTCAGGGAACCACTGGTGCAGCTCGCGGCCGTGATCGTCTTGGTGTCGAAGACCAACGATGTCAGTGCCGTCGACACTGAGAAGCCCGTGCCGGCTACTGTCACTGTCGCATCTAGCGGGCCCTGCGCGGGCGTCACTGTGATCGCCGGCGTGGTCACCGTGAACGTACCGGTTGCGGTCTGACCGCCCACGTCCGTCGCTGTGACCGTCGCTCCCGACGTTCCTCCCGGGACGACAAATGTGCAGGTGAAGGCCCCGGTCGCGCCTGTCGTCAGGGAACCGCTCGTGCAGCTTGTGATCGTGACGGAATCGAATACCAGCGACGACAGCGCCGTCGACACCGAGAATCCCGTGCCGGCCACGGTCACCGTCGCGCCAATCGGGCCCTGCCCTGGCGTCACCGTGATCGCCGGTGTGGTCACCGTGAACGACTGCGGAGCGGTCTGGGTCTCTGAACCCCTGTCCTCACCCACGAGATTGTAGGTTCCCACGATCCCGGCTGGGGTCTGGAACGTGCAAACGAAGCCTCCCGAACTGTCCGTGGTTATGGTGGTCCCGACGGCAGTACAATCTGTTCCACCCGTTGGCGTCTGCCACAGTGAGTTGAACGAGACGGTCGCTTCGGACGACGGAGTGAACCCGGAACCCGTCACCGTGTACGACGCTCCGATCGGGCCCTGGGTAGGGCTAACCGTGATGGTCGGCGTGAGGGCTGGCATCAACCCAGAAGAACTGGGAGAGGCGGGGGAAGGAGTTGGAGACGGAGAAGAGACGACGACCGCGCTAGAACCGTTGAGAGAAACTGTGTAGCCCTGGCCTACGGTGCTCACGGCCGAACTCGTCGGGGAAAGCGCGACCGCTGAGGATGTGTTCGTGCTTCCGGACGACAATTCCGGAGCCACCATCACCCCCGCAGAGGCGAGCGCGGCAGCGCCCAGCATGATGATCGATACGACGATGGCAAACCCTACCGCGCGGTGGCGCGGCGACAGGACCTGTGCTTTCATTCCTCCTCCCGGTGGCTGGAACTACGGAACCCCGAAACACCCACTCCAAGTTTGAGCACGAGACCCGACCCAGGGGGCCGTCGTGCAGGGAGAATCAGGTAGGACTCTCACGGGTTTCCTTTCAGGTACTCGTTTGCTCGTCGGTGTGGCCGCGCTCGTTAGCGTGGTGACGGGCCGACAATTCACCTCGAGCACGATTGCGAAAGGCATTAGACTTTGTGGCTTGGCGGGCCTGTGTGACCCCTCTCGAACCTGCCGGTGACGAGGGATACTCAGAAGGGTTATCAGGAGGGGCGAGAGAAATGCCGAGCCGTTCGAGCGCCATCGGAACGCCGATGGAGGATCGTCACGCATCGATCCACCAGCGCGGTGGACCAACGGAAGACCGTACAAAGGTGTGGCCGCCCCACCGGTTCTCCGATCGCGACGATCGATTCCTTGCCCGCGGCCGCCCCTCGGCTAACGGGCGGCGGAGGCCGAAATTCACGGGCCGAACGGACCGTCGTCCGGGTCGGTCAAGAGTAAGTATAAATACGCATTCATACACATTTTAATGGGCCCTTTTGGTGGGTCCATGACGGAGAAGAGAAGGAAGTATCGGGCGATTTACATCGTAACGGCCGCGCTGATGGTCGCCATGATCGGTGGGTATGCGCTGGCCGCGACGAGCATCATCACCCTGACCCCGGGTCAGTCGTCCAACGTGACCTCCACGCCGGCCCCCACGGGGTTCGCGAACATCGGCTCCGTCGCCTCGGAGCAACTGGTCGTCCTCACAGCGGCCATGACCGGTTCGACCATCGCCGGCACCCAGGTCGGCACGCTCGGGCTTGACGGAACGCCGACCGCTCTTGCGGTCTGTGCGGCGGCTCCGTGTGCCGTTCAGGGGTTCCGCCCGGCGGTCCCCTCTGCCGCCACCGTGGGGGACTACGGCGAGCAGATCGTCGTGAACGTGATCCAGCCGGCGACCGGGGGCACCAGCCTCGGGTTCGACTTCTCGATCACGGTCTCCGTCACGATCGGAGTCGTTACCAGCGCCGTTGTGGTGCAGGGGTACCTGGCGACCGGGGTCTCCACGGCCGCGACCGCCCAGACGGTTCCCGTCTTTCTCTTCCTGGACATGACCTCGGCCACCGCGCCGGTGATCAACTCTGTGAACGTGGTCTTCAACCAGTGCGCGAGCGCGACCAGCTGCCCCTAGTGGGGGCTTGGCATCTTCGGACCGCCGACGACCGTGTGACCACGGAACCCCTTCCTTTCCCCGGGGGGGCGGGATTACCGCCCCCTCCGGGCGTTGATCCTCGGCCGTCGGAGTGGGCCTGTGCGGTCGGGCCTCCGTGCGGGGATACACGACCATGAGAAGGTCGGGCAGCCGGTGGCATGGGCTCGGACTGGTGGTGCTCCTGCTGCTGGTCGTGGTGCCGTCGACCGCCTCGGCCGCTACCTCGGTCCACCCCTTCACGGCCTCTCACTACTATGCGAACAAGGTCACTCTGCTCGCGGCTCCTCCCGTGGTCATCGGGGCGAGGGCCGTCGTGCATCTGGGCGCCGCCCCGGGCTACGCCGCGGCCGGTCTCCAGGGAACCTCCTCGGGGTTGCAGGGGACCACGGTCGTCCTCCCGTCGTGTGCCGGCGCGTGCACGGACCGCTACCGACCCGCGTCCTCCGTCGCTCTCGCCGCAGGGCATTACACGGAGCGGGTCACGTTCACGGTCACCCAGCCGCGGAATGTCGGACCCGCCATCGGGTTCGACGTGGACGTCGCGGTCCACCTGACGACCGGGTGGGTCTACGGGAAGGGATACTTCTCCACCGGCGTCGCGACGGGGGCCGCGACGTCGACCATAACACTCCGGCTGTTCGTCGACCTCGGAACCGCGGTCCCCACGGTGGAGGCGGTCGAGGTATCCCTGAATCATTGCACGGTGACGACGGGGTGTCCATGAAACGAACCGGGGGCTCTCCCGAGGCGATGCGATGAACTCCTCGTCCCTCTCGCTCGCGGCCCGATGGTCGGACCCGTTGGCCCCCTCTCCACCCTCCGCCTCGAGCCCGGGAAGCTCGAGCGAGCAGGAGAGCTGGGCCGAGCGGGTCTACGCGGCCCTTCCGCTGTTCCTCGTAGGAGGGGTCTGCGTCGGGCTCGCCCTGCAGCTCCACGCGACGGGGGCCGGCGCCTCGCTCGGCGGGAGCGGCTCCGTGGCGCTTCGACCGTGGGTTCTCTTCGTGGCGTTGGGGATCACTGGGCTCTGCGCGGGGGCGGTGGCGCTGTTCGCGCAAGATCTCTTCGCCGAATCCCACGAAGTGGAAGAGGAGGTCACCTCGCCCCGCTCTCCCCCGGATTGGGACGAATCCCTGCTCGAACCCGAACCGAGAACCATCCGACGGAGAAGGACTTGGGAAATGAACCCGTACTCGCTCGAGGGCGTGGTCGCGGAGGCTTCCCCGTCCGAAGGCGCCCTGGACCAGCTCGACGAGATCGAGGCGGCCCTCCGCAAGAAGCCGGGATACCCCCCACCGGAGTGAGCGAACTCCTTCCGTGCCGGGGTAGCCCTCAGACACTCCAGGACCCCGTGCATGTCGGGCGTTCCACCGACCTGAATCAGCCCCCACCGCGGAACCGGTCGGGGACGGTATCCGAGGTTACCCGGCTCTCCGCTCCCCTTTAAGTAACCAAAGGTAATTGAATAGAGCGAGGTAAGGCCGCTGACCGAACCATCCCGCTCGATCGCGCATCGTTTTCCCGGCGTCCCGACCCTGGAGGGGGCAGGGGTACGCCTTCGCCGTTCGTTCTCGAACAACGAGGTGCCGCTCTTCGACCCGTTCCTCCTGCTCGACCGGTTCGGCTCCTCGAACCCGGAAGACTACCTCGCCGGCTTCCCTTGGCACCCGCACCGCGGCATCGAGACGGTGACGTACGTGCTCGAGGGTCAGGTGGAGCATGGCGACACCCTCGGGAATGAGGGGGTCATCGGCTCGGGCGACGTCCAGTGGATGAACTCGGGCAGCGGGATCATCCACCAGGAGATGCCGAAGCGCAGTGAGGGCACGATGTCCGGCTTCCAGCTGTGGGTCAACCTTCCCGCGCGGGAGAAGATGTCCGTGCCGGCGTACCGAGGTTTGACGCGGTCCGACTTCCCGGAGGTGACGACCGACGGCGGCAGCCACGTGAAGGTCATCGCAGGCTCCTACGGGGGCGCGGAGGGTCCGGTGAAGGGAATCTCGGTCGACCCCACTTATCTTGACGTTACGGTACCCCCGGGAAGCTCTTTAGAGTTAGCTACCAATCCCGGATACACCGCCTTCGCTCACGCCATCACGGGGAACGTTCGGTTCGACGGAAGCGATGATCGGGCCGTGTCGGCCGGAGAGACCGCGTTGTTCGGCCCCGGTGGTCCTGTTCGAGCGCACGCTCTGGAGGCAGTCGCTCGTTTCCTGCTGGTCTCGGGGCGCCCGCTCCACGAGCCTGTCTCCTGGTACGGACCGATCGTGATGAACACCCGCGAAGAGCTCATCGAGGCGATGCGCGAGCTGAAGGGCGGGGAATTCGTCAAACACCGGCAGCCGATCGTCGAGGAGTGAGGCGGTCGCCCCCGGGGTCCCCCCTCGGTTCTACCCTTTTCGTTGTTACGTTTTTGAAACACAACATAAGGTTATATTTCCCGGTCCTTCGGCCACGTGAATGGCGGATGCCACGACAAACCTCAGCACAACACCCGTGGGTGTAACCGCCTACGAGAACCCCTACGTACTCGCCCCCGAGGAGAGAAGGGGCGCGACGATCATCTACGTTGGAATCATCGCGTGCACCGTACTGGGCTTGATTCTCACCTTCGCCATCGGCCGAACCTACGGCATATTCATCGGGCTTGGGATCCTCGCGTACACGCTGGGTCTTCGCCACGGGGTCGACGCCGACCACATCTGCGCCATCGACAACACCACCCGGAAGTTGCTGCAGCAGGGAAAGAAGCCCTACACCGTCGGGACGTGGTTCTCGCTCGGTCATTCCACGATCGTCATGGGGATGTTGGTGGGCCTTGTCGTGGCGGCCCGTTTCATCATCAATTCCTACCCGACGTTCGCATCGGTGGGGGCGATCCTGGGAACCGCCATCTCGGGCGGTTTTCTGTACATCATTGCGTTCATCAATCTGCTGATCTTCTGGGAGGTCTACCTGATCTTCAAGCAGCTGCGGGCCGGAACACTCGACAACGAGAGGCTCGAGGCGCAGCTGAACAATCGCGGGTTCATGAACCGCTACTTCAACTGGCTGTTCAAGTTCGTCAACGAGCCATGGCAGATCTACCCGGTCGGGGTCCTCTTCGGCCTCGGGTTTGATACGGCGACCGAAGTCACCCTGATCGCCATCACCGTGACGGTCGGAACGGCGGCGGCCGGCTTCCCGTTGTGGGCGGTGCTCATTCTACCGTTCATGTTCGCCTGTGGGATGGTGCTCACGGACACCTCCGACGGCGTCAGCATGAGGTACGCCTACGGGTGGGCATTCGCCAAGCCAATTCGCAAGGTCTTCTACAATCTCACGCTGACGCTGATCTCGGTCATGGTGGCGTTTATCATCGGAACGATCGAGGTCCTGGGAGTGCTCGCCGCCGAGTTCAACTTCTCGGGAGGTCCATTTGGCTTCTGGAATACGATGGACTGGCTGAACAACGCGGCGGGCCCCTACGGCATCGATGTTTGGGGGTACATCGGCATTGGAATCGTCGTCCTGTTCATCGGCACCTGGCTCATCGCCATGCTGATCTACAAACTGAAACGCTACGAGGAGATCGGATTCGCACTGCCGCCCAACGATGAGGACGCTGGCGGTGGACAGGGATTCACCGGTTGAGCCCGGTGGGGTCGGGTACGGCAGCCGAGCCGAGCGACCCGGAACCGTGACCGTTAAGGTTCTTCCGAACTGACCGGACACGAACCGTGACCGTCAAAGTGGTCCGCACGGGTGTCTCGCTCGAGCCGGCCCTGCTCGCCCTTCTGGACCGATGGGTCGCGGAGCGGAATAGCCCGAGCCGCTCGGACGCCATCCGTTCGCTGATCCGCAAGGAACTCGCGGACCGGACCCTCGCCGACCCGAACTCCGACGCCCTGGGCGTCGTTGCGCTCCTCTACCGGCACGACACGCCGAACGTCCTTCGACGCCTCACCGCCGCCGAGCATCGCTGGGGGGAACACATCCGCTCCACGACGCACGTGCATCTCCAAGGGGACGCGTGTGCGGAGGTGGTCCTCCTGCTCGGCCGCCGGCGCGAGATCGAGCAGGCGGCCGAGGACCTTCGCGGGGTGAAAGGGGTCATGGACGGTGGCTGGCTCGTAACAGCTCCGGCGGTGGCAGGAGGCCGGACCGGCCATCACCACCCGCACGGCGGCCGACGTTGACGCGCGCCGTGCGCTCGCGCCCGGAGGACCGACTGGCCCAAATGGTCCTGGACCAGTGCCTGGGGGTCCGACGGGGCGAGACGGTCACGGTCGAGACCTGGAATCACACCCTTCCCTGGGCCCGCGCGTTCGTCCTCGAGGCCCGACGCCGCGGATGCGAACCCACCTTGGTGGTCGAGGACGAAGAGGCGTTCTTCCGCTCACTCGCGCAATCGGGCTCGGGCTCGGTCCCGAGCGCCCCGGCGGCCCTCGCCGAGGCGAGCGACGCCTACGTCTACTTCCCGGGTCCCGAGCAGTTCCCGCGCCTCCTCGGGCTCTCGACCGACGAGCTGGAAGGCGTGGTCGGGCGCCACGGTCCCGGGTGGTGGAGAGCGGCACGCCGTGCGGGGCTTCGGGCGGCGCGAATCGCGGTCGCGGGGGCGACCCCAACGGCGGCCGCCCGGTTCCGGGTGGACCGGGACGCTTGGCAGCGGGAGCTGGTACTAGGGAGCCTCGTCTCCCCCGACCGACTCGCCCGGGCCGCCGGTCGCCTGGTGCGACGGCTCCACCGGGCCCATCGGGTTCACCTTCGCCATCCGAACGGGACCGACCTCACGGTCGAGCTCCTCCGCGTGCCCCCGGTCATCGAGGATGGCCGGGTGGACCGGGCCGCCCGGCGCGCCGGTCGGCTCTGGACTCAGATACCGACCGGGGTCGTGGCCGTCCCCCTCGCTCCGGGCGTCGCGGAAGGCGTCTGGGAATCGAATCGGGAGACTTACGACCGCTTCTCCGACCCGCCCGCCACCTTCGGAGCGCGGTTCACGTTCCATCGAGGGCGGCTTGCGGAGTACTCCTTCGACCAGGGGGGCGCCGCCTTCGCTCGGGCGTACGCTCGCGGAGGGCGTGGCCGCGAGGCGCCCGGCGCGCTCACATTCGGCGTCAACCCGGCGATCTCCCATGCCCCGGAAGTAGAGGAGGTCGCCGCCGGGACCGTCGGCCTCCTGCTCGGGGGGAACCGCTCGCTCGGGGGTCGCAACCCGTCCCGCTTCGCCTACCTCACCACCCTCGCCGGTGCGAACGTGGAGCTGGACGGGGACCCGTTCCTCGAGGAGGGCGCGCTCGTGCCGGGGAGACGTGGTTCGGACCGCTCCAACGACGCCGCCCAAGGAAGGTAGGCGGGAATCCTCCGGGGGGAAGTTGGTGATCCGGGACGGGCCTACGAGGCTCCGAGCGGAGAGTCGACCCGCCGGGCGAACTCCCGCAGAAGCTCGCCGGCGACCTCGAGGTGGCGGGCGGAGATCTGCTCGACATTGACCCCGACCGGGACCGAGAGACGCTCCGCACGGGCCATCCGGGTGACGTCCTCCCAGACCGAGAGCGCGATCTGGACGCTCCGACGGACCGCTTCGCTCTCCTCGCCTTCCAGGATCGCGCGCTCCGCCGAATCGGGGAGGTCGGCCCCGAGCCAGCGCACGAACTGCGCATCCTCGTCGTCCGCGATCGGAGCGACGCTGAGGAGAACGGCGGCCGGAGGGAACGACGCCTGGCGGCAGAGCAGGTCGTACCGAAGGAGGACCTCCCGCGCCGCCTCGGAGTCGAACAGGAGCTGGGTCGTGAAGAACGAGACGCCGGCGCGCGTCTTCGCCAGCATCCGGTGCGCCTCGCCCGCCCGCTGGGGGATCGCGATGTTGCCGATCGACCCGCCCGCGGCGGCGAAGATTGGTCGACAGAGTCGGTCGGCCTCGGCGACCGGGGGTCCCGGGTACGGGATGTACCGGCTGCTCCCGCCCACGAGGACGACGTGCCGAATGCCTCGCTCGACCGTCTCTCGAGCCCACTGCTCGACCGCCGGGATGTCGGGTAGGTGCGCGACGACCTTGTTCGGGATCACCTCGCAGGCGGTACGGTCGGCGAGCACCCGCGCGTACGCCCGGGGGTCTCCCGAGCGGTAGTGCGGCCTCCCCTCGTGGTTCTCGTCGACGAGCTCGGGGATCGTGAGGGCGTCCACGCGCGGAACGGTCTCGATCAGGCGGACGACCGCGGCCGTGCGTTCCTCGACCCGATGGGCCGGGGTCCTCGCGGGCGAGGGCACGGGCTCGAAGAACAGCGGTGCGGCGCGGAGCGCTTCCAGTAGAGGACGGGTCATCGTTGCAGAGCGGGTAGGTCCCATCGGGGGCCGGGGCGGGATAAATCGTTTCGTCTTTGGACGAGGTTGCAACGAATGCAACCCAGGGTCGCGAGGAGCAATCGACCGGCCCACTCGGGGGGCTCGTCGGACCCCCCGAGGAGACCTCTTATCCTTCGAGCCTAGGACCCGCGCCGATGGCGGCGGCGATCGAGGTGGAAGGCCTCGTCAAGCGCTACGGGGCCCTCGCGGCCGTCGACGGGATCGGGTTCTCCGTGCCGTCGGGGACCGTCTTCTCGTTCCTAGGCCCGAACGGGGCCGGCAAGACGACCACGACCGAGATCCTCGAAGGGCTGCGACGGGCCACGGAGGGGACGGTCCGGGTCCTTGGGCTCGACCCGTGGACCGAAGGGGCGGCGCTGCACCGGCGCATCGGGGTGATCCCGCAGGATTTCCGGTTCTTCGAGAAGATCACGCCGAAGGAGGCGATCGAGTACTACCGCGCGCTCTTCCACACTCAGGTCGACCCGCGCACCCTCCTCGATCAGGTCGAGCTCGCGGACAAGGCGAACTCGCGGTTCGACACGCTGTCGGGGGGACAGAAGCAGAAGCTCGGGCTCGCCCTCGCGCTCACGAACGACCCCGAGATCTGCTTCCTCGATGAACCGACCACCGGTCTCGACCCGCACGCCCGCCGGGCGATCTGGGCGGTCATCCGCACCCTGAAGCGCGAGGGTCGGACGGTCTTCCTGACGACCCATTACCTCGAGGAGGCCGAGCTCCTCGCCGACCGGGTGGCGATCATCCACCGCGGCAAGATCATCGCCTCGGGAAGCCCAGCGGAGATCATCCGCGCCCATGGGAAACCCGCCCGCATGAGCGTGGAGGGGAGCCCCGCGCTCGCGGCCTACCTGCAGATGAACCTCGGCGCGGCGGCGGTGATGGAGGACGGAAAGGTCTCGGTGACGCTCGCGGACAAGGGGGACGCCCTCAAGGTCCTGACCGCCATCGAGGCGAGCGGTCTTCCCTGGTCCTCGTTCACGACGACCCAGGACACGCTGGACGACGTCTTCGTCCGCCTGGTCGGCCAGATGGACGAGGGCGCGCTCAAGTCGGAGGCCCCGCCATGAACGGGCGCCACATCGCCGCCGACCTACGGATCGTCTCCCGCACGTACCTTCGCAACCCGGTGGCGTTGTTCTTCTCGCTGATCTTCCCGATCATCCTGATCTCGATGTTCGGGCTCATTTTCTCCGCGGTCGGGAGCGGCGCGGTCACGCTCGTCGTCATCAACGAAGACCATAACGCCCAGGGCGGTCCCACGGCCGAGAGCAGCGCGTTCCTCGCCGCGCTCAACTCCACGACCGTCGTGAAGGTCCAGCTCGTCTCGGTCACGCCCCAGAACTTCTCCAGCTACCTCGGCCAGAACGACTACTCGGCCGGTCTGGTGATACCGGCCGGGTTCCAGAACGATTACCTCAACCGTACGCCGGTCAACCTCACCCTCTACACGAACCCCGAGGACGCTTCGTCGACCGGAACGGTCGTGGGAGCGGTCCAGGGCGTCGCGAACGGCTTCAACCTAAGGGCCGTCTGCAGCGGGACGTCGTGCGCTCCGACCATCGGCTTCACGACCATGAACGTCGGGAGCCAGGTGTACAAGTACATCGACTACCTCATCCCCGGGTTGATCGGCTTCGCGATCCTGACGAGCCCGATGTTCTCCATGGTCGACATCGCCTCCTCCTACCGGAAGGACGGGATCTTCCGGGAGCTCTCCCTGACGCCGATCACCCGGGCGGAGTGGCTGACCTCCCGGATCGTCTGGTACGTGGGCCTCACGTTCGTCACGGCGGGCATCATGATCAGCGCGGGGATCTTCCTGTTCGGTGCCCACGTAACGCTCACGCTCGGGGTGATCCCCTTCCTCGTAGTCGGTCCCTTCTTCTTCGTCTCGCTCGGCATGCTCGCCGGGTCGGTCGCTAAGACCCCGGAGAGCGCCGCGCTGATCGGGAACATCATCACGTTCCCGATGATGTTCCTCTCGGGGACGTTCTTCCAGGTCTCCAGCATGCCGCCGGGGCTGCAGGCGTTCGCCCACATCCTGCCGCTCTACTACGTGATCGACGGGATGAACCAGGTGATGCTGTTCTCCAACACCTCCCGGGCGCTGTTCGACCTCCTCATCGTCCTGATCGGCTCGGTGGTCGTCTTCATGCTCGCCATCCGCCTGTTCAAGTGGAGGGACGAATGACGAACGAACCGTCACGGGACCCGGTCGACCGCGCTGAGTTCCGGGACCTGATGGCGCGCTGGCCGACCGGCGTCTCGGTCGTCACGGCCCGGGACGGCGCGCTCGACGCCGGCCTCACCGTGAACGCCTTCCTGTCGGTCTCCCTCACCCCGCCGTCGGTCCTCGTGAGCCTCACGGAGGACGCCGACACGACCCCCGTGATCGAACGGACGGGGCTCTTCGCGGTCAACCTCCTCACGGCCGACCAGCGCCCCGTGAGCGATCGGTTCGCCCGCCCGGTGCCCCCGGCCGAGAAGTTCGCGGGCCTTCCCATCCACCGCGGCCGCACGGGCGTCGCGTTGCTGGACGGCACCCTGGGCGCGCTCGAGTGCCGCGTGGTCTCGCGCGCTCCGGCGTACGATCACGTCCTGTTCGTCGCGGAGGTCGTCCACTCGGAGTCCGGGCGGGACGCCTCCCCGCTCCTCTTCTTCCGGTCCGCCTACGCCGAGGCCGAGGCGGGCGACCGTCTTCACCTGGGAACGCGACCGAAATCGTAGGGGTTGCGCTTTAACCTCCGCCGGAGGTGCGCGAACGATGGCCGAAGCACCGCGAGCGGTCCGGGTCGCGATCATGGGCAGCGGTCCCGCCGGGCTCACCGCCGCGCTCTACGCGGCCCGCGCCGAGCTGAAGCCGCTCGTGATCTCGGGGGTCCCCCCGGGAGGCCAGCTCCTCATCACCACGGACGTCGAGAACTACCCCGGGTTCCCCGAGGGGATCCAAGGACCCGAGCTCGTCGACCGGATGCGCCGCCAGGCCGCCCGGTTCGGGGCCGAGTTCGTGGACGACAACGTCACCCGGGTCGACCTCTCGGTCCGTCCGTTCGTCCTCGAGACCGGCTCGAACGGAACGGTCCGGGCGGATGCCGTGATCGTCGCCACCGGCGCGAACGCGCGATGGCTCGACCTCCCGTCCGAGGTCCGGCTGAAGGGCCACGGGGTCTCGGCATGCGCGACGTGCGACGGGTTCTTCTTCAAAGGGAAGGAGCTCGCCGTCGTCGGCGGTGGAGACACCGCGATGGAGGAGGCGCTGTTCCTGACGAACTTCGCCACCCACGTGACGATCCTCCACCGCCGGGACAAGTTCCGGGCGAGCTCGATCATGCTCGAACGGGCGCGCTCCCATCCGAAGGTATCGTTCCTCCTGGACACGGTCGTCGAGGAGGTCCTGGGGCGGGAGACGGTGGAAGGACTCCGGCTACGGAACGTCCGGACCGGGGCCGTGACGGAGCTCAAGGTCGGGGGCGTCTTCATCGCAATCGGCCATGTCCCGGCGACCGAGGTCTTCCGCGGCGCGCTCGAGCTCAACGCCGAGGGGTACGTCACGGTCCAAAAGGAGACCCGGACCAGCGTCGAGGGAGTCTTTGCCGCCGGCGACGTGCACGACCACCGGTACCGACAGGCGGTCAGCGCGGCCGGTTCCGGTTGCATGGCCGCGATCGACGCCGAGCGGTGGCTCGCCGAGCACGAGCGGCCCCAGGGGACGCCGCCGCCCAAGCCGGCCTAGGGCCGGACCCGGTTCCTTCGCTGGATATCCTTTAATATCGTCTGGCCCGGTGCTCGCGGAGGTCGGGCGATGCCGAGCAAGAAGCATCTCCACATCGAATCCTCGGGCCAGCTCTGCATCTACTGCGGGGCGTGCGTCGGGATCTGCCCACTCAACTGCATCTACCTTGACGAGACCCGGATCACGTTCGACGAGAAGGTCTGCACGCGCTGCGAGATCTGTGTGAAGGCCTGCCCCGTCGGCGCGATCGAGATCGGGTGAGCGGTAGGAGGGGTCGAAATCCATGCCCGACCTGAAAACAGACGTCTTGGTCATCGGTGCCGGCCCCGCCGGCAGCATGACGGCGAAGTGGGCGGCGAAGAACGGCGCGAAGGTCGTGATGATCGAGAAGCGCCAGGAGATCGGCAGCCCCGTTCGCTGCGGCGAGGGGATCAGCAAGTCCTGGCTCGAGGGCGTCGGCATCAAGCCCGGCCGCTGGATCAACCTCGAGGTCGAAGGCGCGCGCATCTTCTCCCCGAGCGAGAAAGTATTCGAAATCAACGAGAAGGACGCCGGGAACGAGGTCGGCTACGTCGTCGAGCGGACCGCGTTCGACAAGCAGCTCGCGATCGACGCCGCGAACGTGGGCGTCGATGTCTTCCTCAAGACCGCCGCGGTCACGATGCTCAAGGAGAACGGTCGCATCGTCGGGGCCAAGGTCAAGCGCTCCGGCGAGACGTTCGAGATCCGCGCGCCGGTCACGATCGGCGCGGACGGCTTTGAGAGCCAGGTCGGTCGGTGGGCCGGTATCCCCACCAACATCTCGACCCGCGACATGGATACCTGTCTCCAGTACCGCATGACGAACGTCGGCTGCGACGTCCGCTACTGCGACTTCTACCTTGGCAAGGTCGCCCCGGGCGGCTACGTGTGGATCTTCCCGAAGGGGGAGGGTCTCGCCAACGTCGGGATCGGCGTCCAGGTGAGCAAGGTCACGGCGATGGCCGATGCCCGTACCTATCTCGACCGCTGGATCGACCACCACCCCGGCTACGCGAAGGGCAAGAAGATCGACATGGTCGGGGGCGGGGTCTCGATCTCGGCGCCGATCAAGCAGACGGTCGGGGACGGCATCATGCTCGTCGGGGACGCCGCCCGGATGATCGACCCGTTGACCGGGGGCGGCATCGCGAACGGCTGCATCGCCGGAAAGATCTGCGGGACCGTCGCTGCCGAAGCGGTCCACGCCGGCACGCCGACGAAAGAGTTCTTCCAGAAGTACGAGAAGGGCTGGCGCGCCCTCCTCGAGGAGAAGCTCTACCGCAACTGGCTCGCGAAGGAGAAGCTCGTCCAGCTGAGCGACGAGGTGTTCGACAAGGTCATCGACGTCCTCCAGGGGTACAAGCTCGAGAAGCTGAGCGTCCACAACATCCTCAAGGCAGTCCACGAAAAGTATCCGGAGGTGACGAAGGAGTTCGAGGAGTTCCTCTGAACCTCCTTCCTCGTATCCATGCCCGGCGCCCCGAACCGCCCCCCGGAGAAGGCCCCCGAGGCCCCGACCGCCCCACCGCTCCGCGAGACACCCGACCAGAAGGCGCTCCGCCGGCTCGTCCCGACCCACGTCGCTCTCCTCCTCGACACCTGGAAGGGCGCCCCGAGCCCCGAGCTGACCGGGCCGTTCCATAAGGCGGCGGCCGCGTTCGCGCAGGGGGACTTCGCCGCCGCGCTGACCTCGCTCGACCTCCTCTCGGTCCGGTTCGCCGAGCCGCGCTGGATCACCCTCCCCGAGCCGTTCCGCCTCCTCCGGGTCCGGATCATCGCCCCGGTCCCCCCGCACTGGGACCCGGACCACAAGCTCCCGGCCGCGGAGAAGGACGCGAAGAAGGCCCGAACGACCGCGGAGGAGCAGCTCGCCCTTGCCCGGGGGAGCCTCGCCTGGGCCGCCGCGCACGGCGTCGAGACCGCCGACCTGGCCCCGAGGCTCGAGGCGGCGGCCGCGCGTCTATTGGACCCCGCGGACCTCGCTCCCTACTACGCAGAGATCGACGCGATCTGGAAGGGCCTCCACGGACGGCTTCCGGCCCCGAAGGGCGGGTCCGTTCCGGCCGCGGGCGCGGCCGCCCCCGAGGAAGCGTAGGGTCGCGTGACCGAGGAGCCGCCGAAGGGCGGTCGACGGCGCGTCCGCCGGGGGGAGGGAGAGGTCACCCAGTGGCCCCGTGGCCTGGTCGATTACACCCCCACCGGAAGACCCGAGCAGACCCCTTCGCCCGAGGAGGATCGGGACCTCAACCGCCTCCGCCTCGCGTCGCGGCTCCTCGGCTTCGCCCGCGCCAACGGTCACACAGTGGACGCGGCCATCGCCCGCCTTCACCTAGCGGACCGGGCGTTTCGCGAGGGTGACCGGGAGAAGGGACGACGGATCGTCGAGGACGTCATCACCGAAGTGGAGGCGCTCACCGGCACCGGCGCACGCCCGGAGAAGCCCACTTCTTAAGGGTCGGCGAGCTGTCCGCCCCCACGATGGCGCTTCCTCGGTTCGGAACGTTCTCGATCGTCGCCTACGACCGCGAGACCGCCACGTGGGGGGTCGCCGTCCAGTCGAAGTTCATCTCCGTCGGCTCGGTCGTCCCGTTCGGGGAGGCCGGGGTCGGGGCGATCGCGACCCAGGCGCTCGCGAACGTCGCGTACGGACCGGAGGGGCTCGCGCTCCTTCGCCAGGAGCTCGCCGCTCCCGAGGTCGTCCGACGTCTCACCGAGGCCGACGCGGGCCGGGAGGAACGCCAGCTCGGGGTGGTCGACGCCAAGGGGGGTTCCGCCTCGTTCACCGGTTCGAAGTGCATGGAGTGGGCCGGCCACGTGGTGGGGAACGGCTTCGCCTGCCAGGGGAACATCCTGTTCAGCTCCGAGGTGGTCCAAGCGATGGCGCGGACGTATGAGTCGACCGGCGGGGACATCCTCGACCGGCTGCTGGCCGCCCTCGCCGCCGGCCAGCGCGAAGGGGGCGACCGGCGGGGGATGCAGTCCGCCGCTCTCTATGCGGTGCGGAAGGGAGGAGGCTACGGCGGAGGGAACGACCGCTGGGTCGACATTCGGGTCGACGAGCACCCGTCGCCCATCGAGGAGCTGAAGCGGGTCTTCCAGATCTACGACATGACGATGCTGAACCGGGAGGACCCGGCGACGCTCCTCGGGATCGAGGGCGATGTCGCGCGCGGACTCCAGCACGACCTGGGGGTGCTCGGGTACTACTCCGGCCGCCTCACGGGGAGCTGGGACGCGGTGAGCCAGGCGGCGTTCACCCGCTTCCTCGGCGAGCACAACTTCGAGAACAAGGTACGGGACGACGGGAAGGTCTGGCCGTCGATCGTGAACTACCTCCGAGAGCGCGCCCAGGCCGAGACCGTGCGTCGGACCCATACCGCCCCGATCGTCCCCGGAGCGCTCAGTCGGGGACCCGGCGCCCCGGCCCCAGGAGGGAAACCATCACCGCCCCCGAGTCGGAAGGAACCGGAATCGAGCTGACGATCCGGCTCCGGGGGTCGTTCCCGGACCCGACGACCGCGCGCCGGATCATGGAGGCCGTACAGGCGGACAACCCCACGTTCGTCTCGATCGAGACGGACGGGAGCGACATCGAAATCCGGCTCACCGCGACCTCCGCCGCGAGCGCCCGGGCCACGCTCGAGGACCTCCTGGCGTGCCTGCGCGCGGCCGAGCGGACCGCCGCCGACGGGACCGTTACCCCGAAGAGCGGATGAACCCCGAGGACGCCCCCGGACCATCCTTACCCATGGCCGAAGGGGAGTGGGGGACCCAAAGCTCCGACCCGCCTCGCGCACCCGCATCGCTCGCACGGTACTTCCTCGGGGTCGCCATCACGGTCCTCGCGATCGTAAGCCAGTACTTCGTCCCCCAGCTGTTCCCGGCCGCCGACATCCTCTACGGGAACCTCCCGGGCGACGTCTTCATCGTCTACGGGATCCCGATCATCGCCTTCGCCCTGCTCGTGGGCGGAGCCCCGCTGCGAGATTGGGGCCATCGCATGCGAGTCGCCACCTGGCAGGGCCTACGGTTCTACGGGCTTCTCACGCTGCTCGCCATTCTCGTGGTCCTCGTCCTCACGGTGATCTACGAGGCCGTCGACCCGGCGGCGCTCCAGCTGCTCAACCGGCCGAACCCGGCCCTCCAGCAGGCGTCGGGGGACCCCTGGTTCTTCGTCGGGTTCTCGTTCGTCGTCGGAGCGTTCGAGGAGACGATCTTTCGGGGGTTCATGTTCGGCTACTGGCGCGACCGCTCGGGCAGGTGGATGGTCCCCGCGGTCTGGACGAGCGTGGTCTTCGCGGGGGTCCACCTCTACTATGGGACGACCTACGGGATCGCTGCGCCGCTCATCTTCCCCAGCCTCTTCCTGATGGGGTTCGCGTTCGCGGCGACGTACCGGTTCTCGCGCGGCAACATCGTCGTCCCGGCGGTCCTCCACGGGGCCCACGACGCCGCCGCGTTCCTCGGCGTCGTATCGTACGGATGGGGCATCGTCGGCCTCGTGCTCACCTACCTCATCGTGCTGGTCGGCGCCTTGATCGGGCTGGTCGAATACCTCCGCCCCGGCCCACCGGTCCTCCCCCCGGTCGCTCCCCAGCCCTTTCCGTAGCGGTCCGTTCCCGCGCCCCCTTGCCCCCGTCAGCATCAAGAACCGAACCCGTGTCCCCCCTCCGATGGCCGCCACCGACCCCGAGCTCCGCGACGCCCTCGGACGGGCCCGGACGATCGCGGTCGTGGGGCTTTCCGACAAGCCCGACCGGGACTCGAACGAGGTCGCGCGCTACCTCCAGTCGCAGGGATACCGGATCGTCCCCGTGAACCCGATGCTCACCGAGGTCCTGGGCGAGAAGGCCTACCCCTCCCTCTCCGCGATCCCGGCCGATGTCCGGGTCGACCTCGTGGACGTCTTCCGTCGCAGCGACCAGGTCCCCCCGGTCGTCGACGAGGCGATCGCGCGCGGCGCGAAGGTGCTCTGGATGCAGCTCGGGGTCGAGAACGCGGAAGCCGCCCGGAAGGCGCGGGGTGCCGGTATGACGGTATTCGAGAACCTCTGCATAATGGTCCAACACCGCCGACTTCGAGACTCGCTGCCCTCCCGGATGGGGTGAGGTGCGTCCATGTCGATCGCCTCTCCTCCGGTATCCGTCCCCACGACTTCGTCGGCCCCCGCCGCCCCGCCCACGCAACCGCCGCGGCCCCGGGTCGGGGAGGTGCGGGATTCTGGGACGATCCGGAAGGAGTCGGTGGACGCCGACCGATGGACCGCCCGCGGAACGGTCAAGGTGATCAGGGACGTCAACCTCGGGCAGGGGACGCTCGATGGGACCGTCTCCATCGGTGGCAAGCTCACGGCCACCGGACTCGAGCACCGCGGGACGCTCGATGTGGGAGGTGCGATGGACGTGCGTGGGACACTCCGCGGTTCCGGCACGCTACGGGCCGGTCTCACCCTCCATGCCATTGACGCCGACCTCAAGGGCGCCGTTCGGATGCTCGGCGCGACCTCGGTCGACCACGCCCTCACCGTTCGCGGGAGCTTCGCCGCCCCGTCGCTCACTGTCGGGGAGCTCACCCTCCACGGGGAGGCTCACGTCGCGGGCGACATCGTCGGACGCTCCGTCTCGGCGCGTCTCACGGCGGATTCCGCCTTCGGGACGATCCGGGCCCCCTCGGTCGACCTCCGCGCCAAGGTCCCGAACCTCGTGGAGAAGGTCCTCGGCCGGCGCGTCATCGTCACGGTCCAGCGGATCGAGGCCGACGCGGTCACGCTCGAAGCGGTCAACGCGAACTTCGTCCATGCCCCGAAAATCACGCTGGGCCGCGACGCGCACATCACGGAGTACGAAGGGACGATCGTCCGTCGCCACCCGTCGAGCCGGGTCGGGTTCGAGTCGAAGAGCCGACCGCCGTACGGCCTCTGGCGGTAGTCGAGGCGGGGCCGCTCGGCTTTATCTTTCCCGGCTTCGTCGCGGCCCCCCATGACGGCGGGTGAGGAGAGCTCGGAGGCCCCGTCCCCGCTGGCCGTCCAGGCCCGTGTCCTCGCCTACTGGGAGGGGATGGGAGTGCCCGCATCGGTGCTCGCCGGCCGACCCGGCGGCCCCATCTTCCGGTTCACCGAGGGACCCCCCACGGCGAACGGGGCGCCGCACCTTGGTCATCTCGTGGCCCGGGTCCTCAAGGACGTCGAGCTCCGGTATCGCCGGATGCGAGGGATGCACATCGTGAGCCCCA
The DNA here is from genome assembly GCA_052325545.1 of Thermoplasmata archaeon. GTDB lineage: Archaea > Thermoplasmatota > Thermoplasmata > Lutacidiplasmatales > UBA184 > Lutacidiplasma. The sequence continues at coordinate 18,573 of JBKQUP010000034.1, forward strand.
TGGCCGGCTGGGACTGCCACGGCCTACCGGTCGAGCTCGAGATCGAGAAGCGCCACGGGCTCAAGTCGAAGAAGGAGATCGAGGCGTTCGGCGTCGAGCGGTTCTGCGAGGACTGCCGGGCCGGGACGTTCGAGGTCGCTTCGGTCTGGCAGGAGATGAGCCGACGGCTCGGCTACTGGCTCGACTACGAGCGGGCGTACCGAACGATGGACCCCCCGTACATGGAGAGCGTCTGGTGGTCGCTGAAGACCCTCTTCGACCGCGGTCTGCTCGAGAAGGGGCACTACGTGCTTCCGTACTGCCCTCGGTGCGAGACCCCCCTCTCCTCCCACGAGGTCGCCCAAGGGTATCGAGAGACGACGGACCCCTCGATCACTGTCCGGTTCCCGCTCGAGGGTGCCCGTGGGGAGAACCGCGAGCTCCTGGTCTGGACGACCACCCCCTGGACCCTTCCGGCGAACCTGCTCGTCGCCGCGCGCGCGGACCTCGAGTACTCGGTCGTGCGGGGAAGCGACGGCCGGGAACTAGTCCTCGCCTCGGTCGCCGTGGCACGCTACTTCCCCGAAGGGATCGACGTCGTCGAACGGTTCCTCGGAACGGCCCTCGCCGGACGCACGTACCAGCCCCCGTTCGATACCCCCGGGCCGGGGCCTGGCCGCTACCGGGTGGTCCTCGATGACCTCGTGACGACCGAGGAGGGCACAGGTCTCGTCCACATCGCCCCGAGCTACGGACCCGACGACCAGCGAATCGGAGCCCGCGAAAAGGTCGGCGTATTCGACCCGCTCGATAGCCGCGGCGTGTTCACGGACGCGGTGCCGCTCGTCCGCGGGAAGGGGTTCAAGGCCGCCGACCCGATCCTCCTCAAGGACCTCGAGGCGCGCGGGCGGCTCTACGGCCACTCGACCCTCCGCCACACGTACCCGTTCTGCTGGCGGTGCGAATCGGCCCTCCTCTACCGTGCGATCGACTCCTGGTTCGTGCGCACCTCGCGCGCGACCGACCGACTGGTCCGCTACAACGCCAGCGTGCAGTGGCGACCCGAGCACCTTCGGGAGGGACGGTTCGGGAACTTCCTGACCGAGGCGAAGGACTGGGCGCTCTCGCGCAGCCGGTACTGGGGGACGCCGCTCCCGATTTGGATGTGTTCCGCGGGCCACGCGACGTGCGTGGGTAGCTTCGCCGAGCTCGAGAAGCTCGTGGGGAGCCCGCTGCCGACGCCGTTCGACCCGCACCGGGTGATGGTCGACCGCCTCCGGGTCCGGTGCGGGACCTGTGGGGGCGAGACCCGCCGCGAGCCGTACACCATCGACGGCTGGTACGACAGCGGTTCCGCGCCGTTCGCCCAGTTCCACTACCCGTTCGAGCCCGGGCCGTTCGACCCGGCGGCGCCGCTCGACTTCATCGCCGAGGGGCTCGACCAGACCCGAGGCTGGTTCTACTCTCTCCTGGTCATCGCGACGCTCCTGTTCGACCGACCGGCGTACCGCGCGTGCGTCACGAACGGCCTCGTGCTCGACGAGGGAGGCCGAAAGATGTCGAAGTCGAAGGGCAACGCGCTCGAGCCCCTGGCGATGCTCGACCGCTACGGCGCCGACGCGCTCCGGTGGACGTTCCTCTCCTCCGACTACACCGAGCCGATGCGGGGGGACGAGAGCACCATCCGCAAGACGTCCGCGCGGACGCTCGGAACGCTCGGGAACGTCATCGCGTTCCACCTCGGCAACGCGCGCGCGGACCGACTCCCGCCCGTCTCGGAACGGCCGACGCCGTCGGGCGCGCTCGACCGCTGGCTCTTGTCCCGGCTCGAAACGACCCGCACCGAGGTCGAGCGTGCCCTCGAGAGCTTCGACATCGGTAGCGGGGCGCGCGCGGTCGGCACGTTCGTGGACGACCTGTCGACGTGGTACCTGCGCCGGTCCCGGCCCCGGTTCTGGTCGGACGCGAGCTCCCCGGACCGACGGTCCGCCCACGCGACGCTCTCCTATTCCCTCCTCGGCCTCGGCCGAACGATCGCTCCTCTCCTCCCCTTCACCGCCGAGTGGCTCCACCAGGAGGTGGGCGAGCACGGGTACCGGGACCGCGACCTCTCCGTGCACCGGACCGATTGGCCGAGTTCGCTCGCGCCCCGCGATGAGGCGCTCGAGCACGCGATGGCCGAGCTGCGGGCCCTGGTGGAGGTCGGTCGCGAGCTCCGGCACCGGGCCGGCGTGAAGTCTCGGATCCCGCTCGCCGAGCTCGTCCTGTTCGGCGAACCGTCGGCCGCCCTCGCCGGCCTCGGCCCGGAAGGGGTAGCGCTGCTCGCCGACGAGATCAACGTGAAGCGGGTGCGTCGGGTTCCCGCGGGCGAGCGCGCCCACTTCCCCGACTCTGCCTGGGTCGTTCGCGAGGACGCGGACACACCGGTCGCGGCCCTGCCCCGGGAGCCCACCCCCGAGCTCGCGGAGGAGGGGCTCGCGCGGGAGGTCGCCCGGCGCCTGCAGCAGACCCGCAAGGAGCTGGGTCTGAAGTACACCGAGAAGGTCGCGGTCACGGTCTCCGCGACCGGTGCGATCTACCGGGCGCTGGATGCCCGACGCGCCGCGCTGGCGAGCGACCTCCTCGCCGAGCCGTTCGAGCTCACCGAGACCCCGCTTCCCGCGGGCCCCGAGGTCCGCCGCTGGGAGATCGAGGGGGTCACGTTCTCCGCGCGCGTGCTCCGCCGGCCGTAGCCTCGGCCGGGTCCGCCCGAACGACGTCGCCGCCGGGCGTCACCTCATGGAAAACCTCGGCCTCGAATCGTTTCACCTTCACGTGCGGGTCCCGCCACGCCCGGGGCGGCAGACCGGCCTTCTCGCACGTGCCGTCCAGGAGCTCCTCCGCCGACCAGCCCTGTTCCGGTGCGACCTGGGGCAGGAGGAGGCCGCTCGACCCGAACCCCTCGACGATCAGTCCGTCCCGCCCCACGGTGACCGACCGGATCGCCTCCTCGGGGGTCGTGAATCGCAGCGCGACCGGGACCGTGAGGACCGATACCTCGACCGTGAGGCGGGAGAGCTCGTTCCCACGCACGGGGTGAAAGCGGAAGTCTTCGACCGCGGCGGAGACCGCCGCGCCGACGAGCGCCTCCCGGAGCGGAAGGACGGGGAGCGGGTATCCGATGCACCCCCGGAGCGCGTCGTCGGGGTAGCGCTTCAACGTCACGAAAACCCCCCGAGGCTCGTCGAACACCGGCGAGAGATCCTCGCCTTGGCCGACCTCGATGGGGTGGGGACCCGGGTGCGGTCCGACCGTTCCTTCGATCGCATGGCGGGCGAGCCGGACCGCGGCCACGCCGTCCTCGACCGCGAGCACGAAGGCGAGAGCGCGGACCGGGCGCAAAGCCTCTTCGGAGCGCGCGCCGCGCACGCTTTATAGCCGAGGTCGCGTCAGCGGCCTCCCCATGCCGTTCCCCGAAGCGGTCGAGCGACTGCTCAACAAGAAAATCTGCATGAACTGCTCGGCCCGGAATCCGCCGAAGGCGGTCCAGTGCCGCCGGTGCGGCTACAAGGGCCTTCGCGTGAAGTCGCGGGAACGCTCCGGGAAGACCGCGTAGAGCGGTTCCACTACCGCGACGCGCCACCCATCGCGCCGTTCGCGGGAGCCGCGAGCCCGCCGGTCCGTGCATCGCGGGCGACCGCGAACCGCTTCTGGGCGAGGAAGATGAAGTTCCGCGTCCCGTCCCGCCAGCTCGAGAGCTTCGGCGGTCCCCAGCGCTCGCCGTACGGGATCGGGATCTCGAGGAGACGGACCCCGTGGAGAATCGCCTCGAGCTTGAGCTCCTCGCTGAACGCCATCCCGTCCTGCGTGAGGCAGAACTTCCCGAGCAGCTCGCGGCGGAACACCCAGAAGCCGCTCTGGCTATCCCGGAGCATACCCCCGGGAACCTCCTTCATGAATCGGTGGTAGGCGACATCGAGGGCGAGGTTCAAGAGGCGGTTCCCGATCCAGTGCTCGGTCGTCATCGCCTTCCGGTCGAGGTCGGCGAACCGGTTCCCCGTGAGGAAATCGAGTCGCTCGTCGAACAGCTTCTTCACGAGCCCCGGGACCATCCCCACGGGGTAGGTCGCGTCCCCGTCCGCCGTTGCGATGACCTCTCCCTCGGCCGCGCCGAACCCGGTCTTGTACGCTCGACCGTAGCCCGGGCGCCGTTCGGTGATCACCCGCGCTCCCTCCGCCTCCGCGATCGCCGCGGTCCCGTCCGCCGACGCCCCGTCGACGACGATGACTTCCCAGTCGACCGGCTGGTCCGCGAAGATCGTCGAGTTCGCTTCGGACGCCGCGGTCGAGAAGAGGCGGAGGACGTGGGCGATCGACGCCGCCTCGTTGAGAGTAGGAATGACAAGGGTCGCGCGCATCGGAGGAGAGAAGCCGACCGGCCGCTCGCTTAAAAGTTCCTTCGGACCTCGTGGGGACCACGAAGGCGCAGACGAATCGCGGGGACCGGCCCCGCCGGTGGGGGAGCTTCCCGACGACCGCGGACGTCGGGATCTGGGCGACCGGGGCATCCTCGGCGGCCCTCTTCGAGGCCCTCGGGCTCGGCCTCTACGCCCTCATGACCGACCTGAGGAAGGTCCGGCGACGGGAGGACCGGGCGGTGAGCGCCTCCGGAAGGGACCCAACGGAGCTCGTGGTCGCGTTCCTGACCGAGCTCGTCGTTCTCGAGCAGACGGACGGGTTCATCGGCCGCGACATCCGGGCCCGGCCGGTCGGTGACCCGCCGACCGCGGTCGTGGCGAGCGTCTCGGGCGAACGGTTCGACCCGGACCGTCACACCTCGCGGACCGAGGTCAAGGCGGTGACCCTCCACGGCCTCGTCTTCGACCCGGTGCGCGGCCGGGCCCGGGTCATCGTGGACATCTGAGACCGCCCGCGGGCGCGGGCGTGCGTCAGGGCATCCGTTCGACGACCTCGCGGAGCGCGGCGCCGGGGGTCGGCAGTTTGCCGGCCTTTCCCAGGATCCGCTCGATCGCCGCGAAGGTCACGAGGAGGTCCGGCCAGTCGGCGATCCCCATATGCCCGATGCGGAAGATCTTGCCGGCGAGCGCGGCCTGTCCCCCCTGGAGGAGGATGTTGTACTGACGCTCGAGCACCTTGCGGAACTCGGGGTCGCCCATCCCGGTGGGGTTCTTCACGGCGGTGACCGTGTCGGAGGCGTGCCGCCGGTCCGGGAAGAGCTCGAGACCGAGCACGTCGACCGCGGCGCGCGACGCCTCGGCGAGCCGGTGGGTCCTTTCGAGGCGGTGCTCGAGCCCCTCCTCCTTCAGGATGAGGAGCGCCTCGCGGAGCGCGAGGAAGAGCGGGACCGCCGGTGTCCAGGGAGTATCGTTCTTCTCGATCGACTTCAGGTGGGCGGCGAGGTCGAGGTAGAAGGTCCCCGGGTGCAGCGCGGCGACCGCTCGTTCGGAGAGGTGGACGAGCGCAAGCCCGGCGGGCGCCGCGAGTCCCTTCTGGCTGCCCGCGACGACCGCGTCGACGCCCCACGCCTCGATCGGGAACGGGAGCCCGGCGATCGCGCTGATCCCGTCGACGAGGAAGAGCGCGCCGGACGCGCGGATCGCGGGCGCGAGCGACTGGATGTCGTTCGCGAGCCCGACGCTCGTCTCGTTGTGGACCATGCAGACCGCCTTGACGTCCCCCTTCGCGAGCTCGGCGTTGACCGAATCGATCGAGACCGGCTGGCCCCAGGGCGCGGAGAGCGTGGTCACGTTGTTCGAGTACCGGCGGACGAGCGTGTTCGTCCGGTCCCCAAAGTTCCCGTTCGTCAGGACGAGCGTGCGTCCCTCCTTGGGCACGAGGGAGGAGTAGACCGCCTCGAGGCCGGCCGTGCCGCTGCCCGTGACGATCACCTGGTGACCCTTCGCGCCGAAGAGGACGGGCATGAGCTCCCGGATCTCGGCGACGACGCCATGGAAGTAATCGCCCCGGTGGTTGAGGGACGGCATCGACATCGCCCGGAGGACCCGGGGGTGGATCCGCACGGGCCCGGCGATGAGGAACGTCGCCGTCTCGGGGTCGTACGTCATCGGGCACCTCCCGGGGGGGCGACCAGGGCCGTGAGCGGCTCCCCTCGGAGCGCGCGGAGGACCTCGTCCACGGTGTCGGTGCCGGCCCGCGTTTGCGCGTCGTGCGTCGAAGCGCCGAGGTGCGGGGTCGGGATCACGTTGGGATGCGCGAGAAGCTCTTTGTTCATAGGGGGTTCCACCTCATAGACGTCGAGCGCGGCCCCCGCCAGGCGACCCGAGGCGAGGGCGGCGAGCAGGGCGGCCTCGTCCACGAGGGCGCCGCGCGCGACATTGACCAGGAAGGCGCCGGGCTTCATCCGTCCGAACGCCCGGGCGTCGAGGAGATGGCGGTTCTCCGCCGTCACCGCGGCATGGACGCTCACGATGTCCGCCCGTTCGAGGACGGCGTCGAGCGGCAGCATCTCGGTCCCATCCGAGACCTTCGGCACGAACGGGTCGAACGCGATCGTCGTGACGCCGAACGGCATCAGCCGGGCCGCGGTGGCCCGGGCGATGCGACCGTACCCGACGAACCCGACCGTCTTCCCCGAGAGCTCGCGACCGTGCGTCCCGCGCTCCCATTTTCCGGCCTTCGTAGCCGAGATGGACGGGTAGAGGCCCCGCACGAGCAAGAGGCAGAGGGCGACGGCGAGCTCGGCGACGCTTTGGGTCGCGGCGCTCGGAGCGTTGACGACCTTGATCCCCCGGGCCGCGGTCGCGGCCATGTCGATGTTATCGACCCCGACCCCGGCGCGCGCGACGAGCTCGAGGTGAGGGGCCTTGGCCAGGAGGTCCGCGGTCACCTTCGTGCGGCTCCGGACGATGAGCCCCCACGCGTCCGCGAGGTGGGCGGGCAACGACGCGGGGTCGGCGCTCGCGTCCACCACCCGGCAGGGACCCCCCTTCAACCGGCTGAGGGCCTCTCGGTCAATCGGGTCTGCGACGACGACCACCCGCTCTGATGACATCGGGAGACGAACCGGGGCGGGCTTGAAAACGCTTTGCGCTCGAGCGAAGCTAGCCGACCTTCGGGACCGGGGTGTTGTCCACCGAGTGCCGGACGATGTCCGCGCCCCGCGTGCCGCGGATCCACGGTTCCGGCTTCACGATGATCCGGTGGGCGAGCGCGGGGACCGCGAACGACTTGATGTCGTCGGGAACGACGAAGTCGCGGCCCTCGAGCAGGGCCCGCGCCCGCGAGAGCTTCTGGAGGGCGAGCGAACCCCGGGGAGACGCGCCGACCTCGGTGCGGGCGTCGAGACGGGTCGCGCGCACGAGCTCCACGATGTACTCGGCGAGGCTCGGGTCGAGGGTGATCTCCTCGACCGTCCGCTGGAGGGCGAGGAACGTGGTCGAGTCCGCGATCGTCGGTACCTCGACGCTCTCGACCTTCCGGGCGCGACGTCGCTCGAGGATCCCCCGCTCCTCCTCGGGAGTGGGGTAGCCGACCTGCAGGCGGACGAGGAAGCGGTCCACCTGGGCCTCGGGAAGCGGGTAGGTGCCCTCGAGCTCGAGCGGGTTCTCCGTCGCGATCACCAGGAACGGTCGCGGGAGCGGGTACGTCGAGCGCTCGCTCGTCACCTGGTACTCCTGCATCGCCTCGAGCAGCGAGGATTGTACCTTCGGCGGCGCCCGGTTGATCTCATCGGCGAGCAGGATGTTCGTGAAGATCGGGCCGCGGCGGAACGAGAACCCCCCCTTCTCGGGGTCGAGGACCTCGCCGCCGGTGATGTCGTGCGGAAGGAGGTCCGCCGTGAACTGGACGCGCTGGAACTCGAGACCGAGCGCGCTCGCGAACGACTTCGCGAGCAGGGTCTTCCCGAGGCCGGGTAGGTCCTCGATTAGCAGGTGACCGTCGGCGACCAGCGACGTCAGCACCTGCTCGACGGCGAGCTCACGCCCCACGACCGCGATCCGCACGGCCCCGCGGATCCGGTCGGCCAGCGCCCGGGCCTCGGTCGGGTTCATCGTCGACCCTCCGGCGGCGGACGGGCCACGGGGTATATGGCGAAACCCCCGACCGCGCCGCCCGGACGCGGCCAGCGCTCGAGCGGTTCGAATGTTCCCCAGCCGTAACGACCTCCCTCACGGTAGGCGCACGCCCTCTCAGGGGTCTGACCCCGGCCGGGGGTGTCGGACACCGGGGTTGTCCTCACGTCATCCTCGGCGGACGACCCGTCCGCGTTGAGTCGAGAGGGACCCTTCGTCGGTACCCGGGCGCAGCGGTGCCGCGCCGAGTACGGTACTGCCCCGCCCTCTATGAGCTTCACGCCTCCTCCCGGTCGAACAGCGCCGGGCGCCCGACGAGGAAGGCGACGGCGGTGAGCGTGAGGGCGAGGAGGGCGCCCGCGACCCCGAGCGGCACCGCGCCGGCGGGGAGGAAGAGCGCGCTCGACCAGGCAATCCCGACGGCGAGGGCCGGTACCGCGACGGTCGGGAGGCTTCGGAATGCCCCGCCCGCGGGCCGGGCCGGGTCGTCGGCGAGCCAGACGAGGAAAGCGAGGCCTGCAAGGCCCGCCACGAGCTCGGTGCCGAGGCCGACCGGGGCGAGTACTGCTTCGATGACGAGGGCCGCAAGGGCCGGAACGGGAGCCCACACGGCAAGCTTCCTTCGCGAGCTCGCGCGGAGCCCGGCCGCGATGAGGACGACGACCGCCGCCAGAAGGGGCCCGAAACCGCGGGGATAACCCGAGAGGAAGCCGAGGTAGCTGGCGGACGCCAGGAGGAGGGCGAGCGAGACCGGCCGGGCCGACCGGACCCGCGAGAGCGCGGTCAGTCCGCCCATCAGGCCCTCCGGATGCGCGGTCGACGAACGAACTCGACGAACTTGCCGAGCGACCAGTAGTCGTCCCAGTCGATCGCCGGGCCCTCCTGCCAGGCCCGCGCGATCCGGTCGCGTCGAACGAGCCGGGCGATCCGCGCCGCGAGCTCCTCGTCCGGTCCGCTGAGGTGAGACGCGGCCGCGATGATCGGTAGGGGCGACGGGCTGAGGACCACGGCCGGGAACCCCCGCCGTCGCAAGTACGGGCTCAGGTCCTCCGACGAGTCGTCCGAGAGGCTGGAGAAGACGACGGTCGTGAGGCCCGGCGGGAAATGGCGACGTGCGGCGACCGAGCACCGCTCGGAGGGAGCGGCGACCGAGGAGAGGTGCGCCCTCTTCAAGGCCATCTCGATCCGGATGCGCTGCGTCCGTCCCGTGGAGAGCGGGACGACGTCCAGGAACTCTCCGAACACCCCGACGCCGACCCGCGACTTCACTCGCAGGAACGCGTCGCTCAAGCCGAGCGCGGCCGCGCGGGAGACCGAGAAAAGACGTTCATCGACCGTCCGGCCGAGCGGCGTCGGCCGGGCGTCGAGGAGGATCAGGAGGTCCCCGGTCTTGTCGAGGTCGTATTCGTTCGCGAGTGGTCGACCCGTGCGGGCCGTGGCGCGCCAGTTCAGCTGCCGCGGAGGGTCCTCCGGACGAGCGGGACGGATCCCGTGGAACTCACCGCTCTCCCCGACCCGGCGAGAACGGGTCTCGCCGGGAAGGGGCGTGGTCCGCTCGAGACGGACGGCTCCGATCCGGAGGAGCTCGGGCGGGTACCGGGAGACCACGAGGGGAGAGGCCGAGGAGACGGTCTCTCGCTCTACGACCCCCATCGGGTCCCGCCACAGCACCGTCGGAACGCGGACCTCGGTGATCGTCGGCTCGGGAGCGGTCCAGTCCGCACGGAACCCGATCTGCGCCTTCGAATAGTCGAACCGGGCGGGCTCCCCGACCAGGCTGGGAGGCTGCTCGAACTCGACGACGAGGTCCCGAGCGTCGATCCCCGGCGGCGGTACGACGGCGCCTCGGAGCTGCACGTCCGCCGCCGCGCCCTCGAGCGAGAGGTCGATCCGTACCGTCGGGGAGCTCCGGGGACCGACAATGCCGGCCGCGACGGGCGCGAGAAGGAGGGGCAGCGCGAGGAAGAGCGGGGTCGGGTTGCGGGTGACGACCGCGGCGAGCAGCAACGCGGCGCCCGCCGAGAGGAGGAGCGGGGCGAGCGGCCGCCATCGGAGAGGGAGCGACGGGGAGCCGCTCATGTCTGATTCTCGAGGTCGCTCACGCGGAGGTCGAGGTACATCCGGAACTCCTCCGGGCTAAGGGACTGGAGGTGGTCGAGCTCCTCGACCGTGGTGCCCGGCCGGTTCGGATTGCCCCCGGCCCGCTCGAGGTTATCGAGCAACCAGACGAGTGCCGGACGGCCGTGCGCTCCCGCCTGGAGCGAGGAACGGACCCGTGCCGGGTCGGCGGAGAGGGTCGGAAGCGGGCGACCGGGGGGCCACCGGGTCCGCGCGACGACCCCGAAGAGCAGCAGCGCGGCCGCCGTGACCGCGATGGCGGCGGCCAGTAGGACCGTCCCCTCGTTCGTCCCGGCCGCGATCGCGAGCCCGCTCGCGAGAGCCGCCACGACGCACAGGAACACCGTCGTGGCGGTGTTCATTCGCGGGGCGTCCTTCGGGCGAGGTCGTCGAGGGTCGCGCGGACCGCTTCCTGGGCCCGCGTGCTCTCGGCGCGTCCCATGGGGTGGGTCGAGTACCGGGCCTCCTCGAACAGACGCGTGAGCGTCCTCGCCGCCTCCGGCCGGACCCCGAGGCGGACGAGGTGCGCGGCACGGATCTCCTCGGGCGTGCTCGTCCCGATGTCATCGACCATCGGTTGCAGGTGCGAAAGCATCGCCGCGTAAAGGGCGAGGATGACGACCCTGGGGTCACCCCCGATGTCGAGCTCCGAGGAAGCTTGGGTCAGGGCCCGACGCATTCCCGCGGAGACCCTCACCGCCGACCGACGTCGCACGGCGCCGCTGTCGCGCCGGTCCTCGAGGTACCGGCGGGTCTGGGGGACCCCGACCGCGACGACGAGCACGACCACTAACCCGAGGATGAGGAAGGGGACCCACCCCGGCACGCTCGGGAAGAGGATGATCCCACTTCCTGTACCGGAGAGATTCCCTTTGAGCTGGGTCGTGTTGTTGGAGCTGTAGGTGCTGTTGCTGGAATGGGGCAACCCGGAACCCCCCATGCCGACGAATCCGCCAAACCCGGCGAATCGCACCACGATCAGGAACACGATCCCGATGAGGATAATTGCGAGGATCGTGACGGCCATCCGGGTCAACGCCGAGCTCGGGCCGGAGGTAAGACGCCAGACGACCAGGCTCCCCACGACCAGTGCGACGATCCCCCACGACACGGCAGCGATCGCCCACTCGGGCAGAACGACCAAGGAGGCCGTACCGGAGGGCGGGGGAGGTGCGGTCGATGCGGTAGCGAGGATGCTCGCCGCGGCGCCGATCGCCAGAGCGACCGCCAGAACGAGGAGGAGGACCCAGGAGACACGGGGCGCGGGCTTGTTCGTCACGTTCGGTCGACGACCCGACCTACGAGAATGCCCAACGCGACCTTATACGCTTGGGGCGGCGGGGGCGGCGCTCCCGCGACCGTCCTTGGGGGCCGGCGAGAGGAAGTAGAAGCTGCGGCGCTCGTGGTCCGCCGTAATCACCCCGAAATCGTCGACACGGTACCCCGTGTCGAACGCGGCCCGGAACCCGTCCCGGACGGCGTGCCGCCACTGCCGCAGTGACGACGGTTCGTGCTCCCGGACGGTCGCGAGGTCGAACGGGATCTCGAGACAGGCCGATTCCCCGGTCGGCTCCCCGACCGCGGTCGGCCGGCGCAGGCCCTTCTCGCCCACCTCGGTCTCCACCACCGCAGTCGACCGCTTCCACCGGGCGAGGTCCTCCTCCGGCGTCGGGAACGACCCCCCGACCCTCTCCTCGGCGTGAGGGGACGCGAGCTCCCACCGCAGGCGTAGGCGGTCGGTCTCCAGTTCCCGGTTGAGGGCATCCGGCATCTGCCCGTAGTAATGGATGAAGTAGCGGTCCGGCACGCCGCCCAGGCGGCGGACGTTGAGCCAGGCGTTGCGGCTTTGGAGCGGGTCGAACGTCCAGCGGATCTCGGGGAGGCCGAGCTTGAGCACCTCGTCCCGTTGGAACGCCTTCAGCCGGAACCCGAGGTGGTGGTTCTGGTACTCGGGACGGACGGCCGTGACGTGCGAGTAGTGGTAGAGGGTCGTCCCGTCCCAGCCGAGGAAGGAGAGCGCGAACCCGGCGAGGTAGATGTCGGCGAACGCCCCGAGGACGAGGCCCCCGTTGTCCTGGAGGGCCCGCTGAAGGGGGGCGGGCACCCCCTCGTCGCCCCAGACCGCGCGGTGCACTTCGAGCACTTGGCGGAACTCCTCGGGCTTCTCGAGCTTGCGGAACCGGAACTCCCGGCCCCCGCTGCTGACGCCGGCCGCCGCCACGGAGCGAGGACCGGCCGTCGGTACTTAACCCGGACTAACCCCGAGCGCGGTGGGCGACCGGACGGCGGTCCGATCCCTAGCGACGGACCCGGAGCTCCGCGCGCTTCGCCTCGTAGCGCTGCTCATCGCGGGGAGTCAGGTCCCAGAGGAGGTCCTCGATCTCGGTGATGTTCCGCAGGAACTCCGCCTTGCTCTTCGTGAGCATCAGGTGCTCGAACTTGTGACGGGCGTTGAAGTATGCCCCGACCATGTACGCCCCCACGATCACGATAATCGGCCCGAAGATCACGAACAGGAGATTGTAGTTCCAGTCCGGGGTGTTCGTGGCGGCGTTGATCGCGGGGAACGGACCGACGGTCGAGAGCGGGGTGAAGAACCCGAACGCGAGGACCGTGAGCAGGACGCCGACCGCGAGGATGAAGATCGAGATCCCCGCGCGGTGCGTCCGCATCCCGTGGCGCAGGCGTCGCCCGAACGGGACCTTCTCGGGGGTTGCCATTCCGTCGGTGGGAGACGGTTTTCCTTAAGAGGCTATCCGGGACGCTGCCGGCGAGGGGCGCCGACGGCCGACCCTACCCGCTTCCGCGCGGCGGCTTCCCGGGGGGCAACGGCTCGGAGCGGGCGGTCCGGCCGTACGTGAGGGGACCTTCGGCCACCGGTGCCCCCGGTCCGGCCGAGGGAGCGGGCACGCGTGCGAGGGCCGGCCGAAGGCGGCGGTAGACGAGGACCGCGCCGAGGAGGGCGACGAGCGCGCCCCCGAACCCCGTCGCCTCGCCCCCGAGGTAGCCGAGGCCCAGAAGGAAGAACCCCACCGCGCTGAACAGAGCGCCCGCCACGACCCCGCCTCCGACGCGGTCGCCCGGGATCGACGGGGGAAGGGACAGGAAGCTCCCCGACACCTGGAGTGCGACGACGGCGACCGACTCGACGAGCACGAGCGCGACGCCGTCCACCGAGATCGTCGGATTGCTGAGGTACTGCGAGACGATGGCGAGCGAGATGATCCCTCCGATCGCCGCGCGATAGCCCAGGGCGTAGAACGGCCGGGCCGGCTCCCGGCCCCAGTACTTGGTACGGAGGAGCGCCCACTGGGCCACCTCGTCCCCCCCGACGAGCAACGCGAGGAACACGAGCGCGCTGACCAACGCGCCGCTCCCCATCGAGACCTGGAACAGGATGAACGCGATCGCGAGCGGGATCCCGACGAACAGCCCGGCGGTGAAGGCGAACAGCTCCTTCCGCTCGTCGAAGAGCGTGACCGGCACCTGGGGCGTGGCGTACCGTCCGACCTCGAGATAGAGGAACGCGCCCGAGAGCAGCACTCCCACGACGGCGCCGATGGTGAGCGATGCGACGACCATCGTTATTCGACCTTACGCCCGGCCGCAAGGAATCCGGTGTGCCCGAGCATCTCGAAGTCGGGTCGGGTACCCCCCTCGCCGACATGCAGGCCGCGCTCGAGGAGCTCGACCGCCCGGACCTCGTCGAACCCTAGGTCGCGGAGCGTGCGGACCGTGCGTTCGAGTTGGTTGTAGGTGGGCGTGTAGGTCGCGACGTACCCGCCCGGCACGAGCGCAGAACGGGCCGAGAGGAGCACCGTCCACGGCTCGGGAAGGTCGAGCACGACGCTCGAAAGCTCCGTGGCATCCAGCCCGTCCGCGGCCACGTCCCTCAAGCGGAAGGAGACGCGTGCCTCGAGTCCCGCCCGCCGCACGTTCGCACGGGCCGCCTCGAGGAAATCCTCGCGGCGGTCGTAGGAGATGACCCGACCGTGCGGCCCCACGCTGTGCGCGAGGACGACGGTGAGGGCTCCGCTGCCCGCTCCGGCTTCGGCGACGGTCGCGCCCGGAGCGACCCCCGCCAGGAAGAGTAGGTGAGCCGCGTCCTTCGCGGTGACGATCTGCGCGCCCCGACGCAGCGAGCCCAACAGGTCCGAGAGCGATGGTCGGACGGCCCGATACGTCGTTCCGAGCCAAGTGACCGGGGTGCCTGGAGGCTTCCCGAGAAGCTCGGTGAGGTCGAGGACCCCCTCATTGCCGACCTTCTGGGGCCCGCGGGCCAGGCGGACGAGGAGCGCGGGAGCGCCGGCCCGTTTCAGGGCGACCGTGTCGCCCTCGGTCCACGGCTCGCTCATCGTTCCTCCGCCCGCCACGGCTCCTTCCGCGTAATAACCCGGCGCATCGCGGGCCGGTCGACCCGCTCGTCGCGGTGGGTCCTCGAGGAGCGAGAGCGTTCGCCCCGAGCGTCGCGGTCCCGGCCCGGGGATGGCCTGCCTCCTCGGGACATGCTCACCGGGACCCGAGGAAGGCGAGGGGTCCGCCCGAGAACCATCTTAAGGGGACGGCCGCTCGGGTCGATCGTCATGGTCACGTACGAGGACGAGGAGCTCGTTGCGGCGCCCCGGCCCATCATCTGGAAGCTCCTCAACGACCACCTCGACGATACGAAGATCCTGACCATCCATCCCCTCATCCAATCCCAGAAGACCGTGAGCCGCACCGACACCGAGACCGTGGTCGACCGGGTGATCGACGTGCGGCGGAAGCCGATGAAGTCGCGCTGGAAGATCACCTACCTCCCTCCCGAGCGAGCGCGCTGGGAGCTCCTCGAGAGCGAGGGACCCTGGACGGTGGGAACCTACCTGGACGTCCGCTACGAGGAGGTTCCCGGGGGGACCCGTGTCCTCGCCCGAGGAGAGCTTTCGATCAGCGTCCTACCGTTCTTCCTTTCCCAGAAGCGGACGGTCACGCGGGTCCTGAACGACATCAGTATCGAGGACCAATCGTTCCTCAACCGCTACCGCTTTTAGCGGCGTCCGCGAGGGGCGCCTTTAGATAGAACGAGCGATGGCCCCGAACGCTGCGGGCATAGTGTAGTCTGGTTATCACATAGGCTTGCCAAGCCTATAACTCGGGTTCAAATCCCGGTGCCCGCACTTCCCTTCCCGGCGCACGAACTCCTCGTCCGGGGGATTCGCGAGGCAACCTCACGCACTCTTTACGATGGGTCGAGCGACCCCGGTAGACGTCGAGGCGAAGTGGGGCAGGGAGACGAGTCCTACGAAGATGAAGATGATCCCGATGAACTCGGAGTAGTACAGCGCGACGGGGAAGGATGCGATGTAGAGCGCCCCTCCACCAGCGAGAACGCAGGCCCCCACCCCCATCATGAGCGTGCGCCACTGCCACGATCGGCGCAGGGCGAGCACGACCGCGCCCAGGAGCACGAACGTCGCCGGAACGGTGACGAGGGACGAGACCACGATCAGGTCCGTAGGGGGATTCCCCGAGATCACCCCTTGCGACACCATCCCGCTCGACAGGGGGGTGGCGAAGCTGAGCCCCGCGACGAGGGCGCACATTCCCAGCGTGTACACGGTGTACACGGACCGGAACCGTTCGCTCCGGATGGCACGGGTGGACCCCAGCGAGAGCACTCCCACGATCGCGGCCGAGAGGAAGACGTATGTCTGGAGAAGGAGGCCGTTAACGAACCCGGCGTACACGACCAGCTCCACCGCCGTGGCGAGCGAGGCGAGCCCGAGCCCGACGCCCCACATCAGCTGAGCTCGGGACCGGGCCCGGAGGGAGCGGAGGAGACCGCGCGCCGACAGCCCTCCGAGGATCGCCGTGAGGGCCGCCAGCGATAACGGAACTACGAGCGAGACCGTCTCCATCCTCCTCTCCGAGTTCCGCGGGCCCTGGCTATGGGGTCGTCTTGCCAACCTCGGGCGTCGCTTTGGGCTTGGTGTTGCCGCCGCGCCGTACGGGCGGGACGGACTCACCGTCCGAGAACCTCTCGGGCACTCCGAGGATCACGGCCACCATCGCCGCGAGGATGAACACCCCCATCAGCACGAAACCGACGTTGAACAACCAGTACGCCCAGGTCCCCTGCTGCCAGTTGAGGAAGATGTAGTAGTACCCCCCGAGCAGCGCGAGCAAGATCGACAGGATTGCGAGCCCGGCGATCGGTGTCCGGATGCGCCGTTGGTCCACGTAAAAGTCCACGGCGAGGAGGGCCATGCAGACGGCAGGAATCCCGATGAGGGCGAAGTACTGCAGGGCCCCGAACGTGAGGTCCTGCGGAGCGCCCGAAAGGGCCGACTCATGGAACTCGATGTAGAACCCCTCGATCGGTGTCGCGATGAACGTGAAGATCCACGTGACGAGGATCGACGCCCGCACGGGGTCCCGCCACGTCGGGGTTCCGCGCGCCTTCACGAACAAGAGGGGAACGAGAACGATCATCGCCCCGACCGCGGCCCACAACATCGTGGTGTCGTCGCTCGCCATACCGTTCGGGGCGGTGTACGAGTAGAGCTGGATCGGCCCTCCGGGGTTGCTCGCGAACAGGGCCGGAGGGACTCCGTTCGGGAAAACGGTCGTGTACGCCTCCAGGAAGAACATGATGCTGAGAGCGATCACGC
Source organism: Thermoplasmata archaeon (assembly GCA_052325545.1). Lineage (GTDB taxonomy): Archaea > Thermoplasmatota > Thermoplasmata > Lutacidiplasmatales > UBA184 > Lutacidiplasma. The sequence goes on from JBKQUP010000034.1 coordinate 35,353, forward strand.
CCGTGATGGCGACCCAGAGCCCCACCACGGTGACGGTCCGCTTCCAACCGGTGAGGTGCAGGACCTCGAACCGCTGGACGGTGACGGCCACGATGCCGAGGATCAGGCACATCACGATCGCGTGGGAGTGGGACCCCATCGCCGTTCCAAGGACGGCCGAGGGCCCGCCGAGCCAGTTGATGTACCCGCCGAGCAACCCCGGGGACTGGCCGATATCGATCACGAAGTAGTTCATCCAAAACACGACGAACCCGGTGATCCCCGCGATGAACGCCCCGATCACCGTCACGAACGTGAGCCAGTACGCCGAGTCCATCTTGCGGAACTGCTTCCACGAGGGGAGGCTCGACCATCGCGGAATCATCCCGAGCCGGTTCGTGTCCGAGTCGTACGTCCCCTCCATCTTCGCGGGAAGGAGGTAGAGCTCGACGAGCAGGGCACCGCCCACATCGGCGAGAAGGATGAGGCCCAGGAGGATGAGGCCGAGCGGGATCGGAGCGAGCTCTTGGTTGAACACCGGCCGCAGGTAGAAGAACGCGCCAATCGCGGCGATCACGTTCGCGACGAGCGCGCGGTACGAGAGGGGGAAGTCGATGGGGGGCTCGTACTTGTCGAGGTCGAACGCCATGAAGACCAAGTAGACCCCGAGCGCCGCAAACCCGATCGCGATCGAATGGAAGTAGAGGTCGGAGGCGCCGAACGAGAACGCGGGAGGGATCGATCCCTGGGCATCCGGCGAAAGTCCCAGGACGAAGTAGAGAAGGGACATCACTCCGATGATGAGCAGAGTGATCCAGACGTAGGTCTTCTGAGGGTGGAGGTACCCTCGCTTGGTCATCAGATACCGGCTCGCCGGCTTCAGCTTCGGTTCGGTCGGCGCCGGGTCCTGCACGGGTGCGGCTCCGCTCGCCTCTGTCATCGGTTGCCTTAGGTCCGGAGAACGGGGGAGCTCGGTCTCGCGTAGGCCACACGGATTGGGCGTCGCGCCGCCCCGGAACCGATGGGTGGATGCCGAAGACGCCCTGAATCGCCGATGCTCACTAGCCCCGACCCTGCTACACCGACACAGGGGGGGTCAAAAGTCGCTCCGTAAAATCGGCTCGACGGTTCGGGGTGAACTTCGGTTCACGAGTCATTCTTGACGGGGAGGCCCGACCTGCCTCCCAGCTCGGAGGGGACGCGAGCGTCGGACGGAACGATGGGGTTCATCGACGAACCGACCCAGTGGCCTGCCCCGGGCGAGGTGGCCCGGTCGCGGGCGCACCCCGTTCAGCCCTGGTGGGACACGCTGTTGGCGTACGGTCAGCTCCTGAAGCCGAGGATGGTCGCCCTTCTCGTCTTCACCGCGGTCGTCGGAATGGTCGTAGCCGCGGCCTCCTTCGGGATGGGCCTGAGCCCGACCACGTACCTCGTGGGTATCATCGCCATCACTGCCGGGACGTCCGGCTGCAACGCCCTGACCGGATACATCGACCGGGACATCGACCGGCTGATGGGCCGTACGCGGGAGCGACCGTTGTGCACCGGGCGGATCTCCCCCGCCTACCGAGCGGTTGTTCTGGGGGCGGCGCTGCTCGGGGTTGCTCTGGTCCTCTCGGGACTTCGCAACCCTCTCGCTCTCGCGTTCATGTCCGTCGGAATCCTGGACAACGTGGTCGTCTACAGCCTGTGGCTCAAGCGGACCACCCGATGGAACATCGTCCTGGGCGGGATCTCGGGAGGAATGCCCGTAGCGTTCGGCTGGGCGTTCGTGACCGGGTCAATCGGACTCGCCGCGATCCTCCTCGCGGCGCTCGTCGTCCTCTGGACCCCGACCCACATCTGGAGCCTCGCGCTCCGGTACCGGGACGACTACGCCCGCGCCGGCGTGCCCATGCTTCCCGTCGTGACGAGCGAGAAGACCGCGCTTCGTTGCATGGTCGTCACCGGCGCACTTCTCGTTCCGTTCAGCCTCGCGCTGCCGTGGACCACCCCGGTCGCGGGCCTCGGGTACGTGGTCGTCTCGGCCGTCTTCGGAGTGCCGCTTGTCGGCATGAGCATCTGGCTATGGCTCCGCCCGACCCCGTCCGGGGCGTGGACCCTCTTCAAGTTCTCCAGTCCGTATCTCGCGGTCGTGTTCCTCGCGCTACTGGTGAGCGCTCTTTGGTGACCGGGGTCTATCCCAGGCCCTTCCTCCGACGGCGTGGGAGGCTCCCGGCGTACGAGGACCCCCGCCACGGTCTTCGTCTCATCCGTCGACCCCCCGCTGTCGGGGCCGTTCGAGCGACCCTGAGCAACACCATCGAGGACGGAAGGACAGCGCTTTCCTCGGGGGACGATCGGGGTCGCGCGCGAAGATGAGAACACCGATGCGCCGAGCAGCGAGTGCGGTTCCACGATCGCCTCGGGACTCGGGGGCCGTGGACCCACCGCTCACTCGGACAGATCAGGAAGGTATGTTTCCGATGCGAACCCGGGGACCTCTCCTCCCTTCCATGCGGAGCGCGGCCAACCGGGATCCGGTCCCGCCGCAACCCGGATCGCGAGGCGGGAGAGTTCGGAGATCCACGGAGCCTCGAGGGCTTCGGCGATCGGCACCTCCCGGACCTCCGCGATCTCGGGCGGGTGGGCGCTCGGCTCTCCCGCGACGTGCTCGAGGGCGAATGCAAAGTAGACATCGCTCTCGACCTCCCGGACCACCTTGTGTCGGGTGAGGAGGAGACGCCCGCCCCGGACCGTCACCCCGGTTTCCTCCTCGAACTCTCGAACTAACGCTTCCTCGAGGCTCTCGCCGGGTTCGACGTACCCACTCGGGATCGTGAACCGGGTCCGGTAGACCGCCCGGTTGACGAGAACCCGCCCATGGCGGATCAGGGTCCCACCCACCCCGACCCGGGTGTGCGGAGGAGGGAGCGGAGGGAACGTCGCGCCGGACACCGGTTCTCGGGGGGCGCGTCAGGCGTCCGCGAGCAACGAGTCGAGGAACCCGATCGGCGGCGCGCCGAAACCCAGCAGCGAGTCGTGGAACGCCTTCGTGGAGCCGTGGAACTTCGTCACGAGGTGTTTCGACCGTGCGTCGAGGATGGCGAGTTTGCCGAGCGTGTAGCAGAAGTACTCCGGGTTGTAGGTGCCGCGGACCGCCTCCCGCTGCGCGTGGACGTCCTCGAGGTGCGCCTCGGTGCGGAGCAACCGGGCCGCGTCGGCGACCGACATCCCTTGGGTGTGCATCCCGATCGATACGATGAGCCGACAGTCCCTAAGCAGCGCGTCGTGCAGTTGGGTCACCTCGGCCGAGGTCGACCGTCCATCGAACCCGGCCTCGAGCGCGGCCTGCTCGCAGTAGTGCGCCCAGCCCTCGATGAACGAGTACGAGAACCAGGTCTGTCGGGCGAGGGTTTGGCGGGTCATCCGGAAGTGAAGGGACTGCAGATAGTGCCCCGGCCAGACCTCGTGGACGGTCGTGTTCTTCAGCATCGCGTGGTTCAGGGTCCGCATCCATTCCTCGGCCTGCGCGGGGGTCCACGCCGGGTCCACTCCCGTCACCCAATAGATCCCGTCCACGGGCTTCTCGAACGGGCCGGGCGGGCTCATCGCGGCGGTCCACAGGTCCCGGGCCCAGGGCGGTGTCTCGCGGACGTGGACGACCTCGGGCTGGGGGACGGTGGCGACCCCCTGGGTGCGGACGAACTCCCGGATCTCGTCGGTGAGGCGGCGGGCGAGCGGTAGCAGCTCCTCCGGCGAAGGGTGGTTCTCGTAGAGCCGGGCGATGAGCTGGTCGACCGACAGCCGCTCGCGGCGCGCGATCTCCGTCAGGCGGTCCCGGTTGCGCTTCAGGTCGTCATGCCCGCGCCGCAGCACCTCCTCGACCGGTAGGCGGAGACCCTCGCGGACCCAGAGGAGGCGCTGGAACCGCTCGCGGCCGAGCGCGAAATCGTCCGTGGCCCGGGGCAACCGTTGGGTTTGCAGCCATTCGGCGAACGACCGGACCGCGCCGTCGGCGCCCTCCCGCGCCTTCCGCACTTCGTCCCGGAGCGACACGGAGCCGGTCGCTGCGAACGACTCGCCCTCCTCGAAGTGGGAGGGTAACCCGGCGGCGATCTGGATGGAGAGGGTGACGAACGGGCGCGGGAGGACCGGTTCGAGCCGGTGCTTCGCGGCATCGAGCAGGGACGGGACCGAGGTCAGTACCCGCACGATTGCCGCCACGCGGTCGGCGACGGGCGCGTAGTCCCGGGAGATGTAGTTCGTGAGGTCCGGCTGGAACAGGTAGCTCATCGGGTTCCGGTCGAGCTCGCGCGTCTCGTCCAAGTCGAAGAGGGTCCCTTCGAGGGAGAGTTGTAGGAGGTTCCGGTCGTGCCGGCGGGCGGCGGTGAGGTCGGACTCGGGGACCTCGGCCAGCCGGCGCAGGAGCTCCTTCGCGGTCGTCCTCCACCGGTTGGTGCTATCGACGGAAAGGTCGGGGAGGAGACCGTCGTACTCGTGGAGCCCCAGGTAGGACGCCAGGGTAGGTCGGGCTACGAACAGATGGGCGACGGTCTCTTTCTCGAGGAGCGACAGCCGGTCGGTGGACTCCGCGGCCATGGGTACGGTCCGTTGCACCGACCCCGCAGATAGGGCTTGCGGCAATCGCGCGCACGGTTCCGGGCGACCGAGCCGTTGCTCCGGTCTCCCGGTACGGCGTCCCTCGAGGGCCCTCTCGTGAATTCGGGGAACGAGCCTAGGCCGGCCAGGGGGCGACGAGGGACCGGTCGACCTCCGCAAGAGCGCTCCGGCCGGTGAGCACCATCGCCGACGCGAGGTCGGAGGTGAGGAGCGAGAGGTAGCGGGCCACTCCGGACTCGCCATCGGCGGCGAGCGCCCACAAGAGCGGGCGCCCGACCCCCACGGCCCGCGCCCCGAGCGCGAGCGCAATCAGTACGTCGCTCCCGCGGCGGACCCCGCCGTCGAGGTAGACCTCGGCCCGGTCACCGACCGCGGCGACGACTTCGGGGAGCATGGCCAGGGAGGCAGGAGCGCGGTGGAGCTGCCGGCCTCCGTGGTTCGAGACGATGACCGCTCGGGCCCCGTGCTCGACCGATGACCGAGCGTCGGCCGCCGAGAGCACGCCCTTCACGACGATGGGCAGGCGGGTCGCCTCTCGAAGGCGGTCGATGACCTCCCAGCTCTCGCCCGAATCCCTCCCCACGGAGTAAGTCTCGCCCACCGGCTCGGGTCCCCGGGACGGGGGGACGACCCCCGGCCCACTTCCGAGCGGGATGGACGAATCGATCGCGAACCCGGTCCGAAGCTGGCCGTCGCGCACCCCCAGCACTGGGGTGTCGGCGGTGAGGACCACGGCCGAGAACCCCGCCCGCTCGACCCGCTGAACGAGGCGTTCGGTCGCCTTCCACTCGGGCTGGAGGTAGAGTTGGAACCAGCGGGGTCCGCGGGGGCGAGCGCTCGCGATCTTCTCGAGCGACCACGAGGAGAGCGTGCTGAACATCGCGAGGAGGCCGGCTCGACCGGCCGCGCGGGCGATCCCACCCTCCCCGTCGGGATGGACCAGACCCTGGTAGGCGGTCGGGGCGACGTAGACCGGCGCGCGGACCGCTTCGCCGAGGAGGTGGGTCCTTAGGTCGACCTCGCGGACGCCGGAAAGGATGCGCGGTTTCACCACCCAACGGTCGAACGCCTGCTGGTTCGCACGGTCGGTCCAGCCCGTGGCCGCGGTGGCCTCGATGTACGACCAGATCTTCGGCGTGACCTTCCGGGCCCCCGCCTCCTCCACTTCGCTCAGCGAGGCGAATCCGACCTTCGACCGCTTTGCCACGACCCCGGGCACCCCCCCGGCCGACACGGTCGGGGGGTTAAAGTTCGGTCTCCTCGCCCCTGCGCGGCGCGCCCCGCAAGGAGGGGGTATATGGTGGTTTTCCCCGCGGGTCGCTCATCGGACCCGGCAACGTGACGCTTTTGTGAGGGAGGTGGTACGTGTTCGCATGGCTCGCGTGAGGCGCGTGACCGTATCGGGACACCGGTCGTTCGAGTACGTCTCCCAAGGAGAGGGCCCGGCAACCCTCCTCGTCCACCCGGGCGGTCCGGGCTGGACGTATCACTACCTTCGGGGACTCCTCCGCCTCTCGAACGCGAACCTCCGGGTCGTCCTCTTCAACCCGCGCGGGGTCGGTCACAGCTGGGCCCCGAAGCGTCCGGCCGATTACACGATCGCCAACATGGCCGAGGACGTGGAGGCGATACGACGCGCCCTCAAGATCACCGAGCTCCATCTTCTCGGGTACTCGACCGGCGGATTCGTGGCGCTCGAGTACGCCCACCGGTACGAGACCCCGCTCACGTCGCTCCTCCTCTGTGCGACCGCCGGCAGCGAAGAGGAGATCCACGCCGCGTTCCGGTTGATGCTCGGCTGCGCCAGCCCCCACCAGCGCCACCGCCTGAGGGACCTTGCCAAGGCGAAGGCGTTCGACACCACGGAGTACAAGCAGCTCGCGGAGGCGGTCTACCAACCGTTCCAGACCCGATTCGTGCGGGAGACCTCCAAGGACTGGAAGGCGACCAAGGTGAGCGAGCGGGTGTACCGGGCGATGCTGACCCGGACCGGGAACGAGTTCATGTGTGACGGCACGATCGCGGGTTGGGACGGCCGGAAGTACTACTCCAAGATCGAGGTCCCCACGGTCGTCGTCGCGGGTCGGTACGACTACTTCCTCGGACCGTCGGTCGAGATGGCGGACCGGATCGAGCCCGCGCACCTGCGGGTGCTCGCGCGGAGCAGTCACATGGCGATCCTCGAACAGCCCAAGGAGTTCCTCGGAACGATCCGGGAGTTCCTGAGCGACGTCACGGGCGGATAGACCCGCGGACGGGGCCGATAGAGGTAAACCCGCGCGGGGTCACAGGGTGCCGGCAGGCACCCGATGACCCCCGACCATTCCCAAGGCAGCGGACCGGCTCCCGAGACTCCCCCGGTCCGGCTCAAGGTCACGCCCGAGGCTCGCGAGGCATTGGCCGCGGCGCTCGTCGGCCGTCCGTCGGGCTCGGGCATCCGGCTCTGGGTCGAGCGCGGCATGCGACCCCACGCCCAGATGATGATCGACCACGCGTCCGTTCGGGACGTGCCGGTCACGATCGACGGGCTGCCGCTCCTCCTGGATGAGAGCAGCTTGAAGTTCCTCCTGGACGCCGAGGTCCGCTACCACTCCGACCCGGCTCGCGCGGGGTTCGAGGTCGTCGGCCCGTTCCTTCCCTCGGCCACACCCCCGGCCTCGGCCGCGTCGCCGTCGGTCCCAGCTCCTTCGGCGGCCTCCGCCGCCCCGGGGTCGGGCAAGGCTCCGGCCCGCCCCGAGCTCGAGCAGAAGGTGCACGACGCGCTCCGCAACATCTACGACCCCGAGATCCCGATGAACATCATCGACCTCGGGCTCATCTACGGCATGGACTGGGACGATTCCGGCGGCCTCACCATCCGCATGACGATGACGAGCGCCGGGTGCCCCGCGATCGAGGAGCTCACTCAAGAGGTGGCGAAGACCGCCCGCAGCGCGAGCGGCGTCGACAAGGTCCAAGTCGAGGTCGTCTGGGAACCGCCCTGGGGACCGGACCGGATGACGGACTTCGCCCGGCGCCAGTTCGGCTACGAGTAGGCACCGAACGGTCAGCGACGGGCGAAGAGCACCCGGTTCGAGAGGTCCTGCCAGACGACGCCCACGTCGCGGAACCCCGCGCGTCGGAGCGCATCCTCGTGGACCTCGAGGGGAAGGATGACCTGCTTGGGGTGTTCCGCGGTCCGCCGCTTGCGCTCGTCGAAGTACGGGCGGAGGGCGGGGATCCGCTCGGCCTTCTCCCACCACCGGGTCCACGCGGTCCACTCCTCGCCGATCTGACCGCCTCCGAACCGCTGCCGTCGGACCTTCTCGACGAGTCGGGTGAGTCCCTTCGCCCCGGGCCCCCACGGGAGATGGTCACCGTCCAGGAATACGCCGCCGCGCCGGAGGAGGCGGCCGAGGTCCCGGTAGAGCGAACGCAGGTCGGCCTCGGGGAGCCAGTGAAGGGCGGTCGTGCTGAGCGCGGCATCGACCCGCCGACGAGGAAGCGCGTCGGTCCATCCTCGGGCACCGAGCTTCGCATCGACCCAGGCCAACCGGCCGCGGAAGCTCCCGAGGGCGCCCCGACCGACCCGAAGCGACACGGGGTCGTAGTCAACGGCGATGACCCGGGCTGCGGGGAACCGTCGGAGAAGACGGACGCTGAGCGACCCGGGTCCGGACCCTAGGTCGAGGGCCGTGAACCGTTTGGGAACGGACGCCCCGAGAACGTCGAACATCGCGGAGAAGCGACGTTCCCGGTCCGGGTTGAAGCTCTCCTGCTGGGCGTCCCAGCTCCTCAGCATGGCTCGCCAGTTCGGCTCGTGTGAACCTCGTCCCATCGGTCGACCTGTGGTACGCCCGAACGGCGGTCCCTCAAAAAGCCCTCGCGTGCCCCGCCCGGGGCTTCCCGCGGAGGGAACTCCCCGACCGTTCGGAACCTACGTTCGCGTCAGGCACGCGGCAGGTAGTTTTTTATTCCGGTCGACCGGCTTTGGACCAATCGATGGTACCGTCCCGGTCCCCGGGGATTTCCCCTCCCCTCCGGGCGGTTGGCAAAGGACCGTGGGGGACCTTCATCTACGGGCAGTCAAGACCGGTCGTCCAATGGCTCGCCCAAGCGATGGCCGCGGCGTGTGAACCCAATCCTGTGTGGGTCGATTTCCGGGTCGCCGACACCGCCCCCGACGAATCGGGGCCGGTCGCCGGTGGAGTGGTACCGAAAGACCATCTCTACGTCGTGACGAAGTCGGAGGCGAAGCCCGGCCCTGCGGTAACCGACCGCGCTCTCTGGACCGTGATCCGGTCGGACGAGCCGAAGGACACCATCGCCGAGCTCACCGATTTCCTTCGCCTTCCTCCCCGGGCGCAGGAGATCGTCGGCCGTGCCGGTGGACAGGGCCGGCGGCTTTCGCTCGTGGTCGCGAACTCCGACCGCATCCGAGAGTTCTATCCGGGCTATGCCCAACTGATCCGGGCGCTGATCGACACGACGGTCCGAGCCAACATGGTCCCCATCTTCGCCTCCCTTCCCCCCACGGACCCCGGATACCTCGCGTTCGACCTGGTCTTCGAGGTCCGGGCCCAGGGACTGGCCCAGTGGCGAGAGGGGACCTTGCGCTGTGAGAAGGCGCCGGCGGGGTCCGAGTTCGTCGCCGGTCGGTCGACCCCCTTGAGCGCGTTCCCCGAGCTGGCCTCGCTGCTCGACGGCCGTCGTGCCTGAGCGGACCGGCGGCCGGCGACCCGGGCGGGCGATTTCGGGAAACCGTGGGTGGGCCGAGAAACCCCCGCGCGAAGACCCGCTCTCGGGCAAAGCCCTGACCGGGGCAAATGGTAAATAGGGTGCCCTAGGTGGCCGGGCCCTTGACGGCCGCCGCGCTATCGGTGGCCGGGGGAAGCGACCGCGTGACCGACCATCCGACGCATCGCCCCCTCGGTGCTGCAGAGTACACCCGATTCGAGCGGGCGCGCATCCTCGGCGCCCGGGCGCTCCAGATCTCGCTCGGCGCCCCGATCCTGACCGACGTGCCGCCGACGCTCGTCGACCCGGTCGAGATCGCGGAGCTCGAGTTCGCGGCCGGTCGGATCCCGATCACCGTTCGGCGGGGCCCGGCCGCATAGGCCGCCGGACGAGACTGTCCCCTATACTCCCGCGTCGTCCAATGCGTGGGCGCAGCCGCACGTCGGCGGCGTCGCGACGCGCGGAAGCAGCGCGGTGAGCACCCGATGCATCCGGTCGGCGTTCCGGTGCATCGTCTCGAGGATCTCCTTCGTCTCGACGGGACGCTCCGCCCACACGTCGTAGTCGGTGACCATCGCCAAGCACGCGTAGCAGACCGCCCGCTCGCGGGCGAGCGTCACCTCGGGCACGAGGGTCATGCCGATGATGTCGGCGAACGACCGGAAGAACTTCGACTCCGCACGCGTGCTGAACCGGGGTCCCTCGACGCAGACGTACGTTATCCCTTCCGCGAACGGGCTTTCGACCTCCCGGCCGGCCGTCGCGGCGGCCTTCGTGAGGTCGGGGCAGAACGGGTCCGCGAGGGAGACGTGGTAGACCCGGCCGCCGTCGAAGAAGGTCGTGGGGCGCTGTTTCGTGAGGTCGACGAACTGGTTCGGGAGGACGAACGTCCCGGGAGCGAGCTCCTCCCGGAGCGACCCGACCGAGCTCACGGTCAGGATGGCCTCCGCGCCGAGGGACCGGAGGGCGTCGACGTTCGCTCGGTAGTTCACCCGGTGGGGAGGGATCGTGTGGCCCGGTCCGTGCCGCGCGAGGAAGAGGGTCCGGACCCCGGCCACGGTACCCTCTTCGATCGGTCCCGACGGTGCGCCCCAGGGTGTCGAGACCTTGTGGCTCTGGGTCGTCCCGGGTTCGAAGATCCCTGAGATCCCCGAGCCTCCGATGACCGCGACCGTCCTTCGGGGGGCGCTCATCGACCCTCCCGCGCCGCGGGGGCGCTCGGGACGTGCGCTCGGAGGTGAAGGCGGGCCATGACGACCTCGCCTCGGGTGCGTTCGAGAAGCGAGCGGGCGGTGTCCTGCTTCGGCTTCAGCTGCACGATCGCTCGCGTCGTGTCGAACCGGAGGAGGTCGCGGGTGAGCGCGTCCATGAGGGCAAGGTGGGCCTCGGCGCCCGCGAGGTCGTCGTGCGCGAGGCGGTCGAGGACCAGGCGGCGGACCTCGCCGACCACGTCCCCGAGGCCGAGCAGGTACGGCTCGGGGTCGACCCCGAGGTCGGACGGGCCCGGGAGGGGGGTCCCCGCGACGATCGCGGCGAGCAGGACCCCTTCGACGCCCTCCTGGAGCGCGTCGAACGCAAGCCCCTCGTCGCCCCGCCCTTCCCGACGCAGCCAGTCCGCGAGCTCGAGGAGCTCTCGGCGGACGTCCGCGACCGCGGGCGGGACGGTGTGCTCGGCATGGATGCGGGACATGGTCGATTGGGCGAGCCGGCGGAGGCGGCGCGCGCGCTGGTAGAGCTCCTCGCGCCGTAGCTCGCGCTGGCGCAGGTGGGCCTCGATGCCCGTGAGGGCGACCTCGGGAACCCCGACAGGCCCCGGGGAACGGTCGCTATCGGAAGAGGGTGAACCGTTGGTCATCGTTCCCTCCGTCCAGTAGTCCGAGCCGCACACCCGCGTCGAGCCAGCCGTGGGCGTAGCTCGCGGCGGCCAGGGCCCGGTCCCGGTCGCCCGCGGTCGCGAAATGCTCCGCGTCGGCGAGGTAGGCGCGGGCCATCGCCAGGATATCGTCCGAAGCTCCCCGGAGGAACGACCGCTCGGGCGGAGCGGGCGTCACCTTTGCGAGCGCCTCGCGGGTGAGGCGGAGGTACTTCTCGAGGAGCGGGGGTTCGGTCGTCACGCGCGACCTTACGTAGCGAGGCGTCCGATATAATCCGTCGGTCGGCGCGTGCGGTGCTCAGCCCTTCGGGACCTTCTCCCAATCCTTGAGGAACCGGGCGAGTCCGAGGTCCGTGAGGGGGTGCTGGACGAGCTTCTCCATCACGGCGTACGGCATGGTCACGATGTCGGCCCCGATCTTCGCGGCCTCCATCACGTGGATGGGGTGTCGGACGCTCGCGACCAGTACCTTCGTCGCGAACGAGTAGTTCCGGTAGATCTGGACGATGTCCCGGATCAGGTCCATCCCGACGTCGCCCTGGTCGTCGAGCCGCCCGATGAACGGGCTCACGTACGCCGCCCCCACCTTCGCGGCGAGGAGCGCCTGGTTGGCGCTGAACACGAGGGTCATGTTCACGCGGGTGCCCTCCTTCGCGAGGACCTTCGTCGCGGTGAGACCCGCGGCCGTCATCGGGACCTTGACGTAGATCGCGGGGTGGAGCTCGCGCAGGTGGCGGCCCTCCCGGAGCATCCCCTCGGTGTCGGTGGCGACGACCTCGGCGGAGACCGAAGGGACTCCGAGGGCGCAGACCTCGCGGAGGACCTCCTCGAACTTTCGGCCTTCCTTCGCGACCAGGGTCGGGTTGGTCGTGACCCCGTCTAGGATCCCGATCTCCCACATCGTCCGGATCTCTTTCACGCTCGCGGTATCGAGGAACAGCTGCATCGTCGTACCTCCCAACGCGCTCGGGCTACTGAACCTTGCCCCGGCCTCGCAGGAGCTCCCAGGCCTCGCTCCGGATCCGCTCCTTCGACATCCCGAAGCGGTCCAAGAGCGCCCACGGCTCGCCGGATTCGCCGAACACATCCGGCACCCCGACGCGGCGCACGGGTACCGGGTAGTTCTCTGAGGTCGTGGAGGCGACGAGGGCGCCGACCCCGGTGAGCACGGTGTGTTCCTCTAGGACCAGGATCGCGCCCGTCTCCCGCGCCGCGCGCAACAGCGCGGGCTCGTCGAACGGCTTCACGGAGGCGAAGTCGAGCACGCGCGTCGACACGCCGACCTTCCCGAGATCCTCGGCGACCTCGAGCGCGCGCGCGACGAGGGCGCCGACGGCGACGATCGTGAGGTCGCTCCCGCTCCTCAGTTCGGCGGCCTTCCCGATCCGGAACGAGCCGTCGGTGACCGTGGGGAGGTTCTCGCGCGTCAGTCGGACGTACGCGGGGCCGGCGCGCTCCGCGATCGCGAACGTCGCGGCGCGGGTGGTCGGAGCGTCGGCCGGGACGATGACCGTCATGCCGGGGAGCCCCCGCATCAACCCGATGTCCTCGACAATCTGGTGCGTCCCCCCGTCGGCGCCGACCAGGAGGCCGCCGTGGGTCGCGACGATCTTCACGTTGGCGCGGTTGTAGCAGACCGACTGGCGGACGAAGTTGTACGCCTGGCCGGCGGCGAAGACGGCGAAGGTGCTCGCGAAGACGGTCCGGCCCTGGAGCGCGAGGCCCGCGGCGATCGACATCATCGTCGGTTCCATCACCCCGACGTCGAAGAACCGGTCCGGGAACCTCTGGCCGAAGAGGACGGTCCGGGTGGAGCCGGAGAGGTCCGCGTCCATCGCGACCAGGGTCGGGTCCTTCTCCCCGAGCTCGAGAAGGGCCTGGCCGTAGGCGTCCCGCAAGCTCGCCCCCTTGCCGATGACCGCGGTCATGGTCGCGCCTCGCTGGGGCGCGCGAGCTCCGCGAGCGCCCGCTCGGCCTCGGCCGTGTTGGGAGGCTTCCCGTGGTACTGGTGCTTTCCTTCCATGAAGGAGACACCTTTCCCTTTCACCGTCCGCGCGACGATCGCGGTCGGACCGTCGGTCGTCCGACGCGCCTCCGCGAGCGCCCCCAGGATCTGGGGGAAGTCGTGGCCATCGATCTCGACCGTATGGTACCGGAAGGCGCGGAACTTCTCGGCGATCGGCTCGATCCCCATGATCGATTCGGTCGGGCCGTCGGTCTCGAGCCCGTTGCGGTCGAGGATCACGACGAGGTTGGACAGTCGGTAGTGCCCGCCGGCCATCAGCGCCTCCCAGGTCGGGCCGGCCTGGCATTCCCCGTCCCCGATGATGGCGTAGGTCCGGTAGCTGGCCTTTCGGAGCCGGGCGTCCAGGGCCATCCCGACCGCCATCCCGATCCCCTGGCCGAGGCAACCGGTCGATGCCTCGATGCACGGGAGCTTCACACGGTCCACGTGCCCCTGGAGACGGCTCCCGAACTGACGGAACGAGGCCAGTTCCTCGCGCGGCAAGAACCCCCGCAGCGCGAGCGCCGCGTAGAGCGCCGGGGACGCATGGCCCTTCGACAGGACGAGCCGGTCGCGGTCCGGCCAATCGACCCGAGCGGGGTCGATCTTGAGCTCGTGGAAGAGGAGGGCGGTGACGAGGTCGGTGACGGAAAGGCTCCCGCCGGGGTGGCCGCTCTGGGCCGCGTAGGTCATCCGGATGACCTCCCGGCGGATCTCTCGGGCCGTCGCTTCCAGCGAACGAACGAGCTCGACCGGCGTCCCTTCCGGCATCGTCGGCGCGCGGAGGCCGGGCACGCTATTTGACTGTTGACCCGCGCGCGGCGCTCCGCCGGGCCGTCGGGCGCGGCGCCGGGCCGCCGGCCGAAGGTGGGACGAGCGAGCGGAGCGTGCGCAGGTCCGCTTCGTAGAGGGAGTACCCCTGGTCGTCGAGCGGGGTTTCGAGGTACCCCGGGGTCTCCTGCCAGCGGCGGTCGGAGACGAGGTGCCGGAACCCCTCCGCTCCGATCTCGCCCCTGCCGATGTTCTCGTGTCGGTCGAGGTGCGAGCCGAGAGCCGCCTTCGCGTCGTTGAGGTGGAACGCGCGGACCGTCTCGCGCCCGAGGATGCGCTCGAGCTGGTCCATCAGCTCGCCGTACCCGGTCTCGTCCCGGAAGTCGAATCCGGCCGCGAAGAGGTGGCAGGTGTCGAGCGTCACACCAAGCCGGTCCCGACGGTCGACCTGGGACAGGACCGAGGCGAGCTCCTCGAACTTCGACCCCAGGGTCGTTCCCTGCCCGGCCGCGTTCTCGAGCAGGAGGCGGACCCGGCTCTCGGGCGCCTCTTCGAGGATGAACCGTAGGCTCTCGGCGATGGTGCGGAGGCCGGCCTCGACCCCGCTCCCGAGATGGGCCCCGGGATGGAAGATGAGCGCGTCCACGCCGAGCAGGTCCGCGCGATGCACCTCGTCCACGAACGCGGCGCAGGAGCGTTTCCGCCCGAACGCCTTCGGGCTCCCAAGGTTCGCGAGGTAGCCATGGTGGACCGCGGTCGCCCGGAGACCTTCCGCCCGCACCGCCGCGCGGAACGCCTCGGCGGCGTCCGGGGCGATCGGCGGGCCGCTCCACATCTGGGGGCTCTTCGAGAACAGCTGCATCGACTCGCAACCGATCCGTCGGGCCTCGTGGACGGCCTCGGCGAGGCCTCCCGAGATCCCGAGGTGGGCTCCGAGCCGCATCCTCCCGGGGACGGGCGACCGGGGATTAAGTTATCCCGGGCGGGACCAAGAAGGAAGGAGGCTGACAGCTTTCCGCGTTTCCCGTAGGCTCGCGCACTTCAGTACCGCGCGGAACGCCAGTGGGCTTAACTTCCGGGTTCGGAATGGGACCGGGTGTTTCCCCACCGCTTTGGCCGTCAGCCGAGCGGTCGGACCGAAACCTCGTATTTAACGTTGAGCGGGACGCTTCGGCGCCGCCCGCGAGCGGCGGCGCTTCGGGGCCGGGCCGGCCGGTTCGCGGGCCCAGATGTACCACGTCCCGCGCGCCTGGCTCAAGCGGTGGCCGTCCTCGTCGTAGAGGTCCCCCTCGGCGAACACGAAATGGCGGCCGCGTCGTAGCACCTCTCCCCGGGCCGTGAGAGTGTCGCCCTGGCGGGCCGCGCGCAGGAACTCGACGTAGAGCGAGGTGGTCGCGGCGGTCTCGCCCGGCCTTAGCATCGAGATCACGGCCCCTCCCATCGCGGTGTCGAGGATCGTCGCGTAGACCCCTCCGTGCACGACCGAGTTGATGTTCAGGTGGCGCGACTCGACCCGGCCCGTGACCGTGCAGGTGCCGCGGCCGCTGCGCGCGAGGTCGACCTTGAACCCCACTTCGTGGTGGAACCCGCGGCGCACGGCGCGAGCGAGGTCCGGCAGCGGCGGTGTCGGGCGCGGCTCGGGGAGGTTCCGTACGCGGGACACGCCCGGTGCGAGCGGTCGTCGCGGATAAGTACTCCGCGGAGTCGTGCCGCCCCGGTCGAATGGCGCGGGGACCCCGACTCGAAGCCACCTACGAAGCCCCGCCGAACATCGCGCTCGTGAAGTACTGGGGGGACCGCGACCGCGAGCGGGCGCTCCCGTGCAACTCCTCGATCTCGGTGACCCTCGACCGGCTTCGGTCGCGGACCACCGTACGGTTCGATTCGGACCTCGCGGACGACCGGGTCGAGCTGAACGGGGAGGTCGCGACCGGCGGCCCCCGGGAGGGCGTCGTCCGCTTCCTCGACCGGGTACGCGACATGGCCCGCGTGACGGACCGAGCGGAGGTCCGCTCTCGCAACAACTTCCCGACGGCGAGCGGGCTCGCCTCGAGCGCGAGCGGCTTCGCCGCCCTCGCCGGAGCCTCGACGACCGCCCTCGGGCTCAACCTCTCGGGCCGGGAGCTGTCCCGACTGGCCCGGTTCGGCTCCGGCAGCGCCTCTCGCTCGGTGTTCGGTGGGTTCGTGGAGTGGCGGGCCGGCGTTCGGCCCGACGGCGGGGACTGTGACGCCCGGCCCCTCTACGGCCCCGACCATTGGCCGGCCCTGATGGACCTCGTCCTGATCGTGAAGGCCGCGCCGGTGAAGGCGGTACGTTCCGCGGATGCGATGCAGGCCACGGTCGCGACGAGCCCCACGTATGCCCGTCGGCTCGCGGAGCTCCCGGGCCGAATCCGTCGGATCCGCGCCGCGATCGGGGCTCGGGACCCCCGCCGGCTCTTCCCGCTCGTCATGGAGGAATGCGACAGCTTCCGTGAGGTCTGCGAGACGACCCGACCGTCGCTCGATTACCTCACGACGACCTCGCGCGCGCTCCTCGCCGAGGTCCGCACGATCAATCGGGAAGCCGGCCGTCCCGTCGCGGCGTACACCCACGACGCCGGGGCCCACCTCCACATCTTCACCCTGGCCCGGGACGCCGCGAAGGTCCGGAGGCGACTCTCCCGCGTACCGGGAGTGGAACGAACGATGCTGCTCCATCCCGGCCCGGGCGGGCGGCTCGTCGGATAGACGGGACCCGGCGTTCAGACCCGGCGGGCGACGCTCGGTCGGCGCTCTTCGACACGACCGTCCGGGTACCCGACGATGACGAGATTCGTGAGGCCCGCGAAGATGCCGGTCTCGACCACCCCCGTGTGGCGGCGGATCGCCTCGTCCGCCGCGGCCGGCTCGTGGATCGGCTCTCGCGGGGAGAGGTCGAGTATCTCGTTGCCGTTGTCCGTGGTGAACGGGCGGCCGTCGGGACCCACCCGGAGGCGCACCCGGTAGCCCTCGGCAGCGAGCTCCCGTTCGAGGATGGGGCGACCGAACGGCACCACCTCAATCGGGATCGAAGCCCGCTCCCCGAGCGCGCCGACGATCTTGGAGGGGTCCACCATGATCACGACCGAGCTCGAGAGGTGCGCGAGGAGCTTCTCGCGGAAGAGGGCCCCGCCTCCGCCCTTCGTCATGTCGAGGGCGGGAGAGACCTCGTCGGCGCCGTCCAGCATCAGGTCGAACCGGTCGTCGCCCCGAAGGGGACGGACCGGGATCCGAAGCTCCCGGGCGAGCGCTTCGGTGGTACGGGAGCTCGCGACGCAGTCGAACTTCCCGTCCGGGAACCGCTCGGCGATCGCCCGGACCGCCTGCGCCGCCGTGGAGCCCGTTCCCAATGCGAGGCGAAGGCCGGGGCGCACGTGGTGCTCCACCGCGTAGCGAGCGGCGACCGCCTTCGCCCGTTCCAGGTCCTCGGGCACATTCCCCCGAACCCGCCCCCCTATTCAACCCGGCGGCGTCGCGGGCCCATTAGTGATAAACCCGAGGGGCCTTCCCGGGCCCGAATGGTTTCCACTCCCCCGACCGACCGGATCCCTGTCGTCGTCTCGATCGGAGGCTCCGTCCTCATCACCGGGAACGACGACCCGGAGTACTTCGAACGGCTGGCCAACCTTCTCCGCCGGCTCGGGGCCGAACGGCCGCTGGTCGTCACGACCGGCGGGGGCCGGACGGCTCGAGAGTACATCCGCCTCGGTCGGGCGCTCGGGCTCACCGAGGTCGAGCTGGACGAGGTGGGGATCGAGGTCACCCGTCTCCACGCTCGGATCCTCGCCGCCCGCGTCGGCCCGCCGGCTCCCGCTCATCCTCCGACGACGGTCGCGGCCGTGGTCGAACAGCTACGGACCGGGTCCCCCGTCATCCTCGGCGGGACCGAACCCGGGCACACGACCGACGGCGTGGCAGGGCTCGTGGCCGTGCGGGTCCGCGCCGCGCGGGTCGTGAAC
Source organism: Thermoplasmata archaeon (assembly GCA_052325545.1). Lineage (GTDB taxonomy): Archaea > Thermoplasmatota > Thermoplasmata > Lutacidiplasmatales > UBA184 > Lutacidiplasma. The sequence goes on from JBKQUP010000034.1 coordinate 53,279, forward strand.
GCGACCGACGTGGACAGCGTCTACGACCGGAACCCGCGGACGAACCCCGACGCGCGCCGCATCGACCGGCTGACCTGGCCGGAGTTCCGGGCGATGGTCCACGCGGAGACCTCGGGCACGGCCGGGCAGAACTTCCTGTTCGACCGCCTCGGTGCCGACGCGCTCGCCCGCGCCGAGATCCCGCTCATCATCGTCCCCGGCCGCGACCTCGCGAACCTCGAGGAGGCGATCGCCGGGCGACCGTGCCGGGGAAGCCGGATCGGCGAGACGCGACCCGAGAAAACCCCTTAGTAGCCGCGGCGGGTCGGACGGGCATGATGCACCGCGTCGTCTTCTTGGGACCGCCCGGCGCCGGTAAAGGAACCCAGGCCGCTCAGGTCGCCCGCGACCTCGGCGTCCCCCACCTCTCGACCGGGGACCTCCTTCGAGCCGCCGTGGCCGCTCGAACCCCCCTCGGCCTCGAGGCCGAGGGCCACATGCGTTCCGGGGGCCTCGTACCGGACGACCTCGTCCTCCGGATCCTCCACGAGCGTCTCGAACAGCCCGACGCCCGGGCCGGCTACCTGCTCGACGGGTTCCCCCGCAACCTCGCCCAGGCCGAGGCGCTTCAGAAGTTCGCCGAGGTTGATGGGGTGATCTCGTTCGACGTCGCTCCCGAGCAGCTCGTGCACCGGCTCTCGGAGCGCCGGGTCTGCCCGAAGTGCCAGGCGGTCTACAACCTCTCGACGAAGCCCCCCGCGACGGCCGAGAAGTGCGACCATGACGGGACCCCGCTCGTCCAGCGCCCGGACGACCGACCCGAGGCCGTCACGACGCGGCTCCGGGTCTACGCCGAGCAGACCGCACCTTTGCTCGAGTACTACCGGAAGCGCCGGCTCCTTCGGCCGGTCGACGCGAGCGGCACTCCCGACGAGGTCGCGGCGCGGGTACGGCGGGTCCTCTCGTAGACGCCCGGCCGGGGTTCACTTCGGGACCCGGAGGACCTCGCCCCGGACCCACGCTCCGTGGTCGAGGAAGAGGCGGACCCCTTCGAGGTATCCGGCCGGCGGGCCGAACGAGAGGGCGTCCTGGGGACGGGACGCGGCCGCGCCGAACTCGATGACCCCCCCGTGGGAGACCATGAGGAGCCGACCTCCCTCGGGGAGCCGCTCGAGCTCCTCGCGCATCCGCGTGGCCTGGCGGAGGGCGTACTCCGCCATCGCCTCGCTGCGCCCGATCACGTGAACGTAGTCCGCGAACGAACGCGGGTTGAGCTCGTCGATCGGGAGGCCGACGTCGTCGGGCATCACGCCGAGGTCCGGGAGCACGGCATCGACCGGGAACCCGAGCGCCTGGGCGGTCTCGACGGCGCGGGGCTTGGGCGACGTCACCACCCGGTCGAACCGAACGAGCGTCCGGGCGACGCGGCGCGCGAGCGCGACCCCCTCGCGGCTGAGGTGGATGTTGGCCGGGTCCCGACGACTGTGACGACGATGCTCGACAACGCGCATGACGTGACGGCGAGCAGCAAGGCTAACGGAGAGTTTATAGGTCGTCCGCCGCTCCTCAGGCCGTCCCGGCTTAGCTCAGAGGTAGAGCGGGGGACTGTAGGCGTGACTGCCGGGAATCCGGCAGCCCCCGTAGAGATCCTCAGGTCGCCTGTTCGAGTCAGGCAGCCGGGACCTGAGGACTGGGCCGTCCGTGGCGTCCCGGGTCCCAAAGTTTCCCGGACCTCGAATGGTCGGAGCGGGACGTCGGTCTCTCGGTCCGCCTCGATGCCCATGGGCGTGGGGGAGGGATGCGTCCGACCCGGGCAGGGAAGTGCGGTTGTCGGGATTTGAACCCGAGTAGGTAGCTTGGGAAGCTACCGTCCTAACCGCTAGACCACAACCGCGCGGCTTTTCCCGGAGGGTCGAACCCTCATACGGTTTGTGCGCGCGGGGTCGGAGCCGCAGACCGGCCGTCGGGGAGCGGGGGCGGTAGCGACCGGCACTTAAGCGGTTACTTCCCCGGCGTGCGCCGCGCACCTATTTATACACGAATCGGGCCTAATTCACGCTGCCCGGAGTTTGTGCTCGGGGCCGCGGTCCATCGGATGGGGGGAACGGCAGCGACTCGGTCGAGGCGACGCTATCGCCGGGCGCGACGCCTCTGCTCGGAGAAGCGGGGAGTCGTCGCCGTCATCGGCACCCTGCTCGCCCTGCTGGTCTTCTTCGCGCTCTTCGGGATCTTCCTCACGCAGTACGTTCCCCTCTGGATGACCGACAACGAGGCCCAGTTCTCGAACCAGGCGGCGACGTCGTTCGCCCAGTTCAAGGGAAGCATCGACACCCAGTACGAGCTCGGCCTTCCTCCGAGCATCGGCACCCCCTTCACAATCAGCTCCGGTTCGGTCCCCCTCATCGCGCAGCCGACGGAGGCGATCTTGAGCTTCCTTCCGCAGACGTGCCCCGGCGGATTCATCGTGAAGGGCGCCGGGGCGGGCCAGCCGGTGAACCCTGCGTACTGTATCTTCCAGAACCAAACGCTCTCGACCGGCCCGGGCGGTTCCGCGGCGCTCCACCTGAGCGCCGCCACGGGAGTCCTGCAGATGCAGCTGCCGAACCGCTACTACTCTGGCCAGACGTTCTACTACGAGGATGACGGAGTGATCCAGGTCCAGTCGCTCGGCCACCAGATCATGGCGTACGCGCCCCCGTTCAACGTGACGCGTATCGGCGGCAACGCGACCACGCACCTGGGCGGCAACACCACCATTTCCTCGAGCTTCCTCCAGCTCTACGGCAACGCCACCACCGTGGTCGGTCAGGGCACCGAGGAGGTCTACAGCGAGCTGCGCTACGCTCAGCCGCTCACGTCGAACGGAAAGGCGGTCTCCTCGACCAACTCGACGTTGCAGCCGTTCAACTACACCTTCGAGCTGGGCACGCAGTACCCGTGCGCCTGGTCGACGTTCCTCGGGGCGCAGATGAACTCGAGCGGCGTTCCGTACGCGGCGACCCCGACGCCCGGCCACACGAGCTACAACTTCACGACCACGGCCGCTCCCCACGGCACGAACGTCGCCTATACGGGCACGTGCTACAACCCCACGAGCGCCACGACCGTGATCATCCTCAACGTGTACTCGGTCAACTATGCGAACTTGTTCTATGCCGGGGTCGAAGTGCAAATCGGCATAGGAGGAGTCTGACCCTATGGCCGCCGGAACGTTCCGAGTCAAGATCCCGCGAACCGCCGCGCCCGGAGCGGAAACGTCGCCCCTCGCCCCGGCGCCGTCGCCCGAAGCCCCCGCCGCGCTCCCTGGGACGTTCATCACCGCGATGCCGCCCCTGATCGAGCCGACGATGAAGGAGCTCGAGGTGAGCGCGGTCAACCCGCCCTACTCCTACTCTCGGATCACCTACAACGACCGGAACAAGGAGTACCTCTACGAGGTCATCGAGCCCCAGCTCTCCGCGCACGAGAAGCAGCTCGTCGAGCACCTCAAGGCGACGCTGACCCGGATCCTGGGGGCGGATGTCGGGGCCCTCAGCCTCGCCGACAAGCGGACGTACCTGCGGGAGGAGGCCCGGGAGTACTTCCGCAGCCGCAAGATCACGCTGAGCCCCATCTCGATGGAGCGGATCATCTACTACACGCTCCGGGACTTCGTCGGCTACGGGCCGGTGGACGCCCTCATCCTCGACCCCGAGGTCGAGGACATCTCGTGTGACGGCGTCGACGTGCCGCTGTTCATCTTCCACGGGAAGTACGAATCGGTGAAGACGAACGTCACGTTCTCCGACGAGGAGGCGCTCGACTCGTTCATCGTGATGCTCGGCCAGCGCTGCCTCAAAGCCGTCAGCGTCTCCGCGCCCATCCTGGACGGCACGACCCCCGAGGGCCACCGGGTCCAGGCGACGTACGGCCGGGAGGTGACGACCCGCGGGGCGAGCTTCACCATCCGTCGGTTCAAGGAACGCCCGTTCACCCCCGTCGACCTCGTCGCTATGGGGACCGCGAGCGAGGAGATGGTCGCCTACTTCTGGCTCGCCGCGGAGCAGGGAGAGTCGGTCATCGTCTGCGGTGGCCCCGCCGCCGGCAAGACGAGCACCCTCAACGCGATCGCGCTTTTCATCCCGCCGACGGCCAAGATCGTCTCGATCGAGGACACGCGGGAAGTGAACCTGCCCCACGAGAACTGGATCCCGGGAGCGACTCGGAGCGGGACCGGGGACCGGGGCTCGGACGGGAAAGCGGCCGGGGAGGTCGACATGTTCGACCTCGTGCGCGCCGCGCTTCGGCAGCGGCCGAACTACATCATCGTGGGAGAGGTCCGCGGCAAGGAGACGTACACGATGTTCCAGGCGATGGCGACGGGCCACACGACCTACTCGACCATGCACGCCGACAGCGTGAAGTCGATGGTGAACCGGCTCGAGAACCCACCGATCAACACCCCGCGGATCCTGCTCTCGGCGCTCAACAACGTCATCATCCAGATCCAGACCCGGATCGACAAGGGGGTCGTCCGGCGGCTGAAGCAGGTCCTCGAGATCGTCGGGTTCGAGCCCGAGACGAACGAGCTGATCACGAACACCGTCTACGAATGGGACCCCTCGACCGATAAGTTCGTCTTTAAGGGTCACTCGTTCCTTTTTGACAAGATCATGGAACTGAAGAACTTCACCACGGACGAGATGGACGCGGAGTTCCAGCGGCGCACGGCGGTCATCCGGTGGCTCGTGGAGAGCAAGACGACCGACTACCGCCAGCTCTGGCGGACGATCGCGCAATACTACAAGGACCCGGCCGAGGTCATGGGACGCGTCCAGGCGGCGCAGGCGGCCCAGGCCGCGAAAGCGGACGCGGCGCCGGGGAAGGTGTGAGCGCCGTGCCGGCGACTCCTACGGCCCGAGCCGGCGTCACCGGCCCGCCGACGAACGCCCCGAGCCGCGCGGTGCGACTGAAGCGCGGCGCGCAACCGACGCACTCCGGCATGTCCGGGTTCCAGCGGTGGGCCTGGAGCACGTTCCGATCCCGAGTCCTCGCCCGCCCCCCGGACCCCGTCCTGGACGAGAACCTCGTCAAGGCCCACATCCGGATGCGCTCGGACGAGTACCTGGCCGTGGTCTACGCGACCACGATGGTCGTCGGTATCGCGACCGCGGTCGCGGGGATCGTCGTCGGCTATCTCTTCGTCTCCGCGGGGGTCGCCTTCCTCGGCATCCTCATCGGGGTCCTGCTCCCGGTCTTCGGGACGATCGGGTCGTACTTCGTGCTCAAGGGCACCCCGGCCTCGAAGGCCAAGGACCGGGGCCGCAAGATCGACCGGAAGATCTCCCCCTCGATGAGCTTCATCTCGGCGATGAGCTCGGCCGATGTGAACATCGATGCGATCTTCCGCGAGCTCGGCCGCCAGAAGGTGTACGGGGAGGTCGCCGAGGAAGCGGCGTGGATCACCCGGGACACCGAGCTCCTCGGGGTCGACATCCTGACCGCCATCCGCAACGGCGCGACCCGGACTCCCTCGAAACGGTTCCAGGACTTCCTGCAGGGCGTCGTGACGACCGCCACGAGCGGCGGGCAGCTGAAGCCGTACTTCCTGCTCAAGGCCGAGCAGTTCGAGCGGGAGAACAAGCTCGAGCAGCTCCAGCGCGTGGAGACGATGGGGCTCCTCGCCGAGACGTTCGTGACGGTCGTCGTCGCGTTCCCGCTGTTCCTGATCATCATCATCGCCATCTTCGCGGTCATCGGCGGGGGCGGGGCGTTCATGATCGACATGCTCTGGGGGATCGTCGGGGCGATGATCCCGCTGGCCCAGTTCGGGTTCATCTTCTTCATGTGGTCGATCGCGCAGGAGATGAACTAGGATGGCGAACGCGCTTCCGTCGGCATCGGCGGCCCGCACCGTGCGGTCGACCTCGGTCGCCCCGACCGAGGCCGAGTCCGGGCTGCTCACCCGCGAGATTTGGCTCCTGATCGCGGGGGGCATCGTCGCGGCCGTCCTCTGGGCCGTCGCGATCATGAACTACTTCGGCACGGTGACCATCACGCTCGCTCCGGGCGAGGCCACGGGCGCCAACCCCGCGATCGACTTCTTCGTCCTCGGGCTGCTCTGCCTGATCGCGCCGTACGGCTTCGCGATGACCGCGAAGCTCCGGAGGATCGGGAAGGTCGAGGAGCGCCTCCCGGATTTCCTGCGCGACGTCTCCGAGGCGGGACGGTTCGGAATGACGCTCCCGGACGCGATCGTGGTCGCCAGCACCGGGCGCTACGGCCTCCTCACGGACGAGATCAAGAAGATGGCGAGCCAGATCGAGTGGGGAGTCCCCGTCGCCCAGGCGCTCGACCTCTTCGAGAAGCGGGTCCCGACCCCGCTCGTCCAGCGCGTCGTGTCGATCGTCACCCGGGCGAACGATGCGGGCGGGAACGTCGCGGACGTGCTATCGATGGTGGCGCACGACACCCGCGAGGCCCAGCTCTCGCAGCAGGCGCGCCAGATCTCGATGATGACGTACGTGACGGTGATCTACATCGCGTTCTTCGTGTTCCTCGTCACGATCTACATCATGTGCGCGACGTTCCTGCCCCAGATGATCACCGCGGGCCAGGGCGTCTCGTCGTCCGGGCTCTCGTCGTCGGGCGGCGTCAATCTCGCGTTCGGGTTCGTGCCGGCCCTCTTCCTCGCGTTCCTCGTGGCGGTGATCGCCCACGCGGTCGGGGACGGCATCATGGCGGGCGTCCTGGTCAACGGGCGCATCGCCGAGGGCCTCCAGCACGCCACGATCATGCTCGCGGTCGGCTGGCTCATCATGCGGTTCGTCGTTCCGCCGCTGAACGTGGGATAGTGGACGGAGGAAGGTAGGTAGCTCATGGCAGGCGAATCGATCGAAGCACCGCCCCCCGAGCAAGAAGGGACCGCGATCCCGACCGCCCAGGCGCGGAAGAAGCGGTCCTCCGCGTTCCTGCGGATGGGGGCCTCGCTCCGTCGGGGCTCGTCCGAGCCGCGGCCGGTGAAGCTCGCCCGTCTCGGGATCTCGGGTCAGGGGTCCGAAGCCGAAGTGACGGTCGTCCCCTCGCTCTCCGACCCGGCGCTCAAGGAGCTCGACCTCGCGCCGATCCGTCCGGGCCTCTCCTACATCCGCATCACGTACCACAACGTCCGCAACGAGTACAACTACGAGGTCATCGAGCCGCCCCTCTCCCGGATCGAGCGGGACCTCCTCGAACGCCTCCGGGTCATCCTCGTGAACCAGTTCGAGCCGCTCGCCGAGCACGACCCCGAGTCGAAGCGGCGCGAGCTCCGCCTCATGGTTGACCGCCAGCTCCAGGAGTGGGAGCTCGCCCCGAGCCCGGTCACGAAGGGCCGGATCCTCTACTACCTCGAACGGGACTTCATCGGCTACGGGGTCATCGAGGTCCCGATGACCGACGTCGATGTCGAGGACATCTCGTGCGACGGTCAGGGGATCCCGATCTACATCTACCACCGCAAGTACGGCTCGATCCGCTCGAACATGAAGTTCCAGACCGCGGAGGAGCTCGACGACTTCGTCGTCTGGCTCGCCCAGCGCTCGGGAAAGCACATCTCGGTCGCGAGCCCGGTCCTCGACGCGACGACGCCGGACGGCTCCCGGCTCCAGGCGACGCTGGGAAAGCACGTCACGAAGCACGGTAGCACGTTCACGGTCCGTCGGTTCCGCGACAACCCGTTCACGCCCGTCGACCTGCTCAAGTTCCGGACGATGAGCCCGGAGATGATGGCGTACCTCTGGATCGCCATCGAGAACGGACAATCGATGATGGTCTGCGGGGGCACGGCGAGCGGGAAGACGACCACCCTCAACGCGACGCTCCTGTTCATCCCGCCCCAGATGAAGATCGTCTCGATCGAGGACACCCGGGAGCTCAACCTCCCGCACGAGAACTGGGTCCCGTCGCTCACGAAGGCCGGGTTCGGGGCGAAGAACCTCGTGAGCGGCAAGGCCGCAGGCGAGATCGACATGTTCGACCTCCTCGCCGCGGCGCTCCGCCAGCGCCCGCAGTACCTGATGGTCGGAGAGGTGCGCGGCGCCGAGGCGTTCATCGTCTTCCAGGCGATGGCGACCGGGAAGACCTGCTACACCACGTTCCACGCGGAGAGCGTGAGCGCGATGGTGCACCGGATGGAGAACCCGCCGATCACGCTCCCGCGCTCGCTCGTCTCCGCGCTCAACCTCGTCCTCCTCCAGCGGCAGGTGAAGGTCGGCACGAAGATGACGCGCCGCGTCCAGTCGCTCACCGAGATCGTCGGTCTCGACCCCGAGACGAACGAGCTGATCACGAACTCGGTCTACTCCTGGAACCCGGCGGACGACACGTTCCTCTACTCGGGCCACTCGTACATCTACGAGCGGGTCGCGCTGATGAAGAACCTCACGATGAAGGAGATGGAACGCGAGGTGCGCAACCGCGTCGAGATCCTCGACTTCATGATGGCGAAGGACGCCCAGGCGACGCGGCAGAAGCCGTACACCCACCGCGACGTCGGTCAGCTGGTCGCCTTCTACTACAAGGAGCCGCAGAAGGCGCTCGCCGAGGCCCGCGCGGAGCTCCAGCGCGTCAAGGCCGCCGCGGCGGCGACCCCCCGCCCGTGAGTTAGCGAACGAACCCAGCTCGGCTCGAAGGTCAGCCCTTTTCCGCCCGGGTGCCTCCCCTCGACCGGAGGCGTGCCGCTGCCGCTCTTCGACGAGGTCCCTCTCGGCCGGGGCCGTTCGGTCCGCCTCTACTGCGAGGACGCCGTCCCCGGGCTCCGCTCCCGGCTGGGGCGCGCCCGCGCCGACGTGGTCGTCACGAGCCCACCCTACAACCTCGGGGTCCGCTACTCGACGTACCGGGACGACCGGCCGCGCGAGGAGTACCTCCGCTGGACGGGCCGCGTGCGGGACGCCGTGCGGGAGGTCCTCTCCGAGCGGGGCTCGTTCTTCCTCAACATCGGGGGCCCCCCGTCCGACCCCTGGCTCCCGTGGGACGTCGCGCGGGAGGTCGCCCGGGGGTTCGTCCTCCAGAACGTCCTCCACTGGGTGAAGTCGATCGCCATCGACCGCGCCTCCGCCGGCCGCGCGGCCGGCCTGGACCGGGACCTCGCGCTCGGCCACTACAAGCCCGTCCGCTCGGTCCGGTACGTGCACGGGGCCCAGGAGTACGTCTTCCACTTCACGCGGCGCGGGGACGTCCCCCTCGACCGGCTCGCGGTGGGGGTCCCGTACGGCGACAAGTCGAACGTGACGCGCTGGCGGGCCGCGGGGGCAGCGGACCGGCGATGCCGCGGCAACACCTGGTTCCTACCGTACCCCACGATCCGCATCCGCGCGCGCGACCGGCCCCACCCGGCGACGTTCCCGCCCGAGCTCCCCGAGTGGTGCGTCCGCCTTCACGGCCTCGCCCGCACCCGTCTCGTGGTCGACCCGTTCGTCGGGATCGGGTCGAGCGCGGTCGCGGCGGCCCGCCTCGGGGTGTCGTTCGTCGGCTTCGACCTCGACGCGGAGTACCTGCGCGTCGCCGCGCAGCGGGTCCGTCGGGAGGTCGTGGACGGAGGCCGAAAGCCGCGGCGGGCGGTCCCGAAGGGCCGACGCCGGACGGTTACGTCTGGTCGGGCGGCGGGGACTCTTCCGTAGCGGGGGCAGACCACTCGCGCATCGGGGTCCGCTTCACGCCGGCCGCGGTGGCGAGGGCGTTCTTCGTGCCCGTCTTCGCGGCCTTGCCCGCGGCGACGACCGCGTCCCGGGCCGCGCCCGCGGCGCGGACGGTCCCGGACCCGATCGCGGCGCCCGCGTCCGAGATGCGCTGGGGGATGCGCCGCATCTCCGCATCCATCGTCTTGCCGAGGTAGGCCAGGTCGTCCTGGATCTCGAGGCCGAGGTACTTGGCCTCTTTCGCGGTCGCGTTCCCGAACCGCTCGATCTTCCGGTCGAGGTCGGAGAACTCGTGCGCGAAATCGGTGCCCAAGCCGCTGGCCGCACGCCGCATTTCGGTGAGATGCTCCCGGAACTGGGCCTGTTGGCGGGGGTCGGACATGGTCGTTCGGTCGGTCAGCGTCGGGTCGGAAGATAAAGGTTGACGGGCATCCGCAACGCCGGTCAGCCGCCCATCCGGCGGTCGGACTTACGTCGGCGGGCGCGGGCGGGGGTCTTCGCCGGCGCGGGCGGGGCCACGGGTCCCGTTGTGACGAGGTGGCGCTCGGTCTCTTCGCCATGCGCCCAGCGCACGAGAAGCTCGACCCCGAGGTGCGCGGGGTCGGTCACGACCATCTCTCCGCGGAGCGTCCGGGCGATCGCCCGGGCCGCCGGCTCGTACTCGGGATGCTCGGACTTGAGGAGGAGGACCGTGCTCTTGAGGGAAGTGACGGTCGAGAGCTCCCGGGCCCGCTCGAGGGCGTGCTCCATCGCGACATCGAGTTGCCCGCTGCGGACGCGACCGTCGTCGTCCGTGTACGCCTCGGGAAGACCGTCCGTGAGGAGGTAGAGCTCCCGGCGGGTCGCGCGGGAGGCCCGCAGGAGCAGGTGCGCCGCCCGGAGCGCCTCCGCCGTGTTCGTGAAGGCGCCGGCCCGGCACTCCCACAGCTCGACCAGGTCGAGGACCTGGACGTCGTTGTCGAACGCGAGCACGTCGATCGTGGCGTCGGGATACCGGCGGCGGATGGCGACGTAGAGCGCGAGCAGGGCCTTCTTCGCCGCGTCGAGCTTCCCCTCCTCCGACATACTGCCCGACCGGTCGAAGGCGAGGACGACGTGGACCCGCTCGCTCGTGACCTCCCGGAACACGTAGCTCGTCGATTCCTCGATGTGCTTCGAGCCGGTGAGGCGGGCGGCGAGCAGGGACCCCGGTACGTCTAGGTGGGCGATCTCCTCGGGACGTTGGAGACGCGCCTTCTCGTAGACGCCGGTCGACCCCCCTCCCCGGAGCGACATCCGCATGTCCCCCGGTAGGCGCTGACTCTCCTCCTCGAGCAGGAGACGGGCGAACCGCTCGACGAGGCCGTAGGTGACCACCAGCTCTCCCCGGTGCTCGGCGACGAACCCCCGTTCCTTGAGCTCCCGCTCGAGGCGGCGTTCCTCGGCCTCTCGGACCTGGGACTCGGCCTGTGCCTCGGCCCGCCCCTGTGCCTCGGCGCGCTCCTCCTCGAGGCGTCGTCGTTGGGCCTCCGCCTGGCGCCGCTTCTCCTCGGCCTCCTTCTCGATCCCGCGCTCGCGGGACTTCAGGGCACCCGTGACGGTGTTGGCGAGCTCCTGCCGCTCCGGGCCGGAGAGCTGCGCGAGCGCGTTCCCGAGCTCGGACGGACCGATCGACCGACCGTCGGCCGCGGCGGTGGCGAACGCCATGCGACGGCCCTTCGAGGGGGTGGGACGGGGGGCGCGTCGACGGGAGAAGAGGCCCTTTAGCCAAGCGAAGAAGCGAGCGATCGCCGCTCGTAGGCGGGCGAAGACCCCCGGCGGCGGAGGAGGGCGGTTCCACGACGCGCTGGGGAGCAGGAGGGCGCTACGGACGTCATTCAGGAGGTCGGCGGAGGGCAAGCGGGACCAATCGGTCGCGCGCGCCGCGCGCAGTCGCTCCTCGAGCTCGGCGATCTGCTGGGCCACCTCGGCGTCGGTGCGGTGACGGACCTCGTCGAGGGCGACGACCTGCTGGTCGTACTCCTCCACGACCCGTTCGACCCGCCGACGGCCCTGGCGGCGGAGATGGTCCCGCAGCCGCTCGAGCCGCTCCCGGAGCGCTCGGTCGTCGCTCGAACGCTCGCGCAGGAGACGGCGCGCGCCCTCGACCCCTTCCTCCGCGAGCGCCCGGACGAGCGCCGCGGAATCGACCGCGTCGAGCAGGTCGTCCGATACGACGTCGTCCGCGTACTTGGTACAGTCGGGGAGGCGGAACGCGTCGCTAGAGGGGGGCGTCGTCGCCTTCGTCCTCCTTGCAGGAGAAGAGCGAGAACTCCTCGAGGAGACGGAAGACGCTCGCCGCGGCGTCGGCGGATGCGACCGTCGGCCCGGGCCGCTCGCGTTCCTCGACGTATCGGACGAACGTCCGGAACTTGGGGAAGATCTCCGGGTTCGTGGCGAGTTGGGCGCGGAGGCCCGCGTCGTCCTTGAGCCGCCGACCCTCGCCGACCAGCGCTTCGGCCTCGCCGGAGTTCTCCTTGAGCACTCCCCGGTAGAATCGGCACCAGTAGACGCCGGCGCTCCGCTTCAGGGACGCGGTGAGGTACTGGTCGACGAACTCCGCCACGCGCTTCTCGTTCTGGCGGAACGAGTCGCCGCTGCGGGCCCGGATGCGACCCCGCATGGCATGGAGCAGGCCGGCCTTCAGGTCGGCGCTCGTCGGAGGGACGCGCCCGCCCAGGGTCGCGATGGCGGCCGTCCGGGCGGCGACATCGATCAGCGTTCGGTTCGAGCCGACCTCCCCGATATCGGGGTTGTCCTCGCTCGTCTTGAGACGCCACGCCTCGACGACCCGCACCCCGGCATCGATGAGGACCTCGGGCACGTACACGATAGGGAGGTCGGTCCGGGCGAGGTTCACAATCTGCCGGTTGTCGGCATGGCGGGCGTTGTATCCGACGTGCAGGCTGGTGAGACGGTCGGAAAGTGGGTCGTTGATGTTATCGAGGTCGGAAAGGTTCGAGGTGCTCACCGCGACGAACGAACCGGGGAAGCTCTCCCGGGACTTCGACGGCGTGACGGTGCCCTCCTGAAGCGCCTGCAGGAGGACGTTCTGCGTGCCGAGCGGCAGCTTCCCGATCTCGTCCACGAGGAGGAAGCCGCGGTTCGCCTGGAGGAGCTTTCCGGGCTCGAGGACGAGCGGGCTCATCGGGTCGCCGATCTCCTCGAGCTTCCGCAGGTTGATGTTGCCCGTCAGGTGGTCGGGGAACACCTCCGAGCTCCCCTGGAGCCGGGCGAACCCGAACCCTTCGCGCAGGAGGATGAACTCGGCGGGGACCTTCGCCGGGTCGACCGTGCCCGGGTCGAAGCGGGCCGGGTCACCCCCGGAGGCGAACCGGCGGGTACAGATCGGGCAGGGCGGGAACCGCGCGACGGCCGCGCGGTCGACGAGTGAGAGCGGATGGTCGAGGACCGGACACCCCTCTACGACCCAAACCCCCTTCGGGAAGAGGTTCCAGAGCTCCTTCGCGAGGCTGGTCTTCCCCGCTCCGGAAGGACCGAAGAAGAGGAGGTGCGCGCCGGAGACGATCGAGGTGACGACGTCCTCGTAGGTCGTCTCGGTGAGCACGGTGCGCGGGAAGAGCGCCGCCAGCGCCTCGGAGCGGTCGAGCCCCTTCTGGCGAAGCCCGTCGATCGTACGAAGGACCTCGTCGCGGAACCGTTCGGCCGGGCTCTCGACCGGCGCCCCGGCGGCCTTCAGGTCCGCGGCGGTCGCTCGGGTTCCCGGTGAGACCGAAGTTCGTGGCGTGGCCGCCATGGCGCGCGGAGTCGGGGTCGGGTTAATTAGCTTGCCGAAACGGATGCTCTCCCCGCTCGGGCCGCGCCCCTCGGCGGTCGCGGGCGCGAGATCGGGCGCGGGTGCGACTGGGCGGCACTTTTAAGTAGCGTTCCCCGGTCCGCGCCCCCGCGAGCGATGGCCGAGAAGGAGTCCGGAGCGAAGAAGCCCGCCTTGGCCCGTACGGTCAAGGACAAGTGGCGCTCGAAGCACTGGTACAAGGTTCGGGCCCCTGGGCTCTTCCAACATGTCGAGCTCGGCGAGACGGTCGCGACCGAGCCCGAGCAGGTCGTCGGTCGGACCCTCGAGGCCACGCTGCCCGAGCTGTCGGGGTCGGGAGATTCCGGCAAGGCCCACGTGAAGCTGCGCTTCCGTATCGAGCGGATCTCGGGCGAAGGGATCGCCGAGGCGAGGTTCGTCGGTCATGACCTCACGAGCGATTACGTCCGGAGGCTCGCCCGCCGCAAGCGCTCGAAGATCGACCTCGCCCTCACGGTGACGACGAAGGACGGCGTCCAGATCATCCTGAAGCCGGTCGCGGTCGGGGAGCAGCGCCTCCAGACCCGCCTGCGCGCCGAGCTTCGCCACAAGATGGTCCAGATCCTCCTCGAAGAGGCCCAGCTGCGGACCTCTCCCGAGTTCGTCCGAGAGATGATCCAGGGGGACCTTTCGAAGGTCCTGGCCCACGGGGTGAAGACCCTCTACCCGCTCAAGAAGATCGAGATCCGGCGGTCGGAGGTCCTCGGAATGATCTCGGAAGAGATCCCGGTACCGGAGCCGACCGCGCTCCCCGAGCCGTCAACGCCACCCGAAGAGGCCACTGCCTCCGTGGTCGACGCGGGCGCGGGCCCGGCGGCGTAGTTCCGAAGGGCGCGAGATGACGCGTCCAATCCCTGTCGGAGTGGCTCAGCCCGGTAGAGCACGGGACTCATAGCGGGACGCGTGTCGCGTCCCGGGAGATATCCTGGGGCCGGGGGTTCAAATCCCCCCTCCGACATTTTGCGCCGATCTTTCGCCGAGAATTTGGGTCTCTTCCTTGCCCCGCCGGAAGACTTGAACTCTAGGGGTTCGCATCTTCCCTCCGGAAAGGGGTCCCTCGCGTGCACTGGGAACGGCATGCCACATGCAGAAACGAGGCGAGCTCATGCCGCCCGTGAGCCCACCGTCGTCACCCTGGGGAATCTTTCCCGTTTCGGACCGCGACGAGGTCTCTATCGGAATCGGGGAGTCTGTCCGCGCTGGACGGGAGAACCCACCCAGTTGTCCGAGCACGAGATACGGTGCCGTCGCGCCGGGGATTTACCGAGAGTCGGTTAAGCGAATGTAAAAGACTCTTGATTGCGTGTTCAGAGGATTGCTAAGGGGGTTGTATGGAGCGAAGGCAGGGAGGATACTACGTCCGGCCGCTTGGCGAGCTTTGGGAGATGTGGAAGCCACGAGTGAAGGCGAACGGATGGCCATTCCCATACGCCAGGTACGAGGACGTGGAGAGAGTAATGGTCAGCCTCAGATCCTACGACAGGGACGAGTGGGCCACGGCCTTCAGCGCGGTCGCCAAGCCGTACGAGGAGAGGGCCACCGAGGCGGAGAAGAGAGGGGAGGCGAAGTTCGCGAAGGAGAACTACCTTCTTGCCTACCAGTACTACTACTTGGCCCGGTACCCCACCATCAACTCCGAGGGGAAGAGAGCCGCGTACAGGAAGTCGCAGGAGATGTTCCTGAAAGCCGCGCGCTACTTCGACGTGCCCGTCGAGAGAGTGGAGATTCCGTTCAGCGGCAAACCGGGAGAAGGCAGCACCGTAGTCGGATACCTCAGAGTACCCAAGGTCGATTCGGCGCCCTTCCCTCTAATCTTGAGCTGGGGAGGCATAGACGGCTACAAGGAGGAGCACCTCAACGACTACGCACTGAAGAACGGGATTGCGACTCTCGCGATAGACGGTCCGGGCGTGGGAGACTCGCCGCTCAAGGGTTCTGAGGACGCCGAGCGGCTGTTCGGCGCGGTGCTGGACTGGCTTGCGGTGAGAAAGGGGATCGATGCTCGGAGGCTTGGAGTATGGGGAATGAGCACGGGAGGGTACTGGGCGGTCAAGGTAGCGCACGTCTTCAAAGACCAGATCGCATGTGCGGTTAGCCAAGGCGGGCCCGTGCACTACGGGTTCCAGCCCGAGTGGTTCCCACAGCAGGAGCGCGGGGAGTATGCCTTCGAGGTGTTCGACACGCTCGCGTTCGCGTTCGGGAAGTCCTCCCCCGAGGAGTATCTGGAGTTCGCCCCCAGGCTATCGCTCCTCACTCAGGGCATGCTCGATAGGCCATGCGCGCCCCTACTGCTGGTGAACGGGCTGCACGACACACTGTTCCCAATAAAGGACTACTACCTGTTGCTCGAGCATGGGAGCCCAAAGTGCGCGAGGTTCTATGACGTGGGGCACATGGGCTTTACCCGCGAGACGTTCGCTATGATCATGGGTTGGATGATAGACCGGCTGAAAGCGAAATAAGTAGGGTTCGAGGCGCTGAACCCTCTTGTTACGGCGGCCGGGGATAACTAAGCTCCCTACGACACGGGAGAATGCGCAACGGCTCCTCGGCGACGGGGCTGGTGCCTTGGCTCTCGGCCCGGAGTGTGAGCTTTTCGGGACATTTCCTGAAATAGGGCGGGTTCTGTAATCCAAGGAGTTGGTCCGACTACTTGGACCGATTCCTGCCGCCGGGGTTGTGTAATGGGAAGGGTTCCCCGTCGGTCCTGACGAGGCGCTGGAACCCCGAAATTGTTGATACTTGAACCCTGGGAGGGTTCGAATACCCCCTCCGACACTCGGTCCGGACGAAGCCGGCCAATTCGGGCCAAGAACAGGATGGAACCGTGAGGAAAGTCACCCCAAAATCGACGGCCGACGTGGATTCTTACATCGCTCGATGTCCCGCCAAGGTCCGTGGCAAGCTCGTCCGGGTCCGCAACGCCATCCGTGCCGCCGCACCGGATGCAACGGAGGTGATCAGCTACCAGATTCCCGGATACGCCTACCCCGGCCACGAGCACAACGGGATGTTCGCGGGGGTTGGCCTTCAGAGCAACCACATCGGCCTGTACGTCCGACCGCCTACGATCGAGAATCACCGGAGGGAGCTGGCCGGCTACAAGACCACCAAGTCGGCGGTCCATCTTCCGCTGGATCGTGAGATTCCGACCCGACTTATTCAGATGCTGGTTCGAGCGAGCGTGCGGGTGATGAAGGAGAGGGGCCGCAAACGCTCGCCCGGGCTCGCATGAGAAGCG
The DNA here is from genome assembly GCA_052325545.1 of Thermoplasmata archaeon. Classification (GTDB taxonomy): domain Archaea; phylum Thermoplasmatota; class Thermoplasmata; order Lutacidiplasmatales; family UBA184; genus Lutacidiplasma. The sequence continues at coordinate 69,990 of JBKQUP010000034.1, forward strand.
GCAACGAAGGCGCTTGACGGGGATTGGAGGATCCTAGGAAGGTTCCCCTTCGACGCCTTCCGCCGAATTACCGCCCAGGAGTGACGACGGGTGGCCCCTCACATCCGGGGAATTTGAACCCGCAGGCACCCCTCGCCGAGAGGATGTTCTAGCGTACCTAAGAGAAGGGCGGCGGAGAGAACGGACTCACCCCTGGTGGACTTCGTGGATCTCGTCGGCGACGAGACCGTGGGCTTCCTTATGCACGCGAGCCGCGGCCTCCGGGTTTGGCGCCTCAACTAGGCAGAAGATCGTCTCGGTCTTCTCGTCGACCCAGTAGCTCCGATAATTCACACCGTGCTTGCCCTGTACCTTGAGGTCCTTCGCGTGGGCTTCAGCGACGCCCTTCGCGGTAACGCCTTTCACGTTGCGGTGCACATCCATGTAGACGGGCATAGCGGCCGCAAACTGCGTTCGAAAGAAAAACCTTCCGATTTCATGAAGCCGGCTCGTTGTCCGATAAGATGGCGTGAAGTCGCCGACTGGAGCGATTTCTAACGAAGAGGACGTGCGGGGGGACGCTGCTCCGCGGCCCGAGATCGCCTCGCGGCCGCCCTGTGGGGGGTTTGAAGAGTTCAGTAGTTCCCCCTCCGACTCCTCCTCGGGGGGTTCAAATCCTCCCAAGATCCGCGCTTTCGGCGTCCGACCGCTTCCGATGCCAAACCCACCCCTTACTCATCCCCGTCGTTAGAAATCCGTCCGAACCGTCGGGCCATAGACTCCCGTCGCACAAAGCGCGGTTTGTGAGGTGCGGTCGCAACCTGTCAAGGAGGCACTACTGCGCGCATTGGTCATCGACGTCGGCGGTCAGAGAGGAACCGGACCCGGTGGGTGCCCTACTGGTGTTACCAGGCGTCGGCCCCGGTCGGCGGTCAAACCAACGTCGACTCCACAGGGCAACATAGACGAGCGAAAGGAGCACCGGGACCTCAACCAGGGGTCCGATGACCGAGGCGAAGGCGACCTGCGAGGCCACCCCGAAGACTACTACCGCCACCGCGATCGCGAGCTCGAAGTCGTTGCTTGCCGCAGTGAACGCAACGGTCACCGACTTCTCGTACCCGAAGTTGAGCCAGCGGCTGCCCAGGAATGCCAGCGCCCACATACCGAGGAAGTACGCGAGGAGCGGCGCGACCACTCGAAGGACCGTGAAGGGAAGGGTAGTGATGGAGAGACCTTGGATTGCAAACATCACTACGATCGTGAAGAGAAGCCCCCAAAGCGTCAGCCGACTCACGGAGGGAGCGAACCGCTCGTCGTACCACGCTCGTCCCTTCCATCGGGCGAGACCAAGCCGGCTGACCAAGGCAGCCGCCAGTGGAACTCCGAGGAAGACGAGCACGCTGAGCGCCACTGTGGTGGTGTCTACCGAGATTGCTTGCGAGGGCAGGTGGAGCCACGCGGGCAGGTAGACCAGGTAGAAGACCGCGAGCCCGGCGTAGGCTAGGATTTGGAACACGGCGTTCAGCGCGACCAGCACGGTCGCGTACTCCGCGTCCCCACCCGCGAGTTGGTTCCAGACCAGTACCATGGCGATGCACCGGGCCAATCCGACTAGGATGACTCCCGTCCTTAGGAGCGGCGCGTCGGGGAGGAGCGTCCACGCTAGCGCGAACATAAACGCTGGGCCCACGACCCAGTTCAGAACAAGCGGGAAGACCGTCGATCGCCACCCTCGGGTGACCTCGCGAATCCGGCCGTACCTCACTCGAGCCAGAATCGGATACATCATCAGAAGCAGGCCGATGGCGATCGGTACAGAGACCGACTGGATTTGCCAGAGGCCGAGCGCGGTGCCGATTCCCGGCCACAGACGACCCAAGGCAAGTCCGGCGACCATAGCCGAAATGACCCAGACGGGAAGGTATCGGTCCACGACGTCGAGCTGCTGGCTCGGGCGAGGGGCCGTCGAAAGAGGTCCTTCCAGTGATTCTGTGGCCACGCTCACCTCAAGCTACGACTTCGAGCGGAGAGGCGTGGGTGACGCGGGAGGCACTCATGCCGATCTCGCGGAGAGGTCCTCGGCTACCCCTTTCCGGCGGCGGTCCGACACGACGAGCTCGGTCCGGAGGCGCTTCACGTTCCCAGCGATTCGGTCGCGAACCTGTCGGAACCCGTCGTCGTCCAAGGACACAGGGTCGGGGAGCGACCAGTCCCTGAGTTCCAGGGTCTTGAGCCGGGCCGGACAGGCCGCGTCATCAAGACACCCCATTGTTACCCGGACCCGGGCGATGTCCATCATCTCAGGGGTTAACAGCTGAGGCGGGTGCGGGGGGAGGTCCAACCCTATCTCGCGGAGCATCGGTCCGGTCCGTGGATTCGCAGACGTTGCTGGACTCGTTCCAGCTGAGATCGCGGTCCACCCCTCCGGGGAATTGGCGTTGAACATTGCCTCGGCCATCAGCGAACGGCCGGAGTTCCCGACGCAGATGAACAGAACGACCTTGGATTCCGTCATGGATGGGGACCTCTGGGTTTCGTTGCACGAACCTCGCCCGGCACGACCCCGATCTCATCCTGGGCGCGCAGAGACTCCACTGAGGGACCCCCTCCGAGAACCGAGACCTCGATGAACTCGAACCCTGCCGAGCGCAAACGGTCCGTCACCTCGTCCACGGTCAACGCTCCTGAAGAACAGGAGGCCCACCGCTCTGGGTCCTTCCGCATTTCTTCGGAAATGGGACGTGTCGCGAGAACGTCCGCGACCGCGAGCCGCCCGCCGGGCCGTAGGACCCGAAACGCCTCACGATAGACCTGTCCCTTGTCGGGAACGAGGTTAATCACACAGTTCGAAAGGACGACATCGACCGAAGCGTCCGCCACCGGGAGGTGTTCGATCTCGCCCAATCGAAACTCAACGTTACTTCGGCCGCTCGACCGGGCGAGGTCGCAGGCCCGGGCGACCATCTCGGGCGTCATGTCCACTCCGATCACGCGGCCCGTTGGGCCGACATAGCCGGCGGCAAGGAAGCAGTCGACACCCGCACCGCTGCCAAGGTCCAGCACCACTTCGCCCGGGGCCAGTGGCACGAGTCGCGAGGGATTCCCGCACCCGAGCCCGAGATTCGAGCCTTCCGGGATGGTCGCCAACTCTGAGGGAGTGTAACCAGTGGAGCAGCAAGCGGCTTCAGCCTCCGGGGATGCTGTGCCCTGCGAGGCACCGGCGCAGGAGGATTCGCTTCCCCCGCAGCAGTTACCGCTTCCCGCGCGGGCAAGTGCGCCATACCGATCTCTCACAGACTGTCGCATCACCTCTCCGTTTGCTTCGGATTCGCTCATGGGACCTCCGCCAGGGCACCCGGCCTGAGCCGGTAGTACATCCACTTCCCGTGCCGTCGGGTTGTTACGAGGCCAGCGGAAGAGAGTACAGACATGTGGTGGCTCACGGTGGCGTGGGTCACGCCAAGCGCGGCTTGAATCTCGCAGGCACAGAGCTCTCCTTCTCGACCAAGGATCGCAACGGCCGTCAACCGCTGCGCATCTGAAAGCGCCCGAGCGCGCGCGAGGGCCTTCGCGAACCCGCTTCCCTTCGCGACCTGCTTGCCCATTCCCTGGTAGCGCGGGAGACAACCAGCACCGTCCGAACCAGTCAGTCTTCCCAACCGGCCGACGAGGCCGGTCTCGGGCTTGGATGACGCCATCATGTCGATGCAGGTCGACACAGTATATGTAGATATCCATCGACATATATGCTCAGATTATCCGGAGTTCCGCCGTCGCCGGGTTGTTCGTAGACAACAGACGGTCGACCCGGGGTGGAGGTTTAAGGTCGAATGAGATGATCGAGGATCGAATGATTTCGCAAGCGGAGAAGGCCGAAGCGTTCCGCGCCCTGCATCATGGAGGCCGTGCGCTCATCCTTCCGAATGCGTGGGACGTCCCCAGCGCGCGGGTATTCGAGGAGGCCGGTTTCCCCGCGGTTGCGACCTCCAGTGCGGGACTCATGGTTTCCCTGGGATATCGGGACGGAGAGGAGATGCCCCGACGCGAATTGGCGGCGGCGGTTTGGCGAATTGCGACGAAGCTCTCCGTTCCCCTGAGCGCCGACGTGGTCGCGGGGTACGGCCGCACTCCTCGCGAAGTGACCGCAACGGTTCGGATGATGCTCGCTTCCGGGGCGGTTGGCATCAACTTAGAGGATCGGGTTCCCTCGGGCCAGGGAATGTATCCCGATACGGTCCAGGTCCGGAAGATCGTGGCAATTCACCGCCTTGGAAGATCGGTGGGAATCCCTCTGGTGATCAACGCTCGGACCGACGCGCTTCGGCTCGCCCCCGGTGATGACGAGGAACGGCTTCGCGAGGCCATACGTCGTTCGATCGCGTACCGTGACGCGGGAGCGGATTGTGTCTACCCTATGGGCTTGACCGACCCCCAATCCATCTCGACGTTTGTCGGTGCTCTCCGGTGCCCGGTCAATGTGATGGTCCGGAAGGGACTCCCTCCGATCGCGGAGCTGGAGAAGCTGGGCGTGAAGCGAGTGAGCTTTGGCCCTTCCGCATCGTATGCGGCTATGGGACTGTTAAGACGAGCAAGCCTCGAGATCATCGCGCACGGCACGTACGGTTCGTTGCTGGACGGCGCAATCACTTTCGATGAGCTCAACCGTCTTGCCGCGCCGAAGGACTCCGAAAGCGACCCTCACAGTTAGCGGTGGATCTACCGCCGCCGTGGGGGATTTGAAGATTTCAATAGTTCCCCCTTCCGACATTCTTAGGTGACTTGTCACCGAGAAGCGGCGACGTCTGACCATTTGTGTGCTAGGGATTTGAAACCGAAAACGCTCCGGTGATAGACGAGGGCGGCTCTTTCCCTCGGCAGCGGTTACCTCGAAGGTCGTTGGGCCCCAGAGGCTGTTGGATTGTCGGGGATGGGAGTAGCCCGACGAGGGGGCCACCCGGGCCCGAAGACACCGGCGATCTGGAGTAGTAGGTAGGCGACCACGAACAGCACGGTCGCGACCAGAAGGATGTCGATATAGCGGAAGTACGAAGAGACGGCCGTCCAATTGGAACGGAGTATCATCCCGGCGTACACCAAGGCGAGGGTGAAGGGAATCGAACCGAGCAACGTGTACGCCCCGAAGCGGACAGGCTTCATCCGGGCCGTCCCCGCAGGGTAGGAGATGTAGGCACGCACAACGGGTACGAGACGCGCGACGGCGACCGTGAGTTCCCCCCGGCGGGCAAAAAATCGGTCCATCCGTTCGAGATGGCGGGCTTCCAGTCGAAGACGGCCGATGCCGAACCCCGTGATGCGCTCGCGCCACAAGCGGCCGACGGCGTACGCGGCGAAAGAGCCGACCAGTCCGCCGGCCAAAGCGGCCAAGAGCGATCCTCCGAGCGAGAACGTCCCTTCCGCCACCAGAAAGCCGGTGAACGGAAGGATGATCTCGGAGGGTATGGGAGGTAACCCGAAGCTTTCGACCACCATCAAGGCGAAGAGGCCCGGTAAGCCGACCGTGGTTAGGACGGTGGTGATGAACTCGGCCACGCTGCCGATGAGCGAGAACGTCACAGTGGAGCCCCTGGTCGCGACGACCCGCTCTACGACGTTTGGCTTAAAGACTCCAACCCGCGGCTTTGGGGGGGCCTCGGTCGTCCCACTCGGTGGTGCGGGGGATTTGAAGAACTCAGTAGTCCCCCCTCCGGCGTTCGATTTGGGAACCCTCAGGGGAATCGGATTCCCCCTCCGGAAGAGGGTGGGTTTCCCGACGGGAGAGGTCGGTCTCAGCGATCTACTCCGAGGCGCTCCGGCCCACGGTCCTGCTCCTGTCGATGGTCAGGACGCCGCCTTACTGGGAGCGAAATGCACGCGGCCTAGGACCTGATAACGCGGACGTTAGCAGACCCGCGGACGACCACTCCTCTGTTATATCCCCCCGGTCCGCTCACATCGATGCGAAGGGTGCATTATGACCGGATGGCACAAGGCAGCGGACGCGAAGGAGTTGCCCCAAGGAACGATGAAAGGAATCGAGGTCGCGGGAGCGAAGGTCCTGTTGGTGCACGGGTCTTCGGGAATCCGTGCGTTCGAGGACCGGTGTGGTCATATGTCTGCCCCCGTCAGCATCGGTACTTTCAAGAGCGGCGTACTCAAGTGTGCGCTCCATGCCGCGGTGTTCGACGCCGAGACCGGGGCGGTTCGTGGACCGCCCCAGATGCACGCACCGCCGGCCGGGCAACTTCCTCCGGAACTAATGGAAATGATGGCCGCCATGGGACAAATCATGGCCCAAATCCGCTGCGACCCACTTCGGCCTTTTCCGGTCGCGGTTGAAGGTGGCCAGATCATGGTCTACGTCTGAAGGACCGGTGCCTACCTTTGGTTTTGAAGGGAGCGCCGAACGCGCTCTGGACTCGGATCGTTGATCCCGGATTCGGATGGAGGGGGGAATCTCGAGTTTTCAGCGGGGGCGAGCTCCCTTCGCCCAGGACACCGCCGATTCCGGTACCTGCTTTACGATCCGCCGAGCCCGATAGACATGGAGGTGTAAATTGGCCAAAAAAGTGACGCCCAGCTGGGACAGCGCCGGAGCTGAGGTGCTCCGAACGAACGACTTCGAGGGTACGCGTCTCAAGCGCGACGGGACCTACGCGGTTTGCTTTGGGGCCACGTGGTGCCCCCCGACTCGAGCCTTCGTCCCTAAGTTCGTCGCCCGAAATGGACGTCTCCCAGCCAACCTCGCCATCGCGGATATCACGGAGATGAATGACCCACTGTGGGACTCGTTCCGGATCAAGATCACTCCTACAATCCTCGTTTTTCGGGATGGGGGAACGGTAGGCCGGTTCGATGGCCGGCGGTTCGTAGGTCTCCGGGATTCGGACTTGGACCGGCTGACGGACCTGCTGGGAAGGCTAGGCGGTCCGGTGCGCCCCGAGGCGGTCTCCCCTCCCTAGGAACCGAACGCCCCGATGCGGCGGGTACTCCCCCCGCAGCCGGTTCGAGACGGACCGGTGCTGAGGCGGGAGACCCGTAAGTCGAGGGTTCGAGTCGATTTCCAACCGAGGGCGGTCCGGTCGGGAGAGCCTCTGCCGAAGGATTCGATGGTTCACGCCGAGAGATAGGAGAGTTAACCAGTGAGGCTGGCCGTTCCGGAGAGACCTTTCGATTCGGGGACGGTCGGAGTGATCGGTCGCGACCCCACCGAGCGGCGGCTCCCCGGAGGCGGGGTGGAGGCTACTTGGGGTCCTCAGTTGGTGGTTCGGTCCACTCTCGCATCGGTGTCCGCCGGATCCCCGCAGCCCGCGCAAGGGCGTTCTTCGTCCCTTCCTTGGCCACGTGGGGCGCGTCGGCGACATCAATCTTGACGTCCGTGCCAATCCCCCCCAATGCCCTTCGCATCTCGTGTAGGTGCTCTCGGAATCGCGGTCGGTCAGCTTCGTCGGTCATGGTTCCGGGCCGGTGGGTCCGAGCTTCTGGTCCAAAAACCTTGAGGTGGACGGGAAGCAAGCGAGCGGGAGCTCTTCGCGGTCGGCACGGGTCCTGGTATGAGTCGGTGCGAGGGTCTGGATCTCGAACCCCCCAAAGTAGAGACGCGGCAAGTTCCGCCTAGAGTTCAATGGCGCGCGGTTCGGTCCGCTTCAAGAGCTCGCATACATTTCCTCACCTCCCGGAATAGGGTGAACGAAGTTTCAACTCCGGCCGTCGGCCCCACCCGTACGGGGAAGGCATGGGTCTTTGAACGCTACGGATCCCCCGAGGTCCTCGAACTCCGAGATGTCCCGGTTCCAGCGTTCCGGGACGAGGACGAGGTACTGGTGCGGGTGCACGCCGCCTCCGTAAACCCTAGCGATCGGCATTCGCTGAAACCCCCTTTCATCTTCCGGAGAGGACAGGGATTCCTCCGACCGAAAATAGGACGACCCGGGGGCGACCTGGCCGGGCGAATCGAGGTGGTCGCCAAGAACGTAACGAAGCTACACGTTGGGGACGAGGTCTTCGGCGTGGGCCGTGGCGCCTTTGCGGAGTATGCGGTCGCCGACCAGACCCAGGTGGTCCTGAAACCCGCCCCGCTGACGTTCGAGCACGCCGCCGCCGTGCCCATCGCCGCCGTTACGGCCCTCCAGGGCCTCCGCGATACGGCTCAGGTCCGGCCGGGCCAGCGGGTCTTGATCAATGGTGCGTCGGGCGGCGTCGGCACCTTCGCGGTTCAAATCGCCAAGTCGCTCGGTGCTAAGGTAGACGGGGTCTGCAGCACCCGGAACGTGGATTTGGTCAAGTCCCTCGGAGCCGACCGGGTCTTCGATTACTCGCGAGAGGACTTCACCAAGAGCGGCCAGCGCTACGATGTCATCTTCGATACTCAGCTTAACCCTCCTTGGCGGCGTACCGGGGTATCCTTACTCCCCACGGACTGCTCGTGGTAGTCGGCGCAGGTTCAGGGGAGATCGGCCCAGCGCTCCGCCGACTCTTCAAGACCCTGGTCTGGACGCGCATTGTCGGGCCGAGAACGAAGTTCTTCATCGCGTCGATCAAGGAGGGAGACCTGGTCGTCCTCAGGGAGCTGCTCGAGGCCGGTAAGGTGACCCCGGTGATCGACCGGCGCTATCCCTTGAACCAGGTCCCGGACGCGATCCGGTATCTGGCGGAAGGACACGCTCGAGGAAAGATCGTCGTAACGGTCTAACGCGGGCCTCGCGTCGCGCCGTACGCGTATCCGCAACGACAGAGCCCCTACGCATCCGGCTCCGGATGCGCGTGTTGTGGACCCTTTGCGCCGCCGTCAGGATGCCCGACGTCAACCGAGAGGGTTCCCGCAGGATGCGCAGAACCTCACGTCCGGAGCCACCGCCCGGCCGCACTTCGGACAGATCCGCTGCGGCTGCACATACACGACGGTGGGAACGGGGGGAGTAGGTTTGTGGGCGATTCCAAGAATCCCCCCGATGAGAGCCAGGATGAACCCGATGAGGAGTCCCCCCAATCCGACCAGGCTGACGATCGAGAAGACCAGGACCAGCACCCCGAACATGGTGTGCTGTTGTGGATTCACATAGAGGAGGATCCCGGCGATCATGATGATGAGACCGGAGAGGATCTCGACCCCCCCGATGATGAGAACGCCCCCGCCGAAGACGAAGCTCGATATCGCGACCCCGACCGCGAAGAGCACCAGCCCCCAGAGGAGGATGAAGATCCCTCCGAGGAGAGAGAGAATAAACGCCGCGGTGGGTTTCACCAAGGGGGCGGGCGGAGGGACCATGGGCGGGACACCAAACTGGGACCCATACGGAGGGGCTGCCATGCCCTGCCTTACAACCGCTCCACTATGACTGCCTTGCGTCGGAGGTCAGTATCCGCCATCCCGAACCCGGTGCGTTGGGGACCGACTCTCCCGAGGAGCGAGAACAAGGTCGATAGAGTGAAGTCGGGCTGACTGAGAGTATTAACCCCCCTTCTTGCATCATTGCATCATCCTGCAAGTGAGCAACTGCGGGGGAATGGAACCAACCTAGGAGTCAGAAGATGTCGGGAGCAATCGCAGCCACAACCAAGTCCGCCTTGCCCAAAGACCTCGGGCTTCCCACGGAACTCACGGTCCCGTCCGGGTCGGCCCCGAGCGGTCTGTCGATGGTGGTCTTCTCGGGGGACCTCGACAAGGTCCTCGCGGCGATGATCATCGCGAACGGCGCCGCGGCGATGGACCTGCCCGTGAACATTTTCTTCACGTTCTGGGGACTCAACGTCCTCCGCATCGGAGGGCCGGTCCAGGTCCAGGGAAAGAAGACGATGACCGAGGGAATGTTCGGCCGCATGATGCCCCGCGGACCGGACCACCTCCAGATCTCGAAGATGAAGATGGGGGGTCTCGGGACCCGGATGATCAAGAAGGAGATGGGAAAGAAGCACGTCATGAGCCTTCCGAATCTGATCCGCTCGGCTCAGGAACAGGGCGTGCGATTCATCGCGTGCACGATGTCGATGGACCTCATGGGGATCCACAAGGAAGAGCTCATCCCGGGGATCGACTACGGGAACGTGGGCTCGTTCATCGACGCGGCCGACCGAAGCCGGATGACACTGTTCATCTGAGCACAACGGACGTCAATGACGGTTCGACGACGGGTCCCGATCCGGGGGCTCGACCTCGAAGGCTTCGAGCTCGAAGCCGACACGATCCGCGTGCTTGCCAACCCGAAACGGCTCATGATCGTGGACCTGCTCGGGCGGGGCCCGAGCACGGTCACCGAGATCGCCGATGGGTTGAACCTCTCCCTACAGAACGCCTCGCAGCACCTGCGCGTGATGAAGGATCGAGGCATCGTCCGGGCGCGTCGGGACGGCCGTGAGGTCCGCTACGCGCTCCGGAGCCCCGTTCTCTCGGAGAGCTGCCAGCTGGTCCGGCGAGCGCTGCTCGCGGAGACACGGTTCCGACCGGGCCGCTTCGGCGACGCCGACGAGCCGACAACCCCTTCGAACCCGCGTCGGACCCGCGAATCCCGACGGGTCCGCATTCCTGTCTCAGTCGCCGGTTGAATCACGGAGGAAGGAAGAATGAATGTAGACGAGTTGAAAGGTCTGAAGGTGGACAAGGTCGTAGACGCGCGCGGGACCGCGTGCCCGGGCCCGCTCTTGGATGCCAAACGGGCGATGGGAAGTGTCCCGATGGCCGGGGTCATGGAAGTGATCTCGTCCGACGTCGGCACCACGCTGGACATACCGCTCTGGGCCTCCAAGGTCGGGCACGAGTACCTCGGCATGCTCACCGAGCCCGGCCTCTGGCGGATGTACGTAAAGCGCGGCAAGTGAGGGTCTCGGTGCCCGTCCCCCCCGACCGCCGGCCACCGCCGAGGATCCTCGTCTTCTCGACGAACGCGATCTCGGACATGGCCATCGACCTGGCCGGCAGTTCGCACCTCGATTACTCGCCGACCGTGCAGGTGATCGCCCTGCCGTGTTCGAGCGGGATCAACCCGACGTGGATTGCCCACGCTATTACCGCGGGGTTCGAGGGGGTATTCGTCGCGGCGGACGGGGGCGAATGCGCCTACATACCGGATTGCACGGCCCGCACGGGACGTCTCGTCGAGCAGGCCCAGAGCCTGCTCACCAAGAACGGGTCCGATGCGCGGCGCGTCAAGATGGGGGCCCTCTGTTCCGTCTGCTCCGACGCGTTCGTCAACCACATGAAACAGTTTGGTCGGGAGCTCGAGGAACTTCGAGCCCCCGTCGCGGCGGCGTAGATGAGCGGCCCGAAACCCCCCGCCGACTACGACGTGTTGGTAGTCGGGGCCGGGGTCGGGGGGATGGAGTCCGCCCTCTCCCTCGGCGACATGGGGTTCCGGGTATTGCTGGTCGAGCAGGAGGCCAGCGTCGGCGGGCGGATGATCCTCCTCAGCAAGGTCTTCCCGACGCTCGACTGCGCCAGCTGCATCTCCACTCCCAAGATGGCGGGAGTGAACAACCACCCCAACATCCGGACCCTGGTCTACTCCGAGGTCGACGACATCGTTCCGAAGGAGGGGGGCGGGTTCCAGGTCCACCTGACCCGCAAGCCCACATTCGTGGATGCGGCAAAGTGTACGGGCTGCGCGCTCTGCGAAGTGGCCTGCACGGTCGCGTACCCCGACGAGTTCAACTACGACCTCGCCGCCCGCCGCGCCGCCCACATCGCATTCCCGCAGGCCGTACCCAAGAAGGCGGTGATCACGCGGCACGGCACCTCTCCCTGCTCGTTCGCCTGCCCCGCCGGGGTGAAACCGCACGGTTACGTCTCCCTCGTCCGCGCCGGAAAGCACGACGCGGCGTTCCGTCAGCACCTCGAGGACGCCCCGCTCGTGGGAGTCCTGAGCCGGGCGTGCTACGCTCCGTGCGAGGAGCAGTGCTCCCGCGCCGACCTCGAGGGTTCGGTCTCGATCCGCGGGATCAAGCGGTTCATGGCGGACCGCTACTACGGCGCGCACTCCGACCCGGAGTACGGGCCTCCCTCGAACCGCACCGGAAAGAAGGTCGCGGTCGTCGGGTCCGGACCGACCGGACTCTCCGCGGCGTTCTTCCTGGCCCGTTCGGGCCACGACGTTACTGTGTTCGAGGGCGACAGCGAGCCCGGAGGGATTATGCGGTGGGGAATCCCGTCCTACCGTCTCCCGAAGGATGTCCTCGCTCGGGACCTGAAGAACATCACGGCCCTCGGCGTCCGAATCGAGACGAACCACCGCGTCACGTCCCTCGCTTCTCTCAAGGAAAGCGGGTTCGGCGCCGTCTTCCTGGCCACCGGCGACAAGGGCGGTCGCAAGCTCTCGGTCCCCGGAGAGGATTTCGCCGGCGTGCTCGACTCGATGGAGTTCCTGCATGCCACCAACGCCGGCCATCCCACGGACCTCCGCGGAAAAGCGGTGGTCGTCATCGGGGGCGGCAACGTGGCGATCGACTCGGCGCGAAGCGCCCTCCGGCTCGGGGCCCGGTCGGTCAAGCTGTTCTGCCTCGAGTCCGCCCGCGAGATGCCCGCCCATCACTGGGAGGTCCAAGAAGCGGAGGACGAGGGGGTCGTCGTGACCACCTCCTGGGGCGTTCACGAGATTCATGGGGAGGAAAGGAAGGTCCGCCGCATCGAGCTCGTTCGATGCACGTCGGTCTTCGACTCGGAGCATCGCTTCCGCCCGACGTTCGATGAGACGGTGAAGGAGACCGTGCCCACCGACGTGGTGATCACCGCAATCGGGTTGATGGCGGACACCGCTCCCTTCGCGTCGCAGCTCGAGCTGAACCGCAACGGGACCATCCGGGTCAACCCCGAGACGCTCCAGACCTCCTCCTCCTACGTCTTCGCCGGGGGCGACGCGGTGACCGGTCCCTCGATGATCGTCGCCGCCGTCGGCCAGGGAAAGCGGGCGGCGTACTACATCGACCGCCAGCTCACCGGACAGGACCTGGAGGGGGTGCGGTTCGACGAGCGGCTTCCGGTCTCCGACCGGGCGAAGGTCATCGCCCAGGCCCGCGACCACGTCACGCCCCGGGAGCCCGTGAAGCCAAAGCGCCGCACAATCGCCGAGCGGGTCGCCTCGTTCGCGGAGTATGAGGAAGGCCCGACCGAGGCCGAAGCCCGGCTCGGCGCCAACCGTTGTCTCGACTGCGGCGTCTGCTGCGAATGCCGGGAATGCGTGGCCGCCTGCCCGGCGTTCGCGATCGACCTCGACCAGCGTGCACGCCACGAGACGGTCACCGTCGGCTCGGTGGCGCTGGCCACGGGATTCCATCCGTTCGACGCGCGCCAGAAGCCCGCCTACGGGTTCGGCCGGTTCCCGAACGTCATCACGGGGACCCAGATGGACCGGATCCTCGCGCCGACCCGGCCGTTCAACGCCGTGGTCCGCCCCTCGGACGGGAAAGCGCCGTCCAACGTGGCGTTCGTGCTCTGCACCGGGTCGCGCGACGAGCAGGCCGGGAACCGGCTCTGCTCGCGCGTCTGTTGCATGTACTCGATGAAGCAGGCCCAGCTGGCCCTCGGGGCGCTTCCGCTCGCGGACGTGACGATCTACTACATCGACATCCGAGCGTTCGGCAAGGGGTACGAGGAGTTCTTCCAGCAGACCCGGTCGATGAGCGCCAACTTCGTCAAGGGGAAGGTCTCCCGCATCGAAGGGACCGACGACGACGACCTGATCGTGCAGTACGAGGACATCGAAGGCGGAGGGGGGGTGAAGACCGCGCGACACGACATGGTCGTGCTCGCCGTCGGCCTCCAGCCGAATCAGGGGGCGTTCCGACTGTTCCCGGAGGGGAACCTGGCGCGGGACGAGTACTCCTACGTAAAAGAGACGGACGAAGAGCTCGAGCCCGGCCGGACCAACATCCCGGGCGTCTTCGTGATCGGCTCCGCCGCCGCGGTCCGGGACATCCCTGATACGATCCTGCACTCCGAGGCCGCCTCGGCCCAGGTCGCTGCCTATCTGAAGCGACCGGGGGCGAGGAGATGACGGAGGAAACGCCGCGCCGCATCGGAGTGATGGTCTGCCAATGTGGCGGCAACATCAGCGACTACGTGGACACGGAGAAGGTCCGCGCCGAGGTGGCCAAGCAGGGAGAGGTCGTCGCGACCCGGGTGGAGATGTTCGCGTGCTCGGATTCCGCCCAGGAATCGATGGTGCAGATGATCCGTGAGAAGAAGCTCGATGGGATCGTCGTCTGCTCCTGCTCCCCGAAGCTGCACCTCTCCACGTTCCGGGCGATGGCCCAGCGGGGCGGCCTCAACCCGTACGAGTACACCCAGGTCAACATCCGGGAGCAGTGCTCCTGGGCGCACACCCACGACAAGCCCGCCGCCACCGAGAAGGCGCTCCGCCTCGTGCGCGCCGGGGTCGCGAAGACCGCCCTGTCGACGCCGCTCGAGCGGATGCGGGTCGAGACGACCTCCCAGGTCCTCGTAGTCGGGGCGGGGATCGCCGGACTGCGGGCGGCGCTCGCACTCTCCGACCTTGGGATCTCCGTGCACCTCATCGAGAAGGCGTCCGAGCCGGGCGGCCATGTCGCCCGGTGGGGCAAGGTCTTCCCGAACAACAAGGACGGCCGAGAGCTCATCGAGACCCTCCTCCGCGAGCTCCGGGCCCGCGAGAACATCGTTCTGTACCTTGGGACCGAGCTGACCGAGATGAGCGGACGCATCGGCTCCTTCACGGTCAAGGTTCGGACTCCGACCGCGGAGACGGTCTCGTTGAAGGTCGGGAGCATCGTGGTCGCGACCGGGTTCGAGACCTACGCTCCGAAGCCCGGAGAGCTCGGCTTTGGGTTGGAGGGAGTGGTCACGCTTCCGGAGCTCAAGGAGCTCCTCGCGAAGAGCCCGGGCCGCCTCGAACACCACGGCAAGGCGGTCCGCTCGATCGCCTACGTGTACTGCGTCGGTTCGCGCGAGGAGGGGTCGGAGACGAACCCTCGCACCTACTGCTCACGCTACTGTTGCAGCGCCACCTCGCACATCGCCACCGTCGTCACCGGGATCGACCCGACGATCCGCCAGTTCCACCTCTTCCGCGATATTCGGACGTACGGCAAGTACGAGGCGATCTACGAGCGGGCCCTCCGGGGTGGCTCGGTCTTCCTCCGTTTCGGAGAAGAGGCGCCACCCACCGTCACCTCCGAGAACGGCCAGCTCGTCGTCAAGGTGAAGGACCGATTGATGGGGGGCGAGGAGGTAGAGCTCCGTCCGGACCTCGTCGTCCTCGTCACCGGGATGGTCCCCCGGGAGGACGGGGGGGTCGCCCGCGTACTCAAGATTCCCATCGGCAAGGACGGGTTCTTCCACGAGGTTCACGTTAAACTGCGACCCGTGGAGACGGTTGTCGACGGGGTCTTCATCGCCGGCGCCGCCCAAGGACCGAAGAACCTCGCGGAGAGCGTCACGAGCTCGATGGCCGCGGTCTCGAAGGCCGCTGCCCTCTTGCTGAAGGGGTACGTCGACCTCGACCCGATGGTAGCGGAGGTCAACCCGGACCTCTGCGTCTGGTGCGACGCGTGCACCCTCGCGTGCCCCTACGGGGCCGTGGAGAAGGTCGACCACGGGGGCACGGCGGTCGCGCGGATCAGCGGCATCCTCTGCAAGGGGGAGGGCGCGTGCGTGCCGGTCTGCCCGAAGCAGGCGGTCTCGGTCAAGGGATACACGAACGACCAGGTACGCTCGATGATCGACGCCCTGGCCCAGGAGGTCACGTGACGGGAAAGGCGGACCTTCGGGACCTCGGGGAGGTCCTGAGGGACGAGCTCGTCGAGCAGGACCGTATCGTGGAGGTGCTTCGCGCCGGTCCAAAGACGCTGCCCGAGATCGCTGAAGCGCTCGGCCGCCCGCCCTATGAGGTCACGAAGTGGGTGATGGCGATGCGCCGGTACGGACGGGTCCGGGACCTGCCCAAGTCCCGGACGGACGACTACTACCCGTACGAGCTCGTGGAGGACTCCCGATGAGGGTGGACCCGGAGTTCCTAGACCGCGTCCGCCGTGCCGGCGAGTTCGACGCGAGCGTCTGCATGAACTGCGGCGTCTGCACCGCCCTCTGTCCGCTGGGGATCGAACTGCTTCCCCGACGTCTCTTCCGCTACGTCCTCCTCGGGAATCCCACCGCCGTCCGGGAGCAGACGGAGACTATCTTCTCCTGTCTCCTCTGCCGGATGTGCGAATCGAATTGCCCGGCGGGGGTCCACATCACGGAGAACGTGCGCACGCTGCGCACCCTCCTCAACCGCGAGCAGTTCCACCTGGCGGAGGCCTGACCTCGGAGGGGCCATGTCGTCGGTACCTATCGGAAGCACCCTCGGGATCCTCGGCGACAACCTCCGCAAGCGACGGAGCGCGCTCCCGCTCTCGCGGCGCGCCGCTACGGCCTGGGCGAAGGGGCTCGCCCTCCCTCGGGGGGGCGAGACCGTGCTCTACACGGGCCAGATGTGGCAGATGGTCCCGTCGATCAACGCGATGAGCCGGCAGCTCGGGAAATACGAGGGGCGGGGAGCGCGGCTCTTCGGGTTCGCTCGATCGATGAACAAGGTCGTCAACCTTACCCCGTTCCTGGCCCGGACCCGTCCCGACGAGCGGAGGGCGTACAACGAACGGCTGCGGAACATCGTTCGCCTCCTCCGGGCCGCCGGCGTCACGTTCGGGTATCTCTACGAGAAGGACCTCTACCCGGGCACGTTGGCGTATGACGAAGGCCTCGACCAAGGGTTCGCGGCCCACGCCCGCTACGTGGCGAAGACCCTGCGCGAGAGCGGGGCGAAGCGGTTGATCACCGTCGACCCCCACACGACCAACATCCTCCGCAGCGTCTACCCGAAGGTGGTGGGGGGCTTCGACCTGGCCGTCCAGAGCTACCTCGAGGTCCTCACGGAGCGCCGGCTCGCGGCGACCGGAGCGCTACACGAGTCGGTCACGATGCACGATTCCTGCGTCTACGCGAGGTACGAGGGGGTCGTCGAGCAGCCGCGCCTCCTCTTGGCCCGCGGCGGGGTCGACGTGGTCGAGCCCGAGCTGTCGGGTCGGATGACGTTCTGTTGCGGAGGCCCGCTCGAGACCCTCTTCCCGGGGAAGTCGTCGGAGATCGCGCGCCGGAGAGTCGAGCAGCTCTCCGCGTTGAGCCCGAAGCTTGTCACGGCGTGTCCACTCTGCCTCGCGAACCTACAACGGGTCGCCCCGGCGGGCGTGGAGGTCCGGGACATCTCGGACTACCTGGTACGCGCCTATTGCCCGGCGGCCGTCCCTGCCTAACATTGCCCTCCCCACCGGGGGCTTAGGTGGCGGTCCCGGTGCCGTTCTTTTCGGCGAGCGAGGCCTTGAGCTGGTTCAACTCTCCCAATAGATCCGGCCGGAGGAGGGCCAGGTTCTGACCCTCGAGCGCGGCGACGTACCCTTGGGCGGTCGCGCGGTCTCCCCGGAGCTGGGCCAGCTGGGCGAGCCGAAGGACCACGTCGATCTCCTCGAGCGTATGCTTCAGCCCCTGGAGCAATCGGTGCGCTTCGGTGAGGTCGGTCTCCGCGCGGTCGTAGGCACCCTGGTCCATCGCGATCTGCGCCCGAGCCTTCAACGACACGCCCAGTCCGACCTGGTCCCCGACCCGGGCGAGCAGCTCGCACGCCTGCCGCACCGTCTCGAGCGCTTCCTCGTACCGCCCCGCCTCGCGGAGGAGTTCCGTGGTCTTGTAAAGCGCATAGCCGACCCGGCGGGGGTCCTCTGCCCTCTGGGCGAACCGGATCGCCTCCGCGTATTCGGCGATCGCCTCCTTTCGCTGGGAAGCGGTGCATCGGGCGTCGGCCAGGATGTCCCCGAGGTAGAGGTGCCCCTGGGCGGATTCCCGGACCGACCCCAATCGATCCCGCGCGACGGTGACCTCGCGCGCCTCGGCGACCGCCTCCTCCATCTGGCCCATCATCGCGAGGGTGGCCGCTCGCCAGAACTGGGCTTCCAGAATGACCCGCTCGTTCCCGACCTCGCGCGCGAGCCGAAGTCCCTCCGTATGATGGCCGAGAGCCTCCGCGTAGCGTCCCTGGTAGTAGAACCCCAGGCCCAGCTGATGGTGGGCTCCGATGCGGACGAGCAACTGGTCCTCTAGTCCCGGGGAATCGAGCACTTGTTGCGCGAGCTCCGACGCGGTCGGCGAGTCCCCTCGGCCGTGCAGGACCCGGGCGAGGAACAGCTCGAGGGTCGCCCGACTGCCCGCGGATAGGCTCGGGTCGGCCCTCGCCGAGTCGAGGAAGTCACGCAGGATCGTTTCCGCGTCCTGCAGGAGACCCAGCTCCTCCGTGATGCGCGCCAGCTCGAGGACCAGTTCCGCCTCTCCGTCCAGGTCCTCCGGGGTCAGTTCGCGCTGGCTCTCGAGGGCTCGAGAGTAATGCTCCCAGGCCGTGTCCAGCGCCACCGCACGCTCGGCGATCTCGGCGGCGATGCGATTGTAGCTCACCGATTTCGGTCCGTCATGACCGAGGTAGAAATGGCGCGCGAGCGAATAGATCCCCGAGACGTCCACCTCTCCCACCGCCTCCAGGGCCTCTCCGGCCCGGCGGTGGAGGAAACGGCGTCGCTTCTCGGGGAGAGCATTGTACGTTTCTTCCCGCAGTCGGTCCTCCGGGAATTCGAGAACCTCCCCCGGGCGCTCGAAGAGAAGGCCGTGACCCACCAGGCGGTCGACGATCTCCGTGAGCCGCTCCTCATCGACCTCGCCGCTCGCCTGGAGGAGAAGGCCGAAGGTGAACGCCGGGCCGAGCACCGCCGCGACATCGAGCGTTGCCTGGGCTCCCTCTTCGACGAGAGGATGGCCGGCGCGCGGAGAGTCCGCCCCCTCTCTCGACGAGGAGATACGGTGGTCGAGCTGGTCGAGGAGGAGCGGGTTCCCGCCGGTCTCGGAGTAGAGCCGCGCGACCTCGTCGGGCGAGAATTGCCGAGACGGTTCGTTCATGCGGAGGTAGTCGACGATCTCTTCGGAGGTCATCGGACGAAGGACCGTCGGTCGGGCGTGGGTCGCGTTCTCGAACCGCTCAAGACGCGACCGCGCCGACTCGGAGAGCGATGCGTACGGCCGGCTGGTCCCGAGTACCCACAGTGCCTCGTTCTGCAGATGCGTCGCCAGGTACTCCACCGCGGCTAGGGACAGATCGTCCGCGCGGTGGAGGTCCTCGAGGATGAGCACGGTGGGGCCCCGTCGCGTGAACTCGAGGAACTGGTCGGCGATCCCCTCCAGGACCCGTTCCCGGGACATCTCGCTCCGCTCGGCGGTCCCGCCGAGCGCTTCGAGAAGCCGCGTCTCGATGCTGACGGGAGCGGGGAACGCCCCTTCGCCCATGCGCGGAGCAAAGCCGATGATCACCTGGTCGCCTCCGAGCGGGCCAGCATCGTCGGTCGTGAGGGACGGGTCGTCGTGCGCGCTCTCGAGCGCGGAACGCATTAGCGAGAACGGGGGCGGGTCATCGAGCGCGAGCGCCCGTCCGACGAGCACGAGGGTCCGGAGCGCGCGGATGTCTCGGACGAGCTGGGTGATCAGCGCCGATTTTCCCACCCCCGTGTCGCCCAGGAGGAGTGTGACCCCACCGGTGCCCGCTCGTGCATCCTCGAACCGACGGTGGAGCGCCTCCACCGTCTCGACCCGGCCGACGAACGGGGGACCGGACCCGACTTCGGCCGGCATCGCTTCTGCCGGGCTATGTGGTGGGTCCGGCTATTTAGGCGCGCGGCCGAACCACCTTGAGGGCGGTTCCGCGGTACTGACCCCAGGGACTATCGGGGCACCCATGCGGGGCTCCGTGCCCCGTGGTCCGCTTCCGAGACCCCACGAGGACCGACCGAGCCCGGTCCTTCGACCCAAAAACTACGCTTGCTCGATGTGGACCAGGGGGTGGTCCTGGTGGTTCGCCATTTCGGCTTCGTCGGTCGAGGCGAACTCCGTTCCGCACGTAGTGCACCGCACCTGTGTGGTAGGCTGGTCTGCCATACGGCCCGCACTGCGGCTCAGTATAAACAAACTTCGCGAGACACGAAGAGGTAGGATCTCCTTCGACTCAGTGGGAGCGACTACGGTGCTTCTGCAGACCCCAACCCCAAAACCACCGAACGAATCACGTCGTCGGTTACGCCGCGGGGGATGGCGGGTAACGGGTGAACCCGGTCGTATTCCGCTCTTTCCGGGTCTGCATGAGGCCCTGCAACTCAGCACCTCGTTCATCGCCTATTATGGGCGGTACTACTGCTACGCCTGCAAACAATCCACCTAGCCACTGATCGACCCCGATTGATCCGTTTGCCGAAGTATGGGTCAGCAACCTTGCATCCACGATGGTGATGGGTCGCGCCGTGCATCCGGCCAGCAGGCCGCCTCTCGTCAGCGACTGGACGAGATCTCGCCTCCGGGTGGGCGAATCGGGACGGACCCGTTCGGAGAACGTGAGCTCAGCGCGCCGAGGTAGCTCACGGCATACAGGGAGAGCAGCGGAAGGATTAGGATGAGGTCTACTGGGTTCCGGATCAGGTACGTCGAGATGACGATCGTCGCGCCCAGTACGACGGCGCGTCCCACCCCGAGATAGAACTCCCGGTCCGCCCAGACCCGTACCCGGTCCAGGTCGCCCGTTCGATCGATCCGGTCCATGAAGTCGACCGTCACCATATTGCTGAGCGGCGTCGAGAGGAGCGTGTAGATGCCGACGAACGCGAACGCGTCGAGCGGAGGGTCCCACCGCACCAGGAGGAGAACGGAAGAGGCGATGATCGCCAGGACCGCAACGAGCGGGAATCGACCCTCCCGACGGAACCCGTTGCGCCACCAGACGTTGGCGACGACCGAGACGAGGATCGTGTAGCTGGCGAAGAACCCGGTCACCACGTAGCTTCCCGTGACCTCGAAAACGTAGATCGGGAGGATGATCCCGACGGGGATCACGAACAGCTGGGAGACCGCGAAGTATATCCGGAACCTCGCGAACTCCCTCCCCGGACGTCGACGAGCCGTCTCGTTCGGGTCCCGCATCGGACGGTCGGTCTCGCCCCGGGTTCGCAGGATCACGACGGCCGACACGACGAGCAGCACGGCCGTGATGGCGAAGTCCCAAAGGTACCGGAGCACCCCGCTGAAGTCGGAGAACTGGATCAGGGCCCCGGCCGAGACCGGCGCGACGAGGGTCACGACCCCGCTCAGGAAGCCGTTCGTCGCCACGAAGGGGGTGCGGTCGGCGCGGCGGGTAATGTCGTGCATCATGGGGTTGTTCCCGGCCCAGAACACCCCCATCGCGGCCCCCCACAGGACGCCGAAGAAGAACGCGTTCGAGACGATCTGGCTCGCGGCAAGCAGGTCGACCAGGACGAACGCCGACAACGCGACTCCGAGCACGTAGAGGTGCTTCGGCCGCCACCTCGGGAGGAGGTAGCTCGACAGGAGGTAGGCCGTCAGCTCGGTCGCGTAAGTGGCGATCTGGAAGTAGAGGACGGCGAGGAAGCTATAGTTCGAAAGGAAGAACAGGTTGAGGAAGACCCCCACGAGGCCGGTGGCGAACGCGTAGAGGTTGTAGGAGAGGAAGTAGGACCCTACGGTCCCCATCCGGCGCGCGACCATGCTACGCGTCCCCTCGTCCGGTTCAGCCGAAAAAGATGGTGGTCCGGTCGGCTACGGCGTGGGAGGATTCATGACCGTCGGGCGTCGTCGTGCGGTTCCGCCGACTACGGGAAAGGGGACTGCGCCCGGCGCGCGGGCCTGGTTCCTCAGCTCCGGGCCAGACCGGCGCGGTCGATCTCGGCCTTAATCCGCGACGCGGCCTCGTCCGGGGTTACGGTGACCGTTTCGCGACGGCGACCGGCCTTCCTGACTTCCCGTAGCCCGGCCACCGCCGTAGGGGAGCCCTTGAGCCCCAGGTACTGCGGGTCGCCGCCCAGCTCCTTCTCGTTCCAGACCTGCACCTTCGCGCTCTGGGCGAACGCCCACCGGTCGTAGTCGATGAACCGGGGTTCGTTGGAGCCGACGACCATGGAGATGACCGCGGGGACCGAAAGCTCGACGGTCTCCTTCCCGTCCTCGAGGACCCGCGTCGCGTGGACGGTCCCGTGCTTTCCCGCGACGAGACGCTCCACGTACGTCGCCTGGGACGCGTTGAGCCATTCGGCGATGCTGGGGGGGACCTGGCTCGTCCCGCCGTCCGACGACTCCTCTCCGCAGAGGACCAGGTCGACCTTGCCGATCTTCCGGATACCGGCCGCGAGCGTGTAGGAGGTGGCGAGAGTATCCGCTCCGCCGAAAGTCCGGTCGCTCAGCAGGATCGCCTCGTCCGCGCCGACGGCGAGGGCCACCCGCAGGTACGGCTCGAACGGGGGAGGTCCCATCGAGAGGACGGTCACCTTGCCGCCGTGGGCGTCGCGGAAGGCGAGCGCGGTCTCGAGGGCGTTCATGTCCGAGGAGTTGATTACCGACCGGGCCCCGGCGCGGTCGAGCATCTTCGTCGCGAGGTCGACCTTGACCTCCTCGGGCCGGGGAACGACCTTCATGCAGACGACAATGTGCATCGTCAGGCCTCCCCGAGCGACCGGAGCAACGATTCGACGACGGGACCGAGGTCCCCCACGATGCCGAGGTCGGCGTGCTCGAAGATCGGAGCCTGGGGGTCCCGGTTCACCGCGACCACCGTTCCCGCTCCCTCGATGCCGACGGTGAACTGCACCGCGCCGCTGACGCCGAGCACGAGGACGAGCTTCGGCCGCGTGATGACCCCCGTCTGACCGATCATCCGGTCCCGGTCGACCCACCCGGCGTCCGTGGCCACGCGCGTCGCGCCGACCTCGCCGCCGAGGAGGCGCGCCAGCTCCTCGATCCGGGAGAAGTTCCCGTCCGTTCCCCGTCCGCCGACGACGATGACGTCGGCCCGGGTAAGGTCGATGGAGGACCCCTTCGGCTCGAAGGAGACCCGACGCGAGCCCAGGTCCTCCTCCGAGAGGTCGACCTTCACGGTCTCCACGTCCCCGACGGAGGGCCCTTCGGGCGGCGCCTCGAAGACCCCGGGCCGGACCGTGACCATCTGGGGCCGCTTCTCGGGGCAGGTGATCCCGGCCTCGATCCCCCCGCCGAACCCGGGCACCCAGCCGACGAGCTGACCGCTTCCATCGAGCTCGAGCGACGTGACGTGTGCGGTGAGGCCGGTGCGCAGCCGCACGGCCAGCCTCCCGGCGAGGTCCTGGCCGTTCCTCGTCGCGCCGAGGAGGAGCGTCGAGGGATGGGCCTTCTGGATGGCGGTGCCGATCGCTTTCGTGTAGGCCTTCCCGTCGTGACGGGTCAGCAGCGGGTGGACGAGTTCGAGAACGTGGTCCGGACCGTATCGACGGAGCTCGGCCGCCGCTCCGCCGTCGTTCCCCACGGTCACGGCCGTCAGCTCGACGGAGAGCTGGCGCGAGAGCTCCTTCGCCTTCCCGAGGATCTCGAGGCTCACCGGGGTGAACGACGACCCCCGCCGCTCGGCGTAGACCCAGAGGCCGTCCTTGTCCTTGGCCCCCATGGTATCAAGCCTTCGCGCGTCGGGCGATCAGTTCGGCCACGTCCGTGACGGGGATCGTCTCGGAACCCCGCTCGGACTCGAAGACGCTGATGCAGTACGGGCATGCCGTCGCGAGCAGCTCCGCGCCGGTCCCCGCGGCCTCGTGGACGCGCCGGGACCCCGGCCGTTCGACCGGGGCGGTCTCCATCCACATCCGTCCCCCGCCCCCCCCACAGCAGAGCGCTTGGGCGCGGCTGTTCCCCATCTCGACCACCTTGAGCCCCGAGAGCTCGAGCAGCCGGCGGGGGGACTCGTAGACCCCGTTGTGGCGCCCGAGGTAGCACGGGTCGTGATAGGTGACCGTGCCCTTCGCAGAGTCTTTCCCGAGCTTCCCGGAGTCGAGGAGCTCCTCGATCGCCTGGGTGTAGTGGACCACCTGCGGCCCGCCGTTCGCCGCCTGCCCCGCCTTCAAGGCATCAAAGGAGTGCGGCGAGATCGCGATCACTCGCTCGACCCCCCGCTTCCGGAACGACTCCGTGTTCCGTTGCTGGAGGTCCTGGAACAGTGCGTCGTGCCCGACCGACCGGGCCGCCTCGCCGCAACAGACCTCCTCGTTGCCCATGACCTGGTACTCGACGCCCGCGAGGTTCAGGAGCGCGGCGACCGAGCGGGCGATGCGCTGGGCCCGCGGGTCGTAGGAGGCCGCGCAGCCGACGTAGAGGAGCGTGGAGCCCTTTCCGGGGACCTTCACGTCCTGCAACCAGGAGGCGCGATCCTTCGGCGGGAGGTGGAAGGTGTTCCCGTCGGAGTACATACCCCACAGGAGCGTCGGGAGCCCCTTGGGCACGTCCCGGGTGTGCCACTGGCGGCCTCGGAGCCCTCGAATGAGGCTGACGATGTCGACGCCCCGCGGGCAGGAGGCGTTGCACTCCGCGCACGTCATGCACTTCCAGAGGAACGCGTCGGTCTCTCCGAACTGAGCCTCGCGGACCAGTTGGCGGACCCGCAGCGGGGTGGTCTCGGCGAGGGGGCACGCCGCGGTGCAGGTGCCGCACTGGAAGCAGAGGTTCGCGTTGGTCGTGGCCGCGAGGGCCTCCCAGGCGTCGTCGTCGAAGCGGACCGGGGGAAGGTTCTCGGAGGATTGGGCCATGGTACCTACCCCACCTCCCTCAGCTGGCCCCTACCACCGGGGCCGCCGGCGGCGACGTGACGTTCTCCCGCGACGCGTTGTAGCGGTCGAGGACCTTCGCCATCTCGCGGACCTTGCGCGCGAACTCCTTTCCCTCCGCGGCCGAGATCCACTCGAGCTGGAACCGCTCGGGGACGATCCCCTTGCGCTCCAGCATCCGGGACCAGGTCTTGAACCGCTTCTCGGTCCACGAGTTGGCGTTGATGTAGTGACAGTCCCCGGGATGGCAGCCGGTCAACAGGACGGCGCCGGCGCCCTTCTCGAACGCGTGCTTGACGAAGTCCTCCGAGACGCGGCCGGAGCACATCGTGCGCACGGTGCGCGCGACGGCCGGGTACTGGATCTTCTCGATCCCGGCCTGGTCCGCCCCGGCGTAGCTGCACCAGTTGCACGCGAAGACCACTACCTTGTGCTGGGGGTCGTCCTCGAGGGCGGCGTCGACCTGCGCCAGGATCTGGTCGTCGGTGAACCCGGGGTTCGTGATGGCGTCGCGGTAACAGTCCGCGCCGCAGGTCCCGCACCCCATGCATGCCGCTCCGACCACCCGGACCTTCTTCTTGCCGTCCACGACGATCGGTTCGATCGCCCCGTACGGGCAGACCGGCACGCACCGGCCGCAGCCGTTGCACCGCTCGGAGTCGACGAGCGCGATGAGCGGTTCCTTCTCGATAATCTCGTGCGAGAGGAGGCCGCTCGCTTTCGCCGCCGTCGCCATGCCCTGGGCGATCGCCTCGGTCACGTCCTTGGGACCCTGGGCGCTGCCGCACAGGAAGATCCCGGCGCTGGCCGCCTCGACCGGCCCGAGCTTCGGGTGGCGCTCGAGGAGGAAACCGGCGGAGTCGCGCGAGACCTTGAGCATCTGGGAGAGCTCTGGCTCGGTCGGTTCGATCGCGCTCATCAGGACCAAGAGGTCCGTGGGCAGCTCTACCTCCCTTCCCAGGAGCTCGTCATGGAAGACCACGCATCCGTCCCGAATGTGGAGCGCGCTCTCGGGCATCGTGTCCGGATACTGGAAGAACGCGACCCCCGCCTGGGCGGCCTCCCGGTAGAGGTCCTCGGCGCCACGGGCGTAGGCGCGCATGTCCCGGTAGAGGACCCGCACCTTCTTGCCCATCCGCCGTAGCCGCAGGGCCTGGCCGACCATCGAGCCGCAGCAGTACCGGGAACACTCGAGCTTCCCGTTCCTCGAACCGACGCAGCCCACGAACGTGACCCGTTCCCCGGGCACGTGGCCCTCGCGGATCATCTCGTGCAGCCGCTCGTTGGTGATGCTGAGAGGCGCATTCGCGCTCGCGAGCGGGCCTTCGGAGGCCGCCTGGGTCGAGGTCTTGCCGCCCGTGGCGAGGATCACGGTCCCGACGTCGATGACCTCCCCGGTGGACAGGTGGGCCCGGAACTCGCCCACGTGGCCCTCGATCTGGGCGACGACCGAGGAGAGGTGCACGCGGGCCCCGGACGACTCCACCTCATGGACCATCGCCTCGAGCAACGGGCCGGCCTCGACGCCGGACGGGTCGATGTGGGACATGAAGCGCAGGGCTCCGCCGAGCCGGTCGCTCTTCTCGACGAGATGGACCTCGTAGCCCATCCGGGCCAGGCTGGAGGCCGAGGACATACCCGCTGGCCCGCCGCCAATCACGAGGGCCGCACGTACGACGGTCTGTTCCAGAGGGATCAATGGCTTGAGGCGAACGGCCTTTTCGACGCCCATCCGGAGGAGGTCCTCGGCCTTGGACGTGGCCTGCTCCTTCTCGTTCTTGTGAACCCAGGAGTCCATGTTCCGGACGTTGGCCATCTCGAGGAGGTACGGATTGAGACCCGCGCGCAGGCAGACGCGCTTGAACGTTCCCTCGTGGGTCTTGGGGGAGCAGGCGGCCACCACGAGGCGGTTGAGCTTGAGGTCGACGATCTTCTTCGCCATGTCCGCCTGCGTGTTCGCGGCGCAGGCGAATCGGACCTCCTCCGCGTGCACGACGTGCGGCAGCGACGCCGCGTACAACGCCGTCTTCGGCACGTTCACGGTCCCGGCGATGTTGCTCCCGCAGTCGCAGAGGAAGACTCCCACGCGGGCCTCGCCGTCGGTCGGGAGCGGCGCCCCGATCTCCGGCTTCGCCCAGGCGCGCTCGTTTGCCCGCTCCATCGACCGCGCCGCCGCGGCGCCGCCTTCGACCACACTGTCCGGGATGTCCTTCGGCCCGGCCGCGCTGCCGGCCACGAAGATGCCGGGCGGCGCGCCCTCCCCGGTCATGAAGCCGTCCGTCCCGGTCTTCAGGCCGAGGACCTGGGCCAGCTCCTTGAGGCCCTGGGGGGGCTTCGCGCCCGTGGCGAGCACGACGAGGTCGGCGCCGACCTCTTGAAAATCACCGGTGACGGTGTCCGCGATGCGGATCTTGAGCTCCTCCCCATCGAACCGGACGCGGGAGGGCCGACCGTGGACGAACCGGACCCCCAGGTCCTTGGCCCGCTGGTAGAAGCCGTCGAACCCCTTGCCGTAGCTGCGGATGTCCATGTAGAGGATCGACACGTCCTCGACGCCGTGGTCGCGCGCCTGGACGGCCTCCTTGATGGAGTACATGCAACAGAACCGGGAGCATTGCGGGATGTTCCGGACGTCCCGGGACCCCGCGCACAGGACGAAGACCACGCGCTTCGCGTGCCGCCCGTCGGAGGGGCAGATGATCTCCCCGCCGCTCGGCCCTGCAGAGGAGAGCAGCCGCTCGAGCTCCATCGAGGTGAGGATGTCCGGGTGCGTCCCGTACCCGTACTCGGGCAGGAGATGGGGGTCGAGGAGCTCGAACCCGGCCGATACGATGATCGACGAGACCTCGCGCTTCAGCTGAACGTTGAGCGGGCGGTCGTAGCCGATCGCCTTCGGCCCGCAGGCGTCGTAGCACCGGGTGCACGGGAGGAGTATAGGGTAATCGTTGACGCACTTCTCGACATCCAAGAAGTACGGTCCGGGAACCGCCTGGGGGAAGGGAGTGTAGATCGCCTTCCTCGAGGCCAGCCCCTGGTCGAACGCGTTCGGGAGCACGACCGGGCAGGCCTGGACGCAAAGGTCGCACCGAGTGCACCCGTTGCTGACGAGGTTCCCCTTCTGCCGGATCGTGACCTCGTATCCTTCGCCCTTCTTCTCGAGGCTCACCACGTCCGCGTCGGTGATGATCTCGACGTTACCGTTCTCCGCGACCTCGCTCAGCTTCGGGGCCTCGATGCAGATACTGCAGTCGAGCGTCGGGAAGTTCTTGTCCAGCCCCGCCATGACGCCGCCGAGGGAGTGGGTCTTCTCGACGAGCACCACCCGGCAGCCCGCCTCGGCCAGGTCGAGCGACGCTTGCACGCCCGCGATGCCCCCGCCGATCACCATGACGGGTGCCGAGCTCACAGCCGCGCCCCCGCGTCGAAGGCCTTCATGTTCAGCTCCCGAGTGGACGCCTTGACCGTCTCCTTCAGAGCGGCCTCCATCGCCTCTCGGGGCACGATCTGGGAGGCCTTCGTGAACGCGCCGAGCATCACCACGTTCGCGACGATGCGCCGCCCGAGGCCATCCGCGGTCCGGGTGAATGGGAGTGCGAGCGTTTTCTTGGCCACGTCGTCGTCCAGGTGGACCAGGTCCACGTCGCTGAGGACGAGCGACGCCGCCCTTGCCTGGTCCATGTGTTTGGTCGCCGCCTCCTGCGAGAGCAGCACCAGGATGTCGGGGTGCGTGACCATCGGGGTATCGATCTCGGTGTCGCCCACGACCACGTCGGCCTCGCAGGAACCCCCACGCGACTCGGGCCCGTAGCTTTGGGTCATCGTGGCGTGCATCGGGGTGTGGACCGACACCGCCCGTCCCAGGATGAACGCGGAGAGGATGACGCCCTGGCCCCCGAACCCGGCGAACCGTACCTCTTTCCTCATGACTTCGGCCCCCTGGCTTTGGCGACCACCCGCGCGTACCGCTCGCGGAACGTCTCCCGCTCCCGGTCGACGAACGTGCCGACGACGATCGGCTTCCCGAGCTCGATGTCAGTCTTCGTGATCTCCGTGCTCTCGACGCGGGACTTCAGGACCTCGAGGCCCTGGTAGTACTCCATCTCCTCGACGCCGCTGCCGATCTTGTTGGTCTTCCCGAAGCTCACCGGACAGGGAGTGAGCACCTCGACGAACCGGAACCCGTGGCGGTTGACGACGTCCGCGAACGTGTTCCGAAGCCTCCGTACGTCCAGCGTGGTCCAGCGGGCGACGTAGGTCGCCCCGGTCGCCCAGGCGAGGTTCGGGAGGTTGAACGGGAACTCCGCGTTGCCGTACGGGGTGGTGGTCGAGAGGGCCCCCGCCGGCGTCGTCGGACCGCCCTGGCCGCCGGTCATGCCGTAGTTGAAATTGTTGATGCAAACGACGAGGATGTCCATGTTCCGCCTCGCCGCGTGAATGAAGTGGTTGCCGCCGATCGCGAAGAGGTCCCCGTCGCCGGCGAACGCGACCACGTTCAAGCTGGGGTTGCTGAGCTTCAATCCGGTGGCGAACGGTATCGTTCGGCCGTGGGTCGTGTGGTAGGCGTCGGTCTTGGCGTAAAAGACGATCCGAGAGGAACAGCCGATACCTCCCACGATCACCCGTTTCTCTTTCGGGACCCCGGCTTGCTCGAAGCCGTAGATGAGCGCACCCACCGCCGTTCCGATGCCGCAGCCCGGGCACCAGATCGTCGGCAGGTCCGCGCTCCGGAGCAGATGGTCGTACGGGTGGATCTCCGGGGGGATCGCGACCTCGGCGTTCGCCGTCATGGCGTCGCCCCCCGCGGTGACATGCACGCCTCCAGGATCGTCTCCGGCGAGATGACCTGGCCTCCCGGGTTGCCGACGTGAAGCACCTCGGCATAGGGTCCGGCGATCCTTCGCACTTCCAGTACTACCTGGCCCAGGTTGATCTCCGCCACGACGATCTTCGTGACCTTCTTGAACGACCGGAGCTTCTCCGCCGGGAACGGCCAGACGGAGATCGGCCGGAACAGCCCGAGGGCGAGGCCCTTCTCCCGGGCGAGGTCCACCGCTCGGCGGGCCGAGCGGGCGGTGATCCCGTAGGCGACCACGAGGGTCGTCGCGTCCTCCGTCTTGTAGAGGTCGACGCGTTCGTAGACGTCCCGGTTCTTCAGGATCTTGTCCCGCAGCCGGGGCACGAGAACCTTCTGGGCGGCGTACGTGGTGACGGGTCGTCCGTCCTCATCATGCGTGAGCCCGGTGAACAGGACCGAGTATCCCTCCCCGGCGAGCGCCATCGGGGGCACCAGGTCCGGCCCGGGCCGGTAGGTATGGTACTCCTCCGGGGGGACCGTAGCCCTCGTTCGGGAGACCAGCGGGATCTCTCCGGGAGGGGGGATGACGACCCGCTCGTGCATGTGACCCACGACCTCGTCCATCATCAGAAGGACCGGGGTCCTCAGTCGCTCCGCCACGTTGAACGCGTGAATGGTGAGGTTGAACGCCTCTTGGGGGGACTGGGGACACAACGAGATCGACGTGAAGTCGCCGTGCGGGCCGAAACGGGCCTGCATCATGTCCTGCTGGCCCACGGTGGTGGGGAGACCGGTGCTCGGCCCGCCACGTTGGACGTCCACGACCACGGTGGGCACCTCCATCATGTAGGCTAGGCCGAGGTTCTCCATCATCAGGGAGAAGCCCGGGCCGGAGGTCGCGGTCATGCTCTTGGCGCCCGTCACGCTAGATCCCAGGATCGCAATCATGGAGGCGATCTCGTCCTCCATTTGGATGTACTGGCCCCCGACCTCCGGGAGCCGTTCCGCGAGCCGCTCCGCGATCTCGGTGGCGGGGGTGATGGGGTAGCCTGCGAAGAATCGGCAGCCGGCATAGAGCGCCCCCTCGGCGCAGGCGTGGTCCCCGGAGAGGAACTGCGTGCCGGTCCGGGCCCGGTCCCACACGGGGTTCAGGATTAGATTCGGGGCTTCGGTCGAGGCCTGGGCGGCGGTCACGGTGTGTCCTCCACCACGTAGATCGCGTAGTCCGGGCAGACGTGCTCGCAGAATCGGCAGGCGATGCAGTCGTCCTCCTTCCCCGCTTTCACGCGAGCGGGCCGGTACCCTCGGGCGGTGTAGTGGTCGGCAATCTCCAACACATCCTCCGGGCAGAACGTCACGCAGAAGTTGCACTCCTTGCACCGACCCTCGATGACGTGGACCCGGCCGTGGTGACGGACCGGCTTGTCGATCGGGGCGCGCGACCCTGGCGTTAGGATGCTATTCGCGATAGCCATGATTAGGACTCAGCTCGTGGGCGGTCCGCCCAACGGTGCGCCAGCCACACGCCGTGTGACATTGCCACACGAAGGACAGGTTGGTAAGGAACGCATGAGCGCGTAGTCAAGCTATATTGACACACAGGAACGGCTTAATCCTTCGGAATCACGACCCGGGGGTAGTTCACGGGGTCCGGAACGAGAAACATTCTCGTGGGACCATCGGGGCGGATTTGCCATGATTGACGAAGGAAGAAGTTCCGCGGGGGGCGCGGCCGCCCTGGCAAGTTCTACCTCTCCGACTCCCAAGACCGCCGCAACCTTCGACCGGCACTACGCCAACCGCGTCATGCTGCTGTTGGCCGGGGTCGTCCTCGTGGTCCTCTACATCGAAGGGATGCTCCTCCCGTCCCTGCCTACAATCGCGTCGGACTTCCACGTCGACGCCGGTCAGGTCACGTTGATCATCTCGGCCTACGCCGCCGCGGGCGTAGCGCTCAGCCCGGTGATCGGCAAGCTCGGGGACATCTACGGGAAGCGGAAGGTCATGATCGTCGTCATGTTCACCTACGCCGCGTCGGTCTCGGTCACCGGCTTCTCGCCCAACTTCGCCTTCATGGTAGGGGCGCGGACCATCCAGGGCATCGGTCTGACCATCATGTCGCTCGGGATGTCGCTCATGCGGGAGGAGTTCCCACGAGAGATGGTCCCCCGGGCCCAAGGGCTCCTGAGCGCCATGTTCGGCATCGGCTTCGCGATCAGCCTCCCGCTCGGGTCCTGGGTCTCCCAGGATTACGGGTGGCGGACGACGTACCACTCGGCCGTGCCGTTCGTGATCATCATGGCGGTCCTGGTCTTCCTCTTGGTAAAGGAGTCCCCGTACCGCCGACCCGACACGCCCGTCGACTATCTTGGAGCGCTGTTTCTAGGCCTCAGCCTAGCGGGAATCGTGACGGCCCTTTCCCAGGGAGAGGCGTGGGGCTGGACCTCTCCAATGACCGTGGGCTTCGCCGCTATCGGGCTGCTCATGGCCGTCCCGTTCGTGGTGGTCGAGAGGAGGTTGACCGTTCAGAAACGCGAACCCATCGTCGACCAGCGTCTGCTCCGGGAGAGGAACGTGGCGGTCACGAACATCGTTCTGACCGTCGCCGGCCTCGGGATGTACCTGGCGATGTTCAGTCTGATCTACCAGTTCGAGTATCCCATCGCTTCGGGGGGGTACAATGCCTCGTGCACGCCCCTGAACTGCAGCAATTTTCAGATCCTCAACGCGG
This sequence comes from Thermoplasmata archaeon, assembly GCA_052325545.1. Classification (GTDB taxonomy): domain Archaea; phylum Thermoplasmatota; class Thermoplasmata; order Lutacidiplasmatales; family UBA184; genus Lutacidiplasma. The sequence goes on from JBKQUP010000034.1 coordinate 102,146, forward strand.
GCATCGATATCCTTCCCTTGGCCGTCGGAATGACCTGCTTCGCCCTGGTCACTAGCGTCGTTGTCTCCCGAGTGGGCATCAAGCCGCTCGCTTTCGCCGGTGGTCTCATCACGGCCCTGGGCTTCGTCCTGGAGGCGTACGCCTCGACGTTGGGGGTCGCTCTGGCCATCGAGGTGCTCATCGGGGCCGGGATGGGCCTTCTCAACGCCTCGATCATCAACCTCCTGATCCTCACGGTGGACCCCAAGGACATGGGTCAGGCCACGGCGATGAACAACGTGTTCCGCAACGTGGGAGGCAGCGTGGGCGCTCCCATCGCCGGTTCGATCCTCGCTACGTACCTTCTGACCAGTGGACCCTTCGCCGGGTATTTCCCGGCCCATCTGGCGTTCCAGTACGTCTACCTCCTCGCCGCGGCGATTACCGTGGCCGGGACCGTGACCGTACTCTTCGCTCAGGAGGTCCTCGGTGTCCGTCGGCACGCGAAGTTCGCCCACCACCCGATGCTGCCCCGCAGGGGCCGGAGGGCCGGCACCGCGCCCGTGCCGGCGGATCCGACCCCGGCGCCCCCGCTCAATCGTGGGACTTGAAGAATTCGACGAGCGTCTCCATGAAGGCCGCGCGTTCTTCCCAGAAGGGCACGTGGGAACTTTCCTGGAACACTACCTGCCGGGCCCCGGGGATGTGGTCGCGGATCTGACGTGCGACGTTGGGCGTGACCTCGTCGTACCGTCCCCCGGTGACCAGGGTGGGGACTCGGATCGTGGAGAGACGGGGCGTGAGGTCGATGTCCTTGATCGTTCCCGTGATGGTGAACTCGTTCGGCCCGTTCATCCGCTCATAGACGTCGGGGTTCGTCTCGGCGAGCGCTCGGGTGAGCTCCGGCGGGTACACGGACAGTCGGCAGAGGTGCCGGTGATAGAACTCGTCCACGGCCTTGAGGTACGTCGGGTGATGGAACTCTCCGAGGCGGCCGTACTTCTCGATGACCGCTCGGGTCTCCGCGGGAAGCTCCCCGACCAACCGCCACATCTCGGCGGTCGCGAAAGGGACGTCGGCCAGGCCGCCGATGGTCACGAGGGTCTTCAGATGCTCCTGATGTTGGATCGCGTAGGCGAGGGCGAGGAGACCTCCGTAGCTCGAACCCACGAGATGGACCTTCCCGAGGCCGAGCGACCGGCGCACCGCCTCGACCTCCTGGACGTTGTGTTCCAGCGTGTAGACCGAGGGGTCGGGCGACCGGTCGGACTTCCCGCATCCGACCTGGTCCATGAACACCACGCGATAGCCGTGTTCCGTCAGGTCGGCGAGCGGAACGAGGTACTCATGATGCGCGCCGGGCCCCCCGTGGAGAGCGAGGACGGTGCTCGTGTAGGATGGGGGTTCGAAGGTTCGATGATAGATGCGAAAGCCCGTCACCGAAACCAAACCGTCGTGCTCGCGGACCGACATGCCCCGGGGAAACGCTCTCGAAGAAAAGGTTGTGGCCGACCGGGGTCGAACGCTCCGTGCTCGGAGTACGGAGGCACCTCGCCGCCGGGCCTCCGCCCCCGAGGTACCCGCGGGACGCGCGGGCTTTAGGCTCTAGGTCCTCACCCTCGTTCGTGGAGGAGGAGTCTCCCCGTACCGGGCTCCGCTCGCTCCTGGCCGATCGACGGTTCTCCTTCTGGCTCGGCTCTCAGTTCACGAGCAACCTCGGTTACTCGGCGTGGAGCGTTTCCGTCCTATGGCTCGCCTACCAGATCTCGGGAACCATCCTCCTCTCGGCGCTGGTGCTGTTCGTCCAGTACGGCATCTACTCCATGACGTTCCTCGTGGGGCCGTTCGTCGACCGGGTCCCGGACAAGCGGACGGTGTTCCTCATCGGCCTCCCTCTCCAAGCACTCATCGCCGCCCTCGTCGGAATCGCGGTCTTGAAGGGGTCGCTGTCGGTCGCCCTCCTGCTCGGCGCCGTCGTCGCCATGGCGGCGCTCGACGACTTCTGGTGGATCGCCGGAATCACCGCTCCCCGGATCCTGGTCGGCAAGGAGAACCTGCTCCGGGCGAACGGCCTCCAGTCGGCGCTGGTCGGTGTCGGGTCGCTCTTGGGTTACGCGACCGGGGCCGCCCTACTCATCCTCATCGGACCGGGGGGAGGAGCGCTGCTCCGCGCGGCCATGCTGGCCGCGGCGGCGATCCTGATCCTACCGGTCGGTCTTCGCGCTCCACCTTCGGCAGAACGTGGCCTGTTCCGCAACTTTGTCGCAGGGTGGCGAATCCTGGGGCAGGGAACGGGACGACCGCTCCTGCGGATCAGCGCGCTCTATGCCGCGTTCGGGTTCTTCCTCGGGGCTCCCGTTCTCCTCATCACGCTCTTCGCGAGCCGGGACTTCGGGGGGTCGAGTTACGTCTACGGCGTTCTCTTCACGACCTACATGGTCGGCGTGGTCGCGAGCGGTCTCGCGGTCGGCCGTACGAACCCTCGGCGGTATCTCGGCCGCTTCTTCGTCAGTGCGATGGCCGCCGAGGGCGCGATGGTCGTTCTTGCTGTGGCGGCGCTCCCCCAGCTTCTCCCAAGCGCCGTGGCCTGGTTCCTCGTCGGGCTCACCGGCGCGATCCCCGCGACCCTGCTCTACTCGTACTTCCAAGCCATCGCCCCGCCCGAGGCGGTCGCCCGGGTCATCGCGAACCTCGAGCTCTTCCCGTCGGCTACGAGCGCGGTCGGGGCGATCGCCCTCGGACTCCTCTCCGCCACGCTCTACCCGTCGACCCTCGGGTACGGGGTCGGCCTCTGCCTGATGGGAGTGGGGATCGCCGGCGTGGCGGTGGCAACGGTCCGCGGGATGCATTTCTGAGCCGAACCGCGACCCGAGAACCGTCGGTCTATCTCCCGCGGGAACGGAAATGACCAAACTTATTAAGGTAACTAATTATTAATGTGATTCACTTTCGGGAGCGGGTATGGTCACGAAGCCACCGGAAGCGCGGGCCGAGCCGGGGCCGGAGGAGGTCGTCCGCCTGATGGGCACGCTCCATGATTTCGTGGGCTCGGCCCTTCACCGGCTCCGTCCGATTCTGGGGGAGAATAGGGTCACGATGGGGCAGTTCCTGACCCTCCACGTCATTTCGAGCCTCCAGGTCGCCTCCGTCGGTGCGGTCGCCCGCCGGCTCGGAATCTCGGCGCCGGCCGCGTCCGTCAGCGTCGACCAGCTAGAGGAGGCAGGCCTTGTACGCCGCCGACGCTCCGAACGGGACGCACGTACCGTCGAACTCACGGTCACGGCCCGCGGTCACACGGTAGAGACCCGGATCTGGAAGGAAGCTACGCGCGTGATGGGCGACACCGTCCGGGGATTGTCCGTGGAGGACGTCACCACGGCGGTGCACGTCTTCGACCGGATCGCACGGCGTCTCGAGCCGAACGGCGGGGCCCACTGGGAGGGGACGCGATGAGCGCGCCGACGCCCCTGCTGACCGCTGCTGGCACCCCGTTCGACCCGAAGGCCGCTCGGGCGGTGATTGGCGTGCTCGCGGGGATGGCCCTCATGGTCACCTACGTCGAGACGATGGTCCTCCCGGCGTTTCACCAGTTCATCACATCCTTCGGCAACGCACCGACGACGACGGTCGTTTGGATCGTCTCGGCGTACCTTCTGGTAGGGACCGTCGCGACCCCGATCTTCGGGAAGCTCGGGGACAAGTACGGCAAGAAGCGGATGCTGCTAATCGTGATGGCGCTCTACGCCATCGCGGTCGCCGTCGCCGGGTTCACGCCCAACATCGGGTCGGCGCTCGGGGTCAGCACCGCGAATCAGATCTACCTCCTGATCGGCGTCCGGGCGTTCCAGGGTCTCGGCATGGGCATGTTCCCGCTCGCATTCGCGATGATGCCCGAGGTCTTTCCGGCCGCACGGGTCGGCCAGGCCCAGGGGATCGTTTCGGGGATGTTCGCGGCCGGGGCCTCGCTCGGGCTCGCCGGCGGCGGCTACATCGCGTGGCAGTTCGGCTGGCAGCTCACCTTCCACACCGTGACCCCGGTCGCGATCATCCTCGTGATCCTCGCGTACTTCTACCTCCGGGAGTCCCCACACCTCTCTCCGATGGCCATCGACCTTCCTGGGATCGGCAGCCTGGGCTTTGCCCTCGCGATGACGATGTTCGGTCTCACGGAGGGGACCTACTGGGGCTGGACGAGCTTCTCGACCGTCACCTTCGCCGGCGTCCCGTGGGGAGCCCCCGAGTTCTTCCTCCTCGCGCTCGCCGGGGTCGCGTTCTTCCTCTATTGGGAGCCGCGCGCGCCGACGCCCGTCGTTTCGTTCAGGTCCCTCAAGGAGCGGAACATCTGGATCTCGAACGTGAACGGGGTGATCGTCGGCCTCGGGATGTTCCTCATCTTCGTCGCGCTCACGATCCTCGTCGAGGACCCCTTCCCCCCCGGATTCGGGTACAATGAGTTCGACCTGGGATTGATGGCGCTCCCGTCGACCATCTCCATGATCGCCTTCGCCCCATTGTGGGGCCGCTGGGTCGCCGCGAAGGGACCCAAGCCCCTCATGCTCACCGGATTCGCGGTCATGGGGCTCGGGGCACTCGGGCTCCTCCTCTTCCACGCCACGATCCTCGAACTGATCGTGTTCACCGTCCCGACGATGGTCGGGAACGTCGCGGTGCTGATCGCGATGTCCAACATCATCGTCCTCTCCGTATCTCCGAAGGAACTCGGTATCCAGACCGGGATGAACCAGACGTTCCGGAACCTGGGAAGCGCGGTCGGGCCCGTCCTCGCGGCGACCATGACCGCGACCTTCACGACCGTCACGGTCGTGGCGGTGACCCCCCGCGGACCGATCACCACGAACGTCCCCTCCATCACCGGCTTCCTCGTTCTCTTCGGGATCACCGCCGGCGCCGCCCTGGTGGGGTTCCTCCTGTCGCTCGGGGTTCGGAACTTCCGGTTCCATGCCGATGGGAGTCGCTCGGGGTCCTCCGCCGGGCCGGACCTCCCCGCGAACAGTTCATCATCGCGGGGTCCTCTCGACCCGCGTCCATGAAAGCGGTCCAAGACTACTACCCGGACGAACTCGCCCACTGCCTCGGCTGCGGTCGGCTGAACGAGCACGGGCACCACCTTCGGACCTTCTGGGACGGGGACGCCAGCGAGACTCGGTTCACCCCGCAACCGTTCCACACGGCCCTCCCGGGGTTCGTGAACGGGGGCTTGCTCGCCTCCCTCATCGACTGCCACGCGACCGGAACGGCGGCGGCGGCCGCCTACCAAGCCGAAGGGCGCGAGATCGGCACCCTGCCGGCCCATCGATTTGTCACCGCCTCGCTGCGGGTCGACTACCTCCGCCCGACGCCCCTGGGCCCGGAGCTCCTCCTAAGGGGCCACGTACGCTCGATCTCGGGGCGAAAAGTGATCGTCGAGGTCACCATCTCGGTCGGGCCCGAGACCACCGTCCGGGGGGAGGTCGTCGCGGTCGAGATGCCCGACTCGATGCGACCGTCGTCGACCGGGACCCCCGCCGGTACGGGGCGAGTACCATGAGGTCCCGTCGGCTCGGTCGCGAGGGGCCCCTCGTCTCGGCGGTCGGACTCGGTTGCATGGGCATGTCCCAGTCGTACGGGCGACCGGACGAGGCCGAGTCGGTCGCCACCCTCCACCGCGCCCTCGACCTCGGCATCACGTTCCTCGACACGGCGGATGTCTATGGTCCGTTCGTGAACGAGGCGCTCGTGGGTCGCGCCATCCGGGGACGGCGGGACGAGGTGTTTCTGGCGACCAAGTGTGGGCTCACATCCGACGTGGGCGGTCGGCCGATGGGCGTGGACGGGAGCCCCGACCACATCCGCTCGGCCTGCGAGGCGAGCCTGCGGCGTCTCGGCGTCAAAACGATCGACCTCTACTACCTCCACCGGGTCGACCCGCGTACGCCCATCGAGGAGAGCGTCCGTGCCATGGCAAGCCTGGTCGACGAGGGCAAGGTGCGCTATCTCGGACTCTCCGAAATCTCCCCTCGGACCCTGAGACGGGCCTTGGCGGTCCACCCGATCACCGCGGTCCAGAGCGAGTACTCCCTGTGGACCCGGGAGCCGGAAGCCGGCATCCTTCCCGCCTGCCGTGAGCTCGGCGTCGGATTCGTGCCGTTCAGCCCGCTCGGACGTGGGTTCTTCTCCGGTACGGTGCGCACCCTCGAAGGGCTGCCCGACGATGACTTTCGGCGTCGCCTCCCTCGCTTCCAGGAGGGAAACATCGGCCAGAACCTGGGCATGGTCGACCGGCTCGGAACGGTCGCCCGGGAGAATGGGTGCACGCCGGCTCAGCTCGCCCTCGCGTGGCTCCTCGCCCAGGGGGACGACATCGTGCCGATCCCCGGTACGAAACGGCGAAAGTACCTCGAGGAGAACGCCGCGGCCGTCGATCTCTCGCTGTCGGCCTCGGACCTCGCCCGCATCCAGACCGCCGTCCCGAAAGACGCCGTGGCCGGGGACCGCTACGCGCCGGAGAGCTTCGCGCTCATCGAGCGGTAGCTTCGGAAATGGGACCGGACTGCCACGTCCCTATCGAGCCCGTCCGTACCGGTAGAAGCGGAACCGTGACCCGGTAGAATCCCCGGCGACGGTTTCAAGTGGAAGAACGAGCGTCCCACCCCGATGGCCGCGCGCTTTTGTTCCTACTGCGGCAGCCCCCTCGTTCCGAACAGCAGCTTCTGTGCCTCCTGCGGCGCGGCCGTGGGCGGAATTCCGCCGCCACCGGGTCCGCTGGGAACGGCTCCCCCACTGACCTTCGCTGCCCCGTCGCCCTATGCACCCTACGCACCGTACCCGGCGGCCTACCCAGGAGCCGGGGGTGGGCCCCCGACGTTCGGTGACGCGGACCGGGTCGCGCTCTCGAACGTGAGCGTCGCGGCGATCATTGGGCTGGTCGGCGCTGTTCTCGGGTTCTTGGTGCTATTGATTTCCCCGGTATCCTCGATCGTGAACACCTCGACGTCGGGGTCCGGGACCTCGATTTCCCTGAACCTGACGGGACTCTACCTCTTGGTGGTGGTAGCTGGCATCGGGGTGGTCTTGAGCATTCTCGAGCTGTGGTTCTACCGACAGGCGTTCCGAGCACTCGCGCCGGGCGACCGGAGATTCGCCACTCCCGCCACGTTGGTCCTGGTCGCTCTCGTGGCCCTGGTGATCGTCGTCCTGGGAGCCATCGCGCTCTTCGATGTCGTCTACCAGGCGGTCCTCTGCGCAGGGTCCGGCCATCCCATCACCTCAACGTGCATCAACGTCGGGAATATCCTGGGGCTAGCCGCGGTCGTGGGAATCGGGGGCATCATCGTCCTGGTCGGCTACATCGGTCTCTTGATCGGGATCTGGCGGCTCGGGACCCGATACGGAGAAGGGATGTTCAAGGTGGGCGCGATCCTGCTCCTCTTCCCGGTGCTCAGCTTCGTAGGGCTCATCCTGATCCTGGTCGCGGCGCGGTCCGCCCGCGGCAAGTTCGAGGGCACATCGATGCCCCTACCGTTCGGTTGAGGGGCCGTTCCGTCCGCGAAGAGCGGGGCGCTCGGTCTAGGCGGGACCCGAGGTCCCGGGGAGTACGTTCACGCCGACGCGTTCCTGGAGCCCAAGCCAGCGGTCGAAGTCCAGCGTCTCGTGGGCGAGCCGCACCCAATCCGGGTAGCGGGCGGTCGCCGGAGCGGCCTTGAGCCCCGAGAAGAGCACGACAAGCTCCTCCTCGTTCAGGGAGGGGAGGGTCCAGCGCATCCAGGTCTCGAACAGGGGAAGGGGGAGACCGTCGTAGAACTGGGATCGCATCGCGCGGAGCTGCTCGTCCGTGAACCGTTCCCACAGGAGCGGCACCAACGCCGCCTCCTCGTTGTTCAGGTGGGCGAGGTAGAACGCGAACAGGTCGTTCACCTCCAGGTCCAGGCGGTCACCCACCTCGATACGACGAGCGCGCGAAGTGATGTCCGTGAGCTCGTCGCACGTCTTCGAGACCTCGTGGATACGTCGAGCCGCCTCGCCGTGTTCCTTCATCATCAGGTCGATGACGTCGGGGTCGTGCCCTTGCAACTTCGCGAAGATGTCCCGCTCCTCGTGGTTCGAGTGGGCGCGGAGCAGGCAGAGCATGCAGTTCGACAGGGAGTTCTCGAGATCGTGCTTGAGTCGGGCCGCGAACCGGTTCGACTCGGCCACGTCCGCGAAGTTCGTGGTCTGCAGTCGGCTTCCCAGGTCGTAGAGCATCGAACGGATGCCCTTGTGGATGGGACGGAACAGATTCTCTCGTTCGCTCATGCCGGGCCCCGTTAGGGGAGGGTTCGCGCGCGGGGATGCTATAAAACCTCGTCGTCCGATCGCAAAGGTTCCCGCGCGGTCGGGAACCACGGGGGCGAAGCGTCCCCGCGAGGCTATGGGTCGGAGTCGTCCTCCACCGGTGGCCGCGCGCGACGCCATCCCTTCCAGATCCAATCCTTTCCGAGGGCCAGCACCGCCGGCGTAAGGTACGTCTGCACCACGAACGCCTGCAGGAGCACCGCGATCCCGATGCCGAGCCCGACCCCCGCCAGGATCCCGAGCGGGCTCGTGAGACCGAGGAGCAGGAAGGCGCCTCCGAGGATCACCGCCGCCGCCGCGATGACGCTCCCCGCGTGGGTGACGGCCTCCCGGATGGCGTCCCGGGAACCCTGTCCCCGGGCCCGTTCCTCCTGGACCCGGGTCAGGAGGAGGACGTTGTAGTCCATGCCCAGCCCCAGGACGAGGATGAGGATGATGAGCGGAAGGAGGAAGATCAGCGCCTCGTTCTCGATGATCCCGACCACGAAGTAGGTGGATGCCCAGCCCCACACGATCGAGAGGCCGATCGCGCCGAGGGCGAGCACAGGGACGAACGCCGACCCGAGAATGATCAAGAGGATGAGGAAGAGGCCCACGGCCGCTCCGATGAGCATTCCCTCGTCCGCGTTGTCGACCATCGACTTGATGTCCTGGGTCGTCGGGGCGGCTCCGCCGAAGAGCACCTGATGGATGTCGGGATGGCTCGCCGCGAACGCGTTTACCCCGGTCCGGAGGTTGCCGAGGACCGTGATCGCCGTCGCGGAGTAGCCGCTCGCGTTCGTGGCCAGGTTGAACAGGACCGTCGTCCCGTCCGCCCCGACGTAGGAGCTCAGGGCCTCGTGGAGCGCGACCTGCTGGGCCGGGGGGAGGGTCGTGAAGTTCAGCCAGGCATCCAGGGGCGCACCTCCCTCGCCCACGAGAGTCCCCACGGAGGCGACCCCGGGCGTCGCGGCCATCGTCGCGGAGAGCGCACCCACCTCCCGGAACTCCGTCGCGTTGGCGCCGGACGCCGACATGAGAGGCGCGGAGAAGTCGACCAGGGCGTAGCTGGGGGAGAAGTAGCTCGCGCCGAACTGCTCCGTGAGCTGGTTGAACCCGACCTCGGCGGAGTTGGACGACGGGAGCCCGATGTTCGTGATATCGTAGGAGACCGGCACATTGAGCGCCACGACCACGATCGGGACCGATAGCAGCGCGATGACCGCGATCACCATGACCGGTCGGCGGGTCGCGGTCCGACCGGCGCGGGCGATGTAGTCCCGGTGCGAGTCAATGTTCTGCCGTCGGCGTTCGGCGTACCGGTCGAACCGCGCCCCGGAATTAGGCCAGAACACCCGGGGCCCGACCAGCATGAGGATCGACGGGAGGACCGTGAGGTTGACGAGGAGCGCCACGAGGACCGTGACGAACAGCGCTTCACCCAGCTGACCGAGGAAGCTGATGCCGGAGAGGGTGAGCGCGACCGTGACGACCATGACGGTGAGCCCGCTCGTCGTGATGCTCTGGCCGGCCCACCGCACCGTGGTCTCCACGGCCTTCGCCGGTGGGGTGCCCCGGACCAGCTCCTCCCGGTAGCGGGCGAGCAAGAAGACCGAGTAGTCGGTGCCGATCGCCATCAAGAAGACCAGCATGATCGACTCGATCTCCGGGTTGAACGGGCTGACGAAGGTGCCCAGCACGAAGATCGCCGCCAGACCGACCGCCATCGCCACGCCGATCAGGCCGAAGGAGAGCAGAGGGGCGGCGGGCGCCCGGAAGTAGAGGAGCATGATGACGAGGAGCACGACGATCGTCAGGACCAGGAGGAGGCTGATCGCCGACGTCGCGAGGTAGTTCACGGCGCCGTCGATGGGAGCCGACCCGGTCTCGTAGCTCGTGATGCCCCCGTACGCCGAGGAGGAGCCGAGAACCTGGGAGACGTCGTTCTGAATCTCGGAGACGTCACTGTACGTCACCGAGGACCCGTTCGCCGTGAACGTGTCCGAGGCATCGAACGAGACCACCACCAGCGTCGCGGAACCGGTGGGATTCACGAACGACGCGTAGAGCGAGACGGGGACCGGTAACGGAAACCGGTCGATCGGGTTTTCTCCGACCTCACCGGCGACCCACGTCCCCACGGCCGTGGAGGAGGGGGGCGCCCCGGATGGGAAGGCGTTCCAGATCGTGAGCAGCCAAGAGGGGGAGAGTCCGACCTCGGCTCCGAGGAGGGCGGCTACCACGCCGTGCTGCGGTTCGGTGAGCTTCCAGGTCTCGACGCTGAGATTCGAGAGCACCAGCTCGGCAACGGAGGGGTTCGAGGGAGGGGGAAAGAGCGTCGCGAGGACGGGGGGGAGGGCGTTCCGCATCGCGGCGTCCGCGCACGCGCTGACGTTCTCATGCGATAGACAACCCCCCGAAACGCTCGCGTTGAAACCGGTGACCGACGCGCTGTCACCGTAGTAGAAGGTCGTGAGCACCTGGGCGCCGAGCGACCCCGAGGGGAATCCGGCCCGGGTCTCGTTGAACGCCGGCCAGTCGGCCTGCGACGGCGGGACGCCCGAACCCAGGGTCGCGTTCACCCTCGACCAATTCTCCAGGTAGGCCGTCGGAGGAGCCCAGAGGGCGGAGGCGGTCTGGTTCACCACCACGGGCAGCGAGGACGTCCCGTTCAGCGCCGGTCCCAGGAACGACCATCCGAGCTCCACCTCGCCGGCCAGGTAGGCCGAGTAGGCGGAATAGAGGGAGACGACCGAGCTCACGTTCCTCAGGTTCCGGTCCTGGGTCAGGGAGTCGGTGATGGCGATCGTGGCGTTCTTGCCCACGGGTCCGATGATGTTCGGGGCCTCGAGGAGGATGATCGACGACGAAGGCGCCGACGAGGCGTTGGGGAACTCGGCGTTGTACGCGTTCTGGGCCTGAACGCTCTCGTCCGAGCTCGGTATCGGGTTGCTGAACGAGTTCGTGATGACCGACCCGATGTTCGCGGCGGGGAGAATGCAGACCGCGATGATCACCATCCAAAGGATGAGGGAGCGCCACGGGTGCCGGACGATGGTACGTCCCAGCCAGCCGAAAGGGGAGCGGTCGTGAGACTTCCCCCCGGGATGGGAGGGTTCCTGAGGTGCGATCATGGAGTGCTCTCGGGTCCCACCGTAGCTGCCGAGACCCTCCTGGGAATGGAAGGTCCGACGGCAGGCTTAGAGGGTCACGTCAACCCCTGTTCACCGAGGGGGCCGGGAGTTAATACCGCGTCGGGATTCAACGTGGGGTGAACGTGGACCCACGGCCCTCCCGACATTTCCGGCTCCAGGAACTCGCGCCCGGCGTCCACGCGGCGGTCGCCGTCGATGGGGGGTTCGCCCTCTCGAACTCGGCGATCGTCGACCTCGGCGGAGCGACCCTCGTCTTCGACACCGGCCTCACGCCGCGTTCGGGGACCGACCTCGCGCGCGCCGCCCGACGGCTCACCGGCCGCCCGGCGGACTACCTCGTGAACAGCCACTGGCACCACGACCACATCCGGGGGAACCAGGTGTTCGCGAGCCCTCGGATCATCGCGACGACCGATACGTGGGAACTGATGCGGACCCGGGGGGCGGAGGATGTCGCCAGCGACCGTTCGGAGGGGAAAGCTCGCTGGGAGGAGTTCCGGGCGGGAAAGGTCCCCACCCCACCCCGCGACCGTGCCCTCATGCGAGGCTGGCTCGGGGGGATCGTCGATTCGTTGCCGAAGCTGCGCCTCACGCTCCCGAACCTCACCTTCGATTCCGAGCTCGTTCTTCGAGGCACTCGTCGGACGGCCCGGGTCCTTTCCTACGGGGGCGGCCACTCGCCGAGCGACACCTTCGTCTTCCTTCCGGACGACCGGATCGCCTTCCTCGGGGACCTCCTTTCGAACGGCTACCACCCCTGGCTGGGCGACGGTGACCCGGACACCCTCGTGCGGATCCTCGACCGGATCGACCTCCTCCGACCTCGGACCCTACTGCCGGGCCACGGCGCACCGGGCGGCCCCCGCGTGCTCGCCGCGATGCGGGAGTACGTCACGACCGCCCAGCGGCAGGTCGCCCGTCACCGTCGGACGCACCGTTCCCGCAAGGAGCTCGCCGGCCTCGCCGTGCCCGAGAAGTTCCGGAACTGGAAGTTCTCCGGGTTCTATCCCGAGACCCTTCAGTTCCTCTACGGACGCGCCGCCCGCGCGTGACCGGGGAAGAGGGCGAGGGCCTACCGGTCGAGCGTCAGGTGGGCCGGACGCCTTCGAGGAGCGAGTCGAGGAGACCGATCGGGGGACAGCCGAGGCCGAGCACGGTGTCGTGGAACGAGCGCAGGTTCCCCCCGAAGTTCGACTCCAAGAAGCGGGAGCGGGCGTTCAGGATGGCGAGCTTCCCGAGGGTGTAGCAGAAGTACTCGGGGTTGAACGTCCCTCGGATCGCTTCGCGCTCGGCCGGAAGCCGCTCGAGATGCGCCTCCGTCTGGAAGAGCTGCGTCGCGGCCTCGAGCGTCATCCCGGCCGTGTGGAGGCCGATGGAGACCAGGAGCCGGGTGTTGCGGAGAAGAGCGTCGTGGAGCTGAGCGACCTCCGAGAGGATGTTCTCTCGGCCGAGGCCCTTCTCGACCGCGAGTTGCTCGGCGTAGTGCGCCCACCCTTCGACGAACGACGAAGAGAGGTACACCTTCCGGGCGAGGCTGCCGGACGACCGTCGGAAGTGCAGGAACTGCAGGTAGTGCCCCGGGTAGACCTCGTGGACGGTGGTGTTCCGAAGCATCGACCGGTTGAACGACCGGAGCCACTCGTCCTGCTGCTGGTCCGTCCACTTCGCGTCGACCGGCGTGATGTAGTAGATGCCCTCGCTCGAGGTCGCGTCGAACGGTCCGGGCGGGTTCATGCTCGCCGTGGAGAGTGCGCGTCCCCAAACCGGGGTCTCTTCGACTCGGCACCGGGCCTCCTCGGGGACCGTGGCGAGGCCGTGGTCCTTGACGAACCGTTCGGTCTCTTCGACGTAGGTCCGGGCCGTAGGCAGGACCTCGGCCGCGGTTGGGTGGTCGCGGTTGAGGCGGTCGAAGAGCTCGGGGACCGTCAGCTGCTCCGCGCGCGCGACCTCCGCGAGACGCTGCTGGTTGCGGGCGAGGTCGGCGGCCCCGGCTCGACGGAGGTCCTCGAACGGGGCCTCGATCCCTTCCCGGACGAACAGGAGCTGCTGGTAGCGGGCCGGTCCGAGGGCAAAATCGGGGATCGCCTGGGGAAGCTGGTACTCGCGGAGCCACGCGAGGAACTCCGTCACCGCCGCTTCGGCGGGGACCCGGGCGGCGCGGACGGTATCGGCCATGTGGACGCGACCGGCGAACTCTTCGGCCTCGGCGAAGTGAGAGGCCAGGCCGCCCCCGATCGAGAGGGAGAGGTCGAGGAACGGCTTCGGAAGGGGTCCGCGGAGGCGGTCGCGGCCCTCGCGCAACAGGCGCGGGACCTGCTCGAGGGTTCGGACGATCGGGCCGACCCGTTGCTCCACCGGGGCGTAGTCACGACTGAGGTAGGCCGTGAGCGAAACGGCCCCCAGGTAGTTCATCGGGTTCCGCTCGAGGTCGGAGACCATGCGAAGGTCGAAGAGCGGGCTTTCGAGGAGCAGGCTGAGGAGGAAGCCGTCGGCCTTTCGTTCGGGCGGCAGCGACGCCGGGGGGACCGAGGCGAGACGCGCGAGCAGGTTGTCCGCGCCCCGCATCCATAGGTCGGTCCCGGACCGGGAAAGGTCGGGAAGCCGACCGTCGTACTCGTGAAGTCCGAGCCCTACCGCGTAGGACGGATACAGTACGAACAGGTGGTCGACGATCTCTCGTTCGAGCGAGTCGAACTCGGAGACCCGGGCGGTCGGAGAACTCATGGTTCGGGGAACGGGTGAGGGTCAAAAGCTCGCGGGCGAACCGGCCGGTGCCGGGCCGTCGGTCACTCGACCCACGTCATCCGGCAGGCGGGACAGGTCTTCCCCGCGAGCGGCGTCCCGCAGACGAAGCACTTCGATAGGCCGTCGGACGGGGCCGGAGGCGGCGGACTCGGTTCGGCGGTCGGTCGGTCCGGTAGGGGGGGCGGGATCCGCGGCGGTGCGGGAGCCTCGGGGGCCGCGGCGGCCGGGGCAAGGGTCTCGTCCGGAGGAGGGGGAACGGTAGGGGCCGTTTCTTTTGACGGAGCGGAAGGTTCGGTCGAGTCGGACGGCTCGGTCCCCGGCTCGTCCTCCTTGTCCCGACGGAAGCGTCGGAAGAGAGACATCGACGCCGGGGAGCCGATTTCCCCTCATTACTCCGGCGTCCGCTCCGCCCGCACACGTTTTTCGTCCGAGCGGCTCTCCTCCCGCATGGCCCCCACCCCGTCCGAACGGCTTCGTGAGCTCGGAATCGAGCTTCCCCCACCCCCGCGACCCGCGGGCACGTACTCCCCGGTCGTGCTCGATGGGGAGTGGGCTTGGGTCTCGGGTCAGATCGTGACCGAGGCAGGAAGCGTCGTGCACCCCGGGCTGGTGGACCGGGACGTGCCGGTCGAGGTCGCCAAGGAGCTCGCCCGCCGCGCGGCCCTACAAGCATTGAGCGCCCTGGCGGCCGAACTGGGGTCGATCGACCGGGTTCGACGATTCCTCCGGGTCGCCGTCTACGTGGCCTCATCGCCGGGGTTCGGTCGTCAGCACGAGGTGGCGAACGGGGCGACGGACCTCCTCGTCCAGGTCTTCGGGGACGCCGGTCGACCCGCGCGCGCGGCGATCGGAGTCGTCGGCCTCCCGCTGAACGCTCCCGTCGAGGTCGAGTTCTTGGCCGGGACGGTGCCGCCCCGGTGAAGCCCGCCCCCTGGGAGAGGGTCTTCCGAGACGGTCGGGACCTCTACACGGTCAATCGGACCCCCGGAACGAAGGTCTATGGGGAGACGCTCTCGACGTTCGACGGCGTCGAGTATCGGACCTGGGACCCGTTCCACTCGAAGCTCGCGGCGTTCCTCCTGAAAGGAGCGCCCGCGGACGTCCTCGGCCGACCTCGGACCGTCCTCTACCTTGGCGCCGCTCACGGCACGACCGTGAGCCACCTTTCCGACCTCTGGCCCGAGGCGACCATCTTCGCGATCGAGAAGAGCCCGACGTCGTTCGCCCGTCTCCTCGCCCTCGCTCGACAACGACCGGGGCTCGTTCCGATCCTCGCGGACGCCCAGCTGCCCGAGCGTTACCAGGCCGATGTGGGGGCGGTGGACCTGCTCTACCAGGACATCGCCCAGCGGAACCAGGCCGGAATCTTCGCCGAGAACGCCCGAGCGTGCCTTTCTCCCCGGGGTCGCGGGGTCCTGATGCTCAAGGTTCGGTCGGTCACCCAGCAACGCCCGACGGCGACCGTCGTCCGGGAGGCCCGCGCGGCGCTCTCGGCGGCCCGTCTTACGGTCGCTTACGAGACCCCTCTCACTCCGTTCTCGCGCGAGCACGTCGCGCTGGCCCTCGCGCTCTCGTGACGCATCTTTCACTCACCGCCGGGGGCTGGCGCGAGAAATAGTCGACCCCCGATCCTCGACCCCGGGTGGTCGCGTGACGGAGGTCCGCACGAAACGGGGGGTTCGTCTCCTCCCCCTCGCGGTGGACTCGGTCCTGCTCGCGGGGCTGCTCCTCGCGACGGTCGGGTCTCCGGGCGCTCCCGTGTCCCCGGAGTTCCGCTCGGACGCGACCCCGCACTCGTTCTCGAACGCCTCAGCGGCCAACCTCATGATCGACCCTCCATCGTACGAGATGCGAACCGGCTCCAACCTCACCCTGCAGGCCGTCTGGTCGGCGGGGTCTCCCCTCTGCCCCGTGGAACCGCTCTGGTACCACTGGTCGGTCGATTCCGGGAACGCGACGGGTTTCCTGAACACGACCACCGGCCCATCCGCGACGTTCATCGCCGACTCCTTCGGGTCGGGAACCGTCACCGTTACGGTCCGGTCGGGCGCCGTGCTCGACTGCGGCGCGAACGAGACGGTCCTCGAGCGGGCGAGTGTTGCGAACGTCTCGATCGTCGTCCCTCTCTCACTGTCGGGGGTCGAACTGGGTCCGAACCCACTTGCCCCCGGAGGCACCGCGAACCTCGAGGGCACGGTCACCGGCGGAGAGCCCCCGTATGCGCTGGACGTCACTTGGGGCGATGGCGACCATTCGACCGTTGCCCTTCCGGCACCGGGGCTGTTCTCGGTCGGCCACCGGTTCTCGGCGGGGGAGTTCGTTCCTTCCGTGATTGCGAGCGACGCCGGCGGTAGCTTCGTCAACGTCTCGGTCCCGGAACCCCTCTCGGTCGGGACCGGGTTCGAAGTGGCCATCGCACCGGCCAGCTACGTCGCTGAGCTCGGGGTGCCCACCGAGTTCTCGGGGATCGCGCAGGACGAGCCGACGGGAGCGGTCACTCTTTTCGATTGCTCGAACGCGACCGTCGGTCCGGGCGTTGCGTCCAACGCAACCCCCAACGGGACAGCGTTCTCCTGCACGTTCACCGCGTCGGGAACGGCGGAGGTCCTCTTCGGCGTGTATCCTCCCGAACCCGGCGGACCCTCGGCGAGTGTGATCCTCTACGAACGGGTCGTAGCCCCGCCCCAGGTCTCGGCAGAGCTCGCCGAACCGGTCGGGGAAGTTGGAAACACCGAGCTCGTGCCGGTTCGCCTCTCCGGCGGGGCGCTGCCGGTCCTGCTGACCTGGAACATTTCGGGAAACCGGTCGGGCGGCACGGAGACCGTCGATTCCGATGGGGGAGGGGTCCTCGCGCTCCCGCTCGGGGCCGCCGGAGAGTACGTGCTCGGGCTCCGAGCGAGCGACGTTCTGGGGGGGGTCGGCACGAACAGCACGACGACCGTTCGGGTCGAATCCCCGCTCGTCGCTAACGCGAGCGGAGCCGAATCGTTCGCGTCCTACGGCGCGATCGCGCAAGTCGCCGGAGAGGTGCTCTCCGGCTGCCCGCCGTTCTCCTGGTGGGTGGTCCCCGGTTTCACGCCCGTGAACGGGTCGACGGGAAACGGCACCCTCCCGAATGTCGGAGCTTTCGCCTGGAGCGGGTGGTACGACCGGGAAGGGAACCTCTCGGTCACGGTGGGAGTGGCCGACGGGTGCGGCGCAACTTGGCAGACGGAACTTGGGGTTCCGCTCGTCCCTCCCCTTTCGGTCGAGGTCACGGCCGCCCCGGAACCGACCTCGCCCAACGAAACGCTCGCGGTCAACGTGTCGGTTCAGGGCGGACAGCCGCCCTTCCGACTGGACGGGAACGCGAGCGACAACGAATCCTGGAACCGGACGGTCCTCTCGGACGGGACGTACCGTTGGCTGATACCCACGGACGGGAACGGGTCGGTGGGGGTCGCGGTCTCCGTGACGGACCTCCTGGGCGAATCTGCGGAGACCAATCTAACGGTCGTCATGACCCATCCGTCGGCCCCGGCCGGCCCGCCCCCCGCCCTTTCTCCACCACCCTCGGTGATCTCCGGACCGTCCGGCAACTCGACGACACCGTCCACGACCGGCCCGACCTGGCTCTTGGTGTTTCTCGTTATGTCAGGGGGCGGCGCGACATTGGTGCTCCTATGGCGGCGCCGGGCTCGACAGCCACGCACCGGGGTCCCCGGACCCGACCCCGTGGCGACCCTCAAGCGCATCATTGAGCCGGCCGAGGGCGCGGAACGCTTCACGGTCGAGCTCTTGGCGGAAGAAGCGGGAATCCCGCTCGCCGTCGTCCGCTCCACAATCGACCGACTAGTTTCCGAAGGCACAGTCCTCTCAGAGGGTGGAGCTGACGGGGAGGAGGTGCTCTCGTGGTCATCCGGCACTGGTCGGTAGTCGATCGGGACACGGCGGCCTCCCGAGGCTGTCGGACGATCGCAATCCTCCTCCTCGCGGTGGCCGCCATTCCGCTGCCGGGAGGTCATTCCCCCCTTCCCTCCACGAGCAGCATCCGACCCCTGACGACGACTACATCGACTCCCGTGAGCAACTTCACGGCGTCGATCAATCGGCTGGTCGACCTGGTGGCTCTCGCGGGCAGTGGGATTCTTTCGCTTGTCTGGGCTCGTGTCGCATTGAGCTGGTTCTCGAACGACATCACGAAGAAGATCCAGGCCAAGGACCGGGCCAGGGACGCCCTGATCGGGACCTTGTTGTTTATGGCGGCGGTCACCGGCCTCCTCTACGGGCTCGCCCATTGGGTTCTGACAGGCAGCTAGGAGGGTGACGGTGCCAATCCCCTCCGTCGACCTGGGCAACCTCATCCAGACCATCCTGTTCCTGCTCTTTGCCGGCCTGACCGTGATCATCACGGCGATTATCGGGCCCACGTACGACAACCTTCTCGTTCCCGAACTCCAGCCCGGTGCGCTCTTCCCTCCCCTCCTCGTCTCGGGGAGCGGAGGGGCGAACTACCTCTCGACCGCGGCCCACTTCTCGGATTACGTCCTCTCGAACGTCGTCGACCCGATGGTCACGCTAGTCGCTCTTGGCGTGGCGGTCCTCTACCTTTCCCGGTCGGTCGTCACGCGGTGGGCGGACGCGCTGGACTCGTTGCTCCCCCGGCTCGTCATCGGCGTGGTTGGTGCGAACTTCACGGTGCCAATCGCCGGGGCCATCCTCGGCGTCGCGGGAGGCCTCTACCCTATCATATCGGGCTGGGACGGCGGGACGTGGCAGCATTGGGTAAACCTAGCCGGATGGGGACAGATCTCGTTCTCGTGGGACAACGGGGCGCTCGCGTTCGTGCTTTCCTTCGTCGAATTCGCGGCGGTGTTCGCTCTCCTTCTCGCGATCGGAATCCGGGACGCCGTCCTGGCCGTGTTGCTCGTCCTGTTGCCGATCTTCACGCTGTTGTGGCCCCTGCGCCCGCTTTCCCCTCTCGCCCGACGGGGGTGGCTGCTCTTCGGTGAGCTCGCGTTCCTGCCGTGCGTACTCGTCATCCCTCTCGAACTCGCCGTCGCGAGCCCGAACCCCGTCATGCTGGTCGCCTATCTCGCGGTGGCCGTGGCCTCTCCGTTCTTTCTCTCGTTGGCCGGTACTTCTCTCGTTTCGTTCGGGTTCGGCGGCGCGTCGGGCATCGTCCATTCGAACGCCCAGCGCGGACTCCAGGTCGCGCCCGCCGCGGCGACCTCCTCGTTCGGGCCGGTAGCCAACGGAATGCGATCGAGCGGTGCCGCGGGGAGCGCGTTCGCCGGAGCGACCCGAGTCGCCGGATCGGCGGCTGCCCCGGCGGCAGCCCCTCTCGTGGCCAGTGAGCTCCTCGGTCACGGGGCCTGGCATCTGATGCGCCACATCGGACCCTCACCGGAGAAGAACGGTCCTCCGGCTCAACCTCCCCTGCTCCAGGGAGGGTCGAAATGAGATGCCGGAACCCGAGGACGGTCCTCCCGTTATCGTCCTTCCCGAACGACTGGACCGCCGAATGCGACTCGGACCGTTTCCGTCCTCCCGCGATGCGCTCAAGTTCGTTACCTACGCCGCAGCGGGGGCGCTGCTGTCCCCGTTCGCGAGCCCGTGGGTGTGGCTTCCGGTGGTACTGGCGGGCTTCGCCGTGTCGGTCTGGCGTCCGGACGGTCGTGCGGTTGACGAAAGGGCGCTCGCGTTCGTGTCTTGGAAGCTCCGCTCCGTGGACCCGAGGAGAGCCGTGAAGGACCCGACCTCCCACCCTCTCGTACGCCAGGCGCTTCTCCAGCTGGCGTCCCATCGCTATTTGGCCGTCGTTCGTACGGGTGGGGCGCCGTTGGCGTACCTGCCACCGGATGAGCTGGCCCGACGCTTCGAACTCTATCGTGAGCTTCTTCGTTCCACGGACGCTAGTTTCTTGTTTCTCGCCACCACGACACCGATTCGCTCCCAGGCCGTTCGACCCCTGGCTCCTTCGGGAGGCGGTGGAGAGGCCCATGCGCTATCGGGGTACTCCGAACTCGTCTCTCTACTCTGTCGTCGCAGACTCCTGCGTCGAGTGTACTTTGTTCTAGGCACACTTGAGGCGGATGCGGAAGCCATCGGTCGTCTGGAAGGCAGGGTTGCGAACCTCATCGAGCGGCTAGGTGCCCTGGGGCTCCGGCCGATCCGTCTCCGGGACCGGGCTCTGGAGGAGGCCGCGCATCGGTTCGGCTGGCCCGTAGAGGTGTCTGCGAGATGACCGACGGAGCGCCGCTCGGTCCTCTCTTAGAGTTTGAAGCGTTCGGCGCCGCCGTCGGATTGGCGGTTGTCTGCGGCGCGCTATCCTTGCCGTTTCCGTTCCTCATCGCGCCCACGGCGACGCTCGCCGCCCTCGCATTGGCAGGATGGGTCTCGCTGGCCCGCCGACGGGGTTTCCTCGCCCGGAACGGTTTCGGGGCGCGTCCGACGCTCGCGCTGAGCGTTCTCGGGGGCGGGGCCCTCGGATTCCTGATTTCTCCTCCGATCCTTGCCCCCTTTCGCGGCCTCCTCCTCGCCGCGAGCCTCGTTCCGCTGTTCGTGACCGAGCGCACCCGCTCCACACTTCGAGCCCCGGTGTTCTCCCGTTCATGACCGGCGCGTCCCCCACGGACACTCCAGTCGAGGCACCGACCTTCTGGCGCATCGGTCGGAGTTACCGCGCTCCACTCCTCGTACGACAGTTCCCGCCAGAGGTTCCTTTCGGATTCCTTAGCCGCATCCTCGCGACCAATGAGACGCTCGAACTCTCGGTGGAAGCCCACCGGATTTCATCGGCGAGCGCCCTCGAGCTCCTGTACGGGGCGAAGGCCGTGGCCGAGGCAGAGCTTGCCACCGGAGGCAATGGAGGGCAGACAGCCGAACTCGAGGTCGAACGCGCGAGCGCCGAAGACCTCGGCCGGCAAATCGCTCGGCGGACCCAGGAGCTTTGGAAGGTCGGAATCCGGTTCGTCGTTCTCGCTCCGACGCGGCCGCAGGTCGAGGCGAAGAGGATGCGTCTTTCCGAGCGGCTCTCCGCCATCGGGTTCCGGTCGCGGGTCCCTCGGTACGAGGTCCGAGAGGCGCTTCTCCCACCGGACCTCTCCGCCGCCGAGCCCCGACCCTCGGGGTACTGGCACACCCTGCCCACCGACGGGCTCGCCTCGCTATTCCCATTCGGAGACGAGACGCTCTTGGAACCCGGAGGAACCCTCCTTGGTCTCGCGCTTTCCGATGCGAGCCCGGTCTTTCTCGACCGCTGGTCTCACTCGAGCCACTCGTGGGGTATCTTCGGTACGACCGGCGCCGGAAAGTCGTTCGCCGCGGCGCTGATCCTGCTAAGGACCCGGTGGTTACGACCCGACACGTCCATCGCAATCCTGGACCCACTTGGAGAGTACTCGACTCTGGTCGACGCCCTCGGAGGCTCTGTCATTCGGGTCGCGGACGGGGTCGGAGGGATGCTCAACCCGCTCGACCCAGTCACGACCCACGGCGACCGACGCGAGAAAGCGGCTCGGGTGGGAACGATGCTGCGCGCCCTATTCCCGAGCCTTCGGGACGAGGAGTCGGCCGAGCTCGACGCGGCCGTGACGCAACTCTATGAGCGAGGACCCGAAGTGCCGACCTTGCGAGACCTTCGGGACCGGGTGGTCGAGCGGGACGGGACGGCGACCCGCCTTGCGACGCTGCTCGAGGTGTTTCGGTCGGGGTCGCTCCGAGCGTTGGACGGACCGACGACCGCCCACCCCTCCGAGATGGTCGTGTCGGTCGACTTCCAGGGAGTGCCCGACGACCAACTGCCGTTCCACCTGACCTACGTCCTCGACTGGGCCTACGGACGGCTGGCCGACCGCACCGGCGGCAAACTGCTCCTCGTCGACGAGGCGCACCTCCTCGCCCGCCATTCAACGACCGAGGAGTTCCTCGACCGAGTTGTACGGCACGTACGCCACTTCGAGGCGGGGTTGTTGGTCCTCTCGCAGAGCCCGGAGGATTTCCTCGTTCGGCCGGCGGGACGTTCCTTACTTAGGAACATGTACGCGACCGCGTTCCTGCGTCTCCCCGAGGTCTCGGCGGAGGCACGGGCGTTCTTCGGGCTCACGGGCGCGGAAGCCGAGTGGCTGCCACGGGCACGCCTTCCGAAAGAGACCGGTTACTCCGAATCGCTCTGGAGGGTCGGGGAGCTCCACCTGCCCCTCGCAATCGTCGCGTCGACCCCCGAGTACGAGTTTCTCGAATCGACCCTGGGCCGACGTCGAGCGGCTCCGGAGCGGTCCGCTGCCGCTCCAAAGGGAGGTTTATAGGGGTCGGCGCGCCGGACGAAGGACGTGGGCGCGGACGCGACGGTCGAAGGCCCGCCGCGCCGCCGGACGAGCTGGAGCCTGAAGACCATCGTGGAGGACGTTGCCGGTCGGCCGATCGGGGAGCTCCAGGACCCCGAGCGACCGGTCCATCCGTATCTGAAGGGAAAGGTGGCGGGAGTTCCTTTGGAACCGTCCGCCTCCTCGAGGCCCCCGAACGAATGGTACGACCCGGTCGACCGGCTCTATCCCCCCTTGGTCGGCCCGGCCGGACGCGAGTTCCACGGACCGGAGCACGAGAACCACGCCGAGACGATCGAGCGACACCGACCCCTCCCCGGCCGCATCCCGGGGCCTTCGCACCGCCCGGAGCGGCTCTACCTCCACTACCTACTGCTCCACATGGACCGACTGAGCGGCTCGGCGCTCCGGTACCTCAAGCTCGCCGTGGACGAGGAGATCGCCCACCGCGCCCAACCGCCACCTTTGCCAACCCAGAGTCCGGCGGTCGAGCCGAAGGCGTGAACCCTCTCGCCCTCGCGCTCGTCTCGAGAGCAAGGTAGGCACCGCGGTCCCATTCCACCCCGATCGCGTCCCGGCCCCAGCGGGCCGCCGCCCAGAGCGTCGTGCCGGTCCCGGCGAACGGGTCGAGCACGGTGTCTCCCTTGACCGAGAACATCCGCACCAACCGTTCGGCGAGCTCGGAGGGAAACGCGGCGCTCCTCCCGAGGGGGGAATCCTGCCGGGCGCCCCGGATGTCGGTCCAGACCTGACTGAACCAGCGGTCCCGTTCCTCGCGCGAGAACCGGCTGGCGAGCCGGGCCGCGTCGTGGGTCGGGAAACGGCGGAGCTTTCCCTTCCGGAACAGGAGAACGTACTCGCAGTCGAGGGTCACGTAGGCGTTCGGCGGCAAGAACCCCGACCCGAGGAACGCGTTCGGGCGGTTGGTGGGCTTCTTCCAGAGGATGTACGGGAGCGGTACGAGGTCGAGGCGGGAGACGGACACGAACGTCTCGGCCGGGTTCGGCCAGAGGCGGAACTCCCCGTCGACCGAGCGGAGCGCGTCACCGATGTTGACCGCGAGGATCCCGCCGGGGGCGAGAACGCGCTGGCACTCGGCCCATGCGTCGGCGAGCACCCGGAGCATCCCCGGGTAATCGTCCGCACCGAGGGCGCGGAAAAGCCCGTCCCACTGCGGGATCATGGGATACGGAGGCGACGTGAGGACCAGATGGACCGACCCGTTCGCGACCCCGTTCAGCTTGCGTGCGTCGCCGTGGATGAGCCGAACTGACCCCCGGGACGGGCGCCGCACGGTCGGTGGGAGCCCTGGCATGATTATTACCGTCCGCCCTCTCGGCAGGGTATGCGGCTCGACCGACCCGTCCTCCAGGTCGCGCTCGACTTCGAGAACCTCTCCCGCGCCCTCCTCGCGGCGCGCGAGGCGGTCGAAGGGGGAGCGGACTGGGTCGAGGCGGGGACCCCCCTCATCAAGAGCGAGGGCCTGGACGCGGTCCGGGAGCTCAAGAAGGCGTTCCCCGACCACCTCATCGTCGCCGACCTTAAGGTGATGGACACGGGTGCCTTCGAGGTCGAGATCGCCGCGAAGGCGGGGGCCAACATCGTCACGGTACTGGGCGCCGCGGACGACGACACCATCGCGGACGCGGTCCGGGGCGGAGAACTGTACGGCGCCGAAGTGATGGTCGACCTGCTCGGGGTCGCCGACCCCGTAGCGCGGACGAAGCGGGTCGCCGAGCTCGGCGCGGCGGCCGTCTGCTGGCACGTCGGGATCGACATGCAAATGGCGGGGAAGACACCGTTCGCGGTCCTGGGAGAGATCGCGAAGGCCTCCGCAATCCCGGTCGCGGTCGCGGGCGGCCTCACGAGCGAGACCGTCGCGGAGGCGGTCCGCGCCGGCGCCCGGATCCTCATTGTCGGGGGAGCCATCACGAAGAGCCCCAAGATCGTCGAAGCGACCGGACGGATCGTCGAGGCGATTCGAACTCAGAAGGAGGTCACGAGCGAACACTTCCGTCGCTACGGCGGCGAAGACTTCCGTGCGGCATTCCTGAAGGTGTCGAGCCCGAACGTGACGGACGCGATGATGCGACAGGGGGCCATGCACGGCCTCCTTCCGCACCTCAAGGGCCCGTCCGTTCGCATGGTCGGGACCGCCCTGACCGTTGTGACCCGCGACGGGGACTGGGCGAAACCGGTGGAAGCGATCGACCGCGCCGGCCCCGGTGACGTCATCGTGGTCGATGCCGGAGGCGGGACGACCGCGGTCTGGGGCGAACTGGCGAGCTGGTCGGCGCACGGCCGCCACGTCGCGGGCGTAGTCGTCGACGGCGCCATCCGCGACCTGGACACGATTCTCGAAATAGGGTTCCCCGCGTTCAGCCGGTCGGTGAGCTCGAATGCCGGCGAGCCGAAGGGTCACGGGGAGATCGGGGTCGAGGTAACGGTCGGAGGTCAGCGGGTCCGTCCGGGCGACTGGATCGTGGGGGACGTGAGCGGGGTCGTCGTAGTACCGCGCGAGCGGGCGCAGGAGATCGCGAACCGGGCGCTGGACGTCTTCGAGCACGAGAACCGCGTCCGGGAGGAGATCCAGCGCGGGTCGACGCTGAGCGCGGTCCAGAAGCTCGAACGCTGGGAGCGGGTCGGATAGCTCGTCCCGGACCCTCCCTCCTCGGGACGGATCGGTCTACGGGCCGCTAAGTGCCCGGAGGACCTCGGACTGCACCCATAGGGAGTCCATCTGGGATCGAACCCACGCTTGTCGGTGTCGGTTGGGTCCGTTCCAGTTCAGCGTCCAGGGGAAGGGATACTCCACGTCCCAGAGGACCAGACCTTCGGGTTCCACTGTCGGCAAGGTGAGGCGAACCTCACCGCGGAGCGCGGCTTCGAGCCGCGCGAGCGGCAAGCGACCGGCATCGTACTCCCGCAACGCCGCGATGATCTTGCGAACCATCCCCCAGACGAACGAGGGAGCCTGGACCTCCACGACGAGCCCTCCTTCCGTCGGGGTCACGGTGACCGACTCCACCGACCTTTGGACGGGCACCCCGGCCGGGAGACCTCTCCCGAACGACCGGACATCGATGGTTCCGGAGAAGCGACGGGCCGCGCGTTCCCATCGGTCGAGACGGTGCTCTCCGAGCGGCTCGAAATAGCGGTAGGTCCGCCGAACGGCCCCTCGCACCCGGAATTCCTCCGGAACCGGGGCCGCGGCCGAACAGGTCAGTTCCGTGGAGATCCCGTTGAGGGACCGGAGCAGGACGCCGCTCGGAAGGTCGGTGGACAGCGCGAAGGCGTTCGCGCGCGCACTGACCCCGCGGTCGGTCCGGCTGGCGACGGCGACCTTCGCCGCGTCCGCCGAAGGGGCCACTCCATGACGGACGAGGCCACGGAGAAGCTCCCCCTCCACCGTCCGGAGTCCGGGTTGACGGGCCCATCCGGCGAACGAGCGGCCGTCGTACCCGAACCGAACGAGCCACCGCATCTACGACCCCCGGGGACGCAACCTCATGCCAAGCCCGCCCGCGGCGAAGACCGTTGCTTGACAAACAGTCTCAGATGGACTCCTATTGTAAACTATATACTCTACTGCAGATTAGTATAAATCCCATGTAAAGTTCGTTCCCCTGATGTCGGCCGGGATGGCTAGCCGCTCCGCGGACGGGCTCATCCTCGATGGTCGACGGAACCCACACAGTCCGTAAACGGAAACAAGGGCAGGAGAAAAATGAGTAGCAGCCAAGCGGGAACAAGCACGCCCCCAGGAACCGGCCAATCCGAAACGCCCGTAATGCAGCGACAGAAGAGTGGTGGACGAGGAGCGTTGATCGCGGTTGTCGCCGTAGTCGTCGTCGTCCTCCTCGTCGTCGTCGGAGGGTATTCGGCAGGATGGTTCAAGACCAGCAGCTCGTCCACGACCGGTGCGGGATGCACGCTGCCCTCCTCAGCGCCGATCAATGGCGCGGGGTCCACGTTGGTCGCTCCCCTAATGTTCCAGTGGGCAGCCGCGTACACCGCCAGCAGCGTGAGTTACAACAGCATCGGTAGCGGCGGCGGAATCTCTCAGATCACAGCGAAGACGGTCGATTTCGGTGCCTCCGACGCTCCGCTCAGCGCGGCTCAGGCGGGCGCAATCCCCTCTCCCGGGGTTCTCACGATCCCGGAGTCAATCGGAGCCGCCGTCCCGATCTACAACCTTCCGGGGCTGTCGGTCACTCTGCACTTCACAGGGCAGATGCTGGCGGAAATCTACTTGGGTACGATGACGAATTGGAATAACTCCCAACTTCAAGCCATCAATCCGGGCGTCGTTCTACCGAATGCGGCCATCGCCCCGATCTTCCGTTCCGACGGCAGTGGGACCACGTTCATCTGGACGAGCTACTTGTCCGCCGAGAACGCCACTTGGGCGAGCACGGTCGGCCATGCCACGTCGGTGAATTTCCCGGTCGGCCATGGGTCGAAGGGTAATGCCGGCGTCACCGCGACCGTGAAGTCCACCGTTGACGCAATCGGTTACGTGGACATCAACTACGCGCTGACCGATAGCGTGGCCTTCGGGGCCGTGGAGAATCCGTCCGGAAACTTCGTCCTGGCGAACATCAGCAACATCGCGTCGGCTGTCAAGGACTCGAACCCCGTCTTCCCCGTAGACACCGACACTCAGGCCTGGTACAACTTCTCGGTCCTGAACGCACCGGGAGCCCACGATTACCCGATCTCGTCGTTCACCTACATCTTCGTCTACAAGGACCTGGGAGTTGCCTACGGCTCTTCGTACACCATGGGCGATGGTCAAAACCTCGTGGACTTCCTCGCATGGGTTGTCACGGCGGCGGACGGCCAGAGCTACTCGGCAGCCCTCTACTACGTCCCACTCTCGGCCGCGGCCATCAGCTTCGACTTGACCGCGATCGACTCGGTCACGTACAACGGAGGAGCCCTCACTCCCTGCCTTCCGAGCTAGTTCCGCGCGCCGAGAGCGAACTGGACTCGGGTGAACGGAATGATCCCGAGAAACCCCTTCCGTCGCTCCACGGTCCCCACCGGTAAGACACGGGGCCGTTGGGGCGACCGAATCTTCGTGGTACTGACGGGAGCCGGGGCAGTCGCCATCGTTGCCCTGGCGGTCGTGCTCGTCATCGTCCTCTACTACGGTGCACGGACCACCATCCAGCTGTTCGGCTTCTCATTCTTCACGATAACCGTCTGGAGCCCGGCGGGGTCGCCCGTGAACCCCAATGTCTATGGAATCGTCCCCTTCATCGAGGGCACACTTGTCACGAGTAGCATCGCTCTGCTAATCGGGATTCCGCTCTCCTTGGGGGCCGCAATCTTTCTCACCCAGCAGGCGCCCGCGTGGCTTCGCCGACCGGTCAGTCAGGTGATTGAGATGTTGGCGGCAATCCCGTCGATCGTCTATGGATTCTGGGGACTGGTGGTCCTGGTCCCGATCATGCGCTACGACATCGAACCCGGGTTAGAGCGGTACCTTTGGTGGACGGGCCTCTTCCGTGGGGCCCCGTTCGGGCTGGACGTGTTCACGGCGAGCGTGGTCCTTTCCATCATGACCATCCCGACGATCACCGCCATCAGTCGGGACTCGATCGCTGCTGTCCCCGTGAGCCAGAAGGAGGCCGCTCTGAGTATCGGGGCCACGGACTGGGAGGTGACCCGCAACGCGGTGATCCCGTATGCTCGGACAGGGATCATCGCCGGAATCGTGCTGGGTCTTGGTCGGGCCTTAGGGGAAACGATGGCCGTGACCCTCGTCATTGGAAATAGCAACCACCTCTTCTCGTCGCTCCTCTCGCCGGGTCAGACGATCGCGAGCCTCATCGCGAATCAGTTCACCGAGGCGAGCGGTCCGCTCGAACTCTCCGCCCTGATCGAAGCCGGCCTCATCCTGTTCGTCCTCACCTTGGCGATCAACCTCGGCGCGCGCGGTATTCTTTCCCGCTTTGAGCGGGGTCGGGGGGTCGGCGAGGAATGAAGTTCGACCGATTCGCTCGGCGCAAGCTGCTGAGCCACACTTTCACGATCCTCAGCGGGCTGGCGATCGTCGTCATCCTCGTGCCGCTAGCCTCGGTGCTCTATACGGCGGTGAGCTTGGGGGCCCCGTCGTTCTCGGTCGGGCTCTTCACGCAGGGCCTTCCGGTGCCCTGCGCCCCTCATGCGGGAATAACGTGTCCGAAGGGAGGCCTCGCCTGGCCCATCGAAGGAACCCTGACCTTGCTGGGGCTCGCGTCGTTGGTGGCCGTACCGATCGGGATCGGCGGCGCGATCTTCAGCGTCGAATACGGGGACCGGTATTCCGCAGCCCGAATCGTCGGGCTCGTCGCGGACGTACTCTCGGGCACCCCGTCCATCGTGGTCGGGGCGTTCGTGTATTCGCTCGTCCTTCTTTATGCGCCGAACATCGTCTTCAGCCAGATCTCCGGTTCGCTCACCCTGGCCGTGCTGATGACGCCCATCGTCACGCGGACCACCGAAACGGCGCTCCGAACCGTTCCTCGCTCCGTTCGCGAGGCCGCGCTGGCCCTCGGAATCTCTCGGTGGAAGATCACGATGCGGATCGTCATGGTGTCCGCCCTGCCGGGGGTGCTGACCGGGGTTCTCCTCGCCATCTCGCGAGCCGCCGGAGAGGCGGCACCGTTGCTACTGTCGGACTCGAGCCTCCGTCAGTGCATAGCCCTTAACCAGCCGTGCGCCGCGATGCCGATCATGATCTTCACCTTCGCGGATTCCCCCTATCCGAATTGGATCAGCCTCGCGTGGGCGGCCGCCCTCGTCTTAATCCTGCTCGTTCTCGCCCTCAGCGTGCTCTCTCGGCTCGTGCTGGAGCGGACAGCGAGGAGGATGGCAGGCGCATGAGCGTGAGCCTAGTCGATCATCCCAAGATGGTGGTCGAGAACCTGGATGCCTTCTACGGGCGCTCCCAAGCCTTGTACGGAATTAATCTCCAATTTCCGGAGCGCAAGGTCACCGCAATCATCGGCCCGTCGGGCTGCGGAAAGTCTACGCTCATCCGATGCCTGAATCGAATGCACGAGACGAACCTGAAGGCTCGGGTGGAAGGGCGGGTCATCATGGACGGGGAGGATATCTATCAGGAGGACCCCACCGCCGTCCGACGGCGAATCGGCATGGTCTTTCAGAAGCCCAACCCGTTCGCGACGATGTCGATCTACAACAACGTCTCCGCCCCGCTGCGATTTAACGGGAGACCCTCCCGAGCCGAGACCGACCAGGCCGTCATGCGGTCCCTCAAGCAGGCGGCCCTCTGGGAAGAGGTCAAGGACCGGGTCGACGCGGCCGCGACCTCGCTCTCGGGGGGTCAGCAGCAGCGGCTCTGCATCGCCCGCGCCCTGGCCGCCAATCCCGAGGTGCTCCTGATGGACGAGCCGTGCTCCGCGCTCGACCCCATCGCCACGTCCAAAATCGAGGAACTGATCGGCCAGCTCAAGAACGACTATACCGTAATCATCGTCACCCACAACATGCAGCAAGCGGCTCGGGTAGCCGATTACACGGCGTTCCTCTACCTGGGCAAGCTCGTTGAGTTCGGTCCCACCGAGGATCTTTTCGAACGGCCGAAAGAAAAGCTCACCGAGTCGTACATCACGGGGAGATTCGGATGAAAGGAAATTCACTATCGGAGGCCGGCGGACCCCGGGGCTACGATCTCGAGGTCCGGCACCTGAAGGACCGGGCCGTGCGAATGGGCGGATGGGCATTCGGAATGGTCCACGACGGCTGGCGGGCCTACGACGAGGGGGACCTCGTCGGAGCCCAGACGGTTCTCGACCGGGCGGGGCATCTAGACCAGCTCGACGAGGACATGGAGCATGCAACGATCGCGTTCCTCGTGCTCCGCCAGCCGACGGCGGTCGACCTGCGCACCGCGGCCGGCCTGCTGAAGAGCACCACCCATCTCGACCGAGTGGGCCGCCTGGGCTTTGACATGGCCCGGATCGCCGGCTCCGCCCCGGCGAAGGAGCTCTCCGAAATCCGGAGCCTCCTCCAACAGATGGACGACGTCGTGGAGTCGATGGTCCGGCAGGCAATCGACGCCTTGGACCATGACAACGTCGACCTCGCCCGCGAACTCTTCCGCAGGGACGATGCGGTCGACGAGATGCACCGGCAGGCGAACCGGCTCATCCTCGCGAGCCTCGAGAAGCGTCCGACCTTGGCCCGACGCCTGGCCGGGGATCTCTTGGTGGCTCGCCATTTCGAGAGGATCGCCGACAACTCCTGCAAGGTTGGCGAGAAGACGATTTACGCGCTCACCGGCCAGCGGCGGTCGGAGTACCTGCCACGACACCCAATCCGACCCTATGTGTTAGAGCGACCGCCGTCCGCTTCTAAACAAGCCACCGGATAACCACGGCGACTCCCGCGACGGGGCCCACGGATGCGAAAGCTCCTTAGCGGGCTGGAAGCCTGACGGTCTTCGCGCCTCCCGCTATGCTCCCGTTGTCTAGTCCGGTCAAGGATTCGGGGCCTTCGACCCCGAAACGCGGGTTCGAATCCCGCCGGGAGCATCCCAAACATGGTTTAATACCTACGTTCCGACATGTCGAAAGCGTGCCTCGGTCACCCCTCGGCGGCGTCAGAATCCACGAGTTCCTCGCCCTTCCGAGCCTCCGAGCGTGGCACGATAACGTCGCCCGCGGTTCTCGTATCACGGCGGACGTTTACGCACGATCGCTCCGACTCTTCTGTCACCTGACCAGCCAGGACCCAACGACACTTCTTGGACTCACCGAATCGAAACTTCACTCGATCCTGCTCGAGTTCGTCACCGCCGAGGAGAAGC
>JBKQUP010000035.1:0-12736 GCA_052325545.1 Thermoplasmata archaeon
AGGTGGGGCTCCAGGGGCGGGAGAGGGCGTTCCCCCACCAGCTGTCGGGCGGAGAGGAGCAGCGGGTCGCGGTGGCCCGTGCCCTCGCCAACCGGCCCGGCCTCCTCCTCGCGGACGAGCCGACCGGCGAGCTCGACTCGGGGAACACCCAAGCGATCCTCTCGCTCCTCGAGCGGGTCCGCCGGGACCGGAGCGCCTCGCTGGTGATCGTGACCCACAACCCCGACGTGGCGCGCCGGGCCCAGCGCCACATCACGATGCGCGACGGCGCCGTCGTCGAGGACGTACGGGAGGGCTAGAGGGTCGTCCATGGCGCGGATCGCGATCCTGCTACGGGACCGCTGCCACCCGAAGGAATGCCAGTGGGAATGCCAGGCCTACTGCCCGCCGGTCCGGATGGGGCAGGAGTGCAT
The DNA here is from genome assembly GCA_052325545.1 of Thermoplasmata archaeon. GTDB lineage: Archaea > Thermoplasmatota > Thermoplasmata > Lutacidiplasmatales > UBA184 > Lutacidiplasma. Next base: position 414 of record JBKQUP010000035.1, read on the forward strand.
CATCGAAGGGCCGGACTCGAGACCGATCATCTCGGAGAGCCTCTGCATCGGCTGCGGGATCTGCGTACACAAGTGCCCATTCGATGCGATCAAGATCCTGAACACCCCGGAGGCGAACGAGTCGGAGATCGTCCACCGGTTCGGGTACAACGGGTTCCGCCTCTATCGGCTGCCGATGCCGCCGGTGCGAGGGATCACCGGTCTCCTCGGCCCCAACGGGACGGGCAAGTCCACGGCGATCCGGCTCCTCGCCGGTACCGACGTGCCGAACCTGGGGGATTACGCGCAGCCGGGGGACTGGTCGAAGGTCCTCGCCCACTACCGGGGGACCGCGCTCCACGCGCACTTCGAACGGGTGGCGAAGGGCGAGCTTCGCAGCGTGGTCAAGCCGCAGTACGTGGACCGGCTGGCGGACGAGTCCGTGACCGCCCTCGAGTTCGTTCGTGAGGCGGGGGGCCGGGCCGCGGCGATCCTCGAGGAGGTCGGCCTCGGGGGCCGCGGGGACCGACGCCTCGGAGAGCTCTCGGGCGGAGAGCTCCAGCTCGCCGCGATCGCCCGAACGCTCGCGACGGACGCCGACCTCTACCTGATCGACGAGCCGTCGAGCTACCTCGACATCGTCCACCGCCTCGAGGTCGCCCGGCGGCTGCGCCGGCTCGGGGAGACGAAGAGCGTCCTCGTCGTCGAGCACGACCTGGGACTGCTCGATTACCTCGCCGACCAGGCCCATCTCCTCTACGGGGAGTCCGCGGCGTTCGGCGTGATCAGCCACCCGATCCCGATGCGGTCGGCGATCAACACCTACCTCACCGGGTACCTGAAGGACGAGAACGTCCGCTTCCGCACCGAAGCGGTGCGGTTCGTCGCGCACCCGCCGAAGCCCTCGGTGCGCCAGAACGTCCTCGTCGAGTTCCCCGCGCTCGAAAAGCAGTTCCCGAAGTTCCGGCTCTCGGTCGGCGCCGGGTCGCTCGCGAAGGGCGAGACGGTCGGGGTCGTCGGTCCCAACGCGACCGGGAAGACGACGTTCGTGCGGATGCTCGCCGGCGTGGAGACCCCCACGAGCGGAAGCCCTCCCGCGGGGGTCACCGTCAGCTACAAGCCCCAGTACCTCAAGGCCTCGCAGCCGGCGAGCCTTCGCGAGCGCTCGAACGCGCTCGCCGGCGACCCCACGTTCGACGACAAGCTGTTCGAGCGCGAGCTCATCCCCGGGCTCCACCTGGACGAGGTGCTGGACGTCGCGCTCCCCGACCTTTCCGGAGGGGAGCTCCAGCGGGCCGCGGTCGCCCTCGCGCTCGCGCGCCCCGCGACGCTCTACCTGCTCGACGAGCCGTCGGCCTACCTCGACGCGGACGAACGGATGGCGATGGCGCGGCTCCTCCGTCGGCAGGTCGAACGGCAGGCCGTGAGCGCCCTCGTCGTGGACCACGACGTCTATTTCCTCGACCTCGCCTGCGACGCTCTGATGACGTTCCGGTTCGACGGTTCCGATGGCTCTCAGGGCCGGGGCGACGGGCCGTTCCCGATGCGCGAGGGGATGAACCGCCTCCTCCGGACGGTCGATATCACGTTCCGCCGCGACGCGGAGACGCTAAGACCCCGCATCAACCGCGAAGGCTCCGTGCTCGACCGCGAGCAGCGGGCGAAAGGGGAGTACTACTACGAAGCCGCAGCCTGAGGCCGAGAGCTCCCCGGGCCGACTCCCCCGCGTGGATTCGCGCGGGGTCTATCGCAAACGGGGCAAGCTCTCGTACAGCGTCGTCGGCGTGTACGTCTTCCTGATCGTGCTCCTCTACCTCGTCCTGCCCGGCGCCGGGCTCCGCGAGAGCTGGGCCTTCGAGGCCATTCTCGTGTTCTTCATCTTCTTCCTCCTTCGGTACCTTTCGACCTTCTACACGATCGACGACACCCACCTACGGGCGTGGCGCATCTTGGGGAACCGGAGGATCCGGCTCGAGGAGGTCCACCAGATCGAGTACTCCGCCATCCGCGACCTCGGCCCCACCGGCTTCATCGGTTCGTGGGGGTGGAGAGGCCGGATGTGGAGTCCCGTCATCGGTCACTTTGACGCCATCTACACGGACCCGGCCCACGGGATCCTCGTGACTCCGGACGGGGTGCCGCTCTACATCAGTCCGGTCAACATGGAGGAGTTCGCGCGGGAGCTATCGCGCCGGGTCCGCTCGTACACCGGTCGGCTCGCGGTCGATGTGGGCGACCCCCAGGGACCGGCCCCCGAAGCGGGGAAGTGAACCGGCCGTCCGCGATTCGCTCGTCAGTAGAGCGGGATCGTGGGGTCGACGTTCTGGGCCCACGCGTGGATCCCTCCACGGAGGGTCCGGACGTTCGAGAACCCTAGTTCGAGCAGAAGCCGGGTCGCCTCGGCGGAGTGGGTCCCGGTCCGACAGTAGAGGACGAGCTTCGCGGCGTGGGTCAGTTCGTCGACCCGTTCGGCGAGCTCCCCCTTCGGGATGAGGTGGGCCCGGGGGAGGTGGGCGATTGCCCACTCCTCGGGCTCGCGCACGTCGACGAGGAGGGGCGGTCTTCTCGAGCCGAGCTCGACGGCCAGCGCCTCCGCCTCGACCTCGGGGACCGACCCCGGGGTGGCCCCCGCACCGGGGGCCGGGACGCCGCAGAAGGCGGGGTAGTCGGCCAGCCCCCTCTGGGTCGCGTGGGACGAGCAGATCACGCAGCGCGGGTTCTTGCGGACCTTGAGCTCGCGGAACTCGAGACGGAGCGCGTCGAAGAGGAGGAGCCGTCCAATCATCGGGTTCCCGCGACCGACCAGGAGCTTCACCGTCTCGGTCGCCTGAAGCACACCGAGGACGCCGGGGAGGACGCCGAGCACGCCTGCCTCAGCGCAGGAGGGAGCGAGGCCGGGGGGCGGCGGTTCCGGGAGGAGACACCGGTAGCACGGCCCGCGCTTCGCATCGAAGACGCTCAGCTGTCCCTCGAAGCGGTAGACCGAAGCGTAGACGTCCGGCATCCCGAGGAGAACGGCCGCGTCGTTGACCAGATAGCGAGCCGGGAAGTTGTCGGTACCGTCCACGACGACGTCGTAGCGCCTCAGGAGGTCGAGCGCGTTCTCGGAGGTAAGGCGCACCGGGTAGGGTACGACCCGCGTGCCCGAGTTGAGCGCCTCGATCCGCTCCTTCGCTGCGGCCACCTTGGGGCGACCGACGTCCGAGGTCGTGTAGAGCACCTGGCGCTGGAGGTTCGAGAGCTCGACCGTATCGAGGTCCACGATGCCGATCTCGCCCACGCCGGCCGCCGCAAGATAGAGTGCGGTGGGGGTTCCCAGACCTCCCGCCCCGACGATCAGGACCTTCGCCTTCCGCAGCTTCCGTTGGCCTGGGACGCCGAGTTCGGGCAGCAGGAGGTGACGGCTGTACCGGCTCAGCTCCTCGCGCGAGAAGGGCTTCTCTGCGGAGGGGGTCTTCGGCATCGGGGGTGCTTCGTCCCGCCGTTCTTAGGCTCTCGCCTACCCCCCGGGCACCCGGGGCGTCAGCCCCGGCGCGTCGGTCCCACGGTCACCGAAGCTGGATCAGGTGGGTGCACCGCATCCCGCCCCGACCGATCGAATCGAGCAGGTCCACGCCGGCCTGCCCGAGGAGCGCCTCGGTGAGATGCTTGTCGAACACGTCGCAGAGAAGGAACGGGTGGGCCATGGCGCTGTGACGGAAGACGCAGTTCGTCCGCGTGATCCGGATCGTGCCGTCGGGGGCGTGGTCGGTCGTGCACCGGAAGCCGAGGCGGTTCAGCGAGCGAACGACGTTCTCGGCTCGATGCTCCGGTGAACCCGAGCGGGGCACTTCTTTCGCGACCTCGTGGGCCATGCGCTCCGCGGCGTCGGCGAAGAGCGCGCTCACGTACTTCTCCCCCTCCCGGGCGAGAAGCTCATCGACCACGGTGTCGAGGATCAGGTCGTACTTCTTCGGGAAGAGCTCCTGCGCCACGCCCGTGAGCGCGAATCGCTTCCGGGGGCGCCCGACGCCCTCGCGGCGGAACGTCGGCACGACGAGCCCGCGCGCCTGCATGCGGCCGAGGTGGCCGCGGGCCGCGCTCTCCTGGATGCCCAGCTTCTGAGCGAGGTCGCGTGCCGTCCGAGGCGCCACGGCGAGCTCCTCGAGGATCCGCCCGCGGGTCCCTTCGAGCTGCTCTGCCCCCGTCACGGCTCTCTCACGGTCCCGAACCGGCCCTCTGATTTACACACCGCGCCATGCTTAAATAACGGTATCGGCTCGTACGGGGTCGATGCCGAACGAGACGCTGAGCGGTCCGAGCACGCTGGTCGTCGAGGACCTCCATGCCGAAGTGGCCGGAAAGGAGATCCTGAAGGGCGTCAGCCTCACGATGAAGAGCGGCGAGCTCACCGCCCTCATGGGGCCGAACGGCTCGGGAAAGAGCACGCTCGCCTACGCCCTCATGGGTCACCCCAAGTACAAGGTCACGAAGGGACGGGCGCTCCTCGACGGCAAGGACCTCCTGAAGCTGAGCGTCGACCAGCGCTCGCGTGCGGGCCTCTTCCTGGGATTCCAGTACCCTCAGGAGGTATCGGGCCTCTCGCTGTCGAAGTTCCTCTGGACCGCCTACATGCAGACCCACACGGCCCAGACCGCCAACACCGCCCAGTTCGACAAGGACCTCAAGACGCACCTTTCGTACCTCGAGATGGACGAGTCGCTGCTCAAGCGCTCGCTGAACGAGGGGTTCTCCGGCGGCGAGAAGAAACGGGTCGAGGTCCTGCAGATGGCCACGATCCGTCCGATCTTCGCGATCCTGGACGAGCCGGACTCCGGCCTCGACATCGACGCCGTTCGCGCGGTGGGGGAGACCGTGGCGAAGCTCCACCGGCCCGACGCGGGGATCCTCGTCATCACACACTACCAGCGAATTTTGAAGTACCTGAAGCCCGACCGGGTCCACGTGATGGTGGACGGCGCGATAGCGCTCTCGGGAGGCCGAGACCTGGCCGAACAGCTCGAGGCGAAAGGGTACGACTGGGTCCGCCTCGGGATCGCGAACACGCCGACCTAGGTGCGTTCGGCGCTTCCCCCGGGCGACCGATGGACGTCTCACGAATCCGAGAGGACTTCCCGATCCTCTCGCATCCGACCCACGGGCACCCGCTCGTTTACCTCGACTCCGCCGCGACCTCCCAGAAGCCGCGGAGCGTGATCGCCGCGGAGGAGCGGTACTACGAAGAGACGAACGCGAACGTGCACCGGGGCGTGTACGCCCTCAGTGTCGAGGCCACGGACGCCTACGAAGCGGCCCGGGAACGCGTCAGCCGGTTCCTCCACGCGCGGGACCCCGCCGGGGTCGTCTTCGTGCGCGGTACGACGGAGGCGATCAATCTCGTCGCGACGAGCCTCGGCCGCAAGCTCCTCTCCCGAGGGGACCGGGTCGTCTCCACGGTCATGGAGCACCACTCCAACATCATTCCCTGGCACATGCTGCGGGAGTACTCGGGCATCGAGCTCGAGTTCGTCGGGGTCGACGATGACGGGCGCCTCCGTCTCGATGACCTCGACCGCCGGCTCGCCCGCAAGCCGAAGGTGGTGACCCTCACCCACGTGTCGAACGTCTTGGGTACGGTGAACCCGGTCCGGGAGATCGCCGACCGCGCTCACGCGGTGGGTGCGCTCGTGCTGCTGGACGCCGCCCAGTCGGCGCCCCACCTACCGATCGACGTCGGCGCCCTCGGGGTCGACTTCCTGGCCTTCTCCGGCCACAAGGCGCTCGGGCCGATGGGGATCGGGGTCCTGTGGGGCCGGACCGAGCTCCTCGACTCGATGCCGCCGTACATGGGCGGGGGAGAGATGATCCGGGAGGTGCACCTCGACCGTGCCGCCTACCAGGGGACCCCGGCCAAGTTCGAGGCCGGGACCCCGAACGTCGGGGGAGCGATCGCGCTCTCCGCAGCTCTCGATTACCTCGAGAACGTCGGCTGGGAGGAGCTCCATGAGCACGAACGCCGCCTGCAGCGCAAAGCGCTCTCGCTCGCCACCGAACGGTTCGGCGAGAAGATGAAAATCTTCGGTCCGAGGGACCCGGAGGACCGCGAAGCCGTGGTCTCCTTCTCCCTTGCAGGAGCCCATCCCCACGACATCGCGAGCCTTCTCGACACTCGAGGGATCTGTGTCCGGGCCGGCCACCACTGCGCTCAACCGTTGATGGAGAGGCTAGGCGTCCCCGCCCTGACCCGCGCGAGCCCGTACCTCTACAACTCCGAGGACGAGCTCATCCAGATGTTCGATGGTCTCGAAGAGGTCTCCGCCGTATTGTCGGGGTCCGGCCGCCGGGCGGCCTCGGCGTGACCCGCCGAACGGCTCTCGCCTTCTCCCTCGAGGACGACGGAGACGTTCCGCGGAACCCCCAGGCGTCGAGCATGCGAATCCAGCCCGCGAATGACGTTGTCGTCGCGCGGGTGACCTCTTATTTAAATACACCGGGGTGATGTAATTCCCCGAGCTGCCCATGGCACAACCGGCGTCCGAAATCACTCCGCTCGATTACACGCGGTACGACTTCAAGAACCCCGAGACGTACCGCCTGCGGATCCCCAAGGGCCTCAGCCGCGAGGTGGTCCGCGCGATCTCCCGATTCAAGAGCGAGCCGGACTGGATGCTCGAGTACCGCCTTCGCGCCTACGACCATTTCGTGGAGCGTCCAATGCCGGACTGGGGTCCGAGCCTCTCCGACCTCGACTTCGACTCCTACACCTACTACGCGAACCCCATGCTCGAAGGCGAGACGAAGCGGAGCTGGGAGGACCTTCCGGCCGACATCAAGAACACGTTCGAGAAGCTCGGGATCCCGAAAGCGGAGCGCGAGTTCTTCGGGGGCGTGGGCGCGCAGTACGACAGCGGGACGGTCTACCACAAGATCCGCGAGGACCTCGCGGCGAAAGGCGTCATCTTCTGCGACACGGACACCGCGCTGAAGGAGCACCCGGACATCCTGAGGAAGTACTTCGGCAAGGTCGTGCCGTACAACGACAACAAGTTCGCGGCACTCAACAGCGCCGTGTGGTCGGGCGGGAGCTTCGTCTACGTTCCGCCCGGGGTCGACGCCGGCATCCCGCTCCAGGCGTACTTCCGCATCAACGCGAGGAACGTCGGGCAGTTCGAGCGTACGCTTATCATCGCTGACAAGGGCGCGAAGATCCATTACATTGAAGGCTGCGTCCCAAGGGGAGAAGAGGTCCTCGTGGGGGATGAGCTGACCCCCATCGAGCAGATTAGAACCGGGCAACACGTGCTGAACAGCGACGGTCGCGAAACTACCGTCAAAAAGACAATGGTTCGCCCCTTCGATGGAGAGCTGGTGAACATTCGACCGATTTCAATCGGGAATGCCTTCCAGCTGACGCCCGAGCATCCCGTCCTTTGTGTGCCGCGGAGAAAGGTGTCCCTCTCTCAGCGCGCAAAACGGTCGATGTCGGACGTGAATGTCGCCAAGCTGGCAAGCACACCCCCGGAATTCGTCCCGGCAGGGGAGTTGCTGCCCGGTGATTTCATCCACTTCCCGATCAACCAAACTGAGCGGGACGACTCGGCGCTGGGGGAGGCGGCACTCCGGATGCTGGGGTACTACGTTTCGGAAGGCTGCGTCCAAATGATCAACGGCTGTGAAGCCGTCACGTTCACCTTCAATCTGAATGAGACCCGTTACGTCGAAGAGCTGACCGACGCCATTCGGGAGCTCACCGGCAAGACTCCGTGGAAGAACCCACAGCCTGCGAAACACGCCATTACGGTGGGGGTCTACTCGAAGGAACTGTACGACCTATGTCTGCGCCATGGTGGCAAGTACGCTGCCGGCAAGCAACTGAGCAAGGCCATCATGGAGCTGCCGCCGGCGAAGCAGCGGATCCTGCTCGAGTCGTACTACAACGGTGACGGCAACACGTACGAGAGGTCCGGCACCGTCCACCGGGTCATGACCGTCTCGCGTCAGCTGGCATTCCAGATTCAGGAGCTGCAGGCCCGCCAGGGAATCTTCGCGACCATCAACGTTCGTGAACCGTTCGAGGAGACGATGAAGAACGGTCGCCAGATTTCCCACCAGAGGATGTACACGGTGTATCATCAGGTCGGGAAGCGCGCCGAAGCGGTCCACCGATCGGGGGACGGATTCCTTGTGCCGATCCGGAAGATCTCGCGGAGCCTCTATCACGGGAAGGTTTACAACTTCCATGTGGCGGGCGAGAACAACACTTACTTGGTGAAGGGCTTCTCGGTGCACAACTGCACGGCGCCGATCTACTCCACGGACTCGTTGCACGCCGCGGTGGTCGAGGTCGTGGCCGAGCCGTTCTCGAAGCTCCGGTACACGACCGTCCAGAACTGGTCGAAGAACGTCTACAACCTCGTGACGAAGCGCGCGGTCGCCTACGAAGGCTCGCTCGTCGAGTGGGTGGACGGCAACATGGGCTCGAAGGTCACGATGAAGTACCCCTCGGTCTACCTGCGGGGCCGCGGTGCGCGCGCCGACATCCTGTCGGTCGCCTTCGCGAGCGAGGGCCAGATCATCGATTCGGGGGCGAAGGCGGTCCACTCGGCCCCGGACACCTCGAGCAAGATCGTCGCGAAGTCGATCGCCATCCGCGGCGGCCAAACGAGCTACCGGGGCCTTCTCCATGTCGCGCCGGGTGCCACTGGCGTCAAGGCGGCCGTCCGCTGCGATGCGCTCCTTCCGGACGAGCGGGGCCGCTCGGACACTTACCCCTACAACGAGATTCACGAGGAGGACGCCACGATCACGCACGAGGCGGTCGTCGGGAAGATCGGCGAGGAGCAGATCTTCTACCTGATGAGCCGCGGCCTGAACGAGTCGGACGCGATCCACCTCATCCTGATGGGATTCCTGGCGGAGTTCTCGAAGGAGCTTCCCGTCGACTACGCCCTCGAGCTGAACCGGCTGATCCAGATGGAGATGGCCGGGGCCGTCGGGTAGACGACCTCTCCCGGGCCTTCCCGCCGCACCGCGGGTCGGGGCCCGAGGTCGCCCCCGTCGACGCGAGGGCGTTCGGGAGAGGGCCCACCGTCCGCCGACGCGAAGTTGGTCGCGACCATCGGGGTTTATATGTCGGGTCCTTACGGGGCCCTCAAGGAGTCGACATGAGCAACAACCCCGTGGACAGTGCGAATTCTAGCTGGTGGACCCGACACGTTTCCCCGATGAACTCGATCCTCCGTATCCTGCTCGGAGTCGTGTGGTCGGTGGATGGGGTTCTCAAGTTCTATTCCGGGTTCGCCGGAAGCTTCCTGAGCGACCTCCAGGGCACGCAACAGGCCGCCCCGAGCTGGCTCTCGGGTTGGTTCACCTTCTGGGTGAACGTGACGACCCCGAACCCGACGGCCGTCGTCTACACCGTAGGCACGTTCGAGCTCCTCTTGGGTTTCGCACTGCTCTTCGGCTTCATGCGGAAGATCGCCTACGCGGGCGGCGTCGTCCTGGGCCTCCTCATTTGGGCGATCCCGGAGGGATTCGGCGGATTGTACACCATCACCCCCCAGACCACTGACATCGGAACCGGGATCCTCTACGCCTTCGCCATGGCGGGGCTGATCCTCATCAACGCTGCGCACGGACCCAGCCGCCTCAGCGCGGATTACTACATCGAGCGCCGATTCCCGAGCTGGGCGCGCATCGCTGAGTACTCGACCCGCATCTTCGGGCGCCGGAAGCCGGTGGCACCGGCCGCTCCCAAGACCCCGGCCGCCTAACCCGCTGCCCGGGACCTAGCCCAACCCTTTCCTCCCTGACCCGTCTTCGGGGTTGACGGCCCTAGGGTTGCCTCGGTCGTCCTTGAAGGGTCGCCGACATCAGCCCGGCGAACGCGGTCGGGGAACCTGCGGAACGTCGGTATGGGACTTGACGAGGTCGATGGCCGAGACCATCGTCGCGTAGGCGAGATTGACCTCGGCTGCGAGAACCTCGGGGGTGCGGGGGCCTCGACGGTCGAGGACGGCGAGCGTTGAGCGGAGAAGTTCCGCTGCAGTGGCGAGGCTGGCCGGACCCCGGACCGGGCCCGGCGGGTGCTGCACGAGCTCGCTCGTTTCTTCCAGGTCCTCGCGCAGGGAGCGGAGCAGTCCCCGCAGGACTTCCACGGAAAGGGAGGCCGGGTCGCTGACGAGCGGCATCGGACCGGATCCTCTCCCCTCGGCCGGAGCGTTGACCGCCTAGCGGAGCTTCGAATCGAATCGCCAGTCCGGCGCGGCGTCCGTCCCGGTGACGTCGAGCCGCGGGAGCGCGGGATACTGCCCGTCCTTCCACAGGATTTCGACCCCATCCCACCGAGCCTGGAGCGACGGGTACAGGATTTCCCGGAGGCCCGCGACCGGCGCGCGGTCGTAGACGTTCGCGAGGAACCCCTCCCCGATCATCCGGATCGCGTCCGAGGTGGAGATCCCCCGCGACTCGAGGTAGAAGACCTTCTCCGGGTCGACCGGTGCCACCGAGGTCGAGTGGGTCGCTTTCACGTCTCGGCACAGGATCTCGAGGATCGGGATCGTGTCCGAGCGCGCACCGCGAGAGAGCAGCATGGCGTGCTCGGAGATCAGCGCGATTGTCTTCCGCGCGTCGGGTTCGATCCGAACGAGGCCGCGGCTCATGCCCCGCGCCTGGTCCGTGAAGACGCCCCGCGTGATCGACGTCCCGTGGGTGTCGGTCGCGATGTGCGTCAGGTCGAACGAGCTGTCGTACGACTGGTCCTTCGCGCCGTAGAACGTCTGGAAGTCCTCCACGACCGAGCCGCGCCCGGTGAGCCGTGTGTGGTTGCGCATCTTGGCGCGGTATCCACCGAGGCCGTTCCACATCCAACCGAGCCGGGTATCGGTGCCCGTGGTGGCGGACCGCCGGTAGACCGACACTGTCTGGAGGTCGGGTGCATGCACCGTCAAGAAGACCGTCTTCGCGTAGTCGGCGAGGTCGAGGTCGGTACTGGAAGCGTACAACCGTTGCCCGCCCGCGGAGGCTTCCGTCGAGTAGACCTCCTCGGTCGCGAGAAGCTGGGCGCCCTCGCCGACGCGGATCGCCCGTCGCACGGAAAGGGCCTCCCTAGGCGTGGAGAGTAGGCAGAGCTCCTGTACCCGGACGGGGTGGGGAAAGTGGTCCGGGATCTCGAGGCGGTACCCACGGTTGAGGAGGGCGGTGGCGAGGGCGGAAAGGCGGTCCGCGGGCTCTTCCGTTCCTCGCAGGAACGCCTCCACCTCCTTCGTTCCGGAGCCCCAGACCTGCGATAGGGGGATGACGCGCACTCCGGCGTTCCCCAGCTCCTCCGGAAGCTCGACCCGCGTACCCGAGACGTCGTGGACGACCCGGATGCTCCCCTCGATCGGCGGCGGGAGCTTCACCGGGCTTCCGGTGGCCCCCGGTTCGATGCCGGCGAGGTCCACGTTCGTGAAGTAGCCGTAGCCCCGATAGAGGGGATTGGGCTCGATCTCTAGGTGGCGGAACCGCTCGTACGCGCCGGCCCGCCGACGGGCGAACTCCTCCGGGTCGCCGAACTCGCTCGAGAGTCGGACGACCTGCTGGGAACTGAGCCACTCATCGAACCGGGGCACCGCCGAGGCCATCGGATTTACACACTCGAGTGTGTTTATAACCTGAGCGGCCACATTATGCCTCCGAGCCATGCCGTGGGGACGCTGGCCGGAGCCTCGAGATCATCGCCAGCGCGGGATCCCGATCGGAGTCGTTCGAGCTCCCGGAAGGCGTTTAGTACGTCCACGACGGTGAGTTCCGCGCCCGAGACCCAGAATGTACGACATGTACCAGAAAGTCAAACTCCGTCAGGGAAATGCCCTCCTGAGCGCTCGCTCACCCACCACGCCCTCTCTGAGCTTGCCGCCCGTTCGCGTGCCAGTCCCGGTCGGCCCTCCACCGAACCGGAGCTAACCCCTTCCGCCCCGGGGCAACCCGGGGCGATCTTTCACACGAACGCCGAGAGAACCGCCGCGGCCGCTGCCGCTGCAAAGCCGATCATCTCAATCACCAGTATTCCGTCGATCGCCTTACCGAGCCCTGCGACGGTAAGTGGCGATTTCTCCCAGACCGCCCATTTCAGGTACTCCCCAGAGAGCCCCGCGCGAGTTCGCCACGTATGGATTGACAATGCGAGAAACACCGCTGCGAGGACTACCCAGAAAGGCCAAATCGTCGCCATCGGTGAGGGTAAGGCACCGGCCGCAGAAAAGAGGCGGCTGTGAGCGCGCCCGGCGGCTTCGGGGCGGCGGGTGGGCTCGTCCTTGCTCAGTCGGTGGCTTTACGTGTGGAGCCGGCCCCGGTGTGGGTCGGTCGTTCGTTTCGTGCCTTGG
>JBKQUP010000036.1:0-22840 GCA_052325545.1 Thermoplasmata archaeon
GGGTGGGCGCTTGATACATACACATAGCCGTTCTCGACATCGTACGTGGCCAAGGCGTAATCTGCGTACGGTTGGGGAAGGCTAACGCGCGACACAATCTGGGTACCATTGATGATGACGAGGCTGCCGTTGTACAGGTCAGGCAGGTAGAGATAGCCGCTCCCACGGTCATAGTCCATTCCGAGTGCCCAACCATAAGAAGGGTTGGAGACCGGAATCGTGGCGACAAGTGTCGTGCCCTGAATCGCACTCACGATACCGTCTTCGTTCGCCACGTAGACATAGCCATTCGTTGCGTCGTAAAGGGCGGGCTGGGGATTGACTCCCACAACAATCGACGTGATGACGGTGGTCCCGTTGATCACGGACACGTTGTCGGAGTTCGCGTTGGGAACGTACACATACCCGTTCTGGCCGTCCCAGAGAGGAGTGCCGGGTGCGGCCCCCACGTAAAGCGTCGCGACGACAGCAGTTCCCCTGATTACGCTAACCGTGTTTGTGTTCGAGACGTACAGAAAATCACTGGCCGGGTCGTACTCCTCGGAGGAGGGACTGGGTCCGACCGCTATACTGGCAATGGCCGCGGCCCCATGAATTACGGTCACATTACCCGAGCCCGCGTTCGCGACGTAGAGATAGCCATCGGCGCTATCGTAGACGCCGACGTTCGGCCCCACGCCAATGGTGATGTTCGCGACGATGGAGGCGCCATCGATGACGCTGACCAGGCTCCCACTGTTCGGTTGCTCGGCCGCGACGTAGGCATAGCCTGTCGTGTCGTCAAACCATGGTCCCTCGAGGGAGTTCATGCCCGTTTGCGCGGTATAGAGGGTGGCGACTACATTCATTCCCAGCACAACGCCCACCTCGAAGGGAGAGGTTGCGGACGTGGGGGCGTAGACGTACCCGTTCTCCGGGTCGTATGCGACTCCTTCGGTCCCAAACCCTACATCGATTAGACCGGCCAATCCAATCTTCGCGGTTCCCGAAGCATTTGTCGCAGTCCGTACTGGCGTGCTCGCAGAAATTGCCGGCGACACTCCGGAATGCGGATCAAGGGAATGGGACGACGGACACGCCGCGATTGCGAGACCGCCGGCAGCGAGCAATACTATAGCTACTAGCAGGGCGAATGCGGCGCATCGGAAATCTTGGAGCCTCATCTTAGAGAAACGCCACGAGCGTGTGATGGTCACGCCCGGCAAGGTACAATCGGCTCTAACCCTTTACCCATAGATCACGCGCCCCTCATTGCTCTAGAATCCCAGGTCGCCCGACGTCCCGGTCCGCATCGGGGATAGCCGATTCACGCGTCGCAACAAGGTGGGTTGTCGAACACGTTCCTTGGCAGCGTGAAGCGTCGCTTTCTTGGGTCAGGGCGGGGAAAGGACCGGGGGAACCGACCTACACCGGCTCAGCCCCATAGACATCACGAGCGGCCTCCCCGACGACTCGCGGGAGGCGGACGAGCGCGCAATCGCGAGGCACCTCGCGGACCTACGCGGGCGCGTCAAGGCGGCGCGGGCGGTCGTGTCGACCACGCCCGGGCTCGCCGAGACCCAGGCCTCCGATTGGCAGAAGGCAGCGCGATTCTACGCGCGGTTCGGGATTTCGGAAGGGCAGTTCCGGCGAGGCGTCCCGCCCGACGGCGACGTGCCAGTCGAAGCGACCGAGTTTCTCGGATTGTCCCGCGGCTGGAACGTCGAAGTCCGGGCATGTGCGTCGGCCACACTTGCCGACTCAGGGTCAAGTGTTTACGCCCCGTCGCCGTCATAGAAACGTGGAGAAACGGGGTCGTCTCCTCGCCGTTGCCGCGGCCCTCGTTGTGGTCGCGATGCTACTCCCTTCCTTCCCCGGCAGTGCTCGAGGGGACGACGGCCAGGCTCCCCCGCGACATCCGCTCGCAGCTACAGAATTTGCAGGGAACACGTTTCCCGGTGGGGACGGCCCATGGGATTTGGCCTTCGATCCGGAGAACGGCTATCTCTACGTGGCTGATTTCGGCTCGAGCACCGTCAGCGTAATCAACACCTCGACGAACCAAATCCTGACCCAGATCCCGTTGACCTTCGGGCTTGAGACGATCGTTGTGGATACCTCGACCGGGTTCGTCTACACGGCCAACACGATATCGACAGTCTATGCCATCAGTCCTATCACGAACCAGGTCGCGTGGACAACGTCGGTGGCGCCAGAGTTCACTCCGAAGGCCCAGACATACGATGCTTCTAACGGAGACATCTATGTCACAGATCTCAGCTCGGACGTTGTGAGCGTTATCCACACTGCCAGTGTAGTCGCAACGATACCAGTGGGAGCGTCTCCGAATGGTGCCGCCTACGACACAGAGAACGGCGATATCTACGTGTCCAACGAAGGTTCTTGTTTATCCTGCATCAACGTGACGGTGATTAACGGGACTACTAACCGCGTCGTCGGTCAAGTGCATGGCGCTGGCGGGGGTCCGGGAGTGGCGTACGACAGTTCGAACGGAGACATCTACACATGCACCAACGGCGACCAGAACGACTTTACCAATTTCATAAGCGCCGCGAACGGAACAACGAACGCCGTAGTCGCTTCCATACCGATCGGTAGCGGTTGCCAGTCTGCAGTTTATGACCCTGTCAATGACTATGTCTACATCACGGACCGCTACCGATTTGGGGTAGACCTCTCCAACGTCACGGTAGTCGACCCCGACACCAACAGGATCGTCTTGAACCTCCCAGTGCAGACGGGACCGACCGGCATCGCGTACGATTCTGCCAACCAGAACGTTTACGTCGCGGATTCGGACACGAACAACATCAGCGTCCTTCCGCAGATCTACCGATTGACCGTACACGAGACCGGACTCCCGTCCGGGACCAACTGGTCAGCGACCGTGGGAGGAGCGACCTTCTCCTCGACGACTACCTCGATTACCTTCCCCAAGACGAACGGGACGTTCAATTTCACTGTCGGCAACGTCGCGAGTCGCTGCCCAAGCCCCGGTTTTAGGACGGTCCAAGTTGCGGGCGGTCCGCGAGAACAGAACGTGACGTTCTCGACCTCCTCGAGCTGCGGATCGACCCAGGGACTCTTCGGTCTCCCAGGGGAAACCGGGTACTACGTGCTCGGCGGATTCGTTGCGGCGCTCGTCGCGGCAGCCGTCGTGTTCGTCCTCTTTGCGCGGAGGAAGCGTCCGGCGAAGCCTTCGCCAACCACGCCACCGCCTGACGGCGCGTCGGGTCGGGAACCCTAGCTCCGCGTCCGCGTGAAGGTGGCGCGGGCAGAAGTCGCGACCCCCGGGCCGGGCCGAGAGGGGCGCCCACGGGATGAATCGAGTCGCGGGTCGCGTTCGGCGGCCCAGACGAAGGCGAGGACGCGGAGGAAGTCGCGACCCCGGCCCGGCAGTTCAGCCTCTTGGAGATCACGAGCGGCCTCCCCGACGACTCGCGGGAGGCGGACGAGCGGGCCACGACCCGCCAACTCCGGCAGATCCGCGCCCGTGTGAAGGCAGCGCGAGCGGTTGTCGCAACCACGCCGGGCATGGCCGAGACGCTCGCGGGCGACTGGCGGAAGGCGGCGCAGTTCTACCGCCGGATCGGGATTGCCGAGGCGACGTGCCTGCGCTCCCTGAATGAGCCGTTCTCCTGACGTGAAGTGGGCCCGGCCGGATTTGAACCGGCGACCTTCCGGTTATCAGCCGGATGCTCCAGCCAAACTAAGCTACGGGCCCCGCCGTCAGGAAAACTCTTGCCATTTGAGCCTTTCAGGGCAAATGACCCGTCCCATCCAAGGCCGATTCAGGCGTTGAACCTGCGATTTCCCAAATCTACGAACTCAGCACCCCGTTCCCGTTGTAGAGGTACCAGGTGTTGATCCCAGCGCCCCCAATCGTCGGGTTCGTGTTGATGGTGGTCGGATTGATCCACGCCGCGTAGGTTTCCACCGCGTTCTCTTGATCGTAGTAGACGTAGAGCGCGAGATTGTTCGCGACGTGCTCGATCAGATTGTACATCAGTACGCGCATCGGGCCGACCGACATCGACGCGGCGACGCTCATACCCCACTCCATGGCCGCGTACGCGTCGCCCTGGCAGGCCTGTGGGATTCCGGCCTGGTTGGCCCAGAAGACCAGCGCCGCCATCGAGTTGTCGGTGGTCGGCATGCCCGCCGGGGCGCCATGACCCGCGCTGCACGTCCATAGGCTGAGGCCCTGCTGGACCGCGTTGCTATAGGTGTAAGTCGCGTTCGGGTAGTACAGCGGCGCCAGATAGTCGGTCGGGTCAGGGTAGTCGGGCGCCCATCCGGTGCTGTAGAACGGTTGCGACGACTGACCCGGCACCGCCGACAGTCCGTACACTACCAACTGGCAAAGACAACCGTCGAACGTGTTCGGCGCGAGCCGACCGCCCGAGATCTGGCCGATGTACGGCAGATAGTCCTGCAGCATCGTGTCCACGGTCGTCGCCCCCCGCTGGCCGATGATCCCGAACTGGCACGGCGAAGTTGTAGTGCACGCTGCGAGCTCGGGGTCATAGTACGGGCTGCCCACGGTCGTCGCCTGAGCCCACCACCACGCCGCGCTTCCGTTCACACCCGGATCCGTCACGGGGTCGCCGGTCGGCCAGTTGATGTTGATTGGGTAGTAGTCGCCCATGTACTGCGGGATCGCTCCGCCGTAGTTGAACCCGTACTGGATCCCGTCCGTCGTGAAGATCGTGTTCTCGACGGTGGTGTACGGGAACGCGTTGACGAGGAACTTCCTGAGCCCGACGTAGTTGAAGAAGTCGCCGGGAACGTTCAGGGGGTTGGGGTCGATCGCCTTCGCCGCAGGGACGCTAAACTCCAGGGCGAACGCCAAGAAGTCGACGTTCAACGTGGGGATGGTGAACGCTCCGATAAGGCCGCTCTGGATGAGCGAGAGCATCTGCGGCGTCTCGCCGGGCAGGATGGAGGCAAAGTCCGTCTCTCCCGCCTTGTACTGCTCAATCCCGATCGTGTCGGTCGATTGGTAGACGACGGTGACATTGGCCGCGTAGTGGGTCGGACCCGGCAGGGGCTCGCAGTTCGGCGGGCCCGCACAGCCCGTCGGCTGCGCGTAGTCGGGGTTCTGCTTGAGCGTGTAGCCGACCGACTGCGTGAACGGCTGGTTGGTCAGGTAGTACGGTCCCGACCCGACCATGTTCCACCGAACATTGGGCTGGATCCCCGGCGTGTTCAGCGCGAGCTCCTCGAAGGAGTCCCAGTAGGTCGGGGAGAGGTCCTTGACCCAGGTCTGGTAGTTCGAGTCATTGGTGGTCGTGTACGCCGTGCCCGTGGGGCCGGGGAGATAGCAAGGCCCGTCCCCGCCCTTTGCGGTGGTGGGGTTGAACCCCGGAACGCCGGCGCTCTGGTATGTGAACCACCCGCATGGCTCTATTCCCGCCCCCATCGGGTCGGAGATTAGCTCCAGGAGGAACGGCCAGGCCTGGTCACCACCTGACGCGTTGAAGGTGATGCAGCCGTTCGATACGGCCATCGCGAGGGCAGGGCAGTACGCGCTGTCGTTGACCATCATCGACGACAGGACGTTCAACGGTGTGTTGTTGTACGGAGTGTGGATGGCGCTGTCCCACTTGGCATTGGACTGCGCCGACCCCGGCAGAAGCGCCTGGCACTGGATCCAGCCGGGTTGGGCACCGAATCCGGGAAGGTCGGCGAAGGCGCACGTCCGGGCCATCGTGAAGTAGACATCGGACGGGTAGACGGGCCATCCACCTCCGGTCGACGGGTCATAGAAGCGAGCGGCCTTGTCGATTGGGAAGGTGAAGTACTGCGGGTTCCCCGTGGTCTTGTTGTCGACGATCAACGAGGTCCCGTAGGCCGCTTGACAGCCCGGTCCGGGCACGCACAGGGAGAGGACGGGCAAGAACGAGGCCGTGCTGCTCCCGTTGTACTGGACGAGCGTCTGATAGATGTTGTAGAGAGGCTCGGCGCTGACGGTATCGTACGCCACGGAGGGGTCCTCCGTAGTCGCGCCTCCGGGGGCGACCTCCTGATAGACGATCTGGTCGGTGTGCGGACTCATCACGGGGGGAAAATCATAGCCGCATCCCGTACATCTCGCGGGTACGCCAGCGGGAGTGACGTAGACCGTCCAGGTGTAGTTCTGGTAGATCGTCCCGGACGGTGTCGTGATCGCCCCAACCATCGTGATGTAGTTGAGACCCGGGACCGTGAACGCGTAGGAAGCCGCCACGCTGGTCGGGGTGGACACTAGGTCGGACTGCGTCCCACCGGTCGAAGTAAGAGTCGGCGGGTGATCGATGAACCCCACGGCCGTGGAATTGGCCGTGTACGTGGCCGAAACACACACGGACCCGGAGCCTTCTAACCAACCGAACTGGCCGGGCGGCGAGGTCCCGTTGGTGAGCGTCGTCCGGAGTGTAGGGTAGTCACCTGACGACGTCGTCTGGTAGCTCGGATTCACGACGAGCGGGTAGAGGTAGTTGGTGCCGCTGTACCAATACGATTCAACGAGCGCCCGGGCGCTCACAACGTACG
Source organism: Thermoplasmata archaeon (assembly GCA_052325545.1). Taxonomy (GTDB): domain Archaea; phylum Thermoplasmatota; class Thermoplasmata; order Lutacidiplasmatales; family UBA184; genus Lutacidiplasma. The sequence goes on from JBKQUP010000036.1 coordinate 6,535, forward strand.
AGCCTAGGCCGGAGTATTCGTGATCCGCGATCGGGTTGGACCCCGTGTAGTTCGAGCCATCTCCCCAGGAGATCTCGTATTGAGAAACGGCTTCCCCGCCGGAAACGGCGACGGTCGCCGGGAGGCTCTGTCCTTGATCCAGGACGCCCCAGTGCAGGCCACCAAAGCCGGTCCCGTAGGGAACAAACAATTCCACCTCGACCGGCTGCCCCTCAGGAAAACAGAGCCATGGGGAAGAACAAGTATTGACTGTCTTGGTCTCACTTCCGGAGACCGCGCTCAACACCACGTATCCGACGCTTCCGACGACGACGACCACCACTACCAACACCACCCCGGCGAGGCTCCACGACATGCCGCTTCGCCGCGATCGGTGGGAATCCTGGACGGAGGTCTCGGTCGGCATACCCCGACTCACATTTCTGGAGGACACTCCCTACGTCGAAAGAGGGGACGCTCGTATTTCCTCCTTAGCGGTGCTCGCCCATCCAGACTCGTCGAAGCTGCATGCAGTACCAAGACGGAACGCGCCCCTATCGGACGAGCGGGTTCGCCGCGGACGTGGACATCCGTACGGAGGCGCATGGCCAACACTCCAACCTCTATCGAGATGGAACCGATCGGCGGACTGACTCGGTTTTGCGCTCGTCTGTCCCCAAGGCTGGCTCGGATCCCGCCCGAACCAGCATGGCGGGAGGACCATCGGGCCCGAGCTAAGCTACGGGGCTCGCCGTCGGGAAATCTGCGGCCATTCGAGCCTCTCAGGGCGAGTCAACAACGAGGTCCCGGTGGCGCGGTTCGACTCCTTAGGTTACGCGGAGTTCGTGGCCTCCGAGGGCTGAGGCGATCCCGGAGTGGGTCCGGGGGCGACCGGACCTGGTCCGCCTCGGGTCCCGAAGAGGCGCCGCGACATGCCGATCTCCGGTTGGAGGGAGCCCAAACCGGGGATGCGACGAGTCTTTTCGACATACGTCATCGCCCGGCTCAGGGTGACGTTGATGAAGAGGTAGAAGATCGAGAGCAGGACGAACGCCTCGATCGGCCGGGCGTCCGTGAGCGCGATGTTCGTGCTCGACCAGTAGTAGAGCTCGATGATCGAGATGTAGCTCAGAATGGTGGCCGTCTTGAAGTTCGAGATCCACTCGTTCGTCAGCGGGAGCGTGACGAGCCGCAGGGTCTGCGGCATGGTGACGCGGAAAAAGGTCTGGAACTTGCCGAGGCCGACCGCCTTGGCGCCGTCGATCTGACCGGCCTCCACCGCCTGGATCCCGCCGCGGATCGCCTCGGTCTGGTAGCCCGTGGTGTTGATGAGCAGGGCGATGAACCCGCACCAGTAGAACTGGTCCCAGCCGAAGTAGGTGAAGGTCGGGTACGAGAGCGTGACCGCGAAGAAGACGATGTACAGCTGGACGAGGAACGGCGTTCCTCGGATCGCCTGGACAAATCCGGTAGCGAAGGCGTAGAGGGGCCACCGCCAGAGGTAGGAGAAGCGTCCGCGGGCCTTCTTCCGCCGGGGGCCCTTCTCCCGCTTCGGCGGATGGGCCCGGACCATGCCGAGCCCCATCGCGAGGCCGAGCCCGATCACGAACGTGTACGTCGTGAACTCGAGGGAGGTTTCGCAGGGGCCGATTCCCGACGGCAGGTTCTGGAGGATGAAGGGGATGCTGTAGTAGTTGAGCGCTCCCATCAGGAAGAAGAAGGCCACGCCGCCGGCGACGCCGATGGGGATGTAGTAGGTGGAGAGCTGGCGCCAGCGGCTCACCCTCACCCACTCGGAGCGGGCCGCGCCCGCGGGTCCCGCGACCGGCGGGGGGACCGGCCCCGAGGCCCGCCGCGAGGGCGGGAGGTCCCCCGGCAGGTGGGGTTCGGCGTCCGGCAGTGGCGGCTCTCCATCGAACATCGGGGATTACCTCAGGATCTTTTTCATGAACGCCTGGGTTCGTTCGTGACCCGCGCGTTCGAAGATATCGTCGGGCGCGCCCTCCTCGACGACCCGGCCCGCGTCGAAGAAGACCACCCGGTCCGCCACTTCCTTGGCGAACCCCATCTCGTGCGTGACGACGGCCATCGTCATGCCTTCCTTTCCGATCCGGCTCATGACGGACAGCACCTCGTGGATCGACTCCGGGTCGAGGGCGGACGTCGGTTCGTCGAACAGGATCACCTTCGGGTCCATCGCGAGCGCGCGAGCGATCGCCACGCGCTGCTGTTGACCACCCGAGAGCTGGGCCGGGTAGGAGTCTAGCTTGTCTGCGAGCCCGACCCGGGTAAGCTGTGCGACGGCGATCGTTTCGGCCTTCGACCGGGACGTATGCTTCACGTGACGCAGGGCGAGCATCACGTTCTTGCGGACCGTGAGGTGCGTGAAGAGGTTGAACTGCTGGAACACCATCCCGATCTGCTGGCGCACCCATTCTGGCCGGATGCGGGGGTCGGTGATCGCGACGTCGTCGAGGAGGATCTCCCCCTCGTCCGGGGTCACGAGGAGGTTGAGGCACCGCAGGAGCGTGGACTTTCCCGACCCGGAAGGGCCCACGATGCAGAGGACCTCGCCCGCGTTGACGTCCATATCGACGCCGCGCAGCACTTCGAGTTCACCAAACGCCTTTCGGACTCCGCGGACCCGTATCGAGCTCCTCACCTTGCCACCTCGAGGCCGGGGACCTTGTACAGGTCCTCGATGCCCCGCACCGTTCGCGTGGCGATGTACGTCACCACGAAGTAGAGGAATGCCGCCTCGAACCAGACGACGAGCGAACCCGCGAGGTAGTGCGCGTAGGTGATCGAGTTCGAGACGAGCGCGAGGGAGACCCCACCGAGCTCCATCCAGCCGATCACGTTGAGCAGCGAGGTGTCCTTGATCGAGGACGAGAACTCGTTACCGAGCGCCGGTAGGGAGAGCCGGAACGCTTGAGGCAGCGTGATGAGGAACATGATCCGGCCCCGGGAGAGGCCCAGCGCGTCCGCCGCCTCGGTCTGGCCGGCCGGGACCGAGAGGATCCCGGCCCGCACGATCTCCGCCTGGTAGGCGGCCGTGTGGAAGGCGAGGGCGACGACGCCCATCCACATGATCAACTGCTCCTTCTCGTACGGGTTGATGGTGGCCGAGGACCGGAGCTCGAGGGCCGTGATGAGCGCGAAGAAGAAGATCAGCGCGATCGGAGGCATGCTCCGGAAGAAGTCGACGTAGACGGAGCCGAGCCCCCTCAGGACCACGAACCGGGTGGTTCGGGCCCACCCGATAAGGAACCCGAGGCCGAATCCCACGGGAAGTATGACCCCCACCACTTCGAGGGTGAGCCAAAAGCCCTGGAGCGGCGTAGTGGAGAGGAACGTCTTGAGCGCCCCCTCGGCGAACCCCAGCCGGTACACCTTGAGGTAACCGAGCGCGAGCAAGAACAGGATGCCGCCGACGACCCCCGCCGCCCCGTACACGACGCGCGACCAGATCTTCCACGAGAACAGCCGCTTCCGCAGCACGCGGCGCCGGTCGGCGGCACGGCCTCGGGAGGCGGCAAGCTCGAGGTCGGAAGGGGTTTGAGGCGCGGAAGAACCACCCATCACGGGATGTCGAAATCCTTCCTCGCCTCGCGGCTAGGGGGCACCGTGATGCGGCACGGCCCGACGGCCGACGCACGGCGGAGCCCTCTTCATCGCCCTTCCCTCAGGAGGAGGTTGACTTAGGCGGACCCGAACCACTCCTTCACTAGATTGGCGTAGGTGCCATTTTGCTCGGAGGTCGTGATGACCGAGTTGATGACCGGCAGGATGTGCTCGGGGTCACCGTGGGCGACCGCGAAGCCGTACAGCTCGTTCGTGAGGACCTCGCCGGCGACCTTGAGGGCGCCACCGGAGCTCGCCGCGATGGACGTCGCGGGTCCCAGGTCGATCATGACCGCCTGGAGCGACCCGGTCAGAAGAGCGTCGATCTCGAGGTCGACCGTGGTGAACGCGAAGACCTGACCCCCGTTCGTCTCGTTCGACGGCGTTCCGTCTACGTATTGCTGGAGCCACGACTGGCTCGACGTGCCGGTCTGGACCCCCAGCTTCAACGACGAGAGGTTCGAGACGGTGCAGCCTCCCTGGGCTACGGTCGGACAGGTGAGTTTGCTGCTGCTCGCAACGAGGATGGCTTGGTTCGCATCGTAGTACGGGAGCGAGAAGGACATCGACGAGTTGCGTGCCGCGCCGACGCTGCCCGACTCCGTAATGGCGGAGGCGGCCATGTCGACCACGCCCGCGCCGACATCCGCAAGCAGAACGGCAAAGTTCGCGTAGTTATCGATGACGAGCGTGCGGCCGAGCGCGTTCGCGATCAGCTGCGAGAAGTTCATGTCGAACCCGACGTACGCCCCGCTACTGTTGTTGAAGCTCTCGAACGGGGGGAACGGGACATTCGTCCCCACTACCAGGTAGTGCGACGCGCTCGAACTGCTCGAGCTCGATGTGCCCTTTCCGACATAGAACCCCCCCGTCAGAGCGATGATCGCAACCACGACAACGGTCACGACAAAAACGCCCCGGCTAATCCCGCGTCGCATCGCCTCGGTGGGCGGCGACGCCGTACCCCCAGCTGCCATCTGTTTTCACACATAGTTTCCGTATTTTAACCTCCCTAGAGACCCCTCCGTGCGCCACCCTGGCATGACTCTGCCGTCAGGCCTGTTTGGTCGCCCCGGGTGGTTGCCGTCGGGGCGCCGCGCCATCACGAGTCTGGGGGGCCCTCCCTAGGGGCTCTCTTATGGTCCGGCGGGGCTGGCCCGACATCCAGAGCTAGCGATGACCGAGCCAAACCCTGTTCCGACGAAGGCTACGCACATGGGTGATGGGACGTTCGAGGACCTTCCGCTTCACTCGAAATTGCGTCGGGGAATCCAAGAGATCGGGTACACGACGCCGACGCCGATCCAGCGGGACACGATCCCGCACGCGGTCCTGGGCCGTGACATCATCGGCACGGCTCAAACCGGTACCGGGAAGACGGCTGCGTTCCTTCTGCCGGTCCTCGAACGGTTGCTCGATGAACCGCCGGGGCGAACTCACGCGCTCATCCTCACTCCCACGCGTGAGCTCGCTCTTCAGGCCCAGGAGTTCCTGCGGAAGCTCGCGGGCCACACTCACCTCCGAGGCGCGGCCGTGTACGGAGGGGTGGGAATGGGCGACCAGGAGCGCGCATTGCGCGGCGGCGCGGAGATCATCATCGCGACTCCCGGCCGGCTTCTCGACCACATGAGCCGCGGGTACGTCAACTTCCAGTCGCTGAAGATCCTGGTCCTCGACGAAGGGGACCGAATGCTGGACATGGGGTTCCTGCCCGATGTCCGGAGGATCCTCCAGCGCCTCCCCCGGGTCCGGCAGACGATGCTGTTCTCGGCGACGATGCCGCCGGAGATCGTGGCCCTGTCCCGCGAGTTCCTGCGCGATCCCAAGATGATCCATGTCGAAGAACGGACCGTCGCCGCGGTCGGCGTCACACACCTGGCCCTGCCGGTCCCCTCCCACCTGAAGACCGACCTCCTCTCCGACCTCCTCAAGGACGAGATGATGACCAGCGTCCTCGTCTTCGCCCGTACCAAGCATCGGGCCGACAACCTGGTCCGGCAGCTCCTCTTCCGGAAGATCAACGCGGCCGTCATTCACGGGAACCGAAGCCAGAGCCAGCGTGTCCGAGCCCTCGAGGGGTTCCGCACCGGAGAGTACCGGGTCCTGGTCGCCACCGACATCGCGGCACGAGGCGTGGACGTCAAGGACGTGAGCCATGTCGTCAACTTTGACGTGCCCCACGAACCCGAGACGTACATCCACCGCGTCGGGCGGACCGCCCGGGCCCAGCAGCGGGGAGACGCCTACACGTTGGTCATGCCCGAGGAAGAACAGGACTTCGCCCGGATCGAGAGGCTGATCGGCATGAAGATCAACCGGGCGCGGATCCCCGGCTTCCCGTACGACGCGCCTCAGCCGGCGCGCCGCGCCATGCCCCCATCGGGGTCCCAGCACCGTTCCCCGCGAGGACCTCCCCGACACGAGGACCGCGGATGGCGCCAGGACCGCGGACGCCGACGTCGCTAGCGCATCGGTGGCAGGGACCGCACGCCTTCGGCGAAAGGGCCGTCGATTCGTCATCCTCAAACTTATATCACGGGGGTCTGTCGCGGCGTCCACGTAACGTCATGGTCGAGCCGGGTACGCCCTCAACGGCGCCGACGGTTTCCGGGGACTCCGGCTTTCCCGAAGCGACCCTTCGGGACGCCTATCAGCTGATGGTCCTCGCTCGGGCGACCGACGAGCGTTGCCTGATGCTTCAACGGCAAGGCCGCATCGGTTTCTACGCTCCCCTCATGGGGCAAGAGGCGGCCCAGGTCGGTGCGAGCCGCGCGCTCGCTCCCGAGGACTGGGTCTTTCCCGCCTACCGGGAATTGGCGGTGGCGCTCGCCCGGGGCGTGTCGCTGAAGGCGATCTTCGACCAGCTCCTCGGGAACGCCGACGACGTGATCAAGGGCCGCCAGATGCCCAACCACTTCGGTTTCCGCGACCGGAACTTTGTCGTCGCTTCGAGCCCGATCGGGACGCAGATCACTCAGGCCGTCGGCGCGGCGATGGCGGCCCAGCGGCGGAAGGACCCGATCGTGACCATCGCCTTCTTCGGCGATGGCGCGACCAGTTCGAATGACTTCCATGCGGGCCTCAACTTCGCCGGAGTGTTCCGCTGCCCTTCGATCTTCTTCTGCCAGAACAACCAATGGGCGATCTCCATGCCCCGCAAGCGGCAGACCATGAGCGCTACCTTGGCCGAGAAGGCCGAGGCCTACGGGATCCCCGGCGTTCTCGTGGACGGGAACGACATCCGCGCCGTCTATCGGGCGGTCCGAGAAGCGCGGGCGCGGGCCGTGGCGGGCGCCGGTCCGACGATGATTGAGGCCGAGGTCTACCGGTTCGGGCCCCACTCGACCTCGGACGACCCCAAACGGTACCAGACCGACCAGGAGCTTTCCGCGGCGAAGGAGCGCGACCCCATCGGTCGGCTCAAGGCGGAGCTCATCGCCGCGGGGCAATGGAACGAAGAGGCGGACGGAAAGCTGTGGGCCGAGGTCCGGGCCCGCGTCTCCCGAACGTTCGAGGCCTCGGAGAAGGCGAAGCCGCTCGACCCGAGGTCGATCTTCGACGACGTCTTTGCGAACCTGACCCCTCGCCTGGCGGAGGAGAGGGCCGAGTACGACACCCGAATCCGGGGCGGAGCCCTCCAGCCATGACCGAGCTGAACATCGTCCAAGCGATCAACCGGACCCTGCACGACGCGATGCGCCAGGACCCGGACATCCTCCTTCTGGGCGAGGACATCGGTGTGAACGGAGGCGTCTTCCGTGCGACGGAGGGCCTCTTCAAGGAGTTCGGCGCGGACCGCGTGATCGATACCCCGCTCTCCGAGACGGGCATCGTCGGAGCCGCGATCGGCATGGCGCTCTACGGCCTCAAGCCCGTGGCCGAGATCCAGTTCCTCGACTTCATCTATCCCGCCTTCGACCAGATCGTCAGCGAGCTCGCGAAGTTCCGGTACCGGTCGGGGGGCCAGTATCCGGCCCACGTCGTGATTCGGTCCCCCTACGGCGGCGGCATCAAGGGCGGCCTCTACCACTCGCAGAGCACCGAGGCGTACTTCTGTCACACCGCCGGGATCAAGGTCGTGGTTCCGTCGACCCCCGCGGACGCTCGCGGCCTCCTCTTCAGTGCGATCGATGACGAGGACCCGGTGCTTTTCCTCGAGCCGAAGCGGATCTACCGCTCCCTGACCGGCGAGGTTCCCGAGGGGACCGGACGGGTCCCGTTCGGTCGCGCCCGCGTCGTCCGGGAGGGCTCAGAAGTCTCGCTGTTCGCCTACGGCGCGATGGTGCCGCAGGCCGCAGAGGCCTCGGAGACGCTCGCGCGGGATGGGATCTCCGCCGAGGTGGTCGACCTGCGCTCGCTGGTCCCGCTCGACGAAGCGGCCGTGGTCGCGTCGGTCGAGAAGACCGGACGTGCGGTGATCGTCCACGAGGCCGCGCGATTCTGCGGCTTTGGGGCGGAGCTGGCGGCCGTCATTGCTGAGAAGGCCCTCTACTCGCTCAAAGCTCCGGTCGTCCGGGTGACCGGGTTCGACACCCCATTCCCGTATGCGCTGGAGAACGTGTACCTCCCGAACGCCGACCGGATCGCTCACGCCGCGAAGAACGCGGTCCGAGGGACCTAGGAGCCCGAGATGAAGTTCGAGTTCCGGCTTCCCGACATCGGTGAGGGTGTGGCCGAAGGAGAGGTCGTCCGCTGGTTCGTGAGCGTCGGCTCCCCCATCCGTGAGGATGCCCCGCTCGTGAGCGTGCTCACCGACAAAGCGAACGTCGAGATCCCATCCCCGAAGTCGGGGCAGGTGCTCAGTATCCACGCCCAGGTCGGGGACAAGGTGAAGGTGGGAGGCCTTCTCGTCACGATCGAAACCGAGGGGACCGCCGGGCCGGCTCCGGCGAGCTCGCCTGCGACGAGTGCGATCAACGCGCCCCCGTCGACCCCCCCCACGCCGAAGGTCGGTGCAGAGAACGTGGCGTCCTCATCCTCCTCTCCCGTCCTGGCCTCACCGTTCGTGCGGCGGCGCGCGGCCGAGCTTGGTGTGGACCTGACGAAGCTGAAGGGGACCGGCCCGGGTGGTCGGATCACGGACCCGGACCTGGACGCGGCCAAGGCCGGCTCCGGTGAGGTCACGTCATCTCCGATGTGGCCTGCCCTCTCGGCCCCCGTGGTCCCGACCCCGGCTGCTGCCACCGTGACCCGGGCTTCCGCTCCCGGACCCGACGATGTTCTCGAGCGCATCCCGATCCGCGGGATCCGCCGGGTCATCGCCGAACACATGACCGAATCGCGGCACCGAGCGGCTCACTACACGTACGTCGAGGAGGTCGACATGAGCGAGCTCGTCACGCTCCGGGACCGGATGGCGAAGCACGTCGAGAAGCAGGGCGTGCGGCTGAGCTTCCTCCCGTTCATCGTGAAAGCGGTCGTGGCGGGACTGAAAGCGTACCCACGGCTGAACGCGACCGTGGACGACGCCCGCGAGGAGCTGCTCATCCGCTCGAGCTACCACATCGGGATTGCCACGGCCACCCCGGAGGGGCTCATCGTGCCGGTCATTCGGAACGCCGACCGGAAGAGCGTCGTCGGGCTCTCCCGCGAGATTCAGGACCTCGCCGAACGGGGCCGCGCGGGCACGTTGTCCCGGGCCGAGCTCACGGGCAGCACGTTCACGATCACGAGCCTGGGGGCGCTGGGGGGGCTGCTCGCGACGCCCATCCTCAACTACCCTGAGGTCGCGATCCTCGGCGTGCACAAAATCCAGCGGCGACCGGTCTATCGAGCGGACGGGTCGATCGGCCCGGCCGACATGATGAACCTCTCCATCTCGCTCGACCACCGGGTGGTGGACGGGTTCGAGGGGGCCCAGTTCGTGGCGAAGGTGAAGTCGTACCTCGAAGACCCGCACCAGCTCTTCGCCGAGCTCGCATGACCTCCCCGGTCCTGGTCGAACCACTACCCTACGATGCCGCTACCGTCGAGGAAGCCCTCGGGCCTGGCTGGTCGGAGCTCCTTCGGTCTGCGTACCGGTGGATGATCCTCGGACGGACGCTCGACGCCCAGTTGCAGACCCTTCAGCGCCAGGGCCGAGTCGACTTCCTAGGGGCGGCACCCGGACACGAGGCCGTCAATGTCGCGGCCGGGCTCGCCTCCGCCCGGGAGGATTGGGTCTTTCCGGCGCTCCGGGAGCAGCTCGTGGCTTTGGTGCGGGGGCACGCCCTCCCGGCGTACGTCCACCACCTCTTCGCCGACGCGAAGGACCCCGCGGTCGGACGCAACATGCCCGGCCACCCGACGGCGCGCGAGGTCCATTACGTGTCGATGTCCTCGGTGATCGGAACGCAGGTGACCCACGCGGTGGGTCTTGCCTACGCCCAGAAGCTTCGGAAAGAATCGGCCGCGACACTCGCCTTTTTCGGCGATGGTGCGACCAGCTCGAACGACTTCCATGCGGGGCTCAACTTCGCCGGGGTCTTCCACGTGCCCGTCGTCTTCTGCTGCGTGAACAACCAATGGGCCATCTCGCTCCCGGTCTCCCGCCAGACCGCCGTCGCCTCGCTCGTATCGAAGGCGGCGGCGTACGGGCTCCCGGGCCGGCAGGTCGACGGCACCGATTTCGTCGCAAGCTACCGAGCGCTCGCGACCGCGCTGAAGCAAGCCCGGAGCGGCGAGGGTCCCGTGCTCCTCGAGTTCGTCCTGTACCGGATGACGCCCCGTTCCGAGGTCGAGGACACCGAACGCTATCAACCCGCGGACTGGATGGTCCGGGCCGTGCGCCTAGACCCGGTGAACCGTCTCCGATCGTGGCTGGAGACCCACGGCCGGTTGACGGATGAAGAGGGGGCCCGCTGGGAGGCGGAGGCCAACCGTGAGGTGCGGGCGGCAGTCGCGCTGGCGGAAGGTACCCCGCCTCCGGCGGCAGAAACGGTCACCGAAGACGTCTATGCCTCACGGTCGTACACCCCTATAGGATCGGGAGGTTAACGGAGGAACAGATGGCGGGAACCTTCTCTCGTTCGACCGAGGTGCTCGTGATCGGTGGAGGACCCGGTGGCTACATGGCGACGATCCGGCTCGGCCAGCTGGGCCGCAAGGCTCTCGTCGTCGAGCGTCAGGAGCTCGGCGGGGAATGCCTCAATCGCGGCTGCATCCCGTCGAAGGCGCTGATCCACGCTTCTCTCCTCTATCACTCCCTGCGGACGGAGGGCCCGGAGGTAGGTGTCACCGCCACGGACCCGAGGTTCGACCTCACCCAGGTGATGCGCTGGAAGGACGAGGTGGTCTCGAAGGAACGGCAGGGAGTCGCCGCCTTGCTCAAGTCCGCGGGCGCGTCGGTGCTCGTGGGCATCGCGAAGTTCACGGGACCGAAGTCGGCGGACGTCACCGCCCCCGATGGCGGCCACGAGCGCATCGACTTCGAGCAGGCGATAATCGCGGCCGGTGCGTTGCACATGACGATCCCGGGGTTCGAGACCGACGGGGAACGTGTCGTGAACGCCTGGGACCTGTTGTCGCTGAAGACCCTTCCCCGGTCGATGCTGATCCTCGGGGGCGGGGTTTCGGGTTGCGAGCTCGGGGAGTTCCTGGCCCGCGTCGGCGTCGAGGTCACGATCGTCGAGATGATGCCGCAGCTCCTGCCCGGCCTGGAACCCGACCTGGCTCGCGAACTCACCGGTTCGCTCGAGCGCCTCGGTATCAAGGTCCGCGTCGGGACCCGGGCGGTCTCGCTGCGCCGGGAGCCGTCGGCCCTCACCATGACCGTCGAGGGGGGGGCTGGACGAGAGGAGCTCTCGGGTGAGCGCCTCTTCGTGACGGTCGGTAAGCGTCCCCGGACCCAGGAGTTGGGGCTCGAGGAGGCCGGCGTCGCCTTCGACCCCAAGACGGGGTTCATCACGGTCGACGACCAGATGCGGACGAACCAGTCCCACATCTTCGCGGTCGGGGACATCGCACGCCCGCCGATGCTCGCGCACAAGGCGTACCGAGAAGGGGTGGTCGCCGCCGAGGCCGCGGCGGGGCGTCCGACCCGGTTCCAGTTCCAGGCGATGCCGTCCGTGGTGTTCACCACTCCCGAGCTCGCGACGGTCGGTCTGACGAAGGCGGATGCCGAGGCACGCGGGCTCGCGGCCCGGGAAGCGCGGTTCCCGTACGTCGCCCTGGGCCGGGCGCACGCCAACCACGCGGTCCAGGGGTGGGTCAAGGTCGTCGGCGACGACAAGACCGGTCTCCTGCTCGGGGTTCACGCCGCCGGGATGGGCGTCGGGGAGTTCATCGCCGAGGCCGCCCACGCGATCGAGATGGGGTCGACGGTTCGGGACGTGGCCATGACGATCCACCCTCACCCTACCTTCTCCGAGACCTTGCAGGAAGCCGCGCTCGTCTGGCTCGGGGAGCCGATGCACGTCGCTCGCCGGAGGTCCGATGCCGGCGGTCGTTGAGTGGGGTCAGCGGGAGTACTCGGAGGCGCTCGATGCGATGCGCTCCATGGTCCAGGCCCGCCGCGACGGCGCGATCCCGGACACGCTGATCCTCGTAGAGCACCCGCCGGTGGTCACCGTGGGCGTCGAGGGGGACGACGGCCTGGCGGCGACCTCGGGTCTTCCCACCGTGAACGTCGAACGCGGGGGGCACGCGACCTACCACGGACCCGGTCAGCTCGTGGGGTATCCGATCGTCGACCTCGAGCCTCGCGGCCGGGACGTCCGACGGTTCGTGCACGACGTGGAGGAGCTCGTCGTTCGATCGATCGCTCCGTTCGGCGTCGCCGCCGGCCACGTTAGCGGCCGGCGCGGGGTCTGGGTCGAGGGGGAGAGGAAGATCGCCTCCATCGGGATCGCGGTGGACCACTGGGTAACGTTCCACGGGTTCGCGCTCAATGTCGAGCCGGACCTCGCCGCCTTCGAACGGTTCCGTCCCTGTGGGTTCCCCGGGTCGGTCATGACCTCATTGTCCCGTGAGTTGGGTCGAACGGTCCGGATCTCGGAAGTGACCCCCCATGTCGTCGAGGCATGGCGCGAGACGTTCGCGCCGACCGCCCCCAAGGGAGCTACCGCGACCTTGCTCCCCGAAGCCCCACCGGCTCGCGCATGACCGACGGTCCTTCCCGGCCGCGCCTCCTTCTCGTGGGGGGAGGAACCGGCCTAGTTGGTCGACATCTCCGGGCCGAGTTCGGTCACGACTGGCATATCGTCTCGCTGCACCGCCTCCCCTCCCCGGAGGAGACGGCCGCGGGCGTCGAGTTCGTGAGCGCCGACATCGCGACGGTCGCCGACTGGGCACCTCTTCTTCGGGGTGTGGACCTCGTCATCAACGTGGCCTGGTACCGACCGGGCCACGACCGGCGCTTTCGTCCGCTCACCGAAGGCCTCCTTCGGCTCGTAGCGGCCGCCGACCAGGTCGGGGTGCCCCGCTTCGTGCACCTCAGCGTCCCGGATTCACCGGTCTCCCTCGAGACCAAGTACCCCTACATGGGGCTCAAGCGCCGGGTCGACCGTGCGATCGAGCAGAGCGGACTATCGTACGCCATCGTCCGGCCGACTATGCTGTTCGCTCCTCGCGACAAGCTCGTCACCGTGATGTTGCGGACGATGCACCGGTACCACCGGTTCCCTATGTTCGGGGACGGGGAGTACCACATCAGTCCGCTCGCGGCGCCCGACCTGGCCCGGATCGTCCGCCTCGAGGCGGCGCGCGCCGAGCGGCGCAACGTCGCCGTAGGCGGACCCAAACGGTGGCGGTACCGGGACCTCACGGACGCCATGTTCCAGGCGCTCGGCCTTCCGCCCAAGTACTTCCGTCTCTCCGGATCGGGTGCCGTCCGGCTGTCGTGGCTGCTCGAGCACCTCGGTTCGACCCTTCTTTACGTCTACGAGGTCGAGTGGCTCCTTTCGGACATGCTCGGTCTTCCTCCCTATGTGGGATTGGAGGAGCCGTTGCTCCCCGTGGAGCCGTTCCTCACGGAAGAGGCCGCTCGTCTGCGGAAGACGCGGCGGCCGCCCCGAGGGTAATTTTAAGCCCGTCCCGCTCCATTGGTCCCCTCGATGGAAGCAGTCGACCTCAGTCGAAGGCTCGCCGATTTCGCTCAAGTCGCCGGAGAAGTGCTCCGCGACGTTCAAGACGTGACCGAGCAGCAGATCCGCCACTGGATCGTGAACCCGTTCCTCGTCGCGCTCGGATGGGACCCGCACGACAAGAAGGCGGTCTTCTTCGACTACCCGTCCTCGACCGAGGGCGGCCACATCGACTACGCCCTCTTGAACGCCGAGGGCAAGCCCGGACTCTTCCTCGATGTGCGGGAACGCACCGCGAACGTCACCGAGCCGGGGACGATCGTCGAGGCGGCGAAGAGCGCGAAGGTCCCGCTCGTCCTACTGACGAACGGCCGGGAGTTCTCCCTTTGGTACATCCCTCCCAACGAGCCGGCGGCTCCCCTGTTCGTCCTTCCGCTCAAGGACCTCTCCGACAACTCCGAGAGCCTCCTCGGCCTCACGGCCGAGTTCCGGCTCAGCGAGACGGGGACCCAGCAGCTTCGCCGGAGCGCGATCCGGCTCGCCGTCCTCCAGATGCTGGAGGACAACGCCGAGAAGACGTTCGACGCTCTCGTGGACTGGGTCCAGGCCCAGGTCGCCCCCGGGGCTCTGGACGACACCACGCAGCAAGCGATCCGCGACGCGACCTTGATCTGGCTGACCGAGGAGCATCTCACGATGCCGGCGTTCCAGCCGACGGAGGGGAAGCGGATGCACGAGCTCACCTCGACCACGCCGCGGGACTGGGACCCGTTCCCCCGCGGCCCCTCGGGAACCTTCCAGTACAAGTACGACTCGACGAAGACGCTCGACCTCCGCCAATCCGCCAAGGAGGTCCGCGAGCAGATGCGTCTGCAGGGACTCCGAACCCCGAACGCGACCAGCTTCGGGGGGTTCTACCATGCCCTGAGGGCCCGGGCGGGGCTGTCGAAGTAAGCGACCGGACGGCGATCCGCCGACGCGGCGGCGGGCGGGAGCCCGTTAACGTTCCGGCGATCGAGGTCCTATCGGAACCGTCAGGTTTAATACACATCCATGCGCATGCTACACTGTATGACGGCGGAGCGCCCATCCCATCCCTGCCTTAGCCGCGGGTGTCGCCATCCGGACTCCGAACACGTGGCGACTCCCGAGCTCGCGGGCCCCCTGGAGGTCGTGGTATGGTGCTTCGCCTGCCAGCGGCACGAGACCCGGGGCCCGCGGCGATGGTTCCCACAGCGTCCTCCGACCGCTCCTTCGAGCTACCACGGCCTCCTCACGCGAGCCTCCTAACCGATTGGGAGGCCCGCGGGCAGAGTCAGAGCAATCCCGCGAAGTGGCCGATCACGAGTCCCGCGAACCCCGATCCGAGTCCGATGATGGTGATGCGGAGTCCGCTCCGCCAGACTGAGCCGGAAGTCACCCGCGCCTCGTAAAGGCCGATCGCGAAGAGCATGACCGCGCTTAGGAGCGTGGCGATGATCGCCGCGTTCACGAGGGTGAGTTCGGGGAAGAAGAACGGGACCAGCGGGACAATGGAACCGAGGACGGTGGCCGACCCGACGAGGCCGGCGCTCCGCCGAGGAGCCTCGGGGGGAACGTACGACAGGTTGAGCTCGAACGCCATCATGAGGTCGAGCCACGCCCTCGGCTTCGCCTCGATCCGGCCTAGCAT
Organism: Thermoplasmata archaeon; assembly: GCA_052325545.1. Lineage (GTDB taxonomy): Archaea > Thermoplasmatota > Thermoplasmata > Lutacidiplasmatales > UBA184 > Lutacidiplasma. The sequence goes on from JBKQUP010000036.1 coordinate 21,811, forward strand.
GTCCTCGAGGTCCGCGCCCTCGAACCCCCAACCGCGCAGGATGACCCGGACCTCCTCGCGCTCGAGCTCGGGGACCTCCCTCATCTCCCGGATCTCCCGTTCGCGCTCCGACCCGTAGAGCCTCAGCCGGGAGTACGTGGAGGTGTAGGCGACCGCGGCCATCGAGAGCGCTTCGGCGGCGAGAGCGGAGAGCCCTGCGATGATGACGATCTGGGCGGTGACGTGGGAGCCGGGCTCGATACTGGCTGCGACGAGCCCGAGGAGGATACCGAGGACGTTGACCAGCCCGTCCTGGCTCCCCAGGATGAAGTCCGAAAGGAGCGTGGGATGCGGGTGCTGTTCGTCGGAAGATTGCATGCCCGAGGGGGGTCACTTGGCCCCCCCGATAATAGTCTGCCGGTACCGGCTCCCTCGAGCAGCCCTTCCAGCGGCCGTTGCCCCGAGACCGCGCGGGGTCACCTCGCTCGGGGCCGCGACGCACGGTCGGCCCGGCGCGGTCCGCTTCGTCGCGTCTTCCTTCGGTAGATCCGACGCGCGTCCCTCAGGATCTCCTCATGGTCGAACGCGAGCGGGCGGGCCTCGGAGAGGCGGACCCAGGCGGCGGATTCGGCGTCGTCATGGCCCACGGGATTCCCTCCCCGACCGCCGACCAGGAACGCGATGGTCGTGGTAGGCTTTCGAGGGTCCCGGTCCGGCCCCGAGTACACTCCCACGATCCCCAAGGGGTGGCCGACGAGCCCGGTTTCCTCGTGGAGCTCGCGAGCGAGAGCCCTCTCGACCGTTTCGCGGAGCTCGACGAAGCCCCCTGGAAGCGCCCAGAAGCCCCGGAACGGCGGCCTACCCCGACGTACGAGGAGCACTTTTCCCGACCGGATCCAAACCGCGTCCACGGTCAGCGCTGGGTTCTCGTACCGTCGGCTCACCCTCGCCGCCAGAGCGACCGGCTATTAGGGGTCGCTCGGTCCCGGGACCGAGCGACCCCTAATAGCCGGTCGCTCTGGCGGCGAGGGTGAGCCGACGGTACGAGAAC
>JBKQUP010000037.1:0-305988 GCA_052325545.1 Thermoplasmata archaeon
TTCTCGGAAAGCTTGCGGGGAAGGTCGCTCGACCCGAGCGCGGCGAACGGTCCGGGGTGGACCGTCGGGAGGGCCACCGTGGCCTTCACGGAGCCTCCGCGCGAGAAGGTGAGGGCCCTCGCCTCGATGTTTCCGGGGATCGCGCCCTTCAGGAAGAACGCCTCGAGCGCCCCGGTGGCCTCCGGGTCGCGGCGGCTGACGTGATCGAGAAGGGGTCGGATGAGGGAGACCCCCGAGATCCCGAACTCCCGGCGGATCGGACGGTCGGAGGCTCGGACCAGGGCGACGGCCGCGATGAACCCGAGAACGAGGAACGCGGCCGCTTCCTCCACCAGGAGGAGCGTCGGCGACACGAGCAGGAAGAACCCGGCGAGGTAGAGCACGGGCTGAAGAAGCGAAGGCACGAGCATGCGAGCGTGGCTCGGACGAGAGACCCCGTAGAGGCTCGAGTGGCGGAACCAGAACGTCGGGCCGACCAGGAATACCCCTAGGGCGACTAGCCCCGGCACGAGCGTGGGGTCGGCCCAGAACGCGAGGCGCCAGAGGGCCGCCAGCGCTACCAGCACGACCATCACGGTCAGGGCCAAGAAGGCGCTCCGGTGGAACTCGAGCTGGCCGCCCAGGACCGAACAGAGCGGAGTGGTGACGGCCGACGCGATGAAGGCCGGCAGGACGCCGACGACGAGGAACCCTTCGAGGAACCGGTTGACGTCGGGGAGGAACAGGAGGGCCGCGAGCGCGGCGCTCGAGACCAGAATGAGCGCGTAGGTGACCGGTGGGGAGGGTGCGCGAAAGAGGACGTGGCCTCGACGGATCTCGTGGTAGTCGTCGTCCAGGCCGACGTTCGGTTCAGCCGCCACGGGCCCGACGCACCTCCTCGAGGATCCCATGGAACGACGCTCCAAGACCCTCCTCTTCCGTGATCGACCCCGTGACAAGGATGTCGGCGCCCGCCTCGAGCAATGCCCTCGCTTCCGGTCCGGAGCGGATCCCCCCGCCAACGATGAGGGGAACGCCGATCGCGTCATGGACCGCCCGCACCATCTCGACCGGCACCGGCGCCGGTGCGCCCGAACCGGCCTCGAGATAGACGAATCTCATCCCGAGGAGCTCCGCCGCGAGCGCGTAACCGGTAGCCCCCGAGAGGTCGTCGCGCGCGACCGGGTCGACCGCCCCCACCTCGCCCACCCGCATCCCGGGAGCGACGACGAGGTAGCCCATCGGGATGGCCTCGAGCTCCATCCGGCACACCGTCGCGGCCGAGCGGGCATGCGTCCGGATCACCAGGTCGAGGTTCCGAGAGTTGAGGAGGCTCATGAACAGGACCGCGTCGGCGTCGGGGGTGAGCGAACCGGGTCCCTCGGGGAAGATGATGGCCGGCACCGCGACCGTCGCCTTGATCGAGCGGGCGGCCTCGCTCATCACGTCGTGGGAGATCCCGGTGGACCCGCCGAGCAGGATGGCGTGACTGCCGAGCTCGACCGCGCCCCGGGCCAAGGCCGCGGCCTTCTCTCCGGGCGATTTGTCGGGGTCGATCAGGGTGAAGTGGAGAGGGCCGCCGGTGAGGTTCTGTCGGAGGTACTGCTCGACGCGGCCGATGGGAGGGCGGGCCGTCACCGGAACGCCACCACCAGGAATGCGAACAGCGCCACCGTCATCGCCACTTTGCTCATCGTTTGCTCGTAGTGCAGACGGTCCGGGAGGTGCCAGATCGACACCCCGAAGATCGCGTCGGCGGCCCCGACCAGAACGACGTAGATAATCCCGACCCCTGAGGCGAGGTTGACGAACCAGGCGAGGGGAACGAGGCTCAGCACCACGCCCCCGACCACGGCCCCTCGCGCCCAGGCCGTTGCGGCTCCGAGCCCGTACTGTTTGGGCAGGGTCGTGCGACCGATGTCCCCAGCGATGTCCTCCATATCCTTGACGACCTCGCGGCTCAGGGTCGCCAGGAACGCCATCGCCGCGAACGGAAGGAGCACCTCGGCGTCACCCGCGGCCGCCCCCCCGTAGAGGAAGACGACCCCGGTCAGAAAGGCCACGACGAGGTTGCCGGCGAACCCGGCCTTCTTGAAACGGAACTCGTACGCCAGCAGCAGCGCCACCGCCGCAGCGAGGATGACCGCCACCAGCGGCTCCTCGATCGCGACCGGGACCGCCACCGCCGCCCCGAGGACGAACAGAGCCACGGCGAGCGCTCGTGCGCCACCGACCGAGACCTCCCCCGTGACGAGGGGGCGGTCCGGGTGGTTGGTCCGGTCCCCCTCGAGGTCGAGGAGGTCGTTGAGCACGTTCCCGCCGGCAGTGACGAAGCCCGTGGAAAGTCCGGCCAGCACGAACGCGAGCCACAGCCCGACCGGGACGGAGATTCCCGCCCCCCGCGCGACCAGTCCCCCGACGACCGTTCCGACGAACGATACCCCGAGGTTGCCCGCGCGCACCAGACGGAGCGCTGGATGCACGGGGCCCGATGGTCGGGCCGTTCGCTTAACGGTTGTGCCGGAGTTGGAGGTGCCCCTCCCGGACGAAGACCCCGCCGGGAGGCGCGTTATATGCAAAGAGCGCTGGCGCTCGTTCGATGCGTAGGTCGGGGGTCCGACGCCCGAAGGTCCGGTCGCTCACCTTGGGGAACGGGCTCCGGGTCCTCCTCGCACCGGAGGCCACGAGCCCGACCGCCAGCGTCTGGGTGTGGTACCGGGTCGGCTCCAAGAACGAACGGCCGGGAATCACCGGCGCCTCGCACTGGGTCGAGCACATGCTCTTCGAGGGCTCTCCTCGGTACGGGAAGGGGGAGATCGACCGCGCGGTACTGCGGGTCGGCGGGGAACTGAACGCGTTCACCGACACCGACTTCACGGCCTATTTCACGACGGTCCCGCGCGCCCATCTTTCCGTCCCGCTGGCCATCGAGGCCGACCGGATGACCCGCGCGGCCATCACGGACGAGGAGGTCGCGCGGGAGCGGACGGTCATCCATTCCGAGCGGGAAGGGAACGAGAACTGGCCCGAGTTCCGCGTCGAGGAGGAGCTCTACCAGCTCGCGTTCCGCGTCCATCCCTATCGGTGGGACGCGCTCGGACGACGGCGGGATATCGAAGAGATGACCGCCGAACAGTTGCGGGAGTACTACCGTCGCTTCTACGGACCAAAGAACGCGGTTCTGGTAGTAGCCGGGGGGTTCGATCCCCTCCGGACCGAGGCCGAGATACGCCGTCGTTTTTCGAAGCTCCCACCCTGGGGAGAGGACGTCACGGTCCACGAGGTCGAACCGGTCCCCGTCGGGGAACGTCGGTCGACGCTCTCCGGCCCCGGGACGACCCCCTACCTTCAGGTCGGGTGGCGCTCGCCGGCCCTCACCGACCCCTCCACCCCAGCGACGCTCGTTCTCGATACCATCCTCGGGGGAGAAAGCCGTGTGTTCTCGGCCGGAATGAGCTGGCGTGGGCGACGCGAGCACCCGACGGCCCGCCTGTACCGGGCGCTCGTCGAGAAGGGGCTCGCCGTGCGAGCCACCAGCGGCTGGAGCCCCCGGTTCTACCCGAGCCTGTTCATGGTCCAGGCCCAAGCCGCTGCCGGCGTCTCCCTGAACCGCCTCGAGAGGGCGTTGGAGTCGACGATCGACCGGCTTTCCCGGGAGGGGCCGTCCTCGAAGGAGATGTCCGACGTCCGGACGCGCATCCGGCGGGGAGCCACGCTGGCCTACGAGGGGGCGACGAGCACCGGCTTCCGAATCGGGTACTTTTCGACGTTGCATTCGCTCGCGCTGGAGGACCAGTTGTATCACCGTCTATTGCACGTGTCGGCTCGGGCCGTACGAGACCAGGCCCGTGTGCTCTTCCGGCCGGAATCCCGGGTCGTGGTCCGGTATGAACCGACGGGGGCGGCCGCCGATGAGTAGGACGAACGACCCGCTGCGACTCGAGTACGGTCGGGAGGTCGAAGGGCTGGCGGTCGTGCGACAGCCGCCTCCTCCCGGGGCGGCCAGCTTTTCCGCCACGTACGTCGGTCCTGCAGGCTGGGGCTTCGACCCACCGGGAGGGGACGGGACCGCTCTCGCCACCAACCAGCTGCTCTCGAGCGGTGCCGGTCCCTACGACCGGATGGCGCTGGCCCGGCTCCTCGACCGGGCCGGAGCCTCGCTTTCCACCGAATGTGCGCCGGAATCGGCGGAGGTGACGATCTGGGGTCCGTCCGCCGACTGGGAGAAACTGCTCGCGCTGCTCGCCGACGTGGTCCTGAGGCCCCGGTTCGCTCCCGACGACCTCGTCCGGGTCCAACGACAGTTCTCCGAACGGCAGATGCGCGAGCTCGCCCAGCCGGCGAGCCGGGCGGACCGTGAGCTCTTTCGAGCGACGTATCCCGAGGGCCACCCGTACCGCTCGACCGGACTAGGGGACCCACGATCGGTCGCACGGATCAGCCCGAGGAAGCTTCGTGCTTTCCATCGGACCCATTACACGAGCGGCGATGCGGTCCTGGTGGTCACCGCGCCCGGGGGGCTCTCGGCCATCGAGAACGCAGCGCGTGCCCTCTTCTCGGAGTTCGCCGAGAAGCGAGGACCCACGCTCCACTTCTCCCCGGTCCGGTCCCGTAGCGCTCGAACCCTCACCGTGGAGCTCGAGGGCCGCTCGCAGGTCGAGATCCGCATCGGTGGCGATTCGATCGCCCGCTCGGACCCGGAGTATCCCGCCGCGTTCCTGGCGAACGAGGTCCTTGGAGGGAGAGCCCAGTTGAGCCGCCTTTTCCGGCGGGTCCGGGAGCGCGGCGGCCTCGTCTATCACGCGTCGAGCGAACTCGAGGCCATGCGCTTCGGGGGTTACTGGGCGGTCGGAGCCGGGACGGGGCCCGAGCGGTGGGAGAAGGTCGTTCCCATGCTTTCCCGGGAGCTCGAGCGAATGGGTAGTCGCGAGGTCTCGGTCTCGGACCTCCGCGAGGTCCGGGAAAGCGCGATCGGTGAGGTCCCTCTCGCCCTCGAGTCGACCGCGAACGCCCACGAGCTCGCGGTCGAGGTGGCCTACCATCGGCTGCCCGGCGACTATCTTTCTCGGTGGCCTGCGCTGCTTCGCTCGGTCCGCCCGAAAGAAGTGCGCGCGGCGGCCGAACGGGCGATGGACCGCCGTCACGCCGTGACAGTACTCGCGGGCCCAGTAGCTCGGTCCTAGCGTCACGTCCCGGGTGGGAAGGGGGTCCCCGGCGCCGTCGGGTCTGCACCAAAGGTCTAGGCCAAGCGCCGACGACGGGGCACCAATACGCACTTATACGTGTAATCGATTTCGGGAAGCATGGCGTCGCGCGCGAAGCCCGAGATGATCGCCCAGGGAATGACGCGGAAGAACATCACGATCACCCCCGAGGAAAGCCAGTTTCTCAACCGCCATCCCGAGATCAACCAGAGCGCGCTCTTCCGACAGATCGTCGAGAGTTTGATGCTGGCCGAGAGGTCGCCGAGCGTGGCCTCCACCCAGTCGCTCCGCCTCGGTAAGGCGGTTTACCGGTCCGGCGCGATCATGTTCCAGAAGCCGAACGAGCGTCGCCCGTAGCCGTCCGGGCCGGTCCCCGTTCTCGCGGGGGAGCATCCTGGTCTCGAAGTCGGGGACCGACCGCTTCCAGCGCCGGATGGCGCGCGTCCTCGGCGCGCGCGTAGACCACACCTTCCGCTCCCTCCGTCCGGGCGTACGCGTCGGCGGCCGTGGCTCGGTCGAGCTCCTCGAGAGCATGTCGTGAAAGAATGTGTCCGAACGCCCACTTTCGGCGAAGGGCGAGGTCGGTGAAGTGCGGGACATAATGCCCGCCGCCTACCGCGAGCGCGACCCGATCCTCAGGGCTACCGGTGATCCGGGGGATCACCTCCGCCAAGAGCCGTACGGCCTCCCGCGGCGGGTGCGGAAGCTCAGCGTAGCCGATCTCGATAAAGAAGGCGGGAAGGGCCACCGCGGGGCCATGATGGGTCGCTTCGTAGGTGGCGCCCATCCCCAGGGGCGCCGCCCCCTCGTCGAGGAGACGAAGCGCCGTGGCCATCCTTCGGGGGTCGCTCGGCGCCAGCGTTCGGGGACGGCCCCCCAGTTCCGCTCGGGGACCGGGGTTCCCGAGGGGGTGAACGGTCAGGGAGGGCACGTTCCGCTCGCTCCGATGGATGGACGGGAAGATCAACGTGGGCCGCGCCTCGCGGAGCGCCGGGGGCAGGCGGAGATCGACGTCTTCGTCATGGATGTGCGCGCCGGGTCGACGCACGACGACGGCCCGGTCGGTGAGCTGACGGATCGGCGCGCCATCGACATGGCCATCGGCCGCGGGGAGGGTTCCCCATTCGGTCGCGACCGCGTCGGCCACCGGGTCGACGTCGGACACGACCACGACAATGTCGGCGGTCAACGTTCGCCTCAGGACTGACGAGCACAATACCGTACCCTGCTCCGGGCCCCGCTCAAGGGCGGCGCTACAGCACGGACCGGCCGGAGTTAGCGTCGGTCGGCCGGAACCCCATCGGCGCGAGTCTTCCCGCTACCGGCGTGGAGGATAAGGGGTCGATCGTCGTGCGAGGAAGGCGAAGTACGTTGACGGCTCGCCCGCCTCGGGGGCCGGATGAAAGCCGGTTCGAACGAACAAGAACCGGGATTCGAAGACCGCGGTCACCTCCCTGAGCGACGGGCGGTGCGGCGGACCCGTCGCGTCGGTGTGCTCGCGGGCCACCCAGGAGAGGACGAAACGTCCCTCGGGACGGAGGACTCGATGAACCTCCTTGGCGTATCGTTCCCGGCGAGAGAAGGCGAGCGTGTGGAAGCAACCGTTGTCGACCAACGCGTCGAGGCTCCCGTCGGGAAATCGCAGCGCCAGTGCGTCCCCTTCCTGGACATCGACGGTGAGACGGGCGAGGGCCGCCCGGGAGCGGGCGGCGGCCACGGCTCCCGGGGACAGGTCGATCCCGTGAGCCGCGTATCCGCGTTCGGCGAGGAACAGCACGTTCGACCCCGCTCCACAGCCCACATCCAGGACGGCGGCTCCCTTCGGAAGGAAACCCTCCTCGACCGCCAGCTTGACCCCGGTGCTCGGCCCCGGCTCGAACCAGGGGAGCTGCTCGTAGGGCGTTCTCTCGTAGGTCATCCGCCATTGCGCCCGTTCGCGAGAGGAACTCCCCCGCCGCGATGGTGTCGGGACCGTGGGTCCACGTTCGGTCATCCTTCTGGTTCGCCCTCCTAGTTTCCGAGCAGCTCGTTCGAAAGCTTCGAGCGGGATTTCGGCGCCTGCCCCGGCTGATAGTACCCGCGGTTGAAAGGATGTCGTTTCCGCCACCGAGCCGGATCTCTGCGACTGCTCAGCCCCGCGTTCGGCGCTGCCGAGACAGCCTCCGGGACCGCCGGGCTATTATGGGGTTCCCCTACGCGATTCGGGTCGGCCGGCCGTGGACGTCAGCTTGGAACTCCTCCTGCTCAAGGTGGCCATCGCGCCCGCCTTCATCGGAATCATCAGCCTCATCGCACTGCGCTACGGTCACCGCGTCGCGGGTTGGCTCGTCGCGTTGCCCATCAACACCGGGACCATCATCTTCATCCTGGTCCTGACGGAGGGAACGGCCTTCGCGGCGGCGGCGGCGCTCGGTGCTCTCCTGGGGATTGTCTCCCTGTCGGTGTTCGCCATCGGATATGCGCGCTCGGCGATGCGGTATCGCTGGCCGGTGTGCCTCTCGATCGCGGCGGTCGGGTTCGTGGTCTCCACGATCGTCCTAAGCCAGGTGCCCGAGATGGTCCCCCTCGGCCTCGCCGCGTCGGTGCTCTCGGTCGCGGTCGTGCTCGTCCTCCTGCCGAAGCGCTCCGAACCCGCATCATCGACCCCGCCCCCAAGGTGGGAGATCCCGCTCCGGATGCTGACCGCGGCGATTCTCGTTCTCGTGATCACCACCGCCGCGGAGGGTCTGGGCCCGCGACTGAGCGGCCTGTTGAGTCCGATCCCGGTGTTCACGATCACGCTCGTGATCTTCACCCACTCCCGTCAGGGGCCGGCGCCGGTGTTCGTTTTCCTGAATGGCCTGCAGTACGGTCTCTTCAGCTTCGCCGCCTTCTGCGCGGTGGTTGCCGTTCTCTTAGGTCCCTACGGCCTTGCGGTCGCCATCGGCGCCGGGTTGGTCGCATTCCTCGGCGTGTACGGGCTCGTGCGGGCGATGCTGAACCGGTTCCCTTACCGTCCGGGGCAAGGTCCCGACCAGGTCGCGTGACCCCTGCGTGGCCGGTCCGGCGTAGGCCGGGGGAGCCACGGGAAATCGTATCCCACGCCGCTACCTTGCGGCTCGACACGACACATGGATACCGAACTCCACGCGGTGCGCATTCCAGGCGGGAACGTGTGGCTCGACGCGGACCTTGTTCCTCCGCGCCCGGGAAAAGGGACCGTCATCTTCGCCCACGGGAGCGGAAGCGGACGTCGGAGTCCCCGGAACCGGCAGGTCGCGGCAGTTCTGAACACCCGGGGGCTAGGCACTCTCCTTTTGGACCTTCTCTCCGAATCCGAGGCCCGGGCCGACGAGCGCACCTCGGAGCATCGTTTCGACATCCCCCTCCTCACGGAGCGCCTCCTTCTAGCCACCGACTGGCTCCTCGCGAGACCCGAGGCAAGAGCGGTTAGGATCGGCTATTTTGGCGCGAGCACCGGAGGCGCGGTCGCGATGACCGCCGCCGCCCGGAGAGCGGAGGTCGTGGGCGCCATCGTCCTGCGGGGAGCCCGCAGCGACCTCGGCGACTCGGCCGCGGCCGGCGTCCGCTGTCCGACGCTGATCCTCGTCGGCGGGAACGACGGGTCCATCCGAGAGGCCAATGAGCGGACGCTGCGGCTTCTCTCCTGCGACAAGGAGCTCGTCGTCGTCCCGGGCGCCTCCCATCTCTTCGAGGAACCGGGTACGCTCGAGCAGGTCGCCGAAAGGACCGCGGATTGGTTCGACCGCCATCTCATCCGCTCGGAGACGGGACCCGCACCGCCTAGCGGGAGGAGCTTCATTCGTGTCAATGGGCCCGGCCGGTGACCGACCCCGAGGAGCGCGTCCGGCGTGCAGAGCCGCCCACGCCACGGCGATCGTCACCGGGTGCGGGCCGCCGTATTCTCGCTAGTCGTCGAATCCGGTAACCGGTGGATCGCGTCCCGCCTGCCAGAGGAGGGCGTTCATCTCGCCGCGGTGCTGGAGCTCTTCCTCGATCATGTGGACCAGCAGCACACGAAGCTCGATCTTGAGACGCGGATGGCCCGGGATCCTCAAGGACCGGTCGAGGTCTCCGGGCTTCAGGTTCTGGATCACCCGATCGACATAGCGGTCGACCGATCGCATCTCACGGCTGGCCTCGGCCCGGGTGTACCGCTTGCCGAGCGGGTACCATTCGGGTTCGCCCTCGCCGGCGTAGACCATGAGAAACCACTGGCGATACGCGTCGAGGACGTGCATGAAGATGTCCACGAGCGAAGGGAAAGAAGCGCCCCGGTTCCGATACCGCGCGCGAGGCGACAGTTTCCAGATGGCAGCCAGGTACTTCGCCCTCGTTCGCGAGTTGTAAGCGTACAGTTCCTGAATGAGGGCAAGATCGGTCGGCATCGAGGCCACCACATGCTTCCCCCTCATGACCTTGACTTAACGAGACGAACGGTGCCGAAGGACCGAGCATGCCTCCGGAACGGGCGGACACCCTCGACCCCCGACCACGAGAAAGGGGCGAGAGCGCGGTGGGATTCGCGCGATGTCGAGCCTCGCGGGAAACCCGTCGTATCCGTTACGGAGGGCTACGCAGCACTCCGGTCTTCTCGGTAGAGGGCCGACCAAGTGCGGATTGCTTGCGTTATCCCCACGGCAGCGCACCCCAGACCTAACGCCAGGCTCCCGGCCCCGGCGCCCCACGCAAGTTCGGCCCCGCCCGTCGCAATGAGGACACCATCGGCGATGGCAAAGGCGCTCGCGACCGCTACCGCGACCATCGCACGAGGATGCACGACATACGCTCCGAACGTGCCGAGGACCAGCTCAAGGAATCCCAGTGCGATGACCGACGTCCCCAGGGTCAGGGGGCCCATGGACCGAGAAAGCTCGGTCACGATGAATGCGCCGAGGACCAGGGTGATAGCCCCAAAGACTCCCACCGAGACCCAACGGTCGACCGCGTCCTCGACGTCCTCGAATTGGCCAGATTCGACCGTTTCGGCACTTTGCCCAGAGCCCGTCACTTTGTCGGGCTCACCTAATGCCTCGATGACGAGTGGGCGATTCCCAGGCATCGGACCCCCAGCGACCGTACCGTAGGCCGAGTTGGATTTGTCTCTGCCGAGGCATCGTGCCCCCGACCTTGGGCCGACGGCAAAGGGCCCGGAGCGGCCGCCGTCGGATTAATTCTATACCAAAACGCCGTCGCCCGCCCCGATGGAAGACGCCGACGTCGTCGTGATCGGTGCTGGGTTCGCCGGCCTCGCCGCGGCCGAGCGGCTCGCCGCCTCGGACCGGCGGGTCGTCGTGCTCGAGGCGAGCGACCGGGTCGGCGGTCGTGCAAGCACGGATTACCGCCTCGCCAACGGGATTCCCTTAGAGCTCGGCGCCCAGATGGTTCACGGCCGCAAGGCCGTCACCCACACCTGGATCGGCCGGGAAGGGTTCCACACCCGTCCCCTCCCCGTCACACAACGGAGCCGTATCGTCGTCGGACGACGGGTCGCTTCCTACCCCTGGATGGCCCTGCCGTTCCACCCGGTCGCCGGCACGCGCGCGGTCTACGATGGGTTCGTGCGGCTGCCTCGACAGATCGACGCCACCGGACCCCCGGACCGCTCCGTCGAAGAGTTCCTTGCCGAACGGCCGCACCATCCCGTGGCGCGGATGATCGTCTCCAATCTGTACGCGCACGTCTATGCGGCCGACCCGGATGCGATTGGCGTGATCGGTCCGGCCGAGGAGTACCGCGTGGCTCCCGAGCCGTACGGGTTCCGCAACTTCCAGTTGAGCGAAGGATACACCGCTCTCGTCGACCGCGTCGCCGCTCGATTGGGGAAGCGAATCCGTCGGAACTGCGAGGTCACGGAAGTACACGTCACTCCCACGGGGGTCCGGGTCCGAGCGGCAGGTTCGGAAGGGGCTCCGACAGAGTATCGAGCGGCCGGGGTCATCGTGACCGTCCCGCTCGGCGTCCTCAAATCGGGGTCGATCATCTTCGACCCGCCCCTCCCGAAGGAGAAGCGTGCCGCGATCGAACAGATCGCCTTTGGAGATGTCTACGCCCTCCAGCTTCGGGTCCGGAACGGGAGCATGCGCCGGCGCTTGGGCGACTTCGGGTTGGTCTGGGGGGGCACGCCCTCAGCGTACTACCGCCCTCGCGTCGCCCTCGGAGAAGGGGGGGTGGAGTTCGTGACCGCGTTCACGGTCGGCCGAGAGGCCCGTCGACGGTCGGAGCTCACCGACGACGAACTGGTCTCGGCCACGGTCGCGGAGTGGAACGAAGTGCTACCCACCGGTGTGACCCTCGGGACGGTCGAAGGCTTTGTCGTACGTCGGTGGCCCACCGACCCCTGGGTCCGCGGCGGGTACTCCTTCCTGCCGCCGAGGGTCGGAATCGCCGCGCGCCAAGTGCTCGCGGCCCCCGTCGGGGACCGCTTGTTCTTCGCGGGGGAGGCGACGGACGCGGCGGGTCAGTCGGCCACCGTCCACGGGGCGATCGACACGGGGACCCGGGCGGCAGAGGAGTGCCTCGCCGCGCTTCGGGAGGACGGAGCGTGACCGAACGGTCCGTTGCGGTGTCGCGACCGGAGCGGGACTCCACCCATCACCTAACCGCTCGGTGAGAGATGGAATCGCGCGGTCATGTCCGCGCTCTCTCGCCGCAGAAAAAGACCCGCGTACGACTTTTGCTCATCGCCATGTTCTTAACCCCAAATCCCGTTGTCGATATTGTTGGGCTCCTCGGACCTGACAGCTTGAGGGAATGACGTTGGAGGGCATGTTTCGCCACCCCACCTCCGTCCTTCTATTCGGCGAGAGTCGCCCGCTCCTCAGCTGGGTCGCGTACGCCTTTGCCTCCGCGGAGAACCCGATGTTCCTATGGACCGATGTCCGGCTGGCGGGCCAGCCGAATTCCCCCGAGGGTCCTCTCGCGCGCAACCTGGTTCCCGAGGACCGTCTGCACGTACTGGAAACGCATGACTTGCTCCGCAACGACGAGATATCGAACAAGGCCATCGCCAACGTGATTCGAGGCGACGAGGCCCCGGATAACGTCCAGCTGTTGATCGAGTTCCTTAGGCTCCCGCCTCGGCTCCAGGAACTCCTGTCCTCGGCGAAAGCGGCGAACCGACCGGCGACGCTGGTCCTATCCAATGCGCACCGCATGGCGGCCCACTACCCGGCCGCGACGGTGGGTCCGGTGATCCGGGCCATCGTCGCGACCGACACCATTCTCTTCATGACGTTCGCCGACGTCCCCGGCACCGGGCAGAACGCGTTCGAGACGGTCCTCCGGCTCGAAGGGCGCGACCCGAGGGAGTGGCGTCAGGCAGCCCTCGTGACGGAAAAGGGACCCTCGGATGGGCCCTTTCGAACAGGTTCGATGCATCGACTCTCCGAGCTCGAACCCATCGCCACCGTGCTCGCCCGTGACCTGAAGTGAACGGACCGGATACTGCCAAGGCGGTCCGAGAGCGCCGCCATCCTCGTAGGTGATCGAGCCGGTAAATCGGCACAGCACCAGTCGATGGAAGCACCCGAAGACCGGTCTCTTACCGTCGAGCTCGCAGTCGGCGGACCTGCTTTAACAAATGGATCCCCCCCGCAGCCGGTTATACGTACGGAATCTGCAACGCGCGGTCGCTGACCGACCGCGAGGAGCGCGCGGGACCATCCAACGTCCGCACCCTGGTGCGTCCCCTCCGGAAACCTACCCTGTCCCAACAGCCCAGCGGACTGGCCAACCGGAATGGGTGCTCCCGGCGGGAGTTTCCCCGGTCGGCCGAGGCCGGCCGGTTTTGAACCCGCGTCAGAGGCTCGAGAGGCCTCTATCCTTGACCACTAGACTACGGGAGCGCCACGGGCCGGTAGCGGGCGGTCTCTTTGAGCCTTTCGACGGCGGAGCCGTTCACCGCAGGGTGACCGGTTGCGCGGGAGCCGGATCGGGCTCGATGACCACGGCCGTCCCGTACGCCATGATCTCCGTCATCACCTCGCCCATTTCGGAGGTGTCGAAGTCGACCGATAGCACGGCGTTCGCACCGAGCTTCCTCGCGTGGTCCTGGAGGCGAGCGAGCGCCTCGTGACGGGCCTGCTCGAGCAACTGGGTGTATTCGGTGATCTCGCCGCCGCCCAGGGACCGGAACCCGGCCACGATGTTACGCCCGAGCCCCCGCGACCGAACGATGAGGCCGTAGGTGAGGCCAATCACCTTCGTCACTCGGTACCCCGGGACGTACGGCGTGGTCACGATCGGGAAATCGGTCGGGGGGGCCCACACGGAGGTCTGAGAGGGTAGTGGCGTGGCCGGCATGGCCCGGGCACGGCCCGTCGGGAGATAAATGGGGGGTGGAAGGACCGCCCGAAGCGCCTAAGACCCGGCAATCGATTCCCGGTCGTGACTCCCCCGGTCAAGGCGCGTAGCGGCCACATCCTGCTGGACCCCAAGCGGTCGTACCGCGACCTCCTCCGGGTCTACCCCGAGATCCACAAGCGGGTCGTCGAGATGAACCGCCCGTTCGTGAAAGAATCTGACCCCCTTCTCCCAGAGGTTCTCCTGGACGAGAACCTGAGGGACCTAAAGGGGAACCGGAAGCCGGTCGGTTACAACCGTCAGGACGCCTTCGGCCTCCGGTTGATCTTCCCGATCGCCGACGAGCGCCGGGCCGAGTTCTACTTCGCGAAACCGGCGCGGTGCCAGGAGGTCGTCCAGATCACCGAGCAGGTCTCGGCCCTCCTCCGGCGGCGGGGGATCAAGCACACCGTCGAGTACGACCGCCTGCCGCTCGGGCCCCCACGGGGCCTGCCGCCCGTGCCCCCGGCGGGGTCCGGAACGGGCTTCCTCTCTTCGTCCTAGGCGGCTACGGCTCGGACGGGGGCCGACGGAACGGCCAGAACGGGTTGGCCGCCGGGGGCGGCGCGGCCGCCGCGCCTTCGGTCGTCCCGACGCCCTCGCTCTGGAGCTTCCGGAGCGCCTCCCGCGCCTTCTCGAGCGCGGCGGCGTAGTCCGTCTCTCGGAGCCGCAACGACTCCGCGAGCAGCGCGCGCGCCTCGGACGTGTCGACCCGAAGCTCGTGGGCCCGGGTGAGCGCGGCGTCGATGAGGTAGTGGACGTTCATCAGCTCCCGGTGGAGCGACTTCCGCAGGTTGAGGTCCTCCTCGGTCTTCAGGAGGAGACGGGCCGCGTCCAGAAGCTGCCCCGAGCGGTCGAGCTCCTCGACCTGCTGGAGACGTTCTCGGATCGGTCCGATGCGTACGTGGAGCCCCTCCTGGGCGAAGTTCATCTCGGTCTGAAGCTCCCGCCATCGGCGAACGAACGGCTCGCGGACCGCGGGCTCGAGCGCGCTCGTCGCGCGGGAGAGGAGCGCCTCGGCCTCGTCCGGCCGTCCGGCATCGAGCGCCACACGAGCCTCGCTGAACGTCTGCATGACCGGGGTCGTGTCGAGGGCGAGCCGCTCGCCGACCCAGAGGCGGTCCTTGAACTCCGCCATCTGCCGCTCGATCTCCTCGCGCCGTCGCCGGCGCGCCAGGTCGAGCTCCGAGCGCACGAGAGCGAGGGCGGCGCCGAAGTCGTGCTGCGAGCGCAGCGCGGCGAGCTGAGCGCGGACGTCCGATCGCCGGTCGATCTCGGTGGGCGGTACCTCGGAGGTCCGGACGTACTCCGCCTCCACCTCCCGCCAGCGGCCGTCGAGGACCGCGTCGATGATCCGGATGCTCGCGGTCTCGCCGCGGGCGATCGCCTCTTTGACACGAGCCCAGTCCCGAGCCCGGAGCGCCGTCTCGGCCTCGACGAGGATCGCCTCGATCGGGTCGACCTCGGCGCCCAGGCCCTCATGCCGGGTCGCCTCGAGCTGACGTCGTAGTTCGCCGAGCGGTCCCGCGAAGAGCCGCTCGATCGCCCAGCGGGCTTCCTCGGTCGCCTCGCGGGCCACGCGCGTGGCATCCGGGTACTGGCCGGACGCGAGGTGCTGGCCCGCCTGCTCGAGGCGGGCCGACGCGCCGGTCAGGTCCGCTCCGACCTCGGACGCTTCGCGCAGCTGGCGCTCGGCCGCGTTGATCGCGTCCCGGCCCCGGCGGTGGCCCTCGCGGGCGACGCCGAGGGCGTCCGACGCGATGAGGGTGTGCTCGAGGACGGGGGGGTACTCGTGGTTCTGGAACGCCAATTTGGCCGCGGCGAACTCATCCGCCGCGAGCGTGGAGATGACCCCCTCCGAGGTCGCTCGGGCGATGGCGGCCTCGGTCGCGGCGACCGAGCCCTCGGCGATTCGGCGCTGAAGGTCCGCGCGCTCGAGCTCCCCCTCGCTCTGCCCGGCGAGTTGGAGCGCCTCCACCGGTCGACCCTCGTCGAGGGCCATCCGGGCCCGATGGAGCAGGTTCTCGGCGAGCGAGGTGTCGAGCCCTTCCTTCCGGAGACGGGTGACCGTCGCCTGGAAGCCGGCGAGCGTCTTCGAGACGTGTTGGTACGTCGCCTGGATCAGCTCCCGTTCGAGGGGGCCGCCGAGCTCGACCACCCGAGCGAACTGCCGCTCGGCGAGGAGCTTCTCGATCCGCTCCATCTGCTCGCGGAGCGCGGGCGTCGGGACGTGCAGGAGGTCCGCCTCGGCGAGAGCCTCGCGGCCCCGCTTGGCGACCCGCTCGGCATGCTCGACGAACCCCCGCGTGGCGATGAACTCGGCCCGTGCCGCGTCCAACAGCGCGGCGGCGCCGATCGGCACGGGTAGGGCGATCCGTCGGCGGGCCTCTCCGAGCGGAAGGAGGATCTTGTCGACCTCGACCCCGGCGGACCTCGCGATGTCGAGGTCCCGCTCGAGCCCTCGGAGGTTCTCGTCCAGGATCGGTCGGAGGATCGCGATGACCTCCTCGTGGAGGAGCCGCGCGCCGGTGCGTGTCGCTTCGGGCGGGGCGGTCGCCTGTTCGGTCCTCAGCTGCTCCCAACGGGCCTGGAACGGCTCCATCGGGGAGGACAGCCGTCGGCCGTCCTCGACCAGGTGCTCGACCTCGTTCAGGAGACGGGTCGTTTCCCCCCGCGCGTCCTCGTCCGAGAGCTTCCGTTCCACGTCCTCGAGCGTCGCGTGCGCGCCGTCGAAATCGAGCGCTTGGAACTGCAGGCGGGCGTTGCGGAGCGGTTCGTAGAACGGGTTCGGGTCGACCCCGGCCTCGCGGAGATGGCCCAGCGTCTCCTGGGCGTGACCGATCCCTTCGAGGATCGCCTGGCCGGCGGCCCGGGCTCGGAGCGCGGACTCCTCGAGCCGCGTCGCGAGGCGGTAGGCGTCGGAGAACCGGCCGGCGCGGGCCGCGGTCTGCGCTTCATCGAGCTGTCCGCGGAACTTGGCGAGGTCGAATCCCATCGTCTCGAGCTCGACCAGCGACAGCTTGGCGTGCGACACCGCCTCCTCGCTTCGGAGGAGCTGCTGCTGCTGGGCCCGGGTGCGGATCTCCTGGGACGCGCGGGAGGCCTTGACGAAGTCTCCCATGTTGAAGATCTGCTGGACCTCGTCGATCTGGCGCTGGATCTCGTCGCTCGGCCCTCCCATCCCCGCGAGGACCTCGAGCTCGGCCTCGAGGACCTCCACGAGGGCCGAGGCATGCGCGGCGACGACCCCCCCGAACTCCCGTTCCGCCCGGCGCAGGCTCTCGATCGACCCCAGCAGGTCCTGCTTGACCCGAAGGGTCACGTCGGCGTCCGCGAGCAGGCGACGGACCGGTGCGACCAGGGCCTCGTCGGGAATATCGGAAAGCCCCTGCTCCATCTCCTCGACCCGGCGGGCGACGTAGGGGCCGGCCGCCCGGCGGAGCTCGGTCTCCGCCCGGGAGATGCGCTCCGCGCCGTCGGCGAGGTCGCCCTTGTCGAGGAACTCCCGGGCCTCGTTCAGGTCCCGGTCGGCATCGGGGGAAAGGAACTGGCGTTCTCGCGCGTAGTCGCGGGCCTTGTCGAGGCTCGTCCAGCGCTGGCCGAAGAACTGGAGCGCCTCTCGACCCAGGTGGACCACCGTCTCCTTGAGGAGCTCCCGGGCCGGCGGCACGTCGACGCGGTCGAGGGACGCGCGGATCCGGATGAGCGCGGGGTCGAACGGCTCGACGGAGAAGCCGGTGTTGCGGAACCGTGTGGCCATCTCCTCGAGGGCTTGGAGCTCGTCCCGCGAGGTGTCGAGCTCCTCGGTGAGCCGGCTGACCTTGGTGAGAGCCTCCTGGCTGGCCGCGAACGCCTCGGAGTAGATCTTGAGCCGAAGCGCCTCGCGGGCCCGGTTCATCGCGGCGAAGACCTCGCTCGGGTCGCGCCCGAGCCGACGAGCGTCCGCGATGCGGGGTCGAGCCTCGTCGAGGAGGCCGGCGACGACGGTGACGATCGGTTCCTCGGCCGCGCGCCGGGCCTCGAGGAAGACCGGGCCGATCTCGAGCGGCGGCAGCGTCCGGATGCGGGCGAGCGCGTCCTCGACCGCGAGCCGGGCCGAGGTCGGGTCCACCCCGTACTCCGTGGTCGAATTGAGGGAGGTGTGCAACGCCTCGAGAATCTGGATGCACCGGTCGCGCAGGGCTTCGCCGACCTCCTGGAACGCGGCCTCGGTCGCGGGGACGACCTCGGGCCAGCGGTCGGGAGGCGCGTCCGCGCCGGCGTCGAGGGCCGCATCGAGCCGGGAGGTCGGCGTGCCGAACTCCTTCGCGACGACGACGAGCCGCGTCCCTTCGTCCCGAAGCCTCTGCCGACGCTGGGCGGACTCGGGGAGACCGGTACGGAGAAGGCGGTCAACCGCTTCGAACGCCTCGGCGAGGCGGCCTTCCTTCACCGGGAGAAGCGCCTCGTCGAGACGCTTAGAAAACTCGTCCAGGCGGGGACCCGAAAGCCCGGCCCACGTCGCGACCCCGACCGCCTGCTCGCGGACCTTGTTCACATGGGCCATCTCGCTCGTATGGAGGGCATCCTCCACCTTCGCGAGCCGGGCCACGGTGGCCGACCACGCCTCGCCCTCCGGGGGGTGGGCGAGCGCATCCAGCTCCGCCGACACCTCCGGCGGCACGACCAGGCCGAGCCCCGAGAATCGACGGACGGACTCGGCCGTCCGGGTCCGACGCTCCTGGATCGTCGTCGGAACGGTCTTCGACAGGTAGTCGACCATCGCCTTCGCTTGGCTCTCGACCCCGTTCCAGTCGGCCCGGCGGGCGAGCTCCCGCAGCGCCGTTTGGCGCTCGGGCACCTCGGTGGGCGTGATCCCGAGCTGGTCGAGCTTGGCGACCTGGTCATCGATGTCCTTGAGGGTCGCCTCGGCGGTCTGACGCTGTTTCTTCAGCGCCTCCGCCTTCTCCTGCAGGATCCGGGAAAGGCGAGACGAGGAAACGCCCCCCAATCCGCCCGGACCCGTCGTGCGACCACCCCCCCTAAACTGAGCCGACCCGACAACGGCTTTCGCTCGCCTCGGTCATCGGTTTCATGCTTCGTCCCCCTTATTAATGAAGCGAGGAGCCGGTCCGTCTCCTCGGCGGCCTCGGGGCGACCGCTCTAGGTACGAGTAATCCGTCGCTTCCCCATCGCGTCGAGATACTGAACTTCGGACCCCGGGCTGACCTGGGTCTTGGTCTCGGCGTCCAGGGACAAGCTGAACGTCTCGTACGTCTCGAGGTCCATCAACTGGACCTCGGCATCGGTCATGGAGAGGACCTGGGCCTGGCGTTTCCCGATCAGGGGCACCTGGACCTTGTGCTTCACCGGGAAGACCACGCTGCGTTTCGCGCCGTCGAAGAGGCCCACGGCATCGATCCGCGCCTTCGCCTCTCCGTGCTTCCCCGGCTTCGAGGTCTGGATGCTCAGGATACGGCAGGGCTCCTCGTCGATGAGCATGTAGCGGCCCTCCTTCAGCTCGCGGACTTCCTGCTGGGTCCAGGCCATCGCGCTTCTCCTCGATAGGCGGGCAGATTTCGGACGGGATAAGAGTTACCCCGGACCGGGGGACTCCCTCGGAAGGGAGTTCCGAACGAGGATTTATTCGCGGTGGTCGTCATCGGTGTTCTCGGGAACAATCCCCCTTTATGGATCCGGTCCCAGCCGACTACAACCCCCACTCCCTCGAGACCGAGGTCCTGGCGCTCTGGAAAACCCGACGTCTCCCGCCGGCCGGGGGCGTGCTCGGCCCCCGGAGCGGCCCGACCGTCCGGCAGCTCACCGGCGGATGGATGCAGGGTGACTTCCCCTCCCTGGTGGCCGAGCGGGCCGTGGCAGCCGATGTCGACGCCCGCTACCTCGGACTCGTCGGACGGCGGGCCTCCGCGACGCTTCGCCAGGCGGTCGGGGCCGGGCATGCCCCTCCGTCCACGGTCCCCGCGCTCCTCACGGCGCTCGGCATTTGGACCGGGGGGGATGGGCGGGCCCCGTGGGATCCGGAGGACCGTACCGCCGGTGTGCAGGCGATCATCGGACGTCTCGCCGCGAAAGGAGTCATGGTCACGCGCGACGAATCGTTCCGGGTGTGCCCGTCCTGCGGGACGCCCCGGAGCCCGGAGCGGATCGTCTACGACGAGGAAGAGGGCGACACGTACCTCGTCCGGTTCCCGGTCCGCGTCAAGGAGTGGACGGTCAACGCTCTCGTCTGGGTCGATGCGCCCTGGAAGCTCCTCGGCGCCAGCGCGCTCCTCGTGAACCCGGAGCTCAGGTACGTAGTGGCCGGCTACCACCGTCGGGAGGACCGAGAGCTCGTCCTCACGTCGGCGGCGTCGTTGGGGCGGCTCCGGTCCTGGATCCCGGAGGCCACGTTCGAGGTCATCGAGGAACGCCCGGGACGGGAGTTCCAGGGGATCGCGTACACCTATCCGCTTCGGCACGAGTTCCCGATGGGAGGGGACCTCACTCCCCCGGCCGGCACCATCCTCGGCGCGGCCGACGTCGGCGAGAGCGGGACCGGGATCGTGGCCCTCGTGCCGGGCCATGGGCCCACCGACGCCCAGATCGCGGCCCGCATCGGCGTCGCGGGCTGGCCGCTGCTCACGCCCAAAGGGATGCTCGACGTCACCCTGATGCACAAGTACGCGGGTCTCGACCTGGATACCGCGAACGAGTTCGTGCTCCGGGACCTCTCGGAGGCCGGCGCGCTCCTGGCGCGCCTCCGGGTGAAGCGCGGGGTCCCTCACTGCGCCGTCTGTGGGGCCTCCCTTCTGTGGGCGCCCGGACGGGCCTGGTGCCTCGAGCCCGCCCGGCTTCCCCCGGAGCTCCGGGCGATCTTCTCTCGCCTCCTTCCCGACGAGGCGTTGCCCGTTCATACCGAGGTCGCTCCGTGGCCCGTCAGCGAGGCCAGCACGAGCGGCGACGCGAGCGCGGTCGCCCTGCTCGAATGCGCCCAGTGCGACCGGCTCGAGGGGCCGGACGGTCCGAAGCAGTGCCCCTGCGGTGGCCAGCGCACGGTCGTTCGAAGGAGGCTCCTTCCCTCGAGCGGCGTCGCGCTGGCCGCCTGGGCCCGCTTCGACCCGCTCCCGGAGGGAGACTCGGTCCACCTGTACGTGGGGGATCGCCGCCGGGTGCCGGCGCTGGTGAACCACCTCGTCGCCCTCGCGGGAATCGAAGGGTCGGTCCCGGATGTGTCGCTTACGGTGGTCCCCACGATCGCCGCGACGGACGCGCCCGAGCTCGTGGCCATTCACGGGGCCGACGCCGTTCGTGCGGCCCTAGTCCGGAGCGGGCTCTCCGAAAGCGCGAGCGGTCGCTTTGCAGACCGTTGCCGACGGGAGGCCGACCGGATCCGTCGGTGGTGGTCGCTCTCGCGCGAGGTCGTATCGATGTGCGACCCGGCGATGCTCACCGCCTTCGCCCGGCCGATCAGCGGGTTCCTCGCGGAGCTCGAGGTGGAGGACCGCGCCATCATTGCGCGGTGGGAACGCACCCGCACCCTCGCGCTCAGCCATTACGACCAGTGGGCGCCGGGCCTCGCCCACCGCTATGCCAGCCGCTTCCTGGACAACGACCTCATCGAGTACCGGGAGCTCGTCCGGTCTCGCCTGGCCCTCCCGGGAACGCCGCCCTCCAAGCGAAGCGCCCTCCGGACCCTGACCCACCTTCTCCGCGGGCTTTCGGAGGTCCTCGCACCGATCCTTCCGTTCACGTCGGAGGCCGTGCACCGCTCGCTCTCCTCGGAGCGCGCGAGCCTGTTCGAGCAGCCGATGGCCGGGCTCGACCGCTCCCTGCTCAACGACGAGCTCGCGGCGGCCTGGGACCGCTGGAAGACCGTGCTGCGAAGCGTGGACCGGTTCCGGAGGTCCATCGGGGTCGCCCCGTCGACCGTGCTCCCCTCGGTGGTTCTCGTCCTATCCGCGGACGACGTCGGCGACCGCTTCCGAGCGGAGAAGGAGATCCTGGCCCGGCTCGCCCGGGTTCAGCGGGTCGAGGTCGCGTCCCCGCGAGAGCCGTGGACTGGGCGCCAGCGCGTCCTCCGACCGGTGGAGTCCGAGATCCAGAAGGCGTATCCCACCGAGGCGTCCCAGATCGCCCACCTCCTCATGCGAATGGCGCCCCGGCGCTGGGAGACGGCGACCGGACAGGAGGAGCTTGACGTCGTGATCAACGGGCTCCCCCGTCGGGTCTTCCCGTCGATGATCACCTTCTCGAACACGCTCCCGGAGAGGGTCGTGCCGTTCCCGTGGTCGCTCGGGGACATGTACGTCGAATCGCCCGCGGGCGCCGAAGCCGGGCGGGCCCCGGCTCCTCCGCTCTCGTCGGACGCCTTCTGGCTCGTCCGTCGGGTCGAGCGGCGCCTGCGGACGGTCCCCCTCGAGGCGGGTCAACGGCCTCGCATCGCTCTCGTGACCACCAAGGACCCCTTGGCGTCCGAGCTTCGAAGCCTCGCGGAACCGATCGCCCGGTACCTCGGCCTCGGCGAGCTACGGGTCGTAGAGAGGGCGGAGGAAGCCGTGCCCCTGAACGCCCTGACCGGGCGGACCCGAACGGGAGACCGGTGGTGGGTCCACGTACCCGACCTCCCGAACCCGCGCCCGCATAAGAAACACCCATGCCCGGGAGCTCGCCTTCAGCGGGTCCCCGCCGCGTCGCCGTCCCTCGAGGCTGCCGAGGTCGACTACGCGGACGAGAAGCTCGTGGCCCATGAGGAGGCCGTTCGCACGCTAGGCCAGGAACTCGACGACATCGTCGGGATCCCGCTCCTCGGACCCGCGAAGATCGCTGCCGCGTGGGAGCACGGTCTCCACAGTGTCGACGACCTACGGGGCTTCTCCTACGAAACGGTCTCGGCCCTGCCGGGTTTCGGGGGACCGATTGCCGAGCTCTTCGTGTCCAAGCTCGGAGGTTCCGTGCCGGCCCGGGTGCGCACCCGAACCCCCCGCGGGCCAGGGACGAGCCTTCCCGGGAAGACGGCGCCACCTAGGGCCAGCCCGACCCCTGTCCCGGAAGCCGTTACGAGACCCAGCCCGCCGGTCCCTCGAACGGACCCTCTCGAAGGGTCTCCGCCCGGTCTCGCGGTCCCGCCCGAGCTCCTCCCATCAGAGCTACCTTCGCCGACCGAGCCGACGGAACCGCCCGAGCCCGCGGTCGAGGTACCCCCTTCGTCGCCCCCTCCGACGGGAGAAGTCCGAGAGGAGGTTCGGCCGCCCCCGGAGCCCGCGGTGCCCGAAGAGAGTGTAGCGCCGGTCATCTCCGGGATCGCGGAGCCCGAGCCACCCACGCCCGAAGCGCCCCTGGAGCCGGTGCCCGTCTTTCCCGAGGGTGCGGGGACCTCGCCCCCACCCCCTGCCCCACCGCTCGAAGTGGCGGCGCCCTCTACCGAACCCCCCGCGTCCGCAGAGGTCGTGCCCCTCGCCGAACCCCCCGTTCCTCCACCTCCCGCGGAGGTCGCTCCACCCACTCCGGAGGCGGCGATTGAGCCGATGCCCGTTCCTCCGGACGATGCGGGGACCCCGCCCCCTTCCGTTGCTCCTCCCCTCGAGGCGCCTCCGTCCTCCATGGAACTTCCCCTGGCCGAGGAGGTCGTACCTCTCGCCGAACCCCCGGTCGCTCCGACTCCGCCGGAGGTCGAGAGCGTTCCCGAGAGCCAGCTCCCTCTGCCCGAGCCGGAGGTGATCCCGGGACCGACCGCGACCGAGGCCCCCACGGCGGTTCCCGTGCCGGCAGAGCTCCCTCCCATCGAACCGACCCAGACGGAACCGACTTCCGCCGAAGCGAACGCAGTCCCGGAACCGCCCACGGAGGAATCCCCTGCGGCCGGGACCGTCGAGCCGCGCGCGACTTCGGAGGTGAGTCCGCCCGTCGAAGCGGAAGCACCCGCGCCGGACGGTACGACGACCGCCCCCGCCGAACCGGAGGAGGTCGTCGAACCGACCCCGCTCGAAGCCGAGCCGCCCTCTCCCCCATCCGAGGTGGACGCTCGGATCGAGGCTGCCGCCCCATCGGAGGTGGTCCCGCCAACGCCGGTTCCGATAGCCGTACCGAAGCCCCTGGAAGTCGAGCGGCCGAAGCCCACGGTCGAACCCCCGACGCCGTCGCTGGGGGTGGTGGTTCCTCCGCCATTGGTAGTCCCCCCGGCCGAAGAGCTGGGGCCACCCTCACCGCCGACCGGGGTCGAGCTTACTATCGGGGACTCCCTCGTGGCCGCTCTCAGCGGCTTCTTGGAATCGACGGCGGCCGGCCACCGGGGGGTCTGCGTCGTCCGAGAGTCCCCCGAACGTATCCGGGCCCGGGTCGGGTCCCGCCCGATCGAGGTGCTCTGGCTGACGAACATCGGTCGGGGCCCGTCGCTCCGTCCGTCGGACCTCGAGGGAGCGTGGGCCTTCCTGAGCCGAAAGCTCCTCGAAGAGCGGGTCACCGCGTTTTTCTTCGAGGGGATCGAGTACTTGGTCCGCCTGCACGGAGCGGACGCGGTGCTGAACGGGCTGGTGCAGTTCGACCGCCTCGCCCGCGAGAACGACGCCCGCGTCTGGGTCTGTCTCGCTCCCAGCCTGATGAAATCGTCCGACCTGGAGCGGTTCCGCTCCACGTTCGGCGGCGGGTCGGCGTCGAGCTAGTCGCCCGAACTCCGACCGAGGGAGTTCGGTTACGTGCTTTCGGCGGGTATATACCCTAGGGCTCCGTGCGGAGCCCATGCGTTCCCCCCGCCCTCGTGCCCGACGAGCCGGCCTAGCGGCCGCGGTCCTCGTGTTCGCCGTGATCGCCCTTCTCGTGAACGTCCCCGCACCGGCGCGAGCCGCGCCCTCGGTCCAGCCGTCGACCGCGTCGCCCGCCGCCGGGTCGGGCCCCTACGTGACGTGGAATGGCGTCGACCTCACCACCGCCAGTTCCGCCTCCTCGGCGCTCTCGATCGACCTCTCCCAATCGGCGAACTTGGTCTACAACTGGTCGGCCGCTTCCGGGTGGACGATCAATGACGCGCGTCTGCAGATGTTCTACTTCGGCTTCGCGGTCGCGACGCGGGACGAGACCCTCACCGTCGCCCAGACGAGCGGCGCTGTGCCCCTCAGCTGGACGCCGATATCGATCAGCGATGTCCTCGAAGGTGTCTACCGGCTGACCGCGAGCTTCATCGCCCCGAATGGAACGACGATGTGGAGCGAGAACTTCTACGTGCGCGGGACCGCCCCGCTCGGCTTCGTGGCGGTTCTGCCGATCGTCCTCCTCGTCATCGCGGTCTACGAGCTCTACGGGCTCTTCCGCTCGGGACGGTACGCCGCCATCGGTCGCAAGATCGCCGGCCCGCCGCCCGCGAGCCCGCCCGCCTCGACCTCTCCGAGCGACACGCAGGCTCCCGGGGAGCCTCCCGCGGAGAATCCCCCGCCCTCGGGAGGTAGCCCGTGAGCGCTACGTCCCACGGCGCCGGGTGTGGCGTCGTCCTCGGAATCGTTCTGGTGATCTTCCTCCAGCAGGTCGGCTACCTCGTCCTGAGCGACATCGCTCCCACGATCGAGTATCTGGTCATCGGGGCGGTCGTCGGCGGCATCTTGGGGGCCCTGATCGGTTGGGTCCTCGGACGCAGTTACCTCGCTCATCACGAGATGACCGAGGCCACCGCTCCGAAGTAACCCCGACCCCGTTTCGACCCGACCGAACCGCTCCCAAAGGACGGAGTCCGGGAACCACGTCGAGCCGGCCCGCTCTCCTTCGTGAAGGGCGGCGCCGAGCTCGGCTGGATGCGGTCTTTGCGCACGACCCGTGAGACGTGGCGCGGACCGCTCCGCCACGTGCGGGACCGTGGTCTACGTTCGGGAAAGTCCGAAGGGACCGAGCACTTCGGCGATAGGGGCGAGGTCTCCCAGGCGGAACCGTTTGCCGACCCGTACCGGTCCGGACGAGCTCCCGCGGTCGCAACGAAGGGAAGCGCTCCTCCAGGATTTCGGACCCAATCCTTCGACCCTCAGCACGAAATCGAATTCCTTGACACTGCCGGGCAGGGCATCTGCCCACGTCATGATCATGGAGGTCCCGGAGTCCTTGATCGCTTGTAAGGTGGGTCGAATCGTTTCCGGGGGGTACAGCGCGGCTATGCGCTGGGCGTTGGAGAGCCCGAAGAGCGGGACGAGGCCCTCCTTCGGGACTCGCGAGATGAGGTCCTGAGTGTGCTCGGGGAGGCGCAGGAAGCTCCGCAGCTGCTGCTTCAGGTCGCCCGACTCGTCCGTGTGGATCATCGTCGTTAGGGCGCTCGGCGGTTCGAGGTTCAGCTGTAGGGTTTTGGGTTGAACGACGGACAGCTGCCGAACCGGGATCACGTGACGAGCAAGCGGGTCGAGGGGGTCCAGGACCTCCCCGGTGAGGCGGATGTCCGTCCAGATGAAGTTGGGATTCGCCCGGACCAGCATGGCGTACATCACCCAGTTCACGAGAGGCCGGTCCGAACAATGCAGGACCACCGTCGTGGGACGCTCAGCGATCTCGGGGATCAGGCTCGCGGCGGCGGGAGCGCCCATGGACGACCCGGTGCTTCTATCTCGGTTCGCCCCTATATATTCGAGGACCGGCGGCCCAGGGAGGCGCGGACAGACCGGGCGGGGCGCACGTCCCCACGGACCACTCTCCCGGCCGGGCTCAAGTTGATGTACGAAACCCTGCCATACTTTCGGAGGCCGTGGGGTTTGACCGGAAGACGCTCCCTGGGTCGAGCATCGACCCACCGCCCTTGACCAAGCCCACCCTGGGTTCGCGGGTCATCCAGTATCTCCGGGCCCATCCGATCGTCTGTCTTGCGCTGCTCACCCCCGGATTGCCGGAGTACCTCTCCACCTCCAGTCCGATCCTGAATCTTGCCGTCAACCCATTCTGGTTCTTCCTGCAGCTCCTGATCAACGTTGGCCAGTACACCGCCGGCGCCCTGCTGATCCGCGAGGCCGTCCTTCGCTGGCACAAAGGTTGGGGGACGATCTTCCTTCTAGGCCTGGCGTACGGGATCACCGAGGAGGGACTCGGCGACAACACGCTGTTCAACTCGAATCACGGGGCGGACGGCGTCCTGGGGTCGTTCGGCCGGTTCGCCGGAGTGAATTGGGTGTGGGCCACGGGCGTGCTCGCCTTCCACGTGATCTATTCGATCGGCCTTCCGATCCTCCTGCTGGGCCTGGCCCTTCCTCGGACACGAGGGCGATCCCTCGTGGGTCGCCGTGGGATCTGGGTGGCGTTGCTTTCCCTCACGGGCGCGACGGCGTTCGAGATGGTGATCGTGTACGGGTCGTTCCAGTTCTGGATGGGCACGCCGCTCCTCGTGGGGAGCCTTCTCGCGATCGCGATCCTCGTGGTCCTCGCCTATTGGGTCCCGAAAGGGGTCTGGCGAGCGGCCGGCGACCGGGCCATGCTTTCCCCGACCGCGGTCGGATCGATCGGGTTCTCGACCTTCCCGGTGCTGTTCTTCCTCGAGTACTTTGTCCCGTACTTTGGGGTGCCGCCGCCGGTGATCATCGTCGGGGAGATAGCGTTCCTAGCGGTACTCCTGGAAATCGTCCGTCGCGGCATCGGTCGGGGGGCGAATGAATACCTGCTCGTCAACCTCGCCTTCGGGTTCGTCCTTTGGCAAGCGGTCTTCGGGATCGTCTTGACCCTCGGGCTCCCGTACAACATCCCGCTGGTCATCGTCGCCGTCGGGTTCTTCGTCCGCCTACGTCGTGCCTACGCTCCCGTGCCCACCGTCGTCGTGCCTCCGGGTGTGATCGTAACCTAGATCGTATCGTTCCCGTCGCGAGCGGTTCGCCCCGGGGAATGCGACCGTGGCGGGTCCTTCCGAAGAAACCCGTAATGTGGGGGTCCGAGACTCGGGGCCTTCCGAGGTCGCCTACGCCGTCTTGTGGATGGAGGCCTTTGCCTCTTCGATCGCCGTCTGAAGCTTGTGCCAGGCGATGTCCGCGGTCTCGCCCGGAGGGGGGACAAACCCGGCCTGCTCGGTCAACCGCCGTTCCACGTACTCCCGAGCGGACCGGCACACCGGGCAGACCTGACATTCGTCCCCGATCGGACTTCGGGCCAGTCGTACCAGGTCCTCGGTCTCGTCCTCACCGACGAAGAGCGCGACTTCGTGCAGTTCGCAGCGGTCCGGATCGACCATCGCTACCGTATTCTCCTGGAAGCAGAAAAAGGGAACGAGTCCGTATACCGCAAGCCCGCGACGAGGGTCGAACCGCGATGGGGACCTCCTTGCTGCGGGATTGGTCCGAACCCCAACTCCGATATCGAAAGCGCCGCGCTGGGCAAGACGGCGGCAGCGCTCGGGATCGATCCGAGGCGCCATGTCCCGTCATCGGGACGGGCGGGCGAAGCCGAACGGGTTCGGCTCGCCGGAGCTCGCCGACCGCTCCCGTACGGACGCGATAGCGGGCCCGAAGGGGGGTTTTGGCCGGCGGGGGATCCCGAGGGTCCGGCTCCCACCATGGTTTCCAGTCCAGCACCGGGCATCCAGCCGAACGGATGCCCCGTGACCCCCGCCACCAGGCGGTCGATCCCGATCACGAATAGGGCGAACCCGAGCAGGAACACGACCGTAAGGATCGCGAGGCCCGGGAAGAGCAGGAAGACGAACGCGAAGCCGATCGAAATCAGCCCGACGGCGATCGCCAAGCCGCGATACCACAAGGGAAGTTTGACCGCTGATACCGGCATTTCTACCTCGGGGCGTTCACCTCGGGACCCGCCTTTAATGCTCCGCGAACAAGCCCCGTGAGGGTACCTTCGGGACGCTCGGTGAGGGCGGGTCCCGCTCCCCAGTCAACTCTCGAACTCACCCGCGGGCGGGGCAAGACTCGCGAGTCGGCCGCACGGCAGGCCGGAGGATAGGGAGAGACTATTTCGGTGCCCCCGCTTGCCCGGACCACGTCGCAGGCCCCTGTCCCCCCGACGAACGGTGCGCGGGTCGAACCCGCAGTGGCGTTTTTGGACCGAGGGGGCAACGGAACCGGCGACGGAACTACCCTTCGCCTTTCCGGCCCCCCGTTGCCGCTGCTGGCCTTCCCCGCCGAGACGATCACCAACCGCAACTTCCAGCGGTTCGACCTGGGACGGCTGGACCGCTACTTCCTCCCACCGACGCTGGCCCCGCTCGCCGACGGACCGGAGGTCGATGTCCTGGATGCGATCGAGGACGACAACCGCAGCGCGATCCTGCCCGAGCCGATCGCGATGCTGGACGGGCTCCCCTTCTACCTGTCGGTCAAGGGGGTGGGCTCGATGGTCGACCCGTTCTCGATGCGGCGTCTCGACAGCGCCTACGCCGCCGAACTGACCGACGACCCCGACGTTCGGGAGCGGCTGGGCCGTCTCGCCGGGGATCGGCCGGGCGGGATCATCTCGGGGGAGCTTTGGCTCCGGGGGTCCCCGTACGGCGGA
This sequence comes from Thermoplasmata archaeon, assembly GCA_052325545.1. Classification (GTDB taxonomy): domain Archaea; phylum Thermoplasmatota; class Thermoplasmata; order Lutacidiplasmatales; family UBA184; genus Lutacidiplasma. The sequence goes on from JBKQUP010000037.1 coordinate 28,953, forward strand.
CAAGGTCTCCCCCACGCGATGACCGCGCTCCGGGTGTCGGAACGCGCCGACCTCACGAGCATCGGGGGCTTCCGCATCGCGCCGGTCGTCAAGATCGCCCTCTTGCCGAAAACGGTGGAAGCCCGCCTCCGCAGCATCCACTGGTACCGGAAGTATCGTGACCGTCTCGTCCAGGAGCTTCGCCTCGTCCCGTCGAACGTCCGCGTCTACTTCCACTCCCGCAGCACGGTGGGCAACGACCCGCGCCACGTGTTCGACCTCTTCTCCATCAATTCGGCCGGAAGGGCGCACGAGTTCGAGGCCAATTTCGTCCGGAGCGGGGTGGCCTTGCTGACCCTGTTCGCCCGAACCCTTGCGTGGGACGAGGCGCGGGGGCGGTTCTCGGGACTCGACTTCCAGGATGTGTGGCTCGACAAGGACGCGGTCTTGGCGCCCGACGGGACGGTCTTCTTCGTCGACCTCGAGGGGATCGACACGGTCTGGGTCGAGCGAGAGGAGGTCCGCGAGAAGATCGAGGACCAGATCTTCCGCTCGCTCTACGAGTTCATGTTCGCCTACGAACAGATCGAGGGCGAGCGGGCACGGCGGTTCGGGTCGGAGGGGAGCCGAAAGCGTCGGTTCGAGTCGGTCGTGGTCGACTCGCTGAGGGACGACCCCTTCGTCCGGACCCACGTCGATGCTCGCGGCCTCGCGCTCGAGGTTCGGAACCGACGGGGGGAAAAGTCATTATGGTTCGACTTTCCGTTAGTGGACACCTGAGATGACGACCTGCAAAGATATCTTCGCATTCCTGAGCCAGGTAAGCGCCAAGAAAGTCACCGCCACGCTCTCGAGCGCGGACGCGACCCTATTGTCCCAGCTCAATCTGGTGCAGGTCCTTACCGAGCCGCAATACCTCCAGCTCGAGACCGATGTCCAGGCTCTCGGCGCGGAAAAGGAGGCCATCTACCAAGAATCGGCCCAGCGAGCCGGTCTCGCGCGGGAGGTCCAGGACGACACCGAACGGACGCATTCGATCCTCTTCCATCTTGAGGGCAAGCAGAAACAGGCGGCGAAGCTCCAGCGCGAGGCGGACGACGAGGCTCGGCTAAAGGCGGTCGAAGGCGACCTCGTCCAAAAGCAGCAACAGCTGGGGCAGCTCATTGCCCGGCGGTCCCTCTTGGACACGGTCACCCCGTACGGGGACCAGTACGTCGGACTCACCGGTCTCGGCGTGGTGGAGCTGCGCAACCTCGGGGTCCGGCTCTACCGGGTCTCGGACGTAGAATTCGCCACCTACTGGGCCCAGTCCCAGAAGATCACGCAGGAACTGACCGACCTGGCCGCGAGCGGCGCCGACTACTTTGCCCGGCTCGCGCCGGGCATCCCCGGCGCGGAGCGATCGCACCTGTGGGGGATCGCGATCGGCCTCTCCAAGGCCCAGCCCAATCCGGCCCAGGGTGCGGCGACCTTCGTCAACGACTACAACCAGGTCCGCGACCTCTCCGGGAACACCGAGAACCGCCTGATGGCATCGGAGATCTTGTTCTCGCTGGCCCGTCCGCTCTCCGAGGAGTACCCCACGCTCGTCCAGATCCTCAAGGATGTTCGGGGCGCGAAGGTCCCGAACGAATCGGCCCTGGGCGTCGCTTCGATCCTGTTGCTTGGCCGGCGGGCCGACGGCACGATCGCCCTGCCGAACCTCGCCCAGTACCTCACGGTCACCCCGTCGTACGAATCCGCCGCGCTCCTCGCGATCGTCAACCTCCCCGTGCCGGACCTGACCGCCAAGTTCCAGTCGCTCCGAACGATGTTCGCCCGATGGGGATACCGGCCGTCGGAGGACGTTGAGCTCTCTTCGGCCTATCTCGCGGTCTCCGAGATTCCCATCGAGGGCATCACCACGAAGCTCGCGATCATCGCGAAAGGGCTGACGACCTACCTCGCGTATCCGCTCGTGGCGGCGTCGGTCCTTTCCTCCCTATCGACCCTCGAGGCGAACGACACCTTGAACCTCCTCGAGCACGCGTACGACATCGTCGGCCGCCGGGCGGCGCCGGTGTCTCAGGCGGAGCTGATCTGCCTCGCTGTCCGGATGTTGCACGGGATTCGAAACGAGCTCGTCGGCCCGCTCGACGCGACGGCGGCGGCCGCTGCGAAACTGCCTCCAGGAGTCTACGGACCGCGGTTCTTCTTCGTGCCGATCATGGTGATGCCCTTCGGGTACTTCTCCACCTACAGTGGGGTCGGTGGGGCCCATCCCGGACACGTCCATGGGTTCGGAGGGGCCGGCGGCGGGGGGTTCGTCGGATGATCGGGCGGGTCCTGGTCCTCTCGTCCTTGCTCCTCCTCGCGGGCCTAGCGGTCGGGGCCGCCAGCGCGCATTACACGCCGGGCACCGGAGACCAGTTCGCCTACAACGAAACGATCGCGCTCACCAACGGCGCGGGGTACTACCAGGGCTACACCGAGTCGACCGTCATCAACGGCTCGCTCGCGGTGACCGCCGTGGCGGCGAACGGGACCGAGTCGGCCGTCTATTACAACGCGAACTCCTACCAGAACAACTCGGGCGGACAGTACAGCTGGATTTCCTCGGGGAGGTTCACGTTCTCGGCCCAGACGTTCTTCTACGTGAACGGGACCGACAACCTGACCGGCTACACGAACCCGTACGTGTGGTTCTTCATGGACAACTCCCTCCCGGCTGGAGCGACGTTCTATATCCTCAACACCGGGATGACGGTCGTCTCGACGTCGTACAACTATCCCCTCGACACCGCCGCGGGGACCTACGTCAAATCGATCTTCACGGAGGGGAACGGGTCCTACGGGTGGAACGACGGTACCAACGAGTTCACCGCGAACTACAACTGGAAGGCGTACTACGACCCCGGAACCGGGTACGTCATCGGCTATGTCTACACAGAACAGGACTCCGATGCCGCCGGTGACGGGTTCACGTACACCGATACCCTCGCCGTGACCCACACGAGCTACGCGCTGACATCGGGCGTCGCGCCTCCCCCGTCCTCGGGCTCGGGCGGCGGGACCGACTGGACGCTCATCGCGGTCGTCCTTGTGGTCGTCGTGGCGATCGTCGTGATCATTGCGGTCGCGGTCTCCCGCTCTCGCCGGAGGAGGCCGATCCCGAGACACTCGGCGACCGGCCAGGTGAGCTACGCGGCTCCTCCGATGGGACCCCCACCCCCGGGGATTAACTTGACGCCCTCGGGCCAACCGGCGGTGCAGCAGATCATCATCAAAGAGACCGTCAAGGTGAACTGCCGCTATTGCGGGTCGCTCATCGATACCACGGCGACGGTCTGCCCGTTCTGCGGCGCGACGCGGTCGTGACGGGTCGGCCTCAGAGAGGTCGGTGGAAATAGATCTGGCCGACCCGCCGCATCCCGCCCCGAGAGGCCACCGCCTGAGACGCGACGTTCTCCTCGGAGATCTCGGAGAGCGCCGTCCGGGCCCCGGCGTTCCGCGCCCAGAGGAGGCGGGCGAAGAGGAGGTCGGTTCCGAGGCCCATCCGGCGGTACGGAGCGCGCACCGTGAGGGAGTGGAGCCGGGCGTGGGCCCCGACCCTCGAAACCCACGCGACCCCCACCGGGCGGCCTTCCACCTCGGCAATGAAACCGGTCTCCGAGACGGCCGGTAGGTCGACGAACCACCGCTCGTTGACCGCGCCGTAGACCTCCCGCATCAGGTCGACCACGGCCGGAACGTCCTCGTTCGAGAACGGCCGGATGAGGTGACGAAACCGGTGCGGGGGAAGCGGGACCTCGAGCGAGGTGGAGAAGATGGCGAACGGGTCGGCGGGCGAGTCGAGAGAGAAATCAGCGTACATCCCGTACGGACCCCTACCCCGGACCGCGGTCTCGGCAATCGACCGCGACCGGGTGAAGACCGTGGCCGCTCGCTCGACCGGGTCCGAGACACGGAGCCCCGCGACCGTACCTTCCTCCCGGACGACCCGGACCTCGCCTCCGCATCGCCGGGTCTCCCGTGCGATGTGGGAAAGGAACGGGTTGAACCACGGTGAAAGGTCGACCCGGTCCAGCTCGTCGCCCTCACGGGAGGGCACGTCGATCGCGGCGGGCAAAACGGCCATCCTTCCCTGATCGAAGAGAAACCACATGGGCTTGACGCCTCGGACGGGCGACCCGCCCGCCGACCCCGGTGCGGTAGTCCCACGGTCGCCGAGCGGAGGGTAGACCGTTTAAACCCCTCCTGCGTGGGCCGCCTTCGTCATGCCGGGCATTGCCTCCCTCCAAGCGAACCAGAATGCGACGATCGACGCGACGATTACCGCGATCTCGGCGGTCCGAGACGTCACCACCTCGCGCGGCGCCTCCCAGGTGGCCGACGCGACACTGCAGGACGAGACCGGAACGATCACCCTCACCCTCTGGGGAGAGGACACGAAGCGCTACAGTGTCGGCCAGAAGATCCGGATCACCGACGGCTGGGTCAAGGACTTCCGGGGGAAGCTCCAGGTCTCGATGGGCCGCTCGGGCAAGATCGCCGTTCAACCCTGACCGGCGGCGTGGCCGAGATCCCTTCTAGGTGAGTTCCTCGGGGTCTCGAACGAGACTCCCGGGGTTCGGGTCCGGTTCTCTCCCCGTTACTGGCGTCCCTCTCGCCACTTGCGGGGTTTCTCGCTCTGCTGGCGCTTCGTCCGTGCGCCGCGCTCCGGCTTGCCCCCGGCGCGGTAGATACGACGGGCGGTTTCATCGGGCGTCTCGGGCCGCTCATCCGCCAAACGGGGGAGGGTCGGGCCGGGTGGGCCACGGGACGAGCCCGGAGGGCTTTCCTCGCGCTTGGTCGCCTCTCGCTCCTCGGCTCTCCGTTGGGCTCGCCCCATGCCGCGACGTAGGCAGCAGCCGGTTATAGCGCGCACGGGTCGAACGCGGCGGGGACGGCCAACGGAAATCCGGGCCGGTCCACGGCGGCGCGCGCGTCGATTAAAGCCTTATCCGAGGTGCCCCGTGTTCGCGCTCCCGGATGCTTCGCGTGTTTCGAGCCTCGCCGCGGAGTGTACGACGGTCCCGGCTCACCCCGTTCGGTCGATTCGTGCTCATGCGCCTGGCGCTGGTCCCGGCCCAGGTCCTGTTCGTGCTGGTGATCCTCTACCTGGCGATTTACGAACCGACCAATCTCGCCAATGGCCAGAACGTGGGGGTCGTGGGCTTCTTCAGTGGCTTTGGGCAGATGGTCGCCAACGACTTCACCGGGAACTGGGGGGTCTCCACGTTTCAACAGTACCCCGGGGTCCCCCTTGTCCAGCTGTTCGCCTACCTGCTGCCGAGCTCCGTCGAGCTCGGGGTCTTCGCGCTCGGGATCTCGGCGGCCATCGCCTATCCGGCGGCCCTGCTCATCGGATGGAGCCGCCGACCCGGGGTGGACCTGGCCGCGCGCGTCGCCAGCCTGTTCGGCACCCTACTGCCCGTGTTCATCGTCGGCTTGCTCGTGATCACGGCCCTGTTCTTCTGGTTCCTCGACAAGTTCCAGGACCTGCCCGACAATGGGGTGATCCCCGGCCTGACCTGGTGGTTCGCCTACTACGGGGGCTACCCGCCCTGGATCCTCTACCAGAGCATCACCCAGCCGACGGGCCTGCCCCTCGTCGACGGAGCGATCCACGGGGCATGGGGGTTCGAAGAGCTCACCCTGCTCAAGACGCTCATCCAGGCGTCGATCATTTCCCTCGTCTACGTCACGATCTTCCTTCGGCACGCCCGGAGCGTGGTCCGGACGGCTAGCCAGGAGCCCTACCTCACGGCGGCCCGCTCGCGCGGGATCAGCGAGCGGACCCTGCTCTGGACACACACCGCGCGGCGGGTGACGCCGACCTTCCTGATCGTATTCGCGCTCACGTTGCCGGTCTATCTCGGCACCCAGTTCGTGGTGGAGGCGACGTTCCTCGACCCGGGGATCGGCTTCCTCACCTTCTCCTCCCTGACCGACCAGGGAACGGGAGGGCTCGCGCCGCTGCAGGTGATGATCTTCCTCCTCTCACTGGTCGTCATCTTCTGGTTGTTCGCCGTCGATGTGCTCGCGCGTCGGCTCGACCCAAGGGAGGTGCCCTCGGATTGACCGCTCGGTCCCTCCCGATGCCGTCGAACCCCGGCGCAGCTCGAGCCGGCCCGAGCCCTCGGCGCGCGTTGCTGGTCGTGGGCGTCCTGGTCCTTCTGGTCCTCGCATCGGCCGGCGTGGGCCGGGCTCCAACGACGCTGGCGATATCGGGCTCCCATAGCACGGCCGTTCCGACCCTAAACGACTCGACGGGAAGCCGCCCGGCCTCGGTCCCCGAAGCAACGCTCGACGCGGGAACGGGGACCTCGCCCGTCTCCCAAGCGTTCGACCAACGGGTCGCCGAGACGGCAAGCGCGCTCGCTCAAGCCGGAGTGTCGCCGCGGGACGTTCGGCTCCCGTACGTGGGTCATCCCGCGGCCCAGATGGTCAACGGCGCGGTTGTACCCGGGTACGCGCTTGCGTCCTCGAACGTCTCTCCGTCCTATTCCGGCACCCCGGCCCCCGCGGGGCTAGCGTACTACGGCGAAAGCGACACTTCCGGGGCGATCGAGCCGACGAGCCTCGAGGCCTCCAGCGTGGTCGGCACGCTGACCGTGAACCAGCTGACCGCCCTCTACGTGGACGACAATACCCCCGACATGTGGGGGATCCAGCTGAACGCGGTACTCACCAACGTCACCCTTCAAGGCACCCGTGCGTACGAGTTCTGGGTCCAGAACACCGCTGATTACATCCAGCACAACGATACGCTCAGCTTCGGGGAGGACACATGGAATTTCTCGAGTCCGACCGCGTCCGTTCCGGGCGGGACGTCCACGATCCTGAGCCACAACCACAACGGCTCGGACGTCCTCGGTACCTACGTGGGCGAGGGGCCGTTCGTCTACGCCCCGATGCCGTTCACCGTGACGTTCTACCTGAACTCGTCCCTGACCAGCGCGGGAGACCAGGAATGCTGGTTCAACTACACCGTGCTCGCCGCGGGGGGGATCCACGCCGCGGGGAACTACGATTGGATCGTGTTCAACTCGACCAACCCACAGGATCCAACCACGGTCTCCCTCGCCTCGTTCGAGGCCACCGGTACGCGTCTTGACCCTGTCGGACTGCCCAACGATATCGAGTTCGACTTCGGCATCGGACCTTACGACGGCTCGACCCTCGATGTCCTCGCCGCCAACGCCTCCGCAACCCTCGACTACTGCCCGCTAACCACTCCCTCCTGCACGCCCGGCCAGTTCCAGTCGATCCCCGCCGCGGAGGATTTCGGGAGCACCACCGGAGAAACGTCGACGGGGCTCTCGCTAAGCTACGCCGGCACAATCGGCATAGCCACCGCGGGGCCGTTCATTCTCCGAGGGCTGTGGGGATTCTCGGCGGCCGCCGGCTCCGCCGCGGGGTCGACGCCCGTCACGAACGCGATCGCTATCTCGGGGTCTCCGGACCCCGCCTCGGCCCCGCCCTACGTGTTCGTCTTCCTGAACGGTTCGACCTTCGTCAACGCGCGGTTCGAATGGACCCCGGACGTTCCCGTTTGGTACCTGGCTCCGGGAACCTACCAGTACGAGGTGATGCTCGCCGACTACGCGGAGCAGACGGGCACCCTCGTGGTCGGGACCAGTCCCACCCGACTTGCCGTCACGCTGCCCTATGACTCATCGAGCGGGGTCTACACACCGCTGTGGGCCTTCAGCAATGCCCAGCTGGCGGGCATCTCCACGTCGGGTACGGGTTCGATAACGAGCCAATACCATCTCTTCAACAACCCCACCGCGGGTTGCACGGCATGCGGGAACGCCCCGGACGGGAACCTGTCGACCAATTTCTTCTCGCTCAACGGCTTCGGGTTCCCGACCTTCGCGGGGATCCTCATCGACGGGACGGACGCCTACGTCGACATCGACCACCCGGTGAGCTTCTGCGTCTTTGGGTTCGTATGGGGTCTCAAGTCCCAGCCCACCCAGGGGCCGTACTTCTACCTACAGATCGAGCTCGTGCTGGCCCATCACGTGACCCTGGCGAACGACCCCCAGGTCGGCGGCTGGCCGGCAATGTACGAGCTCGCGACGCTGGCGGGCCTGGTGGACGCCTCGGAGAACCCATTCCCCACGGCGAATGTCGTGGTCTGGAACTCCTCCGACAACCTGGTCATGGCCAACACCTTCGTCCCGGCCTGGTTGGTCCCGCCCTACCAGGAGAAGTGCGAAGGGGTCTGCCCCGCCGTCGCCTGCTACGGCTGTGCCTCCCCCGACGGGCTCCTGCTGTACGGCGGCAAGAACAACACCATCTGGGGGAACACCTTCCGGGACCCGCCGGTGCCCGGGACCGCCCCCGCGCAGCTGTACTCCGGCCTCGCGGAAGCGGAGAGCGGGGACCTGATCTACAACAACTACTTCTCCGTCGACAATCCGACCGTATTGCTGCCGTTCGACATCTACAACAACTCGTGCCCGGACGGTTTCGCGGGAGACTGTCTTCCGCCGCTTCCCCCGACCTATCACGACACCTGGAATGTGTCGAACCAATCGGCGGCCAATATCACCGCGGTCGTGGACGGGGTCGCGCTCTCCGGGAACATCCTGGGCCCGAACTGCGGGAATCAGGGCGGGAACTACTGGCAGGATTACGGGAACTCGCTGAACCCGTACGGGAAGCTTCCGTTCGTCAACGTGTACGACTACGGAGAGCTGCTCGCGGCCTTCCCCTCCGGGACGGACCCCATCCAGAGCAGCATCCGGCTCGGAGGGGACTATGTGCCGCTGACCCAGAGCGAATGCAAGCCCGGACCGCCCGCTCCGATCTGGGAGGTCCTGCTGTCGCCCTACGCGATCCTTGGGCTGGTGACGACCTCCGGTATCATCCTCAGTGTCGTGGTGCTACTGCGCACGGTCTGGAGGATACGCCCGGCCCCGTGGCTCCTCCCTCCCCCGGGCGGCATGGCGGGGCCCTCTGCGATCGGCGGCCCGACGACCCACGCCGCTACGTCCTCGGGTACCGCCGAATGGTTGGCCGCGGCGCCAGAGCCCACCGTTCGGGAGCGATGGGCTCGTCGGCCGTTAGGCGCCGGTCTGTGGGCGGGGCTGGTCATCTTGGGTGCATATGTCGCGGTCGCGCTGAGCGCGTTGATCATCTTCCGCACCTCCTTGTACCAGGTGCCGACGAACCCGAGCTGGATCCCTCCCTTCAACATCCTCGGCCCCTCCGGCGCCCACCCGTTCGGAGTCCTTCCCGGCCTCGGCGCCGACCTGTTCCGCGCCCTTTGGCAGGCGACCCCCTGGGACCTCGCGATCGTCGCCGGGATCCTCGCGATCGACGCCGTTCTCGGATGGACCCTCGGAGCTCTCGCCGGCATGAACGAAGGGGGAATCCTCGATGCGGTGGTGACGTTCCTAGGGGACACCCTCGGCGCGATCCCCTCCTTCTTCCTCGTGGTCGCCCTGTTCGCGGGCCTGGCGACGGTCGCACCGAGCAGCACGGGTCTCCCCCTGTTCGTCCTCCTGTTCGGCCTTGTCCTCTGGCCGACGATCGCCCGTACGACCCGGGAACGTGCCCGTCTCGTCGCCCGGGAACCGTACCTCGAGTCGGCTCGGGCCTCGGGGGCCGGCCGAGCCTATCTGTTCTTCCGGCACATCCTGCCGAACTCCGTCTCTCCGATGTTGGCCCAGCTGCCGATCGATGTCGCTCCGATCTTCTTCGTCCTTACGATCTTCCCATGGTTCTGGGACTGCTCCGGACCCGGTGGTTCGAAGGGGTTGACCTACCTGATCGCCTCGCTGCCCCCGTACTCTCCCCTCCCGGCCGTCACCTTCCCCGAGTGGGGGAACCTGCTCGCCGTCGGCACGTGCGAGGGACTTCCCATCTCCACCGTGGGCACGACCTACTGGTGGATGGTCCTCTTCCCGCTCCTCGCGATCATCATTCTGGGCATCGGGATCGCGCTCGTTTGTGACGGTATCGACAAGCGCCTGAACTCGCGCCATCCCTGAGGCCCTCTTCCAACAGCTTGGCGCGTCGCACGAACCTCCATCTCGACACGACTCCGGGGCACAATGTCCCCGGCCGGGAGGGATCCGTCTCGCGCTCTTCTCACACGAGAACCGTGACGACCAGCGAGACGAGGAGGACCGCGACCCCGATGAACGCGAGAACGGGGAACACCAAGGTCCCCGACGGTCCGGGACGGGTAGCGCCGCCAGCCGTGGGGGTCGGCCGAGCGGCTTCGGCGATGTTCACCAGGAAGGCGGCGAAGAGGAACAGGAAGGGGAGCACCAGCCCGAAGGTCAGCAGGAAGAGGGCCCCGACGAGCCCGAGCACCGAGAAGAGCATCGGAAGGGAGATCACCGGCGCTGGGCGGCGGGATGCAACCCTGGGAGGTCCGGCTTCAACGGTTCCTTCTGCGACGACGGCCGACGATCCCGGGGCGGGTTCCGGGTTCGCCGTGGGAGCGCCCCGCGTCTTTCGATACCGCCCATAGAAGAACGCGACGGCGAGGGCATTCGCGGCTACCACCGGCCCGAGTCTAAGCGCCACCACGGTCGGCGTGATCGGTAGCCCTGGGGCCAGGTCGCCCCAGACGGTCATGAGGATGAAGAAACCGACCAGCGAGTTGCCGAGGAACAGGAATACCGGGCGGTCCCGGGGGTGGATGTGGCGTGAGCGGTCGATGAACGGCAGCAGCAGCAGGAATAGGATGACGACCACGGCGAAGAGCATCGCCTCTTCCGGCGTCACCCCCACGAAATCGACGAGCTTGAACAGCCACAGGAAGTACCAGGCCGGCACCGTGACCGGTTGGGTCGCCCCGATGTTTCCCGCGTACGTGGGGAGTTGCCACGGCCAGAGCGACGCTACCCCGATCAGGAGACCGACGTAGAGAAGTCCCCACTTCACCAGATACAGGTAGACGCGCGGGAAGAGCGAGGTTCGTTTGTGCAAGAACACCAGCAGTAGGATGGCCCCGGGGAGCAGGACGACGTGGAGAGCGAAGACCCGGGAGAGGAGGCCTTGGGGAGTCCCGTCCCCAAGGATCAGATTGGCGAGGGGCGTCCCCACCACCGGGAGGGCCTGCACGAGCGTGATGCTGACTTGGGTCGCGTTGTAGGAGAGTTGGGTGTAGGTCAGCAGGTATCCCGTGAATCCCATGCCCAGCACCAAGAGCATGAGCACGACCCCGACGACCCAGCTGCCCTGCCGCCCGGGCCGCTTGTACGCCCCGACGTAGTACCCGCGGAACAGGTGGACGAACAGCAGGAAGATCACGGTGTACGCGCCGTACAGATGGGTCGTGAGGAGGATGGACCCCATCGGGACCGAGTTCACGATGTAGTAGGTGCTACACCAGGCGGCGGGAGAGGTCGAGAGAAGACCGGAGGCCTGGCCGCAGAGCGTTAACGTTGGGTAGACGCTCGGCTGGTAGTACAGTAGGAGCAGCCCGCCGCTCACGACCTGGTAGGCGAACGCCGCGAGAACGAAGGCGCCGGTCCATGCCGACGGCCGGAATCCCCCCTCCTTCGGCGACTCCGGAGTCCCCTTGGCCAGACCGACCTGCCGTCCGAACCAGGCCCAGGCCTCGTCGAGGATCCGGTTGAACCGCTCCACGAACGACATCGGTCCTTCCCTACGGGAAACTGCAGAGGATGACCGGGGATTGGCGTTGAAGTCGGGAGGCCGAAGTGACGCCGGTTCCTCCCTGCAACGTGTTCGTGTGCCCCATCACCGTGGGCCCCGTCACGCCGACCGCCCAGAGGGAATCGTCGCTCGAGTTCCAGAGCAGGGTCACCTGGGGGAGCGGCTGGAGCGCCGGCCCCGTCAGGTTCGACGCTCCGTTGGTCGCGTCGTAGGTCGACCCGTGGCAGCTGCAGTGGATGTAGAAGTTGAGGTTCCCGAAGCTCTGGGGACACGTCCCGGGAGGGTAGAAGGCGATGCTCGGAACCTGGCACCCGAGGTGCTGGCAGATCCCGCTGAACGCCACGATCGAGCCGCTCGGGCCGACGCCTCCCCTCACGTGCGTGGCCCCGCCGCTGCCCCCGGACCGGGGGGCCAGGTTGATCAGCAGGTTCGGTTCGTTCGTGAGAGGATAGTTGAACGTCAGGGCGTCCGATGTGGTGACGTTGTACTCGCTCATCACCTTCGACGCGGTCAGCACCGAACCATCGACGTCCTGGAGCTGGACGGTCGGGTAGCTCGACAATCCGACCACGGGCGGCCGACCCGCGTACTGGAGCGCGCCGCCCAAGCCACCGCCGACGGCACCGATGACGCCGGCCACGGCGACCAGCTTGAGGAAGTTCCTCCGGGCCTCATCGACCGGCTCGTCGTCCTCGGGTTCCGGCGTGCGGGCGACCACCCGGCGAGGTCGGGCGGGCATCCGGTACACCCTTCCGACCGGGACTTGACCCACGTCGCCCCCCATGGTCGAGAACGAGGGACACGTCGTGCACCCCGGGTTCATTCGACTGTCCTCCGGTCCGTCTCGACGCTCTCCGCTCCGGGTCCTCGGGGGGGAACCGGTCCCGGTGACGACGGAGTGTTCGAGTCCCCGTTTCGGTAGTAGACCGCCCAGGTGATCGCAATCCCGATCAGGATCACCGCCGCTTCGGCGATCGTGATCTCATCATCGACCGAGAGGGTCATCGCAGACGCACCACCTCACCCGGGGTCGAGGTCGTTGCCACCCACCAGGTCCCGGCTCCCATGCCCGCGCCCAACGTCTGGGTCTCTACGGCCCATACGCCCACCGGCTGGACCTGAGTGATGATTCCGGGCACCATGGGCGTGGTCATCGGCGTGGTCATTGGCGCGGCCGCCACCGGTGGGGGGGGTTCGGGACCGAGGAGCGAAGAACCGATCGAACCCATCGTTGCCCCAGGCCCGATCGGGAGGCCGGCGGACGCGCCGACCTCGCTCATGATCTCCGATTTGAACTGGACCATCCGGGCGTACCACCGCCCCATCTGCCGGACGAATTGCTGACCCTGCGGGCCAAAGAACAGGAACGCCGCGACTCCCGCGATGACGATCCAGTCGATCTCGGAGAAGAGCGCCATCGGTTCACCCTGCCCCCACCGCGCCTCGGGGACCGGCGCGGGTGGCGTCCCGGCGAGATTCCCAACGGGCCGCGAAGTAGGCGCCCCCCAGGTACAGACCGATCATCGGGGTCGCGATCAACATCATCGTGATGCCCGAATTATCGGGCGTGATGACCATCCCGAAGATGAGCGCGCCGATAACCGCGCCCCGCCAATGCTTCCGCCAGGCAGCGGCCTTGACGACCCCGAGCCGGGTGAGGGCGTAGACGAAGACCGGAAGCTCGAAGACGACCCCGAAGGCGAGCGAATAGACGAGCGCGAAGGTCACGAAGTCCTGGACCCCGAGCACCGGCTCGAGGTTCATCGCCGAGACATACAGGAAGAGCAGGCGGAACGTGAACGGCGTGATGAAGAAGATACCGATCGCGGTCCCGAGGGCGAAGAGGGCCGTCGCCGGGATCCCGATCTGTCGGATGAGCGCGCGCTCGTTGCGACGGAGCGCCGGCACGAGGAAGGCACCCACTTCGTGGACGATCCAAGGCATCCCTAGGATCAAGGTGAGCAGGAGACCGATCTCCATCTGTGCGAAGATCGAGTCGCCGACGCCGACGTTGAGAAGCTTGACGCCCGGCGGGAGCATCCAGGCGACCATCGCCAGGAACACCTGGGCCGAGACGTTGTAGAACGGGTTCGGCCAAGGGTAGGCGAACGGAATGGAAGTCCCGAACGCGGGGATGGAGACCGGCTTCAGCTCGAAGAAGAGCAGGAACCCGAAGAGCGGTCCCAGGACTAAGGCGATCCGGATGAGCCGACGGCGCACTTCCGCGAGAAGAACGAGGATCCGGTCAAGGTCGCGCATCAGCCAAGGGCCTCTCCGCTCGACCCCGAGGCCAGGAGGTCCGACGAGGACGCGCTCGTTCCTCGGTCAAACCCCTCGCGCATGCCGGCTCGCGCCGTCCGGACTAGTGGGCTGGACCCGCCGGTGCGGGCGCGCTGGCGGCTGCCGCCTGTTCGGCCTTCAGTTCGCGCTCAACCTCGAGCCGGCCCTTCTTGAACTCGCCGACGGAACGGCCGAGGCTGTGGGCGAGCTGAGGGAGCTTCGAGGACCCGTAGAAAAGGATCCCCGCCACTACGGCAATAATCAGCCAATCGTCGATTGAGTCGAACATCCCCCCGCCTCGGGGCGTTATCACTCTACTGCCACTATTTAATCCACAACTCCGAGTGGAACGGTCGGTTCGGCCCCGCGGGGGCGTACGACGGAAGTAGGACGCGGCGGCCGTCCCGGGCGCGCCCGCCCGGAAGAGCGCCGATGGGTCGAGGGCTTATCTCACCCTTTTCCTGCGGTCGTCCCCGGCATCCCGAGTCTGGGCCACGGCGGTCGCGGGGCCTCCGACCGGCTCCCGGAGCATTCTGCGAGCCAAGCGTCGGCGCTGCCAAACGACGAAGCCGAGCGCGAACACGACGACGAGCGCGGCGATGATCCCGGCGTCGAGCGGGCTAAAGCTGAGCCCGCCACCGACGCCGGTACGCGACGGCGGTGTGAGGTTCGACGGGAGGTTCTCACCGAACGCAATGAACCCGTACATCCCGTCCTGAAAGTGCCCCGACACGTTGCAAACGAACTCGTACCAGCCGGGGGCCATCGGCGACTGGAACTTCCCTACGGACTGGTCTCCGAGGGCGTTGACCGTGGCCGCGTAGAGAGGGGGGTACGTGGTGAACAATTGGTTCAGCTGGGCCGCCGTGTACGATGTCGGGATCACGAAACCCTCGCGTGAGGAGATGTTGAACGAGTGCGCCATGTTGGCGGGGTCGTTGTCCGTGAACGTGACGGTGATGGTCGCGTTGATCGGTACTTGTTCGATCAGGTCTGGCTGGTAACCGTAGTCCATGGTCGCCGCCACATCGATCGAGCCGGTCGCAGCGGTGTGGACCGAGTTCGTCGCGGGGAGGGGCGTGGCGTCGATGGGGAGCGCGAGGGCTCCCGCGGCGAGGAGGACGACTAACGCTAGCGCCACAACACTCCGCCCGCCCATGCTGCCTCTCGACCCTGCTTTCCGAGCCGACGATGCGTCCCTCCCGTACATAGTCCCTCCGTCTCTTCAGCGTGGGAATTCCAATCTCAGGCGGAATCCCGAGCGCCGGACGAGGCGCCTTCTATCGCTCGAGGAGGGTTGTCGGGCAGGTCCACTTCGTTCGCTCGACGCCCGCGCCCCCGGCACGACCGTACCGGGTTTCTTCGCGAGGCTCCTCTCCACCCAAGAAAGGTTTAAACCCGAGGCGGAGGGTGTTTTGCTCGCTGGCCGCCGGGGTGCCATGGCTCGCACGGCTCGCTGTCGTGCTCGGACGGAGAGGTCGGAAAGAGCGGCTTGTCGGGGATGGAGCGGACCGTGATCCAGGCTGAAACCGATTCTCCCGGCACCACCGGGACCGTCCCCCGGCATCGCGTGTCGGACCTCGAACAGTGGCGCACCGTCACGTTCCTTCAGCTCGGGCATTACTTCCGGACGAACCGGTTCCTCGGGCTGCTCGGCTTCGTGGGGTTGATCTCGAGTCTTACTCTGGCGTTCCAGGTCGACGCGGGAATCCCCGCCATACAAATACAGCAGCTCTACCGCAGTTCCGAATATCTGAGCAATTACCTCTCGTACACGGGACTCTGGGTCATTCTCGCGGCGGCGTTCTTTGGCGGGGACGCGTTGAGCGTCGACTTCTCGACGGGCACCGGCTACTACATGCTGGTCCTTCCCATCCGACGTCCGGTCCTCCTCGCCGGGCGCTACGCCGCCGCCACGCTCGTCACGCTCGCCATCGTGGGGGTCTACTACGTGTTCGGAGCCGCGGGTGCCGTCTATTTCTTCGGGGCGCCGAGCATTCCCTGGGCGCTCCTGGCGGAGTCCCTCGGCGTCGCGGTCCTCTTCGCCCTCGCCGCGCTGAGTGTCGCGTTCTGTGTAAGCGCGTTCATCCGCTCGCCGTCGGCCGGCGTGCTGGTCACGGTGCTGGCCCTCTACGTCGGGTTCACGACTTTGCAGGCGACCGTTGAGCTGGCGGGGCTCGAGCCCTGGTATTCGCTGACCTACGCAGGGGGAGCGATGGCGGCGGTCCTAGACACGGACTTTGTCCACCTGCAGACCATTCCCCTCGGAGAGGATCAGTACTACACCATCTGGGTCGCTACCGTGACCGAGGGCCTCGCGATCATGGCGGCCTACGTGGCCGCGTTTCTGCCGCTGAGCGCGTATCTCTACCAGCGGAAGGAGTCCACCGGCTGAACCATGGGCTCGTTCGAAGTGGCCGGGCTGTCGAAATCGTTTCGCACGGGCCCGCCCGTCCTCCGTGACCTCTCGTTCCGCTACGAGGGGGCGGGAGCGGTCGGCTACCTTGGGCCGAACGGTGCGGGCAAGACCACGACGCTGAAGCTGCTCGTCGGCCTTCTGCGCCCGTCCCGAGGGCACGCCTACCTGAACGGGATCGACCCGATGGTCAACCGTAAGCGCGCCCTTTGGGATGTGGGGGCGCTCATCGAAACCCCCGAGCCGTATCCCACCCTCAACGTCCACGAGGCCCTCGACGCGGTCGGGCGCGCTCGGGGCCTTTCCCGGGACGACGTCGACCGGGAGGTCGACCGCTGTCATGAGCTCCTCGACCTTCCACCGCTCGGCCAACGGATCGGATGGCTTTCCAAGGGTCAGCGGCAGCGGGTCGCTCTCGCGGCCACGCTGATGGGCGATCCCTCCGTGCTCCTCCTCGATGAGCCGACCAGCGGCCTCGACCCCGCCGAGCGGGTCCTCGTGCGTCGCCTGCTGATCCGGCTGAAGCGTGACCATCTGGTGTTCATGAGCTCCCACCAGATGCTCGAGGTGACCGAGGTGTGCGACCGGCTGATCTTCCTCCATCACGGCGAGGTCCTGCTCCAGGACCGCGTCGACCAGGTGGCCGCGCGGATCCGCTCGCGGCAGGTGGACGTCGAGTTCGAGCGACCCGTCGCGCCCGACGCGATGACGGTGCTCCGGACCGTCGCCACGGAGGTGGCGGCGGTCTCCGAGCGGAGGTGGCGGATCTCGTTCGATGGCAGTGACGAGACACGGGTCCGTCTCCTTCAGCTCTGCCAAGGCCTCGGCCCCGTGGTCCAATTCGCGAGCACATCCCTCGTCCTGGAAGAGGCGTATCTCGAGCTGATCCCGCGGACCCCGGTCGAACCGTGACCGACCTGGCCCCGACTCCGCTAGCCACGGACCGAACCGTCGCACCCGGCGCGGCCGACGGCGACGGAGGATCGAACGATGTACCGCGGGCGGGAGCGCCCGCCCCCCCCGGCTCGTTCGACGGTCGCGCGCGCTCGTTCCGGCAGGAACAGGCGATGCGACGGAGCGTCCGAAGAGAACGGATCGGAACGTTCCTCGTAGTGGTCATCCTCGCCCTCGGGGTCTACACGATCCTTACCGCGCGACCCTACTCTCCTTCCTCGCGGGACAACTTTCCGACCCCGGGTCCCCCGATCATCGTGACCATGGGCACGCCCACCGGGGCGACCCCGCTCAACTGTAGCGCCGGCGGAACGGCCTACGTCGAGCGCATCCCATGGACGAGCGCTACCCAACCGGTCGCCACGGGGGACATCAACCTGCGGGTCTACGAGATCTGGGACGGAGACTACATCCTCGACCCCAACGCCGTGGCGAACGTGACCCCGTTGAACGTCTGTGCGGGCTCGCCGCCGAGCCTGTCGGCGTTGTGGTACGCGGTCCTGGCGAGCCCGAACGGCACGAACCTTCTCACCTACACGGTAAACCACCCGTGGACGGCGGTGACGCCCGGACCCGGGAACGTCGTCATCGAGAACGGCTCCGTTCTGACCCTGGTCACGAGTGTATCGATCGCGGACACGGGCCGGGGTCTCTTGGTGGTCGGCTACGCCGGTGGTTCCCCCATCAAAGGGACCGTCGTGCTCTGACGGCGCGCTCCCCCCGAGAAGGAGCGGCTCCTCGGCCCGGCCGCTCGAACCGTCCCGGCCGGCGTTGCCTCGACGCCAAGGCATCGCCGTCTTCGAGCATGGCGAGAACGGTCGACCGCCCCCGCGGTCCCGGACTACACGATGGGAAGGAGATGGTACGGGGACCGGTCGTCGCCTTCGGTGAGGACGAGGGCCGGGGTCCGGGGAATGATCCCGTACACGAACACTCGACCTTCCCGGGAAACCAGTCGGATGCGAGTGTCGGCCATGGGTCGGAGAGACTGCGTGAGGGAGTCGTCCACCGGGCCGACCCAGACCTCATGACCCGGCGAGAGATGGATGTAGGTGAGCGCCAACCCCGGAAGCGTTTCGGGGGTGTACGTCCCGGGCACTAGGGAGTTGATGGTCCTCAGACCCGCGACCGACACCACCCCGAGGTTCGGATGCGCGGGGTCGGAGCTTTCGAACAAGAACTTCGCCGCCTCGGGCACCCGGGGATTGAATCCGTCCGGCTTCTCCGTGGGCAGGGGGAGCATCATCGGAGCGAACTCCTCGGGGTCGCCGTTCGCCGCCGTGCCGAGGAGCCGCACCTGGCGAAGGAAGACCTCCTTCGCCGTCCGGCCCTTGTACATCTCCCACACTTCGCCCGCGTGAATCCCGGGGTGAGGTATGTGGAAGACTCGACCTCCCCGCGCGACCGCTTGGTTCAGCATCGGAACCAATAGCACCCGGACGGCCGCGACCGGAACATCGCTGTCGTACTCGATTAACGTCATCTTGCCGATCGGTAGTCTTCCGAAGAACGAGTCGTAGTCGGCCGAGCCCGGCCAGATCTGGCCCGGGGAATCCCCCGGTTCGGGGTCGAAGCGGGCGGCGTCCGTCCGCAAGGCCGCGGCCAAGGGCTCAATGCATCGGAACCGGCCCCCGTCCAACGAAAACGGATACGAGGGATGGGTGATCCGAATCCCCCGCAGTTTATCGATACGCAACCATCGCTCCATCCGGTCGTCGTGGACCGACCGCTCCATCGACACGACTCCGTTCACGAGGTACTCGAGCTGCCCTTCCTCGCGATGCTCCCCGACGAGCACGAGGAATACCGGGCCTTCGGCCATCTGGGCGAGCGCGATCCTCTCGAGGTCTTCGCGGGAGGGAAGATCCTCGCGGACCTTGCCGGATTCGCCGAGATGATGCTCGACGATCGCGTCCCACGAGTCCAGGACGACGAGGGTCGGATCGGTGGGAGAGCTCTGGCTCCAGGCCTCCAGCACCTCGGGAGGCAGGAGGAGCGCGCGGACACTGTGGCTCGGGTCGTCGGGCACGACGAGCTCGGGGGCGGACGCGACCGCCCGTGAGGCCGTACGGAGGTCACCCCCGGCCGCGGCCATGTCCACGATGGATAGGTGACCGGCCTCGGCCATTCGACCGAGCGCGGGGAAGTCAGCGCCGAGGTCGGCGGAGCGGACACGGCCCGTCACGTATATCCGGTTTCCGGGAAACGCTTCGAGGATCTCGAGGGCGAGCATGGTCTTCCCCGTACCGGGGGGCCCCCGGATGAGCATCGCCTGGGGCGCCGGGCGATTCAGGAAGAGGCTCAGCTCGGTCGGGAGATTGAGATTCGCCGCCATCGCAGGTCAGCTTGGCAGAGGCGTAAGTACGGTCCCGACGGGTTTAAACCTATGTCAGGGCGGGGCGACGTACATGCTCGCCAAACCCGCAAGGAGCGACGCCTGTGCGCCGGGATGGCTAGGCCTCGAGCCCGGGCCGAGGATGACCCGGACGCCCGCGATCTGACCAGACCGGGGCCCTCCTTCGGTTCGTCATACGGGTCACACACAAAGATGAATACCTGATGATTTCTCGAAACCCTGTCGGTAGGGAGGGCTAGCCCCAGGACGCCAGAACCTCCGGGGCGGGGGCCTCATTGCCGGAGCGGTTACCATGGTGGCTTTCGACGCGACGGACACCCTCTTCATGCTCATCGCGACCGCGCTCGTAATGTTCATGACCCCCGGTCTCGCGTTCTTCTACGCGGGCCTGGTCGGACAGAAGAACTCCATTTCCATCATGATGCAGAGCTTCGCCGCCCTCGGGGTGACGACGCTCCTGTGGGTATCTGTCGGGTATTCCCTCTGCTTCAGCGGGGATTTCCACGGTGTGATCGGGAACCTCAACGAGGCGTTCCTTCTAAACGTCTCCTCGACCACGGCGTCCCCGGTGAGCTCGGGCATACCGCTCTACGTCTTCTTCGCGTACGAGATGATGGTGGTGATCATCACCCCGCCCCTCATCACGGGGGCGTTCACCAACCGGGTCAAGTTCGGGGCCTACATCGTATTCCTCGTCTGTTGGCAGCTGTTCATCTACTACCCGCTCGCGCACATGGTATGGGGTGGGGGGCTCCTAGAGCAGTGGGGAGTGCTCGATTTCGGCGGAGGGATCGTGGTCCACGCCATCGCGGGAATGAGCGCGCTCGCGTGTGTGCTCTACCTCGGGAGCCGGTACGTCCGGGACAAGCCCCAGAACCTCCATCTCGCCGGGATCGGGATGGCGATCCTCTGGTTCGGCTGGTTCGGCTTTACGGCCGGGAACGCCTTCGCGGTGAACAGCGTCGCCGTCGTCGCGTTCATCAACACGGCCATCGCCGGGGGAATCGCCAGCTTCGTCTGGATGATGATGGACTGGACCTTGGAGGGCAAACCGAAGTTCATCGGGTTCTTGACGGGGGGTCTGGCCGGCCTGGTGGTCATTACTCCGGCGGCGGGGTACGTTTCACCGGCCGCGGCGATGCTGCTCGGACTGGCGGCCGGGATCATCTGCTACCTGGCGATCGCCTTCAAGAACCGGCGACATTGGGATGACGCATTGGACGTCTGGGGCGTGCACGGCGTGGGTGGGATCCTCGGGATCGTGCTGCTCGGCGTGTTCGCCTCTCAGGCCGTCAACCCGGCGGGCGCCAACGGGCTGTTCTTCGGTGGGTATACGTTCTTCGGAAAGGAGGTCGCGGCCGTCGCCTTTGCCGCCGCGTTCGCGTTCACGGTGACCTACCTGATCCTCTTCGCGATCGACCGGCTCATGGACGTTCGCGTGCCGAAGGAAGTCGAGGTAACGGGGCTCGATTGGGAGCTCCACGGCGAAGACGTCCACGGTGAGTGAGACCCGCCCCGCCCGTTCCGGATGGACCACGTGACCTGAGCGGGGCATCGCCACGACCCCGACCTCGCGGGAAGAGCGGAGGGCGGTGGACGGACGTTACGCTAAGGTCAGGCAACGGCCACACGCCCGATCGGTGAGATCGACCGGGTCGGGCGCACCTACTCCGATGTCGGGTAGTACGCTTCCTCTCCGAAGTGGACCTCGTCCAGCCCGGCCTTCTCCTCCTCGGCGCTCGTTCGCAGAGGCGAGAAGTAGTTGATCACTCGCAGGATGACGTAGGTCCCGAAGAAGGCGAAGGAGGCGACCACGGCGACCGCGAACATCTGAAGCAGCGCGAAGTGGACGTTCCCGTAGACCAGGCCGTTCTGGCCCGCGGCGTTGATCGCCACCGAGGCGAACAGCCCGGTCGCGATCGTTCCCCACATCCCTCCGACACCGTGGCACGCGAACACGTCCAGCGAGTCGTCCAGCTTGGTCCGCGCTCTCCAGCTGGCCACGAAGTTGCAGCCAACGCCCGCCGCGACCCCGATCACCATCGAGAACGCGGGGCTGACGTAGCCCGCGGCGGGAGTTACCGCCGCAAGTCCGCAGACGAACCCAATGCACATCCCCACGGCGGAGGGTTTCCCCTTCCGGATCCAATCCAACAGCATCCAGCTCACCCCGCCGGCCGCTGCCGCGAGGTTCGTGGTGACCAGCGCGTTGACCGCGATGTCGTTCGCCGAAAGGGAACTACCCGCGTTGAACCCGAACCACCCGAACCACAGGATGGCGGTTCCGAGGATCACGTATGGAACGTTGTTCGGGCGGCTCTCCTTGCCGAAGTCCACGCCCCGTCCGATGACGAGAGCGGCCGCGAGAGCACTCACTCCCGCGGTGGTGTGAACCACCATTCCCCCGGCGAAGTCCTCGACCCCCATGACGTGGAGCCAGCCGCCATCGCCCCAGACCCAGTGGGCCACCGGGAAGTAGATGAACGTCACCCAGGCGAGGATAAAGATCAGGAGCGGCTTGAGGCGGATCCGGCCGGCGAACGCGCCGATGATCAGCGCGGGGGTGATCGCCGCGAACTTCAACTGGAACGCGAAGTACAGGAGCGCGGGAATGGTTGAGGAGTAGGCCGTGTTCGCGGAGGAGCCCACTCCGTTTAGGGCGAAGTACTGGAAGTTCCCGATGAACCCGCCCAGCGTGGAATCGCCGAAGGTGAGCGTGTATCCCCAGATGGCCCACGCGAGGCTCACCACGCCGAAGATGGCCATGCACTGGACGATGGTCGAGACGAGGTTCTTCCGCCGGACGAGCCCGCCGTAGAAGAACCCCAGACCCGGGGTCATGATCATCACGAGCGCCGTGGCCGTGATGACCCAAGCAATGTCACCGGAGTTGCACAAGGCACCTGTCGCGGGGATGCAGACTACCATAATCCACTCCTCCTCAGCAGGCGGGCCGAGGGCAGCCCGCGGGCTTTTCGGCTTTTACCGTGTCAGGTTAAGAAGGTTGCTCGAAAGGGCTCCGCGCCGGCCGCAACCTCGAGGGCCGCGCGGAGAAACTCCGCCCGGTACGGAGCACGCGACCACCCTACCGAAGTCGAAGGGACACCGATTTTCCGGGCAAGGTACGGGCCGAAGGCGGTGCGATCCGGGTCGATGAAGCTGGCGGTTCTCGGGTCGGACCGGACCCGGGCCGGCTCGCTTCGGCTGGCCCCGGAGTTCCCCCAGGGGAGAGCTGCTACCGGCTCCCCAGGATCTTCTCGCAGAGAGTGCACAGGTGAAGCGGGACCTCGACCGAGGCCCTCGAGGCCCCCGGTTCTCGCTGCAGGGGTTCGCGATCGCCGGCGTGGCTGGCGTGCCACTTGATGGGAGCGCCGTCGACCGACCACTCGACCGGCAGCCGATGGGTCACCCGCTCGAGAGTAAGCGGGAGCTTCCCTCCCGTGGCGAACCCACCCCGGATCTGGTTCAATCCATCCTCCAGTTTGGTGGTGATACGTCGTTCCTCGGCGAGCAGGTCCTCGATCAGCTCGCCCATCGACCGCGGGTCCTCGGCACGCTTCTCGCCCGTCTTGGCGATCTCCATGAGCTGGTCGATCCAGGGCATGAGCTTCTTGTACGCCGTCGGGTCGCCGAAGACCTGCCGGGCGTTGATTCGGAAGTGCGGGTCGCCGCTTTCCTCGTCCTTGAGCCGTTGGAGAAAGTTGATCCTGCGACGCTGCTCGTCGATCTGGCTCCGTGCATTGCTGAAGTACGAGAGATACACTTTGGTGCGGATCTCCTCGTTGAGGCGGTCGAGGTCCACTTGCGTCCGTCCGCAAATGTAGCACGAATCGTCCATCGCCGCCTCTCGGGTCGCGCGGATTCCGCGGGGGGTATTAGCTCTTGAGTTTAGCGGCTCGCCGAGGCACAGCGGAACCTCGGGCTGGGGCGATGCCTAGCAGGCGGGGCAGCGACAGAAGCGGCCGTAATCGTACTGTCGGTCCTCGTGGGTGTGCCCGGCGCTCCAGCAGAGCTCGCAGCGTTGCTCGGTCGCGAAGCAGTCGTGCCACCGGATGCCATGCTCGTTGAGCAGGCGCCGGCGGCGCTTCAGGAACTCCTCGCCGGACCGCTCGGCGAGCACCCCCAGGAGGAGGTAGCCCGCGCAGAGCAAGGCGACCCAGGCCGTGACCGCCACCGAAAGCTCGGCGAGGCCTTGGGACGTAACGGCGGTAATACTGGCGAACTGCCACAATCCCACCCAGAAGAGGACGCTGACACCGAGCAGTCCCAAGGGCCGGTACCGGTCGTAGGTGGGGATGTCCAAGAGGGTCAGCACGGGAACGGTCGTCGCCGGAGCGGGAACGCTGCCACCTTCCGCGGTCCCCGGCGGGAGAGGGACGACCTTGGCCGCCGCCACCGCCAGGAAGTAGTCCAGCGCCGCGTCGCTGCCGATTGCCCGGATGACCCCGGACATGCGGAGAAGGCCCTCGGTCGTAAGCGCCGCGACCGCCTTCGTGCTCTCGATCACACGGAAGTACTCCTTGGCGGGGCCCCTGCCGATGGTTTCCGCGAAGAGGAGGACGTTCTCGTTCGTGAGCGCCGCGGCGGCCTTCGTCTCCCGGATCGCGCGGAAATAGTCCGCGGCGACGCGACTTCCCAGGGAGCTCGCCAGCGTAAGCACGTTCCCGTCCGTGAGTTCGGCGACGGCCTTCGTCTCCCGAAGGGCCAGGAAGTACTCCTTGGCGGCCTCGCCGCCGATGGATCGTGCGAAGGAGAGGACTCGTTCGCTCGTCAGCTCCGCGACCGCCTTCGTCTCCCAGAAGGCTCCGAAGTATTCCACCGCGGCATCGCTGCCGATGGACTCCGCGAAGGTGAGGATCGTCTCGTTGGTGAGCTCCGCCGCCGCCTTCGTTTCCCGGATCGCCAGGAAGTACTCCACGGTCGCCGGGCTGTCGATGGACCGGAAGAATTCCACCGCCTTGAGAACCCTCTCGTTCGTGAGTTCCGTGACGGCCTTCGTCCCCCAGATCGCCCAAAAATACCACTCGGCGGTGTGGGCGTCAACGGACCGGGCAAAGGCGAGGACCCGGTCGTCCGTGAGCTCCGCGACGGCGCGGGTCTCTTCGATGGCCCGGAAGTAATCCCGGGCGGCAGGGCCGCCGATGGACGCGGCGAACTCCGCGATCTCGGAGAGCCTCTTCGCCCGCCCGTCCACCGTCGGGAATCCCTGGCCAACCTGGGAGACAATGAGGCGCAGCTCCTCCGGGCCGCAGCCCGCCTTCGCGAGCGTGCGGAGGGCCTTCTCCTCGACGCGCGTAGGATGTTGCTCACGTCGTCCGTCCGCCAAGGGAACCTCTCCGGCCCTGATTGCCCCGAGAGGAACGATAAACATTCCGTGTGACGGGCGTTCGAGCATGTCGGTGGGAAACTCCTCGGCGCCCCGAACCCGGCCCGCGAACTGAGCGGTGGACGGGTCGGGACCCAATCGAGGGTACGCTCCCCCGCCGTGGGCGCGCAATCCCGCTCGGTCCATCCCCTCTATATCAGCCACGGAGGTGCGCCCGAGCGGTATCGATCCAATGACCGCCGCGGAGGTTCGTCCGAAGTCGGATGAAGTCCGGGTCCCGGTGAGCGGACTCGTGAGGTACGGCAAGTTCCTCCTGGTCGGGCTCACGGGAGTGTTCGTGAACCTTGCGGCATTCGTCCTGACGGTGGATGCCATTTCCGGTACCCCTGTCTCGAACTTCTATTCGAGCGTCCTCCACTTCGCCTCCAAGACGGCGGCCAACCCGTTCCTCTACTTCGTTGGAAGCGCGGTGGCGTTCGGAGTCGCCACCCTGTGGAACTTCGTGCTGAACAGCGTGTGGACGTTCAGGACCGATGTGGGTCACAAGTACTCTCCTACGCGCCGGCTCGAGCTCTACTTCGGCGTCTCGCTGGGCTCGCTCACGGTCAACGAGATCGTGCTGTTCGCCACCGAGGCCACCCTGCCGCCGTTGATCGGACAGGGGTTCGGCATCATCGCGGGAAGCGCGGTCGGCTTCGTCGGTAACAACCGCTACACTTTCGCAGAAGTGAGCCGGCCCTGACTCGACCGCCTCCTTCTTCGGGGGCGTCATGAAGCACTTCTACATGGACGCGCCCACCGACATGGGCTACCCCCTTCGCATCGACCTCCTGCTCATCTACGATCGGGATCAGCTGGTACCCGCGGGAAAGGTCGACCCGGGTAAGCGTCGTGTTCGTCCTCGGCTCGAGCCTTTCTTGTTTCGATTCAAGGACCCGAAGAAGAAGCCGGAGGCCCTGCTCGGATTGGTCAAGATCCCGTCGGCGTGATCGATGTTTCGAGTTCAGAGGCTACTCTGAACATGCACCGGGTACCCTCACCTTCCGACTCGGGAGAGGGGAACCACGGTGGCCCCACTGAGACCGGACGCCCCCCCACCGGCCAGTGGGTCGCCCGGGCGGATCGGCGGGCCTCGTGATCCCTCGGGCGGGGACCTTAATCGATCACAGAGACGGTCGCGGCCGCCTCGTTGGAACAGTACGCGTCAAGGTTGCTCGGATCGTAGGCGAACCCATCCACGGGCCCTTTTCCAAGGATGAGGGTGGTGACGCGGGTATTGGTCGTGGAGATCACCGTCACGTTGGTCGTCTGGGGCGTCCCCGTGGTGTTCGAGTCGCCGGCCACGAGCATGTCCTTCGTGCCGGGGTCGTAGACGCCGACGAGCGGATACTGCTTGCTCGGGATCGGGGAGCCCACGAGAACGTTGGTGGTCCCATTGATGACGTAGGTAGCGTTCGATTGGCCACAGGGCATGTAGATGTCTTGGGTGGCCGGGTCGTAGCTCGAGACCAGCGCCTCCTTCCCTACGGTCACCGTGGCGACGACGGCATTCGTCGAACTGATCACGGTGACGACGCCGTTGGGGAACTTCCCGGTGGTCGCGTTCGGTGACCCCGAGCTGACCACGAACACCTTGTTACTCGTGGGGTCGAGGGTGGCGGAGATGGGCAGCTTCGCGACTTTCACCGTCGCTACGATCTTGTTGCTCGAGGAGAGGACGGAGACGTTCCCCGTCTTGGTGACACCCTTGGTAAAGTACCCAGCATCGAGGGCGTACACATCCTTGTTCGCCGGGTTGTAGAGCAAGGAGCTCGGATAGTTCCCGGTGAGAGTGACGGTCGTCACCGCGTTCGTCGAGCTGTTCACGATGGACAGCGCGTTCACACTCGAATCGGCGACAACGAGGTCCAGGGTAGCGGGGTCGTAGAGGAGGGACGACGCACCGACCCCTACCTTGATCTTCGTGACCGCGTTGGTGGTCGGGTTGATCTTCGAGAGGTTGTAGAAGACGGAGGTGGGAGGCGCGAACTCGTAGGAGAGGGCGTAGACCGCGCCGTTCGTCGGGTCGTAGACCAAGTTGTAGATCTCGGTGGCGCTGATCGAGACGGTCGCGGCGATCGTGTTGTTGGACCGGATGACGGTCACGCTGTGCGACCCGAGGTTGAGCACATACATTCGCGCGTTGTGCGGGTCGTAGAGCAACGTCTCCGGTTTGGTCCCCACCGTGAGCGTCTTGACGACGAGATTCGTGGTGCCGTTGATTACGGAGACCTTGCCGGCGCCCGAATCCGCGACATAGATCTCCTTGTTGGTCGGGTCGTACGCCACTCCCACCGGCGCCTTGCCCACCGCGACGTTCTTGAGGACCGAGATGGCCGCGTCGGTGGCGAGCCCGCTCGGTGGGACGGTGGCCCGAGCATGGACCGGAGTGCCGGCGGCCATCGCCGACGCCGAGGAGAGAGTCAACAGAACGAAGATGACCGCGAACGCGATTCCCACAGCTCTCACAGAGTTCCCTAGCACGGACCTTACCC
Organism: Thermoplasmata archaeon; assembly: GCA_052325545.1. Classification (GTDB taxonomy): domain Archaea; phylum Thermoplasmatota; class Thermoplasmata; order Lutacidiplasmatales; family UBA184; genus Lutacidiplasma. The sequence goes on from JBKQUP010000037.1 coordinate 56,468, forward strand.
GACCTCCTCGGGCGGTGGCGGACCCACTACATAGAACCTTCCTTCCGCTCCGCGGGTTTTCGCAACGCCGGCCGACCCGATCGCCTCGTCGCTCGAGCCGGGGACGACCGAACCGGTCATTTCTGACGTGAAACCGGGCCGTTTCCGCCCCGGAAGGGGGTTCTACCTCGGCGGAATGCGAGCTGCTCAAAACTCGTTATCGTTGCACCGAAATGAGGGCCTTTTCATCGGATGCGCGCTTCTCTCCGTGTCGGCGGCCGTCATGGTGCTCGACCGGTGGCGAAGCGCTTCTCGAAGACGGTCACGACCCGCGGACTCCTCGAGAGCAATGGCAAGTGTGCACGGACGCATCTTCTTCTCCGGGCCGACCGAGCCGGATCGGGGTGGGTTCAGTGGGTGGGCTTGCGCAGTTCAGCCAGTTGGTCCAATAGCTCCTGGATCCGCGGATCGCTCCGGGCGGGTTGGTAGAACCGCGAGTACCTCAGTTCCAGGAGGGGCAGGGAATGTTCCCGGGAGGCCTCCTGCATGCACGCCACAAACGCATCCTGCTCGCCCAGGGCGAAATGAATGAACCCCGAGAAGAACGCGGGAAGCTCCCCGCTCCGGACCCGCGCGTCGAGACGCTCGAGGGAGCGGCGGGCCCCTTTCGTATCCCCCAGGCGGGCCGCGAGTATCCCCCGGAAGGTCTCCGTCCAGACGCTGTCGGGCCGCAATCGTTCCATCTCGAGGAGAATCTCTTGGACTTTGGCGTAGTTGCCGAGGCCGAGGTAGTATTCCGCGAGGTGGGAGTTGGTCCGGAACGGAATCAACGCCTTGGTCCGTTCCCAGTGGGCCAGCGCGTCGGTCTCTCTGCCCGCGTAGACGTACGCTCGTCCGAGGAAGGCGATGATGTTGACGTCGACCGGATTGATCTGCTGCGCCGCCTCGAGCAGCCGTACGGTCTCGTCGATCCGGCCGTCCCCGGCCGCGAGCTGCGCAAGCCACCGGTACGGGTCCGAGAGGCTGGGATTGAGCTCCATGGCACGGCGAGCCTCCCGTTCGGCGCCGGCGGGATCGTCTTCGCCGACCAAAAGGCCGGCGAGCACCGAATGTGCCTCCGCGAGGGCATCGTTCTGATCGAGCGCCTTCGCGAGCTCCGTGCGACACCGTTCAACCGATTCCTGAAGGGGGAGCGCGCCTTCGGCGCCGAGCCAGAGCGTGGCTTCGGCGACGCCGACGCGGGCACGCGCGAAGCCAGGGTCCCGGTCGACGGCCTTTTGAAACTGGGAGAGCGCTTCCCGGATCGTCGCTTCGGAGCCCTTCTCGCCGAACAGCTTCAGGCCGTGCAGGAAGTGAGTGTACGCGGTGATGTCCTGGGTGTCCTGCTGGACGTGAGCGACCGAGAGGGGTCGTGGGACCCCTCCTGCCGAAAGCCGCGCCGAGATGGCGCTGGTGATCTGTCCCGAGATGGCGTCCTGGATCGCGAAGATATCGTCGAGTTCCCGGTCGTACCGGGAGGCCCAGAGATGCTCCTCGGAACGGGCATCGATGAGCTGAGCGGTGATCCGGATCCGGTTCCCCGCCTTTCGAACGCTGCATTCGACCACGGTCCCGACGTGGAGCGCACGACCGATCTCGAGCGCGGTCGCGTGGCTGTTCTTGTATGTCATGGCCGTCGTTCGGGCGACGACCCGGAGCCCGGAAACGCGCGCGAGCTTCTGGATCAGCTCCTCCGTCATTCCATCGGCAAAGTACTCGTCGGCGGGGTCAGGGCTGATGTTGACGAACGGGAGAACCGCGATCCGGCTCTTCTCTAGCGGAACCGGAACGCCAACGGTAGTGGCGGGCCCCTCGCCGGTCCAGGCCAAGTGGACCCGGTAGATGTCCATCGGGAACAGCACTCCCTTGAGCACCTGCGGCTCCAGTTTTTCGAGCCGGTTCGAGATCTTGTTCCGAACTAGGCCGAACACCGGCTCGGAGATGCAGACACCTTCCGGGTCCGAAAGGGGTTCGATGCGGGAGGCGACATTGACAGAGTCCCCGAAGACATCGCCGGCCCGCTCTTCGACGTCCCCCAGGTGCACCCCGATACGCAGTCGGATGGGCGGCAGGTCCGGCCGCGAGTTGCGTTGGTGGAGATGTTCTTGGATGTCGAGCGCACATTCGACCGCCCTTAGGGCGCTGTCGAAGAGGACGAGGAATCCGTCGCCCGTAGACTTGATCTCGCGACCCTGGTGGGCGGAGAAGAGGGGCCGTACGATCGCCTCTTGCTCATCTCGGAGCCTCAGCGCCTCCGTCTCGTTGGCCTGAGCGGCGGCGGTGGAGCCGACCATGTCGGTGAACATGATCGCGGCGAGCCTTCGGACCGAAACCACGGCGTGAAAACGGCTTCGGTTAGATTAAGTCGCCCCTGGTCCGGACGGACCATGAAGAGCCAGGCTTGCGGGTCAGCCTTCGAGCCGTCCGTACTGGAGGAGGCACCAGGCGAATCCGATCAGCCCCGCGGCGGCCAACACCTCGGGAAACAACGGCGTCAACCGGCCCTCGACCAAGAACATGCTTCCGACACCCGCCGCGACCACACCGGCGAGGATCCCCGCCACGAGCGCCTGGGAGGCGCTTCGGGTGACGACTCCCGCCACGGAAGTGACCCCGCCAAGGAACATCAGCAGCCCGAGCACTCCGAGGGCCAGGTGCGCCGGTATCAGGATCGGGGCCGGGGCGGTGGGCGACGTGGAGACGAGGGTGGTGGCGAGCCAGTCGACCCCGAGGGCACCGACTCCGTAGACCATGAGAGTGCCTCCGACCACGACCCCCAGCCGGCCGGCGAGGGCGCCGACCCGGGACTGCGGGAGCGTGAAGGTCAGGTAGTGGGTCCGCAGCGCGAGGTCCTCTCCGACGGCGAGCGCGGTCAGGTCGAGGACGACCAGCGACGCGAGGCCGGCGGTGATCAGGAGGCCGAGGACCTCGGCGGTGCCCGAGGATGGAACGCGGAGGTAGAGGTCCGCGATTCCGCTGCCGATCGGCCCGGCGATGACCGGGATCAGGAGTAGCCAGATCCGGCGGGACCGGCGGAGGCGAGTGACCTCCCACCGGGCGTTGTCGACCAGGGCCGCGACCTCTCCGCTCACGTCGCGTCCTCCCGACCCACCCGCTCCAAGTATCGGCGCGCGAGGTCCGGCTCGGGCGGCGAGGCGCTCACGAGCGGCAGGCCCGCTCGGATCACGCGGGCCAGTAGCGCTGCCTGTTCTGCGTCCCCTCCCGAGAATCGTGCCGTCGCGAGACGGGGTCCTTCGACCGTGACTTCGAGCTCGGGCCCGGCCGCACGAGTCACGGATTCCGCGGCCACGTCCGACCCGAAGCTAAGTCGCAGGGCCCTTCGAGCGCCGCCGGTGCCCGGACCAAGCTCTAGGTTGACCGGCTCGTCTCCCACGAGGATTCCGCTCCGCAGGAACAGCACCCGGCCGCAGACTTCCTGCACGTCCTCGATCAAGTGAGTCGAGAGCAGGAGCGTTAGCCCGCTCCGGGAAAGGATGCGAAGCACGTCCCTCAGATCGTGTCGGGCGGCCGGGTCGAGACCGAGGGTCGGTTCGTCCAGGAGCAGGACCTCGGGGTCACCGACCAGGGCCGCGCCGAGGAGCATCCGCCGCGCGAGGCCGGTGGACAGCGACCCGAACGGACGACCGAGATGCTCGGCCACCTTCATCGCTTCCGCTCCGTGGCGGGCGGCGGCCCGGCGCTCTCGGGCGGGGACTCCCTTCACTCGGGCCACATACTCCAGGAGGTCGGCTCCCGTGATGTATGGCGGGACGCCCGGGGTTTCCACGAGCGCTCCAATTCGTCGGAGGGCCCGGGTCCGGTCCCGGTAGGGGTCAAGGCCTTTGACCCGCACCGAGCCCTGGGTGGGGCGGGAAAGCCCGGCCAGCAACTTGAGGGTGGTCGTCTTGCCGGCGCCGTTCGGTCCGAGGTACCCGACCGCTTCTCCACTCTGGAGCGAGAAGCGAACGTCCCGCAGGGCGTCGTGGTCCCCGTACCGCTTCCAGACCGCGTCGACCGTCAGGACATCCGAAGGCACGCGGAGTTCGAGCGGGAGAGGGGAATATCATCCTCGCGGTCGATGCGCCAGTGATTACCCGAAAGGGACGCGAGCTCGCGCGCGCGTCCTTTCGAGGGTTCGGTCGAGTTCGGGGTCACACCGAAGAAGAGGCCCGCTCCCCTTTGAGCGCGGCCTGCGCCGCCGCCAGCCGGGCCACCGGTATCCGGAATCCCGAGCAGCTGACATAGTTCAGTCCGACGCGATGGAAGAAGTCGATGCTTCTCGGGTCGCCCCCGTGCTCCCCACAGATGCCGACCTCGAGGTTCGGCTTGGTCTTCCTCCCTTCTTCCACGGCGAGGGCGACGAGTCTACCTACGCCCTTCGTATCCAAGACCTCGAACGGGCTTTCGGGCAGGATCTTCTCCTCGAGGTACTTCGCCATGAACTTCGCCTCCATGTCGTCCCGACTGAAGGCGAACGTCGCCTGCGTCAGGTCGTTCGTCCCGAAGGAGAAGAAGTCGGCGTCCGCGGCGATCTCTCCCGCGGTCAGGGCGGCCCGAGGGGTCTCGATCATCGTGCCCACCTTGTACTCGAGGCTCTCGCCCAGCTCCGCGAGCGTCCTCTTCGCGGCGGTGTCGATCACCCCTTTCAACAGGATCAGCTCCTCCTTGCCACTCACCAGGGGGAGCATGATGCCGACCTGGATCGTCTCGCCTTCCTCCGCCCGCACCTGCACGGCGGCCCGGACGATGGCCTCCACCTGGACGTCGTAGATGACCGGATACGTCACCGCAAGCCGGCAGCCGCGATGCCCGAGCATCGGATTGTGTTCGGTCAGCTGCCCGAGCTTCCCCAACATCCTCTCCCAACGATGGATCTCCGGAGGCCACGCCCCGCGCTTCCAGAGGGCGTCGATCTCTTCCAGCACCTTCTCCCGTTCGGGGAGGAACTCGTGGAGCGGCAGGTCGAGCAGCCGCACGACGACCGGCAGTCCTTTCATCGCTCGGAAGATCCCGAGGAAATCGTTCAGCTGGAAGGGGACGAGTCTTCGGAGCGAGTTGCTCCTCTCCTCGTTGGTCTCGGAGAGGATCATCTCCTGCATGATCTTCAGCCGGTCCGGCGCGTTGAACATCCTCTCGGTCCGGCAGAGACCGATCCCTTCGGCGTGGAACTCCCGCGCCCGGGTCGCGGCCTCGGGGGTGTCCGCGTTGGCGTACACCCCCAGGGTCCGGATGTCGTCCGCCCACTCAAGGAGCTTTCCGAACTCGGGCGTGATCTGCGGCTCGACCGTCGGCACCTCACCGAGCATCACGTTGCCGGTCGTGCCGTCGATGGTGATGAGGTCCCCCGTCTTCACGATCGTACCGCCCTCGATCTCAAAGAACCCATCCGCCGGATGCACTCGGAGGGTGCTGCAACCCACCACCGCGGGCTTCCCCATCCCTCTCGCGACGACCGCAGCATGCGACGTCATCCCTCCCCGGGCGGTCAATACGCCCTGGGCGGCGATGATGCCCCGTATGTCGTCGGGCGTCGTCTCGGGCCGGACGAGAATGATCTTCTCCCCCTTCGCTCCCCGCGCGGCCGCCTCCGAGGTGGCCAGGACCACGATCCCGGAGACGGCTCCGGGGGAGGCGTTCAACCCCTTCGCGACGGGCTTGACCTTGACGGAGGGGTCGATCGTTCGGTGGAGCAATCGGTCTAAGTCCGCCGGGTCCAGCCGTCCCACGGCTTCGGCCTTCGTGATCAGCCCTTCGTTCGCCATCTCGTAGGCGATCCGGACGGCGGCCGTCGCGGTCCGCTTGCCGGTCCGGGTCTGGAGCATGAACAGCTTCCCGTGCTCCACGGTGAACTCGAAGTCCTGCATGTCCCGGAAGTGGCCCTCGAGCTTCGCCGCCACGCTCTCGAGCTGGGACCGGAGCGAGCTGTCGATCGAATCGATGGGGACCGGCGTCCTTGTCCCGGACACCACGTCCTCGCCCTGGGCATCCCCCAGATACTCCCCGAAGAGCCGCTTTCTTCCGGTCGAGGGGTCGCGGGTGAAGCCGACCCCAGAACCCGAGCTCTTTCCCATGTTCCCGAAGACCATCGTTTGAATGTTGACGGCGGTCCCGAGTTCGTCGGAGATCTTGTAGAAACGTCGGTACTCCTGGGCCCTCGGGTTCTCCCACGACCGGAAGACCGCGTTCACCGCCCCCTCGAGCTGCTGCCACGGGTCCTGGGGGAACGGGGTGCCGGTCTTTTCCAGGACCAGGTCCTTGAAGGCCCGTACGACCTCCGCCATCTCGTGGGCGGGTATCTCCGGATCTTGGCTGACCCCGAGCTTCTTCTTCCGCTGGTCGAGGAGAGCCTCGAACTCTTCGCCCGGAACGCCCACCACGATCCGGCCGTACATCTGGATCAGACGACGGTACGCGTCCATCGCAAAGCGCCGGTCGTTCGTCAGGGCCGCCATCCTTTCGGCCACGCTATCGGTCAGGCCGAGATTCAGGATCGAGTCCAGCATTCCCGGCATGGAGAACGGACCTCCGGACCGAACCGACAGAAGAAGCGGCGCTTCGGCGCCGCCGAGCTTCTTGCCGGTCTTCGTCTCCAGCTCAGCCAGCTTCGACCGGATCTCGCTGAAGAGCCCGCGGGGAACCGTCCCGCTCCGGAGGTACTCCCGGCACGCATCGGTTGTTACGACCAGGCCCGGCGGGACCGGAAGGCCGATCGAGGTCATCTCCGCCAGCCCGAACCCTTTGCCGCCGAGCGCGAACTTGTCGAGCCCTTTGGCTTCCTCGAAGAGGTAAACGAACGCCATTGTGACTCAACGCTCCCCGAGTTGATAGGTATTCACGTTATTGGTTAGGCGGACGGGGCACTAAAGGCCGGGCCGCACCACCTGGCACCGCATCGGGGATCCCGGTCGGTCGGCGGACGGGCGCGATCCGCCAGCGGCAAACCATTTCCGATGCTCGCGGAATGGGAGGGCGCGGTCAGCTGACCATGGACACTCCCTTCGCGGCGAAGGAGCGCGAAAGACGGGACCAGATGTGGGAGCAACTGGACACCCGGGCGAACCCGGACGATGCCCTGCCGCGGTTCTTGGCCGAGCTCCGAATATACCGAGGCCAGGACCGAACGTGGGCGGACCAATCGAACACCTCCGACGAGTTCTCTCCCCACGGCGTAACGGTATCGATCATTCACACCGGCAAACGGTACAACGACGAGCTGCGTTCGGATGGATTGACGTACCAATTCCCAGCCACCAGCCGCCCCGGTCATGACGAGGCAGAGATTGCAGCGGCGAAGCGAGCGATGGAGCTCGATCTCCCCGTGTTCGTGATCACCCCGGGGATCACTCCAAAGGGCCGGCAGGTCCGCCGTGGGAACATCACGAGGTGCGACGAGAGCGCGCGCTCCGTGGAGATCCGGTTCCAGTCTGCGTGATGTCGTCCGAGGCCTCGGGCACGGTGGGCGACCCGGCCCTCGCGTAGTGATTCGGAATCGTACTCGAGTCGGCGGGCAGCTCCCCCTCCCGAATGTCTAACATAAAAAGACAGGAACGCCAGCAATCTCGCGCCCGGTCTGTCTGTCCTCGGCGCCGGGGCGAGAGTTCCGCTCTCCGTCGGAATTCGCGAACCGACTTCGCCGGTTTTAAGTAACCCACGGGTCGTCCCGCCGCGCCATGGGAGGAGAGACGCCGTCCGAACTCCTGGACAAATTGATCGCGGACCTGGGCGACTGGCGAGGCCAACGGATCGCGCGGATCCGTCAGCTCATGCACGAAGTCGACCCCGAGATGGTCCTGGAATGGAAGTGGATGGGGACTCCCGTCTGGTACCACGACGGGATGGTCGCGCTCGTCAATCCCCATACTGGGAAGGTGAAGCTGACCTTCTCCCACGGGGCCAAGCTGTCGGACCCGGCCAAAGTGTTCAACGCGGGCCTGGGGGGAAATGAATGGCGAGCGGTGGACATCTTCGAGAACGACGTCCTGAACGAGAAGGCTCTGAAGGAGCTGGTTCGGGCCGCGGTGGCCTTCAATCAAGCCAAGATGGCCGAACGGGGAGGGGCGACGTCCAAGAAGGCGGCGAAACCCGCCCCGAGGAAACCCCGGCGGGGTTAATTCGGGACATCCGCCCGCTCGGGAAGAGCCACCGCGCCCAGTCCACCCTCGGCGCACGAGGAGACGACCGTGCGTGAACCCGACGGCTACGCTTCGGCGGAGCGGTGCCGGACCAGAGTGTCATGGAAGTGGAATGCCCCCCGATGTTTGCCAAAAGGGGCAGAACGCCCCCGACAATTCAAACCCCTGGCTTTCCCGGCCTCGCGCGGCATTCGGACACCCAAATCCCTGCGGACCCCTGGGTCCGAAGCCGGGGCACGCGAGAGGAGCGCTGTTCAGAGGGCCGCGTTCGCGGGTCAGCCGCCGACCACGGAGTGGGGCGCCCCGCAGGACCGACAGAAGAGGAAGCCCGCGGCGTTCGCATGGCCGCACCGGTCACAGAAGACGTCCGCTCCCGAGCCAAGGCTCGGCTCCGCTGTAGGATTTGGGGTAGGGGCCGCAGCGAAGGCGGACGGCAGGGCCGGCGTGGGTGCCGTAAAGAAGCCGGGTCCCGACGGGCCCCACGTGGTGCCCGGCGCTAAGGCCCGCCAACACACCACGGTCGGCCGGTCGCGGAGGACGCCGTTCACCGAGACGAGCAGCGCCCGGTCCGGGTAGAACGCGGCCACGCGCCGGTTGGCGACCGGCCGCAGTCCGAGGGCGAGGGAGAGGCGCTGGGGCGGGCCCATCACGAGGTCCGTCGTGCGACCCGTGGGGAGCTGCAGGAGCAGCGAGCCCACCTGGAGCTCGGTAAACCCCGGCGGTGCGTTCGCGGAGGGAACGAGGGTCCCCGATGGGTCGACCACCTGACCGGCCTCGAGAGCGAAACGGACGTCTCGGACCATTCCGGCTCCGGCGGCCGTGCATCCGGCCGATAGAATTCCCACGATGAGGATCTCCCAAGGGATCACGTTGGGGTCGTACGGGAAACCGACGAACCACGTCAAGGTCAGGACCACTGCGCCGAGGCCGAACAAGATCCCGACGACTCGGAGCACCCGAGCGCCCGGCGATCGGAAGCGTCGGAGGAGATACGCGAATTCCTCCGGGCTCAAGCTCCGGGTCGGAAGGCCGATGGACGTCGCGGTCGCAGCGCCGGCCCGCCCCGCGCGGCTGGACTTCTGCATCTTAGCCCCAGGACGGGAACGTCCCGTCCACCGGGTTCCACCAGGCCCACCGCCCCGTCTGGGGGTTGATTCGCGGCTGGCAGAAGACCCCCACGAAGTTCGTGGGCGGCGCCGGGTTCGTCAAGAACGGCCAGTTGGGAGGCGCCGGCGGCTTCCCGATGTGGTCCATCTGGAATCGCTGGAGCAGCTGACCCCATCCCTGGTACAGGGGGTTCGGTTGGTACGGAGTCGTCCGGTAGTCGAACGCCCACGGCGGCCACCCTCCGGGGGGCATTCCCGGAACTTGGGGAACCTCGAGGGTCGATTGAATCGCAATCCCTCCCGTTCCGGTAGGGGAGGTCGAGATGTTCCCGATGGTCACCGGGACCGGGATCGAGGGGGAGCCGGTAGAGGGGGAGCCAGCGGGGAGGCGGGGTCCCCGCATCGACGCGAGCCCGCCGACGAGCCCGCCGAGCCCCAGCAACCCGCCGAAGATGATGAGCAGACCATTGAACGAGAACAGGCTCGCCGTGGCCGACACAGTGATCGTACCCACCGTCTCGGTGCCGTCGGCCGTGTCGCTGATCACGATGGTGAAGCTTCCGGCGGAGTTGTAGGTGTGGGTAAACGGTCCGAACACGCACTGGCAGTTCCCCGAAACGATCGATTGACTCTGCACCTGCGACCCGTCGCCCCAGTTTATCGTGCCGGTAATGGGAGGATTGGCGAAGATGCTCGTGAAGAACTCGAGCGATACCGTGGAGCCGACCGCGAGGGGAGTGTTCACTCCGCCGTACGGGGACATGCACGAGCTGCCGTCGGGGGCAGTGCACGCGGTGAAAGTGTACAGCTGGTCCCCTTGTGCGGGGACGATGCCGCTCTGGGCGGCATGAAGGGAATCTCCGAGATGCTGGGAAGGGGCATCGGGCCGAGCAGCGATCGCGCCGGCGGCTACACAAAGGCAGCACCCGAGAACGATGCAGCAGACCCAAATCGTCGACCGGGAGCGAGCGATGGACCGGGACGACGCTCCGACCCTTTGGCCGGAACGCGACTGGCGAGCGTACATCGTCTATAGTTACGGCGCTGTCGGGTAGAAATAACCCCCTCCGCATGACGGGTGGCGACCGAGGGGCCCTGAGACCACTGGGGTGGGTGAAAGCACCGGCCCACCGATGTTTAACAAAAGGGGGCAGTGTGTCGCACAACCCACCCCGACGTGCCCTCTTTCCCCGACGTAAACGCCGTCAGGGGATCATGACTCCTGCCAGGAACGCCAGATAGACCCCTCCCGGCCCTCGGATCGCCCAAGCCTTCCACTCAGGCCGGGGAGGAGGCCAAGTCCGGCCAGGCGCCCGGAACTCGTGACAGGGCGGGCCTCCGAGCCAGGGCCTCCGGAGCCGCCCTCGGCCGCTCAGCAGCGGGCTAGCGGCCGACCAGGCGCTCCCCATCCGGCTTCCCCCACGGGCGCCGCGCGATGCTGGCGCGTGAGCCGACGGCACCCCCGCCCTTCCCCGTCCTCTCCCGCCCCACCGCTCGGGGGTGCCCCGGGGTACTTGGGCAGGGCCTCCGCGGAGTCATCACTCCCCCCGGGACCGTGTCGCCGTGGCAGGAGACCGCCGAACGAGGGATATACCCGCAACGCGGTTCCGATACGGTCAGCCGGGGGCCTTGGAGCCACTCGTGTCTGAGAGTGCACGCGCGTCGGTCTTCGCGATTGTCGTCTGCGCTGTGATGGTGCTTAGTACTGCTGCCGTCGTGGCACAAGGAGCGGGCGCGCCGCAGAAGGTTTCGACACTAACGCCCGCGTCTTCGGGACTCGCTTCGAGTCCCATTGGATTTGAAGCCGGCGTCGCAAAGGCGTGCTACGCCGAGGACCCTTGCACATCCGCCGCCATTAACGTTACTGCCGACTCGGATGTGTTTCTTGCGTTTTCAGTGTCAGGCGGAGCCGGTTATCCCACCTCGGCTACCATCGGGGGCACCCCGGGCGTAGAAATCAGCTCGGGAACGAGTTTTGCGTTTCCGATGGGCATCTATGCATTCATGAATGTTGCCGCGGGAAGTCCCAGGTTTACCGTCAGTGATGGTGAAGATTATTTTGCGTTTGTGGTCGCGGCTTTCTCGGGAGTAGGGGTTTCGCTCGCCGACTACGGAGACAACATGACCGCAGGTTGTCAGGACACGGTGTCCACGTCACAGTCATTCTCCATCACGCCTACGAATGCGACCACGATGATGTACGGCTTTGTGGCCAATGATCAGCCAGGCCCCGTCAACTACAGCGACAGTTTTGCGCCCGGGACGTCGATTGCCGCGATGTATTCTTGGACCGACGTACCGTATGACGTTGCCACGTCCCTTGTCGCTGGATACTACGAAACGAGCAGCGCAACAGCTGCTGCAACCGCTTTTACCGCTACTACCTCCACAGCCTCGTCGTATTGTTACGAGGGTTTCGCGATGTCGCCGCTGACGACGCCCGCGCCCACGCCCGCGCCCCCTACGCCCACGCCCACGCCCGCGCCCACGCCGATACCCACAAACTATACCGTTATTCCGAACTACACGCCCTTCTACATCGTCGTCGTAGTGCTGGCGGCCGTGTTCGCCGCGGTCGGGATCGTGTCCCTGATAGGACGGGAACGCAAACCCAAGTGATCACTGCGAGATGACTGCTGCCCTCCACGAACCGCCTGCCTCGAATGACAGTCTTCCTCGCCCAGGAACCTCGAAGGAGTGGTTAGACTCCGGCGCCTTAGGTTGCTCGCCCCCTCCCCTGCCCTTCTCCCCGTACTCGCCTGCCCCACCGCTCGGGGCCGCCCCCGGGGCGCTTCCCAGGGTACCTACAGGCCCGCCCGCGCCCGCTGACCCCCCGCCCAGCCCGGGGATCGCCCCCGCCACCCCCGCGCGGGGCAGGCAGGGAGTCGGGTTCGTGGCCGCGTATCCTTGAGGCAGCTGGCAGGGTTGGTGGGCGGGGATGCCCCCCGATGTTTAACAAAATTGCACAACACATAAATATCTGTTAAATTTGTGTTAAACACGTGCGGAACGCCCGAGCCGACTCTCCCGCGACTCGATTCCTTGGAGTGCGCCTCACCTCCGAGGAGGAGTCGCTCCTCGACGAGTTCCAACGGACCCACGGGCTCTCGACCCGCTCCGATGCGGTACGAGCGCTCGTGCGGATCGCGAGCGAACCCCAACCGGGGTCGGTGGAGCTGCCACCGACCCTGCGGGGGGAGCTCGAGGAGATCGTCGAGAACGGATACGCCCGGGACCTCGAGGGCGCGATCGCCCTCGTTGCCAGTCTCGGACTGACGGAGCTCGCTCGGACCCACTCGGAACGGCTTCCTGCGCTGCGCGACCACGCGCGGTCGGTGAAGGAACGACGAGAGGGACGGCGCCGGGCCGACCGCGAGGGGCGGGGGCTCCTCGGGCGCTAGCCTCCGGAAACGGGGAAGGGTTGCAACATGGAGTCAATGGGAATCGCCTGGAGCGAACGGAGCGGGTTCATCTGTCGACTGTGCCGGCAGGATGCTAAGCATAATGAGGTGCTGCACGTGTCGTACTGTCCCGTACACGGTCTGAGCTCTCCGTTGGACCAGCTTCCGTGGCGGCCGGAGGCGAGAGTATCGCGCGTCTCTACACCCGTTCGGGCGACCGCGGGACCACCGCTCTCGCCGGTGGCTCGCGCGTAGAGAAGGACTCTCCCCGCGTCCGCGCCTACGGTGCGTACGACGAGCTCGGGGGTCTCCTCGGGCTCGCCGAGGTCGAGCTGCCGTCGGGGCTCAAGGAGGTCCGCGCGGTCGTACGCCGCCTCCAGAGCGAGCTCTACGTAGCCCAGGCCGAACTCGCCAGCCCGCCGAGGGGTCCCGAGCCGAAGCACCGGATCGAGGCGCGCCACGTCGCCCGTCTCGAAGCCGATATCGAGCGGTTCAAGTCCTCGCACAGCCGCTTACGCTCGTTCGTGCTCTCGGGCGGTTCGCGTCCCGGGGCTCTATTGCACATCGCTCGGACGATCGCGCGACGCGCCGAGCGGGAGATCTGGGCGCTCCACCGCACCGAGTCGCTTTCCCCCGAGCTCCTGAAGTGGGCGAACCGGCTGAGCGGTCTCCTCTTCGCGCTCGCCCTCGCCACGAATCGCGCCCTCGGCGTGAAGGAGGTCCCACCGGACTATTCGGTCTAGTCCGGGCGGGGAGGAGGTCGCGTTGGAGATCGGGATCGTCGGCAAACCGAACGTCGGCAAATCGACGTTCTTCAACGCTCTCACGTTGCTCGACGTGCCGATGGCGCCGTACCCGTTCACGACGATCACCCCCAACCGCGGGGTCGCGGCGATCCGCGCGCCCTGCCCACACACGGAGAAGGGTACCCCGTGCACTCCCGGGAACGCAAAATGCGTGGACGGGACCCGATGGGTCCCGGTGAGCCTCGTCGACGTGCCCGGTCTCGTGCCCGGCGCGCACGCGGGGAAGGGCCTGGGTCACAAGTTCCTCGACGACCTTCGGGCGGCGGACGGCTTCGTGCAGGTCGTCGACCTTTCGGGGGCCACGGACGAGGAAGGACGTCTCGCCGAGCACGGTAGCCACGACCCCGCCGAGGAGGTCCGCTGGCTCGAAGATGAGCTCGTGGCCTGGGTCTCGGAGATCCTCAACCGGGACTTCATCCGGCACGCGCGGGGCACCGAGCTCGACGGCAAGAAGGTCGAGGAGTTCCTGGCCGAACGCCTTACCGGTCTTTCGATCTCGCCGAACGCCATCGCCGCCGCGCTCCGGGGGTCGACCGTCGAACGTGCCCATCCCGCCCGGTGGACGGAAGAGGACCGTTCGCACCTCGCTCGACAATTGCTGGAAGCCTCCAAACCCCGGCTCGTCGCCGCGAACAAGTGCGACCGCGCCTCGAAGGAGGAGGCCGATAGCCTTGCCGGCCGCGTCGACCCGATCCCGTCCGTCGCCACCGCGGCCGATGCCGAGCTCACGCTCCGCCGCGCGGCGCGCACGGGGCTCGTCGACTACCGCCCCGGCGACGCGGCCTTCCAGGTCCGAGACCCGGCGCGCCTATCGCCCCCGCAACAGAAGGCGCTCGAGGGGATCCGGTCAATCGTCACGACCTGGGGCTCGACCGGTGTTCAGCAGGCCCTTGAGCAGATGGTCTACTCCCGCCTCGGGATGATCGTCGTCTACCCGGTGGAGGACGAGACGCACTGGACCGACAGCCAAGGCCGGGTCCTGCCGGACGCGTTCCTGGTGCCGGCGAACACCCCGGCGAGGGCGGTCGCCTACCGGGTCCACACCGACCTTGGAGAGCATTTCATCCGCGCGATCGACGGGCGGACCCATCGTGCGATGGCGGCGGACCATCCCCTCGGACCGAACACGGTGGTCCGGATCGTCGCGCGGAAGTGAACGAACGGGACGCTCTGCGCCCGGAGCTCAGTTTCCCACGAGCGTTGCGCCCTCGGCGGTGGGCCGCACCACGAACGGCAATGCGCCGGCCCGCGCGAACCGCCGGACGAGCTCCGTTTCCTTCCCGGGGATGGGAAGGGCGACCACGGAGCCGCCGGCGCCGGCCCCGGTGATCTTGGACCCCTCGGACGCCGGAGCCGCGGCTTCGATGAGGGCCTCGAGCCGGGGATGGGAGACCCCGACCTCGCGGAGGAGCTCCTGGTTCCGACGCAAGAGCTCGGCCACTGTCGTGCGGTCGCCCCGGCCCACGGCCGTGATCCCCTCGTTCGCCACCCGGCGGAACTCCTCGAGTAGCTCGGGACCGCCCGGTGCGGAGAGGCGGGCCCCGACGGCGCGGACCGCGTCCGCGGTCGACCGCGGGACCCCGCTGTAGGCGATGACCCACACCCAACCGGGGTCGCTCACCCGGCGGACCTCCCAGCGATGGTCGGGAGAGCGGACCGTCCAGAGTGGCTCGCCGGGGCCGCCGTTGACCGCCACGAACCCGCCGGCGACGACCGTGCTCGTGTCGCCCGGGCTCCCCACCCCCTGGGCGCCCCGCTCGATCTCGAAGCTCCGCTGCGCGAGCGCCGGCCGGTCGATCCCGCCCGTCGCGCTCGAGAGCGCTGCGGCGAGGCCTGCCACGAACGCCGCCGACGAGCCGAGACCGGCGGCCTTGGGGATGCGGGAGATCGCCCGCACCTCGAGGGGGGACCCACCCTTCCAGGCGAGCTCGATCGCGGACCGAAAGTAGGCGTTCCGCTGCGGGGCCTCCGCGTCGGCGTTGAGACGGGTGGTCTCCCCGGCCGTCACGAAGACCTGGGTCATGAGGTCGATCGCGAAGACGAGCTCGGGCGCGCCGTGCACCACCGCGTGCTCTCCGAAGACGATGCACTTTCCCGGCGCGCGGGCGGAGAGCGGGAGACCCCGGGCCGGGATGGCGGGGAGTTCGTCGCTCACGGGCGGCGTCGACCTCCGACGACGCGTTTCCCCCGGGCGGAGGGAACGATCCGTTGAGGCGCCTCGCCCGCGCGGGCGGGGCGGGGGAGACCGAGGAGGCGCTCGAGGGTGACCGCGACCGCCGCCACCTCGCTGTGAGGCTGATGGCCGACGGCCACGTTGTACTTCGCTCGTCGATAGAGCTCGGGCGGGACCTTCGCGCCGCCGACGACCAGGAGGATGCGGCGGGAACGCGCGAGCCGCGGGAGGGTCTTCTCGAGGGGTAGGCCGTACATTGTGAGGTGGACCACGGTCCCGGAGAAGGAGCGGACCAGGCTCTTCCAGTCATCGACCGGGACGACCGCGAAATCCCCGCCCCAGCGGTGGGTCACCGCGGCGATGCGCTCGGCGAGAGCATCGTCCCGGGGGTGCAGGTACATCCGTTGGGCCCCGAACGCCCGGGCCGCGAGCGCCACGTGCGTGGTGAGGCGCGGGTCGCGCCCGGGTCGGTGCCCGACCCGGAGGACCGAGACCTCGGGCCGAGGCCTACGTGCCGAGGGGCTCTGCGACGAACCGCTCGATCCGGTGGCCACGGTACTCCAGTTTCTCCGAGCGCTTGACGAGCGCCTTGAGCCGCGTCGGGCTCATCCCGAGCTCCTCGGCGACGTCCGAGAAGAACCGTCCCTCGGTCCCGACCGCGTCGTAGATCTTCTGCTCGAGCTTCGAGTACTCGCGCAGCGGCATCATCGCGATCGCGAGCACCTCGGAGATCTCGGCGAGGGGGGAGGTCGTGCTGATGTTGATCGTCGAGTAGTAGAAGTGGTAGCTCTTGTCGGGCTGGTGCCGCCCCTCGCGCGCGACCCAGCGCGTGTCGATGAGCCGCAGCTTCTCGAAGAACGCGAGCGCCTTCACCCCGTCCGCGCCGAACTCCCGCTCGACGTCGTCCAGGGTGAGCCAGTTCTCCCCGAGCCGCTGGACGAGCTTCAGCTTCACGGGCGAATCGACCGCCCGGAGGATCGGGACGAGGTCGCTCACGTCGTTGACGACCTTGATTCGATGCATCGTTGCCGACATGGTCACCGAGCCGGTTCCGGGGGACCCCGGAGCGTATCCAGCAGCATTCGGCGGTACTTCCCGTAGCGGTCCCCCGGATTGAACCGGGCCGGGTGGGGCGTCCGCGTCGGAAGCGAGCATTTCGGACAGCTCTCGCGGAAGGAGTAGCGGTCGCACGCGCGGCAGACGCGGAGAATGTTCCCGGTCATGCGCGCTCGAACGTCCCCTGTCCGCCGGCGGTCTTGATCGACTTGAGGGTAGCCTCGGTCGCCTTCTTCAGGGTCTCCTCGGCGATCTTGTACTGGGTCGCTTGCACCCGGATCCGGTAGCGCGGCGCTCCGACGTACTGGATGTCGACCGCCTCGGGGTCGACCTTCTCCGCCGCGAGGAGCGCGGCCCGGACGTGCTCCAGGCCTTCGGGGGTGGGGTCGCTGACCTCGAGCGTCCCCAGGATCGTGACGTGGGGTGGGACGATGTTGTCCCGGGCCACCTTCAGGAAGGCCGCCGACCAGGGCGCCTTCTCGTTCTCCTTCTGGAACCGTTTCGGGTCGGCGGAGGCGACCTCGAACGCCTGGAAGAGCGAGCCGTACTTCTCGATGAGGACGGGTCCGAACTGGTCGGCCGCCTCGACGGCCGTGACCTTCAGCGGCTGGGCGACCTGCTCCAAGAGCCGCATCGCCCGCTGCTCGTTCTTCCACGCCTGGACCTTTTCCCGGCGCTGGTGGTCATTGATCCGCTTGAGCGAAAGGTCGATCTGCGACTTGGCGGGGTCGACCCGCAGAACGCGCGCGACGATCTTCTGGCCCTCGCGGATGTGGTCGCGGATGTACTTGACCCACCCCGTGGCCACTTCGGAGAGATGGATGAACGCCTCTCGCTTCCCGTACTCGTCCAGGGTGACGAAGGCGCCGAAGTTTCGGATCGAGGTCACCGTACCGACGACGAGTTCGCCTTCTTCCGGGAGCTCGGGGCGCAGAGGCATCCGAAGTCCGCGTCCCCGGCTAGGTCGTCACCGGGCGGACGAGCTCGCCCCGGAGCTTGGCCTGGCCGCCCGTCGGCGTCGCGAGGGTCGCGCCGCAGACGGAACAGTTCACGACGGTGGCGGGTCGGCTGAACATCGTCTGCTCGGTCGAGCAGTCGGGGCACTTCACGACCCAGAACGGAGAAGGTCCTCGCATGCGCTTTCCCCTAGTGATGCTCCACGAGCTCGAGCTGGCTCGCCCGCCAGCTCGCGGGTTGGACGGTGTACTTGCACTTCTTGCATCGGAATCTCAGGTTGACCCGCCGCACCGCCTTCGCCCGGCCTTCGGGCTTCGGACGGGGAAAGCCGCCGTACCCTCGGGTGGCACGCCGGAACCGGCGCTGCCCCCACTTGAGCTCCGAGGCGGGCCTCTTCTTGACTTTCTCGACCTCGTGGTCCGTGTGCGTCTTGCACTTCGGGCAATAGGTCGAGACGGTCTTCGGGTAGTGCATCGGCGGCCCGCGAGACCCGCTCCCTATAAAGCCATTGGGGCGACCTTCGAGGTGACCCGACCTGCGGACCCGGTATGGGACGCTTCCGTGTCCCGAACCGGTGGGTCCGGGGCGGTCTCGGCCGCGTTCGTCACCCGCCACCGCCCGGAGGGCGTCCGCCGAGAGAGCGCGAGCCGAACGCTTAAGTAGGGAAGCCTTTTCGCGCGACCGCGTTTCAGCGTTTCGGAGGAGACGATGCCCGACCGTTCTGCATTGGATGTGGTCACCGAGGCCCTCTCGAAGGCCACCGAGCGGAAGGAGCGCAAGTTCTCCGAGACGGTCGAGCTCTCCGTGAACCTCAAGGACCTCGACCTCACGGTCCCGAAGAACCGGCTCGAGGATGACGTGCCACTGCCCAAGGGCCGCGGTCGGGCCGTGAAGATCGCTGTGTTCGGCTCGCCCGAACTGTGCCAGAAGATGCGGGGCGTCGCCGACCTGGTCGTCCCGGCGAACGAGCTCGACGAGTTCGCCAAGGACAAGAAGAACATCAAGAAGGTCGTCAGCGACATCGACTTCTTCCTCGCGGAGGCGACGCTCATGCCGACGATCGGTAAGCGCCTCGGTGTCGTGCTGGGCCCGCGCGGGAAGATGCCGCGTCCCGTGCCGCCGGGAAGCGACCCCACGAACCTCGTGAACGCGCTCAAGCGCTCGATCCGGATCCGCTCCAAGGGGAACCGCACGTTCCACGCGCCGGTCGGCACCCGGGCGATGAAGCCCGAGGAGATCGCGCAGAACGTCGACGCGGTCCTCGCGCGGATCATGGGAAAGCTCGAGCGCGGCCGGACGAACATCGAATCCGTGTACGTGAAGACCACGATGGGGCCGGCTGTCCGGCTCTGGTAGGAGAGTCAAGATGCCGGGTCGTGGATCCATTCCGCCCGAGAAAATCGCCCGCGTCGACGCGCTCGCCTCGTCGATCGTTTCGAAACCGATCGTCGCCGTCGTCGGGATCCGCGGCGTGCCCGCGTCTGCTCTCCAGTCGATGCGCCGCGAGCTGCGGAACCGGAACCACCCGATCATGGTGGCCACGAACAGCACGATCCGCCATGCGCTTGAGAAGGCGATGGCGGAGCGCCCCGCCTTCCAACCGCTCTTGGCTCAGGTCACCGACCCTACCGCGATCCTCTCCGCCGAGGGGAACCCGTTCTCGCTCTACCAAGAGTTCCTGCGGACCCGGTCGCCCACCCCTGCGCGCGGCGGCGAGGTCGCTCCGGCCGACATCCTCGTGCCCGCCGGGACCACTAGCTTCAAGCCGGGCCCGATCGTCGGAGAGCTCCAGCACGCGGGATTCCCCGCCGCCATCGAGAAGGGGAAGGTCATCCTGAAGAAGGACACCACGATCGTCCGGGCCGGTGGCACGATCTCCCGCGAGGTCGCGGGCCTTCTGACGCGCCTCGAGATCTTCCCGCTCGAGGTGGGCCTCACGCTGCGCGCCGTCGTCGACGGTTCCACGTTCTATCCGCCCGAGGTCCTTTCGGTCGACCTCGATGCCCGCCGGGCCGACCTGGCCCGAGCGGCGGCGCATGCGATCGGGCTCGCGGTCGAGATCGGGTATCCGACCCCCCAGAGCATGCCGCGCCTCCTCGCCCGCGCCCACCGCCGGGCGCTCGGGGTCGCTCTCGCGACCGGCTACATCACGAAGGAAACGATCGAACCGCTCTTCGCGAAAGCGATGCGCGAGGCCGCGGCGGTCGGCCGCTTGATGGGTCACTGAGGGTTCCCCCAGAGTCCACGGAGTGAGAACAATGGAGTACGTGTATGGTGCGTTGCTGCTCAATGCAGCCGGAAAGTCGATCGACGAGAAGGCCCTCACCGGGGTCCTGAGCGCGGCGGGGGTCTCCCCCGACACCGCCCGGGTGAAGGCGCTCCTCGCCTCTCTCGAAGGCGTCAACCTCGGCGAGGTCCTCGCGAAGGCCGAGACGTTCGCGGCCCCCGCGGCGGCGCCCGCCCCGGCCGACAAGAAGGAAGGCAAGGGCGAGAAGAAGGAAGAGGAGAAGAAAGAGGAAAAGGGCGTCTCCGAGGAAGAGGCGGCCGAGGGTCTCTCCGCCCTCTTCGGCTGAAGCCGGAGCTCGCGAAAGCGCACCCCTTAAGACCCGCGGTCGAGTGGGTACGACCGGAGGTCCTCCTCCGGCGTTCGGTCGTGCCATGCCTCCTCGAGAGTTCTGCGGTGTAGTGGGGGTCTCGCTCCAGGGAACGGGCGCGGCTCCGTTCCTCTTCCGAGGCCTCCGTGCCCTCCAGCATCGGGGCCAGGAATCGGCGGGCATCGCGACCTCGAGCCACGGCACGATGCACCACCAGAAGGGGATGGGCCTCGTCCACGAGATCTTCACGCAGGAGCTCCTCGACTCGCTCCGGGGCTCGAGCGGGATCGGGCACGTCCGCTATCCGACGACCGGAGCGACCGACCTCGAGAACGCCCAGCCGATCATCGTCAAGATCCGCGACGAGGACGGGGCGATCGCGCACAACGGCGACATCGTGAACTTCGAGCGCGTGCGCCGCCGCCTCCAGGCCCAGGGAGTGGACCTCCTCGGGAACGCGGACACCGAGATGATGGCCCAGTCGATCGCGCTCGAGTTCGGGCACACCCGCGACCTCGAGGCCGCGATCCGACGCGCCTGCACGACCCTGATCGGCGGCTACGCGGTGGTCTTCCTCGTCGGGAACCGCGTGTACGCGTTCCGGGACCCCCTCGGGATCCGACCCCTGGTCTTCGGAACGGTCGAGGGCGGGGTGGCGGTCGCCAGCGAATCGGTCGCCCTCGAGATGATGGGGGGAAGAGCGATCCGCGACGTCGAGCCCGGGGAGGTGCTCGTCCTCGAGCGGGGCCAGCTCGCCCATTCCTCGCACATCCCGAACAGCGGAGAGACCGCGCACTGCATGTTCGAGTGGGTCTACTTCTCCCGACCGGATTCGGTCGTCGACAAGCAACCCGCCTACGATGTCCGCTACCGGATCGGGCTCCGCCTCGCGAAGGAAGCGCCCGCCGAGGCCGACCTGATCGTACCGGTGCCGGATTCGGCACGCCCCCAGGCCTTGGGGTACGCCGCGGGCACGGGGATACCGTACGCCGAGGCGCTGATCAAGAGCCGCTTCGTCGAGCGAACGTTCATCCTCCCCGACCAGAAACGCCGCGAGATGGAGGTCCAGGTGAAGCTGCACCCGGTGCCGGGCCTCCTCAAGGGGAAGCGGATCGTCCTCTTGGACGACTCCATCGTGCGCGGCACGACGCTCCGCGCGATCCTGCAGATGGTCCGGTCGGCCGGCGCCGCGCGCGTGGACGTCCGCGTGGGCTGCCCTCCGATCCGGGCGCCGTGCTACTTCGGGATCGATATGAAGGACCGGCGCCAGCTCGTGGCCCACGACCGCACCGAGGACGAGGTGGCCCGACTCGTCGGCGCCGACAGCATCCACTACCTATCCATCCCCGGCCTGGTCGAGTCGATCGGGCTGCGGTCCGACGAGCTCTGCCTCGGTTGCCTCACCGGCCGGTACCCGGTCGAGGTGCCCGAGGAACGCCACCGATTCCAGAAGTCGCTCGCGGAGTTCTAGCGCGTGCGGCCGACGGTCGTCGTCGGCAACGGGCCCCTCCTCTTCGTGACCGGGCCGGAGAACGTCCGGGCGGCCGGGCCGTTCCCCCTCGATAGCGACCCCCGGCGCGCGGCTGCCCGGTTCGAGACCCTCGGCCCATCGGACATCCCCGCCCGACTCCTGGCCACTCTCGAGTCCGTCCCCGAGGACTCCCATCTCATGGCTTCCCCTCCTCGGCTCGCCCGCGCGATCGCCGACGTGGCGCGCCGCCCGGTCGAGAGCCCGACGCTCGAGGAGCTGAGACGGGCCCGCACGACGATTCCCCCAACGGAATCCGAGCTCGAGCGCACGTTCTTCCTGGCCCTAGGGCACCTACGGCTCGAGCGGGCGCTCCGCGCCCCGGAGGAGGTACTGATCACCCTGGCCCGGGAGGAAGAGCGGGTCGAGCGCTCCGTGGGGCGGGAAGCTCGGGCCGCCGAGTCGTTCATCCCCGTACCGGATTCCCCCCTCGACCGCCACCTCGTCGCGTGGGGACGGGCTCGGGGCGCGCTCGGTGACCTCGAGGAAGCGCTGCGCGAGACCCTCGAGAGCGAGGCCCATCGTCTGGTCCCGAACCTCTCCGCGGTCGTCGGACCCCGGACCGCCGCGCGCCTCGTCGCGCTCGCGGGAGGGGTGGGGGCGCTTGCCCGAATGCCCTCCGCGCGGATCCAGTTGCTCGGGAGCCGACGCCGCCCTTCGCCCGAGCGCGGCCCCCGCTTCGGGATCCTCTATCGGGCGGACCGACTGGCCGACGTTCCGATCGGCCGGCGCGGAGCGTATGCCCGGAGCCTCGCCGCGCTCGCGGCGATCGCGGTGCGTGCCGATGCGAGCACCCATCGCGACATCAGCGCCGGGCTCGTCGCACGTCGCGACCGCCGGGTCGAAGCGCTCCGGAGGAGACGGCGATGAGACCGGGCCGCAGCTTCCTCCCGTACGAGGGCTCCCCGCGGCTCCTCGAGGTTGACCGCGCCGAGCGCCGGGAGCTCTGGACCGAGGCGGTCGGCGACCCACCTCCGGTGTATGGGGAACGGTGGACCGACGTCGAGGGCCGTCCCTACCGGCTCTTCGAGCCCGGCCGCTCCAAACTGGCCGCGGCCGTGGTGCGCGGATGGACCGGGGACCTTCCCGCCCCGGGGGAGCGGTGGCTCTATCTCGGCGCGGCGACCGGCACGACCTCGTCCCACGTCGCGGACCTCGTCGGGCCGGAGGGCCGGGTCTACGCGGTGGAACGGAGCGTCCGACCGTTCGCGCGACTGCTCTCGCTATCGGAACGTTGGCCGAACCTTCGCCCGATCTTGGGGGACGCCCGGGACCCGTTGGCCTATTCCAACCTCGTCCCCCCGGTGGATGGGGTCTACGCCGACATCGCTCAGGCGGACCAGCTCGACATCGTCCTCCGGAACGCAGAGCTCCTCCTGACGGGAGACGGCGCCCGGCTGCTCATCGCGCTCAAGACCGCGAGCATGGGGCGGCACCGGTCCGCCACGGGCCACCGCGAATCGGCCGAGCGAACCCTCGCCGACACGACCTCCCTCTTCGAGTCGGTCCCGCTCGAACCGTTCCACAAGGGGCACTTCATGGTCGGGGGGCGCTGGGGACGCTCCTCGCGCCTCCCCGTCCGGGAGACCGCCCGTTCTACGATGCCGCGCGAGCGCCGCCCCGGGCGACGAGCACGGTAACGATGTCCTCGTCGGACAGGATGTGGTCCCGGCCGACGGTCTGGCCCGGGAAGCGCGCGCTCTTTCCCCAGATCTGCGCCGCCTTGAACGTTCGGCTCAGGTCCCCGGGGAGCTTTCGGAGAAGCTCGGTGACCGACTCTCCCTGGCGGAGGATCACGGGTTCCTCCCGGTCGGGGGGTAACCCGGGTGGTTTGACGTAGATCCGGATGAACTTGAGGGTCGTTCCGATCCGGTCCACGAGGGTGTCGAGCCCCGTTCCGGCGCGGGCCGAGATGAAGATCGCGTCGTAGGGTGCGAGCGACGCCGCGAGCTGGGTCCGCTCCTTCGCGTTCATCAGGTCGGCCTTGTTCACGACCATGATCGCCAGCACGTAGACCCGGTTCCCGGCCAGAACATCGATCAGCTGGTCGGCCGTGGCGTCCTCCCGGAACACGATCGACCCGTTATGGAGGCCGAACTCCCGGGCAATCTGCGCGGCTCCTCCTCCGGCGAGATGGGTCAGGCGCACGGTGCTCGAGACCGTTAGCCCGCCCCGGTCCGAACGCTGGAGGACGATCCGGGGGACACGCTGGTTGATCCGGACCCCCGCGCCCTCGATCTCGGCCGTCAGAGCGCGAAGGTTCGGGTGCTCCGGGTCGATGAGGAACAGCACGAGGTCGGTGGAACGGACGACCGACAGGACCTCGCGGCCCCGCCCGCGTCCCCTCGAGGCGCCGGGGATGAGACCGGGCATGTCGAGGATCTGGATCGAGGCTCCGCCCCAGCGGAGCATTCCCGGGATGATCGAGACCGTCGTGAAGTCGTACGCGGCCGCCTCGCTGTTGGCGGCAGTAAGGCGGTTCAGCAACGTCGACTTTCCCGTGGAGGGGTAGCCGACCAGGCCGACCGTGGCGTTGCCGCTCTTCCGTATCGAGTAGCCAACGCCCCCGCCCTTTCCCTTAGCCCGGGTCTCGCGCTCCAGCCGGAGGACCGCGAGCTTCGCCTTGAGCCGCCCGATGTGCAGCTGCGTCGCCTTGTTGTACGAGGTGTTGCGGATCTCGTCCTCGACCGCGACGATCTGTTCTTCCAGGGCGGACATGTCGATCGGGGCGAGCTCCGCCTCTTGGGGGCGTAGAAGATACTTGAGAGTGACGCGATGGTCCTTGGTTCACGTTCCGTGCCCATTGACAGCTCCAAGGCCTCTGCTCGGTTCCGGGAGGCGTGTCCCGGACGCGGCCCAGACCCCCCGAGACCGAGGAGCTCTCGGAGTGGCAAATGGTGCCTCATCCTCCGCGAGAGCGTCGCTCGGAGGAGGTTGTCGCCTTTCGTGAGCGTCTGGTCGCGTCCTTGCGGGTCGGGCACGGACTGGGGGCCTCGTTCGCCGTGCGCCTCGTTTCCGGTCCGGTCCCACGGCTGACGCTAGCTTGCTCGGAGCCGGCGAGCGCTCGCTGGGCGAGCCGAATCTTGTTCTCGGCCTATGGGCGTACCTTGTGGGTCCGTCGGCCCCGGTCTCCTCCCGACCCGGTCATCGACCCGCGCTGGGGCCGGCGGGTCCGCGAATGGCCGGAGCCCCTCCGCGACCCCGTGGACGGGCCCTCCGCCATCGACAGCCTGGCCCTCGCCATGAGCGGGGTCGTCCCCGGCGTTTCGGTCCGTTGGGGGTTCCACCCCTGCCCGGCGACCTGGAGCCGTCCTCGTGTCCTCGTCGGGGCGGAGAGAATCCCGCCGCCCGCCGAGGGAAGGCGACCCGGGGACCGAACGCCCCGAGCCCGTCACCCCGAGGCCCCGATTACGACGCGACCGTTCCCCCTCTTCTGGAGGGCGAGCGTGTCCGTTGCGCTCCTCGGCCGGGAGGCGGGTGAACTCGTCTCGGTCGAACGGGTCCGGCCGGCGATCGAGGTCGCCTTACGGTCGGGGCGGGCGAACGGGATCCGTTTCCCCCGAGATCGCCTCCGCCTCCCCTGGCTCTCTCGGTGGCTCCTCCTGTCCGAGGACGAGCTCGCCTGCGTCCTACCGAGCCTCGATGGCGGAGGAGCCACCCTCGAAGGCCGGGAGGTCGAAGGCCTGCCCATCCTGCCGCTCGGCCGGTCGACGACCGGTCGAGTGGTCGGCCCGCCGGTGGAGACCGACCAAGGGCGCCACCTCGCGGTCCTCGGGGAAACCGGTATGGGAAAGAGCTCTACCCTCGTCGCGGTCGCTCGGAAGGCGTCGACGCTCGGCGGCGTGGTCCTGTTCGACCCTATCGGGGAAACCGCCCGGTCGTTCCTCTCCGGCCTTTCGACCGACGAGCGCTCCCGGCTGGTCTCGGTCTCTCCCCACGGACCGGCGAGCGGGATCAACGCGCTCGAGGGGATCGGCGGAAGCGAGACCGACCCGGTCCTCTCCGACCGGAGGCTCAACGACATCGTTCACGCGCTGCGTCGGGTCCGCTCGGGCCGGTATGCGGACTCGAGCTACTGGGGCCCTCGGCTCGAGGAAATGCTGACCCGGGCCGTCCGCGCGGCCGCGTCGTTTCCGTCCGGCACCCTCGCCGACGCCCACACCCTCCTCGCGACCGGGGGGAGAACGCGCCAGGTCGTTCCTCCCGAAGCCCAGCAAGAGGTTCGTGAGCTAGCGGACCGGGTCCGCGAACGCCCGGAGGACGCCGAAGGGGCCCGCCGCCTCCTCTACGAGGTGGTCCGGAGCCCGGTCCTTCACCGGATGCTCTGCGAACGGAACCCGGTGCTCCACGCGAGGGAGCTCGTGGAGACCGGCCGGATCGCGGTCATCTCCGGCGATGCGTCGGCGGTCGGGGAATCGGTCGCCCGCTACCTCTTGGCCGTGTACCTGGCCCTGGTTTGGTCCGAGCTGCTCGCGCGGACGTCCAACCCGAAGACGTTCGTCGTGCTCGACGAGTCGCAGTGGTTCTCGCACGAGAGCCTCGCCGAGATGCTCCGTCTCGCCCGGCGAAGGAACGTTCACGTCGTCCTGGCGACCCAGACCGTGGGTTCCCTACCCGAAGCCGTCGCCGACGCCGTGTGGACGAACGTCTCGGACTTCATCGCGTTCCGTGGCTCGCCCGAGGAAGCGCGGGAGCTCTCCCGGGCGACGCGCGGGCTCTCGGTCGAGGAGCTCCTCGCGCTCCCGCGAGGTCAGGCGGCCGTACTCCTGGGCAAGGGGAACTCCGTCGACTGGGTGCGCACCGCCGGCCGCCCGACCGGGCCCGACCCGTATTCTCGGGATGAGGAAGAGGCCCCGCTGGACCCGGCTCCCAGGACCGGAAGGACTGGACCCCCGGCAGAGAGCTCGACCGCGACCGTCCAGCAGGTCCTTTCGTGGATCCTGGGACGAGCCCAGGCCCTTCCCGCAGGAGAACCGCTCCGGATAGAGCTCTCCGAGCTCCGTAGGTTGGTCGACCCGGATGGGCGGGCCATCCGGGAAGCCGGCGCGAGGCTCGGCCGTGCGGGTGCGTTGGTCTCCGGCGTCCGTTCGGCCGGGGGCTCAGTCTGGGTCCTTGACCCTGCGAAGATTCCTGCCGTGACGGAGGAGACGCCCCCCTCCCCCTCCTCGGAGGGTTCTCACGGTCCACAACCCTCTTAGGGATGGAACGGCTCGTTCTACCGATGGAACTTCCTCCCGCTCCGCCGCCGGCGCCTCCGACGGCGACCCCGGCCGCGGACGGGCTGCTGCCACCGGCGGTGGTCCTGGAACGGTGCGAGTCCGGCATCGAGGGGCTCGACAGCATCCTGGAAGGGGGGATCCCGCGCGGGAACATGGTCCTCGTGGCCGGGAGCGTCGGCACGGGGAAGACGACCCTCTGCCTCGAGTTCCTGGTCCGCGGGGCGGAACGGGGAGAGCGGTCGCTCTTCCTGTCGGTCACCGAAGCCTCCCGGAAGCTGATGCAGAACCTCTCCACCTTCGAGTTCTTCCATAAGGACCTCGTGGAGAAGGGCTCGCTCGTCTTCGTCGACCTCCCGAAGGCCTACGACCGCCTGGGACTGGGTCGGGAGGAGCTCACCAGCGAGGAGATCGGGATCGTGCTCCGAACGATCCGGGACCTCGTCCAGTCGCTGGGCATCCGTCGTCTCGTCCTGGATAGTCTGACGTCGGTGTGCTACCGGATCCGTCGGGAAGAGCAGATCCGGGACTTCATGCTCCGCCTCGGACAGGAGCTCAACGAAGCGGGCTGCACCTCGCTCCTCGTCTCGGAGATCGGCCCGACCCCGGGCCGCTACTCGCTCCACGGCGTGGAGGAGGCGATCGTGGATGGGGTCATCCTGCTCTCGAACTCCCATCGGATGGGCGACATCCTCCGGGTCCTCCAGGTCATCAAGATGCGCGGGACCTCGCACTCCCACGCCCAGTTCGTCATCCAGCTCACCCCGATCGGGATGCTGATGGCCCCGCACTTAAAGGGCGGGCGGGAAGGAGGCGCCTAGACCGTGGCCCCAGAGGTCGACCTCGGGGAGCGGCTCCGGGGATTGCCAAGCGGCAGCGCGGTGGCCCTGAAGCTCGACCCACGCGAGTACGCCGACCACTACTTCGCGGTCCTCAACGCGACCCTTAGGGACGTCGGGAGCGAGACGGACGCCCACACGATCTACCTCACCGTCACGAACCCGGCCGCGTTCGTCTGGACGCTCGCCCAGGCGCTGGACGTCCCGCCGGACCGGATCTCGTTCGTCGATGCGATAAGTCACATCATGATGAACTACGCCAACCCGCTCCCGAACGCCACCTACGTGGAGAGCCCCCGGGCGCTCGAGGAGATCATGCTCCGGATCGAGTACCTGCTCCGGAAGTTCCCTCATCCCCGAGAGATCGTCGTAATCGACAGCGTGAACTCCCTCGCGATCCACAATCAGCCCGAGCTCCTGTCCGAGTTCTTCCACATCCTGTTGAACAATCTGAAGTCCCGCCAGGTGCTCACGCTCGTGCTCGAGACCTCCGAGGAGGAGACCACGGGGATCGAGCAGATGCTGAACCTCGTGGTCGACGAGACGATCGACGTCGGACGGGTGGGGCACTAGTCATGGCCGACCCGGACCGGATCTTCGGGATCCCCGAGATCGACCAACCGACGTGGACGGCCCTGCCCCCGGGCTGGCTCTCCATCCTATCGGGGACCTCGGGCTCCGGGGCCCCGCTTCTGGCGAAGCAGTTCGCCCACGCGGGGGCGGGGCCGGTTCCCGTCCTCTTCTACACGACCTACGAGCGCACGGAGGACGTCAAGAAGGCGTTCGACGACTTCGGGTGGGACCCGGGCGAGATCCGGATCGTCAACCTGGCCGACGAGTACTTCGAGCGCGTGCTCGTCCGGGGGCTCGAGATCGCGAAGGCGCGCGAGGGCGGGATCACGCTGGGCGAGCTCGTCGATGTCCGGCCGCAGGACCGGGCCCTGACCCCCTTCAGCCTCACGAATCGGATGCTCTCCGACCTGGCGAACATCGATTCCCCCTTCCGGCTGGTCGTCGATTCGGTCGATTTCTTCCTCGAGGTGATGGAGCCCCACGAGCTGACGACGGTCGCCCGGCAGATCCGCCACCGGTGCCAGACGATCGGGGGCCATGCTCTCCTCACGGCCCACTCGATCGCCCACGAGCGCGCGGTCTACGGGCTCCTCCAGGACCTCGCGGACCTCGTCTTCGACCTGTCGGCCGAGCCGCGCGGTGACCACTTCGAGCACACGCTCTCCGTCCAGAAGGTGGCGAACCGACCCGACCTCACGCACATCTGGAACGCGGAGCTCGGCGAGACCGGCTGGCACGTCAACGAGCGCGCGGCCGCGCCACGATAGCGGCCTACCGAGCGGTAAGCTAACCTTTATCGCCCTACCCCGGCTCCTTTGGGGGAGGTCGAAAACCCGTGGAGGACGTCGTCATCCGTACGCTCGAAAAGGTGCAGCTTCGCGACCCGATCCTCATCGAGGGCCTTCCCGGGGTCGGGAACGTCGGGAAGCTGGCCGCGGACTACCTCCGCGAGCAGCTCCCCGCGAAGCCGCTCGCCACGATCTACTCGAAGTTCTTCCCGCCGCAGGTCTACGTCAGCGAGGAGGGGATCATCCGCCTCGTCTCGAACGACCTCCACTACTGGCAGGGCCCGCCGACCGCGACCCGGGACATCCTCGTGCTCGGCGGGGACTACCAAGGGATCTCTCCCGAGGGCCAGTACGAGATCACCCAGCGGGTCCTCGACTACTGCCACGGCCTCGGCGTCCGCGAGGTCTTCACGCTCGCCGGGTTCGCCCAGGGCCGGGTCGTGGACGACCCGCGTGTCCTCGGCGCCGCCAGCAACGCCGAGCACGTCGAGGCGATGAAGAAGTTCGGCGTCGTCTTCTCGCGGAACGACCCCGGGGGCGGGCTCATCGGGGCGAGCGGGCTCTTCCTCGGCCTGGGGCGTCTCTTCGGCATGGAGGGGGTATGCCTCATGGGCGAGACGAGCGGGTACTTCGTCGACCCCCGCAGCGCGGAGGCGGTCCTCAAGGTCCTCGCCAAGATCCTGAACGTCACGATCGACTTCACTGCGCTCGAAGCCAAGGCGCACGAGATCGACCGGATCGCGCAGAAGATCCACGAAGCCGAGGCCCGGTCGGTCGAAGGGCCGCCGTCGGCCGGACCGGCGCCCCGGGACGACCTCGGGTACATCGGCTAAGCAAGTCCCCGGTCGATGTCCGAACCGGCCGAGCGAACGCCGTCGGCGGAGGACGCTTCC
The DNA here is from genome assembly GCA_052325545.1 of Thermoplasmata archaeon. Taxonomy (GTDB): domain Archaea; phylum Thermoplasmatota; class Thermoplasmata; order Lutacidiplasmatales; family UBA184; genus Lutacidiplasma. The sequence continues at coordinate 86,548 of JBKQUP010000037.1, forward strand.
CGTCGCGAGCGGGTCCGGGACCTCCTACGGCGGGCCGCGGACCCGGACGGGTTCGTCCCGTTCGACCGGTTCATGGAGGTCGCCCTCTACGGCGAGGGAGTGGGGTTCTACACCCGCGAATCTTCGCCGTTCGGGCCGGAAGGAGATTACTACACGGCGGCCCATACGAGCCCGCTCTTCGGGCGCGCGATCGCGCAGCGCGTGCGGTCGGTCGTCTCGGCGACCCCTCCCGGCGCTCCGTTCCGCGTGCTCGAGCTCGGGCCGGGGGACGGGACCCTCGGGGAGAGCGTGCTCCGCGGCCTCGCCGGGGAACCCGCGGTGCGGGACCGGGTGGAGTACGTGCTCGTCGACCGTTCCCCCACGCTCTCCGTGAGGGCGTACGAACGGGTCTCGGCGGCGGGGCAATCGGTGGGGATCCCGGTGAAGGCGGCCGGGGGCGTCGGTGCGGACGGGCCGTTCACCGGGGTGGTGCTGGCGAACGAGGTGCTGGACGCGCAGCCGGCCCGTCGCCTTCTCTGGGACGGCGAGTGCTGGGAGGACATTGGGGTCCGGCTCACGGACGACGGCTTTGTACCGGCCACCGCTCCTCGCGACCGGCCCGTGCCGGCCCCCGAGCTCCCTCGGGCCCCCGCGTTCGGCACCGTGGCCGAGGTCTCTCCCATGGCCGAGGCGCTCGTCCGAGAGGTCGCGGACCACCTCGTCGCCGGTCTCTTCCTCGTGCTCGACTACGGAATGGAGGAGTCCGAGCTCGTCGTCGCCCACCCCTCGGGGACCCTCGCGGCCGTGCGACGTCACCGCTACGTCAGCGACCCGTTCGAGGAGCCGGGGACGTGTGACCTGTCGGTCTTCGTCAACTTCACCCGCGTGCGCGCCGTCGCTGCCTCGGCCGGCCTGCGGGAACTGTCGTTCCGACGCCAAGCGGAGGCGCTGGGCGAGTGGGGATTCCCGCGGTTGCTCGAGGAGGCGATCCGCTCCGCGCCCTCGACCGAGGCCGAGGTCCGCATCCGCCTGGCGGCGAAGAACCTCCTCTTCGGGTTCGAACGGTTCCACGCGCTCGAGCTGGCCCCGCCGGAACGCGCCGGCCGCTCCCCGGCCGCTACGTGACCGGCCGGTTCGGCGAGCTTTCGAGGATCTCCACGACCTTCGCCTCGACGAGCAGCCGGGCGGTCTCGGGAGGCAGGGTGAGAACGTCGTCGGTCTTCAGGTTCACCGTTTCGGAACCGACCTCGACCGGTCGCGAGTCCTTGAGCACCCGTACGTAGACGACCGGGGGACGCATCCGAAGGGCGGACGTCGCGACGGCGCTGCGAACGGGAAGAGCCGGGGCGGGAGGTGCCGCCGGGCCCTCGGCCGGGCGGGCGGCCGAAGGCGGGGCGAGGCCGGGCGTGGGTTCGATGTAGGCGGCCTCCGAGCGGCGATGTTCGAGGAGGACGGAGAGGACCTGGTCGAACATCCCGCGTTCCTCGGGAAGGGTGTTCACGAGGTCCCGGCTTCCACCGATGCTCGCCTGGAACGCCGCGTTGAGGACCTTCTGGGCCCGACCTTCGACGATGTCCCGAGCGACCTGGATCGCGCGCTGATAGGTCTGCCGAGAGATGTCCCCCTTCCGGCCGGAGGGGTTCTCCCGGAGCTCGGATTCGTACGACCGGCGGAGGTCGACGAGGTAGGCCGAGGTCGCGGCGTAGAACTCGGGGGGGAGCTTCGCGAGGCCGCGAACGGCGAGCTCGTTGCGACGCCATTCGAGCAGTTGGGTGAAGTGGTCGGGCATCGACTCTCGCGGGACGGGCGGACACCCGAAGGACTATACGAGATGTGCGGTCTCGCTCGGATCTCCGCCCGCTGCTCGGTCGGTGGGGAGGGGCGCGGTTCGATGGGCGTGGTTCGGGACCCGGCCGCGCTGTTCGACGAGTTCTGGGACCTTTGGGTCCGGATCCAGAGCGACAGCCGGGTTCCCGGCACGGTGGTGGTCGTGGAGGGGGAGCGCGACCGGCGGGCGCTACGCCGGCTCGGCCTCAACGGACCGATCGTACTGGTCCATCGGGGGCGGACGATCTCCGAGACGGCCCAGCATCTGGCCGCGACCGCGCGCCACGTGATCATCCTCACCGATTGGGACACCGAGGGCGGACATCTCGCACAGCGGCTCAAGGAGTTCCTCGGGGTCGGCCGTTCCGGGCCGGACCTCGAGCACCGGCGGCGGCTCGCTCGGGTCCTTCGGGGCGAGCTCGCCCACGTCGAGGGGCTCTACGGATGGGCCCATCGGACGGCCGAAAAGGGCCATCGGTCCCTGGGCCAGCTGCTCGAGCTCGCCGAGGCGGACGCCGAGCGTCCTACGGGATGACCTTCGACTGGGTCCGTCGGATCGGGCGACGGTTGCGGGACCGCGAGGGGCGGAACCGCTCCGCGCCCTTCCCCTTCCAGCGGAGGCCGCGGCCTTCGGTCCCGGCGCTCGTGAGGCCGCGATAGACCCGGCCCTTGTGGACAGGGTTCGCGATCCAGGCGATCTTGGGGTCCGCGAGGATCTCGGGATGGGACGGGTCCACCAAGATGACCTCGAAGAACTTCTGCTTCCCGTCCTCGCCCACCCAGTAGGAGTTGAGGACCTCGAGATTGGGGTAATGCTTCTGCGCCCGCTCCTCGGCGATTCGACGCAGGCTCTTCGCGAGCGTCATCCGGAGGATCCCCTTGTGCTTCGGGCGCCGACCGGCGATGATCGCGCGCTTGCGTTGCCCGCCCCGGCGGACCCGGACGCGGACGAGCACGTACCCTCCCTTCGCCCGGAACCCAACGGCCCGGGCCCGGTCGAGGCGCGTCGGATGCTCGATGCGGGTGACCGTGCCCTCCCGCCTCCAGTGGAGGAGACGCTCGTGCCGGAGCGCGGCTCCCTCCTCCCCGAGGGTCTGCTGGAACGACTGGGCCATGTGCCGGTAGGCAGAGCTCGCCATGGGACGCGGCGCGGGGGACCCGGGCCTCAATTATAAAGCTGCCGCCGTGGAAAGGTGCTCAGGCGCCGCCGTTCTTCGCTACGGTCACCCAGGGGAGACGGGACTCCGCCGGCCGGAGCACTTTCGCGGTGGCGTGGCTCTCGGTCGCGATCGCCCGTTCGAGGTGGGTCACGATCTCCCGCACGAGTCGGTCCATCCGCGGTCGCTCTTCGGCGGGGACCTCGGTGGGCCGCTCCCACACGAGGGCGGCCCCGCCGCTCGTGGGGTAGAACCGGAACTCGAGAGCGGAGGCCGCCGGGGGGACCGCGGGGTTCATCTTTTCGAGACGGCCCTTGACCCGGCTCTCGCTGGGCTCGGAGGTCTCCGACCGCTCGACCGTATAGCCGATGGTGCCGAGGAAATCGGCGAGGTACGTCGCGAACCGCTCGCGACCGATCCCGCGGACCCTCAGCCAGTCGCCGTTACCTTCTCCCATGCCCCTTGCGGTCCAACGCGCGCCCGTAGCTCTTGAAGAGCCCGAGCATCATCCGCAGCTCCGCCTCGGACGGCGTCGCGCGACCGAGTACGCGACGGAACAGGAGGATTAAACCCCGTCGTTTGTGCGCCGGGTAGCCCGTACGCGCCAGCAACTCGCCGAGCCGCTCGAGGAACAGCTCCTTCTCGGGCCCGTTCAGCTCGATCACCTCGGGGGCCGGAGTCGTCTCGGGGTCGCTCGGTCCGCGCGCCCGGTGGACCGCGTACAGGACGATCGCCGCCGCGTGGGAGAGATTGAGCGTCGGAAAATCCCGACGCGCGGGAATGTGGACGATAAGGTCGCAGCGCAGTAGCTCCTCTCGGGAGAGGCCGTTGTCCTCGGGCCCGAAGACGATCGCCACGTGCCCTTCCAGGGTTCGGACCATCTCCCCGAGGCGCTCGGGACTGACGGAGCGGCGCAGGTAGGCGTTCGAGCGACCGGTGGAAAGGTCGGTCGTGCCGATCACGAAGTCCGCGTCCCCGACGCCCTCATCGAACGTCTTTACTCGGGCCGCGGTACGCAGGAGAGGAAGGCCCGCCATCGCCCGTCGGCGCGCGACCGTACCGACCTTGGCCCGGGAGGCGACCAGCACCAAGCGGTCGGCGCCGAAGTTCCGCGCGAGGCGCGCGACCGCGCCCACATTGCCATCCTCCTTCGGTCGCACGAGGACGACGTCGATCTGCCGCGTCAACTGGCCGCTCCGTCGGTGAACAGGCGGCGCAGCATCCAGTCGGGGTCGAACGGCACGAGGTCCGCGTACCCCTGACCCGTCCCGACGAAGAGGATCGGCTTCTTCGTCACGTAGGTCGCGCTCAGCGCCGCGCCCCCCTTCGCATCGGCATCGAGCTTCGTGAGAACCAACCCGTCGATCCCGACGGCGATGTCGAACAGCTTCGCCTGTTCGATGACGTCGTTCCCGCTGAGGGCGTCCCCCACGAAGAGGGTGAGCGACGGAGCGACCACCCGACGGATCTTCTTCGCTTCCTCGATCAGGTTCTCGTTGGTGTGCTGGCGTCCCGCGGTGTCCACGAGCACGACATCCACTCCCCTCGCCCGTGCGTGCTCAACCGCGTCGTACGCGACCGCGGCAGGGTCACTGCCTTCCTGTTGGCGGACCACCCGGACCCCGATCCGCTCGCCGTGGACGAGCAACTGTTCGATCGCTCCGGCGCGGAACGTGTCGCCGGCGGCGATCACGCTCGAAAGCCCTTGACTGCGGAGCCACCCCGCGAGCTTCGCGACGGTGGTGGTCTTGCCGGTCCCGTTCACTCCGACGAACATGATCACGTACGGCTTCGGCGTGCGCTCCCGGACCGCCTTCGCGAGGTCGATGGGGGGCCGAGCGAGGATCGCCCGGCAGGACCTTTCGAGGCAGGCGCGGATCGCATCCTCCGCGTCGACCCCGAAGCGCAACTTCTTCCCGGCGAGCTCCTTGCGAAGGTCCCGTCGCAGCCGCTCGATGACGGGGACCGCGACGTCCGACTCGAGGAGGACGATCTCGAGGTCGTCGAGCACATCGTCGATCGTTCCTTCTTTCAGGCGACGACCGAGGAATCCGTCCGTGAATATCGTCGACTCGTTCCCTCCGGGGGAGGGAGCGGGGCCGACCGAGGGGGGCGTCGGCGCGGGGGCCGAAGGAACCGCCGTTGCGGGGGTACCGGAACCGGGCGCCGCGGTCGCGCGAGGGGGTTCGGGAGGCGGAGGGGACGCTTCTTCGGAGCGTCTCAGCCGTGCCTTAATCGCTGCCCACATCGGTCGGCGCGCCGCTCTCCCGAGCGATCGAGTCGAGTCGGCTGGAGAGAGACTGGATCCGTTCGTCGAGGGAGGTCATCTGCCCTTCGAGCTCCCGGAGCGCCTGTTCGATGCGGACGGTCCGTTCCGCGAGGAGCTCAACGACCTTCGGCCGCTCCATCTCGGCGACGACCCCGGAACCCACCCCGACGAGCACCGGTGCGGTTTGGTCCACTGACCCCCGCACGAACGTTTCGCCCCCGAGGGGCAAGAGGAACTCGGCGGTGGGGGGCGCGCGGTCGACCCCTTCGAGGCCCTCGCGGGCGCGGACGTGGTCCTGACGGGAAGCGCTCAGGATCTCATGCTGCTGGAGGAGGGAGCTGAGCTGGTTTCGGTACGCATCGAGGCGCAGGAGGTCCTCTTGGACCTGCTGCTCGGTCACCCGGGGGGGGCTCGCGCTCATGCCGCCGCGACCTCAGCGACCGAGTTGATCCGAATGTAGGAGCGCTTCACGTGATGGCAGCCTCCGATCTCCGAGAGCGTCCACTCCCGCGCCACATCAGCGGAGAGGGCCTCATGGGTCTTCGTGAACGACTGCCAGTAGCCGCGGCGGGCGTAGAACGACCCCTGGACCTTGAACTCGGGCATTGAATGCTCCGGTACGCGGCGGCGCCACCCGGGAGGGCCTTTTAAACCTAGCCAGCGGCCGGCTCGGTCCGCGGCTCGAGCGCTCCGCTGGAGACGCCGAGCGGCTACCTCTTTCCTTCTTCGGCCGGGCGATTGGCCTCGAACTTCGCGCGTTCCCGATGCCAGCGCAGCTGGCGCTCGAGTAGTCCGCGGTTCGATGGGTCGACCGATGCGGAGGCCGCCCGGGGAGCCGCGGGAGAGCGGGTCGGAGGGTCGGGGACGGGAGCGGCGGGGGGTGAGGGAGGCTCGACCTCCAACTGGCGCTGGGTCACGAGACGAGAGCTACCACGCCCTTCCAACGGTCGTTCACCTCCTCGTCGCTCAACCCCACGGTAGGGGAGAATAAGACCCGGTTCCCCCACTGGGACCAGAATCGCGAGTACTCCTCGACCACGATCGGAAGCACGACGCCGTCCGCATGGACGTCTTCGGCGAGCGTCGCCAGTACCGGAGCCCACGCCTCCGCTCCCACCGGGGCCGCCGCGACGCGGACGGTAGGGTCGAACCGGGCGAGGGTCTCGCGGACGAACGGCTCTCCGTCGGGGAGGACGACCAGGGCGACCCGACAGCCCCGTTTCATCATGAGGAACGCACCGAGGGCCCCGCGCGAGCCGTCCACGAGCGCGACCAGCCGGCCCGCGACCCCGAGCGGGAGCCCGCCGGGACCCGGCGAACGGTCGAAGGAGAGGTACGTCCGCGGTCCCCGCACCTCGACGAACAGCTCCACGTCCGGCCGTTCGAGGTCCACCGTGAGGCCGCGGTCGGGGAACCGCTCCAGGACCGCGGCGCCGAGGTCCCCAGCGAGCTGCTGGCTCGTGAAGGGGTGCTGACCCGTGCGCCGCGCCCGGACCGCGAAGCTCACGCCCGGGCGCAGCCGTGCGTCGGCGAGCTCGAGCAAGCGCGTGCTGATGGCGGCGGGGTCGCTCGGGACCTCATCGACCCGGCTGACGGAAGTGACCCCGAAGACTCGACGAACGAGGTTCGCCCCGCGTTCGGCGTCGTCCGTCTCCACATAGAAGTGTCCGCGGTCGGACCGAATGCGTCCGGGGATGCCCTCGCGGACGAACTGGTCCAGGATGTTGCGACGCAGCGTGCTCTCGAACTCGCGGCGCACGGGAGGGGACTTGAGTGCGAGCTCCCCGTACCGGACCAGGAGCAGCGCGACCATCGCGAAGGTTAAGACGAGGGGACCGCTAAAGCGCTTCTCGAGCGGGTGGGTCAGTGTCGTCGTCCGAATCCCTCCCGTCATCTTCCGTGGACCCGTGGACCCCGTTCCTCGAGGCCATCCTGGACGGGATGGTCTCGGCGGCGGCGGCCTGCGGGGTCGCCCTCTCGAGGGAAGCGATCGCCCCGCAGCTAATTCTGGACGAGGGGGTCGAGGGCGAGGTCGCATTCCCCTGTCATCGGTCCGCTCAGGCGGCGAAGCGTCCGCCGAACGAGCTCGCGTCCGCATTGGCCGTGGCGTTCCCCGCTTCCCCGCTTCTCCGGTCGGTCTCCGCGAAGGGGGCGTACGTCAACTTCCGGGTCGACCCCGACTCGCTCGCGCGAGCGACCCTCGACCTCGTCCTTTCCCGGGGCAACCGCTACGGCCACGCCGAGCCCGCAGGACCCCCCGTGGTCGTCGAGCACACCAGCGCGAACCCGACCGGCCCGTTCCACATCGGGCGCGTGCGCAACGGGATCATCGGGGACACTCTGGCCCGCATCCTCCGGGCGTCCGGGACCCCGGTGACCACCCAGTACTACGTGGACGACATGGGCCGACAGGCCGCGATGGTCACGTGGATCTGGTCGAAGCCTCGGGAGAGCTGGCCCGAGCCGATCCGAAAGGCCGTCGACGGGGAGGAGGAATCGAACGAGAAGCCCGACCGACACTGGGGCCGGCCGTATCCGGCGGTCAGTGCCTACCTCAAGGAACATGAGGACGCCCGCGATGAGGTGGGCCGGCTCGTCCAGCAGATCGAATCCGGCGAGGTCCCCGCCGAGCACCGGAAGCTCGCCGAGGCGATCCTCAAGGGGATGCTCGAATCGCTCTCCCGGCTCAATATCAGCTTCGACGAGTTCGTGTGGGAGTCCGAGCTCGTCCGGGACGGCTCGGTCAATCGGGTCTTCGAACGCCTACGGACGTGTCCGCACGCGATCGAGGAGCCGAACGGGGCCTGGGCCATCGACGCGAGCTCCCACGGTCTGCCGAAGGAGTCGACCCATCTCGTCTTCCAACGCGGCGACGGCACGAGCCTCTACATCGCGCGGGACGTGGCCTACCATCTCGCGAAGTTCGCGCGGTTCGCCCGCGTCATCGACGTCCTCGGCCAGGACCACCAGCTCCACGCGCGATGCCTGAACGCGTTGCTCGAGGAGATCGGGGAGACCCGGCGGCCGGAGTTCGTGATCTACCAGGACATCACCGTTCCCGAAGGGGGCCGGATGTCGACCCGGGGAGGCTCCGCGGTCTGGCTCGACCAACTGCTCGCCGAAGCGGTCGACCGGGCCCGGGCGGAGGTCCTCGCCCGCCGGGAGGACCTCGCCGACTCCGACGTCGAGCGGATCGCCGAGGCGGTCGCGACCGGGGCGGTCCGTTACCACATCGTCCGGGCGGCTCCCGACAAGCCGGTCGTCTTCCGATGGGAGGACGCGCTCTCGTTCGAGGGGCGGAGCGGCCCGTTCCTTCAGTACTCGTACGCCCGCGCCTCCGGCCTGCTCCGCAAGGGAGAGGCGCTTTCGCCCCCGTATCCGTTCGACACCCGCCGATTGACCCATCCCGACGAGGCGGCGCTCCTCCGGATCCTCTCCCGCTTCCCGCGCACCGTCGCCTACGCCGCCCGGACCGGCCACGTCCATGCCGTCGCCGGGTACGCGCACGAGCTCGCCGACCAGTTCAATCGCTTCTACCACGCGGTCCCGGTCCTGCGCTCGGCCGAGGAGCGCGCGAGCCGGATCGCCCTGGTCGCGGCGATGCGGCAGACGCTCGGCAACGCGCTCGACCTTCTGGGCATAGCCCCTCTCGACGCGATGTGATCCGCGGCGGTCGCTCCCCGCAACGCCGGGGCGCGTCGCTCGACTCGTGGGAGGGGGGGCGGGTCCGCGGCAAGTCGGGTCTGGATACGCTCTTTAGGGGAGCGCCCTTCCCTCCGTCGAGGGTGGATGTATGGGAGTCTATGCGGACTTCAAGAAGTTCCTGATATCGGGGAGCCTGGTGGCGATGGCCGTCGCCTTCGTGGTCGGTTTGGCCATCGTCGCGTTGATCACCGCCTTGGTCAACGACATCATCGACCCGCTGATCGGCGCGGCGGGGCACGTCAATTTCGCGTCGATCGGCATCGTGACGATCAACGGAAGCCCGGTCCTCGGCGGCGCGTTCCTGGGCGCGCTCGTCACCTTTGCCATCCTGATGGTGGTCGTGTTCTTCCTGATCGCCTACCCGTACCAGATCTCCCAGGACCGGAAGGCGGCCAAGGCGGGTGCCACGACCCGGGCATGCCCTGCGTGCTGCAACCAGATCCCTATCGCGGCGACGCGGTGCGGGTTCTGCACCTCGACGGTCACCCCGGTGCCACCGACTCCCGCGCCGGTGGCCAAGAGCTAGCGCGACCCCACCGGATCGGCCCGACCGGCCTCGGCAAACCCCTTCTGCCGAAGGCGGCACGCGTCACATTTCCCGCACGGAGCTCGCCCGCCCGCGTAGCAGCTCCAGGTCAGGCGCCAGGGAACACCCAGTCGCTCGCCGAGCCGGACGATCTGCGCCTTCGAAAGGCGGAGGAGGGGTGTCTCGACCCGAACGTGCTCTCCCTTCTCGACCCCCGACTTCGTCGCGAGCCGCGCGAGGCGCTCGAACGCGCGAAAGTACTTCGGTCGGCAATCCGGGTATCCGGAATAGTCGACCGCGTTCGCGCCGAGATAGACCGTCCCCAGACGGTGGCTCTCGGCGTACCCGAGAGCGATCGAAAGCAGGATCGTGTTCCGAGCGGGGACGTAGGTCGACGGGATGCGAGGAGTCGGCCGGCGACGGTTCGGGATCGGCCGCCGCGGGTCGGTGAGCGCGGAAGAGAGAAGTGGAGCGAGCGGAAGACGCAGAACGGTGTGCCGAGCGACCCGGTAGTGCCGGGCCAGCGCTCGAGCGGAAACCGCCTCGCGTGAGTGTCGCTGGCCGTAGAGCACCGTGAGGGCGTGTACCGGAGGGTGGTGCCGGACCGCGAGGGCGAGACAGGTCGCCGAGTCCATCCCCCCCGAGAGGAGGACGACACTGCCGGTCGGTCGCCTCGCCGTCCGCGTCACAGGCCCGCCCCGGTGAGGATCAGAACCGCGGCCGAGATGGCCACGGCGCTGAGCATGCCGAGGAAGTTGATGGAGCCCTTCGAGAGGGTACCGCGGTTCTCGAGCAGCTCGCCGAGGATTGAGTCGACCTGGCAGGCGAGGAAGCCGACCGCCGTCACGAGGATCACGAAGAGGACCATGTTGGGCAGCGGCGTTCCGAAGACCCAGAAGAGGCCGAGGCCGACGAGCGCGGTGGTCACCGAAGCGGCCAGCGCGGCGAGCTGACCGTTGCGCGACACGCCACCGTTCGTGCCGGGAGGGACCGACTTTCCCGAGAGGATGCTCTGCGCATGGCCCGCAAGGACGCCGACCTCGCTCGCGAAAGTGTCCGCGGCGCCGAACGCGATGGCGCTCGCGAACAGGAGCGCGGTCGTGGCCGAATGGAAAAGGGGTGGCGAGACGCCGCCCGCGACCGCGAGGCCGGTCGGGATGATGATGTGGGCCACCACGTTCGACACGCCCCTCTCGCCGGCGTGCCCTTCCTGGACATGCTGGCGCTGCTTCTCCGCGAACCGGTATCGGGTGGCGAGGGCGCTCGCGGCCACGAACAGGGCGAGGAGCGCGAGGAAAGGGAAGCCAACGAAGACGACGATCACGACCCCGAACACGGCCGCGACAGCGCCCGCGCCCGGCGTCAGCGCCCGGCCGAGGACCGCTCCGAGCGCGAGGAGGAGCGTGACGACGACCCCGATGACGGCGTCCGTCCCGAGCAGCAACTTGGGGTCTCCCGCGGGCGGCAGTGGGTATTCGGTATAACCCCTTCGAGGAAAGGGCCGGACCGACGCCGGAGTCAACCTCGGGCCAGGATCCGCAGGACCGCGTTGGAGAACGATCCGGTGATCATGTCAACCGCCCCGCTGTCCCGCAGCAGGCGATAGGTGGGTTCCCCCTCGTGGCCGGGCGTGGCTACGACCGCGGTCAGCAGCCCGAGGTCTCTTCCCGCTTCGACGTCCAGGTCTCGGTCGCCGACGATGGCGCTCGTGGCCATGTCGATGTTCCATTCGTCGCGGGCTTGACGGAACAGAAGGGTGCCGGGCTTGCGGCACTCGCAATGGGTTTCGGGGGCGTGGGGGCAGTAGTAGAAGGCGTCCACGCGGGCTCGGTGGGGACGAAGGAGCTCGTTCAATCGCTCGTGGATCCGCTCGACCTCCGCGCGGCTGTAGAAACCCCGTTCGACCCCCGACTGGTTGGTCACGCAGATGACGAGGAACCCGTGGTCGTGAGCGAGCGAAAGAGCGTTCCCAACCCCCCGGAAAAGCTCGAGCCGTTCCGCCTCTCGCATATAGTGGAGGTCGGGGTTGAGCGTCCCGTCGCGGTCGACGAACAGTGCCCGACGGACGGGGTGGGCCATCGAAGCGTCCGGTCCGGTCCCCGCCATCGGTCCGCCGAGTACCGGGACAGGATAAGGGTTCATGCTCGAGCGCCGTTCGCCGGCGCGATGGAACCCGCCGTCCCGGACCTGGGCAGCCTCCGAGAGAAGCTGAGCTCGGCACTCAAGGATGCGCTCCGTCCGGCCCAGGCCGCTCCGGGACCGCTCGGCATCCTGTTCTCGGGGGGCGTGGACTCCGCGTTGCTCGCCTGGGAGCTTCGAAACAAGCCCCACGTCGTGCTGTGCACCCTCGGACGAGAGGGGAGCCCGGACCTTCTCGCCGGGCGAGCCGGGGCGGATGCGTTGGGACTGCCCTGGGAAGGCCTTCGTGTCGGGGAGGGCGAGGTGAGGGCCGCCGAGGCTCGGTGCGGGGAGGAGCTCGCCGGGGTCCCGCCGGTCTCGCGGATGGTGCTCCTCTCGCTCGCGATCGCGATCGGCCAGGCCTCGCCGCCTCGACTCGTCTGCGGTCAGGGCGTTGACGAGCTCTTCCTGGGATACGCTCACTACCGAGGCCTAGGGGGTGCGGAGGCGGAGGCGCGCTCGCGCGAGGACCTCCTTCGACTACATGCGACCGACTGGCCAAGAACGCAACGGATCGCGGAGAGGTCCGCTAAGGAGGTCCTTGCTCCCTATCTATCGCCCGCCTTCGAGGAGAGCGCCCGTCTCGTGCCGGTCGATCTTCGGCTGCCGGGGGACCTCCCGAAGAGGTTCTTCCGGGACTGGGCCATCGAGCGCGGTCTGCCGCCGGAGCTGGCCGCCCGCCCGAAGAAGGCGGTCCAGTACGGGAGCGGAGTGGATGCGCTCGTCCGGGCGCTGCGACGGGCCGAACGCTAGGCCTCGACTCGGGTCCCGGCCTCGCCGCGGAGCGCCCGCGCGAGCGACGGGATGTCGGTGATGACGAACCGTCGCCCGCCGCCGTCCAGGAATTCGAGGCCCGCGGCGACCTTGGGTCCCATCGACCCCTCTCCGAATTCGCCGCGTTTGAGGTAGTCGGCCAGCTCCCGGCGCGTCACCTGGGAGAGCCATCGTTCGCCTCGCTTGCCGAACGACACGGCGGCGCCGGGGACATCCGTCACGATCGCGAGGGTGTGGATCCCGAGCTCGCGTGCCACCAGGGCGGCCGCGAGGTCCTTGTCGATCACGGCCTCCACGCCTTCGTAGGTTCCGTCGGGCCTTCGGACGACGGGGATCCCCCCGCCCCCGGCCACGATCGGGATCCAGCTCGACCCCGCGCTCGACTCGAGAAGCGAGCGGACCGCCGTTCCCTCGATCCAGCGCACGGGCCGGGGAGACGGAACGATCCGCCGCCAACCGCCGCGCGCGCCGTCGTACTCCATCGCCCAGCCGTACTGCTTCCGAAGGACCCGGGCCTCGTCCTCCGGGTAGTACCGGCCGACCGGCTTGGACGGATGGCTGAAGGCCGGGTCGTCGGCCGAGACCTCGGTCCGGCTGATGACCGTCAGCACCGACCGGTCCACCTTCCGCCGGCGCAGCGCGGGGGTGAGCTCGGTCTGGATGAGGTAGCCGATCTGTCCCTGGGTCTCCGCTCCCAGGACGTCCATCGGTCGGGGCGGGATCTCCCGGGCGGCGAGCTCGTTCTGGCGGAGGAGAGCGCCTACCTGAGGGCCGTTCCCATGCGAGAGGACGAGCGCGTCCCCACCCGCGGCGATCTCGGCGAGGACCCCGACCGCCGAGCGCATCTGTCCGCGGGCCTCGTCCCAGGAGCCTCGCCCGCCGGCCCGGTGGAGGGCGTTGCCTCCAAGGGCGACCAGGATCCCGGCCATCGGTCCTCGGACCGGGCATTCCGGTCTGGGATGAATAGTTCGACGGTGGAATGGGCTCCACGGGGGTCCGAGGCGCGCGGCCGGAATATGGCTATATACCCAGCGGCGGGTCTCGGAGCGTGACGGACGAGGCGGGGTCCCTCTTCTGCCCTCTCGAGTTCCGGTACGGTCGCGACTCCGTTCGCGCCCTCTTCTCTCGGAATGCTCGGCTGAACCGGGCGTTGCGGGTAGAAGCCGCTCTCGCGCTCTCCGAGGCGGAGCTGGGCATGGTCCCGGCCGACGCCGCGGCCGCGATCGACCAAGCCGCCAACCTTTCCCAGGTTTCGCTCGAGCGGGTCGATACCCTCGAGCGCACGCTCCGCCACGACGTCATGGCCATCACCCGGGCCCTCGCCGAGGCGGCGGGACCGGCCGGTCGATGGGTCCACTTCGGGGCGACCAGCGCCGACATCACCGACACGGCCCTCGCCCTCGAGCTCAAGGAGAGCGCGACGATCCTCCGCGGTGACCTCACAGAACTCGCGCAAACGTTGGTCAAGCTCGCCCGTACGCACCGGGCCACTCCCGAGGTGGGCCGCACCCACGGGCAGCACGGAGTGCCGATCAGCTTCGGCTACAAGGTGGCGGTCGCCGCGGCCGAGGTAAGCCGACACCGCGACCGACTCGACGAGCTTCTTCCCCGCTTGGCCGTGGGCAAGATGGCGGGCGCGGTCGGCACCGGCGCCGGTTTCGGATCCCATGCGGCCGACCTCGAAGCCTCGGTCATGCGTCGCCTCGGGCTCACCGCGGACGAAGCCCCCACGCAGATCGTGGGCCGCGACCGGATCGCCGAGTTCACGAACCTTCTCGCGTTGATCGCCTCGACCGCGGAGCGCCTTGCGACCGAGGTGCGGAACCTTCAGCGGACCGAGATCGCCGAGGTCGCGGAACCGTTCGACGAGGCCCACCAGGTCGGCAGCTCGACCATGGCCCAGAAGCGGAACCCGATGGTCTCGGAGAACGTCACGAGCCTGGCCCGGCTCGTACGGGCCTTCGCCCTGCCGCCCCTCGAGAACATGGTCCAGTGGCACGAACGCGACCTCGCCAACTCGGCGAACGAGCGGATCGTGCTGCCGCACGCCATCCTCCTCACCGACGACCTTCTCACGAAGCTCACCGAGGTCTTCCGGGGCCTCCGCGTCGACGCGGAGCGAATGGCCGCCGAGCTCGCCCGTTCCGGAGGCGGCGCGATGACCGAGAACCTGATGCTCGCGCTCACCTCGAAGGGGCTCGCCCGGTCCACGGCCCACGAGCTTCTGCGGACCCTGACCAGCGAAGGAGCGAAGGGGCCCCCGCTCGTCGAGCGCGTCAAGGCGCATCCGGCGGTCCGAGCCCACCTTTCCCCGTCGGAGATCGACAGCCTCCTCGACCCGTCGACCTACGTCCTCGCGGCGGCGGCCAAGACCGACCGCATCCTGGCGGAGCTCGACCGGCGCCTCGCGCGATGACGGACCCCCCCGTCGCGTGGACCGCATCGGTCCGGGTGCGCGCGGAGGATCCCACGGTCATGGATTGGCTCGAGCAAGCCCTTCGTCCGGAGGCGTCGCGAGAGGTCCCGCGCGCCCATGCCGAGTTGCGTCGCGGGACGGGGGGCTCGCTCGAGCTCACCATCTCCGCTCGCGATTCCGGAGCGATGCGGGCCGCCCTCAACACCTACCTCGGATGGATCCACCTCTCCCTCGCCACGGCCCGAGCCGCCGACCGGCCGAGGTGAGGCGCGCGCGAGGGACCGGCTCCCGAAGCGCTTATGAGAGACGGCCGGTCACCCCGCCCGTGGCCCTACCCGCGAAGCTCCAGAACGATATTCGACAGTTCCAGCGCCTACAGGCGGAGCTGGGGTCCGTCCAGCAGCAGCGCCTCCAGATCGACCTGAAGCTCCGCGAGGTGTCGCACACGCTCGAGGAGCTCAAGACCCTCCCCGAGGACGCTGTCGTGTACCGGCCGATCGGCGGCCTGCTCGTCCGCGCGAAGAACCGCAAGGAGGTCGAGGACCTCCTGACCGAGGACAAGGAGACGACGGAGGTTCGCTTGAAGGCGGTCGAGCGCCAAGAGAACCACCTCAAAGAGCGGTACACCACGATGCAGCAGGACCTCTCGCAGGCGCTGCAGGCCGCGGGCGCCGTGCCCCAGCAAGGGTCGAGCTCCTCTTCCGACTCGCCCGAGAGCTAACGAACGGACGCGCCGCTCGGCGTGTGTCAGGCCTTTCGGCGGACCAGCCGCTCCGCGACTTCCTTCAATAGCGGCTTGCCCCGGGTCGGGATCGTCCGGCTTCGGTCGACGCACCGCAGCGAGGCTCGGGTGAGCTCGTCGATCCGCTTCTCGGAGTAGTCGAGGCTGCCGGTGTCACGGATCACGTTCCTCGCCCGCTCCACGTCCTCGGGCGTCGCCTGGGAGTTCCCGAGAACGCGGGAGAGCCGGGACCGGTCGGCCTCGGAGCCGCTGGCCCACGCCTTCACGACGAGCAGGGTCCTCTTGCCCTCGACGAGGTCGTTCGAGCTCTTCCCCGACGCCTCGGCGTCGAACCCGGCGCCGAGGACGTCGTCCCGCAACTGGAACGCGATCCCGATGTTCGTCCCGAACGTCTCGATGTCCCGCAGGCGAGGGAGGGAGCTTCCGCCGAGAAGGGCCCCGATCTTCAGCGGGGAGACCACGGTGTAGATCGCGGACTTGAACCGGTGGACCGCGAGGACATCCTCCTCCCGGACGGAGCCCGGGTCGAGGACGCCGCTGCGGATGTCCAGGAGCTGACCGAACGCCGTGCACCGGGTCATTCGCACGTACTCGGCCAACGCCGCCAGGCGAGCGGCCGGGGGGGCGCGTGTCGATAGGATCGCCTCGACCGTGAACGGCTCCTCCAGGTCGCCGAGGGTGATGCCGATGCCGACCCCGTAGTCCTCGCTCGACCCCTCGCGGCGCTCGCGCCCGTGCGCCGCCGCCATCGCCCGGTGGACGGTGGGTCCCCCCCTCCGTTCCTCCGCGTGGTCGATGATGTCGTCGTGGATCAGCATCCAGCTCTGGAAATGTTCGAGCGCGGCCGCCGCCGGCAGGGCGGGACGGGGGTTCCGTCCGGTGGCCAGGTAGTACCCCGCGAGCACCAGAATAGCTCGGAACCGCTTGCCTCCCCGGAGCGTGAACTCCTCGTTCACCTCGAGATACGGCCGGAGCTCGCGAGGCGACCGAGCGATCGTTCGGCGGTACGACGACGTCAGCTCGCGTTCGAGAGGAGGTAGGAATCGATAGAGAGTGGCGAGGTCCACGGCAGGTGCGTCTGGACGTCCATCCTATTTAACGGACCGGGCATTCGCGGACGTGATGGCGTCAACTCCGTTCGTGACTCTCGCGAGCGCGCTCGTGGAAGCGATGGGCCAGCGGCTCGACGCGGCGAAGCCGACCCCCGAGGGTCTCGCGCTCCGGACGAGCGACGGATTCCTCTACTCGTTCCTCGAGGACCCTAACACCGTGTCGCTCGAGACCATTCGCCAGCTGCTCGGGGGCGAAGGGAACGTTCTCGTGCGGCTGGTCGTACTCACCCCCGGGCATCTCCCCCTCGCGTTCTCCCAGGAGATCACGAACCACGGAGGGACGCTGGTCGAAGGAGCCCGCTTCGCCGAGCTTGCCCGACAGCTCGGATTGGAGACGTACCTCGGCCAAGAGCCCCGACCCCCGCCGAAGGAGGCCCGACGGCTCCTGCCGAGCGCCCAGCAGCTGGACGGGATCATGCACCGCGCCCGGACCTGGCTCGACTGGGGCGTACCCGCCCTCTCCCTCCGATTCTATCGGCAGGCCACGGAGCTGAAGCCGGGGTTCCTGCCCGCCCGGGTCGGGGTCGGCCGGTCCCTGCTGGGACTCGGGCTGATCGATGACGCCGACCGAGCGTTCAATGAGGTCCTCGCGATCCGGCCGGAGGACGTCGAGGCCCGGCTCGGAAAGGGAGCGGTCCTCGGGGCGCGCGCCCGACCGAAGGAGGAGGTCGCGGCCTACCGGAAGCTGCTCGCGGAGGACGACTCGCGGACTGAGGTGCATGCCCATCTCCTCGCCGCGCTCATCGAACTCGGCGACTGGGCGAGAGCGAAGACCGAGATCGAGGCGCTCCTTGCCAAGACCCCCGAAGAGCCCCAACTGCGGTTCCTCCACTCGGAGGCGCTCGCGCGGACGGGCGACAAGACGAAGGGTCAGGAAGAACGGCTGGAAGCGCGACGGCTCGGCCTCACGTACGAGCGAGAAGCGGCCCTCTGCAAGCATCTCGGCCTACCGGTCCCCGAGCCTCCCACTCCCCCGGAGGCGGCCGTGCCGCCCTCGGCGCCTCCCGCTCCCAAGAGGCTTTCCACCCTGAAGAAGGTGCCCCGCCGGCAGAAGAAGGCCTCGTCCCCGGCCAAGACGACTCCCGCTCGCGCTCCCGCCCCCACCCCGAGTCCGGGCGCCCGCGGTTCCGACGTCCCCCGCAAACGTAAGTAGGCCGACGCCGACTCGGAACCCCGCCGGAGGCTGGATGCGGGTCATCTCGGTGTTGCCAAGCGCAACGGAGATCGTTGATGCGCTCGGCCACGGCTCGGAACTGGTGGGCCGAAGCTCCGAGTGCGACTTCCCCTCGGAGGTCCGGAACCTCCCCGTCGTCATGCGCCCGCGAACTTGGGATGCGGACCGCCCTTCGAGAGAGATCGATGAGCGCGTGCGGCGTGCCCGTACCCGAAGAGAGAGCCTCTACGAACTCGACGTCGACCTTCTCCGGGAGCTGAAGCCCGACCTCCTGCTGACCCAGAACCTCTGCGGCGTCTGCTCCGTCACGGAGGAGGAGGTAGCCGCCGCGTGCGTCCGGGCCGGGGTCCGGCCTCGTGTCGTCTCGCTCGCGCCGACCAATCTCCCGCAGGTCTGGGACTCCGTCGAGACCGTCGGCGGGGCACTCGGAGACGCCGATCGCGGGGGGGAGCTCGCACGTTCGTTGCGGAGCCGCACCCGACCCGGCCCCTCCACGGGACGGACCGTGGCGGTCGTCGAATGGCTCGACCCGCCGATCCTCGCGGGCCTTTGGACCCCCGACCTCGTTTCCGCCGCGGGAGGGGCGCCCGTGGGTCCGGCTTCCTCCGAGCCGGGGGCCCGAACGACCTGGCCCGAGCTGGCCTCGGCACCCCCGGACCTCCTGGTGGTGAGCCCGTGCAGCTTTTCGGTCGCGCGGTCGAAGCATGAGCTAGAGAACGACCCGGCCCTCCTCGCGGCGGTCCGCTCGGTGCGATCTCCCTTGGGGGTCTTCGTCGCGGATGAAGCGTACTTCAGCCGTCCGGGCCCGCGTCTCGCCGCGGGCGCCGAGCTGATCCGAACGCTGCTCGAGGGCGGGAAGCCGCAGGGACCGATGCCGGTCGAATCGCTTCCGCCCGGGCCTTCCGAGATGAGCCCATGACCCGCGGGCCGTACTACTACCCCGTCTGGACGCCGGCCGCTCCCCCGCCGACCACCCATCCCACCTCCCGGACCGAACTGGTCCACGTCACGGTCGCGTTCCTGGTGCTGACGGCGGACCTCATGATCATCCTCAGCGGTCGAGGCCTCCTAGAGGGCGGGACCCTCTCCGGCCTCGTTGCCCCGATACCGCTCTTCTACGTTCTGCTCGCCGTGGCGGCGGCCCTGACCGGCTTCATCGCCCACGAGATGGCCCACAAACTGGTCGCCCGCCGGCTCGGGTTCTGGGCCGAGTTCCGGATGTGGCCGACCGGCCTGTTCCTCTCGATCATCAGCTCGGCCGGCGGCTTCCTGTTCGCCGCGCCGGGGGCGACGATGGTGGACGGCATGGACCCGAGGGACCGCCGAGGCTGGGGACAGACGGGGGTCGCGGGCCCGGTGTCGAACCTCCTCTTCGCCGCCGGCTTCTATGCGGCTTCCCTCGTTACGTTCGACCTCGGTTCGGACGTGTCGGGCGCGTTATTGTTCCTCGCGATGATCAACACCCTGTTCGCGACGTTCAACCTCCTGCCGATCGGTCTACTGGACGGAGCCAAGGTCTTTCGATGGGGCGTGGGCCGCTGGGCCGTCTCGTTCGCTGTGGCCGCGGCCTTCCTCGCCGTGAGCTACACCGCCCTCTATTCCTATGGAACGCCATTCCTAGCGTGGTGATCGAACTCCCATGACGGCTCCTCGCGTCCGAGAACTGGGTCGGGGGCGCCTCCTGCTCGACCTCGATTTCCGGGACACCGAGGGGCTCGTGGCCGCGTACCTGCTGCCGGAGACCGAGGGCTGGACCCTCGTGGAGACCGGTCCGTCGACCTGCCGGGAGGCACTGCTCGCGGGGGTCGCGCAGGCCGGGGTCTCCCCCGAGGAGGTCCGCCACGTCTTCGTGACTCACGTCCATCTGGACCATGCCGGGGGAATGGGAGCGGTCGTTGACGCGTTCCCGAAAGCGACCTTCTATGCGCACGAGCTCGGGGTCCCGCACATGGTCGACCCGGCGCGTCTCGTCGCGAGCGCCCGTCGCGCCTGGGGGACCGCGGCCTCCGACCGGTTGTGGGGAACGATCGCCCCGGTGCCGGCGCAGCGGATCGTGGCGCTGCGCGGGGGGGAGCGCTTCCCAATCGACCACGGCGAGCTCGAGGTCCTCGCGACGCCCGGGCATGCCCGCCACCACCTTGCGTTCTTCGACACCGCTCTCCGCGGCGTCTTCACGGGGGACGGAGCGGGGGTCCGGCTCGAGCACTCGTCGCACCTGCGGCCGGCGGTCCCGCCACCCGACCTCGACCTGGAACAGCTGTTCGCGAGCCTGGACGTGATGCGCCGGACCGACCCGAAGGTCGTCCTGTTCAGCCACTTCGGCCCCAGTCCCGATGGCGCGGCCGACCTCACTCGCTACCGCACGATTGTGGAACAGTGGCGGGACGTCGCGCTTTCGGCCGCCCGGGAGAAAGCGGACCCCGAGCACGTCGCCGGGCGTCTGAAGGCGTATGACATGAACGCGCCGGCCGGCGCCGCGCCGACCGAGGGGGAGTCGATCATCTCGAGCTACGCCCTCGCCGCCCAGGGGTTCCTCCGGTACTTCGAAACACGAGGGCTCCTAGGACGGGACCCGAAGTGACCGACCTCGACCCCGCGGAACGGCGCGCGGCGGCCAGTGTACTGGTCCTGGCCCGTATCGTGTACGCGTTCAGCTGGTACAATATCGGTGCGGTGCTTCCGCTCGTCGGGAAGGGGCTCGACGCCAACACTGAACAGCTCGGGATCATCCTCGGCGCGTTCCTAGTGGGAGCCGGGATCTTCCAGGTCCCGGCGGGGTTCTGGGCGATGCGCCGGGGGTTTCGGAGCACCTCGATCTTCGCGCTGGCGCTCATGGGAACGTTCTGCCTTGCTTCGGCGTTCTCGCCCGACTGGCTGATACTGGCCCTCCTCCGCTTCGGCGCCGGGGCCGGGGCGGCCTTCTTCTTTGCCCCGGCGCTCGGGCTCGTCTCATCGTACTATCCGGTGGGGTCCCGGGGACCGGTGATCGGGATCTACAACTCGGGGTTCGCCATCGGTTCAGCCATCGGTCTCCTTGGCGGCGCCCTCATCGGAGCGTTCGCGGGATGGCAGTGGGCCCTCGCGGTCGGAGGGTTGGGGCTCCTCGTCCTCTGCGCCGGCGCGGCCATCTCGCTGCCTCCGCTCCACATGACTGGCCTCCCCGCGAACTGGAAGGCCGCCTGGAAGGCCGGCAAACCGATCCTCAGCTCCCGCAACCTGTGGGCCCTGGCGCTCGGACTGTGTGGTGCGTGGGCGGCGTTCTACATCGCGGCCCAGTACTTCGTGCAGTACGCCAAATCGGTCCATCCCGGCTGGCCCATCGCACTCGCCGCGGGCCTGCCGACCGCGATGATCCTGACGGAAGTGCTCGGAGGGCCGATCGGTGGCTGGTTCGCGGAGCGGCGGGCCGATATGCGCAGGATCCTCGTCCTGTGGGGGATCGCGTCCGGGGCAGGACTGCTGCTCATCCCGTTCCTTCCGCTCGACGCCCTGTGGCCGTTGTTCATCTTCCTTGGGTTCGCGGACGGCGTCCTGTTCGCGGTCCTCTACCTGGTCCCGACCTACCTGCCCGAAGGTCGCGGGGAGAACACGGCGCTCGCGATCGGCTTCGTGAACGCGATCCAACTCTTCTCCGGGAGCCTGTTCGCCATCATCTTCGGCGTGCTCGTCGGAGTGGTCGGCTACGAGACCAGCTGGGTGTTCGCCGCCGCCCTTACGGTGGGGTTCCTTCCGCTACTGTACTTCTTGAAGGTCCCGAGGTCCGGCTCGGCGGACCCGGCTGGGGAACCCGCGCTTCCCTGACCGCGGGCCGTCGTCCTCCACGAGAGTCACTAGGTTGGTCGGGCGCCCGGCGACGGGATAGCCGGCGGTGAGGACCATCGGCCCGGTCGACGAAAGCCCGGCGACCTCGAAGAGCTCGAGCGAACGCTGGCGCAGCGATTGAAGGTCGCTCTGGGCGGCCGCGGGGTACGACCGCACCGCCCGAACGAGGGAAAGATGCCTTCGCACCGACTCCGAGCTCGAGAGAGCGAGGACCGGGCAGGTGGGCCGCAGGGCCGCGATGAGCCGGGCGGTGCGGCCCGAGTGCGTGGGCGTGACGATCGCTCGGGCGTGGACGTTCTCGGCAAGGTTCACCGCGGCGCGCGCGACCGAAAGCTCGGCCCCGCCAGGTTCGCGGGAGCGGACCATCGCCCGCCCCGGTAGTGGGTCGAACGCGACCTCGGTGGCGCGGGCGATCCGGTCGAGCCACCGGACGGCCTCGAAGGGGTACTGGCCGACGGCGCTCTCCTCGCTCAGCATGACGGCGTCGGCGCCGTCCAAGACCGCATTCGCGACGTCCGTCGCCTCGGCCCTCGTCGGACGGGGGGAGGTGAGCATGCTGAGGAGCATCTGGGTGGCCACGATCGAGAACCGACCGGCGGCGTTGGCTTTCCGGACGAGCATCTTCTGCTCGAGCGCCAACCGCGCGAGCGGCACCTCGATCCCGAGGTCTCCGCGAGCCACCATGATCCCGTCCGCGGAGCGGAGGATGCCGTCGATCGAGCCGAGGGCTTCGGCCCGCTCGATCTTGGCAATGATGCCGACCGTCCGACCTCCGGGACGCGCGTCGAGCCATCGCCGGGCCGTGAGCACGTCCTCTTCGTCCCGCACGAAGGAGAGCGCGAGATAATCGAACCCCTCCTCGAGGGCGAGGGCCGTGTCCGCCCGGTCCTTGGGCCCGAATGCGGCGGTCCGGAGACGGGCCCGGGGCAGGGAGATCCCTTCGTGCGAGCGGACTACTCCCCCGTTGACCACGCGGGTTTCGATCGTTCCCGGGCCTGTGCCCTCGACCGAGAGCTCCACGTCTCCGTCCCCGAGGAACACGGGGTCGCCCCGGCGGGCCGCGCGCTCGAACGAGGGGATCTCCACGTACGTCCGGTGCTCGTCCCCCGGAGCGGGGTCCCGGTCGAGGGTCCACCGTCCGCCTCGGGACAACCGAACGGTGCCTCCGGCGAGCTCCCCGACCCGGAGTTTCGGTCCTTGGACGTCCACCACCACGGCCGCTTCGCGTCGCGCACGACGACATACCTGGTGCAGCCGCCGCAGGGTGGCGCGGTGCTCCCCGCTCGTCCCGTGGGAGACATTGATCCGGAACGCGTCGGCCCCCGATTCCAGCAGCTTGAGCAATCGGTCGGCGCGGTCCGTCGCAGGGCCAATGGTGGCCAGGATCTTGGTACGGCGCATCGAACCCCCATTGGGAGGCACCGTAAAACCGTCCGGGGCCGACCGGCAATGCGCCGCTCATTCTTTTGTAGAGGACCCCGGATGTCCGAGCAGCCCCGTGGTGTAGTGGCCAAGCATGCTGGCCTTTGGAGCCGGCGACAGCGGTTCGAATCCGCTCGGGGCTACAAATCTCTCCGGTTTGTCCTCATCGGCCAAGTCTTGACGTACCGCGTGACGGTAGCGGGAAGATTCCGTCCCAGACGCTCCCGTGTCAGCCTTCAGGGCTTGCGTGATCGCTTGAGGATTACAACGCCTAACGCTGAGCCCATCCCAGCAAAGGCCACAAACAGGACTGCGAGAGGCACAAACGAAGCCTGTGAACTCGGGTTCCCCGGGGCGGAAGGAGCCGAGCCGAACCAACTGAGGCTACCCGAACCGTAGTTCGCCCCGAAGATATCGCCGGCCGAGGGGTTCCAGGCGAGCCCCAAGACCCAGTCTCCCATCGAGAACGAGACGACCGGAGGGCCCGATGAACTTACGTTGAAGAATGATAGCTTGTAGGTCGAGCCGTTTCCCAGGGCGACCGCCACCCAGGGAGTACCCGCCAACGGGAGGATGTTCACACCGACCCCCCCGGTCTCGCTCCCGGGGACGGAGTACTCAGTCGACTCAGCGGAAGTGGAGAGGTTCCCAACGATTCCCTCGTTGGTCCCGTTGGACGGGTTCACTCGCCACAGCGTCTCATTGGCGGAATCGCCGGAAAGCCATCCGGTGGCATACAGCGTCCCCGTAGACACGTCATACTCGAGATCGTTCGTGATGTAGGCCTCCATGGGAGTTGGGGTCACCGACGTGTTCAGGCTCACGGGGTCTATACTCCAGAACCCGACGCGGTAGGACCCTTGGCTATCGGCAGAAAAGCCGTATGCGTCCCCCACAATCACACGGCCAATTCCGGAATCCCAGATTGTGCTCGTAGGAAGGATGGTGGAATAGTTGTTGAACATGTTCTTCGGCAAGGCAAGGTTCACGATACCCTCCACAGCGAACGTTGTGTCGTTGATCGCCGTCAGGGTCGCTGCCGTTGAGTAGGTGGGAGAAACGTTGCCCGAGCTCCCGGCGACGAAGATCTCGCCTATCGTCGGCGCAACCGCGATACTGACCGGGTGAGCGGCGAGGGCCACAGTAGCGACAACTCGCTGCGTGACCTCGTTCACAACTGACAGATTGCTCGAGAGAGCATTGGCCACCCACATGTTCGAGTGAACGCTATCGTATCCCATCGCGTCCGGAACGAACCCGACTCCCACCGAGCCGACCACCTCGGCCAGGCTCGTGTTGATGATGCTCACGGAGTTGGCGTTCGGCACTCCCGCAACCCAGAGTTCCTCGCTCGGAGGAACGTACGTCGGAGCCAACGGCATCGCTGCGAACTGCCTGGAAAGAACACGCGTTGCCAGGGTGGCATCGTAGGCATTGAGCTGGTCCGAGAACGGGTTAACGCCATAGACAAGTCCAGTCGACCCGTCTGCTGCGAGCGCAACCGTCGCCCCACCGTCGAATGAAAGAACGGTATTGGTCTGAATGCGATACGATGTGGCATCGACCTGGGTCAATCCCCCCTCGCCGTTTCCGATTACGATAGTGTCCGTCTGCGGAACGTAGGTCAAGGGAGTGGTGGTCCACGGCCACTCCATCCAGCCGAGAGGGAGCGGCACGACTGCCACTGTTTGGGCGGTAATCGCTGATTCCACGTACAACGATGCGCCCGAGCTGTTGTCACACAGGACGAAGACGGTGTTGTTTCGAGAATCGAAAGCGAGAGCGGTTGGGAACGGGTTACTTGCCGCGGGGCCACAGACGAACGATTGACCCACAAAAGACCCGTGTGCGGCCAGAACCGAGAACTCCACGGGTTGCGGGCCGACAAGTGGTCCCCCCCAACCCGGGACGAATGTGACGAAGACCGCCCCGGTGTTGGGGTCTACCGCGACATCATTCGATGTCGGATTCGCGCCTGTTGTGACACCGGGCAGCCATTCATCCTCCGTCAAGTTCGAGGCGTAGTAGGTCAGGATTCCCTGTTCCTGGGTTCCGACCTGAGTTAGGTAAAGAAGGTTGGAAACCGGGTCGAATGCGATGGGTGAGGCAGAATAGACATCCACCCCGTGCCTGGCGAGGACGGACCCGTTCGATAGCGCGACTTCGGCAATGCCCGCGCCATTTCCTACGAACGCAACCCCACCTGCGGAGTCGACTGCAATGGTGCCGATCCCTATCTGTGTCTGCCACAGGAGCGAACCATCGGATGCGCCAACTGCCACAAGCGCGTTTGGCGATCCCACAAGGAGTTCGCCCAGACCCGGGACTGCTGCAACCATGTCGGGACCAATCAGGTCGAAGGGCTGCCGATTCCCGGGGACAAGAGTGTCGTTGGTAAAGGAGAGAGTGGACTGAGGGACGGTCGAAGGGTCGAACCCGTTCTGCCAAGCGGCATCCGTCACTACGTGGTTGGATCGGGGGGTGATGGCCGCCGTTGAGTGGACGCTCTGAGCGTGATCAGCGGGTCCCTCCATAGATGGACGGACCGCGACCACGGTTCCCGAAAGAAGAATCGACGCGACCGTAATCCACACAGCGGTCACCGCGGCAGCACGGGTCCGCCGAGGCTCCCTGAGGAGCATCCGATGCCTCCCGAGATTCCTAAAGGCCGCATGCCGGGCTTATAGTTGGAGGGCGACGAATGAATCGGGTGTTCTCATACCTCACCGGTGAAGAATCAAGCGTCGACCGGTTGGCGTCCTTCGGGGGTCCTTGTGGTTCGAGTCTCCCTCAGAGAATGTAACCCTTTGTGATGTAACAGCAAGCGAATCCGCTCGGGGCTATCCAAGGTGGAGGGGGCCGAACCCCCCTCGGATCGTGTGTCAGGTTGAAGCCGGATCGTGGGTTGATCATGGACGGTTCTCGCGCGGGTCGCGGTACGCTTGGGGGTGGCTCGCGTCCGGACCCTCCTTCAACCACCCTCCGCCGCACACTTTCTCACACGTTCCATGATCTCATTAAGCGGGGTCCTGAGAGTTACCTCGGGACCGGAAGGGATTAGCACCTCACCGATGGAGGACCCGGTTTGGTAAAGTTGCTGTCGAAAAAGGCCGGTCATCTGACGAGAGATGTCGTACCAAGCCACGGGCCCGTCGGTCGGAGATCTTGCTTCCGGCGGCGGGGTCACAACGGCGGGCCTGCTAAACTCATGCGATCTCACGCGCGTGGCGCCGGACGGAGGATCGGCCCTAAGGATTCGGCTCCGGGGGAGCGAACGTAACCTTCACGTCGATGCGTTCCCCCTTCAGCTCGACCTCGCCCATCGCCGGTGAAGGCACAAACCCGAGGGGGGAGCCGACGACGTACGAATGCGTGCCGTTGTGGACCGTGAACATGATGACGTCCACCTCGGCGGACATCTCGGTGCCGTCGAGGCCCACCGACCAGCGGGTCCCGGGAGGGAGGCCGACCTCCGTGAACACGATCGGGAGCTTGTGGCGCCGGGCCGCGAGGAGCAGAATGAGCATGACGAGCACCGCCAGGACGCCGAGGAGACCATACCCGTACGAACCGGGCAGACCGAGGAATCCGGAGCTTGTGGAACTGGAGGGCGGAGCAGTCGATGACGCGGTAAATGTGATCTCCTTGGAAACGGGTCCCCCGTTCACCACGACCGACCCCGAACTCGGCGCCGCGAAATACCCGGAGACGGTCCCCACGGTGAACGAGTACGTGTTGTCAGTCTCGGAGAACAGTATCGTGTCGGTGGTGGAACTACCGGGAGTTCCCTCGAGAGTCACGGTCCACGAAGTCCCGGCCGGGAGCCCGGTCTCGGTGAACGTGACGAGATAAGTGCCCGGCGGGGTTGCCGCAAAAACGATCGGTATCGTCTGGGGGCCGCCGTTCACCGTGACCGGGCCGGACGAGGGAGTTGGCGTGTAGCCCGCCACGGCCCCCACGGTGAACGTGTACGACCCATCCGGAACCGTGTAGCCGATGGAGCTCGTCGTGGATGCGCTCGGAGTTGCGTTGAACGTGACGCTCCAGGAGGTACCGCTGGGGAGACCGGTCTCGGTGAACGTGACGGCATAGGTGGGGAGCCCTTGGGTGGTAAAGGTGGCGGTGATGGTGCCGGTCGCGGAGATCGTCACGGTGGTGGAGGCCGAAGTGAGGGACGCGACGGTGCCGGCCGTGCTGCTCCAGGAGCTGAACTCCTCGCCCGTGCAGGCGGAGGCGACGAGCGGGTAGCTTCCGGCCGCGACCCCGGTAGCCTGTTGACCGTTCGTGTAGGAGGTGCCGTCGAAGGTAATCGAGCAAGAAGTTGGACTCGTCTGGAATGTGACGGTGTAGGTCGTCGGCGGCGTCGCCGTGAACGTTGCGGTGATTGTGCCGGTGGCCGAGACGGTGACGGTCGTGGAGGCCGAGGTGATCGAGGTGACCGTGCCGGCCGTGCTGCTCCAGGAAGTGAATGCCTCCCCCGTACAGGCCGGTGCTACGAGCGAGTAGACTCCGGCCGCGACTCCGGTAGCCTGTTGACCGTTGGTGTAGGTGACTCCATTGAACGTGATCGGGCAAGAAGTTGGACTCGTCTGGAACGTGACAACGTAGGCCGTGGGGGATGTCGCCGTGAACATTGCAGCAATCGTTCCTGTAGCCGATACCGTGACGGTCGTGGAGGCCGAAGTGGTCGAAGTGACCGTGCCGGCCGTGCTGCTCCAGGAAGTAAACGTCTCCCCCGTACAGGCCGGCGCTACGAGCGAGTAGGCTCCGGCAGCGACCCCGCTGGCTTGTCCACCGTTGGTATACGTAACGCCGTCGAACGTGATCGAGCAGGAAGTGGGAACCGTTTCGAAAGTGATCGTATAGCTCGAAGCGGCCGGGGTCCCTGGGTCGATGAAGACCAACGACCCTGCTTCCTCATCGGAGACGAAAGCCTCCCCCGACGATGCGTCGACCGCGACGCTGCTCGGATGGGTCCCCACCGTCAGGTTCACGAGGGTCCCAGAGGTCACGTTGACTTCGGTGACCGTGTTTCCGTCGAAGCCACCATTGGTCGCGTTGACCTCGTCGGGAGCATAGAGGAGATCGTTGATGGGATCCCACGCCAGGTTGACGCTCGTATGATAGAGGTTGATGCTCCCGATGAACGACTCCGACCCCGGTGCGAACTCCTGGATTACGTACAAGCTCGAGTCCGTGTCCGCGATATAGATCAGACCGTTCGCCGCGTCGAACGCCTCGGAGAACGCTTGGAAGTAGGTTTGCGTCTCACCCGCGACGGAGCCTGAGTCGCCCGAAGGCGCGACGGTGTCAATCTCCCCGTAATACTGCCCCGACACGCTCCCCACGACGTACAGGTCAGAGGTCGAGGGGTCGAACACCGTCGGGCCCGGGGTTATGCCCGTAAGGTCGATCGATCCGACGCTCGAATTCGTGGCAGGGTCGATGACCGTGATGTTGGCGCTGGCCGAATTCACCACGTAGAGGTACCCGGTGTCCGGGTCGTACGTCAACGAGTACGGGTCCACTCCCACAGGGATTGAGCCCGTGGTCGCGAAGGTGCGGGCGTTGAACACTGTGAGGTTGTCCACGTGACCGGCGGGCGGAGGTCCAAAGTTCGCGATGTAGCCGTATCCGGTGTTCGGGTCGACCCAGATGGAGTGCGGAGAAAGCCCCGCCGCAACGTAGCCGAGGATCTTCCCCGTCGTGGGATCCACCACCGAGGCATTCCCATACAACCCGAGTCCGGTCTCGAGAACAAAGAGAAACCCGGTCGAAGGGTCATAGTAGGTCAGCCCCGGGTAGTCCGCGGTTAGGGGCTGTCCGACCACTTGAAGCGTCGGCGTCATCAGGAGGAACCCCGATGAATAATCTTCTACTTCCCCGGCGAGCAAGAGGCGCCCGCTTTGGTGCGAGTAGGCGATTCCCCCCCAGGGCGTTGGGGGGATGGCGGGCGAGGATGCGACCCATCGGTGGGTAGCCGGGTCGAGCTCGGTAACGTTGTAGTTCGGATAGTCGGTGACGACGTATACCATGCCGTTGTCCGGGTCGAAGGTCGCCGCCGGAGCTACCCCCTCCCCCGCCGAGAGCGTGAGGGTAGGGCCCAGAGTGTTCGTCGCGAGCTCCACGGCCGTGGTGTTGTTGTCCCAGGGTACGTAGAGCTCGTCCGTCATCCAGTCCACCGTGGGGACACCAGCGCCGGGGGCCGGGGCCGGATCCGGCAACGGAATCGTCTTCCAAACGGTGTCGTTGTTCGGTCCAATCACCATGATATCGGTTCCGACTTCGTAGACCTCCCCCGTTTGATTGTCGTAAACAACCCTCGTCGAGTCCGTCTGTGCGGCCGCGGTAATCTCGTAGAATTGATCGTTGGTGATGTTCAGGTCGTAGAGACCGAACGCGGAGGCGAGGAACAGGTGCCCGCTCGAGTTGTTGAAGGCCATCGATCCCTCCATGGCACTGTGGGGGGGGACGGCGAGCGATCCGACCACCGCGTTCGTGCTCGGGTCGATGACGGAAATGTTGTTCGAATCGTAATTCAGCACGTAGAGTAGGCCGTTTGTCGAATCGAAGGCGACCCCCTCCGGTATCAACCCTACGGGAATGAGCTGCACGAGGCGGTCCGTCGCCGGCGAGATTGCCGCGAGATACCCCCCGTAATACACGGCCGTCGAATTCTCGGTCACGTTGGAAACCGGCTCGTAGAAGAGATTCGTGCTCGGGTCATACGCCGGAGTCGTCCCCCAAGCTTCCGGATATTGTCCGGACGTTGCGGTGTCGACCGATCGGTACAGTCCCGGATAGACGGTATTGTTGATCAGGACCGTGGTCTGACCGACGCTCGGGGGCACCGGCGGGGACAAAGGCCCCACATGAGCGGTGAATGGCGAGCTTTCGATGACGGCGGAGGGCGTGGCCGATGGGGTAGCTTGCGCAGCTAGTTGCGGGGGCGAATGGGTATTTGCGAACGGTACGATTACGGCGACAAGAACGACGAAACCGACGGTCCAGGCGGGTGCCGCTGGACCGAATCGCATTGAGCGGCGGACAAGAAGCTGCGATAAAGACCCTTGGTAACCTTTTTTCAGTGCTTCCAGCCAAACTAAGTTTTAGAGGCTGTCGTTCGCGGGTCCGGTAATGGGTACCTCTCGGGCGGAGGGGATGCAAATCACTTCGCCAGTTCGTTGATATCGCGGGTGCCGAGCAACGCCTTGGACGCACCCTTCTGAGCCGCGTGGATCATCGCGCGCCCGACCTTCTCGGTGGTCGTGATCGAGTTCGGTGCGATTGCGCCCGCGAGGATCACGAAGGGCGCCAATACAAGGTAGAGCAACCGGTAACTCCTCGTCTTCGACCGGATGCCGTGAAGGGGTCGGATGACACCCGGACGAAACATGTAAGCCGCCCTGAACGGCATCCGGAGCAACTCGTTCTCCGTCCGGCCTTTCACGCGTGCCCACATGCTCCGTCCGTGCTCGGTACTGTCGGTCCCCGCGCCCGAGACGTAGATGAACGTCATCCACGGATCGAGCCGCGCCAACGTCTGGCCCGCCGCGACGGTGAGGTCGTGCGTCACGCGTCGGTAGTCGTCCTCGCTCATGCCCGCGGAGGACATGCCCAGGCAGAAGAAGCACGCATCATAGCCGCGCAGCTGATCCTCGATCGACGCGAGATCGGCCAGGGACCCACGGACGACCTCGTGTAGCTTCGGGTGCTGCTGGCCGGTCGCGCTTCGCCCGACGGAGAGGACGCTCTCCACCTGCGGGTCGAGGAGGCACTCTCGTAGAACGCCTTGTCCGACCATCCCCGTAGCCCCGAATAGGATGACCTTCATCTTCCGCTCGGTAGCCCTGTCGTTCGTCGACCCACGCCCCGCCACTCAAACCCCTTTCGATACGGCGACGCCGAATCCCCCACCACGGGAAACGGGCTCGTTCCGCATCTCTGGGTTCCCTGTCCGACCGATCTGATCGTTTTCTAAGTGGGGGATTCTCTAAGGACTCCCTCCAAGCCCCTGAGCGTGTAGGAACTGAACTCTTCGGCGAAACCCAATATCGGCTTTGATTGGACGATATGGACCGAGGATAATGGGCCCCATCCTGAGCTATGGGTCGAGGAGTTCGTAGATTGGTCTTCCGCTAGTCTCGCAGTTTTTCCCAACGGGGGGATCTTAGAGGGCGTTGTATCCACTCTGGATACAAGAAGCCGCGAATCCGCTCGGTGCTAAATTCTTCGTGCCATCCCGCACCACCGCGGAATCCATGCGACTCGCAAGGGTAGGTCGTGACGGGGATCTTCGCCCCGTGGGACGCGGCAAAATCAGGCCCTCACCCTTTTGCCCACCTCGCCAAGAGACGCCACAGGGCACCTCGGACGACGGCATTGACCGCAGTCGAGTCCGCAACCACCCCGAATTCGGAGCGAGTGGAATGAAATTTCGGGGCAAGGTGCCAAAGAACGTCTAAATACCCGACCCGGGCATGAAATAGTACTTGGATGGAGCATTCTCTGACTGGACGGAACTGGAGGATTCCGTACGTTCCGCTTTGATCTAGATGGCGATGAAGGCCTCCCGGTTCGGCCCTCTAATCCTCCTTCCGGCGTTCATGGTCTTAGTGATCCTGCTCGTCCTCGCTCGACCGGCAGCGGCCCAATCTTCCTGGAGCGGTTCGGGGTCGCTCGCTTTTACATCGACACCCGGCCCCTGCTCCGGATCCGGGACCTCTCAACTCGACCTCTCAGGGGATCCGTCAGACGTCACCGGCACCATCACTGTCGACATCAGCTCCGTGAACGGGGCATGCGTTGGCGACTTTGCGACCGGCCCCGTTATCGCTTCGGTGAGCGGCTACATCTCCGGCAGTGACCTGTACCTGACGGACAGTTACGGCAATACGTACAACGGAACGTTCAGCGGTGGAAGCCTCAGTCTCTCGTTTACCACCTACTCGCCGCCCAGTGACGGAGCGACCTGCTTCGAGTTCTGCACCACGGTCTACACAATGCAGATGAGTGGTTCGGGCGACCTCGCGCCGGTCGGCGGCGGCGGTTCGCCTTCACCCGACCTCTCAAGCCCGTCGACAGCGGTGGCCGCCGTGGGCCTGATCCTCGGGGCTGCGGGTGTCGGGCTCGCTGTCTCTAGCCTTCCCGGCCGGATCCCGCCACCGCCACCTGCGGCCGGCGGAGGGGCGGGCGTGACGCGACCCGTTCCGAGTGGGTCAGCCGGAGGAGTCTCGGGGAATGACGGCACGAGTCCGCAGTACGCCCCTGCCCCTGAACCCGATACAGGCGAACCGCCGGCTCCGTTCATCTCCGGAGGCGGAGCCGGAGAGCAGCCGATCACGGGAGCCGGACCGACTGTCGGGCCACCGGGCCTCGTCCCCCCTCCGAGCGAAATCTGTTCCTTCATCTCTGTCAACGGAGTCCCGCTCAATCCCAATTACCGCGACTTCGCAGAAGTGCGGTTCAACCCGCTGTCCGGTAGATGGCAGTTCTGGGACCAACACACCGGGGAATGGTTCCATGCCTTCCCCCCGGGTGCATAGGAGGCTTGACTCACGATGTGCGCTAGCGGCTGGTCTCTGCCCCTCTCAACCCGCCTCTCGCCGCGCGCAGTCGCGCCGTCGACCAACGGCCGAGCCGTCGCTGAGCGGTGAGTAACTTGCAGAGCGTACCCCCCGGGCAAATGCCGCCGCCCCCATCCCCGTCGATCTGCGGTTCGTGCGGTCGACCCCACCCATTGGACGCTCGGTTTTGCAGCTATTGCGGTCGGTCCCTGGCCCTTGATGCTTTGCCCCTGGGGGTCCCCCCTGCGAGTAGTTTGCCATCCCCCCCACCCATGGTTCTTCCACCTCCACCTCCGGTCGTTCCCCCACCCGCGGCTCTTCCGCCCCCACCTCCGGTCCTTCCCCCGCCACCGACGCAGGCTCGCCCGACCGGTCCCTCGATCGGCAACGAGCTGAGCCCGATGCTGGAGCTAGTCAACGGTCGACCGATATTGCCCTCCCGACCCTTGACCTTGGAAGAGCACACCCAGCTCGTACGGCTTCTCCATTCCCCTGCGGCCGCGGGCGCGAGGGGAATCGGCATTCTGGCCGCTGCGGGCAGCGCGATTCTCGGGTTCTCCTGGTTTCTGGGGTTCTCGTACGACCCCACGAGCTTCCTCATCGTTGTGCTCGCGCTAATGATCGTTGGGCTTGTCGCCAGCGGCGCGGCCCGCCAGATCGTTCGGCCACCTCGCGATGCCCTGCGGTACGGTCGTGCCGTGGAAGTCAACGGCATCGCGCTCCCGACTCCCACTCCCGCCGGGAAGATGCCGGCGATCCAGGTGGGGCCGGTGGTGTTCACCTTGCACCCCAGCTTGGCCGCGATGTTGCAATCCGGGGCGATGCATCGGGTAGTGGTTGCACTGGGCGTTCCTCCGGGAATCCTCCCTGGAGTAGGGCCGCTTCCCAGGGGGTTGCTCCTCCAGATCAACGGCTACCATATGCTCCGCCCTCCCTCGGCGGCGCTTCGATGGTAGCATCCGGCGGGACCTGGATCTCACACAGGTCGCGCCGACCCGTGGAACGACGCTCTTTCGGGAAGCCCGACAGCTACGCCCTTCGGGACAAGGCCGGTTATGGGTTGGCGCGTCGGTTTCTCGGGCGAGCCGGCGTTGCTCTATGAGTGGGTCCTGTGAAACTCCCTTTGCACCCGCATACTGGCGGAAACTATCGGTCGCCCGACGCATCGAGTGATGATATCGACGCGGGAGAATCCACAAGGGATCGAACAAAAAGTCTCCCTTGGCATGACCCGCGGAGCACAGGGTCCTGCCCGACAATGTAACCCTTTGTGATGTAACAGCGGGCGAATCCGCTCGGGGCTACCAACCTTCCGGGGGTGTCGCTCTCGTCCGAATCTCGGCTCACGTTGCGGCAGGGATGGGACGGTCTCGCTCCTCCCGCTCCTCGGCTCGCGGGGTCATCTCCGACGACGAAATAGGACAAGGTCTAACGGCAACGCTTTACTCGGTCCGAAGCCTCACGTTCACGGTCTCGGGGTCGAGCATGAGCCGCCGAAAACGAGGCGTCGGGCGGGCGGCACGGTCGGCAATCCTCAGTGTCGTTGTGGTGGCCTCGGTACTCCTAGTCTCAGTTTCGGCCCTGGCCTTCCCTCACTCGGCGCCAGCAAAGATCACGGTCGTGGCGGACTCTCCCTCCCCTCCACCCGGGAAGCCGGCTGCCGCAGGTTCCCTCGCCCCGGACGGATCGGCCAGTGATCCGACGTCCGTGGGCGTGATTGCGACGGTCACGGTCGGTTCCTATGCGTATTCCGCGACGTACGACAGTGGGAACGGCTACGTCTACGTGGTGGACCAATATTCGAATAACGTAAGCGTGATCAACGGGACGTCGCTCCTGGCGACGATCCTCGTCGGTTCCTCTCCGTCGGTCGCGGTCTACGACAGCGGGAACGGCTACGTCTACGTAACGAACACTGGAAATGGATCCTCCGAGAATTCGGGCACGGTAAGCGTGATCCGAGGGACGTCGGTGGTGGCGACGGTCACCGTCGGCCCCACGCCGTACTGGGCGACGTACGACAGTGGGAACGGCTACGTCTACGTGACGGACGAGGGGTGCGTAAGCACGATTCCCGGGTGCAAACTCCCGTCGGGGGCCCCGGCGGAATACGGTGTAGGTAGCAATGTGAGCGTGATCAGCGGGACGTCGGTGGTAGCCACCGTCCCCGTCGGAACCGTGCCGCAGTTCGTGGGATATGACAGCGGGAACGGCTACGTCTACGTGCTGAACCAAGGGTGTTTCGGGTGTTATGGGACCGCGAGTTGGAGTCACGGCGAAGTGAGTGTGATCAGCGGGACGTCGGTAGTGGCCACGGCCACTGTCGGCTTCGATCCATACTCCGCGACGTACGACAGCGGGAACGGCCTCGTCTACGTGACGAACGGCGCTTCGGGCAATGTGAGCGTGATGAACGGGACGTCGGTGGTGGCTACGGTCCCCGTCGGTTACATCCCGCTTTTCGCGGCATACGACAGCGGGAACGGCTACGTGTACGTGCCGAACGACCTTACGGGCACCGTGAGCGTCATCGACGGGACGACCGTAGCGGCCACGATCACGGTCGAATCCTATCCATACTCGGCGACGTACGATAGCGGGAACGGCTACGTGTACGTGACGAATAGTGACGCGGGCACCGTGAGCGTGATTGTCGGCACGTCCGTCGTAGTAACGGTCAACGTCGGGAGTGGCGACTACCTCGTGTATGATAGCAACAACGGATACGTCTACGTCCCAAGCTCCGGCGGGACCACCGTGAGCGTGATCGGGAACGTTCCATCCTCGAGTTCCGGGTTGCCCGGGTGGGTCTACGCGATCGTCGGAGTCGCGGTCGCAGGGGTCGCGGTCGGCGTCGTGATGGGCGTGATGCGACACCGTCGGTCGCCCGCGATCGCCGCTCCTCCTCCGCCGACGGCCCCCGGACCGTAAGCCGCATCGAGGATCGGCTCGACCTACGTACCCTTTGCGACCGCCCCTTTTCTCAGAGAACGTATCCATTCATGCTGCCGCAGAAAGCGAATACGCTCGTGGCTCCATTACCCTCGGTCGCCGCCCCGCATTCCGAGGGGCGTCGGAGGCCCCACTTCCGACGGGCGGCGGGCTGCATCCTATGCGGTATTCTATCCGAGACAACCTCGGAACCAGGAACGGGATCTACGGAGCGGCCGACACTGGCCCGTAGTACTCCGTGGCGTTGATGAACCCGTAGAGGCCCCACGGAGACACGTTCCAGATAACGATCTCCCACTCTGATTCGCCGCTCGGGACCAGATTGGAGGAGGTGAAACTGAATGTGCTCGCGTTCGTGCAACCGGAGCTGCCGGTCGAGTAGCACCAGAGGGGCGTGGCCAATCCGCCGGAAGCGTACGTGCTCCACCCGGTGGGAGTCCAAACCCCCACATACACGTCACAGACTCCCGGTTCGGGCGTCGGAGCCGAGCAACTCCCGGTGTCGTTTCCGGCCCCTCCCACGTAGCGGTGCCAAGAAAGTGCGGAAATGTTTCCCTGCACGTACACGACAGAGTACCCGGCGGGACTTGTGGTCGGACCCAAGACGATGGCGTTGGGTAGTCCCACCCCGTAGTCGTTCTCCTCTCCCCAGCTCGGCCCGGCGGCGACCGGCCCCGTCGGTGTAGTGCCCGGAGCGATGTAGGCGAGACCGACCACGAGTCCCACGACGACGACCACGGCGGCGGCCATGACCACAAACTGATGAGTGGTCTTCATTTCTCGTACGGAGCTTTCATGCGTTCATCCTTCGGTCCCTTATATCGTGAATCGTCGAGCGCTTGGGTTCGTTGATCTTTGTGTAGGCTTGACGGAGTTCTCGGGCTCGACGCTCGGACAGAAGCGAACCCGATCATGGGAAGATTAGGGGCGACTCACCTTCCGCCACGGTCGACCCCTTCGAGATCCGATTCGGCGGGGTTTCGCCCCTTAGATGGGTCGAATCCTCTCGGGACTACTAATCTCCCGGGCTCACCCGCTCGCCCGAACCTCGACCCAAAGTGCGGGCGGATGGGGAGGGTCTTGCCACGGGCGCTCCTCGCGGTCCGGTCATCGAGGTTCTCCCATCCGGCGGCCCCGGCTTCGCTTAAGAGGCTGACAGACCCTCCGACCCTTCGTGCTGGTCAGAGTCTTCCGAATCGGCCCTGGACCGGTCTACATGGTTGTCCTCGGCACAGGTCGGACCGGCAGTGACCCGGACGCCGGAGGACCTCCGCGGGGGTCGGTATCGGTATGAAATTCCGAGAGTCTCTTTCTCGGCTGGATTCGGAGGGATTGCTCACCAAGGTAACGAAGCCGGTGAGCCCGAAGTACGAAATCTCGGCCCTCCTCAAGAAGCACGAAGGCAAACCGATCCTCTTTGAGCACGTGGTCGGCAGTGCTGTTCCGGTGGCTGGCAACCTGCTGAGCAGCATGGACTTGCTCTGCGAGAGTATCGGGATCCAGAAGGAAGATTGGATCGAGAGGCTGAACCTTGCGATCCATCAACCCGGAACGATCACCGAGGGCCGCGGAGAGTTCGAGTACCTCGAGCCCGACCTCGACCTCGTGCCGATACTGACACATTACCCGAACGACCAGGGTCCCTACGTCACGTCCGGCATCGTGTTCGCCCAGCGGGGAAACCTACGGAACATGTCGTTCCACCGGCTTTCCCGGATCGGCAAGGACCGGTTCGTCGGCCGGCTCGTGGAGAAGCGCGACCTGCACACGATGTATCTCGATGCCAAGGAGCACGGTGAGGACCTGGGTGTCTCGATCGCGATCGGAAACCGTTCCGGCGTGCTACTGGCGGGCGCCACCAGCGTGGAACGCGGGCTCTACGAACTCGGCATCGCGGCGGCGCTGGAGAACGGGATCGAAGTGACCCCGGCCAAGACCAACGACACCCGCTATCCTACGGACACCGAGATCGTGCTCGAAGGCAAGATACTTCATGATGAGACCACGAAGGAGGGCCCGTTCGTCGACCTGACCAACACCTACGATGTCGTCCGGGTCCAACCCGTGTTCGTCATCGAAAAGATCGCCATGCGAAGGAACGCGGTCTACCATGCGCTGCTTCCGGGAGGGAACGAGCATCGCCTCCTCATGGGAGCGCCGAGGACCCCGACCATCTACAAGGCGCTGAAGGACGCGGGGATCGACGTCAAGAACGTGTACCTCACCGAGGGGGGCAGCGGCTGGCTCGACGCAGTGGTCTCGATCCAAAAGAGGAGCGACGCGGACGCGAGGGCGGCGATCGATGCGGCGATCCACGGCCATCGCAGCCTGAAGCGGATCACGATCGTCGATGCCGACGTGGATGTCACGAGTCCGTCCGAGGTCACCTATGCGGTGACGATGTACTGGGAGGCCGGAAAGGAGGTCGTGATGAAGGGCGTCAAGGGGTCGAGCTTGGACCCGATGGCCACTCCGGAGGGGATCGGCAGCAAGTTGGGCATCGACGCGACCCGACCTCTAGTCGTGCCCGCCGAGAAGGCGCTGAAGATGAAGAAGGCCGAACTCGCGTTCGACGTCGGATAGGTGGCACGGTGGAAGAACTCCGGACGACCCAACAGATCTCGTGGCTGGACGACGTCGATGGGAACGGTGTCATCATCAACCCCCACCACGAGCTCTACGGGAAGAGCATCGCCGGCACCGAGCTGCACTTTCCCTCGGCCTCCGGCTCCACGGTCGGTTCGGACCGGATCGTGAACCTCGCGGTCCGCGGGTTCGCTCCGAGGCGGATCGTGCTCGAGAAGACCGACCCGATCACGATGTGGGGGGCCATCTTCGGCAAGATCGAAATCGAGGTCCACGGGACCGTCAAGAAAACGGTCGACCGAAGCAATCTCGAGAAACTCGGCATCGACCCGGAGATCGTCGACTTCCTGGTACGGGCCGGCGAGCTCCTCGGCACGGACGAGTTCATCCCGGTGGACCACGTCCAGATCGCCGGCGTCTCCTACAAGACCATCACGGAGACCGGGCTGGAGCTGAGACGGTACTTCGGAAGCAAGTACAAGTTCCGGTCCAAGAACGTCACGATCAACCCGGCGGGAATGGACCTCCAGGATTGGCAATCCCTGGGGATCCCGGAAGAGTTCGCCCGGAAGCAGGAAGAGGTCATCGAGATCTACCGCAAGATGGGGGCCATCCCGACGATCACCTGCACCCCCTATCTCATTGGGAGCATGCCCGAGCCGTTCACCGATTCCTTCCTTTCGGAATCTTCCGTGGTCGGTTACGCCAACTCGGTTCTCGCCGTGCGGACGAACCGAGAGTCCGGACTGAGCACCCTGCTCTACGCGATCGCGGGATACGGCCCCCGGTACGGGCTCCACCTCCCGGAGAACCGGAATCCGAAGGTGGAGGTCCATGTCGATTGCGATCTGAAGGGGGTCGTGGACTTCAGCCTGCTCGGGTACAAACTGGGCGAGCTGGCCCGGGGAAGGATCCCCTACATCACGGGGATCCGGTCCCGGCCATCCCTCGAGGAGTTCAAGGTCCTGAGCGCCGCGGGCGCGGCCTCCGGCTCCATCGACCTGTACCATATCGAGGACGTGACCCCGGAAGCCGCCGGCCATCTCATCGAGCTCGACAAGATCGAGGAGCGCTTCGAGGTCACCCGCGATTCGCTCAACGAGGTGAAGAAGAAGCTCAACACAGGCCAGGTCGAGGACCTGGACCTGGTCACGTTCGGTTGCCCTCACGCCTCGCTGAACGAGGTGAAGGAGATCGCGTCTCTTCTCGAAGGGAAGAGGGTCCGGAACGGCGTGAAGCTCTGGGTGTGCACCTCGAGGGCGGTCAAGGAGATGGCGAAGAGGATGGGCTATGTCGCCACGGTGGAAGCCGCGGGTGGCAACGTCGTCGCGGACACCTGCATGGTCGTCGCGCCGATCGAGGACATGGGCTACACGACCACCGCGACGAACTCCGGAAAGGCGGCCAAGTACCTGCCGAGGTTCTGCCACCAGCACGTGGTGTTCGACTCCGCTGAGGAGATCATTCGCCGAATCACCGCTTGACCGCCATCGGACCGTCGGCCTTGACGAGCTGACTTGCACGCCGCCCCACGTATTTGCAATGCCACGAAAGGGAGTTCTATCGTACTACGACGCCCGCGGGCGCCGAGGCTCCGCGCTATCGCTCGCCCCCGATCGGGGACCTCCAAGGTCCGGCCCCGGGCCGGACCCTAGGCGGGAACGGGCCGCTCCGGCTCGGCGGCCCAATCGAGATACGCCACGATCGGGTCCAGGATCCGCTCTCGGAGCATCGTCGGGTTCGTCCAGCGGAAGAGCGACGGCTCGAGGTAGCATGCGAGGGCGCACTTGTTGCACTGTTCGTACGGGTCCCACTCGAACGTGTTCCAGAGCTCTCGGACGTCCACGTCCCAGACGTACCCCTCTCCGCCGTATTCCCGGAGCGTGTAGCAGGGCAGGACGATCCGACCCTGGGGGTCGACGTTCATCGTCATCCACGGCTTGCAACGCCAGGGCGTCCCGCGGAACCATGAGTTGATGACGTTCTCGAAGTACTCTCGGGATTCGAGGATCGGGGCGCCGCGTTCTTTGAGGACCAGCAGCCGCTCGAGGGTCTCCCGTAGCTTTTGTCCGGCCGGGGCCAGGCTCTCGGCGGCCGAGTAGTTGTAGGCCACCTGGAACGTCACTCCGACCCCCAACCGCTGGGCCAGGCCCACCATTTTCTCGGCATCGTCCAGATTGTCGTTGGTGATCGTGGAGTTGATCGCGACGGGAACGCGTCCTCGGGCCGACCGGATCCCCTGCACCGCTCGGTCGAACGACCCCGGTACGCCGCGAAGGCGGTCGTGGAGGTCACCGATGCCGTCCAGGGAGACGAAGATCATGTCGAGGTGGGGCGCGATGTCACGGATGCGATTGCCCAGGAGCCAGCCGTTCGTGACCACGGAGGTGTGGAAGCGCGGGTGGGATTCCGCGAGGATCTCGGGCAGGTCCGGCCGGAGGAGCGGTTCGCCGCCCTCGAATCCGAGGAACGAGACCCCGGCGCGGACCAAGGACTTCATCATGCGAACCTCGTCGTCGACGGAGAGCAGGTCCTCGTCCTCGCGCCTCCAGAAGGGGCACATGGCGCATTCGAGGTTGCAACGATAGAGCAGTTTGTGGCCCGCGATGACGGGGGCCTTTCCGGTACCGCCGCGCTGGACCGACCGCCAAAGGCTGCGGAGGAACACGGACCGGACTAGCCCCATCTGCCGCGGTACCATAGCCCTCCTCCTCCATAATCCTCCCGTCAGGACGGGAGAGCAATCTTGCGGAGGCTCCCCATCCCCCTCGAGCCGATCGAGGGGGCGTTAGTACTCACCTTTGAGGCGGTCTCCCGTGCTCTTGTTCACGAGGGGTCCGGCGAGGAGGTTCGAGTTACTGACCGAGGCCAGGCCCCCGTCATCGAGACGGACCCAGGTCGTCACCAACCCGAGTCGGACCACCGTCCCGGTGATTCCGCTGATCTGTATCCGGTCGTTCAGTCGGAGTACCCGATTGCGAAGGAGGATGAACCCGGCGATCACATTCCCGATCGTCGTTTGCAGGGCGAGCGTGGCCGCCAGACCGAGGACGGCGGAGATCGTGAGGCCCGCGTCGACGGTGAGGGGACCGAACGCGACGAACAGGACCGCGGCCGCGAGGAGGACCCCGGTCAAAGAGATCCCGAGCCGGGCCCATCGAACCGCCGCAGGCGGGGCGTGATGTTGGCGGAGCCATCGGGCGCTGTGGCGGGACAGGAGATACCCTCCTACCGCCAACACGGTGGCCGCCACGACGGGCACGATGAGGGGGATGAAGTCGACCCAACTCACGGATGGTTCCCCTCGGCGTAGCAAGGTCGAAGGTAATTAGAAGGAGGGGCGGCCCGACCGACCCCTCGTGGTCGGGGGCACACCCACGTCGGCACGGCACGCCGGGACGTGGACCCGCGAAAATCCAAGTGGTGGTCAGGTTGGGAACGTCGGATCGTGCCCTCGCGCATCGGCGGAGAAAGGCTTAGAGCGTTGGCCCGGCTAGGGTGCCCATCGGACATCGTCGTCCTCAGGCTCGAATATTCCCGGTGACGAACTCCCCCAAGAGGCAGAGCCGAAAGCATGGTCAGCTCAGTGGCGGCCTCGAAAGCATCTTCCGCTCTTTCGACCCGGGCCGCCCGGTACGCCGCCGGCCGGGGGTTGAGACGCCACGTACCGCGATCGAGCCACGCGCTCTGGTCCCCGTCTCGGGACCGACCGGACCCCGTCGCATTGCTCGGGACCGCCGACCAGTCCCGCCTTCCGGAGCTGTTGCCGATCCGCTACGGAAGGATGGCCCTGTCCCCATTCGCGTTCCTGCGCGGCGCGGCCGTCGTGATGGCGCATGACCTGGCCACCACCCCGGTGACCGGGATACGGGTCCAGCTCTGCGGAGACGCACACGTCAGCAACTTCGGGATCTTCGGGACCCCGGAGAGGACCCCGGTCTTCGACGTGAACGATTTCGATGAGACCCTTCCCGGGCCCTGGGAATGGGACGTGAAGCGTCTCCTCACCAGCCTCGTGGTGGCCGGCCGTCAGAACCGGTATGGCCGTTCGGAGACCCGCAAGGCGGCCCGCGCGGCCGCGCGGTCGTATCGGGAAATGATGGCCGAGTTCGCGAGGATGCGGTACCTTGACACCTGGTACTTCCACTTCGACCCGGCGAGCCCTTCCTTGCCGGTGGCGCGGGCGAGTCGGAAACAGATCGGTCGAGGGGTCACGGAGGCGCGCCGGCGGACCGGCCTGCACGCATTTCCGAAGATGGTCCGGGCGGTGCGGGGACGCTACCGCATCCGGGATGACCCTCCTCTGATCGTGCATTACCGGGACCCCGGAGCGTTCGAGGAATCGAGGTCGTTCTACAACCGGTACCTCGCTACGCTCCCCGACGAACGACGCATGCTGTTGGACCGGTACCACATCGTGGACGTCGCCCAGAAGGTCGTCGGAGTGGGGAGCGTTGGTTTGGCGTGCTCGGTCCTTCTTCTGATGGGGGACTCCGACCTCGAGGACCCTCTCTTTCTCCAGCTGAAGCAGGCGACGCCCTCCGCCCTCGAGCCGTTCCTCGGACCGAGCGCGTACCCGAATCATGCTCAACGGGTCGTGGTCGGGCAGCACCAGTTCCAGGAGTCGAGCGACATCTTCCTCGGGTGGAGCCGCCTACGAAACCGGGATTTCTACGTTCGCCAGCTGCGGGACATGAAGTTCTCCTACGACCTCGCCACGCTGGGCCCCCGGGAGTTCGTCGGCCAGGCCGAGCTCTGCGGGGCGGTCCTCGCCCGCGCTCATGCGCGGACGGGAGACCCGGCTCGGATCAGCGGTTACCTCGGGAACAAGGGACTCTTCGACGAGGCGGTCACGACCTTCGCGGAAGCCTATGCCGACCAGACGCAACGCGACTACCGGGCGCTCCTCGATGCGATCAAGAAGGGGCGTGTGGCCGCCGAAGTCGACGTGTGAGCACAGCTGCTCGTGCCCTGTGGTCGGGCCTCGGTCCCCTCACCGTAGCAGGAGGAACCAGACCCAGACGATCGCGAGCACCGCGACCCAGATGACGAAGAACGTGAGGGGAAGGACCTCGGTGAGGCTCGAGGGGTTCACCCGGTCCATCCACGAGATCGA
This sequence comes from Thermoplasmata archaeon, assembly GCA_052325545.1. Taxonomy (GTDB): domain Archaea; phylum Thermoplasmatota; class Thermoplasmata; order Lutacidiplasmatales; family UBA184; genus Lutacidiplasma. The sequence continues at coordinate 129,871 of JBKQUP010000037.1, forward strand.
GCGCCGGCGCGAGAACCGCTCCGCGTGAGCCTCGAACGGCCGTAGCAGGTTCAGGTTCAGGCTCGCGCCCGACCGCAGCGTGATCGGAACGCTCCACTCCCCGTCGACCGGGGGTTCGGCCTGTTCGAGCCGAAGCGCGGCTTCCCGCCACAGGTTCTGGGCATCGTTCGTCCGGTGCAACAGGACCGCCCATACGATTGAGATTAGGATGCCCAGCACCGCCAGGAACGTGACCACTACGGCCAGGAGCGACGCCTGGTTCATCAGGTCCGCAAGCACGACCACGAGCCCGGTGATGAGCACCGTCCCGATCGCGGCGTAGTAGGATGTCCGCACCGAGGAGAGCTGACCTTCCTCCGCGGCGAGCCGCTCATACTTGTCGTGGAGCCAGCGGCGGTCGTCGTAGGTCAACGTCGGGGCGGAGGCCACCGACTCCGGGATGCCCTCGGGCGGATTCATGCTCCGGGAACGACCCCCCGTGGGTAAGCGTGTCGGTTCCCCCTCGGCCCGGCAGGACCCAACGAGCTTAGAAGTGGTCGCCGGCGAAACACCGGAAACGGGGGTCGTGCGTCCCAAACTCTCGCACGAGTTCGGCGCGGCTCCGTTCCCGGCCGAACTCGGTCGCCATCAGTCCGAACCATCCGGCGGAAGCGACCACGTACCCACGGCGACGCAGCTCGGGGCCGAGGTCGTCCACCACGCCAGCCCAGAACGCGACCAGGCCGGAGCGGGCTCGAGCCTCCAATGCGGCCGTCAGCAGGGCACGGCCCGAGGCCGAGCTCGCGACCAGTTCCCCGCAGCCCGTCCGGTTGCGGTCGGACTTGTACACGGCGTAGCCGAAAGGTCGGCCGCGGTCGAGAGCCACCAGGACGTCCTCTACGCGGAATTCCCCCGTGGCCGCGGCGAGGCGGGCGAAACCATCGGGGCGTTGCGCAAAGCCCCACCTCCCTTCCCCCGACCGGGCGTGAAGACGCTCGATCTCGCGGAGGTCCGATTGTCGCGCCGCACGGACCTTTGTCCCGGTCGGCCGTCGCCGACGAGACGGGAGGATTCGGACCGCGAACGGCGGTGCGTACACGTCTCGGTACCCCAGCTCCTCGTACAGACGGTGGGCGCCCCAAGAGCGGTTGGTCCACAAGATCGAGTGGCGAATCCCAGCCTCCCGTTCTCGACGGTGGACCTCTTTGAGCACCCGACGCATGATCCCCGCGCGGGCGTGGTCGAGCCGGGTCGTCACTCCCGCAATGCCACTGACCGTTTCGGTCCCGTGCGAGAACGTGTAGGGGATGCGCTCGACGAACGCCTGCCCCACGACCATGCCGTGGTCGACCGCGAACACACCCCCATAGTCGGCCAGCCGATGGGCCCGACGTCGCCAGAGGTCGATGGTCCGCCGATGTCGGACCTCCCCGAAGGCGGCTAGGCTGACGATCGCGCGGCCGGGGTCGTACGATTTCGGGAGTTCATCGAAGTCGAGGAGCTTCATGTCCGTCCGCGGGTCCGTACCCTAGCGTCGGCCACTCGGGCCGCCCATGAAGAAGCCCCCTCGCGATGAGTCCGCCTCGGGAAACTTGTCGGGTTCGTACGCCCATCCTCAGGTCCGCCGAGCGGAGCGCCTAGGTCGTGCTCTTCGGACGCGAGACGACCGTCCGCGACGGCCTGCGGACCGGCGTCTTCGCCCCGGAGACCTCGAGGTGGCGCTCCGAGTGACCGATGAACAACTGACGGGGTCGAGCGATCTTCTGTTCGGGGTCCTGGATCATCTCGATCCACTGGGCGATCCAGCCGGACATCCGGGGGATGGCGAATAGGACCGGGAACATGTCGGTCGGGAATCCCATCGCCTGGTAGATGATCCCCGAGTAGAAGTCGACGTTCGGGTAGAGCCGGCGTTGAATGAAGTACTCGTCCGAGAGCGCGATGTTCTCGAGCGCCAGCGCGACATCGATGAGCGGGTTCCGGCCGGTCACCGCGAAGACCTCCTCGGCGATCTGCTGGATGAGCCGGGCCCGCGGGTCGTAGTTCTTGTAGATGCGGTGCCCGAACCCCATCAGGAGCCGCTTCCCTTCCTTCACCTGGCGGATCAGCTGGGGGACGTGCTCCTTCGTGCCAATCTCCTGGAGCATGCGGACGACCTGCTCGTTGGCCCCTCCGTGGAGGGGTCCGTACAGCGCCGCGGCGGCGGCCGCCGCACTGCTGTACGGGTCCGAGTGAGAGCTCCCTACGGCGCGCATGGCGTTGCTGGAGCAGTTCTGCTCGTGGTCAGCGTGCAGAATGAAGAGCGTGTCGAGGGCCTTCGCAAGGACCGGGTCCGGGGTGTACCGGGTGGTCCAGGACGGCCGGTACATCATCGCCAGGAAATTCTCCGTGTAGGAGAGGTCGTTGCTCGGGTGGATGTACGGCAGTCCGACCGAATGCCGGTGGGCGAAGGCGGCCACGGTCGGGACCTTCGCGATCAGGCGGTACGCCTGTTGGTAGCGGGTGTGCTCGTCGGAGATGTTCTTGGCCTCCGGGTAGAAGGTCGACAGGGCGGCGAGGGTGCTCACCAGCATGCCCATGGGGTGGGCGTCGTGGTGGAATCCGTCCATGAACTTCTGGACGTTCTCGTGGACCATCGTGTGGAACGTGATGTTGTGGAGCCACTCCTCGAGCTGGCTCTTGCTCGGGAGGTTCCCGTGAATGATGAGATACGCGACCTCGAGGTACGATTTCGAGGCGGCGAGCTCCTCGATCGGATACCCGCGATACCGCAGAATCCCCTTGTCGCCGTCGATGTAGGTGATGGCGCTCCGGCACGAGGCGGTGTTGGCGAACGACGGGTCGTAGCTCAGGAGACCGTAATCATCGGGCCCGGTGCGGATCTGATGAAGGTCCGTCGCGCGGATCGCCCCGTCCTGGATCGGGATCCGGTAGTTCGTTCCGGTGCGCTCGTCGGTGACCGCGAGGAAGCTGTTCGACCTCGCGACGCTCGGTTCCTCCTTAGGGGGATTCGATTTGGATGCGGGCACTGACCTTCGCCTCTACTTCGTGCCCAATACGCAGGGGTTCTTGAACCCGTACTGCTCGCTCCGGGGGCAACCGAAGGGCCCGTTCGCTTCCAACTTCGTCGCCCACGACCCGCGGGCCTCACATGCCTTCTACTCCGGTCTCGTAGGTCGGACGTGCCGGATGGCGCTCCCGGACCCCGGTCCCGTGCTCGGGCTTCCTGGAAGGAGGTCGTGCGCTCGGGTTGGAACGGCGTCTCTTACCGGTACCGCCCTCGGAACAGCTCGTCCGACTGCTTCGGCCACACGGAGGCCGAGTACCGGACCTGGCTCGACCCGATCCTTCAGGGGCTCCCTCGTGGCGCCGAGGTCCTCGACCTCGGGTGCGGGACCGGCGTCCCCGCGGCGCGGATCCTGGCCGGTCGGTTCCGGGTAACGGGCGTCGATATCTCCGACGTCCAACTCCGACGGGCTCGTCGCCTCGTCCCGCGAGCTCGGTTCGTGCGAGCGGACCTCGCCGAGGTCGAATTTCCCCCGAGGACCTGGGGCGCCGTGGTCGCACTCTATTCCATCATCCACGTACCCCGCGAGGAGCACCGACCCCTCTTCCGAAAGGTCGCCCGGTGGCTCGCACCGGGCGGATGGTTCCTCGCGATCCTCGGCCACTCGGCGTACGAAGGAAAGGAATCCGGATGGCTTGGCTCGGAGGCCCCGATGCTATGGAGCCTCTACGACGCGGCCACGTATCGGCGCTGGTTCGGCGCGGAGGGGTTCCGCCTCGTTCGGGAGGAGTTCGTCCCCGAGGGGGACGGAGGACACCAGCTGTTCTTGGCCCGCACGGGCCGGCCCGGGGTCCGTCCCTCGGGCTATCGCCCGGAAGCCGGGTGGGACGTAGGGAAGACCAGCACCCGGCCCTCTTCGGCCGACCCGAGCTCGTCGACCTCGTGAAGGACCCGCACAGCCTCTTTCCCGGTCGCCGTGAGATGGTACGCTTCCGAGGAGTGGGTGATGAGCCCCTCTTCCTGGAGGGTCCTCAGGTGGAACGACAGCTTGGGGGAGTCGTCGATCCCGGCCGCTCGCATCACCTCGGTGAACGAGGTCGGGCCCTCCGAGAGCCGTCGCAGGATGTGGCGCCGTAGCGGGTTCGCGAGCGCCCCGAGGGTGCCCTGGACGCGGACCGCGGAGATTGCCGCCCGGACCTGGAGGACCGCCGAGTCGGGAAGAACGCCCGGGTCGAAGCCCACCGCGATCGGTCCCTTGCCCTCCGTTCGCTGAACGATCTCGCTCAGGACATGGGCGACGTCCTCCGTCCGGTGCGTCGCGAACAGGCGCTCGACCCCCGCGACGATCACGGCCGGACGGGGGTGCCCTTCGATGAACCGAAGGACCGTGTCCTGGAGCCCGGCCGGAGAGTCCGTCATCGGAAGGTCGACCGTGGTGACGCGGGCCAACGCCTTTCGCGGGGTCGCGCCGAGCAGCAGGACCTCATGGCCCGCCTTGGCCCACTTCTCCGCGAGGCGGACGGGGTCCTTCTCGCCCCCGCTCGGGACCGAGAACGCGCGCTGGTCCTGGATCAGCGCCACGATCCGTTGCACGGCCTCCGACCGGAACGGTTTGCGAACGTAATCGAACGCCCCCAGCTTCATCGCCTCCACCGCGGCTTCGATCGTCCCGAAACCGGTGATCATGATCACGTAGACCCGCGGCCAGCGCTCCCGCACCTGGCGCAGGAGCTCGATCCCGTTCATCCGGGGCATCCGGACGTCCGAGAAGATCACGTCGAACTCGGTGCTCTCGAGGGCCTCGATCGCCTTCGCGCCCGAGGAGACGGCCTCGACCTGGTGGCCCCAGTCCGAAAGAAGCGTCGAAAGCTCTTCGCGGAAGACCGCGTCGTCATCGACCACGAGCAACCGCATGGGCATGGAATCCCTCCTCCCGCAATAACGCTGCCCCTGGGCCGATCTTCTCACGGCGGAGGCCCGGGCACACCCCGGGTCACGGTCGGTTCTCGGCGGGCGGTTCGACACGGAGCGAGGTAGACCGAGGAAGGTGGACCGAGAACGTCGACCCCTTTCCGACCTCCGACTCGACGTCGATCGACCCGCCGTGAGACTCCACGATCCCGATGCAGATCGCCAACCCGAGACCCGTGCCCTTCCCTTCGGGCTTCGTCGTGAAGAACGGCTCGAACAGGTGGGCGCGGGCCTCCGGGGGAATCCCCGCGCCGTTGTCGGTCACGCGTAGGTGGGCCCACTCCGGGTCCGCCGTCAGCCGGATGTCGATCCGTCCTTGACCGTTCAGCGCGTCGTAGGCGTTGTTCAAGAGGTTCGTGATCACCTGGTTGATCTGGTCGCGGTCCCCGCGCACGATGAGGGGTTCGACCGGGAGCGCGACGGCGACCTCGACGCCGGCCGCTTGCTTGCCTTTCAGGAAGCTGACGACCCCGCTCAAGGACTCACCGAGGTCGACCTCCCCGACCTTCGCCTCGGGACGACGGGCGAAGTCGAGGAGCCCCCGAACGATCCGGGCCGCCGATTCCGTCTGGTGGAGGAGGGAATCGACCCGTCCGCGGGTCCAGGAATCGGTGGTACGTCGGCGGACCGATTCCGCGATGAGCATGATGTTCGCGAGCGGGGTGTTGATCTCGTGGGCGACACCGGCCGCCAGCTGGCCGAGCGAAACGAGGCGGTCCGAATGCAACGCCTGGCTCTCCAGCCGCCGCAGCTCGGTCAGGTCGACCGCGACGCCGAGGAAGTGGGTGATCACCCCGTCATCCCCGCGGATCGCGGTGATCGTGATCAGCACCGGATGCTCGATGCCCCCTCGGTCCTGGTTGATGAGCTCCCCGGACCAGGACCCGAGCTTCGGGTCGAGGAGGTCGTTCCACATCTGGGTGTACGTCGCTCGGTCGGTCTTCCCGCTCGCGACCAGGTTCGGCCGCTGGCCCATCACCTCGTCCCGTCGATAGCCGTAGATCCGTTCGAACGCCGGGTTGACGTCGATCAGGAAACCGTCCCGGTCGGTGAGCTCCATCGCGTTGGTCGAGTGCAGGAACGCCTGGTGGAAGAGGCGGGCCGAGGCGGCGGGGTCCTCGTGGACCCCCGTCCGGTCGTGGAAGACCAGAAGGACCCCGGTGACCCCGCCGGACTCGTTCGACTGGGGGTGGAAGTCGACATCGACCACGTGCCGGCGCTTGCGGCCGACCGTCTCGATCGTGAACCCCCGCAGGGAGCGGGACCGCTCCTCGCCCTGGACCCGCGACCGGGCTTCCTCCAGCCGTTCGTGTCCCAAGGAGAGGAGGTCACCGAGCCTACGGCCGACCGGGTCCCCTTCGATCCCGAGGAGCTCGCGGAACGCCGGGTTCGCCCGGGCGATGCGCCCATTCGGCTCCAGGAGCAACGCGCCCATCGACCCTCGCTCGAACGTCGCGGCGAACCAGTCTCGGTCGGGCATTTCTCGCCCGAGCGAGTCGGCCCGAGTCTTAGGGCTTTCCCTGGACCGTGAGAGAGGATGTCAAGCCGGTTCCACGGCGATACGAATATCCCAAACAGCGTGGATTTCTCAATGGTCCGCCCGCTCCTTGTCGTAGTCCGGGAGACCCCGAGCCTCGCCGATTCGGTCCAGATCCTTCTGGAGACGGTCGGGTTCCGGGTGGTCTCGTTCGGGTCACTTTCCTCCGCGATCGACCGGATCGGGGACCGGACCGCCGAGCCCCCCCGGGCGATCGTGGTCGCATGCAACCAGGCCTACAGCGAGACCTTGCGCGGATATCCCGAGTCGTTCCCGCCCGAGGCCCGGAACGTTCCGCTCCTCGTGGTCGGTCAGCGCGCGTTCCAGGACGGGCGCAAGTGGCCGGCGAACGTTCGCTCGATCGGGCTGCCGCTCGATTCGGGCGCGCTCGTGAACGCGCTCGCCCAGCTCACCGGAATCGAGGCCGCGAGCCCCGCGCCCGGCGCCCACTGAGCCCCCCTGCCGGTTACTTCTTGACCGTCCGAAGGAACCCCTCGAGGACCTTCGACACGCCGTCCCCGAGGTCGTCGTACTCGTATCGGACCGAGATGATCGGCTGCGGCACGTGGACCAGGCGTGCGAGGTCGACCGGGCTTCCGTCGACGACGAACTCGGCGTTGGACCGTCGGATCGTTTCTTCGAGGTCCCGAACCTGCGGCTCGCCGTACCCCATCGCCGGAAGGATCCGCTTCAGGTGGGTGTACTGCTTGTAGACGCCGTCGATGCTGCCGGCCGCGAACGGCCGCGGGTCGATGATCACGGCCCCGTGGCGTTCGGCGATGAGCGTGCCGGCGCCCGTGTCGAGCCCGCCGTGCGTGACGGTCGGGCCGTCCTCCACCACGATCGTGCGGTGACCGCGGAGGCGTTCCGCTTCGGGAGCGAGAAGCTTGAGCCCCGCGCGGACCACCTTCGCCGTCGGGTTCGCCTGCGCGGCGTTCCGCTCGATCGTCGTGACCCCCTCGGCCGGGGCCGAGTCCGTCTTGCTGACCACGATCACGTCCGCCATCCGGAAGTTCACTTCTCCCGGATAGTAGGCGAGCTCGTGACCGGCCCGGTAGGGGTCGGCGACGCAGAACGAGAGGTTGGGCACGTAGAACGAGAAGTCGTTGTTCCCCCCGTCCCAGAGCACGATGTCCGCCTCGGCCTCGGCCCGTCGGAGGATCGCTTCGTAGTCCACGCCGGCGAAGACGACCACGCCGTCGCGGAGGTGGGGCTCGTACTCCTCGCGCTCCTCGATCGTGCACTCGGCTCGAGTGAGGTCCTCCATCGTGGCGAACCGCTGGACCGCCTGCGCCATGAGGTCGCCGTACGGCATCGGGTGGCGGACGATCGCGACCGTCTTCCCGTGCTTGCGGAAGTAGCCCGAAACGAACCGCGTGAGAGGGCTCTTTCCGGCCCCGGTGCGCACCGCACAGATGCTCACGACCGGCTTCGTCGAGGGCAGCATGGTCGCCTTCGGCCCGGCGAACATGAAGGCCGCGCCCGCCGCCATCGAGATCGAGGCCTTGTGCATGACCTCGGCGTACGGAAGGTCGGAGTACGAGAGGAGGACCGTGTCCACCGACTCCCGACGGATGAGGTCCTTGAGCTCGCCCTCCGGCACGATCGGGATGCCCTTCGGGTACCCGGGGCCGGCGAGGCCGGACGGATAGACCCGACCGGAGATGTTGGGGATCTGCGCCGCCGTGAACGCGACCACGTGGACGTCCGACCGGCCTCGGTACATGGTGTTGAAGTTGTGGAAGTCCCGGCCGGCCGCACCTACGATGACGACTCGCTGAAGCGCCATGCCGGTCCGACCGAGTCGGGCTAGATAAGCCGTTGGTGGGTCCCGGCTCACGGGGGCTAGTCGCCCGCTTCCGGGCTAGGCTCGGCCCCTTGGGGGGCCGAGGCGCCGCGGAGGATCGACGGCACGAGGGCGCCGAGCAGCAGGGCGGCCGAGATGACGAAGATCAGGTGGATCGCCGTGAGGAAGCTCGCGGCCCCCGTGAACGGGATGGCGGGGTTCGCGACCCCGAGGAAGATCGCCTGGATCGATGCGAGCGGGATCACCGAGCTCATGACGACGAGAGTGATGCCCAGGCTGATCGTCGAGCCGGTGTTGAGGAGCGTCGACCCGATCGCCGACGCCACCCCCCGACGTTCGGGTCGGACGGCCGTCATCATCGCGGCCCGGTTCGGGGAGGCGAAGAGCCCCATCCCCGCTCCGACCAGGATCAGTGCCGGCGTGAGCGAGAGGAACGAGTCGCTCGGTCCGATGGTCGCGAGCCAGAGGAATCCCGCCGCTGAGACCACGAGACCCGCCACGAGGAACGGACGCGGACCGTAGTGGTCGGAAAGCCAGCCGCTGATGGGTCCGAAGACCGCCAGCGAGGCCGAGGTGGGGATGAGGAACAGCCCGGCCGTGAGCGGGCTCAGGAACCGGGGCGGTCCCTGTAGATAGAACACGAGGACGAACGTGAACGCCCCTCGGGCGAGGGCGTTCAGGAACATCGCGACCCCGGACGCCGCGAACTGGCGGTTGCGGAAGAGGGCGAGGTCGAGCATGGGATACCGCTCGTGCATCTCGACCCAGAGGAACACCACGAGGATGGAGGCCCCGACGAGGACGCACACGATGGCGAGCGACGCCGACACTTGGCCGAGCGCCCCGAGCGTGACCCCCAAGAGGAGGATCGTGAGCCCTGTCGCGAACAGGATGTTCCCGAACCAGTCGATGTGGGGCTTCGCCTCGGGCTTGGCGAGCTCCTTGAGGTCGCGGTGCGCCCGCAAGGTCGCGACGAGCCCGATCGGAACGTTCACGAAGAAGATCCAGCGCCACCCGATGGTGGAGGTGATGACCCCTCCGAGAACGAGGCCGGAGATGGCCCCGACAACGATGGAGACCTGGTTCACCCCGAGCGCCCGGCCGCGTTCGTTCGGCGGGAACGCGTCGGTGATGATGGCCACGGAGTTGGAGAAGAGGAACCCCGCGCCGACCGCCTGCACGAGGCGGAAGACGACCAGCTCGAGTCCGGTGCCCGAGAAGCCGCACAGGAGCGAGCCCACGGTGAACACGGCGAAGCCGAGGACGTAGAGACGGACCCGACCGAACATGTCGGAGAGACGGCCGAAGTTGACGAGCACCACCGACGTGAGCAGGGAGTACCCGATCAGGATCCAGAGAAGGAGGGTCGCGTTCGTTCCCGGAAGCTCGCGGCCAATGGTCGGGAGCGAGATCAGGACGATGTTCGAGTCGATCGCCGACATGAGGGTCGCGACCGTCGTGTTCGACAGGACGAGCCACTTGTGCTGCATCGCTACGCGACCTCGCGAGAGCGCGACGTCCCCGGCGCGCCGGAGATTTGAGGTGGCTCACCCGCCATCAGGGGTTTCTCCGGGCGGGCGCCCTGCCGTTCGCGGACAAGGTCGGTGGCGGGTCACCCGAGGGGGGTTGCGGACGATTGGTAACCGGCGATCTCGGAGCTCAGCTTGTCGACGTACTGACGGAACGTCGACAGGATGTTCCGGGTGGTGATGATCCCCACCACCTCGTCCCCCGAGCGGACCACGAGCCGGCGGATCCCGAGCTTGGCCATGTCGGTGACCACCTCGTCCATCGGCGTGTCCGGGGAGCAGGAATGGGGATTCGGCGATGCCAGCTCTTTGAGGAAGACCCGGGAGGGGTCCTTGCCGGGGACCAAAACCTTCTCGAGGAAATCCCACTCGGTGACGATACCCGTCACGGTCTTCGGTCCCCCGTGGGTCACGATCGCGTAGCCCTTCCGCTGCGCGACCATCGCCCTCGCGCACGTTAGCGCGTCGGTCTCGTCGTCCATCCCGAGGATAGCCGCGTCCATGATGTTCTTGGCCAGGAGCACCATGGCCGGGACAACGTCGCGAAGGTTATGAGAATGAGGTCGCGTGGTCCGCCGGTGCCGCACCGGACGGAGCTCCTCGGCGGAGGGAAGGGACGCGTGGGACCACCGGGCCCGACCGAGCGACCGGTTCCCGAGATCGACGTTGCCCTTCTGTCGGGCTTCGGTTTTTCGTGCCGGCCGGACTGCGGTCTCTGTTGCTTCGCCTCCCCCCGGCTCGACCGGGACGATGAGACCCGCCTTCGCGCCGCGGCTCCGAAGGCGCGGGTCGTCCTCGAGGGCGGCGAGAGATGCGTGGCCGCGCGACCGGACGGCGGGGCGTGCCAGTTCCTGGACCACCTCCGCTGCGCGGTGCACGCGGCCCGGCCCGCCCCGTGCCGGGAGTTCCCGGTCTCCGTCCACATCGGGACGCGCCTGCAGGCGACCGTCGTCCTTTCCTGCCCGGGTCTCCCTCTCGAACCGCTCCTCTCCTACAGCGAGTTGGGAGCGACCGTTCGCCCCTCGGACCTCGACGCCGAGCTTTCGGCCGTGCGGGGACGGCTCACTCCGGCGGTCGAACGACGACGTTCCGAGTCCGAGCGGCGTCGACGGCGGATCGCACGGGAGCTCGAAGAGCAGGGCCGCTGGGTGGCCGAGGAGGAGGTCCGCCAGCAGCTCCGGGTGCGACACCTGATCCCGGCGGGGGACGAGTACTTCCCCGACGAGCCGCCCGCGGTCGAAGAAGGGCTCGAGCGGCTTCCGATGTACTATGACGGCCGCGCGGGCCCGGTGGTCCTCGCGCAGGGACTCGGGGGATGGGAGGCCCACGAGCTCTTCCCGGAGGGCGGGTCCCGCCCGGTCGGAATCGCGGTGCCGCCCGATCAACCCCCGACCCTCGACCATGACGCGGACGCAATGCTCTCGGGGTACCTTCGATACTGGCTCGCGCGGGACAGTTTCCTCGCGGCAGTCCACCTTGGGATGCTGTCGACCCGTGCAGGAACCGTCGTCGATGCTGCGCTCGATGACCTGCACGCGATCGGCTCGGACGTCCTCGCCCGAGGCGCGGTGCGCGCCAAACTGAGAGGCAACGTCGGAGCCCGCCTCTCGCGTGCGGACATCGAGGCGGGGATCCGCGGGACCGACCAGGACTGGCTGGACCGGCCCACCTGGGGAAGCCGGCTCTAGGGAGCCGGGAACCGTTCCCCGAGCTTTCCTTCGAGCTCCCCGATCAGGCTCCGCTCGTCGTTCTCGGTCCAGGGGGATGGGGCGAGCTCCGCCACGTCGGTCCACGTCCGAGGGGCATCCCTTCCGAAGGTGACGGCGAAATCGTTCCGCCAGGCCGCCGGGAGGAGCGAACGGTGGTCCGGCTCGGGAAGGCCGGCCAGGATCATCCCGGTACGGGCCAGCACTCGGCTCACCGACTCGGCCCGGTAGCCGCCGCCTCCGGTCACTAGGAGACGGCCGTGGGTGAGCTCGCGGGCCAGGGAGAGGACCATTCGGTCGACCTCGGCATAGGCCGTCGGGGAGTACTGAAGATGGGCGAGCTCGTCGGCGTAGTGACCGTCGACCCCGTGCTGAAGGACGATGACCTCCGGCCGGAATCGTCGCAGCAGTGGGGGGACCACCCGCCGGAACATCGGCAGAAGTGCTTCGTCGCCCGCGCCCGGCGGGAACGGCACGTTCGCCTTCAGGCCGGCACCGTCCCCCCGCCCGACCTCGTGCGGGAACCCGGTGCCCGGGAACAGCGTGCGCCCGTCCTGGTGGAAGTCGATGTCGAGGACCTTGCCGGAGTCGTAGAAACCGTACATCACGCCGTCGCCATGGTGGGCGTCGATGTCGATGTACGCGACGCGATGGCCGTTCCGGACCGCCCGTCCGACCGCGATCGCCACGTCGTTGAAGATGCAGAAGCCGCTCGCCCGGTCGGGGTGGGCGTGGTGGAGCCCTCCCGCGGGGTGGAAGGCAGGACGCCGGTGCTCGAGCGTGTAGTCGAGCGCGTCCACGGCCCCTTGGACGATCCGCGCCGACGCCTCGTAGCATCCCCGGAACGAGGGCGTGTCCCCCCCGTCCAGGAAGACCTCATGTCCGAGGCCGCTCGCCTTCTTCACGAACTCAAGATAGTCGGCCTGGTGGAACGACTCCAGCGTCGGGCGACTCGCCACCTCGACCGAATGGGACCACCCCAGGACGCTCGGCTCGGGTCCCGACGTGACGGTCTCAAGGAGATGCGCCGCCAGCCCCCGGCTCCTCTCGGAGAACGGATGGTAGGGTCCGAAATCGTAGTCGAGGAAGCGGTCCGTCCAGACCACATGGGCGAGGGGGGTCGGCAACGGTCACCTCCGCCCGGTCGTGCGACGGCGGTCCCGGGGCGCAGCGGGGGCGGTCGGTCGGACCCGGTGGACGTTCCTCTGATGAGCCGCGCGAGGACCGAGCTCCCACATCGGTGTTTCCCAGAACGAAGCCGCGAAATAAGTCATCGGGGGCAGAGGAGCGCGTGCCCGCCATCATTAATAGCGTGCCGCGGTCGGCGGAGGTGAGGCGCTCCGATGGGTATCGAAGATGAGGTTTCTCCCAACGCGGTGAAGGTCTACAAGGCGATGAAGGAGCTTGCCTTCCTTTCCGAAGAGAAGATGGGGACCGCGGAACGGGTCACCCAGGTCGCACGTCTTCCGAAGACGATGGTGATGAACGCCCTGCAAGAGCTCCAGACGAAGGGCTGGGCCCGCCGCAAGGTCCGCGAGAAGGCCGCGGGATACTACCTTCTGAAGTAAGGGGCTACGGCAGCTGGCGCGCGGCGCCGGTGCGGCCCCAGACCTTTTCCACGAGACGGCTCGTGGACCGCAACGTGACCTCGGTCACGGTGCTCACGCGGGCGACCTGGGCGCGGGAGCGGTGCTCCCCGTTCTGCTCCGCGGCGATGTAGATCAGCGCCGCCACGAGGCCGTGCGGGCTGAGCCCCGAGAGCTCGGGGTCCTCCCGGGCCTGGTCGAGCATCGCCTCGACCGACGAGCGCACGCGGGGCGAGAGCGCGAGCTCCTCGGCGTAGCGCGTGAGGAACGCCTTCGTCCCGACGCCGGGGATCGGAAGCCCCGAACCTCGCTGAACGACCTTGAAGGTCCGCCCGACGTCCGACCGCCGGGCCCCGACGGCGAGCGCGACCTCGCCCAACGTCCGGGGGATGGAGAAGCGTCGGCAGGCCGCGTAGAGGCAGGCCCCGACGCTCGCGGGCAGGCTGCGACCTCGGAAGAGGCCCCGCACCTTCGACTCTCGGTAGACGTGCTCGGCCTCGGCCAGGACGACCGCGGGCAGCCCCATCGATTCTCCCGCGGCCTGGATCTCGCCGCGGGCGGCGGTCCGGTCGAGAGGACCATCGACGGCGCGCGACGTCTGTCGTTGCATCACCCGCTTGAGGTGTTGGAACTCGTATCGGCGGTGCCACCCGAGCCGCTTCCCCTGCCCGTCCCGGGCGAGCGAGAGAGTGGAACCCAGGGCCCGCTTCGTTCCCCCGGGGCGGACGAACGGGCCGATCCCTCGGCCGCTCCCCTCGGAACCCGCCGCCTCCGCGATGGGCGGCGCCGTCGCGACGATCGGGGTGCCGTCGAAGACGAGACCGCACTCCGCGCAGTGGGTCTCGGCCAGAACCGTGTCGACGGTGCGGTGAGTGCTTCCGCACATCGGGCACACGGGCGGAACCTCCCCCCGGGAGGGTTGCCCTTCCCCGGGCTCTGTCACGGCATCGCACGTACCGGTTCGGAGTATATACGCCTCTCACCGGCCCCGGCGGACCGTAGGAAACCCCCGCAAGTGTATTGGGAGGCCTCCCCTCCCGACCTCCGTGCGAACCGGGCTGGTCGTGATCGGGGCCGTTCTCGCATTGCTCGGGGCGGGGCTGATCGTCACATTGTTCTTCCTCTCGGGGGGTCCCGTGACCAGTAGCCAGATCAGTTTCGAGGCGCCCAGCCTCGCCGGCCACTCGAACCAGACGTGGGTGGTCTCGGGGCCGAGCCCCGGCACCGGTTCGGTCACGCTCTCCTGGTCGACCGGGGTCGCGGCCAACGTCTCCCTGTGGCCCGCGACGACCTGCGTCGGTCCGATGGGGTCCTGCCCGACCGGTCCGCCCGACCTCAGCTGGGTGCTGGCCACCTCCGGCAAGGAGACCGTCTCCCCCTCCGACGCCCCCGTCTACATTCTCCTGGTCACGAACCCCGGGAACAATCCGCTGAGATTCTCCGCGGTGGTCTCGGTGACCTCCAGTTCCGGGAGCCCCCTCACCGCATGGAGCTGGGGCCTGATCGCTACCGGAGGCGTCGCGCTCCTCGCGATCGGGGGAATCGCCCTATTCCTGGGCCTGTTCCTGCCGGGGGGGGTCTACCGGGACCCGGACGGCGAGGTCGAGGCGGTGCGCCACCCGAGCCTACCCCCCGAGGAGTACGACCGCGACCCCGACGACCCGGTCCCGTGACGGTCGGCCGAAGGTAGGTAGGGCGTCTACTGTCCCCAGAACGGCTGGGTGGCCCGATGGAGACGGACCACCTCGTCGAGGATCCCCTGCTCGGACGCGGAGAGCGGCTGGCCCCGGAGCGCCCGCGCCGCGTTCTCCGAGAGCGACACCAGGAGGACGTCCCCTTCCTTCAGGTTCCGGCCCATCACCGCGCCGTCGATCGACGCGGCGAGCTCCGCGTTCTCCTCGGCCTCGGGCACCGACTCCCCCTCCCTCTGGAGCGACTTTAGCACCCCGACCTCCGTCCCGTCAGGGTGCATGAGCCGGACCCCGGGCCGCAGGGTCCCGCCACGCACCTTGATGCCGACGATCGCCGGCTTCGAGGCGCGGAAGACGAACCCGGCAAGCACCTCGAACTTCGCCGGATGTACGTGCTCGAGCCGCCGTTGGACCTCGAGCTCCCGCTTCCGCTCGGTCCTCCAGGCGTCGTACTCCTCGATGAGCCGGTACATCACATCCGCGCGGAACACCCGGACCGATGCGGCCTCGCCTTCGGGGATGGCGTCGGGAAGGATCGGGACCGCGAACGCGAGCACGGCTCGATGCGTGGGGTCCTTCACGATCGCCATCCGCATGATGGTCGGTCGGCCCACGGGTCCGACCCCGGCCTCATGGATGGGGATGTTCCGTTCCCGACATTCGAACGCCAGCGCCTCGAGGCCTCCGAGCGTGTCCGCGTAGATCGCGACGCCGCTCAGGGCGACCTCCGCGACCGGCTGGCTCTCCCGGGCGAGCTCTTCGATGACGCGAGCTTTCTCCTCCTCGCTCCGGACGACCTTGAGGAGCCCCCCCGGCATCGCGTCCTCGATCCCCGTCGCCGAGAGATAGACCCCCGCCGCGGCCTGCACGTCCGAGAGGGAGGCCAGACGCACCTGCTTCGACGCGCGTCCCTCCTTGAGGGGCACGGGTCGATAGATCCCCCGGATCCGGCTCGCGAACGGTTCCTCACGGCCGGTCGCGACGATCTCGTCGCCGACCTTGAGCCGCCCACGGTAGATGATCACATTGCCGACCGGACCGACCCCCTTCTGGTCGCTCCGCTCGAGGATCGTGGCCTCGCCGCCCTCCGTGATCAGCTCGAGCTCCCCTTCGAGGAAGCGCTGGGAGAGACCGACCAGGAGCGCGATCAGCTCGGGGACGCCCACTCCGGTCTTGGCCGACACCGGGATGATCCCGACGTTCCGGGTGAAGTCGCTCACTCGGTCGAACCGCTCGGCGCTGAACCCCAGGTGGTCCAGCTCCTCGGCGACGGAGTAGACGCGCTGGTCGAGCAGCTTCTGGAAATCGGCTCCGGAGCGGTGGATGGCTTCGAAGAGCGGGACCGGTCCCGTCGGCTTGCGCCAGCCCCCGAGGAGGTCGATCTTCGTGAGTGCTACCGCGAACGGGGTCTTCTCCCGCCGGAGGATCTGGACCGACTCGCGGGTCTGGGGCATGACCCCCTCCCGGACGTCGATCACGAGGATCGCGAGGTCGGCGAGGGCCCCTCCGCGTCGCCGAAGGGTCTCGAACGAGCGGTGGCCCGGAGTGTCGACGAACAGGAGTCCGGGGAGCCGCAACTGTTCGTTCCGCAGGACCCCTTCGCAGAGACGTCGGACGGTCGACCCGGGGACCTCGATGGCACCGATATGCTGGGTGATCCCGCCGGGCTCCTTGGCCGCCCGGACGCTGCCCGCGATCCGGTCGAGCAGCGTCGTCTTGCCATGGTCGACGTGCCCGAGCAGCGAGACGATCGGCTCCCTCAGGTCGGCCACGACCGCTCGGACCGTCCGACCGCCATTAGCGTTTTGCGCCCAGCTCGGTCCGCAGGGCCTCGGCCGCGTCCTCGGGGGTCACCGTGTTCACGGGGAACCCGGAGCCGATGTCGAACCCGTCCGGGCGCACGAGGCGGGGGTAGAGGTCGAGGTGCCAGTGGTAGTGGTCGAAGGCGGGCGAGGGACCGACCGGGGTCCGAACGACGAAGTTGTAGGAAGCGCCCGGCAGGAGCGCGAGGAGGGCGCGGAGAAGGACGGGGAGCTTCTCCGCCAGCGCGTCGACCTCGTCGTCGGTCGTATCTCCGAACGAGGGCGAGTGCCGGGCGGGGAGGAGGCGGACCTCGAAGGGGTAGGCGGAGGCGAACGGAGCGACGGCGACGAACCCGTCCGACTCGAACAAGAGACGCGAGCCGTCGCGGACCTCCGCGCGGAGGACCTCGTCGAACGCGCAGTCGCCGCCCGAACGCTTTCGGTACCGTTCCGCTCCCTCCATCTCCTCCTCGAGGGAGGGAGAGAGCACGGGGACCGTGACGAGCTGGGCATGAGGGTGCCAAAGCGACCCCCCGGATTCCGGCCCAGCGTTCTCGAACAGTGTGATGGAGCCCACGTGGGCGCGCTCGGAGAGGTGGCGAACGCGGTCCCGGCACATCCGGAGGACCCGAACCACCTGCTCACGGGGAAGGAACGGGAGCAACGGGGCGTGGGCCGGGTTCTCGATGACGACCTCGTGGTAGCCGAACGCCGGGCGTCTCTCGAACCCCGGCGCCACCCGAGGGGGCTCGGGTCCCGGAGGCTCGGCGGCGACCGTGGGGAACCGATTCGGGATGGTGCGCACGTACCAGCCCCGTTCGTTCGGTCGGCGACCCGGCGGCGCGAGGACGGCGACCTCGGGAGGGGTCCGTGACTCGTTACCTTCGCAGAACGGACACCCCGGGTCGGCCACGGTCGAGGGTGCGTCCACGGCATGTTCGTTCGGTCGGGCGCTCCGACCCGGGACCACGATCACGCAACGTCCGCTGATCGGGTCTCTTCGGAACTCGGTCACGGTCCTGTCCTCGAGGGAGGCCGCTGCGGTAGATGAGCGGTCCCGGAGGCTTCGGAGGCGAGTTCCGAGAGCGACCCCTGGACCAGCGGCACGAGGAACTCGGCGGCCTCAAGGCCCCCGTGGGCTCCCCGCATCGGGTGCCGTCGGGGCCGAGCGCCGGGAAGGGTGTAGCTCATCCCCCCGGGGCTGGGCAACAGGAGGAGAAGGTCCCCGAGCCGCTCCGAAAGCTCGGGATGGAACGGGGGAGGGCCGAAGAGACCGGCCTCGACCGCCGCCGGCAGGTCGATCAGATGACCTCCCGGGGGAACGCGCCCTTCGAGGTCTTCGCGGAGGGCGGAGAGATGCCCCGGCCGGGCCGCGAAGTACGCCGCGCGGCGGTCGCCGGCCGGCGGCCGCGACAGATGGGCGAGGAGGGCCGGCTCGCGGTCCACGACGAACTGCCGTTCCGTTTCCATGGGGACCTGGCCATGGTCTCCCGTCATCAACAGGGTCGTCCGCCGGGCGAGGCCCGGTTCGAGGCGCCGCGTGACGGATGCGAGAAGGGCGTCGACCCGTTCGAGCTCGAGGTCGATGAGATGGGGCCGGGGGCCCCTCAGGTGCTGGGCGAGGTCAAGGTCGTCCCAATAGGCGAAGACGAGCGCCGGCGGCTCCGGGCGGGACAGGACCTCCACGAGCGAATGCGCGAGGTCGCCCCCCGTGAAGTAGCCGACGAAGGACGCGCCGTCGTAGATGAGTCGAGTGAACCCGGTCCCTTCGAACTGGTCCCGCGAGATCGCGACGCCGGGGACCCCGCGACGGAAGAGGCTCGGGACCGCGGAGAGGACCGAGGGGGACCAATCCGGCCCCACCAACGTTTCGGCGGCGGGCTCGCCGAGGGGGGACATCCGGAGGACCTCGACCACCGTGCCGTATCGAGGCAAGTAGACGCGGTGGCCGACGACCCCGTGCTGGCCAGGAGCCGCTCCGGTCGATAGGCTCGTGAGCGCGATCGTGGTCGTGGTGGGGAACACCGAGGTGAGCGGCCGGGACCGGTGGAGCCACCTCGAGGCCGGACCCTGGGGGACCCGGTCGGCCGACCCGAGGAGCGCCGACCAGCCGAGCCCGTCGACCAGGAGGACCACGACCGGCCCCTCCGGTCGCCGCCCATGGAACGGGTCCAGGTCGGGTTCCAAGGGAGGCAACGGGGGCAGGTCGGCTCCCCGCCGCCCGAACGCGGTCCCGAGGGAGGACGCGAGGTTCGCGAGCGACCGACCACGATAGGCCGGGATCGGGACGCCGAGACGGGAATGGGGGGTCATCAGCTCCGCCCCCTCGCCGAGCGGAACTCGGTCCGGAGGAGCTTCGTCAGGGTCGGTCACGAAGGCTCCCGCACCGGCGGTCGAAGCCGGTTGAACGTACTTAACTCCCTCCGGGTCGGGGTCACCGGAACTCGTCCAGGAAGACCTGCCGCTGGGTCCGCGGAGCGAACCGCTCCGTTCGCACCGACACGGTGCGGACCGGTCGGTGCCGGGAGGACCGTTCGGAGTCCCAGAGCTCGCGCGCGAGACGGACCGCGGCCTCGGTGAGCGGAAGGGCCCCCTCGCGCGCTGCCCCGAGGGAACGGCTCCGCTGGGAGCGCGAGAAGTCGGCCCATCGGTACGCGACCCCGACGGTCCCGTAGCGCAGGTTCTCGCGGTCGAGCGCCGCGGCGAGCTCTCCGGCGAGGGTCCGGACCGTTCCCTCGATCTCCTCCCAGCGGTCGACGTCGCGGGCGAACGTGTGGTCGGTCGACCGGGAGCGGGGTTCCTCCGACACCTCGGGCTCCTCCCGCGGCTCGCCCCGAGCGATGGCGATGAGCTCCCCCGCGAACGAGCCGAGGGCGCGCGTGAGCTCGGAGGGCTTGCGCCCCGCGAGCTCCCCGACCGTGAGGATCCCCAGGCCGTGCAGGAGCTCCTCCGTCTTGGGACCGACCCCGGGGATGGCTCGAACGGGAAGCGGCGCGAGGAAGGCGGCCGCCTCCTCGGGCGGGACCAATCGGATCCCCGCCGGCTTCGCCCGGTCCGTGGCGATCTTCGCGAGCGCCCGGGACCGTGCGACCCCGACCGAGGCGGGAAGCGAAAGCTCCTCGAGCAGCTCCTCTTGGATCGACCCCGCGATCCGCCGGGCCTCGTCGGCATCGACCCCGCCCACGACGACCGCGGCCTCGTCGATGCTGAAGGGGATCACGGTGGACGAATGACGTCGGAGGACGGCTCGAACGTCCCGGGAGATTCGCTCGTACTTCTCAAAATCCGGGGGGATCCAGACCGCCTCGGGGCATAGGCGCGCGGCCACCGCTACGGGCATGGCGCTTCGAACCCCGGACGGCCGCGCCTCGTAGCTCGCCGAGAGCACGACCCCGCGGGTCGGTCCTCCGGATGGAGGGGGTCCGACGATCACCGGCCGGCCCTGGAGCTCGGGACGGTCGCGAAGCTCGCACGACACGTAGTACGCATCGAGGTCGACGTACAGCACCCACGGCGGCGTCGACCGCTCCTTCGGCGGGATCCCCGGGAGCGTCGCTCGAACCGGGGGCTCTATCGGAGGCTCCGTGGGCGGCATCGAACGGCGGTCGCGCCTCCGAAGGCGAACCCGTACTAAGAGGCGCGGACAGTCCCCGATACGGGGTCGGTGGGCCTACGGTCCGCCGAAGTCGACGGCCTTCGCGTCGACCGCGATCCCGTTCGGGCCGATGGAGTACGGCTGGACGGTGCGGGCGTGGGCCGTCCGACGCATCTTGAGGACACGGAGCGAGAGACCGACCCGGTGCCCGTCGGGCCCGGTGCGGTACCCCAGCAAGAGGACCCCGTCCGCGACGTACTCGCTGAGCCCGTCGCGACTGACCTCGGGGTGGAGCGGGTCGGCCTCTGCGGTCAGCACCGTCGTCGCACCGGCCTCCCGGCACGCGGCGGCGAGGGCGAAGAGGGTCGACCGACGACCGGACTCGTCATCGCTCAGCATGTTGAGCAACGAGACCGAGTCGACGACGATCCGCCGGGCGCCGAGGCCGGTGAGCTCCTTCCCGAGCTCTCCCTGGATCCGGTGGAGGCTCTGTCGAGTCTCCTTCGGGTCGATCCGGAGGATCTTCAGCATTCCCGCGCTGACCGCCGCGTCGACCGGCCAGTGGAACTGTCGGGCGCTCTCGAGGAGCGGAGCGACGTCCTCTTCGAGCGAGAGGAAGACGCCCTTCTCGCCGGCGGCCGTTCCCGCCATCAAGAACTGGAGGCCGAAGCAGGTCTTCCCGGTGCCGGGGAGGCCCGTGACCAGCACGACGTGGCCCGTCGGGAACCCGCCGCCGAGCATCTCGTCGAGACCGCCGACCCCCGTCGGGACCCGAACCCGGCCCTTCTCAGACCCGCTCATACTGTGTGGTCACCAACCCGCTCGCCGCGTTCACCCGGATCACGAAACGCCCGAGGTACTCCACCGGAAGGCGCGCGAGGATCGGCATGAACTTGTCGATCACCATCGCACGTTGTCGATGGGACTGGCTCGGGCTCGCGACCCAGCTGAAATGGAGGACCCCGTCGACCGAATCGATCACGGCCTGCTCGACCGCGGCCGGGGCGACCCCCTTCGAAAGGAGAAGGTAGACGACACCGTCCCATTCCTTCGCGCGCCGGCGCAGCCCTTTCAGGAGGGTCACGAGGTCCGCGGGCTCGATCCCGCGGCGGACGAGCAGGTCGGTCAACGAGTCCACGATGACGAGGTTCTTGCGGCCGTCCTGGTCGACCGCGTCCGCGAGGGCGCGCAGGGGGCCGCCGTCGTCGGGCGCGGCGCTCACGGGAGCCCCCGACAGGAGCGGGCTCGCGAGGGATGCCCAGGACGCGGGCACCACCGTGTCCTGGAAGTAGGCCGGCGAAAGGTCGTGGAAGTTGATGTGGCGCGACAGCACCTCCGAGTAGGTCACATCGAACGCGCCGTGCAGCTCGGCGATCACCTGTTCACGCGAGCGGCTGGTGCTGACGTACACGACCCCCTGGGGGTAGACGAACGGCCCCTTGGCGCTCCCGAGATAGAAGTGGTGCATTCGCGGGTCGTCGTAGTGGAGCATCAGGTGGACGGCCGAGGTCAGCGCGAACTCCTGGTGGCCGGACCCGGCCTCGCCGAACAGGAGCACGACCGAACCGGTCGGGAAGCCGCCGGTGAGGGAATCGAAGTCCGGGACCCCCGTCGGCACCCGGGTCGCTCCCTCGGGAAGGTCGGCGGCGAGAGTGGGTCCCGGGGTGCGCAGCGGGACGAGGAAGGCACGGGGAGAGTTGGCGGACATGAGCTCCTTTTACGGCGGTCGGACCACCCGGGGGTCGACTATTAGTAGGCTCGTTTCGAGGGGCGGGCGTTCCGACTACTCGGCCCCGGTCTTCAGGAACTCTCGCAGCAGTACGGTGGCGTACGCGCCCTTCGGGAGCGCGAAGCGGAACCAGACCCCGGCCGCCTCCGCCGAGAGCCCGATCGGGGGAACCGGCAGGACCGCCGGACGCCACGCGCCCTTGCTCGCGATCTCGGGGGTTGCCGGGAGGCGGAACATCGAGCGGTCCACTCCCTCCTCCCGGAGGAGTTCCTCGAGGATCGCGCCCGCCGGGCCCTCGGCGGACGCTGTCTCGTACCCGACGAGCGGCCCCGCGAGCAGAGCTCCCTTGCGCAGGACGAGCTCCGCGCACTCCGTCACGTTGTCGGAGGAGACGGGGATCCCCTCCTGGCTTCGGACCGTTCCGTCCCGTCCGAGCCGCAGGACGTGGTCCCCCGGGACGGGACGGTCCAGCGGAAGCCCCGTCGCGTACCGGCGGCTCAGCCAGCGGTTGAAGAGGAGCGCTTGGTACGCGTGGACGAAGAGCAGCCGGAGCTCTCGGGCGAGGGCGCGGAAGGCACGCTCTGCCGGGTCTCCCTTCGCGAGGCGCTCGAGCAACGCGCGTTCGAACCGGTAGTGGCTCGGAAATTCCTTAAGGGCCCGATTCGCGTCGTGGGTCTCGGCGTAGGTCCTCCGGGCCGAGTCGCCGAGCCCGTCGGGGGTCCCCGGAGGAAGCGCGACCAGGTACATCTCGACGGCCGCGGTGAGGTCCCCTCGCACGACCTGCCGTCCCACCTCGTGGGTGACCGGCCGCACCTCGCCGAACCGCTGCGGCCCGAAGAAGTTCGGCCAGTACCCGGCGGTCCGAAGCTCCTGCTCGGTCGCTCGGAACGACTCCCGGGCCTCCGTCGCCGGCACGAGGAGCTCGTCGACCCGGACCTCGAACGCGTTGCCAAAATGGTGGCCGAGGACGAGCCCGTCCCGGGCCGTGTACGCCTCGAGCACGACGACCCGGGGGAGCCCCAGGTCACCGCCCGGAAGCGGGCCCCGGTAGGAGAGCAGACGTTCGGCGACCGCCCGACGGTCCTTCGTGCCCGCCCACTGGACCGAGGCGGACGGCAGGCCGAGGCGCCGCGCGATCGCCTGTCCCAGTTCGTGTTGTTCCCAGTCACGGCTCTGGACCCGGAGGACGGAGAAGGTCCCGAGCGGGTCGGGTACCGGATAGTTCGAGATCTCGGTCACCCGGAAGTCGTCGGGCGAGCCCTTCGTCCGGCCGGCGACCCCGGGGGTTCGGGACGCATAGAACTCCATGCCGAACGCCCGGTCCTGCGCCGGCGGTCGCGGAACGGCGTTCGCCACGCGCCACCGACCGGTGTCGCCATTAATACATAATGGCCGGATACTCCCTCGAGCGGTCGATGATTCGGGCGACGGCTCGCGTGCTGAAGAACATCATCGAGGTCGAGGTCGGTCCCGAGACCTGGACCGGCCGGCCGGTCGAATCCGAAAGCCCCGGCCTCGGCCCGAAGATCGCGGCCTTGTTCTCGACCGAGTACTTCCTCGACCGACCGATCGCCGGTACGGACGGACGTTCGCGCATCACGTACCGTGCGAAGGCGGACGAGATCCGGATCCAGGTCGGCGAGGACACCTGGAGGACGAAGGCGACGACGTTCGGCCCGATGACGGTCCTCTACGGGGGCGTCGAGTACACGATCAACGAACGGCTCACGGGGAAGTTCGCCGTCCTCCGGGGGACCGAACCCGTGGGGGTCGGTCACTTGGGGTTCCGGTCCTGTGTGATCGAGGATTACCCACCGGCCCTCGAGGTGTTCTTCGCCCATCTCGCGTTGGGGTACGTGGTGCGCACACTCACCTGGGAAATGTTTGCCTGACCGGGCTCAGCCGCGACGAAACGGGCGCCCGCGTCGGGGGGGCCGGGCGATGGCCCGGGAGTTGCGTCCCAGGTGGCGACGGTGGTTCAGGGCGTGCGAGAACTGGAACATGTGGTACGGGATCGGGAGCAGAAGGCCGGCCCCGATCACGACCGTCAGGGCGGCGATCGAGTAGGCGAAGTGGACGCCGTACGTGGCGTAGAGCCAGCCGCCGAGCAGCGTCCCGAGCAGGCTGCCCGCCCCCGCGATCGCGTTGTAGAGACCGAGCGCGCGGCCCCGCGCGGACCGGCCGACCAACCGGACGAGGAAGAGGGTGCTCGCCGTGCTGATGAACGCCCAGGTGACCCCGAGCAGCGCGTTGAGGAGCGTGAGCCAGGCGAGGAGCGCGGGCGAGCCGAGACCGAAGAGAACGTAGAGCGGACCCCATAGGAACAGGAGCATCAGGAGGACGCGGCCGCCGAGCGACTGGAGGAAGACCGTCTTCGGGGAGTGGGTGTCGACGGCTTTTCCCGAGTGGAAGAAGAGCGCGGTGGAGGCCGCGGACGAGCCGAGGTAGACGATGAAGACCCCCGCGTCCGTGAACTTCGCGTCCTGCCAGAGGAACACCGGGAACGGCCCGTAGAAAATGTCGAAACCGACGCTCATCACCCCGAGGGCGGCCAAGAAGAGATACTCGCGCCCGGGGAGGCGCTCGGCGGTGGACCGAGTGAGGTCGACGAGCCCGGAGATCCGGGCCCGGACGTGGCGGAACCGTTCGACCACGCCCCGGTTGAGGTTGAGGAGACCGGAGACCGTCCTTCGTTCGACCCGGGCGGCCGGCTCTTCGATCCAGGCCCACGCGACGGCCGCGGAGACCAGCGCGAGCGCCCCCGAGACGATGAGGAGCGCGGTCATCGCCTGGATCGCCGGCTGGGAGTAGCCGATCACGAAGAGCCATAGGAACCCGATCGCGAGGCCGGCGGTCGTGCCGAGCCCCGAGATGAGGCCGAAGAGCCCGATGTCCGTCGGCCACCAGCGCTTGTGGCGCGTCTCGAGCAGGAGCATCGTCCCGATCGGCGCGCTCGCGGCGGAGGCGAGACCCTCGACCACATTGAGCCAGAAGAACGCGATGAGGTTGGTCGCGAGGGCGATGAGGACGATGCTCACGCCGGTCGCGAGGAACGAGCCGACGAGGAAGTACTTCCGGTGCGCGACCCGGTCGGAGAGGTTCCCCCACAGGATGGTGAACGGCACCTGGCTCATCGCGCTCGCGGCGATGATGATCGTGACCACGAACGCGCTCGCGCCAAAGTGCTGGAGCGCCAGGAGCGGGATCAGGGGGGTCGCGATCCCGTCCGACACCGCGAGCGGAAGGTAGGCGAGGAACCAGAGGTCGTTGGTCGAGGGACGAAGTACCGGACGGGACTTGATGTCGATCGACGTGTGGCGCGCCCCCGGTAGGCAGTTCGATTCGGGGTTCAGGGGGATAAAGAGTCGGTTCTTCACGCATCGAGAGCGGCGAGCGCCCGATGCTCGGGCCGCGCCCGGGCGTCGCTCCGACTAAGCGGGGGGGACTTCCAGGCTCTCGAGAAGCTCCCGGTGCTCTGCCTTGCTGATCCACTCGACCCGAAGGTACTCTCGGAGGAACTCGTCGGAGACGCCGAGCATGCGCGCCTCCGCCACGACGAACCGGTACGCCTCGACCTCCGTCCAGCGTTTCACATAGCTCACCCCGGGGGCGAAGAGGTTCGCGCCCCCCTGTCGCTGGATGACGTGGCAGAGCTCGTGGAAGATGTCCAGATAGACCACGAGCGCGGGGCTGTCGGCGAGGTGGCTCTTTCCGATCACGATGCAGTCGGAGCCCGGCGAGAGGACCGGGTTCCATTCGCGCCGGGCCCCCGGGGGCATGTCCCACGGAGCGACGTACATCCACAGGTCCTGGTCGACGACCTGGACGCACGTCTCGTCGAACAACTTGGCGCGCGCGGCCCGGTCGGGTTGCAGGCGGACGGCGACGGGGAGCTCGTCCGCACCGGGGAAGGCCGCGAGCAGCGGATGGCGGCCGACCGGCAGGTCGCGCGAGATACGGAAGGCCTTGGGCGGCTCGGGGTCGGTGCGGGACTTGCGCCGAGAGGAGACCATCTTGGTGCGGGGCACCTTCGCTGAATACAAGAACCCATCGCGCGGACGGGGCAGAATCCCTCTTTCCATGGTGCGCCTCGGTCTCGCAGGGAGAGGACGACGTTCGACCTCGCGCACGTGAGGGGCGTCGCCGTCGGCCTCGCGGGGAATCCCGAGGCATCGAGCGGGGTCACCGCGGTTCGGGTCGCGAACGCCGAGCCCTAGTCGACCGGTTTCCGGCGGAGGGGGGTCCCCCGGAGGCCACGGATGACGTCCGCCTTGGTGACGATCCCTTGGAGGTCTCCGTGGTGGGCGACCAGGACCGCGGGATATCGGCCCAGCAGCGGGGGCAGGAGGTCCGCCGGGAACCCCTCGTCGAGCACCGGGTACGGCGGCTCAAGGACCTCCCGGACCCGCCCCCGTTGGGCGTTCGGCGCCGCCAACGCCCGGAGCAGAGCGGATTCGGACAACGAGCCTACGACTCGGCCCTGGTCCACCACGGGCAGCTGCGAGTACGCCCCGCTCTCCATCCGCTGGGCGGCCGTCGCCAACGTGGCGCTCGGCTCGACCGTGACGAGGGGCCGGTGCATCAGCTCCCCCACTGTGAGCCGAGGGGCGGTGAGCCCTTCCTGGGCCTCGAGGTAGGAGAGGATGCGCTGGACGAGCTCGTACGACGGCCGGATCTGCCCCCGTTCGATGCGCGAGAGGGTCGCGTCGCTCCGTCCGCTCGCCCGGGCGAGTTCGCCGAGCGAGATGCCGAGAGCGACCCGCCGGCGGCGGATCTCGGTGAGGGTATCCACGTCGGGGCCGACGATCTCCCTGGGTTAAGGGTCTTTGCCGGGGATGCCCCGGCCCGGTGGGGCGTCGTTCCGAAAGGTAAAGGACATCCCCCGCGTTCTTGATGGGGAGGCCCGATGGAGCCCGCCCCCCGGCGTATCTCCTGGATCAGCGCGCCCCCCGAGATCTGCTGCCTCTGCAAGGAACCGCTGGGGGACCCCGAGGAGACCAGCTCCTGGAACGGGAACCCCGCTCACCGCGACTGCGTGCGGGTCCATCTGCTCCAGCGGGACCCGGCGTTCCATGAGTCGGAGGACGCGGAGGAGCCTCCCGAGGAGTCGGGCGACCCGCTCGATGGCGTCCTCCCCCGCGACGACGACGAGACAGATTTCGGATAGGGGGTTCCGGGGCGTACCCGCCGGGTCCGGGTACCAGGGATTGTCGCTGCGAGGGCTTCGATACCCATAAGAGGGGGTTCCCCGTGCTCGGCCTGTCCCGCCCATCGGGACGAGGTCGATCCATGCCGGAAGTTGTCATCACCTGCGACTGGACGATGATGAGCAACCACCACGGGAAGGAATTCCTAGGGTTTGGCACCACGACCCCCGCCTACCTCCTACCCGAGGGGGTCTACAAGCGGCTCTTCTTCCCCGACATGCCCGTGGACGAGAACGGCTACCCCCTCCAGGCCCCCTACGGGATGCGGAAGATCGAGGCGTCCCTCATGGACGCCGGCTTCGACGCCCGGATCGTCCACCCGAGCCACCTAGACAAGTACATGCCGGGCCAGGCGAAGCTCCTCCTGATCTCCGGGCACGATTACTTCGGCCTCAACCCTCCGAGCTCCACGTTTGGCGGCGTGATGAAGAAGGAGACCCTGAACTGCGTCAATTTCAAGCGGATGCTCACGCAGCCCGCCGTGATCGAGGCCCGCAAGCGGGGTATGAAGATCATCGCCGGTGGCCCGTGCGCCTGGCAGCTCGCGCCCGCGACCCGGATGAAGCTCCCCTGGATCCAGGAGTTCGTGGACTCCTTCGGCGGCCTCGACAGCGTCATCGAGGGGGAGGCGGACCTGTTCGTCAAGGAGATCGTGGGGAAGGCTCTCCGCGACGAGTTCCTTCCTCCGCACGTCGTGCTCGGCGCCAAGGAGGCGCCCAAGGTCGAGCAGATCCCCTCTATCCGGTTCCCGAGCGTCAACGGTCTCGTCGAGATCGGCCGAGGGTGCTGCCGGGGTTGTTCGTTCTGCTCCGTCACCACTCGACCGACGCGCTGGTACCCCCTCGAGAAGATCGAGGAGGAGCTCAAGGTCAACGCCCGGATCGGGGTCCGCAAGGGGATCCTGCACTCGGACGACGTGCTGTTCTACGGCAGCCCGAACATCATGCCGCACGAGGAGAAGCTGATTCCCCTCCTCAAGCTCGCGAAGCGGTACTACCAGCAGGTCGGCTGGAGCCACGTCGCCGTGGCCACCCTCATGACCAAGCCGAGGCTCCTTTCGAAGTGCGCCGAGGTCCTGATCGATGAGAAGCAGGACTGGTGGGGGGTCGAGGTCGGGGTCGAGACCGGGTCCCCCCGCATGATCACCGCCGCGATGCCGGGGAAGGTCGCCCCGTTCAAGGCGTCCCAGTGGCCCGAGCTCGTCGTGCAGGCGGCCGGCCTGATGAACGACAACCACGTCTTCCCGGCCTGCACGTTCATCGTCGGGCTCCCCCAGGAAACCGACGATGACGTCCAGCGGACGATCGACCTCATCGACGAC
The DNA here is from genome assembly GCA_052325545.1 of Thermoplasmata archaeon. GTDB lineage: Archaea > Thermoplasmatota > Thermoplasmata > Lutacidiplasmatales > UBA184 > Lutacidiplasma. Next base: position 158,338 of record JBKQUP010000037.1, read on the forward strand.
CTCTGGGAGTTCAAGGCGATCCTGGTGCCGATGTTCTTCGTCCCGCTGGGCCACCTGCAGTCCCGCGACTGGTTCCGCCGGGACCGGTTGAGCCCCCTCCAGCAGGAGCTCCTGAAGCGCGCGCTCACGCACGGGCTTCGACAATCGAAGCGAATGCTGGACGACTTCTTCGACTGGGAAGGCAAGCACACGAGGCTCGTCAAGGGCTCGTTCCGCGGGTTCATCGCGTTCCTCGACATGCTCGCTGGGATGCACGGGCTCACGAGCGAACCCCAGCGGCCGAGCCGGCAGATCGTCGACCCGACCCGCAGCCCGGACCGGCTGCCCGTCCCGACGATCCCGGTGCGCGAATAGACGGCGATCGCCCCGCGACCTACGCCTCGTCCTCGGGGAAGTTCCCCACGTCGCTGGGCAGGGGCCGGTGCACCGCCCGAGGTCGGTACTCGGGCAGCGAATCGCTCGGGACGGGCTCAACGGCCGTCTCGCGGACCTCCAGGCGCGTCTCCTCCCCGTTGCCATCGTACGCTCGCCAGGAGCCCGGACCGAACGGGGTCCCGACGATGATGTGGCGCCGCCCCCAGCTGCGGAACAAGCGGAGGTCGGCGTCCGACGGGTGGAGCGCGCCCGAGGGGTGCGAGTGGATCGTCCCGACGACCGTCAGGTCGGCGGGAAGCATGTACAGCTGGAAGTTCGCGTGCCGCCGTCCCGCGGTGGTGCCGGGGAGGAGGAGCAGCTCGCTGATGACCCCCGGTGGGTCGGCACGAAGCACCCCGCCGAACTCGTTCGGATAGGCGGAACGGGCGCTCGCGAGCGCGCTCGAGAGGGCGCGTCGGGTGATCGTCCGCGGGGTCTCGCCGAGGCGGGGAGACCCGGGGAGTCGCTTACGGGCGGGGCGGAAGATCGGCAAGCGACGGCCCCCCTCCCGACCCGTTCTCGGTCCACGGCAGGATCCGCTTCCCCCGCAGGCGCTGGAAGAATCGGGAACCGAAGCGGACGAGCGTCGCCCGACGGGGGGAACTGTAGACCGTCAGCGCCGACTCGAGGGGGAGCGGGTACTCGTCCTGCCCGTCCCCGATGACGAGAGCCCCGCGGCCGGGCTCGATCGGTCGGAGCCGGACCGTCCGCAGCGGCTCGAGGACGATCGCGCGGGCCTCGACCCGGAACGGGGCGATGGACGTGAGCACGATGGCATCGAGGCCGGGGTCCACGATCGGTCCGAGCGAGCTCAACGAGTACGCCGTCGAGCCGGTCGGGCTCGCGACGATGAGGCCGTCGGCCCGGATCTGTCCCGCGACGTGGCCGTCGAACGCGATCTCGAACAGTCCCATCTTCCCGACCTGGGCCGAGTGCAGGACGAAGTCGTTGGTCGCGTCCGGTACGGGGGTCGTCCCGACGAGCGCGGCGAGCTTCATCCGCTCCTCGAGGAAGTAGAAGCCCTTCAGCAGCCGCTCGATCGCTCCTTCGAACTCGTTCGGTCGGCTCGCCTCGACCTCGGCGAGGACCCCGACCGTCCCGGCGTTGATCGGGAGCAGCGGAGCGTCCGAGCGCCGGAGGGTATAGAGGAAGGTGCCGTCCCCGCCGATCGCGATGAGAACATCCGGGTCGAGCTCCTCGATCGGCTTGTGGGGGACTCCGGGGGCGATCCCCGAGACTTGGTCGGCAACGACCACTTCGGCCCGGTCGCCGATCAGGTGGACGGCCCGCCGGGCGAGCTCGACCGCCACCGGCTTACGGGGGTTCGCGGTGACGCCGATCCTCACAGGTACCCCTCCTCGGTCGCTCGCGCTCGGAGCGCGGGGTCGCCCCACGCGAACACGCTCGTCCGGCGGTCCACCGTGAGCGGGAACGATTCGACCGGCTGGCCCTTGGCGTCGCTCATTCCGCCGCCGGCCTCGAGCAGGATCCGGTAGGCGGCGGCGACGTCCGTGGCCCGCAGGTTCCGCGTCTCGGGGGTGTTCTCGAAGAAGTACCCGTCGGCGCTTCCCTGGGCGACCATGAGTATCTCGAGCGAGGCGCAACCGAGCGATCGGATCCGACGCGACTTCACCGCGAGCCGCGCCGCCCGCTCGCTCGCGGGCCGGCCGAGGTTCACGAAGAAGACCTCGCTGCGCCCGGTCCAGGGCCGCGTGCGGATCCGGCGTCCGTCGCGAAACGCGCCCTGACCCCGGGCGGCCCAGTAGGTCGTCCCGCGATGAAGGTCCCGGACGAGGCCCACGTCGATCCCGGCGAGGTCACGGCGGCCGAGCGCGAGCGACACCGTAGAGAACGGAAGGCCCCGGAGCGCGTTCGAGGTACCGTCGATCGGGTCGACCACCAGGGTGCCCTGCCCCCCCCGGGACACGTACCCGATCTCTTCCGATAGGAGGTTCCAGTCCACTCCTTCGGAATCCAGGACCCTCAGGATCTCGGTCTCGGCGAGCCGGTCGAGCTCCTCGGTCGGAGTCCCATCGGCGCCCATCGCGACGACGTCCGCGCGGTGCGGTGACCCTTCCGCGTCGCGAACGACCTGCTGGACCGCGACGCTGACCCGGTAGAGGACCTCGAGCTCCGCCCGCGCCGGTCCGGTCACGCCTCCGGCACGGGGGAGCTGTTAAAGTGGCTTCCCTGTCGGGCCGCCCGCCGTACCTTAAGAGCGGAAACCGCTCGGCCCGCCGATGGAACTCCAATTCCTCGGCGGCGCGTCGGAGATCGGCTCCTTGGGGCTGGTCGTCCGGGACCAGGGCCGGACCCTGCTCTTCGACTACGGGCTGACGCCCACCGACCCCCCCTCTTACCCTCGCCCCGCCCCGACGAACGTGGACATCGCGTTCCTCTCCCACGCCCATCTGGACCACTCGGGGATGACGCCGCTCCTGAGCCGCCTCCCGAAGGCTCGGCTCATCGCGACCCCCGTGACGATCGCCGTGGCCGACCTCCTGACGAAGGACGCGCTCAAGATCGCCCGGCTCGAGGGATACCTCGCGCCCTACACCCCGAGCGACATCCACTCGCTCCACGCCCGGTTCACCGCGGTCGACCGCCACGGGACCTTCCGCCATCACGGGATCGAGGTCGAGTTCACCCCGGCGGGCCACATCCCCGGGGCCTCGATGATCCTCTACCGCGGGGAGAAGGAGGTCCTGTTCACCGGCGACCTGCAGACGACCTCCACGCACCTCGTGGGCGGCGCGGAGCCGGTCGAATGCGACGTCCTGGTGATGGAGTCGACCTACTCCGGTCGGGAGCACCCCGACCGTCGCGAGACGGAGCGGAGGTTCCGCGACAAGATCGAGGCGACGCTCGAGCGGGGCGGGAAGGCGATCGTGCCCGCGTTCGCGGTCGGCCGCGCCCAGGAAGTGATGATGGCGCTCGCGTCGGCCGGTTTCGAAACGTATCTCGACGGGATGGCGCGGTCGGTGAACGAGATCTACGAGGCGGCCCCGGAGTACCTCGCGGATGCTCGTCGGTTCCGGCGGGCACTGGACGGTATCCACGTGGTCGAGCATCCCGGGGACCGACGCAAGGCCCTCCGCGAGGCCGAGGTGATCATCACCACCGGCGGGATGCTGGACGGTGGACCCGTGCTCTACTACATCGGCGAGCTCTACCGGGACCCGAAGAGCTCGATCTTCCTTACCGGTTTCCAAGTGGAAGGGTCGAACGGTCGCCAGCTCCTCGACCAAGGCACGCTCACGGTCGACGACACGGTGATCCACCCGTTGTGCGAGGTCATGCAGTTCGACTTCTCGGCCCACGCGGGGCACTCCGAGCTGGTCCGCGTGGCGAAGGAGTCCCGCGCCGAGACAGTCGTGCTCATGCACGGCGACCAGCGCGACCCCCTTCGGGAGGCCCTCGAGTCGACGTGTCGCGTCATCCTCCCCGAGAACGGGAAGCTCTTCGGTATCTGAAACCCGCGAGCGTCTAGGGCGGCTCGCCCCGATCGTTCCCCTTCCCCGGCGAGAAGCGGTTCAGGAATCCCGGTTCCGGGAACCCCCCCGGCGGGAGGACGGTCGGCGGGCAGGACGTTCCTCGAATTCGGGCTCGGCCATCGGTTCCTCGACGGTGGCGTCCTGAATCGGAGGGAGCTCCCCGGTCGGACGGACGAGGGAGCGGACCTGCGACTCGAGGGTTTCGAGGCCCTCTCCGGTCGTCGCCGAGACCTGGAGACGGTCGGTCGGCCGGCGCACGAGGTCGCACTTGGTCTCGACCGCGATGATCGGCAGGCGGGGGAACTCTTCCTTCCACCGAGCGAGCAGCTGTTCCTGCTCCTCGACCGGATAGCCGCACTTCCCCGAGGGGTCGATGACGAACACCACGACCGTCGCGACACCCCCAACGGCGGTGCGTGCCTCCGTCTCGGCGGGGTTCGAGCGTCCGGTCCGTCCGAGCACCCCGGGGGTATCGAGCACCTGGAGCCGGTCGAATCCCAGGTCGGCGTGCCCGACGGCGATGGAGAGCGTCGTGAACGGGTAGTCCGCCACCTTGGGGTGCGCGCTCGACAGGCGCGCCACGAGCGACGATTTCCCGACGTTCGGAAACCCAGCGACGACCAGGGTCGGGGCGGCGGGGTCGAGGTGCGGCCGGTCATCGAGGAACCTTCCCATCCCTCGGAGAAGTTCGAGGTCCGCGTCGACCTCGCGCACGAAGCTCGATAGTCGACCGTAGAACGCCCGGATCTGGTCGCCGAGCTCCTCCGAGCCCGAAGCACCCTTCGTGGACCGCTCGGCCGCCTGAGCGAGTCCGCGGATCCGCTCCTCGGCGCGTCGCACCCGGGTCAGGGCGCGTTCGAGGCTGCCGGAACCGAACGTCTGGGCCAGCAGCGTCGCTTCGAACGCCGTGGGCGGGCTTCGGACGAACCGTCGGGTCTCGAGGCGGAGGTGACGGACGACGGTCGCCGAGCTCCGCACGATCTTGAGCTCCGCCCGAAGCCGGTCCCGGGCGGCCTTGTTCTCGCCACGGGGCGTCGCGAGGGACGCACGATGGAACGCGATGTCGAGGATCGCGACGGAAGGCGGGGGCGTGACCGGAGGACGCCGCATGCTTCCCCGTCGTCCTCGAACCTGCGTCATGACCTGCCCGGACCCAGCCTGCCGTCCCGAATACCTTTGCCCTTCGCCTCCATCGCCGAGGTTGTCCACGGTCGCCGCGTTCGTTCGTTCGGCACAACGAGAACGATTTATGGCCACTCCCACTCCCCGCTTTCCGGTGAGCCTGCGTGCCGCGTTGGATTCCGGACGAGCCGGGTGAAGAGGCATCGCTTCTCGAAGCGTTGGGGATCCGTTCGACGGACGAGCTGTTCACGGACGTGCCGAAGCGAGCCCGGATCGGCCGCATGGGCGTGGGTCCGGCCCGGGACGAGCCCGAGGTAGTGGCCGAGGTCGACCGGCTCCTCGAGCGGAACCGGCCGATGTCCAAGTTCTCGAGTTTCCTCGGGGGCCGGATCGCCGTCCGCTATACTCCCGCGGCGGTCGACGCGATCGTCTCCCGCAGCGAGTTCTACACCGCGTACACCCCGTACCAGGCCGAGGCCAGTCAAGGCATGCTTCGCACCCTGTTCGAATTCCAGAGCCTCTGGGTCGAGATGACCGGGCTCGACGTCGCGAACGCCTCTCTCTACGACGGAGCGACCGCCGCGGGAGAGGCCCTCCTGTTCTGTCGGAGGCTCCACGAGGGAACGCGCTTCCTGGCCCCGGCCAGCCTCCCTTGGGAGGAACGGAGCGTGCTCGAGAACTACGCGAGCGGTCCCGGGCTCCGGGTCGAAGGGATCCCGTACGACGACCGCACCGGCCGGCTGGACCTCGAGTTCGTCCGGGCCGCGGTCGCGAAGAAGGACGTGTTCGGGGTCCTTGCCGACGTGCCGAACGGGTTCGGCCACGTGGACGAGGGCGTGTCCGAGCTCAAGTCGATCCTCGGCGACGTTCCGTTCGTAGTCTCGGCTGACCCGCTCTCGCTCTCGGTCCTCGAGGCACCGGGGAACTACGGCGCCGACGTGGTCGTCGGAGAGGGCCAGGGGTTCGGGACCTCGCCTTCGTTCGGGGGACCCCTCCTCGGATTGTTCGCGTGCCGCAAGGAGCACGTGCGGTCCGCCCCCGGGAGGATCGTCGGTGCGACCTTGGACACCGAGGGCCGTCGCGCGTTCGCCCTGACCCTGGTCACCCGCGAACAGCACATTCGAAGGTCGAAGGCCACTTCCAACATCTGCACGAACGAGTCGTTGATGGCCCTCGCGTTCGTGGTGTACGCGACCGTCGTCGGCCCGCGCGGCCTCGCCCGGCTGCAGGCCTCCCTCGCTGAGAAAGCGCGTACTCTCGCGAGCGGCCTCGGCAGCATCGAAGGTCTCCAGGCGCCGCGGTTCGACGCTCCGTACCTCGGGGAGTTCACGCTCGAGCTCCGCCGCGGCACGGCCGAGGAGTTCCTCGACCGATTGCGACGCCGAAAGGTGCTCGGCGGGCACTCGCTGAAGGACCCGAGACCGGGCGCCACCTCCGAGGCCGAGCGGGTCCTGGTCGGGATCCCGGAGGGCACCGGCGAGAAGGACATCCAGAAGTACCTCCGGGCCGCCCAAGCGGCGATCGGTGCGGTCGGGAGGACGGCATGACGTTCCGTCAGGCCCGCTGGGACGAGCCGTCGGTCTGGGACCTGGCTCCCCCGCGGAACGCGGAGGCTCCCCCGGAGGTCTCGGGGATCCCCGAGAAGCTCCGACGCAAGGAGGCGGTCCGCTGGCCCGAGCTCTCGGAGCTCGAGGTAGTCCGTCACTACACCCGTCTATCCCAGATGAACTTCGGGATCGACACGGCGACCTATCCGCTCGGGTCGTGCACGATGAAGTACAACCCGAAGGTCTCGGAGCTTCTCGCCCGTCGCGCGGGAGCCGCCGGGGTCCATCCGTACCAGCCCGAGTCCACGGTCCAGGGCTCCCTCGAGGTGCTCTGGCGGCTCGAACGGCTCCTCGCCCGCATCACCGGCCTTCCCGAGGTCTCGCTGCAACCCGCCGCGGGCGCGCATGGGGAGTACGCGGCGATGTTGATGGTCCGCGCGTACTTCCGCGACCAGGGCGAGCTCGCCGAACGGACCGAGGTCCTGCTGCCCGACACCGCCCACGGCACCAACCCAGCTTCGGCGAGCATGGCGGGGTTCACGACGCGGGAGATCCGGGACAAGGACGGCAGCGTCGACGTGTCCGAACTCCGCCGGGCCGTCTCGAAGAAGACGGCGGCCTTCATGCTGACGAACCCGAACACCGCCGGACTGTTCGAGAGCGAGATCCTCGAGATCGCGGAGGCGGTCCACAGCGTCGGCGCGCTCCTCTACTACGACGGGGCGAACCTGAACGCTATCCTCGGCGTGACCCATCCGGGCCGGATGGGGTTCGACGTCGCCCACCTGAACCTCCACAAGACGTTCGGAACGCCGCACGGCGGCGGCGGGCCCGGCGCCGGCGTGCTCGCGGCCGGGGAGAAGCTCGGCCCGTACCTGCCCGTTCCCCGGGTCGTGAAGGAGGGACGGAAGTTCCGACTGGACTACGACCGGCCGAAATCGATCGGGAAGATCAAGACCGCCTACGGGAACTTCGGGCTCGACCTGAGAGCGTACGCCTTCATCCTTTCTCACGGCGAGGACGGACTGAAGCACATCTCGCGTCGCGCGGTCCTCAACTCGAACTACGTGGCCTCCCGTCTCGGAAAGTACCTTCCCCGTCCGTTCCGCCCCCTCGTCAAGCACGAGTTCGTCCTGTCCGGCGCGCCGCTCAAGGAGCGGGGCGTCCGCACGCTCGACCTCGCGAAGCGTCTCCTCGACGAGGGGGTCCACGCGCCGACGATCTACTTCCCGGCGCTCGTGGACGAGTCGCTCATGATCGAGCTTCCCGAAACCGAAAGCAAGCGGGAGCTGGACGGGTACATCGCGGCGTTCGAGCGGGCGATCTCGGATACTCCGGAGAACCTGCGCGCCGCTCCGCGGTCGCTCGCCGTCACCCGGGTGGACGAGGTCCGCGCGGCGCGCGAGCCGCTCCTCTCGTGGAAGGACCTGCGGGCCGCGAGCGCAAAAGCTGAAACCCCCTAGCGGCTAGGCCGGGTCATGAAGGCCCGTGTTCTGAAAGTCTTCGCTCACCTCGACCCCAAGCCGGATGCGCTCCTCCTCGCGAACGCGGTCGACCCGCACCTCGACCAGTCGTTCTTCTACCTGTTCGATGTGCCCGCCGGCCTATTCGAAGGCTCGCTCGCGATCGCCCACCCCGATGGAGAGCTGGATGTCGTCAGCTCGCCGCTCGAGGCCGAGACCGCGTTCGAGGCCGCGAAGGCCGACCCCCACGTGCACGTGGAGGTCGTGAACCGGGACGAGACCGACCCGGTCATCCAGAAGAAGCTCCAGGGCGTCGGCTCCGTCGGCCTCAACTACCGGGAGCTGACGCACGACTGGTACGTTCGGCTCGCGAAGGTCCTTCCGAAGACAGAGTGGGTCGACGCGTCGGTCGCGTTCCGAGACGCTCGGGTGACGAAGGAGCCCCAGGAGATCGAGCGCATTCGAAAGGCGGCCGAGATCGGCTCCGAGGTGGGACGCGAGATCCCGTCGCTCCTGAAGGCGGGCATGACCGAGCTCGAGCTCTCCGCCCAGATGGAGTATCGGATGAACCTGCACGGCGCGAGCGGCCGGTCGTTCGCCACGATCGTGGCGTTCGGCCCCCACGGCGCCGAGCCTCACTACCAGCCCGGGGATTACCGGCTGAAGCCCGGGCAGTCGATCGTCTGCGACTTCGGGGCGATCCACCGACGCTACGTGAGCGACATCACCCGGTCGTTCCACTTCGGTCCTCGGGACGAGGAGATGAAGGCGGTCCACGAGACGGTCGAGGCCTCCCAGAACGCGGCGCTCGCCGCGATCCGGCCGGGCGTCCCGTCCCGGGAAGTGCACCTCGCGGCCGAGGCCGTCATCAACGCATCCCGCTGGAAAGGCCGCCTCACCCATGGGGTCGGGCACTCGATCGGGCTCGCGGTCCACGACGGCTGGGGATACGGGCCGAAGGCGGACGACCTGATCGAAGAGGGGATGGCGTTCACGGTCGAGCCGGGGATCTACCTTCCCGGGAAGGGAGGCGTGCGGATCGAGGACGACATCGTGGTCACCAAGAACGGTTACGAGTTCCTCACCACCGCGCCCCGGTCGTACCTCGAGGTCCCGGCGTGAAGTTCGGAGTCCTCACGGGCGGTGGAGACTGCCCGGGCCTGAACCCCGCCATCCGCGCCGTCGTCCGTCGCGCGGCCAAGTTCGGTCACGAGACGGTCGGTTTTCTCGACGGCTGGAAGGGGGTTCGGGACGACGTGAGCCGACCGCTGACGGTCTCGGACGTGGCGGACCTCCTCGGAAAAGGGGGCACGATCCTCGGGAGCTCGCGGACCAACCCGTTCGCCAAGGAGGACGACGCGACGAAGGTCCTTGAAACCCTGGCCCGGCACCGACTGGATGCCCTCGTGGCGGTCGGCGGGGACGACACGCTCTCCGCCGCCCGCGAGCTCCACCGGCGGGGCGGCCATGTCGTCGGCGTCCCCAAGACGATGGACAACGACGTCGGCGGCACCGACTGGACGTTCGGGTTCCATTCGGCGACCGCGGTCGCCGTGGACGCCCTCGAGCGTCTCCGTGACACCGCGGGCAGCCACCATCGCGCGATCGTCCTCGAGGTCATGGGCCGCCACGCCGGCTGGGTCGCGCTCGCGACCGGGCTCGCGGGCGGGGCGGATGCGACCTTGGTCCCGGAGGAGGAGTACGACGAGGCGGCGCTGCTCGCGCACGTCCGCGCCGCCGTGGAGGCCCGCGGGTATGCTCTCGTCGTCGCGAGCGAAGGGATCGACCTTGGCCCGCGCCGAGGCTCGGCCGGAGCGAAGGACGAGTTCGGTCATGAGCTCCTGAGGGAGCGAGAGGTCGGGTCCGAGCTCGCACGCCGGATCCAGGAGGCGACGGGCGTGGAGACCCGGAGCGCTCAGATCGGTCACATCCAGCGCGGCGGCCCGGCGGTGCTCTTCGACCGCATCCTCGCAACCCGGCTCGGAGCCTGCGCGGTCGACCTCGCGATCGCGGGCCGGTTCGGAGAGGTCGCCGTCCTGCGAGGGGCGAACGTGACCGGGATCCCGCTCGACGAGGCGCTCGGTCATCCGAAGACGGTGACGCCGGACTGGCTCGACCTCCTGCATACCTTCGACGCCTAGGGACACCCGATGCCGGTTCGTGCGCTCTGGTATCGCGGCGGGGCCCTCCACCTCATCGACCAGCGGGAGCTCCCCGGGCGGACCGTCGTCCGCCACCTGCATCACGTTCGGGAAGTGGCCGATTCGATCCGGTCGATGACCGTCCGTGGGGCGCCGTCGATCGGGGTGGCCGCGGCCTACGGGATGGCCCTCGCGCACCGGGAAGGGGGCTACTCTCCCGCCCGCGCGGCGAAGCTGCTTCGGTCCACCCGCCCGACCGCGGTCGACCTCGCGGTCGGCGTGGATACGGTCCGGGCCGCGTGGGTCGCCGGCGAGGATCCCGTCTCCAGCGCGAACCGGTACCGGGCGGAGATCGTCGAGGAGTGCCACCGCATCGGCGTCGCGGGAGCGCCCCTCTTGCGCCGGGCCCATCGGGTCCTGACGCACTGCAACGCCGGGGCGCTCGCCACCGTGGAATGGGGAACGGCGCTGGCCCCGATACGGGTCGCTCGGGCCCAAGGCGCCGACCTGTTCGTCTGGGTGGACGAGACGCGGCCGCTGCTCCAGGGGGCCCGGCTCACGGCCTGGGAGCTCGCGCGCGAGAGGATCCCCCATGCGGTAATCGTCGACAACGCGGCGGGCGCGTTCATGAGGACGGGCCAGGTCGACGCCGTCATCGTGGGCGCCGACCGGATCGCCCGCAACGGGGACTTCGCGAACAAGATCGGCACGTACGAGAAGGCGGTCGTCGCCCGGGAGAACGGGATCCCGTTCTACGTCGCCGCGCCATGGAGCACCTTCGACGCTCGACGCCCGGACGGGAGGGCGATCCCGGTCGAGGAACGAGCCGAGGAGGAGGTCCTCGAACTGGCGGGCCGGAGGATAGCGCCCCAGAAGAGCCACGCGCGAAACCCGGCGTTCGACGTGACCCCCGCGAAGTACGTCACGGCGTTCGTAACCCCTCGGGGAGTCGTGCGTCCGCGGGAGCTCGCACGAGTCCTCGCGCGGCGCTCCCCTACGTGAGTGAGCCCTTTCGCCGGGGCGCTCATCGCCTCGGAGCGGTCAGAGAGGCTGCGAGAGGAAGTGTTCGGTCCCGCGCAGCATCGAGCCCAGGCTGGCCGTCACGTCGACCCCGAGCGAATGGAGGAACAGGACCAGGCACAGGATCCCCAGGACCGTAAGCGCCCAGCTCGTCACGGCGGTCATTGTCGTCGCCTCGTGGTAGACGGAAAAATGAGGGCGTGCGCTACATAAACCGAATCCTCGACTCGCAACGCAGGTGGCCTCGGACCGTCGGATCCGCTCGGTCGAACGCGCGCGCCCGCCCCCGCGGGCGCGGGTTGCGGGCCCGAAAGGACCTTCCGATGTCGGGCCGGACCGCACCGACCCGGGGAAGCAGGGCCGCGAGTAACATTCATAGCAGGGAACGGTTAGCGCCTCGGGGTTGCCCTGGTAGTCTAGTGGTCTAGGATGTAGGTCTGTCGAGCCTGCGACTCGGGTTCGAAGGAGCCGGGGGTCCAAAGCCCCCGGACCGGAACTCCCGACCAGGGCGCTCCCCGCCCCGGGCCGACCACGGGCCCGGGGCCTTCCGCGCCGGAGCCCCCGCCCCCTTATCCTCCGTCGCGGTCTCTCTTTTCCGTGGCCGACCCCGACCGCTCGAAGCGTAGCCGCGCTTCTCCCTCCTTTTCCAACGCTGTCGGGGATGCGCTCCGGGACCTCACCGAGAAACGCCTCCTCGAGCTCGTCCGTTCGGAGCCCGTCCCGAACCATCTCGCCATCATCATGGACGGAAACCGTCGGTTCGCCGCCGCCCAGGGCATCGAGATCTCGAAAGGTCACGCGAAGGGGCGCGACACGGCGGAACTGCTGCTCGATTGGTGCCTTGAGGTCGGCGTCAACATCCTGACCATCTACGCCCTCTCCACCGAGAACTTCTCCCGCTCCCCCGATGAGCTCGAAGCGCTCATGGACCTCTACGACCGCGCGCTTCGGGACATCGCGGTCGACGAGCGCGTGCACCGTCACCAGATCCGGGTCCAAGTGATCGGGAACCGGTCGCTGCTCCCTGCTCGGGTGCAGGAGGCGATCGACATCGCCGAGAAGGCGACCGCCGGATACTCGCGGTACCGGTTCAACGTGGCGCTGGCCTACGGGGGACGGGACGAGATCGTGGAGGCGATCCGGGCCCTCGCTCGGGAAGTGCGGGACGGGCAGATCACTCCCGAGCAGATCGATTCCGAAGCGGTCTCCCGGCACCTCTACACGGCGGACCTCCCCGACCCGGACCTGATCTTCCGGACGAGTGGGGAGGAGCGGATTTCGAACTTTCTCCTCTGGCAGGCGGCGTACAGCGAGCTCTACTTTTCCGACGTGCTCTGGCCGGGGCTCACGCGGCTCGATTTCCTCAGGGCGATCCGCTCGTATCAGGTGCGGCGCCGTCGCTTTGGGGAGTGACGGACGAGAGCGGAGGCGGGGGATACCCGAGGGTCGCGAGGGCCGTCGGGAAGAGGAAGGCGACCCCGACGATCACCCAGAGGATGGCGGTCCCGAGGTAGGTCCACTGGACCCCATACGCCTCGATCAGGAGGGCGCCGCCGATCTGCGCCGCCGGGATGATGGCGATGCTGCCGAGCGCGTCGATCCCGAAGTAGCGGCCCTGCATTTCGGTGGGCACCAGGAGCTGCGCCGCGGTCAACCAGGCCGTGCCGGCGTATCCGCCGAAGAGGCCGATCAAGAAGAGGCTCACCAGGGCGACCGGAACGGACGGGAACAGCGCGAGCGCCACGGCCACCGCCCCGGAGGCTACGCCGGCTCCGATGGTCCACGACCTCCCGGCTCGTCGGACCCCCCCGGTCCGGCTGACGAGGAGCGAACCGAGACCCGTCCCCGCGACCTCGAGCGCCAGGAGGAGGGCGAAAACGAGCGCGGAGCCGTGCAGGAGGATCGTCACGAAGACGACGAGGAACGTACCGACAAGGCCGCCGCAGAAGTTGAAGAACGTGGCCGAGAGGGTCAACTCGAGGAACCCTCTCGCTTGGACGAGCCACCGGAACCCATCGCGGACGTCCGCGAGATACCCCGGCTTCACCCGCTGCTCGACCCCGAGAATCGGACGAACGGTCATGCCGAACAGGAGGAGCGCCGAGACGGCGAACGTGGCGGCGTTCACGGCGAGCCCCGTGACGGGTCCGAGGCTGATGATCAGGACGCCACCGACCGAGGCCCCGACGAATTGGGCGGCGGAGCGGCTCGACCGCACGAGCCCGTTGGCGTCCGCGACCAACGGGGTATCCACCAGCGCGGGAATGATCGCTTGCTCCGCGGGATTGAAGATCGTCGTGAACGCGCCGACCACGAACTCGGCCGCGAGGATGGTAACGAGCTCGAAGCCGTGGAGCTCAAGGACGACCACGACCGCGGTCATCGCGAGCGCCCGGGCGACGTCCGCGGCGATCATCAGCCGCCGTCGGTCGTACCGGTCCACGAGCGCCCCGCCGAAGACGCTGAACAGGATCGCGCCGACGAGCCAGGCCGTCCCGAGGAACGCTACGTCGAGCGCGGAACCGGTCGATGTGAACACGATCCATACGAGACAGATCGCCGCGATGCCGGAGCCCAAGGTCGAACCGAGACCGGCGGAGAAGACCCGCGAGTAGGCCGGGGTGGCGAGCAGCCGCGAGTACGAACTGCGCGACGACGATGGGGCCTCCATGTCCGACCCGGAGGTGGAGCAGGGGGTCTGCATAAGTACGCGGTCCGCCGGCGGGCAGCGCCCCTTCGCGCCATCGAAGGCCATAGATTGTTTTAAATACAACCGCTTTTCTACCCAACTCGACAGCCGAGAGTAATCTCGGAGGGAAGAACGATGTTAACCGGACAGACACCGATCCTGGTGCTCAGGGAAGGGACGAAGCGGGAGAAGGGCCGAAGCGCGTTGGGGAACAACATCGCCGCCGCGAAGGCGATCGCGGACGCGGTGCGCTCGACGCTCGGACCGCGCGGACTCGACAAGATGCTGGTCGATTCGATGGGCGACGTTGTCGTCACGAACGACGGGGTCACGATCCTCAAGGAGATGGACGTCGACCACCCCGCCGCCAAGATGCTGGTCGAGGTCGCGAAGACCCAGGACCAGGAAGCCGGGGACGGGACGACCACCGCGGTCGTGCTCGCCGGCGAGCTCCTGAAGCGCGCCGAGGGCCTCATCGAGCAGAACATCCACCCGACGATCATCTCTCAGGGGTTCCGACTGGCGTCCCAGAAGGCGCTCGAGGTCCTCCACGAGGTCAGTCAGCCGGTCACGATCAACGACCATGACCTGCTCACGCGCATCGCCGTGACGTCCATGGCCTCGAAGTCGGTCTCGTTCGACCGCGACCACATGGGCGAGATCGCGGTGAAGGCCGTGACCGCCGTGGCCCAGCCCAAGGCCGGGGGCGGCTACGACGTCGACCTCGACAACATCCAGTTGATCAAGAAGCAGGGCGGCTCGATGGCCGACACCCAGCTCATCGAGGGCGTCATCGTCGACAAGGAGAAGGTCCACTCGGGGATGCCGACCCGCGTTGAGAACCCCAAGATCGCTCTCCTCGACGCCGCGCTCGAGATCAAGAAGACCGAGATCGACGCGAAGATCGAGATCAACGACCCCTCGCAGCTGAACGCGTTCCTCCAGGAGGAGGAGAACATGCTCCGCCGGATGGTGGACCAGGTCAAGAAGTCCGGCGCGAACGTCCTGCTCTGCCAGAAGGGGATCGACGACCTCGCCCAGCACCTCCTCGCGAAGGAAGGCGTCTACGCCGTCCGCCGCGTGAAGAAGTCCGACATGGAGAAGCTCGCGAAGGCCACCGGGGCGAACATCGTCTCGAAGGTCAGCGAGCTCACCCCCGAGGACGTCGGGCACGCGGGCATGGTCGAGGAGCGGAAGATCGGGGAGGACTCGCTCACGTTCGTCACGGGCGCGAAGAAGGCGAAGGCCGTCTCCATCCTGATCCGCGGAGGCACCGAGCACGTCATCGATGAGATCGAGCGGTCGCTCGATGACGCCCTCAACGTGGTCGCCGTCGCGGTCGAGGACGGACGGTACGTCTTCGGAGGCGGGGCCACGGCCGAGGAGCTTGCCATGCGCCTGCGCGACCACGCCGCCAAGATCGGTGGCCGCGAGCAGATCGCGTTCGAGAGCTTCGCCGATGCGCTCGAGACCATCCCGAGGACCCTTGCCGAGAACGCCGGGCTCGACCCGATCGACATGCTGATCGAGCTTAGGAAGGCCCACAAGGGCGGCCAGCAGCGGGCGGGCGTCAATCTCACCACCGGCAAGACCGTTGACATGGGGGAGCTCCACGTCATCGAGCCGATCCGGGTCGGGCGCCAAGCAATCGAGAGCGCGACCGATGCCGCGGTGATGATCCTGCGGATCGATGACGTCATCGCGTCCAAGTCGAGCCCACCCCCCTCCGGAGGCCCGGGCGGCCCCGGCGGCGGCATGGGCGGCATGGGCGGGATGGGCGGCGGCGACTTCGGGGAAGACTGAACTCAGCCCCCTCCCCTCGGACCAACCTTTTCTCCCGGTCCCCGGGTCTTCCCGGGGACCCGAACGTTTCGAGTTTTCGTATCGTTCTTGAGCCGGGGTCTTCGAGCCCGAGCCTATCGACCGCGCGAGCGGAGGAGCTCGCCGACCTGGCGGATGGCGAGAGCACGATGCGAGAGCTCGTTCTTCTCCGCGGGCGGGATCTCGCCGAACGTCCGGAACCCCCCCTCGGGAATGAAGATCGGGTCGTAACCGAACCCTTGGCGCCCGCGAGGTCGCTCGGCGATGCGTCCCTGCACCTCGCCGACGAACGTCCACTTTCGGCGGCCGCGCTGTAGGCCCGCCACGGTCCGGAAATAGGCTCTGCGGTCCCGCAGGCGCAGGAGCTCGAGAAGAGGGCCGAACTTCCACGTCTTCAGGAAGTGCGCCGAATACACCCCGGGAAACCCGCGAAGGGAGGGGATGAACAGACCGGAATCCTCGACCAACACGTACCCGGGGAGGTCTCGAACGGCGGCGAGCTTCGCGACGACCACCTCTTCGAGCGTCTCGGCCTGCGGTTCGGGGAGGGTCCGCCGGCGCCAACGCGTTCGAACCCCGAACGGGGTGAGGAGGTTCTGAACTTCCCGGAACTTCCCGGGATTGGTGCTGACGAAGGTTACGTCGGTCACGCCTACCAGGGGTACTCGTTGTAGGCGATGATCTCGTCCGGACTCTTCCGCCCGTCCCCGTTCGGCCGGGCCGCGCCGTTCCCCTCGAGGGGGAACCCGATCGGGATGACCGCGATGGGATGGATCCCCTCGGGCACGTGGAGCACGGAGCGGACCTTCTCGTCGTTGAACTCGATGATCCAGTTGGTGCCGAGACCCTCCGACGTGGCCGCGAGCTGAAGGTGGGTCACGGCGACCGCCACATCGAGGGGATACGCCGAGATGTACCCGCCGATCGTGATCGGGATGTCCTCTTCCACCGCGAACGCGACAATGACGGCGGGCGCTTCGGCGATGAGCTTCCCCCGGTTCGAGGCCTGGGCCAACAGGCGCTTGCGCTCGTCGTCCTGCACGACCACGAAACGCCACGGCTGCAGGTTCTGCTGGCTCGGCGCCAAGCGTGCGGCCGCGAGCACCGCCTTCAACTTCTCCGGCGGGACCGGGCGAGAGTTGTACTGGGTGCAGGGTCGGAAGGAACGAATTGCGTCGAGGACGTCCATGTCGGTTGACCGAAAACGAATCAGGCTCTGAAGGTCAAAGGAGGTCTACGCCCCCGACGGAAAGCAAGGCATTCGACCCTACGAGGTGAGTCCCTGTTAAAAGGGTTTTCGAGGGTGGGCCGGAGCCCAAAACGGTCCGGCGGGAGCGGTCTCGCGGCGCGTCATGGCGGGGAAGAAGGCAAGGGCGCGGCTCCCTCGGGAGCGAATCGCCGTTCGAGATTGGCCCACTCCACCGTCCGGCGGAACCCGAGCTTCTCGTTGATCGACCATATCGGCAGGTTGAGCGAGTCGTTGAACGTCCGCAAGTAGCGGAAACCCCGGCGCCGGGCGTACTCCAAGGCTCTCCGCTTAAGCTCCGCCGCCAGCCCGCGACCGCGGTATGGCTTGCGCGTTCCCGTGTATCCGACCACGAGGGAGTCGTCCCGAGCGAGGTCTCGCTCGAGGTCGCTCGACGCGACATACGCCTCCCCGTAGCGGGCCAAGAAGTGCGCCTCCAGGATCGATGCGGGCCCTTCGAGCTGGGCGATAAACTGGTCCAAGGTGAGGGGAGTGTGCTCCCCCATTCGGGGGACGTCCTTTTCGGTCTCGGAGACCAGTTCGTAGAGGCGTTGGCGGACCTCCGGGCGCGCCGGCCCTTCCTCGGCCAGGGTGGTGATGCGGATGCCCTCCTGCACCAACGCCGCCACGCCCTCTGAAGGAGGGGGAACCTCCCCCTCGGATAGGTCGAGGGTGCTCATCCACATGGTCCGAAGCTGGACGAACCCTTGCTTCCGGGCGAACTCGAGGCTGCGGGGGTCGTCCTTCCGCACGTTCGTCCAGAAGCAGACCGCGTGGTGCGAGACCGCCTCCGAGCCGAGGAGGTCCGATAGCTCTCGTCCGATCCCGCGGTGAGCGTGGGCGGGGTCGACGGCCACCGACACCCAGAACTTGTGCGGGTGATAGCCGTAGAGCGAATGGGCGATCCCTCCGGCGGCGACCACCGCACGGGTCCCCCGCTCTTCCACGACCCAACGCTCGTTGACGAAATGTGGGGCCGCCATCAGCTGGTCGTAGTGGCGTTCCTCCTCCGCAGTCGACGGGAACTCGGGGTTGATCATCGAATAGAGGTGGCACACCGCTTCATGGTCCGCGTCCACGAAGGGTCGCACGAAGTACGCCTTTCGGTCCATCCGAAGTCTCTTCGAGCTCACATCCGGGCTCCGCTTAGTTCCTTGGGGCGGCGGCCCCGCCACGTTTCGGAGGGGGACCGGTCGAGTCGCCCCGCCGGGCCCATGGCGATGCGGCGGAACGGACGGCGGTGCGCGGGAACGGCGGCGCTCGATTCCACGTCAAGGACTTAGCGGGGGAATTCCGTTCGAAGGCTCGTGACCTCCCGCTTCCGACCGACGACCGTGGTGAGCTTGGTGTATGCGTCCACCGCCGTCGTCTGGGGAGCGTACTCGCTACTCATCGTCGCGCTGCCGTTCCGGTTCCAGTCGCTCGGCCTATCGGTGGTCCAGTACGGGATCGCCATCGCGGTCTTCGCCTTCGGGATGTTGGTGACCGAGAGCGTCTGGGGAGTTCTGGCCTTCCGGATCGGGAACCTCCGGACGATCGTGGCGTTGGGTATCGTGGTCGCGGTCGTGTACCTCGTGGTCGGCCTCTCGACCACGTTCCTCACGCTGACCGTCTCGCTGGGCCTCCTCGGCGCCCTGGCGATCTTCCCGGTTCCGCTGTTCCGGTGGATGGCCATGATCGCGGGGGGACCGGGCACGGGCGGCGCGGGGACGGGCCGCTACGGGCTGTTCTTCGGTGGTGGGATGGCCGTGGGGGCGGCGCTCGGGCCCCTTCTCTACGTCGACTTCGGGTTCCAGTCGTTGACCTTCATCGTGGTCGCCACCTACGCGGTCGGTCTAGGCCTCATGGCCGGGCTCCCGTGGCACGAGACTCGGCTACCCCGCGCCGAACCGGGCTCACTCTCCCAGGTCCGACGGATCCTGACCGGCCCCTTCGTCTTCGTAGCTATGATCGTGGTGCTTTCTTTCCTGGCATACACCCTGATCACGAGCTTCCTGCAGATCTACTCGGTCACCACGTTCCACGGGACTCCGAGCGACTCCGGATACGTGATCGGGGTCGCACGGGCGACCATCCTGCTGGCCGGCTTCCTCCTCGGAGGCGTCGCCGACCGGTTCGGCCCGCTCCGGACGGTCCCGTTCGGGTTCCTGCTCCTCGCGCTGGGCGCGATCGGAACGTTGTTCTCGACCTCGTACGCGGAGATGGTCGGCGCAACAATCGTCTTCGCGATCGGGTTCGGATGGCTCTCCGCGAGCCTCCTGCCGCTGGCTCTGGAACCGGTGCCGCTTTCACTGCAGGGGACCGCGGTGGGGGTCTTCGGGTCGTTCGAGGACCTCGGGCTCCTCGTGGGCCCGGTCCTCATCAGCGCCGTGTACGTGACCTATGGCGCTCGCTCGATGTTCCTGGTCGTGGGCGCCGTCGCCCTCTTCGGAGCGTTCCTCGCGGTCCTCCTGCGCTACGTAGGCCGAAAAGGAAAGCCCATGCCGGGGCTTGAGGGACCGACCCAGGTCTGAGTTGAGTGTGACTTGGGAGGTCACGCGCCCCGAATTCTCAGATCCGAGAGTCGGGCTTCCGGACTTCGTGTGGTCGGTCACCCGCAGACTTCAGAGCCGCCCGCGACGCCCTGTTCTTCGCCTCGGCGACGGCGGTTTCGACTTCGGCGGGAGTGACGATCGGCTCCAGCGGGTGCTCCGCTTGGTAGGCCTTGGCGACGGTGGAGGGCGTTCCGCCGGCTTCCACGAGGGCGAGAAGCTCCGCGCGCCTGCGGCGGAGCGACTTGGAAAGGGAACGATAGGCGACGCCTGCGGGACTGGCCTCGTCAATTGCGCGACGCCCGGCGTCCGGGCCGGGGCGCGGCAGGTCACGGGTCCCCTCGCGCGGACCGTTCTCGCTCACGGTCACTTCCTAAGGGCGTGGTCGGAGATGACCTTCTCGGCCGGCTACGCGGACCGGTAGCGCTCCCTGCGGTCGGAGGGGCCCCCTCGACGGGGATCCTGAAGGAGCTCCAGGGAGGGATTGGGACCTGCCGACTCGGGTTGGCCGACCTACTGCCCCCCGGCCGGGCAGCCCCATCTCCGTTCGATGCCGCCGCCCTCCGGCCGGTGCGCTGCCAAATGCATTTAGGGAGTGGGGCGCTCTCGGGTCGAAGGCGAGCAAGGTGGCCGGCAGGATTGCCGGGTGGCGTTTCGGGGCCCTCTTCGTCCTGGCCGGCGCGATCCTCCTGGGGGCAAGCCTGCTCGCTCCGTGGTACCTGGTCCACCAGAGCTTCTCGTACGGCCAAGGGGGGTCGTGGTACATGGACACCTCGTTCTACCTTGGCCCCGCCTCGTGGAACGGAACCGTCCAGCATTCGTGCACTCCCTCCACCGCCTGCCCCGCCGCAAAATCCTACTCGACCAGCACGCCCGGGGTCGTGGCGGAGATCACGCTGGTTCTCGTTTCCGTGGGATGCGCGCTCGGGGTAGTCGGAAGCGTGCTCGCCCTGAGCCGCCACCGGAACGAGAAACGGACCTCGATATCGCTCGCCTCGGCCGTCGCCGCGGGCGCCGTGAGCGTCGCCGCCCCTGAGTTCTACGCGCTGGTCAACCAGTTCGGCCTCGGAGGATTGTGGAACTCTTTCTGGGGTTCGACCAGCGTGTTCAACACCCTCGGCATCTGGACCAACACGTGGGGGCCGTTTACGGGGTGGTACGTATCCATCGTGGGCGCCGCTGCCGTCCTTGTGGGGACCGTGTTCCTGGTACGGTCAAGGAACGAGCCGACAGGGTCCGGTCCGTCCTCCGCTCTGAGCGCCACCATCTCGGGCCCCGAGCCGAGCGCGTCGACGCCGACGACGTCCAAGGTCACCTCGACAGCGCCGCCGCCGACGAAGGGATCCCGAAGGCTGCTGTGGGGGGTCGCCGCCGTCATGGTGACGGTCGTCGTCGTGGTCTACGTGGCGCTCGCGTTGGTGAATGCGACCTGGGTCCGGGTCAACGGCGAGAACTGGGGGGTCGACTATGCGGGGACCACCCCCAGCTACGCCCCCAACTACCTCGGATATCCGAGCTGGAGCCCGAGCAGTCCCCCCAACGGATGGACGGGCAGCAGCTTCACCGACTGGCTCACCGTGACGAGCACCGACTACCTGAACTCCCACAACATCACCTCCATCACGGTCGTGTCGCCGTTCTCGGTCGCATCCATTTCTCCCTCGCTTCCGATCGTGGTCGGCCCGGGGGGAACCGTGACCATAGCAGTTACGCTCACGATGCCCTCCTCGGGCGGGTTCTACGGGGTTTCGGGGACCATCACGACGAGCTAGAACCGCCTCTACAGTCGTCTGGGGGCTCTAGAATGCGACGCTGGCGGGCCTTTTTCTTCTGCCGGCACCGCAGGCCCGATCCCGAGCCGCGAACTCGCCGCCCTGCTACGCGGCCGCGAACGATTCGCGGAACGCCTCCGCGCCGAACGGTCGTCCCGTGACCTCTTTCACGTGGGGGACCCAATCGTAGAGGGAGCCGTGGACGAACCAGTTCCGGGTGAGCCACGGGCCTACCTTGCGGTTCGGCCAGTACGGCTCCCCGCAGACCTCGCGCATCGAGCGCTCGAGTTGCCGGCCGAACAGGATGGCGAGGAGGTAGTTCGCCGAGTAGATGGGACTCTCGACCAGGAACGATTCGGCGAACGAGAGGGTCGGGTAGTCGTCGTAGCCGAAGAGCCGACGCTCGAACCGCTGCGCTTCGGGCATCGGGTCCCGGTCGGGGTTCTGGTAGAGCCGCTGCTCGATTCGGAGGAACGAGGCGTGCCACGCGGCATCCAGAACATTTGAATCGCGGGCCGCGGCGGCGTGCTCGCGAGCGCGCTGCACGCCCACTCCCGGCTGGGTCTCGAGCCATTCGGCCGTGTTGGGGATCTCTTCGAATAACCCGGCGAGCCCCTCGTCGCATCCGCCGACCCCCGGGATGTTCTCGAGCCATCGGAGCAGATGGCGCGGAGCGCGGATCGACGCCGAATGGACCGCGTGGCCGACCTCGTGGAACAGGATGCAGTAGGGAAGGAACCCCCCCATCCGGTGGACGAGGATCCGAATGTCCTTCGGGGGGTCCGGGGCGAGCGTGATCCCGCCCGCGGGCAGGTCGTGGTACACCACGCGGAACCGCATCCGGTCGGTCCGGAACCCCCACTGCTGGATCGCGCGGAAGATCCGGGGGAACATCTCCCGCTGCGGGAACAGCCGCGCCGGGAGGGGCACCCGATGTCGTCGGGCGAATGAACTGTCCCACGGATGCCAACCCGATTGACCGGTCCTCTCGCGGAACCCGTCGCGCAGTGCGCGGAGGTGAGGACGGGCTGTGTCCGCGACCACGTCGCACAGCTCTTCGAGCCGACGAACGCTCACCCCTTCGAACCGGAGGCGCATCTCGGCGAAACTCGGGTAGCCCAAAGCGCGCGCCCGGTCGTTGCGCAGCCGGACGAGCTCCCGGAGCGACTCCTCGATCGGTCGGTAGAGCGGCTCCATCGCGTAGTACGCCGCTCTTCGCTCGGCTTCCTTCGGGCTCTCCTCGAGGGCCTTGTAGAGGACGGCGCGCTCGGCCCGCTTTTTTTTCCAACGGGGGCGGAAGGCGACCACCGTCTCCTGGAGCGTGCTGCGGAGACGGATCACCTCCGGGTTCTGCTCGACCTGGGTGTCGAGAAGGATCCGTTCGAGGAGCTCGAGCCGTCGCGTGAGGGGGTACGGCCAGCTCCGTTCCCGCGCGGACCGGACCCACGGGAGAAGCCTCTCATCGGAAAGGAAGGCGGCGCGCTTGAGCTGCCACGGCGCGGTTCCGACTTTCGACCGACCGGATTGGAAGTTCCAGTCCGCGACCAGGATCGCTCGGTCGAACCGCTCGAGACGGCGGTCGAGTTCGAGGATGAACCGTTCGCCGTCCCTCGGGTTGCGAGGGCTCGGGAAAACGAGGGTGCTCACGGGAGAACGACACGGGAGGCTCGATATACTCTCTCCGGCCCCGAGGAGCTTCTTCGCCCTGCCCGTGAATCGACGCCAAGGCCTAGAATGCGACGCTGGCGGGCTTCCCACTCTCGAGCCGTTTCAGCAAGACACGGGGATTTGGGGCGGTTGGTCGACCGTTCCGTTGGCTGCCCATACAGATGCACTTAGCTCGCCAAACTGCCCCGGCGCAACACGGTCCTCGTTCGGGCATGCGCTCAGGAAGACCCACCACACCGGTCCATAGCCGGTTGAGTCCAAATCGTATGTTGCGTTGGCTTCCTGAAACATCGATGAGTATCTGGTGCCGTTGGGCGTCAGTAGTGCCGCTTCGACCGCGACCGAACTATCGATTACGGGACCCAGTGGAGAAAAGACGGCCGCCGACCCGTAACACCCTTGGGGGACGACGCCAACCTCCTGGGCCACCCCATTATCAACTTGGACAACGAGATTCCCGCCTCCCGCGACCGGAGAAGAATAGGTCAGGAACCATAGGACGGCGATGCCGGTTCGGTAATCACCCGAATACGGCCCCATCGAAGCGTTCTGCAGCGTCCCTCCCACAGGAGTCAGATTGCCGATGCAGAATGGATTCTCATCGAAAAACGCCTGGGTCGTGAACGCCCATCCGCTGACCGCCGCTAGGCTCCATGGCCCTCCCGGAGCCCCAGCCGCGATTCCTTGAGCCATGAGCACCGCCCCCGCCGCGGTGGTATCGGGGGCAAGAGAACCGCCGCTCGGGAAGGGGCCGACTCCCGGAACGAGTCCGGCCGCCAGGACGCTGAACACGACCACCGTCGCCACAGCGACGGCTCCCGCTATCTTGATCGTTCGATCGGGCGAGGAACGCAACGGCGGGGGGGATGTCTCATGCGCCGAACTCGCTCCGCCCATGGACTTCAGAGAAGTCCCCTGGCTCCGAGAGATGGGCGAGCACTCGCCGCCACTTGACCCTTGTCTCGGGGTAGCTTGAGCCCGCTCGGCGTGCCCTCGGAATCGGGGTCGGCTGGGTTGGGGTCGGTCGGTCGGGTTGGTGGTCGGTCACTGCCCCCCGGACAGTACCCGAGCAAGCCAATAGTTAAATATGGCTGACAGGGCTCGGAGAGCGCTGCTGACATCCGTCCGACAAACGGGCGTATTTCGGCGACGATGGCGGCGGGTCAAGGGACCGGAGGAAGCACCCGATGCATCTGAAACGAGTCAAACTGAGGAACTTCAAGTCGTTCGCCGGTGCGACCGAGATCCCCTTCCAGCCCGGGTTCACGGGCGTCGCGGGTCCGAACGGGATGGGCAAGTCGAACATCTCGGACGCGATCCTGTTCGTCCTCGGTCCGACCAGTTCGAAAGCGCTGCGGGCGGAACGGCTCACCCACCTCTTCTTCAACGGAGGCTCCTCGAAGAAACCGGCGACGGAGTGTGAGGTCTCCCTCGTCTTCGACAACTCCGACAAGCTCCTCCCGGTCGAGACCCCCGAGGTCGAGGTCACCCGGTACGTGAAGCTCGCCCCGAGCGACCCCGACGGCTACTACTCGTACTTCTACGTCAACGGCAAGCGGACGACCCAGACCGAGATCGACTCCCTGCTCTCCCACGCGAGGCTCTCGGGGGACGGCTACAACCTCGTTCAGCAGGGGGACATCAACAAGATCGTCACGATGGGCCCGGTCCCCCGCCGAGGCCTCGTAGAACGCCTCGCGGGCATCAGTCAGTTCGACGACGAGCTCGAGCGAGCCGCGGCGAAGCGGGTCGACCTCGACTCGAACCTCGACCGGATCCAGACCCTGCTGACCGACATCAAGTCCCGTCTCGCGGGGCTCGAGGGCCAGCGGCTCCTCGCGATCCAGTACAAGCAGCTCCAGGACGACAAGAAACACTCGGAGGCCCGTCTCGCCCGGGCCGGTCACCGCCTCGCGGAGCACGAGCTCGCGACCTGCCGAAAGCAGGCGGACGCGGTCCGGGCCGAGATCGAGCTCCTCGACACCGCACGGACCGAGCTCGCCGCGCAGCAGGAGAAGCTCGCGGCCGCGATCGACGCGATCGACCGGGAGATCGCCGAGGCCGGTGGCGCGGCCGCCGTCAAGTTCAAGCAAGAGGTCGACGAGAAGAAGATGGCCTACGCCCGGCTCGACCAGAGCCTCGGCCACCTGCGCGAAGCCCTCGTCGCCATCTCCACCCAGGCCGACGAGCTCGTGAAGTCGGTCAAAGCGGACGAGACCCAAGAGTCCTCCCTCACCACCCAAGAGTCGAAGCTCGCCGACCGCCTTGCGGCCCTCGAAAAGACCGCGGACGAGAACACCCGAGAGATCCAGACCGCCACCGGGACACCGGGCAAAAGCCGCGACAAGCTCGCGGTCGCCCGCAAGCAGCAGATCGAGCTCGCCCGCCAGACCGAGGCGAAACAGACCGCCTGGACCGAGGCCGTGCAATCCCGCGAGACGGCCAGCGCCGCCTTCCGGACGGCCGAACGCTCTCAGGCGCAGGCCGAGGATGACCTTCGGGAACGCGAGGTCGAGGTCAAGGACCTCGAGCTCCGCATCAAGGAAACGACACCGGGAAAGAACGGCTCGGGACCGACCACGGGCGACCTCCAAAAGGAGCTCTTCACCCTCAAGAACAAGGAGAAGAACCTCTCGGCGGAGTGCGAGCGGCTCGCCCAGGAGGTCCTCGAGCTCAACCGACGCTACCTCGCGCTCGACGCGCGGCTCAAGGCCCGGGCCGAAGGGAGCGGGCGACCGACGGCCCTGGCGGCCGTCGACTATCTCCTCTCCCAGCGCAACCTCGGGAAGATCCCCGGGATCCGGGGCACCGTAGAAGAGCTCGCCGACTTCGACCCGAAGGTGAAGACCGCGCTCCAGGTCGCTGGCGGAAGCCGCTTCCAAGCCCTGGTCGTCGAGACCGACCAGGTCGCGGAGGAGTGCATCAAGCTCCTGCGCGAAGAGAAGCGCGGGCGCGCGACGTTCCTCCCGCTCAACAAGATGCTTCCCGGCCGGGCGCATGGGAAATCGCTCGTCGTAGCCAAGGCGGCCGGGGCGACCGGTTTCGCGATCGACCTCGTGAAGTTCGACGAATCCCTACGTCCGGCGTTCTGGTACGTCTTCGGAGAGACGGTCGTCATGGACGACCTCGCTCGGGCCCGGGCCCAAATGGGCGGGGTGCGCCTGGTCACTCTGACCGGGGACCTCATCGAGGCTACGGGCGCGATCTCGGGCGGCTACGTCGACCCCACGAACCAGGGCCGCGGCAGCGACTCCGCGGTCGAACTGAAGCGCCTCGGTGACGAGCTTCGCGGCAAGGGCGCGGCGGAGACCGCCGGCCGCGCCGAGCTCGCCAAGGTGACCGAGCGGATCCGCACGGTCGCCGAGGAGCTCTCCACCCGTTCCATTCAGGACCAGGCCCACCAGTCCGCACGAGAGGTCTTCGACAAGGACCTGGACGCTGCCCGGGACCGGCTGACCGCCGCTCGGGCCCGCATCGAAGCGGCCCGCGCCGACCAGAAGAAGGCCGAGACGGCCCTCGCTTCGGCGGAAGCCGACGTGAGCCGGCTCACCGCCGAGATCGCCGCGCTGAAGGAGCAGGCCCAGAAGGCCCAAGAACAGTACCTGAGCCAGCTGCCCGAGGCCGTCTCGGTCCACCTGCGCGCCCTGCAAGAGACCGCCCAGAAGACCTCCGAGGAGAGGGTCCAGGTCAACGGAGAGCTCGAATCGGTCCGCGCCTCGCTCGCGGCCCTCTCGACCAACCTCGAGGCCCGGCGAGCGGACCTTCAGAAGGCACAGAAGGAGATCTCCGCGAAGAAGAAGGAGATCACCCAGACCGAGCGCACCCTCAAGGAATCCCGGGCGGCGCTCGAAGCGCTCAAGTCCGTGGAGTCCCAGCAGAGCGAGTCCGCTAAGGCCCAGACCGAGAAGAAGCGGAAGCTCGATACCGACCGCCTCGCGGTCACGGCGAAGCTCGCCGAGACCCAAGCGAACCTCGAGACCCGGCGGGGCATGCTCACCCAGGAGGAGACCCGCCTCGCCCAGGCCGAGGTGCACGTTCAGGAGCTGAACGAGGCCCTCCGGCAGTTCCCCGAGCCCGAGCCGGACGAGAAGCCGGTCTCCGTGGAGGAACTGAAGCGGAAGATCGCCGCCCTGGACCAGCAGCTCCAGTCGATGGGCGATGTCAACCTGCGCGCCGTGGAGGAGTACGACCAGGAGAAGACCCGGTCGGAGGAGTTCCAGTCGGAGGTCCAGCGCCTCACGAACGAGAAGAACGAGCTCCTCGCGCTCGTCGGTGAGATCGAGAAGAAGAAGCGGGAGAAGATCACCGAGGTCGTCGCCCAGGTGGGCATCCACTTCAAGGAGATCTACGGCGAGCTATCGGCGGGCGGCGAGGGCGAGATCGCGCTCGAGAACCCGGACGACCCGCTCGCCGGAGGGCTCCTCATCAAGGCCCGGCCCCCGGGGAAGACGGTGCTCCGGCTGGAGCAGCTCTCCGGCGGGGAGAAGTCGCTCGCGAGCCTCGCGTTCATCTTCTCGATGCAACGGTACGACCCGAGCCCGCTCTACGTCTTCGACGAGGTCGACATGTCGCTGGACGGGCTCAACGCTGAGTTCGTCGGACGGATGCTCCGGCGCAACGCCGAACGGGCCCAGTTCGTCGTGATCTCGCTCCGCAAGGTGACCCTCAAGTTCGCGCACCACCTGCTCGGGGTGACGATGCGGGGCGACGGCTGCTCCCGCGTCGTCGGGATCGACCTCGACGACATCCACGACGTCGAGGGTCGCGAGAACGCCCGCGCTCCGGAGGCGGCCACGCCGCTCGAGGCGCGATGACGATCTCCGAAACGGAAGCCGCCGAGCTCCTTCCGTCGACGGCCGTTCCGCGGGAGGCCGCCGAGAAGGTCCTCCGGTACCTCGTGTTCCATCGCTCGCTGATCGGCGAGAACGAGTCCTCCGAGCCGCTCCTCGAACGGTACCTCTCGCTCGTCGAGAACCTGAAGGAAGGGGTCCACATCGTGATCCCCGACCCGTTCCAGAAGGCCATCGCCCTCCTCTTCGAGCTCGTGATGGAGGAGGAGTTCGACCCGTGGGAGATCGACCTCGTGAAGTTCACCGAGTCGTACCTCGAACGGGTCCGGGAGGACGGGGCGGTCAACTTCGCTATCGCCGGCCGGCTCGTCTACATGGCCTGGAACATCCTCTACCTCCAGTCCGAGGAGATCCTGCGGATCCGCACGGTCCCCGACGCAGGGCTCGACGGGGGGACCGGCTTCCCCGAAGCGGTCGACGACGGATACCTATCGACCCTCGAGACCCCGGAAGCCGTCGACGTGACCAGCACGGTCCTGGGCTCGACGGACCCGCCGCCGCTCCTCGGGATGGTCCGGCACCCCGAAACGCGACCGGTGTCGCTGCTCGAACTGGTCCGCGCGTTCGGCGATGCCGAAGCGGACGCCCGCCGCGCCCTGCGGATCGAGGAGCTGCGCGACCGGCTGCGGGAAGAACAGCGGGCCCCCCCCGAGGTCCTCGTGCACGGCGAGATCCCCGAACGCGACCTCGAGGACACGTGGGCCGCGACGCTCCATCATCCCGTGGGGAAGCCGTTCCCGCTCCTCGAACTGTGGAACCCGCTCACCGGGCGCGACCGTCTGGTCGCGATCTTCCTCGCGCTCCTGTTCCTCGCCCGAGAGAGCTCCGTGGAGCTGCTCCAGGAGGTCCTCGGGGCGTCCCCGGTCCTCGTGGTGCGGACCGCCGAGACGCGGAAGGCGACGGCGCAGGAGGCGTAAGGAGAGTCCATGCCGTCCAAGCTCGATGACCTGGTCTTCCAGGTCGAGGCGGTCCTGTTCGCCAGCGGAAAGCCTCTCGCCGTGAAGGAGATCGCCGACGCGCTCGGCCTCGACGATTACCGTCCCGTCCAGCGCGCGGTCCGTACGCTCGAGCAGACGTACGGCAACCGCCAGTCCGCGCTCGAGGTCCGGCGCGTGGGCGACCGCTACGCCCTCCAGCTCCAGGAAAAGTACGTTCCCACGGTCCACTCCGTCACGCCGGTCGAGATGACGCCGCGCACGCTGCGCGCGCTGACCCTGATCGCCTACCACCAGCCGGTCCTGCAGAGCAACCTCGTTCGCATGATCGGGGACGTGGCGTACGAGGAGGTGCAGCGCCTGCGGGGCATCGGCCTCGTGCACACGGAGCCGAAAGGGTCCACCCTCGAACTCACCACGACGCGCCGGTTCGCGGAGTACTTTGGGATCGCGTCCACCCGTCCGGAGGAGATCCGCCGCTTCCTCGAGCAGAAGCTCGGGGTAACGCCCGCGATGCCCCCTCCCGAGAGCACCGGGCCCGACGCGGCCAACTCACCGCCCCCCGCGGTGCGGGAAGTTCCCGCCGGGAGCCCGCCCGCGGTGGATGCTCCGGGAGACGAGCCTCCGGCCGAGCCCCCCATGGCCTCCTAGGCGGCCCCGCCCCGGCTAGAACATCTTGCACTGAGGGCAGCGCACGGGTTCCGCGGGGCGGATGGCCCCGCAATACGGGCATAGGAACGTCGCTCCGGGATATCCGCCCGGGGGCGGTGGGGCATTCGGCATTCCGGGTCCGCCTACCTGGGCCCCCCACGGGACCCCGCTCGGGGGGGAACGGGGTTGGGACGGACGGGCGGCGACCGCGACCAACAGGATTGCCACGACGATCCCCACGCCGAAGATCGCGAAGATGTACGGCCAGGGGACCGCGGCCGGGCTCGTGGACGGGGGCGCGTACCCCGGTGGGAGACCGGGGGTCGGGCCGGTGTACTGGTAGTTGACGATGACCGCGTTCTGGTCGGCCGCGAGGAACGACGGAGCTTCCACAGCGCCCCAGCCCGTCGTGGGGTCCCAGCCGGGGGCGGCGGAAAAGACGTAGTTGCTTCCCGTGGTCACGTCGAGGAACGGGGGCGAGCTCGCCGTGGGATTGGCGGCAAAGTAGCTTCCGAACCGGTAGATCTCGGGGTCGATGAACCCGAGGGAGGTCCAGGGACCCGATGACCCATGGTTCTCGACCGCCACCACGTCGGCGAGGAGGCCCGCGAGGACCGGCGCCGCTACGCTCGTCCCTTCGACGATGTCGAAGAAGACCGTCCCCGTCGAGTTGGCGAAGTCCGTCACGATGGTCGCATTCCCCGGCATAGCGACGTCCGGGCCCGAACGACCGATCGCCGCCGCCCCCTGAACGACTGTGGCGTTGACCACCGCCGGCTGCGCGGCCGAATCGAACTGCCACGAGGGTTCCGGATAGACCGAGCTCGTTCCACCCTCGGACCCGGCGTACGCCCCGGCGCCCTCGGAGGTGTCGTACCACGTGGAGATGCTCGAGATCCCCCCGTCGTTGGGGTCGAAGGAGAGGTTGAGGCCGGTGGTGGCGTTGTAGTAGGAGCTCGGGGTCCCGGAGAGGGCCAACGACACGCCTCCGACGGAGACGGAGCCCGATACGTTCGAGGCCGCGGTGGCGGGCCAGGTCGGCCACTGGCCGTCCGAGCGGCCCGACAGTGAATCGGGCGCGTTGCCCTGGTCGCCGCTCGCCGCGACGATTGTGACCCCCATCGCTGCGGCGGTGATGAGCTCGGCGTTCCAGGCCGAGTCGTTGAGGTCTGGGAGGCCGAAGGAACAGCTGACGGTGGCGAGATGCGTGGGCGAGTAATTGTAGCCGAGCGCCGCGGCGAGGTCGGCGGCGAAGTCGTCCGCCACGTCCCCGACGCTGGTAGACCCCTCGAGGAGGCTTCCCGCGAAGTAGAAATTGTAGACCGATGACCCCGGAGCCAGGCTCCCGGCCATCTCGAGGTCGAGGGAGTTCTCGAGCTCGAACCCCGTGGAGTCGTTCGCACTACCGAACGACGCCGGGAGGGGCGGGGTGACGCCGTCCTGGGTCACGGGCACGCCGGTGAAGTTCGGCATCGGCCAGCCGGGGCCGAGGGTGCCGTTGAAGTAGGCCGCGATGACCGCCGGGTCCCACGGCGGCAGGTTGGTCCCGGAGGTCTGGTTGAACGCGCTCCCGAGCAATGTCGCGATGGCGACCGACGTGGGATACGTGGCGTTCGCCACGCTGCTCGTTCCGGGGAAGAGGTCGGTCGCACCGAACTCTTGCGTGTAGTCGGACCCCAGGAACCACTCCTCCCCGCTGGTGTTGTCGAAGGCGAACTCGGAGCGGTCGTCCGAAGGCGGCCGGAGCGGGAGGGAGTGGGTCGTGGAGGGGGCGACGAGTTCCGCGGTGCCCGCGTCGGAAAGCCCGCTCACCCCCGAGACGAGAGCGCTCCACGACGGAGGAAGGGAGGCCGTGCCCACGGCGGTGTAAAGGGGCACTCTTCCGGCGGACCCGTAGGTCAAGAGGGTCACCCCGAGCAGCTGGTCCACCGAGCTCGCTGGCAGTACCGCGCTTACCGCGGAGCGGTCCGGGGCGGCGGTGATGTCGCGGGCCCCGTCGGCCGCCAAGGCGGCTTCGACGTGCGCGACGGTCGAGGCGGGCGGGGCGAACTCCTCCACGTACTCGGGATACGTGAGGAAGTGGCGATAGACGGGGGAGGCCGGGTCCTCCACTCGGTTCAGGAAATGGTCCAACGCCCCCAATCGAGGGTTGGACATCGAGAAGGTCAACGAGACGAGAGTGGAGGGAGACAGCTCCCGAGGTGATGTGGCGACCGGGATCGGGACCGCATCGGTCACCAGGGCGGGTGCGCTCGGGCCCGCCGAGGAGGTCAGCGGATGGGTCGCCGTCGCCGCGGCAGCGGGGCTGGCGACGACGACGAGCGCGAACAGCACGCCGAGAACGACGACCGGCCAACGCATCGGAGGAAGCCAGACACGCTCCCTAATGAGGTCGACTCGGCCGAGGGCCCGGCAACCCTTTAGGCCGCCCGGGATTCTCGGCAGAGCGATGCACCTCGCGGCGGCCGAGGGAGGGACGCGCTGCGTCTTCTGCGACATCGTCGCTCGGCGGGCTCCGGCCCACCTCCTCTACGAGGACGACACCACGCTCGCCTTCCTCGCCAAGTACCCGGTCACCCGGGGCCACCTGCTCGTGGTCCCGAAGCGGCACGGCGCCCGGCTGACCGACCTCCCGTGGGAGGACCAGACGGCGCTCCTCCGCACCCTGGACGAGCTCTGCCGACGGGCCGAACGCCTCTCCCCCGACTACAACCTCTCGCTGAACGCGGGCGCGAACGCCGGCCAGGTGGTGTTCCACGTCCACTTCCACATCATCCCCCGCTACGGGGAAACGAACCCGTGGCGTTCCTCCGCGCGACCGTCGCTCGCCGAGAGCGACGCCAAGACGCTCGTCGCGGAGCTTTCACCGGCCTGACGAGATATGCCGACACCTCCACGAAGCCCGGCGGTCGCAGGACAGTTCTACGAAGGGGACGGAGCGGCGCTCGCCCGTCAGGTCGAGAGCTGCTTCACCGACCCGCGCGGGCCGGGCACGCTCCCGACCCGACAGCGGTCGGATGTCCGAAAGGTGCGCGCCATCGTCGTTCCTCACGCCGGGTACGTCTACTCCGGTCCGATCGCGGCGCACGCGTACCGACTCGTCGCCGCGGACCGCCCGCCCGAGAGCGTCCTCATCCTGGGGGTCGATCACTACGGGGCGAGCCAGGGCGCCGCGCTGTCCGAACGCCCGTGGCTGACGCCCCTCGGCCCGACCCCGGTCGACACCGACCTGGTGGCCGCCCTCCGGCATCCCCCCGTGGACGTGTTCGAGGCCGCCCATCGACGCGAGCACTCCATCGAGGTCCAGCTGCCGTTCCTCGAGTACGTCCTTCCGCACCCGCGGTTCGTTCCGCTGGAGGTCGGGTTCGACACCTACGCATTCCTGATGGAGGTGGCGGAGGTGGTCCGTTCCGCGATCCGGGACCGGGACGTGCTCCTGATCGCCTCGACCGACTTCTCCCACTATGTCCCCCCCGCGACCGCGGAACGCCTCGACCGGATGGCGATCGACCAGATCCTCGCAAGGGACCCGCGCGGCCTCTACGATACGGTGGTGAAGAACGACATCTCGATGTGCGGGATCGCTCCGACGACCGTCCTCCTCGCCGTGCTCGAGGGGCTCAACGTCCAGCCGCGGCTCCTTCGCTGGGGGCACTCCGGCGAGGTCGAGAAGATGCGCGACGTCGTCGGCTACGCGGCAATCGTCTTCGAGAGCGCCGACGAGCGCTCCCCCGTTAAATAGGGCGGGAGGCTCCGCGCGCCCGGCCCGCGATGATCCTGTCGGACGTCAAGATCCGGGACGCTCTGCGAGAGCGGCGAATCGTCATCCGCCCGTTCCGCCCGAAGTGCCTCGGGACCAACTCGTACGACGTGCACCTGGGACCGTACCTCGCGGTCTACGAGGACGCCGCGCTCGACGCGCGCGCGGACAATCGGGTCCATGAGTTCCGGATCCCCCGCGACGGGTACGTCCTCATTCCCGGGCAGCTGTATCTCGGGGTGACCGAGGAGTACACCGAGACCCACGGCTACGTCCCGTTCCTCGAGGGGAAGTCGAGCGTGGGCCGTCTCGGCATCGACATCCACTCGACGGCCGGCAAGGGGGACGAGGGGTTCTGCAACTACTGGACCCTCGAGA
This sequence comes from Thermoplasmata archaeon, assembly GCA_052325545.1. GTDB lineage: Archaea > Thermoplasmatota > Thermoplasmata > Lutacidiplasmatales > UBA184 > Lutacidiplasma. The sequence goes on from JBKQUP010000037.1 coordinate 191,840, forward strand.
TGAGCGTCAAGGTGCCGGTGCGGATCTACGCGCGGATGCCGGTCGGCCAACTGATCTACTTCGAGATCTCGGGCCGGGTGGAGCACAGCTACTCAGAAAAGAAGTCGGCGAAGTACCGCAAGGTCTCCCGTCACCCCACCCCTTCGCGCATGTTCCTTAACTTCCCCGCGGCTCGGCCCTCCCGGCGCCGCCGGAGGTAACCGGATGCCGGCGCGGCCGACCTCGCCCCGGCGCCGGATCGCTCGCCTACGGTTCCCGCTGCACGGCCGGCGGGTGGACCTGGTGCTGCCCGTCTCCGCCCACGTCCCCGCCGTGGTCCGCCTGTTGAACGACCCGTCCGTGGCCCGTTGGACGCTCCACGTGCCGCATCCGTACACGAAACGGGATGGCCGGAAATGGATCCGGAACGCGACCGCCGGTCGACGGAGCGGTCGGTGGCTCGGGCTGACGGTCGTGAGACGCTCCGATGGAGAGATTCTCGGAGGGGTGGGGCTCCACGACCTCGAGACGGGGAGGACCCGAGCCGAGGTCGGGTACTGGATTGGCCGAGAACACCGGGGCCACGGCTATGCGACGGAAGCGGTGAACCTCCTCGTGCGCACGGGATTCACCCGCCTCGGGCTTCACCGGATCGAGGCCCGGGTGTTCCCGGGGAACACCGCCTCCCGGGGCGTGGCCCGACGGTGTGGCTTCCGCTATGAAGGGCGTCTCCGCGACGAAGTCCGGAAGGACGGACGTTGGCGGGCGACGCTCCTCTTCGCTCGGATCGCGAGCGACCCGTTGCCTCAGCGGTAGTGTCGGACGAAACGCTGCGTCCAGGGTTCAGGTCCGGCGCCGCAGGTAGAACGCCGGCCGGCCCGGGCGGGCGCGGTCCCGGCGTCCGAGAGGGTCGATGGCGGACGCCTCGCTTTCCCGCACCACATGTACGGAACCGAACCCCAGGCGGCGGACGAAGTACGCCTCGGCTCCGCGCAGCGCGGCTTCCTCCTCTACACGGGGACCGGTGGAGGGGGTCTCCCCCCGCACGAGGTGACCGACCCGCTGGACGTACTTCGCGACCTCGGCTCGGTGAGCCGCAACGGCCGGGTCGGAGGCCGCGCGCGCCATGACGTCCCGGACGGTCGGCTCCTCACCCCGCTCGACCGTCTCTCGCAACCACCGCTCCACGGTCTCCTTCCAGGGCTCCGCGACGTAGAAGACCGCCTCTTCGACCGGAGGCTCGCCCCGCTCCTCGGCGGGCCGGAGAACCGCCCGTAGGTCCTCCTCGACCCGGTCGAGGAACGCCTCGTGGGCGTCGGCCACCTCGGAACGGGCGAACTCGTCGACGCCGGGGAACCGCTCGACCGAGACCAAGCCGGCGAACTTTCCCTCCCCGAGCTCCTCGGCCAGATGGGGCGTCAGGGGAGCGAGCATGCGGACCCAGGCTCGGGCCACGAGAGCCGTGGCTTCCCCCGGGACCCCGCCGCGAGCGTAGTACCTTCGAAGGAGGGCAGGGACGCCCACGTACGTGACCTCGGCGGCGGAACGCAGGTCGGTGGCCTCGTAGGCCGTCCGGACCGCGCTCACCGCGCGGTGCATCGCCGAATAGAGCCATGCGTCGAGCTCGGGAGGCCCGGCGGAGTCTCCCGCGGCCTCACCGACGAGCCGCTCCACCTCCGCGAGGCGGCCCGCCGCCGAGTCGACCAGGGTCGGGTCCCAGCTCAGGTCCTGGGACGGGGACGCCGCGATGGCGTAGAAGAGGCGGAGGGCGTCCGGGCCCCACGTCTCGAGGGCCATACCAATCGGAGGGATCCGACCGCCCTTGCTCGATACCTCCTTCTTCGAGACCTTCCCGCCGCTCGGACCGGTGATCCAGCCGTTGATGTAGATCCCGCGAGGCTGGAGCTCCGGGGGCAGGAGCCGGGCGTGGGTGTAGAGGAAGACGGGGAAGTGGACCCGCTTGTGCTCCTTTCCCCCGAGGTTGAAGTCGAGCGGATACCAGTAGAGGAACTCGGCCCGCACCTCCTCGAGGAGCGTCCGGTCGACCGTGGGCTCGCCGGGACCTTCGCCGAGGAACACGTAGTCGAAGAACGCCTCGGTCAGCTGCGGGAGCGAGAGGCGACCGGTCGAAACGAACCGTCGGACGACGAAGTACGCCATGTAGAACGTCGAGTCCGCGATCGGCTCGATGATCCATTCCGGGTCGAGCGGGAACGGAGTGCCGAGCCAGCGTCCCTTGCGGGTGCACGGCCGGTCGGCGAACCAATCGATGATGGCCGGTAGCTCCCGAGCGTAGTCGGGGGGCCAGGTCACGAGGTGCGACGCCGCCTCCCGCGTTCGCTCCTTCCAGTCGGGGTCCCCGTAGGCGAGGAACCATTGATCCGGCACCTTCCGGATGATGACGGTGTGCCCGTTCCGGCAAATCACGGGCTTCGAGAACTCCTGGAGCTCGAAGGTCGGCCCCGCCTCGGAGAGCATCGCGACGACGCGCGTGCGGGCCTCCCGGACGGGGACCCCCGCCAGCGCCGGGACCGTCATCTGGCCCCGGGCGAACTCGAGCCGATAGAGACGTTCCGTCGCCGCCTCCAGCGCCGCCGTGTCCGCAAGGCCGGAGGCGCCGGTCGCCCGAAGGGCCCGCTCGGCGGGAGTGCCGCTCCCGGCCGTGAGCTCGGTCTCGGAGGCGGTCAAGGTCACGCGGGATGGGATCTCGAGCAGGACCGGAGGCGCCCCGAGGGTGGACCGGACCAATCCCGGCAGGCCCCGGAGAGCCGCCTCGTCGGCCGGTGCATGGGCGGGGACGCTCATCACGACGCCGGTGCCGACCGCCGGCGTCACGAGAGGGCTTTCGAGGATCGGGACCTTCGTCTTCCGAAGGGGCACCTCGACCTCGCGTCCGAGGAGCTCCGACGCGGGAACCTCGTGCCCTAGGTGACCGCCGTGCTGCTCCATGAGCCGTTCGGCCCCCGGCCGAGCTACGAGGAACGCATGGTCTCCCTCGTGCCACACCACCAGTGTCTCGCCGGGGGCGAGCCACAGGTTCGTGACCCCGTAGACCGTCTCGGGCCGCAACGTGGCGGCCAGGAGGACCCGGCCGTCGTCGAGACGGAACGGCACGGTGGCGAATCGGAGAAGCTCGGCGTCGCCGCCCGCCGAAAGGTCGGTCTCGGAGGGGTCGACGGCGACCGGTCCGCACACCGGGCAGACGGACGCAGTGTACGTGCCCCGGACGAGAACCTTGGAGCGCTCGAGCGCGCGGAACTGCCAACGGATGAACGCACGGTAATCCTCGTCGATCGTCGTGAGGAACGTCGTCTCGTCGAACAGGACCCCGATCGAGCGTAGGACGGACCGGTACGCTTTGCCCAGGAACCGAACGACGTACTCCGGGTCCTCAAGGCGGTCCAACTCCGACGGGGGAACCCCGCCGTCCTCCAGCTGCTGGAGAATGACTGGGTCCCGGTCCTGGACCCGCTGGGCGAAGGTCACCGCGGGCAGGCCGGAGGCATGGATCCCGAACGGGAACAGGACCGACTCGCCCAGCATCCGGTGATACCGGTGGAGCGCGTCGGCGTAGAGGTACCCGCGGACGGTCCCGACGTGGAGGAACCCGCTCGGTCCGGGGTACGCGTTGACCGCGTAGAACTTCCCGCGCGAAGCCGCGCGCTGGCCGGTGGCGATCCCCGCCCGGCTCCACGCCTCCTGCCAGTGCCGGACCCGGGTCGCATCCATATCGGCCCTTCGACACGGTCACCGTATTTGAGGGATTCCCGAGCGACGGGCGCCCGGCGGCGCACCGGAGCCGATTTAGCCCCGCGGCCCTCCTCCCGGCGATCATGCGGGTCATCGAGGTCTTCCACTCGCTCCAGGGCGAGGGACCGCTCACCGGGGTCCGCACGACGTTCATCCGGGCCGCGCGATGCAACCTGCGATGCTCGTGGTGCGATACCCAGTACTCGTTCGGACCCGGACGGAGCCGGTCGGTCGGTTCCCTCCTCGGGGAGGTCGCTCGCCACAAGACCCGGTACGTCTGCCTCACCGGCGGCGAGCCGCTCCTCCAGAGCGAATCGGTGACGCTCGTGGAACGGCTCGCGGACCGGGGGATCACGACCGTGGTCGAGACGGGGGGGTCGCTCGACGTCTCCCCCTACCTCAAGGTCCCTCGCCTCGTCCTCAGCGTTGACGTGAAGTGCCCCTCCTCGACGATGGAAGGGAGGAACCACTGGGCGAACCTGCCCCGGCTCCGGTCCCGGGACGTCCTCAAGTTCGTCATCGCCGACCGGAAGGACTACCTCTACGCCCGCCGCGTCGTCCGGCGCTACCACGGAGCCGCGACCCTCGTCTTCCAGCCGGTCTGGGGCACGGACGCCGGAAGGCTCGCCGACTGGGTCCTTCGGGACCGTCTCGACGTCCGAGTGATGCTCCAAGAGCACAAGGTCCTCTGGGGCGATGCCCCCGGCCGCTGAACCGCCCCGCCGCTCGTGCCGACAGTTAGGCTAAAGAGGCACGGTCCGTCGTCCGCATCTCCGGCTCATGGCGTCACAAGAACCGTCCTCCCGAACCATTTGGCCGGGGTACGAATCGGTGTTCGGCAAGGCCAAGGGGATGGTCTTCCCCCGGATCGTCCTGGTCGGCCACGGGGTTCTCGATGAGCTCGCCACCACGTGCCGCCAGTTCGCCTTCCCGAACCGGGGCGCCGTGGTCACCGGACCGAGGACGGCCGATATCGCCGGCCGCCGCGCCGCGACGATCCTCCAGGAAGGGGGATTCCACGTGGCCACGATCATCGCGCACGAGGCCACCGAGGCCGAGGTCGACCGGGTGGCCGAGGAGGCCCGGACGGCGGGGGCGGAGTTCCTCATCGGGGCCGGGGGAGGGAGCAAGATCGACATCACCAAGGTCGTGGCCGCGCGCCTCCACATCCCGTTCCTGAGCCTGCCGACCTCGGCCGCCCACGACGGGATCTCCTCCCCGCGGGCGTCCCTGCACGGGGCGACCAGCATCACGAGCACCGAAGGCGCGGTCCCGATCGGCGTCATCGCCGACACGCAGCTCATCGTCCAGGCCCCCTTCCGTCTGCTCGCCTCGGGGTGCGCGGACGTCATCTCGAACCTCACGGCCACGCTCGACTGGAGGCTCGCGGTCCGCCTGCGGAACGAGGAGTACTCCAGCACCGCGGCGACCCTCAGCGAGTACGCGGCCCAGGAGATCATGGACCACGCCTCCTCCATCAAGCCGAACCTGGAGGAATCGGTCTGGATCGCGATCCGGCCGATCCTGGTCGCCGGGATCGCGATGAGCGTCGCCGGCTCCTCCCGCCCGTGCTCGGGTAGCGAGCACCTGTTCAGCCACGCGCTCGACCGGGTGAGCGAGCACCCGAGCCTTCACGGCGAGCAGTGCGGGGTCGGCGCGATCATGATGATGTACCTTCACGGGGGAGACTGGAAGCGGCTGCGGAACGCTCTGCTCACGATCGGCGCTCCGACCACCGCGCGCGAGCTTGGGGTCCGCAACGAAGAGGTGGTGAAAGCCCTCGTCATGGCCCACACCATCCGCCCCGACCGGTACACCATCCTCGGCGACAACGGGCTGACCCGGGAAGCCGCGGAACGACTCGCGACCGTCACGGGGGTGCTCGGGTAGCATGGCCGAGATCACGCTGCTCGCCATCGCCGAGTCTCGCGAGGGGTTCGAGTTCGTCTACCAGGGTGGAGCTCCCATCTGCCGGACCTGCGCGTTCCGCCACGCGTGCCTGACCCTCGACCCGGGCCGTCGATATGCGGTGACCCGGGTCCGACCGGTGACGCATCCGTGCGCCCTCCAGGAGACCGACGCGCACGTGGTGGAAGTGAAGCCCGTTCCCCGGCCGCTGGTGGTGGACGCCCGCAGCGCGGTCGTGGGGAGCTCGGTCGAGGTCGGGCGGTACTCGTGCCGGCGGCTCGACTGCCCGAACTGGTCGATCTGCGCGGGACCATCGCTGCCGGCGAACCAACGCTACCGGATCGAGCGGGTCGACGAGGAACTCGCGGAGTGCCGGATCGGCCGAACGTTGAAACGCGTGGACGCCGTCTAGTCCTCGATGCGGGGCTGTGGGGTAGCTACGGGCGCGAGGCATCCACCTCCGTCCGCTCTACTGGTCCATCCTTCGAGCTTTGGGAGCTCGGGACCCCGATTCAAATTCGGGCAGCCCCACTCGTTCCCCCGCCCTCGCTGAGGGGGGGGTCTACCGGGACACCGCGGCGTCGGCGCGGTCACCCGCGCGTTCGGGCGGCCCCGGCGCGCAGCCGTCGGACGGTCGCGGGAGCGACGATGTACGCCGAGGCGTAGGCCGGGGCGGCCCAGGTCGAGCCGTCGAGACCCATCAGCTCGCGGTGACGCGAGAGGAAGCGAAGGTACCCCGCACCGAGACGCGCCAATTCCGCTCGCGGAGCCCGCTCGGCGACACGGGCCGCGATCGTCTCGGTCCAGACGCGCTTCTCGATCGCGACCGAGCGGGCCCGGAGCCACTTCGCGTACGGCGCGGGCGCGCTCCGTTCCGCGAGCTCAGCGAGCCGAACACTGTCCTCCCACCCGTGGCGGACCGCCCAGAGCGTTCGCGTGATATTCGCCGGATGCTCGCGGTAGCGCGTCAACCTCCGGTCGTCCAGGAACAGGCCGAACGGGGAGAGCACCGCGGCGAGGAACAGGAAGGGGTCGGGGTTCTGCGTCTCGAGGAACCGGTCGACGACCTCCCCTCGGAACACGTCTCGCCGCACGACGATCGAGCTCGAGTTGAACAGCGGGTAGGTCCGACGAACGACCGGGAGGCGCGCGACCTTCTCCGTCGGACCGACGAGCACGGGTCCGGCGCGGTCCAGTTCGACGTCCCGTTCGTGCGGCGCCCAGCGCCCCGGCGGCAGGGGCTCGCCGCGGACGTCCGTCACGCGGACCCGGTTGCGATAGTATCCGAGGTCCGGGTTCCCGTCGAAGACCTCGAGCACGCGGGCCAACCGTTCCGGCTCCCAGGAGTCGTCGTCGTCCAGGAAGGCGATGAGCGGGGCTTGGGTCGCCGAGACCGCCCGCCACAACCACGGACCGATGCGAGGCTCGTCGTCCCGCAGGACGCGGACCCCCTCGTGGGCCAGCCATGGGTCCAGGGTGGGGGAGTCGAAGTTCTTCGTCACGAGGACCTCCATGGTCGAGCGCGGGACGGTCTGGGCGAGCACGGACGCGACGGCGTCCCGCAGGAAGGTCTCCCGACGATACGCCCCCACGATGACGGCGACCCGAGGGCGCGGTGGGGCCGCGACGGCCGAAGGCACCGACGGAGGTTCGAGCATCGGTAGGTCACTTCGTCGCGATCCACGACGGCTTCGCGGACGCGTACTCGTTCCAGCGAGGTAGGACGGTCCGAAGGTAGCCGATCTCGTCGGCTGTGAGGAGCAACGTGGGAGAAGGGCCGTCCCATACGAGCTCGCGGTAATCCCCTCGTCGGATCGACTCGAGGAGCGCTTCGCGGAAGAGCGCGTAGTTACTCCGGCCGAGCTGCACGGGTTTGATCCGGCGCATCCTCGATCCGAGGTACGCGAGCGTGAAGAACGCCCGGAGCGCCGCTCGTTGACGGAACGGCTTCGCCCGGTTGAACAGCATCAGGTCACGCACCCGGAAGTTGGCCCCGATGATCTGGTCCCGTTGGACGGTGTAGATCCGTCGTAACCGTCGGAGCTTCGAGCCCCGAACGTAGCGCATCTGCCGCTCGAACGAGCTCATCCGCGCGGACTGGGACGGCCTCAGGTCGGTGGGCCAGGCGATCACCCCGAACTTGGACACGATGCGCACGTAGAGGTCGATGTCCTCGCCGCCCACGACGTCCCGCCACCCTCCGGCCTCCTCGATGCTGCGGCGGGAGAGCGCGCAAATCTCGGAGAAGAGCATCCGGTCCGTGTTCGCCGAGAGGTAGCTTCGGAGAAGGCCGGAATAGAGCGGCGCGTACTCTAGGCTCGTGTCGAACGGGATGACGGTCGACCCGCGGCTCGCTTCGAACGCCTTCCGTCGGCCGTATCCGCGGTTGGCCTCGGTGTGGGGCACGAGACGAAACCGACCATCGCCATCGCCATCGTCCCGCGCCTTCGCCTCGAGCCACGCCCGGGCGCCGTCGTCACTCGGACCGTCGGCGACGACGACCTCGTAGGGGACCCCCAGACCCTGACCGAGGGCATCGATGCTCGCGATGCTCGAGGGAAGCCGGGCGATTGTGTTCAGGTTCGTCGCGCAGAACGAGACCCGAACGTTCTCCCCCATGGTCGGCCGTCATGGCGAATCGGACGAAATCAACTTGGCGGTCCCCGGCGGATTCCGAACGGCGACATACTAAAGGGTCGGTCGGTCTCGCCGGGCCATCGGTGGAGGTCGATCGCATGTCTTCCGGTCCTGAGGCGCCCGGACGCGGGCCGGCCTCCGGGCGACCGTTCGTCTCGGTGGTCGTCACCGCCTATCGACGCCGCCAGTACCTCGTGGAAGCCGTTCGGTCGGTCGTCGCGACGTCGCTCGCACCGTCCGAGTACGAGGTGGTGGTCGTGAAGGACTTCTCCGACCCCGCGGTCGATTCGGAGCTCTCCCGTCTCGGGCCGAACGTCCATCTCATCACCATCGACCTCCCCCGGATGGGAGACTCCCTCGCTCGAGGGGTCGAGGCCGCGCGGGGGGAGGTCGTGGCGTTCTTGGAGGACGACGACCGATTCCTTCCCGGGAAGCTCGAGGCGGTGGCCGCCCGGTTCCATGCCGACGCGAACCTCGGGTTCCTGCGGAACGCCTACCACGCGATCGACGCGGAGGGTCGGCCGGTCGGAACGTGGGAGAACTTCCGACCCACGCCGCCGGCGGTTCGCACGTTCGACCCGCGCGTCGAGCGGCCCGGAGACCTTCCCTGGGTCTTCCGATTCTCCCCCAACGTCAATGTGAGCACGATGGCGGTGCGGGCCGAGCTCCTCCGACCGTGGACCGAGTCGCTCACCCGTGTCACCGCCGCGCTCGACTCGTTCCTGTTCGTTACCGCCCTCGTATCCGACCGGTCGGTCCGTGTCGAGCCAGTACCGTTGAACGAGTACCGCGTGCACGCGAGCCTGAGCCACTCCGCGATCGCGGACGGAGCGGAGGCGCTGGACCTTCGGGACACGGCCCGCTCCCAGCCGACCGCGGAGCTGATGGCGGGGATCGTGGCGCAACGTCCGGGCCACCCTCTCGCCGTGCGTTTCACGAAGGCGTTCCGGCGGGAGGTAGAGGTCAACATCTTCCTCCTCGACCCCCGGGCCCGGTTGTCGTTCCGGGACTGGCTCGCGTTCCTCCGGTCGGCGCTCGCGCGGCGCCAGAAGTACCTCTTCGTTCCGGGGTTCTATTGTCTCTACCGGTGGCTCGCCCCCGAGGGGGCGGTCGTGTCGTACCGGCGACGCCGAACCCGGACCCTCCGGGACGCTGCGGCCGGGTCCCCGCGCTGAGCGCGGTCCTCCCGAGCTCCCCCTAGAGCGGGAAGCGTCATCCGCGCAGGTGGTTGGGGGACGAAGATGGGCTCGAACGAAACGGCTCGGGAGGTCGAGGTCGCCGCTCCGGCCCCGCGGGTCCCCCGTGTGCATGCGGCGACCCTGATGTGCGAGAACTGTGGCCTGGAGACGCCCCACCGCATCCTACGGATGGCCTCGGTGAGCGCGCGGACAGGAGCCCACCTTTCCGGGACGGCTCGGTGCCGCAAGTGCGAGTGGACCCACCGATTCGATGTCGTCCCTCCGCCCGTCGTGGAGGTCGCCGAGGTGCTTTCCGAAGGAGCTCGGTCGACGTACCGGCGCGTTTCCTTGCCGGGCGGCGACCGGGTCGTGGTCGGAGGGAGGGTTCCCGGTAGCGAGGAACCGATGTCCGTTCAGCGGATCGAGAACCGCGCGGGCAAGTCCGTGTCCTCCGCACGGCCGGAAGAGGTCGCGACCATCTGGGCGACCCGCGACGTCGGAGCGGTCGTGCCTGTCTCCGTCGTGGAAGGAGCGCGGACATGGACGGACCGGTTGGTCATCCCGCGAACCTCACGGCTGACCGTGGGGGAGCCCTTGTTGGTGCGGGGCCACTCGCTTCGGATCGTCGCCCTTCGGGCGCGGGGAAAGACCTGGCGCCTTCTGCAGGACAGCTTCCCCGCGGAGGAGGTCCAACGACTCTACGCGCGACGGACGGACAGTCCGCCCGCCGGCAGGAGGCCCTGGAGCCGCGACCGCGACAGTCCCAGCTCCCGGGCCAGGGCCACCTCCACCTCCGAGCGCAGGCGCTCGGGACCGGGAGAGAGAAGGACGAGAACTTTCCCGCGGGCCCGTAGCGCGGCCGGCGGCGCGGCGGTCCACATGGTCTCTCCGCGATAGTCGACGGTTCCGAGGCCGATCTCGAGCGGCAGATCGCGGAGCACGTGCTTCGTGCCGTGGATCACCCACGCGCCCCGGGCCACGAACTCTCCGCTCGCGGCCTTCTTCGAGACCTGCTCGCTCTCCACCCAGAACGCCTCGGCGGACGCGAGCTCGGCCCTCCACGCCTTCGAGAACGTGACGGCCCACTGGCCGGCCTCGAGTAACGTGGCGTCCGTGAGCGGCGTCTCGCCAGGAGGCGAGTGCTTCACGATCACGCTCGCGGCGCCGTGAAGGTCGGCGTGGACGTAGAAGTCACCGTCCTTGAGGTTCCGACGGACGACCAGGTCGTTCGAGGACGCGTCCCGGCCGGCGATGACGATGCCCCCCTCCGAGCTGATGAACCAGCGGTAGCGCTCGAACCAGTTGGTCCGTCGACGAGGAGCACCGACGGCCGGAGCGGACGCGCCGGACGGAGCCGGGGCCGGCGAGACCGCGAGCTTCCGTAGCTTGGATTCCGCCTCCGCGATCGCGCCGAGGGCGCCGCCCAGCTTCGACTGGACCCGCTTCGCCTCCTCAAAGAGGCCCTGGGCCGTCGACCGGGGGCTCTCCCCGAGGAGCAGGGAGACCGTTCGATCTCCGAGCCGGACCTCTACGGCCGGGCCCTTCTCCCCGGTACTCCGCGCGGCCTCGAGCGCCTGCTCCGCCTCGGGGTAATGGTCGAACACGGCGGACGCGTCGAGCTTCAGCTCCCCGATCCTTCGTTCGAGCTCGACGACGGCCGCGCGCTGCGACTCGAGTTGGTGCTCGAGGTCCTTGACCCCCTTCGACCGCTCCTGTTCCGCGACCGGGACGGGCGCGGCCACGAGGGACGGAAAGTACTCGGCCGCGGCCTCCGAGAAGGAGGGCCGTCCCACCTCCTCGACGTCGGGAAAACCGTGCCACCGACGCGAGCGGTACGGAGTCGCGTCAACGGCGACCCCCTCGCGGAAGTAGAGGTACCCGGCCGGGCGGTCACCGACCTCGGAGAGGAGCTCCTGCAGGACGCGGTGGAGCTCGCCCCCGAGGCGGCCCGCCCCGGGCGCGGCCGACGCCGCTCCGTCCCAGCCCCCTCGGGCGACCACCTCTTCGGCGAGCGGGCCGCCGAGGGCCAGGCGAGCGGCGAGCGTGCTCGCGAGGTCGGTCCGAGAACGGGCGAGCTCGGCCTCGATCTCCGCCGCCCCGGCTTTCCACGGGTCCGCCCGGGCCGGAGGATGGGCGTACTCCGCCCCGACCGCCACCGTTCGATGGGCCCAACGGTGCGTCTGAGCGACGGCCGCGATCTTGCTTCCCCGGGCGACCACGAGATTTCCCGACCCGAACATCTCGAGCGCGACGACGCTCGCCTCCGGGACGTCCGAGCGGCGCAGCACGACCTCGAGGAACCGCTCCCCTCCGGGGTCGGGGACCTCCTCGAGGACCGCCCCTTCGAGCAACCGGCGGAGCTCCCGCGCGAACGGGGAGAGCTCCTCGGCATGGACCACGGTCTCGGAGAGCAACGCCGCGAACCGGCCGGGCACGAGCAGCAGCTCGCGGCGGCCCTCTCGCGGGACCCGAAGCGTGAGCGACCAGCCCCCGCCGGGAAGGTCGAACGCCTTGTCGACCCGCGCGTGCCGGAGGGCTCGGAGCTCGCGCACGAGCGCGAGCGTGTCGAGGGAGGTGAAGCGGTCCTTTGGTGTGGGAACGCCGGGCATCGCGGTATCCCTCGGGGCGGGAGTCGCGACCCGCCGCCACGCCTTAAGAGTTCGTCGTGCTGGCCAGTACGCCATGGGAAGCGACCTGCCGACCGATGCGCAAGGCTGGCGGGAACGGGCCCACGCGTTCGCCGTGCGCTCGGTGGAACCGTTGGCGGAACGGATCGACCGGGAGGACCGGATCCCCGAAGAGGTCGTCCGCGGGCTCGCCGAGGAGGGTTTCCTCGGGCTCTCGACTCCCTCCGAGTGGGGCGGCACCGACGGCGACGCACGGTCGACCGTCGCGGTCCTCGAGGAGCTTTCGCGGGCGAGCGCCTCCGTCGGAGTGCTCACCGCCGTACACCTCTCGGTCTGCACGGCCCCGATCCTCACGTGGGGGACGGGCGCGCAGCGAGAGCGGTTCCTCCGTCCGCTCGCCCAGGGCGAGTGGCTCGGCGCCTTCGCGCTCACGGAGCCGAACGCGGGCTCCGATACGGCGCGCTTAGCGACCCGCTACTCCAAGGAAGACGGGGGGTTCTGCCTCCGCGGCACGAAGACGTTCATCTCGAACGCGGTGAGCGCGGGCATCGTCCTCGTCTTTGCGACCTCCGACCCGGCGCTCGGCCACAAGGGGATCTCGGCGTTCATCGTCCCGCCCGGCACGAAAGGGTTCTCCGTCGCGCAGCGGTTCGAGAAGCTCGGGCTCCGAGGGAGCGAGACGGCGGAGATCGTGCTCGATGATGTTCGCCTTCCGCGGGACTCGCTCCTGGGACCGGAGGGAGGAGGACTGCGGGTCGCGCTCGGAGCCCTCCAGGGCGGGCGCGTCGGCATCGCGAGCTGCGCCCTCGGGGTGGCCGAGACGGCGTTCGTCGAGATGCGGCGCGCGGTCGTGGCCGAGGACGCGGAATGGAAACGGACCATCCTCGCCCGGGCGTTCGCGGACCTCTCCGCGGCCCGGGTCCTCGTAGCTCGGGCCGCGGAGGCGAAGGACGCGGAAGCTCCCTACGTGATCGAAGCGTCCGTCGCGAAGCTCGTCGCGTCCCGTGCGGCCTTCCGGATCGCATCGGCGGGGGTCGACGTGGCCGGGGCCGCGGGGGTCCGGGCCGATGCCCCGGCGCAACGGCTCCTCCGGGACGCCCGGGTGTTCCCCATCGTGGAGGGGACGACCGAGATCCAGGAACTGATCCTCGCCCGGAGCCTGCTCCCGTCCCCGACCGAACGAAACCCTTTGTAGCGACCCCGGCTCCGATACTCCGTGCCGCCCCGAAGCCGTCCGTCCTCCACCGGCCGCCCTCGGGGAGAAGCGCGGGGGGGATGGGTTCCCCTTGCCGAGACCTCCATCGACCCGGCCTGGCAGAAGGTCCTCGCGGCCGACGGCATCACCTCCCTCTACCCCCCGCAGGCCGCGGCGCTCGGTCCGGTGCTCGCGGGCGAGAGCGTCCTCCTCGCGTGCCCCACGGCGAGCGGGAAGTCGCTCGTGGCGTACCTTGCGCTCCTGAGGGCGGCGCGGGAAGGGCGCACCGGTCTCTACCTCGTCCCGCTGCGGGCGCTCGCCCAGGAGAAGGTCGAGGAGCTCGAGAAGTTCGAGGAGCTGGGCCTCAAGGTAGGGATCTCGATCGGGGATTACGACCTGCCCGCCGAGAAGCTCGACAAGCTGGACGTGCTGGTGGCAACGAGCGAGAAGGCCGACGGCCTCTTGCGTCGGGGGAGCCCTTGGCTCGACCGCCTAGGGGTCGTCGTCGCGGACGAGGTCCATCTCCTCCGGGACCCCGACCGGGGCCCGACGCTCGAGGTCAGCCTCACGCGCCTGAGGAGAAGCTACCCCGACCTCCAGATCGTCGCGCTCTCCGCCACGGTCGCCAACTCCGAGGAGGTCGCCGAGTGGTTGGGAGCCCACCATCTCACCTCCGACTTCCGACCCGTCCCGCTGAAGCTCGGCGTCTACTACGATGGGAGGATCACGTTCACGGACCTCTCGGTGCGGGAGCTCTCGGCCCCGGGCGAGGCGGTCCCCCGCCTCGTACGCACCGTGGTGGAGGACGGAGGACAGGCCCTCGTCTTTGTGAACAGCCGCAAGGCGAGCGAGCTCCTGGCCGAGGGGCTGATCCCCACGGTCCGAGGTCTCCTCTCGCCGGAAGAGCGGACGCGGGCGAAGGCCGCGGCCGCCGAGCTCATCACGATCTCGGACGAGGAGACGGAGGGGATCCGACGCTTAAGCGGCCTCCTGCCGAACGGCGTCGCGTTCCACAACGCCTCGCTCACGAACCCGGAGCGTCGGGTCGTCGAGCGGGCGTTCCGAGACCGCGCGCTGAAGGCGCTCGTGGCCACGCCGACATTGGCCGCGGGGATCAACCTGCCGGCCCGGCGAGTGATCGTCCGGGACACGACGCGCTACGATGACCGGTTGGGCATCCAGGCCCCGATCCCCGTCATGGAGGTCCACCAGATGCTCGGCCGGGCCGGACGACCACGCTTCGACACCGTCGGCGAGGCCCTCCTCCTCGCGAGGACCCCCGAGGAAGAGGAGCGGATGCTCGACCGGTACCTCTCCGCGCCTCCGGAGCCCATCCAAAGCCGTCTCGCGGCCGAGCCCGCGCTGCGGATGCACCTCCTCGCGCTCGTCGCGAGCGGCGCGGTCACGAACGACGACGACCTCGAGGGGTTCTTCGCCGCGACGTTCTATGGCCGGACCCTGCCCCTCTCTGACCTCCACCACCAGGTCGCCACGGTCCGCCGGTTCCTCGAGCGGAACGAGCTCCTCGTGCCGGGGGAGGTCCTCCGCGCGACGCGGTTCGGGGAGCTGACGAGCGAGCTCTACCTCGACCCCCTGAGCGCGATCGTGCTGCGGGAGGTCCTCTCCCGGGCGCCGATCGGGGTCGGGGTCTTCCCGCTGCTGGCCGCCGTCTCGGCGACTCCCGACCTCCCGCCGCTCTTCCTCCGGCGGGGCGAGGAGGCCGACCTCCTGACGCGGTTCACCGACGAGTCCGAAGAGCTCCTCGTGAAGCCCGAGGAGCCCCCGCTCGACCTGGCCCTCGACACCTTCCTGGCGACCCTCAAGACGGCCTCGGTCCTCGAGTCGTGGGTGAGCGAAGAACCGATCGTGGAGATCACCCGGCGCTTCGGGATCGGGGCCGGCGACCTGCGCTCGAAGGTCGAGGACGCCGACTGGCTCCTGTTCGCCGCGGGACGGCTCGCGAGCGTCTTCCAGCGACGGGCCGGTCGTGCGATCGACGACCTATCGTTCCGGATCCGCTACGGCGTGCGGGAGGAGCTGCTCGACCTCGTCCGACTGCGGGGCATCGGGCGCGTGCGGGCGCGGTTGCTCTACCGAGCCGGCTACCCGGACCGAGAGTCCCTGAGGAACGCGCCGATCGATCGGATCGAGCAGGCGCTGCGCTCCCGTCGGCTCGCGGAGATGGTCGCGAGCCAGCTCAAGATTCGTCCGGAAGGGGTCCGGGTTCCGCTCCCGGGAGCCCCGAGCTCCCCTCGGCCGGGGGAGCGGCGGGCACGGCCCACGGTCCGTCGATTGGACGACTTCCCGTCCGATGAACCGTCGTGACCCACTCGTCGACGGGCGTGAGGATCCGGACGACCGAGAGGGTCCCTCCGCATCCCCCGGGGCGGATCTCGCGGCGGACGTAGCCTGCCTGCTCGAGTCGAACGATCCGTCGCCAGAGGGTGGTGGTCGGGAGCGGACGAGCTCCTTGGGCGCGCGCGAGAACCGCTTCGAGCCGCTTCACCTCGCCGAGGCGCGCCGCGCGACCCTGGGACGCGACGCTGATCGCCCGCACGACCGATGGCTCGACCGATATCCCTCCCAATCTCGCGGAGGGGACCCCGTCCCGCATCCCGCGGAACGTCATCCCGAGGACCTCGCGGCGGAGCAGGTCGACCGCCCGTCGTGCGCCCCCGCCGTCCTCAATGGTCCGGGCCACGACCCGCTCCACGAGGCTCGGGGGCGCGGGGTGACCCAGTGCCCGCTCGGCCCGGTCCTGGACGATCGACTGGAGAGCGGACAGGTCGTACGGGGCGACCCGAACGAACGGGCCGATCGGGAACCGATTCCCGACCCCGCGCTCGAGGCCCTGCAACCCCTCGGGCGTCCCCGCAAGGACCGTCCAGAGCGGCGGGAGGCCGCCCTCGCCCTCCGGAAGGAACGGGTCGGGCTCGGCGAACGCCCGCAGAACGGGGACGAGGTCGGGGCCTCCGACGCCCACGTCGTCGAGGACGACCACGGTGGGTCGAGCCTCGCGGCGTAACCGTCGGAGCAGGCCGGCGAGGATCTCCGGGACGGGAAAACCCCGACCGTCGAACCCTTCGTCGAAGCGCTGGAGCAAGGTCGTCGCGACCCCATGCGTTCCCCGCAGGAAGGGTGTCCGCACGGAGAGGACCCGCGGGAACGGCTCTCCGAGCGCCGCCCGGACCCGGTCGGCGACCTCGCGAGCTGCCCGCCGGGCGATGGTCGAGGTGCCCGAGCCGGACGGGCCCGCGACCCCGACGACCCAGGGGCGTGGGGCGTGCGGGGTCGGCGGGTCGAGCCGTCGGACCACCTCGTCGACCTCCCGAGCGCGACCCAGTACCACGGGCGGGAGCCAGTCTTGGGCGAGGACTTCGGAATGCGCGGTCGGCTGCATCACCCACGGTATTACTATGAATTATAAGAATTCTGTTTACCCGGTCGACCGCGATGTGAAACGTGCTAAGTCCACCCGGGGTTCGCGAGGGCGATGGTGGCGGTCGCCGAGGTGGCGGCACGCCTCCCCGGAGCCTCCCCGACCTATCCCTCCCCACATCTCGAGGTGACCGATATCTCCGAGAAGGCGTGGGGCAGGGTCGTCGTCGCCTGGTCGACGAACGTCGAGGAGGGCGCTGTCCGTGACCAGATCCTCCGCTCAGTCCTCGCGAGCCTCCCCTCCTTCCGGCCGGCGCAGCGAAAACCGTCGGCGGCCGATTCCTTAAATCCCCCCGGGGCTCGCGGGGGCCGAGAGGGCGTCGATGGGCCACCACGTGACGTTGATCCCCGGGGATGGGATCGGACCCGAGGTCACCAACGCCGCTCGCCTCGTCGCCGACGCGACCGGCGTCTCCCTCGAGTGGGAGGTCGTCGAGGCCGGCGAGAAGGCGATCCAGGCCACCGGCTCTCCGCTTCCGGACGACGTGCTCCGGTCGATCCGCAAGAACCGCCTCGCACTCAAGGGCCCCATCACGACGCCGATCGGTGGCGGGTTCCGCTCGGTGAACGTCGCGCTCCGCCAGCAGCTCGACCTCTTCGCCTCGGTCCGTCCCGCGCGAGCGATCGCGGGGGAGGGCACCCGGTATCCCGAGACCGACCTCATCGTCGTCCGCGAGGCGACGGAGGGGCTCTATTCGGGG
Source organism: Thermoplasmata archaeon (assembly GCA_052325545.1). Lineage (GTDB taxonomy): Archaea > Thermoplasmatota > Thermoplasmata > Lutacidiplasmatales > UBA184 > Lutacidiplasma. The sequence continues at coordinate 209,253 of JBKQUP010000037.1, forward strand.
GTCGAGCACTGGGTCGACCGCGAGCATTCGGCCGCCGAGACCGTCGCGGTCGTGACCCGAAAGGCCTCCGACCGGGTCATCCGGTTCGCCTTCGAGCTCGCCCGACGAGAGCACCGGCACCGTGTGACCGCCGTCCACAAGGCGAACATCATGAAGACGACCGGGGGCCTCTTCCAGACCGCGTTCCGCGAGATGGCCCCGCACTACCCGGACATCGAGGCGGATGAGCGCCTCATCGACAACATGTGCATGCAGCTCGCGAAGAAACCTGAGGAGTACGACGTTCTCGTCACGACGAACCTCTTCGGGGACATCCTCTCCGACCTGTGCGCGGGTCTCGCCGGAGGGCTGGGGGTCGCGCCCGGAGCCCTCTACGGGGACGAGCTCGCGGTCTTCGAGCCCGTCCACGGCTCGGCGCCAAAGTACGCCGGCCAGGACAAGGCCGACCCGGTCGCCGAGATCCTTTGCCTCGAGCTGCTCCTCCGTCACATCGGGGAGACGAAGGCGGCGGACCGGGTCTTCCGCGCCGTCTGGGAGACGATCGCCGAGAAGAAGGTCGTCACGTACGACCTCGCTCTGCCGGGGTACACGGCTCGTCCCGTGCCCCCGTCGTCGTGCTCCGCGATGGCGAAGGAGATCGCCCGGCAGGTCCCCCTCGTCGATCTGAGCGCCCCCCTTCCGCGTCCGAAGGGCGCGGCGGGTCCCGCGCTCGACTCCACCCTCGAGACCTGACGGGCTCGGAGAGAGCCTCGGGACTATTCCCCGAGGACCTTCACGACCACGCGCTTCGGCCGCTGGCCATCGAACTCGGCGTAGAAGACCTGCTCCCATGGGCCGAGGTCGAGGTCGCCCTTCGTCACCGGCAGGATGACCTGGTGGCCCAGGAGGAGGTTCTTGAGGTGGGCGTCCCCGTTCGTCTCGCCCGTCCGGTGGTGCTCGTAGTCTCCGGGGGGAGCGAGGCGGTCGGCCCAGCTCGCGATATCCCGGAGGAGACCGGATTCGTTGTCGTTGACGTAGACGGCCGCCGTGATGTGCATCGAGGAAACGAGCACGAGACCTTCCGCGACGCCGCTCGAGCGCACGACCTTGCGGACCCGCTCGGTGATGTTCACGAACTCTCGCGGCCGCTCCGTCTTCAGGATGAGATACTCGGTTCGGCTCGGCATGGGCCGTCCATCCTCCGACCGTAGCTTTAAGCTGGTCGAACGACCCTGAATCGGCGGAAGGCGCGTCCTTGGCCACCCCTCGAGCGGTGCGAATCCCTCGCTCCCGACCCTCGCCCCCGGCCGTCCGGCCTCCCGCGGGGCCGAACGAGGACGAGGTCTTGGGCAAAGGGACGCGCGCGCACCGGCCGAACGTCGGGGGGTCTCAGCGGGCGCTCCGGCTCGCCGCGCTCTACGTGGTCGCGCTCGGGGTGCTCTATTTCGGGTTCCTCCTCTACGACCGGACCGCGCCGGGCGGAACCGCCCCCGCGGCGGGCAACGGGGTCCTCCTGTTCACCGCGCTGTTCGTCGCCTTTGCGCTCGCCGGAGCGCTCTACACGCTTCACCCGGCGCCGCGAGCGGTCGAGGTGGAGGCCGACCACGTCACGGTCGTGGGACGCTGGGGACGCCGGTGTCGCCTCGCCCCGCTCGAGCTCCTCTCGGTGAGCGTCGTCCGGCGGTATCCGGAGGGGTGGCTGGCGAGCACGCCCGTCGAGCTCATCGAGCTGTGGGGAGAAGGTGTCCCGACTCGGAGCTACCTCGTGGAGGCCGAGCTCTTCGCAGGAGCGACCGTGTCGCTCCGGCAACGGTAGCGACCCGACTACTCGATCAGGTCTTCGAGCTCGCCCGCGACGAGCGTCAGGAGCTGGTCCAGCGACCGGTTCTTGAACTCGGTGATGTGCCCGCTGTCGGTCTCGAGGCGCGCGAGGAACTCGTCCCCATCGCGGACGAACGATAACGAAAGGACGTGGCGGCGGCCGTCCGGAGGGGGAAGCTCGAGCTCGGGTTCGGGATCCTTCGGTCGCGCGGGCGCCTTCGGGACCGCCGGCGAGGACTTGGGGGTCGGGACGGGAGCCTTCCGCGCCGCCGGCCTGGCCTTCTTCGGGGCCGGTCGGGAGGCCTTCTTCGCGGGCGCGGTCCGGGGGGCCGGTCGCTTGGCCTTGGTTTTCTGACGGCCGGCGCTCGGCATCGTGGGGCCCTCGAGTCGGGCGCACCAACCCCTCCTATTTATGGATATGCTGGGGCAACTCGGCGGTTCCGGCGATTCTCGGGTCCGGAGGCACCGCTATAGGATGGCGCCCGCCTACGGCGAACCCGATGGCGTCCTCGGAGGCCCCGGGGGGTCCGGAGGTCGGCGACCACCGCCCGCCGCTGCGCCTCGAAACGCTCCTCCTCCTCGCGGGCCTCGCCCTCCTCCTCGTGTTCCTGGCCCTCGAGCCGTACCTGTCCTACGCGGTGTTCGGCTCGGACTCGGGAGAGTACTACCGCTTGACCGTGGACCTCGTCTCGACGGGAACCCTCCCGCACGGTGCCGCGTACGCGGGGTGGGGTTCGGCGTACCCCGACTTCCCGGGGATCTTCCTCCTGGCCGGGGGCGGTGCGGGAGCGCTCGGGATCGACCCGTTCAGCGCGCTCGCGGTCCTCATCCCGGTCATCGCGGTGCTCTCGGTGTTCCCGCTGTTCCTCCTGTTCCGCCGCCTCTACCCGCACGACACGGTCGCGCTCCTCGCCGCCGCGATCGGGTCGCTCGTAATGCCCCGTCTCTTTTCGATCGCCCACCCGGCCCCCCTCGCGCTCGGGGACTTCCTGTGCGTCGGCGCGCTCTGGATGCTGGTCGAGGGACGACGGGATGCCCGTTGGTACGTCCCGCTCTCGCTCACGGGAGGGGCGCTGATCGTGACGCACCACCTCTCGTCGTACTTCTTCGTCGTGAGCGCCCTCGGTGGGATCTTCTTCCTGGAGATGTGGAAACCCGGCCTGTGGAGCCGGCGTTTCCCGTCGCGGGAGCTCGCCTTCGTCGCGGCGTTCATCACGGGGACCTTCGCCTTCTGGTTCTACGGAACGACCACGTTCACGTCGAAGGTCCTCGATTTCGCGCTCGGGAACCGTCCGTACATCGGGTTCACCCTGTTCGAGGGGTTGGGCGTGGCCACCATCCTCGTGGCCGCCGTGCTGATCCGGTGGCGGCGCTCCCGCCCGCGCTCGACGCGGGTCTGGGTCCGGCTCCCCACGGACCATAGCCTCGTCCGGGACGCGGCGGTGCTCTGCGTGGCCATCTTCGGCGCCATCTGCGTGGTCCTGTTCGTTCCGGTCCCGGGAACGGCCCAGTCCACCACCCCTTCCGCGATCCTCTGGTTCTCCCCGGTATTGGCCCTCGGGATCTTCTGCGCCGGAAGCCGTCGGATCCTATCCCCGTCCCGGACCGGCCCGTTCGCGCTGGCGTGGGTCGGGGCCCTCGGCCTCTCCGCCGGGCTGATGATCGCCCTCTCCCTCGCGGCCCCGGCTGTTCCGGGAACTCCGGCGCTTGGCGGGGTCTCGTCGACCCTCTCTCCGTACCGCCACGTCGAGTACCTGTTCCTTCCGATCGCGCTCCTGGTCGCGGTCGGCCTCGCCCGTCTCGTGACGAGGGCGAGGGACCGGGCGGGCCGGCGCGCGTTCGTCGCCGCATGCGTGGGCGTGGTCGTACTGCTCGCCGCGAATGCCGCGATCGTCTACCCGCCGCAGAACGACTTCGGCGGCTTCGAGGAAGGCCTGACCCACGGGGACGCGGCGCTCTGGATGTGGGTAGGGATCACGGCGCCGCCGACGTGGACGGTCGCGACCGACCACCGGCTGAGCTCGATGATCTTCGGCGTCGACGGGAATCCGACGACGTGGTTCACGACGACGACGCTGTTCACGGGCAGCAACTGGTCCCAGGCCGTGGCGGAGCTCCGGAGCGTCGGCACTCCGTACACGGACCGTCCCATCGACCTCGTCGCGGTCGACTCGGTGATGTACACCGGGGTCGCGCTCGACCCCTCGAAGCTGGCCCTCCCGCTCAGCAGCGCGGCGGTCGGCTGGTTCGAGATGCTCCCCTTCGTCCCGGTCTACGAGAACGGCCCGGACGTAGTCTACGTGGTGGACTCTTCGTACCTTCCCGGCGGATAGGGCGTGGTCGTCCCGTCGGGGTGCCACAAGAGGAGCGGCGAGTGGCCCTCGCGCGCTAGGTCGCCGAGCACGCGGCTTGCCCAGGAGAGCTTCACGAGCTTGAGCTCGTGGGTCGCGGGGTCGGTCGGGGCCGTGCGCTCGAAGTCGAAGCCCCACAAGAGGATGCGTTCCGCGCCGAGGTGGTCGGCGAGGTAAGCCGCCCGGTCCCCGTCCGTGAACCCCCCGACGTTCAGAAGGTGGGGTCGGGGCGGACCTGCCCACGAGCCTAGGACCTCACCGGGGAACTGGCCGACCCACTCCTCGAGCGCGGCCCGATTGTCCCCGTGCGCCTGGATGACCACGACGCTCCCCCTCCGGTTCGCCGCGACCTCGGCGGGGACCGGACCGTCGAGGTCGGTGACGATGATCGTCGGGACGATCCCCGCATCCAGGCACGTCGAGGTCGCGCCGTCGGCGGCGATGATCGCGGGGGCCCGCGCGGTCGACGGGAGACGGTACAGCGGGGGAGGTCCGGTGCGTGGCGCCAGCCCGACCACGACCACCGTGCGCCCTTCCAGAAGGGGTCGCAGCCGCTCGAGCGGCTTCCTCGGCGCGTCCGCCGGCAGCAGGGATACTAAGAGGTCGGCGGCTGCCACCTCCCGCTCGAAGGGAAATCCGAACTCCGCTCGGATCCGGTCGTAGCGGGGGGCCCACGCGTTGTACTCCACCGGCACCTCAGGACTGCGCACTAACGCTTTATAATGAAGCCCATGCTCCCGGCGAGAGAGGAATCGTTGTGATGCGACCGCTAGCTCAGGAGATCCTGTCTCACCTTCCCGGAGATAACACCAAGAGGGCCCCCGAGGCGCCGCCGCCGTCGAACGACGACGCGGAGCTCGAGGCGGTGCTCGCCTCGCTCAAGACGAACATCAAGGTCGTCGGCTGCGGGGGAGGCGGCTGCAACACCATCAACCGGCTCGCGGAGGAAGGGCTCGCGGGCGCGGAGATGGTCGCCGCCAACACGGACGCGCAGCATCTCCTCGCGATCCACTCGCCGCGAAAGATCCTGCTCGGGCGCCGGCTCACGCGGGGCCTCGGCGCCGGGGCGCTCCCGCAGGTCGGAGAACAGGCGGCCCACGAGGCCGAGGACGAGCTCAAGAAGGCGCTCGCGAACTCCGACATGGTCTTCATCACGCTCGGGCTGGGAGGGGGTACGGGTACCGGTTCGGCTCCCGTCGTCGCGAAGTGCGCGAAGGACGCCGGGGGCGGGAACCCGCTCACGATCGCGGTCTGCACGCTCCCGTTCGCGTCCGAGGGGCTCGTCCGCCAGGAGAACGCGATGTGGGGCCTCGAGCGCCTGCGCGAGGTCGTCGACACGGTCATCACCATCCCGAACGACCGCCTGCTCGAGCTGGTTCCGCGCCTTCCGATCCAGACCGCCTTCAAGGTCGCCGACTCCGTCCTCGCCCGCGCGATCCGCGGGATCACCGAGATCATCACCCGTCCCGGCCTCGTGAACCTCGACTTCAACGACCTTCGGACGATCATGAAGGGCGGCGGGGTCGCCCTGATCGGCATCGGGGAATCGGAGAGCGACAACCGGGCCGAGGACGCGGTCCTCGAGGCGATCAACTCCCCGCTCCTGCACGTCGACATCGCGGGGGCGACCGGCGCGCTCATCAACGTCACCGGCGGGCCGGACATGACGGTAAGCGAGGCCCAGAAGGCCGCCGAGGTCGTCCAGAAGACGATCAGCCCGACCGCTCGGATCATCTGGGGCGCCGCCGTCGACCCCACCATGCAGAGCACGATCCGGGTCATGCTGGTAGTGACCGGAGTTAAATCCCCCCAGATTTTCGCGGGGGAGTCGAAGGGCGGCCCGGCGCGCAAGCCCGGTCCGGACCTCGACGTAGTCCACTAGGGAACCGTATGGCATTCCTCGACAGGGCGCGACGCGTCCAGGACAACTTCGACGGCCGACTGCGCAACGTCGGCCACGGCAAGTACGGCCGGATCCTTCGGATGGCGCGCCGACCGACCTCGGAAGAGTACGTCAAGGTCCTCGAGGTGACGGCCCTCGGGGCGGTCCTGATCGGCCTCACCGGGTTCGGGATCTACATTTTCTTCAATCAGGCAGGACCTTGGATCTGGTCGAACTTCCTGAGCGGACTCTAGGTCCGAGGTTCTCCACGATGGTCAGCGAAGGGAACGACGAAGGCATCGGTCTATTGTCGGGCGGACCGACGGAGCCCACGGCGAAGAAGCCCGAGGTCCGCCCGGGGGTCCCCACGCCCGTGGTCCCCCCGGTGGTCGCGCCGGCCGCCCCGAAGCTCGACGCGGCCGCCGTCCTGATGCTCAAGGCCGCGGACGACACGTCCCGGGACGTTACGGCCGGGACGGTCACGACGCTCTCCGCGGTCCTCACGAGCCGAGCGGTGGAGCCGCTCACGGCGACCCTCACGGTGGAGGTCGCCTTCACGTCGACCTACGCCGGGGAAGGGGCCGAATGGCCGGTGACGTGGACCCCTCCGGGGAAGAGGACGTCGGTCGAGCTGTTCCCCCGCAAGGAGACCTACCCGATCGCGCTGGCCCCGAACACCGGGGTCCCGCTCTCCTACGTGATCACCGCCCCGGTCGGCGTCCGCTACGGGGACCAGGTCGAGATCCGCCTCGCGGCGTCCACCTTCGAGGGGGGCGCGCCCGTCCGACTGACCCTCGCGTGCGTCGCCCGTCAGGCCGTCCTCGCGATCAAGACCTCCCGCGGCTACGAACGCGAGGTCGCCGACACGTTGCTCGCCCGGGCCGAGGAGAAGCCGGACGTCGTCTTCTCGCTCCTGGTCCCGTCGTCGCTGCGCGGCTACGTCTTCGCCGAGGGGATGAGCTTCGAGGGCGTCCGGGAGATGCTGAAGGGGATCCGCAAGGCGCGCGGCCTCGTCGAGGGCGAAACGACCCTGAAAGAGGTCGAGCCGCTCCTCGTCCCGAAGATCACGGTCGAAGGGTTCGTCGAGGGCGCCATCGTGGAGCTCATCTCGGGGCCGTTCAAGGGAGAGAAGGCCCGCGTGAAGAAGATCGACCAGGCGAAAGAGGAGATCACGGTCGAGCTCATCGAAGCCGTCGTTCCGATCCCGGTCACCGTCCGCGGCGACCACGTGCGCATGTTGGAGAGAGGAGGCGGGAAGAGTGGCAATTGAAGTGAGCATCCTCGTCGAGGGCGGAAAGGCGGCGGCCGGCGCTACGCTCGGTTCCGCGCTGGGCCCCCTCGGCGTCAACGTCGGTCAGGTCGTCACGAAGATCAACGAGCAGACGAAGGAGTTCGCCGGGATGCGCGTCCCGGTGATCGTCCGCGTCGACCCGAACACCCGCGAGTTCACGCTGGTGGTCGGCCGCCCGCCCGTGGCGGCGCTGCTCCTCAAGGAAGCGAAGAAGGAGAAGGGCTCGGGAAAACCGAAGACCGAGGTCGTCGGCGACGTCTCCTTGGACGCCGTGAAGCGGATCGCCGAGGCGAAGGGGGACGACCTGCACGGACGGACGATGGAGGAGAAGATGAACCAGGTGATCGGCAGCTGCGTCTCCCTCGGCCTCACCGTCGGGGGCGAGGACCCCCGCACGCTCCTCAAGACCCGGGTCGCCGCGCGGGGCGCCCGATGATGGGAGCCCCGGGAGGGCCACCGCCCGACCTATCGAACGCCGAGATCGTCGATTACTCCATCCTCGAGGGGGACGGGAAGGTCCGCCTCAAGCTGAAGGACGGCTCGGTCGTCGAGATCCGCCTCGAGATCATGAACATCCTGAGGGCCGGGAACGACCCCAACACGGGTCTACCCGCCTACATCGTCCAGTCCGCGCCCCTGGTGCGGCTCGTGGAGTGCCCGAAGGAGCTCCGCAAGGCCCCGCTGCGCCCGGGGACCGGGCGCGACGGAAAATCGATCCCCGGTTTCGGCTGAACCCAGAGGCAGGCCCCGGGAGCTCTCCCGGGACGGGGGGGTCACGTCAAGGTCGCTTGACCGCTCGTTCATCACCCCCAGCGCTACGTCCCCGCCGGGGACGGCGTTGAGCTCTCGTCGAGCGTGCGTGCCGGTCGGCCGGGGTCGGGCCTGTCGTCGACAGGACCATTACGACCCCATCCTATCCCGCCGCGACATGGGGGCCCGTCCGCCTTCCGGAGCGATACCATGGATTCTCTGAAGGTCGGCGATCGTCGGGTCCTCGAGCGGCACGACTTCCCTTCGCTCTTCCGTGCGCTGCACGCGAAGGGGTACCAGGTGGTGGGACCGACGGTCCGGGACGGCGCGATCGTCTACGACCAGCTCTCGGGTGTGGAGGACCTACCGGTCGGATGGACCGACCGACAGGAGGCCGGGAAGTACCGGTTAGAGCGTCGAAAGGACGAGGCGCTGTTCGGATACACCGTCGGGCCGTTCTCCTGGAAGAAGTACCTCTACCCCTCGCACGAACGTCTCTGGACCGCGACCCGGGACGGAGATTCGTTCGTGGTCCATCCGGAGCCGGTCGACGGGCCTCCGATGGCCTTCCTCGGGATGCGGGGCTGCGAGCTCGCCGGCGTCTCGGTGCAGGACAAGGTGTTCACAGGCGGACCCGCGGTCGACCCCGGCTACGCCGCGCGGCGGAAGCGGGTCTTGCGCATCGCCGTGCAGTGCGGCCAGTCCGGCGGGACCTGCTTCTGCGTCTCCATGGGGACGGGTCCGGGGGTCCGGCAGGGGGCCGACCTCATCATCACGGAGGTCCTCGAGGCGAAGCGTCACTACTTCCTGGTCGAGGTCGGGTCGCCCGAAGGGGCGGCCGTCCTCCCCGACGTCCCGCTCAAGGCGGCCGCGTCGGACGACCCGGCGAAGGCCGAGATGATCGTCTCGCGTGCGGCGGCCTCGATGGGACGCAAGCTCGACACCGAAGGGATCCACGACCTGCTCACGAAGAACCTCGAGCACCCCCGGTGGGAGGTCGTCGCGCGGCGGTGCCTTTCGTGCACGAACTGCACGATGGTATGTCCGACCTGCTTCTGCAGCAACCAGGAGGAGGTCCCCGACCTCTCGGTGTCGACGGTCGAGCGCTGGCGGCGCTGGGACTCCTGCTTCAACCTCGGCCTCACGGAGATGCACGGCCAGGCGGTCCGGAAGTCGAACCTGTCCCGGTACCGCCAGTGGCTCACGCACAAGCTCGCGACCTGGCAAGACCAGTTCGGTACCTCGGGATGCGTCGGCTGCGGCCGCTGCATCACCTGGTGCCCCGTCGGGATCGACCTCACGGAAGAGGTCGCGGCGATCCGGACGGCTCCGCCTACCCCGGCGACCTCGGAGGGAAAGAAATGACCGCAAATGCGAGTGAAGCGATCGCCGACCGCGTCCTGAGCCACCCGTTCTTCGTCGATATCGACCCGACCCTCGTCCATGCGATGGTCTCGAAAGCCGAGGAGAGGTCCTACGATACCGGCGATATGCTGGTGCACGAAGGGAAATCCGCCGAGGAGTTCTTCCTCGTCCTCGAAGGGAAGATCGCGCTCGAGATCGGGGGCGGCGACCGCCCCGGGATCACGGTCGAGACGATCGAGAAGGGCGAGATCCTCGGTTGGTCGTGGCTCGTCGCCCCCTACCGGTGGCGCTTCGATGCGCGGGCCAGCAAGCCGACGAAGGTCATCGCGCTCAACGCGGCGGCCGCCCGGTACGCCCTCGCCGCGCACCCGGCGTTCGGCTATCACTTCCTGATGAAGCTCCTGCCGGTGATCGCCGACCGACTCGAGAACACTCGGGTGCAGCTCCTGGACATCCATGGCCACTGACGCGATCCATCCCCAGGGACATTCGAACGGGGTGGGAACCGGCGTCGCTCATCCCTACGCTCCGCGCCCGTTCGTCATCCGCGCCCGGACCCAGGAGACGCCCGACACGGTCACGCTCTGGATGGCCCCCCGTACGCCGGGAGACCATCTCTCCTTCAAGGGAGGCCAGTTCAACATGGTCTACGTCTACGGCGTGGGCGAGTCCGCGATCTCGATCAGCGGCGACCCGACCCACCCCGAGGAGCTCGTCCACACGGTCCGCGCGGTCGGAAAGGTTACGAACGCGCTCGCCGCCCTGACTCCCGGGTCGGTCGTCGGCATTCGGGGACCGTACGGTCGAGGGTGGCCGCTCGATTCCGCTCGGGGCCGCGATATCGTCATCGTGGCCGGGGGCCTCGGGCTTCCGCCGCTCCGCCCGACCCTCTACGAGATCTTCCGGCACCGAGGTTCGTTCGGCCGTGTGGAGATCATCTACGGCGCGCGCACTCCGAAGGACCTCGTCTTCGCCGAGGAAGTGCGGACCTGGCTCCAGCGGACAGATCTGAGGATCCAGATCACGGTCGACGCCGCGGGCCGCGACTGGAACGGGGACGTCGGGGTCGTCACGGTGAGGATCCCGGACGCCCGGTTCGACGCTCCGAACACGACCGCGTTCGTCTGTGGTCCGGAGATCATGATGAAGTTCACCGCCCAGGCGCTCGCCCAGCGGGGAGTGCCCACGGAGTCGATCTGGCTATCCATGGAGAGGAACATGAAGTGCGCTCTCGGATTCTGCGGGCACTGCCAGTACGGTCCGTCGTTCGTCTGTCGGGACGGCCCGTGTATCCCCTACAAGACGCTCGCCCCCCTGCTCGCCGTCAAGGAGGTATAGGACGATGCCCGAGGCCCGCAAGCCGCGTCTGGGCGTCTTCAAGTTCGCCTCGTGCGACGGCTGCCAGCTCTCGATCCTCGACTGCGAGGACGAGCTCCTCGCGATCACGGGCGCGGTCGACATCGCCGACTTCCGAGAGGCCTCGAGCCGGGTCCTCGAAGGCCCCTACGACCTCTCGCTCGTCGAGGGGTCGGTCACGACGGCGCACGACGCGCAGCGGATCAAGGAGATCCGCGCCCAGTCGAAGGCGCTCGTGACGATCGGCGCGTGCGCGACGGCCGGTGGGATCCAGGCCCTGAAGAACTTCGCCGACGTGGACGAGTACCGCCGCGTGGTGTACGCCCGCCCCGAGTACGTGGAGAGCCTCGCGACGTCGACGGCGATCGCCGAGCACGTCCCCGTCGACTTCGAGCTGAGGGGATGCCCGATCAGCAAGTCCCAGCTCCTGGAAGCGCTCAGCGCGTTCCTCCAAGGCCGGGCGCCGAACCTCCCGAACGAAAGCGTCTGCATCGAGTGCAAGCGGCGCGGCACCGTCTGCGTCATGGTCTCCCACGGGACGCCGTGCCTGGGACCGGTCACGCAGGCCGGCTGCGGGGCGATCTGCCCCTCGTTCAACCGGGGCTGCTACGGCTGCTTCGGGCCGCAGGGGACCCCGAACACGAACTCGCTCGTCGCTGAGTTCAAGACCCTCGGCCTGCCGTCGCCGGCCATCATGCGCCTCTTGCGCACCTTCAATGCGAACGCCCCCGCGTTCAAGACCGCGAGCGAAGCCCTCGCCGCGGAGGCGAAGGCCCCATGACCGAGCGGACGATCGGCATCGACTACATCGCCCGCGTGGAGGGCGAGGGCGCCCTCAAGGTCCGCATTCAGGACAACAAGGTCGAGGACGTCCAGCTCAAGATCTTCGAGCCGCCGCGCTTCTTCGAGGCGTTCCTGCGCGGGCGCTCCTACCTCGAGGCCCCGGACATCACCGCGCGCATCTGCGGGATCTGTCCGGTCGCCTACCAGATGAGCTCCACCCACGCGATGGAGCGCGCCCTCGGCATGAAGGTCGACGGCCAGATCCGGGAGCTCCGCCGTCTCCTGTACTGCGGGGAGTGGATCGAGAGCCACCCACTCCACATCTTCCTACTGCACGCCCCCGACTTCCTCGGGTACCCGGACGCCATCCACATGGCGAAGGACTACCCGGACGCGGTCAAGCTCGGCCTCGCGCTCAAGAAGGTCGGGAACGCGCTCATGACCCTCCTCGGGGGGCGCGAGATCCACCCGATCAACGTCCGCGTCGGCGGCTTCTACCGGGCCCCGACCGTCTCCGAGCTCAACGCCTTCCGCCCCCAGCTCGTCGAGGCGCTCAAGATGGCCGAGCAGACCGTGCACTTCACGGCCGACCTCGACTTCCCCAGCGTCGAGGAGGACTACGAGTTCGTCTCCCTACGGCACGAGCGGGAGTATCCGCTCTGCGAGGGCGACCTGGTCTCGAACCGCGGCCTCAAGGTCCCGCAGGACCACTGGGAGGACGTCTTCGAGGAGGTCCACGCCCCGTACGCGAACGCCCTGCAATCCCGCCGCAAGGGGACGGGAACCTCCTACCACGTGGGTCCGCTCGCGCGCTACGCGCTCAACCGCGACCACCTCTCGCCTCGCGCCGACAAGCTGGCGCGCGACGTCGGTCTCGAAAACGTCGTCCGGAACCCGTACCGCAGCATCATCGTGCGGGCGGTCGAGACCGTCTACGCGGTCGAGGAGGCGCTCCGGATCATCGACCAGTACAAACGCCCCGACCCGTCGTGGGTGGAGCCGCCCCCCGTCACGCAGGTCTGCTCGGGGAGCGCCGTCACGGAGGCCCCGCGCGGTATCCTCTACCACGGCTACCGCATCGGTCCGGGAGGCCTCATCGAGCACGCGCGGATCGTCGCTCCGACCTCTCAGAACCAGAAGCGGATCGAGGACGATGTTCGCCACCTGGTCGAGAGGTCGCTCGCGCTCGACGACGTGGCGCTCACCGACGCCTGTGAGCACGCGATCCGAAACTACGACCCGTGTATCTCCTGCGCGACGCACTTCCTGAAGCTCGAGATCGAGCGGCAGTAAGACCCAGACGCGGAGGATGAGCGAACCCATTCCCCCGAACCCCGCACGCGCGTCGCCGCTTCCCCTCGTCATCGGCCTCGGGAACGACCAACGGAGCGACGACCGTTCGGGCCTCGAGGTCGCCCGTGCGCTCCGCCCCCTGCTCGCCGGGAAGGTGCGAGTCGAGGAATGCGAGTCCGAAGGGATCGCGCTGCTCGAGCTATGGCGCGGCGCGGACCGGGTCATCGTGGTCGACGCCGTACGCTCTGGGGCACCGCCGGGGACGGTCCACCGGCTCGAGCCGGGCGATGGGTTCCTACCGGGGCTCCGGACGGCCACGTCGACCCACGGGCTCTCGCTGGCCGAGGCCGTGGCGCTCGCGAAAGGGCTGGGATGCCTGCCGCGCCACCTCGTCGTCTACGGGATCGAGGCGGGGGACGTCGGGATGGGGGTCGCTCTCACACCTGCGGTCGCGCTCGGAGTTCGAGAGGTCACCGACCGTATCCTGGCCGAGCTCGAGTCCGAGCCGGGACGGGCCCCGCCCGGGCGGAGGTCGCCCGATGCATGAAGAGGCGATGCTCAAGGACCTGGTCCGCAAGGCCGAGGAGGTCGCCCGCCGGGAGAGGGCGACCCGAGTGACCCGGGTGCGTCTATGGGTCGGCGCTCGATCCCATCTAGACGGCCCGGAGCTGAAGGACCACTGGGCCTTCGCCGTCCGGGGAACGGTCCTGTCGGGAGCCGAGGTCGAGATCGAGACCTCGAGCGACCCGAACCACCCGAACGCGGAGACCGTGATGCTGCGAAGCCTGGACGTGGACTCGAAGAAGGGACGGGCCTGACCTGCCTACCCCGCCGCGTGACCCGCGCGGGACCCCTCGCTCGCCCCCCCGGCGCAAACCGCTTTACGGGGAACGGGAGTGGACCCGTCGTGGTCGACATCCAGGAGACCCCAGCGGTCCCGCCGATGGACCCGGGCGGCGACGAACGGGTGGGGTACATCCTGGCGGGGGGGATCCTCATCGCCCTCGGCTGGGGGCTCGCTGTCCTGGTCAACCTACTCCTCCACTACCTCGCCGGAAGCGGGGGCATGACGGTCGGGGGTCACGAGTTCACCTCGACCCTCGGGGCGTACGCCTGGGCCACGTTCGCGCTGGGATTGTTCGCGGGCGGTTTTGGGGTGGTCCTGGTCGCGCTCGGCCGGGCGTCTCCCAAGGGGCAGCTCGTCCTTCCGGGATACGACTACTGAATCCGGCCGGGACGCGGTGGCCCTCGGTGGATCCGACGCGACGGCGGCGGTCGGGTCTCGACCGGGTTCTTCGCGTGCTTCAGGGTCTCGAGACAGTCCGAACAGGTCCGCTCGTCCGAGTCGAGGCAGTCCCGGCAGAACGTCCGTCCGCAGACGGTACATCCCAGCGTCGCGGGCGTCCCGCATCGAGCGCACTGTCCGACGAGCAAGTTCGGTTCCCCCCGGTGGGAACGGTCAGTCGAGGATTCCGCTCGCTTTAAGCCCTTCGACAAAACCGGCCGCGAATTCGGCCTTCGTCACGTACCGGGCGGCCCGCCGCGCCCGCGGACTGGCCGAGGCGAAGCTCACGCCGAACCCGGACGCCCGGAGCATCGCCACGTCGTTGTCGCCGTCCCCCAGGACGACGCAATCGGCCGGGGTCCGTCTGATATAGGAAAGGGCACGCACGAGGGCCGGGAGCTTCCCCCCGCCCGTCTCCATCAGGTGGAGAGCGTAGCCCGTGGATTCGACCGTGACGCCGCTCCTTCCGAGCGCCCGTTTCACGGCCGAGACGGAGACCGTCGGCTCGAGGGCGACCTCGCTCTCCCGCCAACGGTCCGTGAACAGCCGTCGGACGGGAAGGCCGGAGGCCCGAAGCTTCTGGAAGGCTGCGAGCGCGACCCGCCGGTCCGTGACCCGATCGACCACGTCCCGCCCGCGGTCGTCCTGATGGTAGATGATCCCGCCGTTCTCCGCTACGATCGGTCCCGTCAGGCCGAGCGAACGGTGGAGGCCGAGGGCGATCGGAAGGACATTCCCGGTCGCAAGGGCGACCGGGATGCCTCGGTGCTCGAGGTCGCGAACGACCTGGACGGCCCGCGGGTCGAGGCGGCGGTCGGCATCGGTGAGAGTCCCATCGACGTCCGTGACAACGACACGAAGGATCGCTCGCCTCGAGGAGCGCTCGCTCGAATACCGTGCCATCGCGACGCGCCCCGGCGACCTACGGGCTCGAGTGAGCCCGGACGCGCGCGATCTCCGCGTGGAGGGTGTCCGAGACCTCACGGCCGTCTCGCCGTCCCCGGACTTCCCGCATCACGTCGCCCATGAGCGGCGAGAAGGCGGCCTCGCCCCGGCTCCGGACCAGCTCGGCGTTCGCCTCGACTACCTTGCGGACGAGAGCGACGAGGTCGTCCCTCGAGAACCCGGAGAGCCCAGCGCGCTCGACCGCGGCTTCGACCGATGGGGCGCCCGCCGCGAGCGCCGCGAGGACCGTGGGAACCCCTTCCTTCGCGATCCGCCCAGCCTCGGCGGCCGCGAGCACGGCCCCCAGGGAGTCGAGGGACGGCTCGAACGGAGGCGTCCCCGCGCCGCCGCTCGGAACCGACGGGAGGTCCTGGGTGAGGAGGCGAGCGACGAGACCGGCGGGATGGCCCGCCTTGGCGAGGGTCTCGAACCGCTCGACGAGGTCGCCGTAGACGAGCTGGCGGACGACCTCGGCGAGGAGGCCATGCGACCGTGCGAGCCGTGATTCGAGCTCCTCGGGCCGTTCGGGGAGCTGGGAGCGCAGCCGGTCGAGGCGCTCTGCGGTGATCGGGATCGGGGGGATGTCGGTCTCGGGATACATCCGGTCCCGGCCTGGGAGCGGCCGGGAGAACCGGGTCCGTCCATCGGGAAGCGGGTCCCGGGTCTCCCCGGGAACCCCCTCGACCGCGACGCGCGCCCGGTCCACGACGCGCTTCAGCGCCATCGACGCGCGCTCGAGGGAGCGGTCGGTCACGAGGACGAAGGCGTCCGTCCCCGCGAGCCCCAATCGTTCTCGCACGGCGGCGGCCATCACCTCGGAGACCCCATAGGCCGGAAGCTCATCGGAGTGAACGAGGCCCCGGAGACCGACCGACCGGGCGTGGTCGGCGAGCTCGCGGCCGAGCCGCTCTTCGCTGCCGGGAGGGGAGCGGAGGAGCCCTTCGAAACCCATCAGTCCAACCGCGAGAACGACCTGACCCCCTCGGCCGGCTCCCGAGAACGGACCGGACGTCACCTCGTGGAAGAGGTGGGTGACATCGACCGGGGGGTCGGCCGGGACGCGGGCATGCCGCCGCACGAGCTCGTCCCGAAGCTCGAGCAGGAACTTCTGGCGAGCGACCTCCCTCTCTACGTACTCCTGGATCCGGCGGAGCTCTTGGACGCCCTTGACCTCGATGCGGTGGCCACCCTCGATCGAGACGTTGACGTCCTCCCGGATCGTCCCGATGCCGCGGCGGACCCGTCGGGTGGCCCGAAGGAGGGCGCCGATCTCCTCGGCGACCGTCCGGGCCTCCGGACCCGAAACGATCTCGGGACCCGTAGCGATCTCGATGAGCGGGATCCCCAAACGGTCGAGACGGTAGGTCACTTCCCCGGGGGACTCGCGGACCTTCCGGCACGCGTCCTCTTCGAGACAGATGGTCGGGATTGAGTATCGTCTTCCCGAGACCTCGAGCTCGCCGTCTACGGCAACGAGCGCGGTCCGCTGGAAACCGGTGGTGTTCGAGCCGTCGACCACGATCTTCCGCATCACCTCGATCTCGTCGACCGGGCGGGCGCGCAAGAGGAGGGCGAGGGTGAGAGCGGTGTCGAGAGCGGCCTCGTTCAGGGGGTGGGGCGGTTCCTCGTCCATCTCGACAAGACAGGAGGACGGGCCCGCTTCGTATCGGTAAACGAGGCCGCGAGAGGCCTGGAGGGCCGCGGCCACGTCCACCGCCCGGCTCTCGCCTCCGGCCGCCCGCAGGCTTCGCGTGAATGAGTCGGTGACCTCCTCGGAGAGCTCCGCGGGGCACCCGCAGAACAGCTTCCCCACCGCGAGCTGCTGGTGGACCTCGAGCCCGGCCTTCACGCCGCTTCCCTCGGGTCGTGCCGGTCGTGGAACTCGCCCGCCCGGTCCTGCGATAGGAGCTGGGCCACCACCGCCGGGTCCGAGGAGTGGCCGAGCGCCCACACCATCTTCGCGTACGCGGTCTCGGGGAGCAGGTCGCCGAGGTACAGGACCCCCGCCCGGAGCAGGTCGCGCCCGGTCGAGTACACGTACGGCTCCACGTTCCCCTCGAGGCACTGCGTCGTCATCGCGACGACGACGCCGCGTTCGGTCGCCGCGCGGATCCAGGGAAGGTGGTCCGAGCCGATGTGCCCGAGGCCCGTTCCCGCGAGGACCACACCGCGGCACCCCTCGGCGAAGCGCGCCGCTCGCTCCGGAGTGAGGCCGGGGTAGAACCAGAGCAGCGCCGCATGCGTGTCGATCGGTCCGTCGACGTGCGGGGGCCCGCGAGCCGGAGGCCGCACCGTTGGCTGGAGCTCGACCTTCCCGCCCTCGACGAAGCCGAGCGGAGGGCCGTTCCGGCTCCGGAACGCGTCCCGTCGGCTCGAATGCATCTTCCGAACCCAGGTCCCGCGGTGGATCGCGAACCGGTCGTCGGACGGTCCGGCGTGCATCACGACCACGACCTCTCCGATCCGCAGGTCATGGGCGACCTCGACCGCGGCGCGGAGGTTGGACGCTCCGTCGGACGATGGACGGTCGGGGGAGCGCTGGGCTCCGACCAGGACCACCGGCCCGGGAAGGTCGACCAAGAGGAAGCTGAGCGCCGCGGCGGTGAACCCGAGGGTATCGGTCCCGTGGGCGACGACGATCCCGCGCGCCCCGGTGGAGAAGGTGGCGACCACCTTCTCGGCGAGCACGCGCCAGTCGTCCGGCACGAGGTCCTCACTCAGTCGGTCGAACACCGGGACGATCCGTACGCGGCCGGAGGCTTCGAGGTCGGGGAAGAAGTCGAGGATCTCGCGCTCCTCCTTCACCGGCCGCACCCCTCCGGTCTCGTAGTCCACCCGGGAGGCGATCGTCCCTCCGGTCGTGAGGAGGGCGATCCAAGGTCCGGCGTCCGCGGTGAGCGGGGGAGGGGCGGGCTTCGAGGTCGCCCGAGGCGCCCCTGGGCGGCCCTCCAAGAGGTGAAAGCGGAACGTCGGCCCGATGCGGACCCCGATGTTGTACCCGCTCTCGAGCTTGAGCTGAAGGACCCGGTCTCCGGAGAAGTCGTGACGAGGGACGACCGTCCCGCTCCAGGTGTGGCCCTCCGCGTCGGAGAGCTCGACCCGTTGGCCCGTGGGCAGCGCGCTCAGCTCCTTCCAGGCATCGGGGTGAGAGGGGTCGCTCATTCGCACTCAACCGGGCTCGACACCCCACGGAGCGGCGCCCGGTATAAGATGTCGTTCCGAGGGGGGACCCCGCGACCCCGGGCTTTTATAGACGACCCTCCCTCGGCGCGCCGGGACCGATAGAGCACCGAGATGCCCGTGTGGGGTAGCTACGGGGCGGGGGCACGAACCCCCTCCCGCTGCAATGGATTATCCTAGAGGCCTGCGGAGCCTCAGACCTGGGTTCGAATCCCAGCACGGGCGCTTTCCCCGGTCCGGACCCCGGTTCGGGTCGGGAGACAAACGGTCCTAAAGGGTCGGGCCCCGCGACCGACTCCGGCGGCGCCTCACGTAGACGACGGTGCTGAGCACGACCGCGGCGATGATGAGCGCGTTCAGCGCGTAGACCCACCATGATGCCCCGGTAAACTCCCCGAGCAGCGAATAGGAAAAGGGCCCCACCACGCTCACGTACCCCGACCCCTCGTCCGGAATGTAGACGTATCCATTGCTCGCGTCGTACG
This sequence comes from Thermoplasmata archaeon, assembly GCA_052325545.1. Taxonomy (GTDB): domain Archaea; phylum Thermoplasmatota; class Thermoplasmata; order Lutacidiplasmatales; family UBA184; genus Lutacidiplasma. The sequence continues at coordinate 228,019 of JBKQUP010000037.1, forward strand.
CCACGTTTGTCGGACCGAAACCGAGGGGGATCGATTCGACCACGGACGTACCGCTAATCATCGTAAGATTGTCGGTGTCGTCCACCACGTAGACATACTGGTTGGCGGGGTCGTACCCCGCGTAGTATGGTGCGCCGTAGAGGACGATCGATCCCACCGCCGAAATCCCGTTGATCACGCTCACGTTTGTCGTCTGGAGGTTAGTGACGTAGACGTAGCCGTCGCTGCTGTCGTAGGTCGCGGATTCCGGTTCGGCGCCCAGACTCACTTGCCCGACCACCGTGGTGCCGTTGATCACGCTCATGTCCGCGTTATCGGGGGTCAGTACGTAGACGTACTCGTTGCGCGGGTCGTACGTCGCAAAGGTCGGGATAGCCCCCACATCCACTGAGCCGACGACGGATGTCCCGCTGATCACGGTTACGTTGTCCGACCCCATGTCCGGCACGTAGACGTACCCGTTCCCACTGTCGTAGACGGCCATCTCGGGCCCGGGCCCGGAGGGGACGTTCGTTATCCACGACGTACCGCTGATCACACTCGTGTTGTCGGAGTCCTCGTCCGGCACGTAGACGTACCCATTTCGGGGGTTGTAGGTCGCCCAAGACGGGCCGGAACTGACGTTCACGGACGCGACCAACCCAGTTCCGTTGATCACGCTCACGTTGTTGGAATCCTCGTTCGGAACGTAGACATACTCGTTTCCGGGGTCGTACCCCACATACACCGGGTCATCCCCTACGTTGAGGGAGGCCACGACGTGGGTCCCACTGATCACGCTCACGTTGTTCCAGAAGTCGTCCGCCACGTACACGTACCCGTTCCCTCCGTCATACGTCGCCCAGTTGGGTGACCCTCCCACGGTGACGTTGGTGAGCACGCCGATGGCCGGCGCGAAATCGGTCGACAATCCCTGGTCGAGGGTTCCTGCCGTGGGGGTTCTCCCGAGGAAATGTAGACCGGGAACCGCCGGAGCGGAGAGGCCCGCATGCCATGCGAGTCCCGAGGCCGAGAGGACCGCCACGACGACCAGGGCCGAGGTCAGGAGCCAGACCATGGGCCCTACCGCAGGCGCGGAGTGTCCGACGCCTCGGCGAGGGTGATTCATTGCCCCCCCCGGGGGCAGCGAAAGTGAAGCTGGCGCGCCGGATTTAGGATTCTGGACGCCGCTCGGGTTCCCCTCGGGATCGGGAACGGTCCGGCGTCCAGCCGGCGTACCGGACGGCCGTTAGGCCCTGAGCCTCCGAACCCCGATTCCATGCCTCCATCCCTCCCCTTGACTATCGCTCTAGCCGGCGCCACCGCTCGATCCCATCGCAGACGAGTCCGATTGCGACCCCGAGGCCCACGATCGCCAATAGTGGGAAGACATACATCCACCAGTAGTCGAAGCTTCCCGGAAAGCTAGTCCCCTCACACGTTCCGAAACCGAGGAGGTATCCCCACTCGGGGAAGGATCCTGAGGGTAGGGGCCAGAAGCTGGGAAGGAGAGGGATGAGGTAGGGAGGCGGGAACTGGCCAAACGGCGCAGTGATGTGGACCTGTTCCCCGCCGGGGTACTGACAATCCCAGAACCAAGGAAACACGGAGAGAACGAAGAAGATCGGCACCACGTCCAGGGGTACCTGGGCGAGTACCGGGCCCAAGGTGTTTGGCAACACATGCGCGAACAGGATACGAGAGAACGATGCCCCTGACGCTCGAGCCGCCTCCACGTAGCGTTGATGGGCGATATGGCGGGCCCTTTCTCGAACCGCCCGCGCCATCGTCGGCCAGAGGATTATCCCGAAAACTACGACAACGAGAGGGAGGCCGAGCGACGCGGGGGCCTCCGTCAGGACGCCGATGAAGATGACGGCGACGAGGATGAACGACGGGATCGAGCCGACGGTGTCGCCGACCAGGGTCACGATCCCGTCCAGAAGTCCCCCTTCGTCGAGACCCGCTAGCGCTCCCAAGAAGAGACCCAAGAACACATCGATCGCCAGAATGCCGGCGACCATGCTCAAGTCCCAGGGCGTCGCCCGCCAGATCGCGTCGAACAGGTCGGTGCCAAACCCGGCCATCACTCCGAACGGGTGGGCCGCGGAGGGTCCGAGGGCGTTCTCGATGGGGACCCAGGACGCCGTCTGGGGAAGTTGATTGAGCGAGCCGCGAAAGACGACCAGCGCGCTGAGGGCGGCGAACACGTAAAAGGTGAGGAGCCCGGCGCCCACGAGGAGCCCGAGCGGGGGGGGCCGCCGGGCCCATCGCTCCCTCAGGGTGGGTCGTTGCGGGACAGGGGGCACCTGGGTGACGGGGGCGACCGGAACCTCGGTCATCGGCTGGCCAACCCCCGCGGGTCCAGCCGCAACGCGATGAGGTCGACGAGAAGCGCCCAGGAAAGGACCACGATTGCAATCAGGAAGACGAGAGGAATGATGGGAGACAGAACACCGCCGGTCAGGACGGAGAAGACCAGATACCCCAGGCCATCCTGGTCGGCGAACGCCACCTCCACGGCGAACTGGACGCAGAGGTATTCCGGGATGGTCAGCGCGAAGATGAGAAGGAACGAAGGGGTGACCGAACGGGCGGCGTGACGCCAAAGCAGCGTGCGTTCGGAGACTCCCCGCGCCCGCGCTCCGACGATGTAGACCTCCTCCCGGGCCGAGCGAACGATCGAACGGGCGTGTCGGAAGAAGATCGCGACGTAGACAACCGCGACGGCCGAACCTTGGATGAGGGTCTTCACGAAAGAGATCGCGGCAATCGTCCAGGCCTGATGGATCACCGCGTCGACGAGCGGGAGCCCGGTCGGTTGGGTCGCGAAGCCGTAGAGTATCCAGGAGGGGTACCCGCCTCGGACGGTGAACCAGATATCTCCGGGAATCAGTCCTTGGCCCGGAATGTCCTGGAAGTAGCCCACGAAGCCCAGGAAGACGGCGTTCAGCACCACGGCTCCCACGACAAAGGCCGGAAGCAGGGCCGCGACCAGGGTCGCGAGCCGAACGGGAGGGTCGATTCCCGGACGGTGGCTCCAGCCGGCGACCAGGCTGATAGGATATGCCAGCATGGCGGCCATCGGGAGCGCGAAGACCGCGAGCTGGAGGGACGCGGGAATATAGTAGGCAAAAATCTGGGGCCAGACAAACCGATACTTCAGGTAGTCCGCGGTCCCCCAGTTTCCGGTGAAGATGTTGAACACCAGCTGAAGGAATCCTTGGTCGATTCCGATCAGGTTGTCGGGCGGAAACTTGGACAGGTCGGTGGGCACTTCGATGGCGAGATACAGTATCAGGAGGACGATCACCAGCTGTACGGGGATCGTCAAGACTCGTCTTAGAGCGTACCGAGCCGGTCCCGAAAGGACCCGACGACGCGCTCGCGGTGCGGGAGCGCCGGGTGGCGCATCGGGAAGTTTCGGGCTCGAATCGGGACCGGAGCGCACCTCGGAGGGAGGGGTGGTCACGGGGCCGGTCTCCGGGGGAACCTCGTCCAGCCGGAAACCTTGCCTCGATCGCGGGGGGGTACTAGCTGACTCGCCCGAGTCGAGCAGTCTTCGTGCCCAGGGAACGTGGCCGGACCGAGGGAACGGTCGGGCCCGGTCGCGCTCGATCCGGGGAAGAAGACCGGAGCCCCGGTCATCTGCTGTCCGAAGGAAGCGCGGATATTTGCTCGTTGTGGAGCGGGGGAGGTCGGGGCTTCTCACGAGGAACGACTCTCCGCTACTATCCCGCGCGTAGGGAGAACTCGCCCAACGGGCTAACCGGTCTCGTTCGCTGCGGTCACCCTCGCTGAAGGAATCCGAAACCGTCGATTTTGCTTCCGCTCGCCAAGCGAGCCGATCAGGGACAATTCGCGAATCGCGCCTCCTATGACCGACCTTCACGAAGAGGGCGTGTGTTCGCCGACCGACCGCGAGGAGGGCCCAGACACGGACGCCGACCCGGTTCGCCCTCTCGATTCAACGTTGGACGAGAGGGAGGAAGATGTGGTCCACTATCTCTTCCAAGACGGAATCGGGAACCACGTCTTGGGTGATGATCATCTCATGACGAAAAAGGTCGACCGGCAACCGCGCTATTCGCGACGAAATCCGGTTCGCTGAAACTTCGCCTCGGCTTTGGGCACGCTGTAGAATCACGGCCATTACACCGGGTATGACCTCGAACACAGGATGATCCGCTTTCTCCAACGAGGGAGCCTCTGCCAGGAGACCCCGCAAAACATCCTTGGGGGTCCGCCGGATCCGTCGATTCTGTGCACGCAGCAAGTGGAGGACATCCTCTCGTAGGCTTCCTGTGTCCGGAATGTTGTCGGCAGTCCGTCCCATCCGACGCTGAAGCACTGCCCGAACCAGCTCGGCTCGGTTTCTCCATCGGCGGTAGAGCACCGGTTTGCTCGTATGCGCTCGGGCGGCGACACGGTCGATTGTGAAGTTGTCATAGCCAGCTCTCTCTAGCTCGGCCCACGCCGCCCGGAGAATGGCATCCTCGAGAACAGCTCCCCTCCGACGCGAAACGAACGGGGACGGTCGACCCGTTCCTCGAGGGTCCGACCCCCGCGGTTGATTCATAGAATACAGGATACGATAGTTTCTAATATAGCCTTCCTTCTCATAAGATACTACAGTATCCTGTATAGGGGGGACGGACGCGACGCAATCAGGAGGAGAGGGTTCGGGTGGGCCGGGGGATCAGGCCCGAGCACGCGCTCCGAGCTTTGACCGATCCTATGCCAACCGAACGCTGGTGCTGCTCGCCCTGATCCCGGCGCTCATCATCTATGTAGATACGATGCTCACTCCGGCGCTACCGACGATCTCGGCCGAGTACGGGGTGAGCATCGCTCAGACGAGTTTGCTGATCTCGCTCTACACGGTGTTCGGGGTCGCGATCATGCCGATCGTCGGCAAGCTCGGCGACATCTACGGCAAGAAGCGGTTGATGGTCTACACTCTCTCAGTTTACCTAGTGGTCGCAACGACCACGTCCTTGGCTCCGAGCTTCGGTCTTATCGCCGCTTCCCGATTCTTCCAGGGAATCGGGCTGGGTGCCATCCCGCTATCCTTCAGTCTCGCCCGGGAGCAGTTTCCGCGCGACATGGTTCCCCGTGCCCAAGGACTGATCAGCGCCATTCAGCTAGCAGGAGGGGCCGCTGGGCTCCTGGGGGGCGCGGTGGTCACTTCCGATTATCACTGGCAGGGAAACTACTACCTGGCTCTGCCTATCGTCCTTCTCCTGACCGTTCTGACCGTCTACTTTGTTCGCGAGTCGCCGAACCTCAAGCCCGGGGTCCACCTGGACTATGTGGGCGCTGCGTGGCTCGGGGTCTGCCTCACCGCGATCGTTCTCGGATTGTCTGAGGGGGCGACTTGGGGATGGGTATCCGCTCCTGTCCTCGCGCTTCTGCTCGGGGGCCTGGCAGCCATCCTGGTGCTCGCGTGGTACGAGCGTGGGCAATCAGAACCGGTCCTAGATGTCAAACTATTGCGCCGACGGAACGTCCTGATTTCCAACGTCATCATCCTCGTTTTCGGGATGTCGATCTACATCACGTTTCAGGCATTCACGTACCTCATGCAGTTGCCGGCCCCGAGCGGATTTGGACTCAATATCATCGAGACCGCACTCTCCTTGCTGCCCGTAGTCGTCGTCGTCCTACCGGTCGCCTACTCAGTGGGTATAGTGATTCCCCGGTATGGAGTGAAACCGTTTCTCTACTGCGGATCCGCTCTCGCGGGGGTCGGCTTCCTCCTACTTTCTACGGCCACGAGTCCGATCGAGGTCGGGGCCTACCTGACGGTGTACGCTGTGGGGGGCGGTCTCATGTCAGTGTCGATCCAGAACCTCCTTGTGCTTTCCTTGGAGAAGGGCGAGATGGGTCTCGGAACCTCACTGAACACGGCATTCCGATACATCGGCCAAAGCCTCGGGGCCCCGTTGTCGGGAGCGATCCTTAGCACCTTTGTATCGACATACGTCGTGGCGGACCATTCCCTGACGCTTCCGACGAGAGACGCGTTTCACTATTGCTTCTACGCTGCGGCGGCCCTATTCATCGTTGTGGGATTGACCGCAATACTCGCTCGGGAAGTCATGGGAAAGAGGAGCTTCACGGAAACCTCGGAACCTGGCTCGTCGAAGGACACGCGTGGAAGTAGGCCTCCGAGAGTCGCTTCGCGACCCTCCCGTGAGGCGGAAACGTTCGATGGTCGACCGCCAGGGGCGCGCGAGGTTCTCGGCCACGCCCGGGGCTGTCTCAACCACACCCCGCGTCGCCTCGGGTCGTTGCCGAGACGGCGTTCGACGAATCGGGGAGAAATGGAACCATAAGAGTACGAGTCCCAGCAGGGGTGTTTTCTTCGGTTCGGGCCCCCCATCACAGAGCCCCGTCGTTAGACATCGGTTCAAGCGGTCAACTCTGGGGCACGGTCATCGAACGAGCCCGCTTCGGACGAGTTACAGACCAGTTATGGACCGTATCTTCTCACGCCGTCCCGTCCCAACGAAGCAGTCATCTCTGTGGGACTCTGACCGGTGGAGGCGGGGCTCTTGGACGCGAATCCACTGATCGATGGAATCGTAGTCTTCGTAGTGATCGCCGTGCTCCAACTTCCCGGTAAATCGAACTTCGGCGTCATTACCCTCGCGACGCGCCACCCGCACCGGGACGTCTTCATCGGAGCGTCCGTCGGCCTCGGGGCAGCGACCGTAGTGTCTGTTACCCTCGGATACGGTGCTGAGACCGTTCTCGGCCCGTACCTCCTTTGGGTGAAGGTTGTCGGGGGGCTGGTCCTTGTCGCGTTCGGCATGCGCGAGATCCTGAGGGTACCCGGTTTCGTTCGCGAGCCGGGCGAGGGGACTCCAGCCGTGGCTCACACTGCACGACAGGTGCGGACCGTCGCCCTCGGACTCGCGTTCCTGCTCGAGATGGGGGACAATACCCAGATCCTGGCCATCCTGTTCGTCGCCTCGACGGGCAACGTCGTGCTCGTGTTCGTCGCGGCGACGGCGGCATTGATCATGATCACAGCAATCTCATCGCGGGGAGCAGGATACCTTCACGAACACGTTCCGGAGGAGCATCTCCGGGTTGTCCTGGGCGGGCTGCTGATCGCGGTGGGTCTGCTTACGATTCTTTTCACAGCCCTCCCCTCGCTGCTTCCATTCGCCGGCTGAGTGGAGACTCGAGCCTCCAGAGGCTCGAACTTCATGGCCGGCGCGCGTTCGATGACCGACTGCGAGGAGACCGCGTTTTTCGCGGAGACTCTCCTATCGGTAGAACGAATCCACCAAAAACGGAAGCATAAGAGTACGGATCCCAGCACGGGCGCTTTCCTCGGTGTCGACCCCACGTCGCGCGCAGTCGATGACCGACCGTGAGGGGCGCGCGAGGTGATTCCATGACCGCACCGTGACGCGTCTTGCCGGAAACCCGCGTATACTCTGCTGGCGTACTCCGCGACGAAAACGGCCTTCAATCGGTATTATGGCCTGGGATGATGTCCCGAGGCTCGTGTCCGATCTGCCTCGAGACCTCGTGGACCCCCGTGCTCCGGACGTTTTGGTCGGTGGACAATGAGCGAGCGCAGCACCTACATCGTCATCGAAGGCATCGATGGGACCGGAAAGACGGAGCTGGCCGCCCGGTTGGTTCCTCCGCTCCTCGCGCGCGGTCACTCGATCTCGAGCTTCCGGGAGCCGACCGACAAGTTCCTCCGGTCCGAGTTCGCACGCCTTCGCCAGCTCGATCCATTCGCGGCCGCGCTCTGCTACACCGTCGACCGAGCGTTACTCCGACCTCACATCGAACGCGCGCTCGAAATGGGAGATATCGTCATCCAAGACCGGTCGCTTTACTCCGCGCTCGCCTACCAATACCCGGGGCTGAGCCCCGAAGCGTGGCGAGAGGTGGAACGTATCGAGCACGACGTCGCGATCGAGCCGGACCTCGTCCTGTATCTGGACGCGCCGGTCGAGGTTGCGATGAAGCGGGTCGAGTCCCGGGGCCAGCGCGACCCTTTCGAGGACGAGCCGTACCTCGTCAGAGTGAAGCGGAAGTTCGAGCAGATGTTCCAGCCCCCCCGCTGGGTTCGGATTGACGCTACCGGCACGCCGGACAATACCTTGATGCAAGCGATGAACGCGCTCCAGTCGATCGGCCTCTAGTCGACTCGGTGGGGTTCCCCCGCGTCATCACTGAGCGCGTGCTGACCCAGCGAGAGGCAGTGGCCGCTCGGCCCTCCTGACGGGCGTCCGCGTACGATGACCGAACGCAAGGAGCGCACGGGGCCACGGGGAAGTCGGCAGTCCGCCGGGTCCTGTTGGAAAACCCACCGATTTGCCGAAATCGGAAGGTTTTTCTTTGGAACGTAAATGGCGGGTGCTATGCCGCTCTACATGGACACTCACCGAAAGGTGAAGGGCGTTACAGCCGCGGCCGTCGCAGAAGCCCACGCGAAGGATCTCAAAGTTCAGGGCAAGCACGGGGTGAACTATCGGAACTACTGGGTCGACGAGAAGACCGAGACGATCTTCTGCCTAGTTGAGGCGCCGTCCCCGGAGGCCGCGGCTCGGGTCCATAAGGAAGCCCATGGTCTCGTCGCCGACGAAATCCACGAAGTCGACCAGGGCTGAGTTGGTCCTATCGACGGCCCCTCACCCGCGGGAGCCGTTTGACCATAACTTTGCAAGCGGACCCTTCGATGGCCAACACGCGCGTCCGATGACGTAACTGCGAGGAGCGCGCGGGGGTCTCGATCACGGTCCAGTGTGGTTGCGACCACCACCCGCACCGCATTCACGCGGCCGTTGAGCCGGCGGCCGACGAATCGGGCAGAAGTGGAACCATAAGGGTACCAGTCCCAGTACGAGGGCTTTCCTCGGTCCGGGACCCCAAGGCACGCCCGTTGGATGACCGTCCGCGAGGAGCGCTCGAGGGAGCGCTCAGCTCCGAGTTCACCAGAGGCGCTTCAGGATCGATTCACAGGTCGGGAAGGGACCGGAGCTGCGGCACCAGCGGCAACCTCCTCCGGGGGACGAAGCCGGCGGAACCGGGAGTACACCGCGACATCGTAACCGATCTTCACGCATCCGGCGAGCGCGAAGGGGGCGGCTACCCACGGCCCGCCCGCTGCGAGGAAAGACCCCGTGACGGGGGCGCCGAACGCCTGGCAGCTTCGGGCCGCGGTCGTGTAGCCCGCGGCCGCGGCCCGGTCCTCGGTGGGTACTACCGCTTGCATGTATGACTGACGCGTGGGGACGTCCATCTGCGAGAGCGTGGCGCGGGAGACCCAGAGGGCGGACGCGATCAGGAAGGACGGAGCGAACACGACGAGGATGAGGAAAACGTTCGACGGAATGTGGCTGAAGACCATGGTGTTGACGAGGCCGAATCGCCGGGCCAGCGGCGCGGCAAGGATGAGAGAGAGCCCGGCGGCCAGGTTGCTGAGAAAGAAGACCAAGCCGAGAATGTCGACCGCGGGGTGGAACTGGACCGAGAAGTAGTAGACGACAAGGCTGTTCACGATGAGACCGCCCGCGAAGGCATCGACCGAGAACAGTGCCGACAGGGAGTAGACGATCGGTCGGCTCGGTGGCGAGAGCGGAGACGGCCGCTCGCCGCCCGCCTGACGGTTAACGTCGCTCGAAAGGCTCCGATAGGCGGGGACCAGAGCCAGACCGAGGAGACCGTAGAAGAGGAGTGTCACGTCGTGAGGGCCCGCCGGGAAGCCCGTAAACGTCGGACCGCTCAGTCCGAAGAGCGGACCGGCGGCAAGGGCGCCCAAGGCGACCCCTACGTACCCCAGGAGGTTGTAGACCGCGTAGGTCTGCGTTCTCGCTCGATCCGCCGTCGTTCCCGCGAGAGCGGCCTGCTCGAGCGCCCCGAGAGGGCTTACGTCGGCTCCTCCCGCAACGACTCCCCCCAGAAGCAGAGCCGCGAGCAGAAGTGCCGGGTTCGCGATATCGATCCAGAGAAGCCCGCCGCCGATGGCGAGCGCGACCGCGGACAACACAAAGACCGACCGACGGCGCCAATGGAGCTCGATGCGTGGCACCGCGATGGCCCAGGCGGCTGCTCCCCCCAGCGCGAGACCGAGAATGATGCCGATGGCGAACGAAGAATAGCCCACTCCGGCGAGGTCAAGAGCGATGACAATCGAAAGGGCGCCGGCGCCGAACCCCCGGGCGGTCCGGGTACCCATCAACAGGATGCGGTCGTGCCGCGCCGAAGGTGCGCCCGACGACGGTAGGCTTTCGGTCGGCATCGTCTCCCGCGACCGCGCGTGCGAGTCCGTACCTCGGTTCGGCCGACCGGTCACCGGACGAGTTCGACCCAATACACTACCGCGAGGGAGACCCACCGTCCGTGTGTTCGAGCGTCCCTCCCTGCTCGACCTTCCGTTTGCAATAGACGTACAGCGCGTCGTACAGAGGGAACTGGAGCCGTTGGTTTTCGAGGTCGTCCTTCGCTAACATCCGGAACCCCGTAGCTGCCGCCTCCAGTCCGGCTGCCTCGGGTTCCCGGCCGGAGCCGCCGTCAGCCACGCGTACGATCTTTGCGAGCTCGAGCAGGGGCAGGTCCGTGAGCTTGTACTTCCGGATGATGGCGTCAAAGCTCACGTACTCCTTACCCCCGTCCTCGTAATGGTGGAGTTCCGCTCCGGGCGTGTCGAACGGGATGGCTCCCTCCCTCTTGGCCACCTCCATGACCTTCTCCGCCGGAACATAGAGGAACTCTGCTCGGGGGTCGATGAACTTCCGAATCAACCACGGACAGGCGATCCGGTCCACTCGCGCTTTCTCTCGAGTTACCCACTTCATGAACGGCCTTCGGAGGAGCCCATTACGGGACGGCTCATGAGGCTAACACCGGTAGGATTGGTGTAGTCAACCTGCCCCTTGACGGAGAGTCCCTGCGTTCGATGTCCGACCGCGAGGGGGGCGCGGCATGTCCCCGGACTGCAATCGGAAATACCCCCGCCACGTCCAAGGGAGCGGGTCTCTGACCAGTCCCGAATATGCCGGCGACGGAGGGTGATTCCAGGTTTCTTCCTCTCCTCCGAAGTCGCACATTCCTTCTGCTCCAGGCGAGAGGAACCGCCGCGGGCGTGGGATACACGGTGTACCTGGCGACCGTACTCTGGCTCTCCTTCCGGCTGACGAATGGAATCTTCCTCGCGGGGGTCGTCGTCGGCGTGGAGACGGCGGTCTACACGCTGACGTTCGTTGTCGGTCCGCTCGTCGACCGGATCGGTGACAAGCGATGGGTCTACGTGGTGTGTTATCCCATCCAAGCCGTCGCGTCCCTGGCTCTCGGCCTGACCTATGTTTTCGGACTCCTGACGATACCGCTCCTGCTTGTGATTGTGGTCCTATTGGCCGCCCTTTGGGACTTTACGTGGGCCGCCGACTCGGCGGCCACGCGGCTTCTCTTCAGTAAGGACCGGCTGTTCGCGGTCACCGGCCTGGGGACGGCGATCGGCGGCGGCGTCGACATCGCGATGTACTTCACGGCTGGCCTCACCATCGCCCTGTTCGGGGTCGCGGGTGGGTCCTATCTGTACGCCGGATTGCTGGCAGTGGGAGCGGGCTTCGCCTTCCTACTACCGATCCCGACCCCGAACGCCAAAAGACCCGCGTACCGGACGGGTTTCCTCGAGGGCTGGGCCTTGTACAAGGGCGCGAGCGGCAAGCCCCTACGCCACCTTGCGGTCCTTCAATCGGCCTACGGGTTCTTCATCGCAGCGCCGCTGCTCCTACTCACACTGTACGTCGGTCGATTCTTCTCGAGTTCGCAAGTCACGTTTGCCGGGTTCTACGTGGCCTACCTGGTCGGCGGAATCATCATCGGGATTGTCTTGGGCAAACTCAACCCTCGAGGGCGTATCGGACTTGTCGGCAACGTTGCCCTGTTGTCCACGGGGGCCGTTCTGATCGTGGCGGAACTCGTCACCGGGTCCGCCGTCGCTAGTGTGGCCGTATGGTTTCTGGTCGGCGTGGCGACGACGGCGAGGATCACTGCGTTTTCGAACTACCTGCAAGGAGGCTTTCCACCAGAGGTGCTCGCACGGATCTCCGGGAACAATTACCTATTCACCGGCATCACCAGCACCGCCGGCGCGTTCGCGATCGGCGCACTGTCCACAATTTGGAGTCCCGACGCCCTGACGGGAGTTACAGCCGTGGGTTTCATCGGATGTGCTGTCATCGGGATCCTGCTGCAAGGGACCCGAACGCTCGCCTTCTGAACGCATGGCCCCCACCCAACACGTCTCCCCTCGTGTCCTGGATGACCGCGCTTCCCGTCAAGGGTCACCTCGGCCGCCCGACACGGATTCCGATGGCTTCGCCGTCCCACACGCGGTTCGAGGACCAACCACGAGGAACCCGCGTTCTTCGCGGGGGCGCTTCTATCGGTAGGACGATTCAGATTACCAGTTTGAATGGACGATTCCCAGCACGGGCGTTTCCCCCCGTCGGGGTCCCCTCCCCGCTTCGGCGCGTCTGACCCTCGCGGGGTCGATCGAGGGGACCGACTAGAACCGCGCGATGCTACCGGTAGAGAGCGCCCGCCGCTCGAACACCTTCCATAGACCGATCGCCGCCCCGAACGAGGCCACGGCCGCAATCCCGACGGCCCCCCAGAGGACCGCGACGCTTCCCAGGGGCTCGCCGGCGACGGCCGCGCGGATGGCCGCAAGTCCCCACGTCAGCGGCAACACGTCTCCCGCCCACTGGAGGGGCACCGGCAGCGAGGAGAGGGGGAAGTTCACTCCCGAGAGGAGGAGCCCGACGAAGAGGAAGATGTTCCCGAGGATGATCGACGTGCGGAGGTAGAGTGCGACGCCTCCGAGGAGGAGGCCGAAGCCGACCATCGCGAACGCTGTCAGCACGATCGAGACGATGAGCGCCGGGAACACGGAGAGCGGGATCGAGACCCCATAGAGGAGCGCCGCGTAGGTTAGACCGACCGCGACCGTGGCGAGGGAGATCAGGATCGGGATGAGACCGCGTCCGAAGTACAGCGCGAAACGGTTCGCGGGGGAGACGAGGAGGTGCTCCATCGTCCCCTGCTGCTTCTCCGAATCGGTGGTCTGGCAGACGGAGAAGACGCTCGAGTACGTCACGGTCGCCACAGCATTCCCGACGGCCGTGAACGCGATCTCGGAGGCGCCGCCACCACCGAGCTGGACGACGAACGCGAAGAAGACCATCTGGGTGAGCGGGACGATGAAAACCGTCCCGAGGACGAAGTCCACGCGCATGAACCCGAGGCTGGTGCGCGGGGCCATGACCGCGTTCGTCCAGAATGTCCGCCAGAACGACGGTCGGTAGGTGAGCAGGGGAGTCGCCATGGAGATCGCACCGTCCGCTCAGTACTCGGACAGGTTCCCCTCCTCGAGGACATGCCGCTCGACACGGTGGAAGACGAGGCCCGCCACGGAAAGGTAGACGAGCGTGGTGATGACGGCCCCCGCGAGGTCTCCCCAGAACCCCCACCCGAACCCTTGGTAGCCGGGGATCGACAGGTACCGGAGCGCGTCCAACCCCCACGTCGGTGGGAAGGCGAGGGAGATCGGGTTCGTGACGAACGGGAGGAGGATGACCGGGAACATGCAGCCGGTCCCGATGTAGAAGGCGAACTCGCCGATGTTCTGGATGAACCCCGCGTAGCGGGTGTACACGTAGAAAGCGGCGAAGATCACCCCGACGCTCGCGAGCGTGATCATCACGAAGACGAACAGGAGCGCGAATCCGACCGGGTTGGGCACGGTCGGTGGCCCTCCCGCGACAATCACGATCACCACGTAGACGATCGCCCCGCCGAACAGACCGGAGATCACGTTCCAAAGCACGCGGCCTACCACGACGTACAGGTACGGGGTCGGCGCCTGGATCGTCGGCTCGAGAGTACCGTACTCCCGGTCCATGCCGGTCGCCCACCCGCTCCCGTAGAGGGTCTGGCCCCACATGCTCATCATGCCGGCCCCGAGGATCGCGTACGTGAGGAAGTACGGCCCGGCGCCCCGGAACAGCTCGAAGGAAACGAGCGCGAAGACCACCGGGGCGATCATCGACGGGACGAGCCACTGGGGGTCGGCCAGGAACTGGAGGACGCTCAGCCGGAGCGAGGCATAGGTGGAGCGGGCCCGGGAGTATTGGGCTATGACCTCGGCCATCTATCGGGGCTCCTCCTCAACGAGGTCGAGGTAAACGTCCTCCATCGACGTGCGACGTTCGCGGACTGTCAGCTCCGGGTGGTTGGGCAGCGCCGCCCGGACCTGGTCGAGGCTGAGCTCGTTCGTCCTCATCCGCAACGTAATCCGGGAAACCGGTCCGAACTCCTCGGTGAGGAATCTCGAAACCCCCGGAAGATGGCGGAGTGACTCGAGCTCCCGGTCGTCGAACCCGTACGCTTCGACATCGACGGTCCGGTCGCCGCCGACCAGGTGACGCAGGTTCGCTACCGTGTCCTGGGCCACGATGCGCCCTCTGGAGAGGACGGCGAGCTTGGGGCACAGCTCTTCGGCCTCGAACATGTAGTGGGTCGTGAGGAAGATCGTCACCCCGTCCGCGACGAGGGACCGGATCAACTTGCGGGTCTCGCGAGCGCTCTTTGGGTCGAGCCCGATCGTCGGCTCGTCGAGGAAGAGGATCTGGGGCCGATGGAGGATGCCCCGCGCGAGGTGGAGCTTCTGCTTCATGCCGCGCGAGTATTCTTCGACCCGACGGTCGGCCGCTTCCTGGAGGTCGACCCGGGAGAGTACCTCCTCGATCCTCCGCTCTCTGTCCGAATGAGGGATGCCGTAGAGGTCGGCAAAGTACCGCAGGTTCTCCCGGGCGCTGATCCGGGTGTACAGCCCCCGCTCTCCGCCGAGGACCAACCCCATGCGTGGACGAAGCCACTCCGCCTCGTGGACGACGTCGTGCCCGAGGACAAACGCCCGGCCCTGAGTGGGAAGGAGGAGCGTCGAGAGGATCTTCGTGAGGGTGGTCTTACCGGCGCCGTTCGGGCCTAGCAGGCCGAAGATGGCTCCCCGCTCGACGTTCAGGTCGATCCCCTTGAGGGCCTCGGTGTGCGTGACCTCCCGGAACAGGAAGCCCTTACGGGTGTCGAAGACCCGGGTGATCCCGTGGGTTTCGATGGCGAACGAGTCGTTCGGCATGGTGTTGTGGAGGGGTCCCGCGCACGGCGGCGCCCATACTAATACTCAGCCGTTCGGGGCAACGGGTGCGGATCGGCCGGCAAGGGGGTTCTTCACATTCCGGTCGGCAGGACGAGCCGAGACCGCGGCCGCCGAAATTCGCTGTCGGGGCCGAACCCTCCCGGTACTCTACTCCAGCTCCCGGCCGGCTCTCTGTTGCTCCTCGGCCCTCTTGTCGTAGGGGTAGGTGACCTCCAGCTCGCTCGCCGCGCTCAGCGCCGCGACCTGGTCCGGGGTGAGCGACCAGCCGGTCGACCCCAGATTCTCCGAGAGTTGTTCGATGTTCCGGGCCCCGATGATCGGAGCGGTGACCGACGGACGGCTTAGGAGCCAGTTCAGGGCTACCTGGGACATGGTCTTGCCGGTTCCCTGGGCGACCGCCTCGACGGCCCGGACGATGCGGGTGGTCCGGTCGTTGTCGAATCGGCTGGTATAGAACTCGGGATCCTTGGAGTCAGCGATCCGGGTGCCGCTCGGGGCGTTCCGGATCCCGTTCTTGTACTTTCCGGAGAGGACGCCGCTCGCCAGCGGGCTCCAGGGAAGGACCGCGATGCTCTCCGCGAGGCACATCGGGATGAGCTCGAACTCGGTGGCCCGGGCGTACAGGCTGTACTGGGGCTGTAGGCTCACGGGCTCATGCCACCCCCGCGACCGGCACAGCTGCAAGGCCTTCTCGAACTGCCAGCCTCGGTAGTTGCTCACGCCCACGTACCGTACGGGTCCGTCCTCGACCAGAGTGTTCAGGGTACCGAAGGTCTCCTCGAGAGGCGTCAACGGGTCCCAGGCGTGGACCTGCAGGAGGTCGACGTAATCGGTCTGCAGACGGCGAAGGCTCTCGTGGACCGCGTGGAGGAGATGTTTTCGGGATAGCCCTACGCTGTTCGCGCCATCGGCGGTTCGGAAGCGCGCCTTGGTCGCGACGACCACGTTTTGCCGGTCGTGATGGGAAAGCCACGTGCCGATGATCTCCTCGGACTTCCCCGACGAGTACACGTTCGAGGTGTCGAGGAAGTTGCCTCCCGCCTCGACATACCGGTCGAGCATGCGGTGACTGTTCTCCTCATCGACCTGCCAACCAAAGGTCATGGTGCCGAGGCAGAGCTCGCTCACCAGAGTACCGGTCCGTCCCAGCTTCTTGAGTTTCATGAATCCCCGAACGTTCCTCGAATAATGACCCTTCCGACGCTCGTAACGACGTCGTCTCCCTCGACCGGCCGACGCCTTCGGAGGGGTCCCCGAAGTTCTCGAGGAGGGTCGGGGCCCGCCCTCCCTGACCGGTGGGGCCGGTTCGGTGGTCCCTCGGGGTGGACGGACTTATTCGGTGACCGATGCATACCGCTTCAGCGACCCAGGGATATGGACAGCGTACACCAAGCCGCCGCGCAGAGCCATCCCAGCCTGCCCGCCCCGCGGACCCCGGTCGGTCTAGTGTTGAACATCATGCACTTCGCGCTCCACGACGGACCGGGCATTCGAACGACGGTGTTTCTCAAGGGCTGTCCCCTGCACTGCTGGTGGTGCCACAACCCCGAGAGCCAACGGCACGAGGCCGAAGTGATCTACTTTGAAGAGCGGTGTGTTCGCTCCGGCGACTGTGTACGCGCGTGTCCCCACGGCGCGCTTCATCTCGAGCAAGGGCAGCTTATCCATGACCCCCTTCGGTGCCAGCATTGCGCCGAATGTGTGAGCGCCTGCTCGACCTCGGCACGCGAGCTTGCCGGACGCTGGATGACGGTGCCGGACGTCATGGCCGAGGTCTCGAAGGACCAGGTCTTCTTCGATGAGTCTGGTGGCGGCATCACCGTCTCGGGCGGAGAACCTCTGATGCAGGCCGGCTTCGTGGAATCCCTGCTCGCCGCCTGTCGGGCCCGGCGAATCCCCACCGTCCTTGACACCTGCGGCTGGGTGGACCCGAGCGTGCTGCTCCGGGTCCGCGAGAACGTCGATCTGTTCTTCTATGACCTTAAGGTGATGGACCGCGAAAAGCACCACCACTTCACCGGCGTGCCGAACGATGTGATCCTGGAGAACCTGAGGATGCTGGCCGAACTCGGAAGCGCCGTGGTCGTCCGCGTCCCCGTTATCCCGGGAGTCAACGACGATACGGACAACATGGACGCGCTCTCCGGATTCCTGGCGCCCCTCGGCCTTCGACAGATCGACCTTCTCCCTTATCACCGGCTTGGAAGCGACAAATACCGCCGACTCCACTTGCCGTACGAAATGGAAGGAGTGGTCCCCCCGTCGGACGAGCAGATGGAAACCCTGGCGGCGCGCCTGCGACGGGACGGGTTCACCGTGCGGGTCGGGGGATGACGTGAACGAACGCGTGACCCGACTGAGGCAGGCGACCCTCGAGGCGAGACCGCGACTCTCCATCGACCGTGCGGCGCTCATCACTGAGTTCTACCGTCAGGACAAGACCGCCTCCGTTCCCATCCGCCGGGCCCTCGCCCTCCAGTACCTGTTGGAGAACGAGAAGATCCACATCGGTCGGGTCGAACTGATCGTGGGCGAGCGTGGTCCCGAGCCCAAGGCGGCCCCCACGTTCCCGGAGCTGTGCTGCCATAGCCTCAACGACTTCGAGGTCCTGAATTCGCGGGAGAAGATCCCCTACCTCGTGGATGACCGCGCCCGGCAGGTCCAGAATGAGGAGGTCATCCCCTACTGGCAGGGGCGCTCGATGCGCGACCTGATCTTCGCGGAGATGACCCCGGAATGGAAGGACGCGTACGAGGCAGGAATCTTCACCGAGTTCATGGAACAACGCGCCCCCGGGCACACGGTCCTGGGGGACGTCATCTACCGCAAGGGGCTTTTGGACCTGAAGACCGACGTGGCCAGCGCCTTGTCCCACTTGGACTGTTTCAACGACCCCGGGGCGTCCGCGAAACGGGATGAACTGCGGGCCATGGCGATCGCCGCCGACGCGGTGATCCGGTTCGCCGAACGCCACGCCGAGAAGGCGGAGGAACTCGCCCGGACGGAAACCGACCCCGGCCGTCGGGCGGAACTACACAAGATCGCCGAGGTGTGCCGCCACGTCCCGGCCCACGCTCCGAGGGATTTCTGGGAAGCGGTACAGGCCTACTGGTTCGTTCACCTCGGGGTGGTGACGGAGCTGAACACCTGGGATTCGTTCTGCCCGGGGCGCTTCGACCAGCATCTCGACCCCTTCTACCGGAAGGGCGTGCAAGAAGGCACGTTGACCCGGGACCAGGCCAAGGAGCTTCTCGAATGCTTGTGGGTCAAGTTCAACAACCAGCCGGCTCCCCCGAAGGTCGGCGTGACCAACGCGGAGAGCGGCACGTACACCGATTTCGCCAACATCAACAGCGGCGGGCTGAAGCGGGACGGGTCGGACGCCGTGAACGACGTCACCTACCTGGTCCTGGACGTGATCGACGAGATGCACCTGCTGCAGCCTTCCTCGAATCTCCAACTGAGCAAGAAGAACCCGGACGCGTTCCTGAAGCGCGGCCTGGAGATCGTGCGCCAAGGCTGGGGGCAGCCGTCGGTCTTCAACGCCGACATGGTCGTCGAGGAGATGCTGCGCCAGGGAAAGGCCGTGGAGGACGCGCGGTGCGGCGGCACTTCCGGATGCGTCGAGACCGGCGCGTTCGGGAAGGAGGCCTACATCCTGACGGGTTACTTCAACCTCCCCAAGGTGCTGGAGGTCACCCTCAATAACGGCGTGGACCCGCGCACCGGTAAGAAGGTCGGTATCGAGACTGGGGACCCGCGTGCGTTCTCGTCCTACGACGAGCTGTTCGCGGCGTTCCGTCGGCAGCTCCACTACCTCATCGACGTCAAGGTGCGGGGCAACCAGGCCATCGAACGGTTGTACGCGATGTACATGCCGGCCCCGTTCCTCTCCCTCCTCGTCGACGACTGCATCGCCCAGGGAAAGGACTACAACGACGGTGGCCCGCGCTACAACACCACCTACATCATGGGAGTGGCGCCGGCGACCTGCACCGACAGCCTCTCCGCGATCAAATACCACGTCTTCGACCGCAAGACCGTGACGGTCGAGGAGCTGCTCGCTGCGTTGGCCAGCAACTTCGAGGGTCACGAGAAGCTGCGCTTGCGGTTGTGGAACAAGACGCCGAAGTTCGGCAATGACGATGACTACGCGGATGCCCTCCTCGTGGAAGTGTTCAACGCCTTCTTCGATGAGGTCGACGGGCGGAAGAACACGAAAGGGGGACAGTACCGAGTGAACTATCTCTCGACGACCTGCCATGTCTACTTCGGCTCGGTGACCGGCGCCACCGCGGACGGGCGCCGCGCCGGGGAGCCTCTGTCGGACGGCATCTCACCTGTTCAGGGCGCGGACCGCAACGGACCCACCGCCGTCGTCAAGTCCGCGGCCAAGATGGACCACGCCCGTACCGGCGGAACCTTGCTCAACCAGAAGTTCACGCCCCAGTTGCTGAAAGGGGAGGAGGGACTCGGCAAAGTGGCGGGACTGGTCCGCTCCTACTTCCGTCTCGGGGGACATCACATCCAGTTCAACGTCGTCACTGCGGCCACCCTGCGGGCCGCGCAGGCCGAACCCGAGAAGTACCGCGACCTGATCGTACGGGTCGCCGGGTACAGCGATTACTTCTGTGACCTGACCCGCGCCCTGCAGGACGACATCATCGCGCGGACCGAGCACGGAGCCTTCGAGCTCGCCCCGACGGAGACGACCGCGGTTTGAAAGGACTCGCGTCCGCAGCATTCGAGACCAGGGGGAGTTGATGCCGGACCGTCCCCCCGGGCCCCCACCCGCCGCGTCCGCGCCACGGACGCGGCCCTCACTCTCGGATGCGCCCCTCCGTCGCCTTGGGAAGGTCGAGCTGCTGGGGGCGGGAGCGGCGTTTGTCGCTCCGGCGTTCAGCCTCGCGGCGATCTTTACGCTCCTGGCCCTGAAGGGAGGGCGCTACGCCTGGGTCGGCGTCGTGCTCGGCTTGCTCGCGGTCCTTCTGACCGGGGTGTGCTTCGCCCGAATGACCGCTCGCCATCCGAAAGCGGGGGGCGCGTACGCGCTGGTCGGCGCCGAGCTCTCCCTCCCCGTGGGGTTCATCGCCGGGTGGGCACTCTGCCTCCTGTACCTGCTCGGACCCGCGATCCCACTGCTTCTCTTCGTCACGCTCCTCGAGGTGTTCCTGCCTCAGACCGCCGGGGCCCTGATCCCCATCGCCGCAGTGGTGGCGGTCGGGGTGTTCGGGCTGAACGCGCTGGGACTGCGTCCCTCGAGCCGGGTCGCCCTCGCCGTCTTCGTGGCCGAAGCAGCGATCCTTCTCGGAGTGGCCGCCGCACTGTTCCTGCAGCCCGCCGCCGCGCTTCCCGCGCCGCCGGCGACCCCTCTCGATACGTTGATCGCCCTCGGCGGGAGCGGCGGGGCGGCCGTGTTTCTGTTCCTAGGGTTCGAGTCGGTCTCCGCCTACGCGGAGGAGGCTCGGCTCCCGGCTCGGGATATCGCATGGGGGACCGGGGCGACGATCCTCGCCACGGGCGTTGTCTACGTCGTCTCCGCGCTCGCCTACCTGCATGCGATCCCGGCCTCTCAGTGGGGGTCGACGGGCGCATCGCTCCCCACGGCCGTGGGGAGCGTGCTGGGCACCAATGGCGGGAGACTCGTCACGGCGGTGATCATCGTCAGCTCCCTCGGCGCCATGATCTGCGTGGAGAACGCGTGCGCCCGGGTGCTGTTCGCCATGGGCCGAGACCGCGTTCTCCCCTACCCCTTGGCCCGTCTGTTCGGCCGTGAGAAGGCACCGTGGCCCGCGCTCGCCGTATCCGCGGTGGCGGCCTTCGGCCTCGTCTGGTGGTCCACCGTGTCCATGGGGGTCCTGTCTGCCCCGCCCGCGTTCCTGCTGGTCCTGCTCCCGGAACTGCTGGTATTCGGGGCCCTCGTGGCGTACGCGCTCCTGAGCCTCGCCTACCTCGTGGCTCTCGTGCGGGAGGGGGTCGCGCGGTCCGCCCCATGGCGTCTCGCGGTCCCATTGGCCTCGCTCGGCGTTACCGGCACCCTCCTCGTGCTGCAGGTCCTCCCGGGCACGCCGGGGTGGAACGACGTACTCGTCTGGGGAACCGCGTGGCTTCTGGTGGGATTCGGAGTCTGGGGAGCGACCTGGTTCTCCTCACGAACGAACCCGACGCGGTCCGCGGGCGAGCCGAGCGGCGAAAGTTAGCGCGGCGTCGCAGGCCACGTCGCCAAGCGCCTTCGTCGCACCGGGTCCGGAACGCCCCGACGAATGGGACGTTCGGCCGTGGTTGATTTATTCGGGAGGGCAGTGCCCCGCCGATTCTGGAATGGCCGAAACGCGCTCCTCACCGCGCTGGATCCTGTTCGTCGTCATTCTCGGAACCCTGATGGCATCGGTCGACACCACGATCGTGCTCCTGGCGTTTCCGACGATCGCCGGGAACCTGCACGCGAGTCTGTCGACGGTCCTCTGGACGATCCTGATCTACCTGCTCCTCGTGTCGGTTCTGACCACCCAGGCCGGCCGCATCAGCGACCTGTTCGGGCACGGCCGCCTTTACAACGTGGGGTTCGTGGTCTTCACCGTCGGCTCGGCGCTCTGTGGCTTCGCACCGACGGCGGAAAGCCTCGTCGCGTTCCGTGGGGTCCAGGCGGTCGGTGGGGCCTTCATGGTCGCGACCGGGACGGCCATCCTCGCCGACACCTTTCCCCCGGCGGTCCGGGGCCGGGTCTTTGGCTTCACCGCCATGGGCTGGAACGTCGGGGCCACGCTCGGCATCGTCCTCGGGGGTGTGCTGACGACCTTCGTCGGCTGGCGCTACATCTTCTTCATCAACGTCCCCATCGGGATCGTCGCGGTGGTCCTTGGCTACCGGGTCCTCGGGGTGGGGAACCGCACGAAGGCGCGGCTGGACCTCATCGGGATGCTCCTGCTCGCGGCCGTCCTCGGGCTCATCGTCTACGGGGCGACCGACTTCGCCTCCTACGGCGCCTCGACGTGGAACATGAGCCTCATCGCGCTCGGCGCGGTGATGGCCGTGCCGTTCCTCTGGTGGGAACGACGCGCGGTCAGCCCGACCATCAACCTCCTGCTGTTCCGCTCTCGGCTGCTCTCGCGGTCCCTCGCCGCGTCGTTCCTCCAAAGCCTCGGGTACCTCGCCACCGTCTTCCTGCTGATCATGTACCTTCAGGGGATCCGGGCGCTCACTCCGCTCGACGCGTCGTTGCTTCTCGTCCCGGGGTACGTTCTCTCCTCAGGGCTCGCGCCAGTGGCGGGCCGATGGGCCGACCGCTGGGGACCCGCGCGCCTCGCGACGCTCGGGATCGCGTTCATGCTCGTGGGCGTGCTTCTTTACGCCCAGATCGGACTGACGACCCCGATCCTGGAAGTGGCGCTCATCTCCCTGGTCACGGGGATCGGCGGCGCGCTGTTCTGGCCCTCGAACAACAAGGCGGTGATGCACGACGTTCCGCCGGGATACTACGGGTCGGTGTCGGGGCTTCTTCGAACCCTGTCCAACCTGGGGACCATCGGGAGCTACACCCTCGTGATCACCGTTGCCTCGTTGGCGATCCCCCGAGCCCTGGCGTTCGAGGTGTTCGTGGGTGGCCGAGGCGTGATCGGCTCGGTATCGACCGAGTTCCTCACGGCGATCCACGCGGCGTTCTATGTCATGGCCGCGATCCTGGTGGTGGCGGCCGTGCTCTCGGCGACCCGCTTGGGACATGACGGCGCCTCCGGGATGGACGGCCCGTCGCCCGTGGTCTCGGACGGCCGACCCGCGACCGACGGGTCGAAGAACCCGAAGCTCCCGTGAACCTCCGCACGGACGGGGCCCCGGGTTGAGTTGGGCGGGCTCGGGGCGATCCTTCCCGCCCGACCCTTATCGGCGCTTGGTTCCGATGAGCAGCCCGCGATCGGCCATCAGCCCGTCGGACACGAACCGGGACCGGAACCCTGCCGCATCCATGAGCTCCAAGAGGCGCGCACGGGAGACCAACAAACCGACGTCGGTGACCTCGGCGTGACGGATGCCTCGGCCCGGTTCCGCGATGAGGTAGTGGTACCGGATGACCGAGTGGTTCCCGCGGCGCGAGGAGAAGGCAACGCGGGCCACCTGGACGGTGGGATCGTCGGACGTGCGGACGTGGACCATGGACGACCGGAACTTCGAAGGGTCGATCCAGGGCTCCACGATTGCGACGCCGCCCGGGTTCAGGTGGCGGGAGAGGTTGACGAACGTGGTCTGAAGGTCGCGCTCCGTCCCCAAGTGGCCGATAGCGCTGAAGAGACAGCTCACGACGTCGAACCGCTCGTCCAACCGGAACGTGCGCATGTCCGCGAGCACGAGGCGGACCCGGGGCAGGCGACGGCGGGCAATTCGAAGCATCTCGCGGCTCGCGTCGACGCCGACGACCGGGTGCTTTTGCCGCAGGAACTCGAGGTGCCGGCCGGTCCCGCACGCCACGTCCAGCCAGGTCGTCCTCCCCGGTCGGCCGTAACGCCGGGCGATCGCTTCGAGGCGCCGGGCCTCGGCGCGGTAGTCCTTCCACGCGTTCAGGCCGTCGTAGTACCGGGCGAGGTCCCCGTAGAACTGGGAGGGTTTCGGACCGGTCATGGCGACACATCGCTCCGGTCGGGCGCCTCTAGGAGAGCTCGCTTCGCTTCGGGCGCCGGCCGAGGGTGATCCAGATCCCATCCGGGTCGGTGACACTCGCCATCCAGCCCCCGGTCGTGGAGGGGCCGTAGCCGGTAGGCTTGGCCCCGTGCTTCAGAAGGCGGCGATAGACGCGTTCGAGTTCCTTTCGGGGCACTACCCCGAGCGTGAAGTCGAGATGGTCCACAGCGTCGCCGGTGCGATACGGACCCGAGAATAGCGACCCCTTGGGGTACCAGTTCAGCTCGACCTTCCGGCGCGAGCGGGGGTCCTCGAGGAGGACCCAGATGCCCCCGCCCCATCTACGGGTGTCCCCCCGGCGGACCTCCCGGAAACCGAGCGCCTTGGTGTAGAAGCGGAGCGACCGCGGAAGCTGGGTCACTCGCAGCCCGACGTTCTCGAATCGCATGCCGAAGGGAGGCGAAGGGGAGTCTATACCCCTGACGCCACGGCGTCGGAGCGAAAGGAGCCGCGAAGGAATCGACCGGGCGTCCTCCCCATATACGGACTCCTAGTGGCCCGCCCCGGACCCGAATGGCGACCGAGGACGTGATCCGGGATTTCGACACGCTCTCGGCGGTCTACGACGAGACGCGCCAGCCGCTCGACCCGGTCACGGTCCAAAACCTCGAAGAGTACCTCCACGAACACGGTTGGAGCGAGGTCCTCGAGGTCGGTGTCGGAACCGGACGGATCGCGCGGCCGCTCGTCGACCGGGGCGTCCGGGTCGTGGGGGTGGACGCCTCCCGGGGGATGCTCGGGCGCGCCGCGGCCAAGGGTCTCCCGTACCTGGTGCGGGGAAACGCCTACCACCTCCCGTTCTCGGACGGCTCGTTCGACGTCGCCCTCTTCGTCCATGTCCTGCACATACTGGACCGGCCCGAGCTCGGCCTTCGCGAGGCCGCCCGTGTGGGCCGGCACGGGGCTCTTGCAATCCTGGACCTGCCCCCCCAGGGGGAACGCCCCGACCGGCCCCTGGAAGAGGAACCGCGGCGGATCGTCCGGGAGATCCTGGCGGAGGCCGGCTACCCCAACCTCCTTCGCGCGGGTCCCCGCGCGAAAGAACAGGAGCTCCTGCGTACGTACCCGCCGACGGAGCTCCGAGTGCTGAGCGACCGGGAGGTCTCCGAGCCGCTCGCACGGCGGCTCGACGCGCTCGAGAAGCGAGCGTACCGCCACGTCCTGCGGGTCCCCCCCGACATTCTCGCGCGGGCCGTCGCTACGGCGCGCGCGCAGGTCGGGACCCGAACCGTCACCTACCGACGAACCGAAGCGGTCGCGTGGTGGACGAGCGTGGCAGGGACCCCGGTCCCGTCACGGTAACGCGGCCCGTGCGGCCACGACCTACTTCGTGAACCGGTGGTCCATGACGTACGGAAGGACGCCGCCGGCCCGGTAGTACTCGAGCTCGGTGGTCGAGTTCAATCGACACGAGACGGTGAACGAACGAACCGTGCCATCGTCCGCCCGGGCGAGGACCTCGACGGGGCTCCCCGGACCGAAGGACGTCCCGGCAGGAAGACGCAGGGTGAACGATTCCCGACCCGTGAGGCCGAGCTGTTTCCAGCCTTCGCCCGGCCGGAACGCGAGGGGGAGGACCCCCATCTCGATCAGGTTCGTCCGGTGGATCCGCTCGTAGCTCTCGGCGATGATGGCACCGACCCCGAGCAACCGCGGTCCCTTGGCCGCCCAGTCGCGCGAGCTTCCCTGACCGTAGCTCTTTCCGGCCAGGACGATCAACGGGGTCTTCTCGGCGCGGTACCGCTCGGACGTCTCGAAAATGGTCGACTCCGCGCCCGACGGGACATGGACCGTGTACCCCCCTTCCTTTCCGCCGGCGAGCTGGTTCTTCAGCCGCACGTTCGCGAACGTGCCTCGCACCATGACCTCGTGATGCCCTCGTCGGGCGCCGTACGTGTTGAACTCTCGTACCGGGACCCCGTGGGCGAGGAGGTACCTCCCCGCGGCGGAATCCTCGGGGATCTCCCCCGCGGGGGAGATGTGGTCGGTCGAGACCCGGTCGCCCAGGAGGACGAGCGCTCGCGCTCCCTCGGCGAGGACCCCGTCCTTCGGAAGCCACGGCGCGGTAAGGTCGAGATACGGAGCCACCGCAAGGTAGGTGGAGCCGGGGGACCAGCCGTACTGGGCACCCGTGGGCGGGTCGAGGGATTCCCAGTGGTGGTCTCCCACCTCGATCTGGCGGTACTTCTCCGCGAACAGGGACGGGTCGAGGCTCGCGTCGACGATCCTCCGCACCTCCTCCGCCGACGGCCACAGGTCGCGCAAGTAGACCGGCGAGCCGTCCGGCCCCCGTCCGAGAGGGTCGCGGGTGAGGTCGAGGTCGACCCTTCCGGCGAGGGCGTAGGCGACCACGAGCATCGGCGAGGCGAGGTAGTTCGCGCGGACCTCGTTGTGGACCCGCGCCTCGAAGTTGCGGTTGCCGCTCAGGACGGCCGCGACGAAGAGGTCCTGGTCGCGGACCTGCTGGCTTACGGGCGGGGGGAGCGGACCCGAGTTGCCGATGCACGTGGTGCAGCCGTACCCCACGACGTCGAAGCCCAGCCGGTTGAGGTACGGGAGGAGACCCGAACGCTCGAGATAGGCCGTCACGACCTTCGAGCCGGGCGCGAGGGACGTCTTGACGTGCGGCGGGACCTTGAGGCCGAGCTCGGAGGCTCGCTTCGCGATCAGCCCGGCCCCCACCATCACGCTCGGGTTCGAGGTGTTCGTGCAGCTCGTGATGGCCGCGATGACCACCGAGCCGTCCTCCACCGGCGGAGCGAGGGAGCCCGACGCGGAGGCCCCGGGTCGGGGACGGGTCTTCCGGTAGGATTCGAGCGCGGTGCGGAAGGAAGCCGGTGCGTCGCCGAGCGGGACGGCCTCCTCCGGGTTCCTCGGTCCCGAGACCATCGGGACGATCGACCCGAGGTCGACCGCGAGGAGGTCGTCATAGTCGACCGACCCTGGGGCCGGCGAGCCCCAGAGCCCCTGGGCCCGGGCGTACGCCTCGACCCGGGCGACGACCTCGGGGCTTCGGCCCGTGCCGCGAAGGTACGCGACGGTGGCTTCGTCGATCGGGAAGAGCGCGGCGGTCGCGCCGTACTCCGGGCACATGTTCGAGACGGTCGCACGGTCGGGCACGGAGAGATGGCCGACGCCCGGCCCGAAGAACTCCACGAACTTGTCGACGACCCCCTTCTCTCGGAGACGGCGGGTGACGGTCAGGACGAGGTCGGTCGCGGTCGCGCCCTCGGGAAGCGACCCCGTGAGCTCCACGCCCACGACCACCGGCGGGGCGAGGAAGTACGGTTCACCGAGCATGACGGCCTCGGCCTCGATCCCGCCGACCCCCCAGCTGAGGACCGAGAGCCCGTTCACCATGGTCGTGTGGGAATCGGTCCCGATGACGGTGTCCGGGAACCCGACCCGGCTCCCGTCCGGCCCGCGGGCGTCGACCACCGTGGAGAGGTGCTCGAGGTTGACCTGGTGGCAGATCCCGTTCCCCGGAGGGACGATGCGCACGTTCGTGAACGCGCCCTTGGCCCAGCGGAGGAAGCGGTAGCGCTCTGCGTTGCGTTCGTACTCCCGGTCGAGGTTGATCCCGAGCGAGCGGGGGGAGCCGAAGCTGTCGACCTGGACCGAGTGGTCGATGACGAGGTCGACCGGGACGACCGGGTTCACGCGGGTCGGGTCGACCCCGCGGCGCACGGCCGCGCTGCGGAGCGTGGAAAGGTCGACGATCACCGGCACTCCGGTGAAGTCCTGGAGGAGGACACGTTCCGGGAAGTAGGCGAACTCGGTCCCCTCGGCGACGGCGTCCCCGTTCGCGAGGGCCACGAGGGCCTTCAGGTCCGTTACGCGGGCGTCAAAGTGACGCAGGACGTTCTCGAGGAGGATCCGGGTCGTTCTCGGGCGGCGGGCGAACCGGTTCGGGTCGACCCCGGCGAGGCGTTCCGGACGGTAGATCGTAGCGCGCTCGGAGCCCCAGGTCAGCGAGTCGGTCACGCGAAGCGGGTCGGACGAGCCCATGACGGGACAGGCGGCGGGTGCTTTTGGGCTCTTTGGCCGCGTCGGGCTAGTCCGGAGCCAGCGCGACCGACCGTTCCCACCCGAGGCGAAGGTGGGTTCCCGGTGGGGGGACGGCGACGGTCGTCCGGAGCTCGAGCCGTTGCCCGTCGTCGGTACGCAGGACCACCTGGTTCTCCCGACCGACGGGGCCTGCGACAAGGACGGTAGCTCCCAGACCGTCGGCGCCGGCCGAAAGGAGTTGCAGGTCGGTCGGCAGGACCCCAACGAGCCCCGCCGGGCCGGTGAGGACGTTGTACCCCAGGAACCGGGCCGCCCGGACCGTTCCGGGATTGCCGAAGACGTCGGACGGCCGACCGAGGGCGTGAAGCCCTCCATCGAAGAGGAGGCCGACCCGGTCCCCGAGGAAGAGTCCCTCCTCCCGGTCGTGGGTGACGTGGATCGCGGAGGTGCCGGACGCGCGGAGGACCTGCCGGAACTCCGAGCGGAGCTCGGCCTTGAGCTCGACATCGATCGAGGCGAACGGTTCGTCCAGGAGGACGAGGCGGGGACGGGCGGCGAGCGTGCGCGCGAGGGCGACGCGCTGGAGCTCCCCGCCCGAGAGCTGGTCCGGCCGCCGGTCCTCGAACCCGGAGAGGTGGAGGAGGTCGATGAGCCGCGCGACCTCCTCTTTCACCTCGGCGGCCGGGCGGTGCTTCAGGAACGGGGCGTAGGCGATGTTCTCGTAGACCGACCGGTGGGGGAAGAGTGCCGGGTCCTGGAACATTAGGACGATCCCCCGCTCGTGGGGGGGACGGCGCGTGACGTCCACGCCGTCCAGGAGGACCGTCCCGCCGGTGGGGCGCTCGAGGCCGGCGAGGCAGCGGAGGAGCGTCGTCTTGCCGCAGCCGTTCGGTCCGAGGAGGACGAGGAACTCGCCCTCGGGGAGGCCGAACGAGACGTCCCGGAAGACCGGTACGCCGTCCCACGCGGCGGAGAGGTTCCGGACCTCGAGGAGCGACCTAGAGCTCGACACGATGGCCTCCGACCGCGATCACGGCGAACACCGCCAGGCTGAGCATGAGGAGGAGGCCCGCCGCCGCGTCCGCGACCGGGAAGAGCCGGACCTCGGAGAGCGCGTACAGCGCTACGGGCAGGGTGGTGAGCTGGGGAGGTACGAGGAAGTTCGTCGCGGTGAACTCGCCCAGGCCGAAGGCGAAGGAGAACATCCCCACCGTGACGAGCCCGTCCTGGACCCGCGGAAGGTCGGCGTCCAGGAACGCGCCGAACGAGGTGGCCCCGAGCGTTCGAGCGGTGTCCCGGGCGGCCGCGGAGAGACCCGCGAGCGGTATCTCGAGGCTCTGGAGGGCGAACGGGAGGGCCAGGATCGCCTGGCTCACGATCACGAGGGTCCAGACGTTCGACCCCGTGCCGACGAACGGCCGCCAGAAGGAGGAGAGCGCGAACGCGAGCACGACCGGCGACAGGAGGAGCGGGACGAACAGGAGGAGGCCGAGCGCCACGGCCCGGTCCGGTCGGCGCACGACCGCGTAGCCGCTCGCGACGCACAGGAGCAGCGCGAGGAGGGCGGCGACCACGGCGAAGAAGAGCGTGTTCCCGACCGCCCCGACCGCGGAGACCCCGAGGTGGGCCGTGGTCGAGGAGGAGAACAGCTCCGCCCACGCCGCCCCGGCGCCGTAGCGTCCGGTCGGAGCCACCGTCCGATAGAGAACGGCGCCGAGGAGCGCCGCCTCCGAGGCGAGCACGAGCGCGGTCTCGAGCGCCAACGCCAGGGTCGATGGGGCTCGCCAGTCGACCGGGCGGGGCTCGGCGCGCCGACGTCCCGGGTTGGCCCTCAGGCGGCTCACGAGGGCGAGGTACACCGCGGTGGGCAGGAGCAAGAGGAGCACCATCGCGAGCGCGAGGACGGCAGCGGCGTTGGGTTCCAGGAACGTCTGGTCGAGCGCGTACACTTGAGCTTCGAGCGTGTAGCAGCGGGAGCTCGCCCCGCAGAGAAGGAGCGGGGGGGCGAACGAGAGGGCGGAGAAGAGGAACGTCAGAAGTCCGCCGGCGGCCGCGCCGACCCACGTCGGTCGCGCCCAGACCTCGCGGTACGCCCGGAGCGGAGAACCTCCCAGGGTGGCGACCGTCTCCTCGAGCTCGACCGACGACCCCTCGCATCCGGTCGCAGTGAGGAGGAGGACGATCGGGACGTTGAAGAAGAGGTTCGCGGCGATGATCGCCGGGATCCCGCTCCCGAACCAAGCGGTGAACGGAACGGCGGTCGAGACGACCCCGGAGGGGCCGAAGAGGTCGAGCACCCCGAGGACGACCACGAGGCTCGGCAGGAGGAACGGGACGAGGAGGAGGGAGCGGAGGAGCGACCGACCCCGGAACGAGTACCGACCCACGAACACACCGGCCGGGTATCCCAGGCCTACGGCGAGGGCGGCCGAAAGCGCTCCCTGCTCGAGGGAATTGTCGAGGGAACGGAGGTTTCGCGTCGCCGAAACGACCGAGACGAACCCGTTCGTCCCGCCCACCTGGAGGAGCGCGTTCCCGAACAGGATGGCCACGGGAAGGAGCGCGAACAGCGCGACGAACGCGACCACGGGGACCAGGAACCCGATCCCTTCGCGAGGGCCCTTCATCCTCAGCCTCCCGCGAGCGACTGCCACGTGTCGAGCCAGCCCCCGGGCTCCGTGAGGTTCGTGGCGAGCTCCGACGGGGTCGTCGCGTTGTTCAGCGCGACGACCGTCGCAGGGTCGATCGCCGCGGAGAAGACCCCGGGAAGCGCCACCGTCTCGTTGGCCGGGTACTCCCACTCGTTCTCGGGCAGGTACGACTGGAAGGTGCCGTTCAGGACCCAATCCTCGAGCGCCCGGGCGAGCGCGACGTGCCGGGAGCCCTGGACCACGCCCACCCCGTAGATGGTCCGCCAGCCGTACGCCGTCCCGTTCCACCACGAGACGGTCGAGTTCAGGGTTCCCGCCGCCCCGTTCGCGACCGCATAGGCGGGGTCGGTGGCGTAGCTGACGACGAGCTGGTTCGTCCCCGCGGGAGTATTGAACTCACCGAACGCGGTCGCCCAGTCGGTGGCCGGGTTCGGGTGGGTCTCCGGGAAGAACTTCTGCCAGAACTCCTGCCAGGGCTGGTGCAACACCGTCTCGTAGTACTCGACCTCCCAGGCGAGGAACTCCTCGCCGGTGATGTCGTAGACCGGGTTCTCGGTGACGAACTGAGCGGCCCAGCTCGAGTTGTCCACGAACTCCGGCATCGTGGCGTTGGCCACCGCGCCGGCCGTCTGGTTCCAGAAGCTGGGCGTGTAATCGACCGCGAGGAAGCCGTACTCGTACGGCACGACCCCATGGTCCGGGCTCAGCTCCGCGACGAGCCAGGGCGGAATGGTCGCGAGGTCGGGGGGAGAGTACGGAGCCAGCAGTCCGAGCGATTCCGCCTCCGGCGCGGTGACCTCGTCGAGGCCCAGCACGAGGTCGGCGGCGGGGAGGCCGTAGCCCGAGGGGTCTTGAAGGGCGCTCACGAGGTTGCCGGACGGGCAAACGAGGTCGACGTGAACCCCGTGCGCTTGCTCGAACTCCCCGAGAAGCATCGATAGGTTCGCCGCGCCCGCGCCACAGTTCCCGTTGAAGAGGGCCGAGTAGGTGTACACGACGAGGGTCGTGCCGCCGGACGCCTGTCCCGACTCGTAGTACTCGTAGGTTCCGAAGGTCGCCACGACCACGAGCAGGGCGATGGCGACGGCGAGCAATGCCCGCCCGACCCGGCCGGGGCGGCGCATCCGTCGGGGGGTCGGACCGATAGGGGTCCCGGGGCCTGTCACGTCCTCCGCGGGCCGGCGGAGAGTTGCCTCAAGTTTCGCATCGCGTTCCCTTCGCGGGCATTATCCCGTGCAGGTTCGTGGGGTCGACGAGGTTCCCCTCGTCCTCTCAGCCGGTGCCCAGCTCCCCCTGCCGAGCCTCCCGAAGACATGGCTCGGATTAAGATTTCGGGACGCGAGGAGCCGTCCGTATTATACGCACGTCGGTTCTGGCTCGAACGGAATCAACGTATGAGCGAGCCCATCATGAAGCTCCAATTCGGTTCGGAGCTGGTCAAGCGCGGCTTCGCCCGCATGCAGCAGGGCGGGGTCATTATGGACGTGACCACGGCCGACCAGGCCGCCATCGCGGAGGAAGCGGGGGCGGTCGCGGTGATGGCGCTCGAGCGGGTTCCCGCCGACATTCGAGCGGCCGGAGGGGTGGCCCGCATGGCCGACCCCGTCAAGGTCCGCGAAATCAAGGAACGCGTCTCGATCCCTGTCATGGCGAAGTGCCGGATCGGCCACACGGCCGAGGCCCGGATCCTCCAGGCGCTCGCCGTCGACATGATCGACGAGTCCGAGGTCCTCACTCCCGCGGACCCGTTCCAGCACGTCGACAAGAAGGCGTTCAAGATCCCGTTCGTCTGCGGCGCCCGGAACCTCGGGGAAGCCCTTCGCCGGATCGAGGAAGGCGCGGCGATGATCCGAACGAAAGGCGAGGCCGGCACCGGTAACGTGGTCGAGGCGGTCCGGCACATCCGCCAGATGAACTACGATGTGGCCGAGGTTCGGAAGCTGGCGAAGAAGGACGTCGGCGCGTGGGCGAAGAAGGAGCGGGTCTCGGAGTCAATCGTCAACGAGGTCCGGACGCTCGGTCGACTTCCGGTCGTGAACTTCGCGGCCGGCGGGATCGCCACTCCGGCGGACGCCGCGCTCTGCCGCCTGCTCGGGGTGGACGGGGTGTTCGTGGGCAGCGGGATCTTCAAGGCACAACACCCGATGAAAGTCGCCCGGGCCATCGTCGAGGCATCCCTCCATTACGAGGACGCGGACGTGCTCGCGCGCGTCTCGTCGGGGCTCGGAGAGGCGATGAAGGGGCTAGAGATCGCCACGATCCCCGCCGATGAGCGGCTGCAGACGCGCGAGTCGGAGCCGATCTCGATGTCCCCCCGGCGCGTCTATCCCGAGACCTGAGCGCGGCAGCGGACCCCTCGGCGATGGCCGTAAAGGGGGGGTCGCCCTAGGGCGACCCCGTGCGGATCGTCCAGGTCTCGCCGTTCTTCCACCCCCACGCGGGCGGCGTGGAGTCTCACGTCCGCGGGATCGTGCGCGAGCTCGCCCGCGAAGGTCACGAGGTCACGGTCGTCACCTCGCATTATAACCGGCGCCTCCCGGCCGAGGAGGAGACCGAAGGCTACCGCATCCTTCGGACCCGGACCCTCGGGGTCCTACTCGACACGCCCCTCGACGTCGGCACCGGACGCACCCTTCGCGCGCTCGCGCCGGACGTGTTCCATCTGCACTACCCCCCGCCGTTGACCTCCTACTTCGCGACCCGCGGGCTGGCCCGGCGAAAGGTCCCGGTCTGCCTCACGTACCACTGCGACCTCTACCTCCCCGGCGCCGCGGGGAGGCTGCTCGCGGGGATCTACCAGACGGTCTTCTTGCCCTCCACCCTCGAGCGCACGGACCGGATTGTCGTCCACACGAAGAGCTACGGCATCACCTCCGCGATGCTGCGGGGACGGGACCTCACAGTGATCCCGTCCGCGGTGGACCTCGAGCGGTTCCGCCCGGGTCTGGATGCGAGCGGCCTGCGGGCGGACCTTCACCTCGAGGGAAAGCGGGTCGCGGCCTTCACGGGGCGACTGGTCCCGCACAAAGGGGTAGACGTCATCTTGCAGGCCCTCGCCCAGCTGCCCCGGGACGTGGTGCTCGTCGTGATCGGAGCCGGTCCTCGTCTCCCGAGCCTGGTCGGGCTCGCGCGGAGGCTCGGCGTGGGCGACCGCGTCCGGTTCTGCCCTGCGGTCTCCGACGAGGAGCTGCCCCGTTTCCTGGCGCTCGCCGACGTGTTCGTCTTCCCGTCCCAGAACCGTCTCGAGGGGTTCGGCCTCGCGGTCGCCGAAGCGATGGCGGCCGGGCTGCCGGTCGTGGTCGCCGATATGCCCGGCGTACGGGAGGTCATCGAGCCGGGACGCGAAGGCCTCCTCGCGGAGCCCCTGATCGCGAGCGACCTCGCGGAGAAGGTCCGGACCATCTTGGACGACCCCCTTCTCGCGAAGCGGATGGGCCGTGCGGGCCGGGACCGTGCCGAAGCCCGCTACGCGCTGCCGGTGGTCGCTCGCGCGCTCGTCAGCCTGTACGAAGGCCTGCGCGCAACTGGTTGATCTGGACCTTCAGGCGCTCGGCCTCCGCGCCCGCCGCCTTCTTCCAGTCGGGCCCGGACGAGGCGTAGAGGATGCTGCGCGAGGCGTTCACGAGGAGGGCGCGGCCGTGGGCATCGACCCCTTCGCGGACCGCGGTGGCGAGCGAACCCCCCTGCGCCCCGACCCCCGGGACGAGGATGGGGATCCCGTTGCCGAGGGTGGCGCGCGCGGCATGGAACGCGTCCGAGAACGTCGCGCCGAGCACCACCCCGACGTTCCCGTGGGCGTGGGCGAACCGGCGGACCTCCCCGACCACCGCGAGCCAGAGGGGGCCCCGCGGGGTGGGGATCTCCTGGAAATCGAGCGAGCCGGGATTGGAGGAGTGGGCGATGACGAACACGCCGTGGGCCGGGTCGTCCAAGAACGGCTGGAGGGTCTCCCAGCCGAGCCACGGAGTGAACGTGAGCGCGTCGAAGCCGAACTGGCGGAAGGCACCCTCTCGCACCATCCTCAAGGAGTTGGGGATATCGTTCGCCTTGAGGTCCAGGATGCGGATCCGAGTCGGGCCGATCGCCCGGCAGAGGCGAGAGAGGACCTCGATCCCGGGCACGCCGTACTGGAGGTAGGCGCCGAACTGCATCTTGTAGGCGGCGGCGTGCGGGTAGGTCGCCCGGATGATCCCGTTCACGAACCGGTCGAGCTGTTCGCGCGGGGCGAGACGACGCAAGCCCTTGGGCATCGACGCCGGGTCCGGGTCGAGACCCACGCAGACGAGCGAGTCCCTCGCGACCAGGATCCGGTCGACCTTTTGGGAGAACTTCAGCACCACGGCTCGCGAGGCATGACCCTCGGGGGAAAAGGATTATGCCCGAGGGTTCGCCCGCCGCCGTTCGAGAGCGACCGTTCCTGTCGGATCGCGCCGTTCACCCACCATTGACGGCGGGGCGCTTTTATGACCGGGCGAGGTGGCCGAGAGTGCATCCTCGCCCATGACCGCGGAACCGACCCCTTCCACCCCCATCGAAACGCGCCTTCGGGACCTTCGGCCCACTTCGTCGCCCGTCGAATTCGTGGCCCGTGTGGTCACCTGCGAGAGACGCGATGTCACGCGGAAATCGGACGGAAGCCGCCGGCCGCTGCTCTCGGGTCTCCTCAGCGACGGGACGGCGACCGTACGGTTCACCTGGTGGGACCCGCCGCGCGAGGGGGTCGAACGGGGCGTGGTTCTTCGGGCCGTGGGCGCGGAGGTGCGAGAGTTCCGCGGACGGCCGGAGGTCACGTTCAGCTGGAAGACCCGGGTAGGTCCGGCGAGCCCGGCCGAGCTCCCGCGGGTCGACGCCGACGAGGTCCCGTTCCGCACGGTCGAGGAGCTCCGTCCCGCGGAGGAGGGGTTCCGCATCGAATTGCGGGTGGTCCGCATCTCGGCCAAAAGCGTGACCGTCGGAACGGAGCGGCGGGTCGTTCACGAGGGGCTCGTCGCCGACCGCTCCGGGGCGATCGCTCTGTCGGCCTGGAGCGACTTTGGCCTCAAGGCCGGCGAAGCCGTTCGGGTCGCCGGGGGATACGTCCGGGGCTTCCGAGGACGTCCGCAGCTCGTCCTGGACGAGCGTTCCATCGTCGTCCGGGTGGAGGGGAACGACCTCCCGGACCCCGCGCAACTCCTAGCGGCTCCCCCCCGCTCCATCGCCGAGGTCGAGGACGCCGGAGGCGGGGAGGCGGTCGCCGTGGAAGGGGTCGTCGTGGGCCTCCTTCCCCCGAGCGGGCTCGTCTTCCGGTGCCCGACCTGTCAACGCTCGGTCCGCAGCGGGATCTGTCGGGTGCACGGACAGGTCGACGGTCAGTCCGACCTCCGCGCCCGGATCGTGCTGGACGACGGAACCGGGGCGCTCACGGTGAACGCGAACCGGGCCGATACCGAGAGGCTCTGGGGCGTGACGCTCGAGGAAGCCCAGGCACGGCTCCGCCATCAACCGGACCCGAGCCTGCTCGAGGAACAGCTGCTCGAGGCCCTTCTCGGCCGCCGACTGCGCGTCCGAGGGGTCGGAACGAACGACGAGTTCGGCGTGACGCTCGCCCCGGAGTCGATCGAACGGGTGGATATCGACCTGGACGCCGCGGCCGAGGAGCTCTTGGCTCGCATCGGAGACCGGCGCTGATGTCGCTACGGGAGCCGGCCTGGCGCGTCACGGCCCGGGAGCTCGAGAGCTCGCTCGAGGAGGAGAAGGGCGAGGGCGAGCGGCCGGCCACGTACCTCCTTTCTCCGTTCGCCGCCCGGATGAATCGGGTCCTCTTGGCCGGGAGCCTATCGCCGGCCGAATCGATCGGTCGGGACGAGGCCCAGGCGTTCTGGCGAGCGCGGTTGAGCGACCCCACGGGGGCGGTAGCGGTCACGGCCGGCTCCTTCCAACCTCGCGCGATGGCCCAGCTGCGCTCCGCTTCCGCGCCGCGCCCCGCGATCGTGGTCGGCAAGCTCCACCTCTTCCGAGGGCGGGACGGCGTCGGGTACGTCTCCGTCCGGGCGGAGGCCGTTCGCTCGGTCGCCGAGGCGGAGGAACGAGCCGCTCTGGCGGACATCGTTCGGCAGACCCTCGACCGCCTCGACCTGTTGGAACGCGTCGAGAAGGAGCCGGGGCTCTCCGAGGAGGCGCTCCGGACGGAGGGGATACCCGCGGCGTGGCTGCGCGCCGCGAAGGAGTCCCGGAGCCGGTACCCGAACGTCGACCGCGCCGCCTTCCGGCGCGAGCTCGGGAACG
Source organism: Thermoplasmata archaeon (assembly GCA_052325545.1). Taxonomy (GTDB): domain Archaea; phylum Thermoplasmatota; class Thermoplasmata; order Lutacidiplasmatales; family UBA184; genus Lutacidiplasma. Next base: position 264,790 of record JBKQUP010000037.1, read on the forward strand.
CCGTGCGCCGCGTGGCGGGCGAGAGCGGGCCTTCCCGCGCCACCCTACCGACGCCGCCGACGGTCACGGTGACCCGCGCCCCGCCGCATCGACCCCCCTCTCCCGCCCCGTCGGCGGCCGAACGGGCGGAGGAGTCGCTGTTCCTGGACCAGCTCGACGAGGTCGCGGACGTCTCCGCGGACGGCTACGCGGACCTCAAGGAGGTCCTCTCCCGCGTCTCGGCGCATGGGCTCGTCGAGGAGAAGGCCGAGACGATCCTCAACCGGCTCGAGGAGGACGGCGTCATCGAGGAGCCGATCGTGGGCAAGCTACGCCGCGCCTGACGACCCCCTCCGAGGGTTTATATCGGGTCCCTCCTCGGGGGCGCGGGGGAATGAGGAACACCTGTCTCTCCGAACCGATGACGAGACCAGCGACGAGCTGACCCCCACTCTCCGTTCTTTGTAACCCATGGCGACCCAGCAACCCTCCCGCATCCTGATGGTCGTGGTCGTCGTCGTCGTCCTCGTGGTCGCCGGAGTGGGGGCGGCGCTGGTCTACGAGTTCAACAAGATGAAGTCGGCCTCGCCGATGCTCACCGTCCAGGCGGGCGGCAACGTGACCGTCAACTACGTCGGCACGTTCGGAAGCGGGGCCCAGGTAGGACGTGTTTTCGACACCTCGATCTACTCGGTGGCGACGAACAACCTGTCGTACCAGAAGTCGCTCGAGTACACCCCCCGCGGGCCCGTGACGGCGTACACTCCGCTCGCGGTCCATGTCGGTGCGACCGCCCCGCAGAGCGGGTACGTCATCGGGAACCTCACGTTCAGCACGGTCGTCACCGGGTTCTGGCAAGGCCTCCTCGGCCTTCCGGGCAACCAGACCCGCCACATCGTGATCCCCCCCAACCTCGGATACGGCCCCCTGAACACGAGCTGCCTCGCCACCTCGCCGCTCGTCTACACGGTCCCGGTCCTGACGTTCGTGTCGCTCCGGGAGTTCGCGACCCTTTACCCCGGCGTCAACGCGACGGTCGGGGTCGTGTTCCCGGACCCGACGTACGGCTGGAACGACTCCGTGTTCGCCGTGAACACCACGACCATCGCGGTCGAGGCGCTCGCGACCCTGGGCACGACCGCCAACCCGAACGGACTTCCGTTCGTGGTATCGAGCCTCAACGCGACCACGATCACGCTCTCGAGCGAGCTCACCCCCGCGAACGCCGGGCTCGTCCTGGGCCACGTCACGAGCGGGGGACTCTGCGGGAAGACGAAGTTCATCGTCAGCGCGGTCGACCTCTCGACCGGCACGTTCACCGAGAACTACAACTCCGAAGTCCAAGGCGAGACCCTCGACTTCGCCGTGACGGTGGTCGATATCTTCCCGGCGTGAGCGGAGCTCACCCTCCGAGGGTGACCTTCCCGCGCTTCAGCAGCTCCTCGAGCTGCGCCTCCGCGGCATTGGCGAGGAGCTCCTCGGACGGAGGGCCTCGGGTGTGGGAATAGGTGCGGAGCATGCGACGCGCCTGCTCGCGCCGCGACCGGGACTTCGCGAGGAGCTGGCGGGCCTCGTGCTCGAGGTCGTTCATCTCGCGGCTCAAGGCGTCGATCTTCGCGATGGCTTCGGCCCGCGCCCGCCCCTTCTCCCGCAGCGAAGCGATGAGCCCCCCCGCGACCTCGAGCTTCTCCCGGACGGCGGTCATCTTCGAGTCCCGCTCGGTCTTCGCCGTGCTCAGCTCTTTGGTGCGAAGGGTGAACTCCTCCCGCGTGGCCGCGAGGGCGGCCTCGGCGTCCTTGAGCTTCTGCAGATGCGCCGCGGCGACCGCGGTCCGCGCCTCGGCCTTCTTCAGCTCCTGCGTCCGCTGGCGCAAGAGCGCGATGAGCGCGTTCTCCTCGTCGAGCGGTAGGGCGCGAGTCTGCTGGCGAAGCTCGAGGTCGGCGATCTCCTTGCGGATCTGGTCCGGGCGCACCCGCTCCCCGGGAGCGATGGTGAGCCGCACCTCCCGCACCTGGACGATCGCCTCCTCCACCTTCTTGCGAGCCGCCTCACGGGCGTTGCGGAGCTCGGCGATGCGCCGCCCGAGCGCGTGGTGCTCCTCGTAGAGGCGCTCGACCTCGGCCTGGGGGACCTGGCGGCGGTCGTAGATCGCCTTCTGCTCGGAGGAGATGTGTCGGACCTCGACGATCAGGTCCTCCCGACGGTCGAACAGGGACCGGAGCTTCCCGTCGAGCGAGCGAAGCCGCTCCCGGTCGTCCCGGTCCTCGCGTTCTTCCTCGTCGGAGAGCAGGGCGCGCGGAGGCACGGCCTACCGAGGAGCCGAACCTCTCAAAAGCCCTTCCCTCAGGCTCGCGCCCGCCGGAAGAATTGTCGGCGGCCCCAGGAGCTACGTGCGTCGCCCTCGGAGGCGGGGCGACCGCCGCCCCGGCCGCTCCGCGAACCGCTGAGCGGCGAAGAGCGCCGCGGGAACCGCCGCATCGATGTTGACCACCGCGAGGGGGGCACAGGATTGCAGCATGGCGTTGAGGGCGGCCTCGCCGCGACCCCCCCGGCCGTAGCCGACCGAGGTGGGAACGCCCACGACGGGGGCCCGAACGAGGCCGGCGACGATCGTGGGAAGCGCCCCCTCCCGTCCCGCGAAGACGAGGTACACCTCGGGCCGGCGCGCTTCCAGCCGCTCCACGGCCGAGAGGAGCCGGTGGAGCCCGGCGACACCAACGTCGTACGCCCGGACGACCCCGATCCCGAGCTCGAGAAGGATGGCCCGGGCTTCCTCCGCGAGCGGCACGTCGCTCGTGCCTCCGGTGAGGATCCCCACGACCCCCTTGCGGTACTGGAGACCGAGCGGTCCCGGGACCCGAACGAGACGGTCGCCCGCCAGGAACTTGAGGCGTCCGCCCGTTCCCGCCGCGGGCCGCCCGGTCCGAAGCGCTCGGAGCTGGGCGGGCGTGGGCCGGGAGATCAGGGCCCCGAGCCCCCGCTCGGAAAGGGCCTTCACGATGCCGAGCAGGTGCTCGACGGTCTTTCCCTCGCCGAGAATGACCTCGGGAACGCCGACGCGCCGAGCGCGGTCTCGGTCCAGTTTCGCGAAATGGCGGACCCGGAGCGCCCTCGGTTCCCGGCGCGGACGAGAGCCCGACCTCCTCGACGCCACGCCGACGACCACCCAAGCCGTGATATAGCGGATTCCGCTACACGGCTCTCTCGCGGTTCATGCCGGATTTCTCGCTAACCCCGGAGCAGGAAAGCCTTCGGGACCTCGCACGGAAGTTCGCCCGGACCGAGATGGCTCCGCACGCGGCCGAGTGCGACCGAGTCTCCCGGTTCCCCGAGGAGATCTACCGGAAGGCGTTCGACCTGGGCCTCCTGAACCTCAACGTCCCCGCCGACTACGGGGGCAGCGGCCTCGGATTGTTCGACCAGTGCCTCATCGTCGAGGAGCTCGCCTACGGCTGCGGCGGGATGACGACCACCGTCATCGCACACTGTCTGGCGCTCGCGCCGATCCTGCTCGACGGTTCCCCCGAGCAGAAGGAGCGGTTCCTGAAGCCGCACTGCGCGGAGTATCACCTCGCGTCGTTCGCCCTCACGGAACCATCGGGCGGCTCCGACCCGGGGTCGATGCGGACCCTGGCACGGAAGGACGGGGACGACTACGTCCTCTCCGGGGAGAAGTGTTTCATCTCGAACGCCCCCCAGGCGTCCCTCATCGTCGTCTTCGCCAACACCGACCCGAGCCTCCGGCACAAGGGAGTGACGGCGTTCGTGGTTCCGCGGTCGGCGGAAGGGGTCTCGGTGGGCCCGGACGATGAGAAGATGGGGCACCGGGCGTCGTCCACGGCCACGATCCGGTTCGACGACGTGCGGGTCCCCGCCTCCGACCGCCTCGGTGCGGAGGGCACCGGGTTCTCGCTCGCCATGCGGACCCTCGACCAGACGCGGACGCCGATCGGCGCCCTCGCCACCGGGATCGCCCAAGCGGCGCTCGACCACGCGGCCTCCTACTCGCTGAAGCGCGAGACGTTCGGGAAACCGATCTCCGAGCACCAGGCGATCCAGATCAAGCTTGCGAACATGGCCCTGGCCGTCCACGCCGCCCGCCTCCTCACCTGGCGCGCAGCCTGGCTCATCGACCGCGGTCAGAAAGGGACGCTCGAGTCCTCGATCGCGAAGTGCTTCGCCTCCGACGCCGCCTTCGACGTGGCGGACGAGGCGATCCAGACCTTTGGGGGGTACGGCTACATGCGGGAGTATCCGGTCGAGAAGCTCCTTCGCGACGCCAAGCTCACCCAGATCTACGAGGGTGCGAACGAGATCCAGCGGATCGTCATCGCGCGCGAGCTCCTGCGGGGATACGGCTAGACCGGGGGCGGGATCGTGGAGATCGTCGTCTGTGTCAAGCCGGTCCCGGACGCGGAGACCCGGCTGCGTACGGCCCCCGACGGCACGACCCTCGACATCGAGGCCGTGAAGTTCGTCCTCACGGGCTACGACGAGTCCGCGGTCGAACAGGCGCTCCTGCTGAAGGAGGCGAACCCCGGCTCGAAGGTGCATGTCGTTTCCGCCGGGCCGCCGCCGAGAGCGGAAGAGGCCCTTCGTGCATCGCTCGCCCTGGGCTGCGACCTCGCCACCTGGGTCGAGACGCCCGCCGGGGTCTCCCCCGACCCGGTCTCCGCGGCCCGGGCCCTCGCCCGCGCGGTATCGGCGGTCCCGCACGACCTGGTGCTGTGCGGCAAGAACGCGGGGGACGACGAGGCCGGGGTCGTCGCGGGGGCGCTCGCCGAGCTCCTCGGGGTCCCGGACTATAGCGCGGTCCTCGACCTGCGCTGGGACGCCGGCGCTTCCCGGCTCCGATTCCAACGGTCGACCGAGGCCGGGGTGGAGAAGTGGGAGGCTCCCCTTCCGTGCGTCGTCGCGCTGCAGCAGGCCTGGAACGACCCGCGTACCGCCAAGCTCCCCGCGATCCTGAAGTCGCGCCGGTCCCCGATCGCCAAGGTCGCTTCGGAGGCGGCCGCGCCGAATGCGGGCACGACCCGACCGACGAAGTTCGAGCTTCCGCCCCCTCGAACGGGAGCGAAGCTGATCGAGTTCAAGACTCCCGAAGAGGCGGCCCAGAGGCTGGTTAAGGTCCTCCAGGAGGAGGCGAAGGTCTTCCCATGACGGGACCCACGTTGGTCGTCGGGGAGCTCCACGACGGGGGCCTCTCCGACGCGACGAAGGAGGCGGTGAGCGCCGCCCAGAGCGTCTCTGGGAAGGAGAACGTCGTCGGCTTCCTGGCCGGCGGCTCGCCCCGCGGCCCCGCCACCGGCTTCGGCCGCTGCGGCGTCGCCCGCGCGTTCGTTGCCGAAGACCCCCGGTTGGACGGGGCCGTCGGAGCGGTCGTGGCCCACCTCGTGGTGTCGGTCGCCGATTCGATCGGGGCGGAGCTCGTGATCGTGGGAGGCTCGATCTCGGGTCGGGACCTCGTGGCTCGTCTCGGAGTCCGCTGGAACGCCGCGGTCGCCACCGGGGTGACGAGCCTAACGCGGAACGGCGCCACGTTCGAGGTCCGACGACCGGTCTTCGGAGGGCGCGCTACGGAGACCCGGCAGCTCGAAGGGGCCCACGCGGCAGTCGCGCTGCGTCCCCATGCATCCACGGCCCCCCCCGATTCTCCCGGGGAGGTGGCCCTGACCGCCGTCCCCCTCGACGGGATCCCGCCCTCGTTCTGGGCTCCGAAGCGGTTGAGCGTCGAGGTCGTCGGCCGGGGCGCGGGGCCGAGCCTGACCGACGCGTCGATCATCGTCTCGGGCGGCCGCGGGGTCCGAGCGGCCGAGAACTTCCGGCTCATCGACGAGCTCGCGGCGTCCCTCGGCGCCGCGGTCGGGGCCTCGCGTGCGGTCACGGACGCCGGCTGGCGGCCCGAGAACTATCAGGTCGGGCAGACGGGAAAACAGGTCTCCCCGCAGCTCTACGTCGCCGTGGGGATCTCGGGGGCGATCCAGCACCTGATGGGGATGATCAGCTCGCGGGTCATCGTCGCAATCAACTCCGATTCCACCGCTCCGATCTTCAAGGTCGCGGACTACGGCATCGTCGGAGACCTCTTCCAGATCGTCCCGGCGCTCACCCAAGAGGTCAAGCGCGCGCGCGGAAAGTAAGCTCCTCGCAGGAAGGGACGCCGCATCGTTCGGCGCCCCCGCCGCACCGCTCGGTCCCGGGGCCTGAGCGTTCGGTCTACAGGTCCCAGGCGATCTCTACGCCGTCGCGGATCAACGACGTGATCTTGACGCCCGCGGACTTCTGGGCCGCGCGCAGGAGCTTGCGCGCCGACCTCTTCGGGGACCCGCTCTCGGCCATCATCGAGCGCAGGAGCTCCGTGGCGAACCTCGGGTACACGGAGTATATCCGAGGGTTCCACTTGACCCGGTCGAGGCGGGCGAAATCCCGGAAGTCCGGGAGGATCCCGGTCGCCTCGAGCCGTCGGTCGTACTCCGCGAGCTTGGCGGCGGAGGGGTCGCCCGCGGCCTTGGACGCGAGCGCGGTCTCGGCGGCCTCGATGCCGGAGCGGATGGCGTAGTTCATGCCTTGGATCATGATCCCGTTCGAGAAGACGAAGCCCGCCGCATCCCCGGCGACCATCCACCCATCGCCGTGGAACGCCGCCGGTCGACCGGCCCAACCGCCCGGGACGAGCCTCGCGCCGTACTCGACGAGCTCGGCGCCCTTCAGCCGGTTCGCGATCGCCGGGTGGAGCTTGAACCGCTCGATGAGCTCGTGGGCGTAGGCGTTGCGGCCGTAGAGCGACTGGATGCTCACGATGATCCCGAGGGAAAGGGTGTCGCGGTTCGTGTAAAGGAACCCCCCGCCCATCACGCCGGGCGGGAAGAGGCCCCCGACCCATTCCTCCGAGTGCCCCTCGTTCCCGGTGACGTGAAAACGGTCCTCGATGACCGACGGGGCGACCCGGAACACCTCCTTGATCCCGAGCTCGGTCGTCTCGGGGGAGAGCCGGGCGTTCGGACGGATGGGGGTTCCGAGCGACAGCCGGGAATTCGCCCCGTCCGCCAGGATCGTGACCGGGGCGGTCATCGTCTCCCCGCCCTGAACGATCCCGTGCACTCGCGTCCCCTCCCAGTTCAGGCGGTCCACGGGGACGGACGGGACGACCGTGGCTCCGACCTCCTCGGCCTTCTTGGCGAGCCAGCTGTCGGTGCGAGAGCGAAGGACGGAGTGCGCGACGTACGGTTCGTGGTTCCAACTGCCTTCCTGGAGGTCGAACGAGACCGCGCTATCGGCTGTGAGGATGCCGAACCGCTTGCGGATGAGATGCCGTTCGACCGGCATCTCGCGCCACCAGTTGGGCAGGATGCGCGAGAGGTCGTTGCCCCAGAGGATGCCGCCGGAGAGGCTCTTCTGGCCGACCTCGGCCCCCCGCTCCACGAGGAGCACGTTCGCTCCCCCCTGGGCGAGGCGGATCGCGGCCGGGCCGCCGGCCATGCCGGCACCGACCACGATGACGTCAAAATCGTCGGCCATGGGCTTTTCGCCCGACGCGGCCGGTTCGATTTAAGGTGCCCGCCCGGGGTCGCGTCAGCGCGGCGGGCCGGTCCACTGGACGGGGCCCGGCGACGTCTGCGTGTTCTGGGTCGCGTTCTCGATCAGCTTCTGGAAACGGAAGGGCTTCGGTATCCCCTTCCAGTCCTCGTTCCCGAGGCTCTTCCCGCCCTCGGAGCTGACGCGCACCGTCCCGTATCCCAGGAGGCGCTGGCCGAACCTCTGGTGGACGTCGACGCCCCGGACCTGAGTCACGGGGATCTCGTCGAAGTCCTTCCCGAGGATCCCCCGCTGGATGATCACCCGGCGCGAGGTGACCGCGTACACCGTGGTGATCCAGCGGAAGTACCGGATGAGGAGCCAGAGCAGGCCGATGAGGAAGAGCAGGAACCAGAAGTACGCGAGGTACATCTGCACGGTCGACGAGAAGTAGTTCGAGAGGGTCAGCCACTGGAGAAGGGTCGCCGATAGCTTGGGCACGGCCGAGGTGATCGCCGGCGCCGAGAACAGCGCGAGCAGACCGAAGACGACGGTCCACAGGATCGGTCCGGGGAAGTAGAACAGCTTCGTGGCCCGAGTCTCCTCGAGCAGGCTCTCCTGGTCCGCGAGGTACGTCGCCTTGAGGAGTTTCGGCATCTTCCGAGGGGTGGTCGACATAGGAACCGTTCCGAGGGGCATGGGTTCGGTCGGGAGATAAACCCTCGGCTGATTCGGAGGGGGCGCCTCCTCCGTTCCTCGAGGAGAATCCGGTCCGCGGGTTCCCCCGCCGGGCGCCCTCTTGAAATACTGTGACCGACTCGCATTGTCGTGACCGAGACCCCCGAGCACCCCGAGGAGGCTCCGACCCCTCCGACCGAGGAGGAGCCGACGCCGACCATCGAGGTCGTCGAGGGGGGACAGGACCTCGGACGTCTCCCGCTCCCTCGGCGCAGCCGCGGCGAGGTGTTCGGGATCGCGAACCAGCTCCTCGGGGCGGCCCGTATCCGCGTGATGTGCGAGGACAACCTCTCACGGATGGGGCGCATCACCGGGAAGATGAAGAAGAAAATGTGGATCCGGGAGGGCGACCTCCTGATCCTGCGACCCTGGGGCTTCCAGGAAGGAAAGGCGGACATCCTCTTCCGCTACAGCCGGACCCAGGCCCAGTACCTCGCGCGCAAGAACATCCTGCCGGCGTCGGTCAATATCTTCCAGACCGCGGAGTCCCCGTCCCCCTCCTAAGAGGCAGGATGTGGGCCTCCTCCCAACGTCCGCTGTCGTCCCTTGAAATGGCGGTCGTCGAACAGAACGCGGTCGCCCTCGGCGTCACGATCGACGCCCTCATGGAGAACGCCGGACGTGCCACCGCCGAGGAAACGACCCGCCATCTTCCCTCCCCCCCCGCCCGTGTCGCAGTGGTCGCGGGGACCGGGAACAACGGCGGGGACGGGACCTGCGCCGCGTTCTACCTCTTGCAGTGGGGCTACTCCCCCGAGATCTGGCTCGTCCACCCGCCCGTGGAGATCCGTTCCCGGGCGGCCCAGCGCTGCTTTGACCGGGTCAAGAACCGGGTTCCCATCCGGGTCGGGGTGCCCCGGCCCGAGGAGCTTGCGACGATGCCGCTCGTCGTGGATGCCCTGCTCGGCACCGGCCAGTCCGGACGGCTCCGGCCGCCGATCCGGGAGGCGGTCGCGGCCATCCGGGCGAGCGGTGCCCCCGTCCTCTCGGTCGACGTTCCCACGGGGATTACTGACCCCGAGGGCCTGTCGCCGTCGTGGACCGTCACGTTCACGATCCGCAAGGAGGAGATGGAGGGAGGAAAGGTCGGAGAGCTCACGGTCCGGGACATCGGTATGCCCCCGAACGCGTGGCGGCAGACCGGCCCCGGGGATTTCCACCTCTTCCCCGCGCCGAAGGAGTCGCGAGGTCGCAGCGGCCGACTGGTCGTGATCGGCGGGGGTCCGTACACCGGCGCCCCTGCGCTCGCGGCCTTGGCAGCGATGCGCTCCGGGGCCGAACGGGCCACGGTCGTGACCCCCGAGGTCGCGGCGGGAGCGGTCCGCGCGTTCAGTCCGAACCTGATCGTCCGGCCGGTCGGGTCGGACCGGTTCCGCCCCCACGACGTCCCCGCCATCCTGGAGACCGTTCGTTCCGCTCCCCCCGGCGCCGTCGTCCTCGGCATGGGCGCCGGCGCACACCCCGAGACGGTCGAAGCCCTCCGTGCCATCATCACTGCCCTCGCCCCCGAACTGCCACTCGTCGTGGACGCCGATGGCCTCTCGGCCCTCTCTGAGGGCCCCGCAGGGTCCGGCGCGGCCCCGACCTATGGCCTCGTCGCGACCCCGAACGCCGGCGAGTTCGAGCGGGTGTTCCATGGACCTTCCTCCGGATCCTTCGAGGAGCGGTGCGCCGCCGCCGAGCGCATCGCCGGGGAGCGTCACCTCACCCTCGTCGTGAAAGGGTCGCCGGACATACTGACGGACGGGGCGACCACCATCGGGAACACGCACCATCACCTCGCCATGACGGTGGGAGGGGTGGGCGACGTGCTCGGCGGCGTGCTGGGGAGCCTCCTCGCCCAGGGAGTCCGTCCCCTGCATGCCGCCCGTCTCGCGACGTATTGGACGGGAGAGGCCGGTCTGCGGGCGGCCGCCCATCGCGGTTTCGGGATCCTCGCGACCGACGTGATCGAGGAGCTTCCGGCGGCCCTGGTCGTCGGCCTTCAACGGGTCGAGCGGGCGTTCTAGGGATTACCGCTCGCGGTCCTCACGCGTACCGAACGCGGCCTCGGATCACTTTCGCGCGGGCTCGTACGTCCTTGGCCCCCGCGGGGTTCCCGTCCGTGTATCCCTCGTGGAACGCTCGAACGAGAGCGTCCGACCTCGCGCTGATGGCCTTCAGGTCCTCCTCCACGAGGTGCAGGTCGATCCCGAGCTCTTCGAGGCCCGGGCTACGGGTCCCCATCGATAGGTCGAGGAACGCCGGGGCCCCCCGGGGGCCGTCCGGGAAGAGCACGTTCGAGCTCGTGAGGTCCCCGTGGGCGATCGAACCGGCGTGGAGAACGCCGAGCGCGTGACCGAACGCGCGGACGGCCACCGGGAGGTCGTCGGGCGGAACGTTCGGGTCCTCCAAGATCTGCCGAAGGGTCGGACCCGGGAGCTCCTCGAGGGTCAACCGGTGACGGGGAAGGTCGATGTCGTAGATCATCGGTGTTCGGACCCCGAGCCGACGGGCGTCGACCAGCAGGCGGGCCTCGTTGCGGGTCCTCTCCCGCCGGATCCGGTCGTCGAGCGCTTTCGGCCGGTAGGTCTTGAGGTCCCGTTCCTTGAGGAGGGACGGAAACCCCCACCAGTCGACCTTGCGGAGCGACGCCTCGGCTCCGCGCGAGACGGGAGGACCCTCGGGAGTCGGCTCGGCGGCCATCTTCCGACCGGGCCTACCGCCCTTTGCGCGCGACGACGCTTCGCACGATCGCCTCGCGTGCGAGGCGCGCCGCGAGGAGGCTCGTGTTCCCCGAATCGTAGTGGGGGCTGACCTCCATGATGTCGAGGCCCGCGAGGCGCGGTGCGGCTTGTCCGATGATGTACTTCACGTCCCGAGGCGTGAGGCCGAACGGCTCGGGAGTCCCGGTCGCTCCCGCGTAGGCGGGGTCGATCGCATCGATGTCGAGCGAGATGTAGATCCGCTCGGTCTTCAGCATGTTGAGCGCTTGGTGGACCGCCGCTTCGATCCCGTCCCGCGCGATCTCGGCGGTGGTCACATACGACATCCCGATCGTGCGGTTGTCGTCCATCTCCTCCCGGGAGACCGAACGGACCCCGAGCACGACGATGTTGCGGACGCCGACCTTCTCCAGGATCCGGCGGGACGAGCAACCGTGGCTCCGGCGGTCCCCGAGGTAGCTCGCGCGGAAGTCCATGTGCGCGTCCAGGTACAGGACCCCGACGCTGGGCGCGGAATCAGGGTACGCCTCGACGACCGGAGGCGAGCAGGCGTGGTCCCCGCCGAGGACGATCGGTACCTTGCCCGCGGCGTAGATCGGACGGATCTCCTCGCGGAGCGAACGCGCCATCTCCTCGGAGGATCCGAACTCCTCGGTGTTCCCGAGGTCGTGGACCGGGACCTCGGAAAGGTCGACCCCGGTCTCGAGGTCGTAGGACTCGAAGTTCCACGAGTGCATACGGATCGAATCGGGACCGAACCGCGCTCCGGGGCGGAAGGAGGTCGTCCGGTCGAACGGGACGCCGACGATGACGAACTCGGCGTCCTCGAACGAAGCGCCAGCGTCCGCGAAGGTGGTCGGCCGTTGCACGCCGGTCGAACGACGGTGCTCTATAAGACGGTGCCTTTGGCCCTCGCGTCAGCCGGCGCTGCCCTCGGCCGGAGCGCGTTGGAGGCGCGCCCGGATGCCCATCTCCCCGTAGAGGATCTCCATCACGGCGAGCGAGATCGCGGTCGTTCCGATTGCCATGACGAAGAGGCCGAAGTACCCGTAGAGTTCGATCGCGATCGCGCCCACGAGAGGTCCCACGCTCCACAGGGAGGAGTTGATGAGCGCGAACACGCCGAGGTACTCGGCCCGCTGGCCGGCGGGCGCCATCCGCGCGACCCACGCGTTCATGCCGGGACCGAGGAAGGATAGCCCGCCGTTGCGGACCGCCTGGGCGGGAACCGTCTCGGTCCACGTCGTGGAGAACATGAATATCCCGTACGAGGCCAGCGTCAGCACGGTGCCGTACCAGATCCCCCGGATCTCGCCCATCCGGTCGATCGCTCGGCCGAGCGGTATCCCGGTCACGGCGCCGGTAACGAGACCCGCGATCGCGACGATGCTCACCTCGATGTTGTTGGCGCCGAGACTGGCCGCCAGGAACCCGTAGAACGCCGCGACCGCGCCTGACCCGATCGCCCGGATCGACACGGCGAACGAGAAGTTCACCACGTTCCGCATCTCGCGCAGGGGCCGGCGTTCGTGCGGGATCTCGACCCGGATGTCCGGGACGAGGAACAGGACCACTCCGAGCGTCCCGACCATCATCACGACCACGAACGGGAACAGCGCTTGCAGACCGTACCAGTAGGTAACGACGCCCGCGAGGACGAATCCGACCACCGCCCCCGCGTTCGAGGTGGCGTTGAGGAGGCCGTACCCTTCTCCGCGCTCGTTGGTCCGGGTCACGTCCGCGACGAACGCGTTGTACGCGGGGCTTCCGATGGCAAGCGCGAGCTCGGCCGCGATGAACAGACCGCCCGCGACCACGTAGCCCGGAGCGAAGACGATCGCGAGGAAGAGGGGGAACGCGGCGGCCTCCCCGAGGAGCAGGAACGGCTTGCGCCGGCCCACGCGGTCGGAGAGCCGGCCCACCCATGGGCCGATCAGGCTCGCCGGCAACCACGCGAGGGTCAGGATGGTAAGGGCCACCGGAAGGGAGGCGCCCTTGACCTCGACCAGGTAGAGCGGAAGGAAGACGATGAACAGCCCGCCGCGGTTGCTCGCGAGGAGCGAGTAGAGGGAGAGCGATAGGAGCTCCCGAGAGGGCATCGGCGCGCCACTACGACCGATTACTTACCGTTGAGCGCCGAAACGGACGCGCGGCCGCCGGAGCGAAGAAGGACTCGCGGGGGCCACGAACTACGAGGGGAGAGCAATACCCAAGGTCGCGTCCTCATGGTCCACCGCGCCGCCCGCGGTCGTTCGAGTTCGTCAGTTCTTCGGAGTGTACGGGGAAGCCGTCGCGGCCTCCGCCCGAAGCACGCGCCGGAGCACCTTCTGAGCCCCGCTTCGGGGAAGTTCGTCGCGGAATTCGACGCGTCGGGGCGCCTTGTAGCGGGCGACCCGCTCGCGGACGAACCCGATGAGCTCTTCGGCGGTGACGGAGACCCCGGGCTTCCGCACGACGAACGCCACCACCGACTCGCCGCGCTCCGGGTCGGGGGCCCCGACGACCGCCACGTCCGCCACCGCGCTATGCTGGAAGAGCACCTCCTCCACCTCCCTCGGATAGACCTTCATCCCGCTGACGTTGACCATGTCCTTCTTGCGGTCGACGAGGTAGGCGAACCCGTCCGGGTCGAGCCGAACGACGTCCCCCGTTCGGAACCAGCCGTCCTTCAGGACGAGGGCGGTCTCCTCGGGTTGCCGGTAATAGCCCAGCATCACCTGCGGCCCACGCACCGAGAGCTCCCCGACCTCTCCGACGCCGAGGACCCGGGTGCCGGTCTCGAGGTCGACGACCCGCTGGTCGGTCTCGGGGACGGGAACTCCGATCGAGCCCATCCGTCGCTCGCCGGAGAGGGGGTTCTCGTGCGTGATCGGCGACGTTTCAGAGAGGCCGTACCCTTCCACGAGCCGCGCGCCCGTGAGCTCCTCGAATCGCCGTTGGACCTCGAACGGGAGCGGCGCCGAACCGCTGAGGCAGTATCGGATCGAGCGGACCCGGTGCTTCGCGAGGTCCGGTTGGCGGTTGAACGCCTGGTATAGCGCGGGAACCCCGGGGAACTGAGTGGGCTGGTATCGGTCGATGAGCTGGAGGAGCTCCCGGATCTCGGGTCGGGTCTGGAGGACGATGGTCCCCCCGGCCGCGAATCCCATCAGCAGCGCGACCGTGAGCCCGTAGATGTGGGATAGGGGGATCGCCGCCATCACGACCTCCGCGCCGGGCTCGAGCCAGATGTTCCACGCGTTCCCCTGGACGACGTTCGCGACGAGGTTGCGATGCGTCAGTATGGCGGCCTTGGGAACCCCGGTCGTTCCGCCGGTGTACTGGAGGACCGCCGCGCTGGTCCGGGGGTCCGACCTCACGAGGGGGACCGAACCCGGGGTCGCGACCGCCGTCTTCCACGACCGTACTGAGGGACCTCTCGGGAACGCCCGCGAAGGTTCCTGGCCCCGAGGGCGGGGCCCGACGAACAGCCGACGATACCACGGGTAGAACTCCCGCAACCGTGCCACGAAGACGGCGGGCACGGCGTACTCGCCCGGGACCTTCGCGAGGTTGGGATACAGGGTCTCCAGCGTGACGAGCGCCTTCGGGGTCGAGTCCTGCAGCACGCGGGCGAGGTCCTGCCCGAGGTAGAGGGGGCTCACGGGCACGACGATGGCCCCGAGACGTAGGACGGCGAAGAACGCGATCGGGTAGGCCGGGCAATTGGGCAGATAGAGGGCGACCCGGTCCCCGGGCCCGACGTGGTCTCGGGCGAGGGAGGCGGCCAACCGCTCGCTCTCCTGCCAGAACCGTCGGTAGCTCCACTTCGCCCCGTAGTACACGATTGCAGTGCGGTCAGGCCAGCGTCGGACGCTCTCCTCCACCAGTTCGGTCAGGAGCTGGTCCGGGATGGCGAGGTGTCGGGGCACTTTCGGAGGATACTGCCGGACCCAGACCGGGTCTTCGGCCCCGATAGGTGTCGTCGCCATCGGTCGTCTACTCGGGGCCGACGCTCGGATCGGTCGGCCTCGGTTCCATGGCCGGCAGACCGAGCAAGGTTCTCAGCCGTTCGAACGCGCCCTCGGCGACCTCCGGGTCCCGCGTCTTGAACAGGAGCCGGCCCGCGCGACTGATGGTGACCTCCGGATCGAGCGACACGATCAGCATCACGCGGGCGTCGATGACCGGGATGCCCTCCTTCTCGAGCACCGCCTTCACCGTACCGAGGTCGAGCGAGTTCGGAGGCTCGGCGAGGGCCTCGTACCCCCCGTGGTTCGAACAGAGCCGCAAGCGCCGGTACATGCCGTTCGGGCAGGGTGCCCCCCGGGCAGATAGCGCTTCTCGGGAGCACGACCTTCGTTCCGCGCGGTCTCCAACGGAAGATTGGGCCGCAGGACCGGCGAAGGGACCCCGCGATGCGCGCCCGGGGTCCGTCCTAAAGGATGACCGCTTTCCGGATGCAGTCGTCGATCATCTCGTCCACGTCGATCCGCTCCTCTTCCCGGAGGATCTGGACGAGGTTCGAGCGAGTGGCGGGTCGGTCCGGGACCGCCTGGCAGCAGACCCCCGGACGGGTCGAGATGGCGTAGGTCCCGATCGACTTCGCGACGGTCTCGATCTCGTTCTTGTCGAACCCGATGAGCGGCCGGACGATCGGAAGCCCGACCGCGGCGGTCGCGGTCCGCATGTTCGACAACGTCTGGGAGGCGACCTGACCGAGCGCTTCGCCGGTCGCGAGGAACGTAGCCCCCTCGCGGGATGCGACCTTCTCCGCCGACCGCCACATGAACCGCCGGCAGAGGACGCACCCGAAGTGCCGGTCGGTCGACCGCATCAAGGTGACCTGGGTCGGGCCGTGGGGCAGGAGGTACATCGGGATCGGCTGGTGGTAGCGCTCCCTCAGGATCGCGAGGTGGTCGACGGTCTTCGCGAGGGGGGAATCGTCGGTGAACGGTCGGTTGTCCATGTGAACGGCCACCATCTCGTGGCCCTGACGGAGCATGTAGTGGAGCGCGACCGGGGAATCGATCCCCCCGCTCATCAGCATCACGCCCCGCGCCATCGCCCGCTTCCACTCGGTGGCCGTATTTAGGGGTGCCTTCGTGCGTGCAATTCTTCCGCGAGAGGTAAATAGCGAACCCTGGTCCAATCCTCGATGCCCGAGGAAGCGGCCGCTCCTCCGACCGAACTCGAGTGCCGGGTCGAAGGATGCGGTCCCGCGGTCCTCCTCCTGCACGGGGTCGGAGGGAACCACACCGTCTGGAACGACATGATATCGGGACTGGCCAAGGAGTTCCGGGTCCTCGCGCCGAACCTGCGCGGTCACGGCCGGACCCGCGCGCCTTCCGAATCCCACTTCACCTTTGCCGAGATGATCGGGGACGTGGTGCACCTCCTGGACGAACAGGGCGTTCCTTCGGCCCACTGGGTCGGCCTGAGCGGAGGCGCCCAGCTCGCACTTCGAGCCACGCTCGAGCGACCCGAACGCGTTCGCAGCCTCACCATGGTGAGCGGGGCCGCCTACACCGACTCCCACACTCGCGCCGTAGCCGACCGATGGGCGGAGACCTACACGAAGCAGGGACCCGACCGGTTCGCGCTCCGCCTCCTCAAGGACCTCTACTACCCGGACTGGGTCGAAGCGAACCTCGATTTCGCGGACGCCGTTCGGGAGCAGGTGAGGCACCAGGATTTCGCGCCCGTCGCCCGCTGGGCGAAGTCGATGGCCTCGTTCGACGAACGCAGCCGCATCGCCAACGTCGCCCGACCTACGCTGATCGTTCAGGCGATGAACGATGCGGTGGTCGATGCGTCCCACGGTCGCATCCTGCGCCAGTCGATCCCGGGCGCCCAGATCCGGATCCTCGCGGAGACCGGTCATGTGGTTCCGGTCGAGCGACCCCAGGAGCTCCTCGCCGCGATCGTCGGCTTCGTCCGGTCGGTCGAATCTTCGAAGCGCACCGCCGCTCCGTGAGCGAGGGACCGCCCGGCGGACCGTGAGCTTATGAGCCCCGGACCGAATCCCGGGACGATGTCGCCTTCCGAGGCCACGGACCTCGCCGCCCGCCTCGCCCAGGCCGAACGAGACCTCAAGGAACTGCGGCAGCGCGTGGTCGCTCTCGAGCGGATGCTGGGCGCCGGAGAGCTGCATCCGGCCGACTCTTCGACCGTTCAACGGAAAGTCTCGTACGACTGGCAGAAATGAGCTCGTCCGGGTCCGCGGGACAGATTCCCGGGACCGCGCCCCAGAGCCTCTCCGACCTGCTCTCGCGGTTCCCCGCCCTCACGCCCCCCGTCTCCACTGCCGGCGCGGCGGTCACGCTCGTCCTGCGGGAGGGTCGTTCGGAGGTCGAGACGTTGCTCATCGAACGCGCCGAGCGGCCCGAGGACCCCGCCTCGGGGCAGGTCGCGTTCCCCGGGGGCCACGTGGCGGAAGGCGACGGCTCGCTCGCCGTGACGGCCCTGCGCGAGCTCGATGAGGAGGTCGGGCTCAGCCGGGCGGACCTCGCCGGAGAGCTCCGCTACGTCAGCACCGTGCTCGCCATTCGCTTCGGCCTCAAGGTGGCGGTGTTCGCGAGCGCCCTGTCCGCGGACGCCCACCCTCCGACCGCTCGAAGCGTCGAGGAGGTCGCTCATGTCTTCTGGCTCCCGCGTTCGGCGTTGGCCGCGTCCCGCCCGATCGAGCGCGAGACGAGCCGGGGACTGGCCGAGGTCCGGGCCACGGTCTTCGAGGGACACGTCCTGTGGGGGTTCTCGAGGAGGGTGCTTTGCCAATTCTTCGGGGTCGCGAACGAGGACGAGCTCATCGGACCCGTTTTCGCCCCTCGCCTGCCCGCCGCTCCGGAAGGCTGACGGCGGAGGGATTCCCGCGGAGGACGGACTGAGCCGGGGCGCTCGGAGGGATGGAAATGTGGACCCGAAGGTTGCTCTGTCCCCACTGCCACGGAGAGTTCGACTACGAGTTCGTTCCGGGGGGGTCGCTCACGGCGGTCCGTCTCGGGACCTCCCGGTACATGCGGTGCCCGCTCTGCCATCGGTTCGGCATGTTTCGACTGTTCGGGTCCAAGACCGATGCGGGCGGGTCGGCGACCGGTGCGACGACCCCACCGTCGCGAGGGGCCGACACCGGTGGAACCGGGGGCGCGCTTCGCCCGGAGGCCGTTCAAGCGTCGCCTCGTTTCAGCGACCGGCGATCCCTGGTCCGCTGGAGCGCCCTGCTCATCGTGCCGGCGACGGTCCTGATCCTGTCCGGGGTGCTGTTCCACCTCCCCACTGCGACCGAACTGGTCCTGGCCGGAGCGGGAGCAGTCGTGCTGTGCGTCGGAGCGGCGCTGTTGATCGGATTCTCCCTGCCCGACCGCGTCCCCTGAGCTCCCCCCACCCGCTCCGGTCGCGTCGGACGGCTGCATGTCGTCTCCTCCTCGGAACTCGGGACGTTTCCGAAACCCGTGCATTTAAATAGTGGTTTAAATACTCACGGCGCGGGGATTTAAATGGTCAAGATTCGCATCGAGAACGTCGTCGCGTCCACCTCCCTCGGGGACGAACTCGACCTCCAGTCGATCGCGCTCGGCCTCGACGGCGCCGAGTACGAGCCCGAGCAGTTCCCCGGCCTCATCTATCGGCTGAAGCAACCGAAGACCGCAATCCTGCTCTTCCGGTCCGGGAAGGTCGTCTGCACCGGCGCGAAGAGCATGCACGAGGTCGAGGAATCGATCCAGACGGTCGCGGCGCAGATCAAGAAGGGCGGCCAGAAGATCAACATGCACCCGAAGATCGAGGTCCAGAACATCGTCGCGAGCTCGGACCTCGAGAGCGAGATCAACCTCAACGCGATCGCCGTCACGCTGGGACTCGACCGGGTGGAGTACGAACCCGAGCAGTTCCCCGGCCTCGTCTGCCGGATCGACGAGCCGCGCGTCGTGGTCCTCCTCTTCGGCAGCGGCAAACTCGTCTGCACGGGGGCGCGAAAGCCCTCGGACGTCGAGGTCGCCGTCAAGAAGATCACGAAAGAGCTCCAGGGCGCGGGTCTCCTGCGCTAAGCGACGCCCCGGAGGGAGCCGGGATGCCCCTGCCACGAGGTCTCCCGGTCGTCGACCACCACTGCCACCTCTCGTGGAAGGGGGACGGGGTCCGGGCGGTCGAACGGTTCCGGGCGGCGGGCGGGACCCATCTGTTCCTCGCGACCCAGAACTACGAAGGGACCGTCCCGCTCTCCATCGAAGCGTACACCCGCCAGTTCGAGGCGACCTGGGAGCTGGCGGAGAAGGTGCGCAAGGAGGTCGGCGTTCGTGCCTATCCGGTCCTCGCCCCGTATCCCATCGACCTCGTAGAGGCCTCGGCGAAGCTGGGACCCCGGGCGGCGGTCGAGCTCCACTGCTCCGCCCTCGACCTCGCCGGCCGTTGGGTCCGGGAGAAGAGGGCGGTTGCCCTCGGAGAGGTGGGTCGTCCCCACTTCCCTGTGAGCGAGGAGGTGACCGCGGCTGCGGAGGAGGCGTTCCGACACGCCCTTTTGGTCGCGCGGGACTCCGACTGCCCTGTGGTCGTACACTCGGCCGACCTGACCGCCGATGGCCTCCTCGCGCTGGCCACCCTGGCCCGCGAGGCCGGACTGCGTCCGGACCGGGTCATCAAGCACTACGCCCGGAGCCGGTTCGCCCCGGGGCCGGCCAGCGGGGTCGTCCCGTCGTACCTGGCCCGTCGGGAGCTCGTTCGCGAGGTCTCGAAGGACCCGGGGCCCTGGTTCCTCGAAACGGACTATCTCGATGACCCGAAACGTCCCGGCGCTGTCCTCGACCTCGCGACCGTCCCGCGTCGGGCGACCGCGATCGCGGACGACCCGGCGCAGGGGCCGGAGCGGCTCTGGGTCCCGTTCGTGGAGTCGGTCGAGCGCGTGTACGGCTGGCGTCCCGAGGTCGGCCCGGAGGGAGCCGCTGTATGACCGGTCGGGGTCGGGGGACCTTCTTGGTCCTCGAGGGGATCGATGGCGTGGGAAAGTCCACCCTCCTCCGGACGCTCGCCCGGGCGCTTCGACGTCGCGGGCTCTCGGTCGCCGTCCGTCGGGAGCCGGCCGACCCGCGCCTCGGAGCGCTGGCCCAATCGGCCGCGGCCGAGGACCCGTGGACGGGCGCGGTGTACTTCACGGTGGACCGCCAGATCGCGTTCCCCGACCTGGAACGGGACCTCCGCGAGCATGATGTGGTCCTCCAGGACCGCTCGTTCTATTCGACGCTCGCCTACCAGGGAAGCGCGCTCCCGCCCCGTGACCGCCGACGCCTCACGGAGCTTCAGCGGGCGGCGACGCGAGCGCCGGATCGGGTCGTTCTCCTCGACCTCGACCCCGCGGAGGCCGTCCGCCGCCTCGGCGGCCGGGCCCTAGAGCGCGGCCCCCTCGAGCGGTTGCGGACCCTCCGACGGGTCGCCCGGGCCTACCGAGCCCTGGCGCGGTCGCATCGATGGCAGGTCCTGGACGCGCGAGCCGCTCCGCGCGAGCTGCTCCGACAGGTCCTTGACGGGCTCGACCTCCCCGCCTCGCCGCCGCGGAGACGCCCCGTCCGACGGCGAAGATGATAAGCCCGACCCGGGTCCCCTCGCTCCAGCGATGAATCGCACATCCCCCATCCTCGTTCGGGAGGAGACCCTCGACCCGTCGTACCTTCCGGCCCGCCTCGTTCGTCGCGACACCGAGCTCGAACTGCTCCGCCGTCGCTACCGCGAGTCGCTCGGGAAGGGGCTTCCGTTCCATCTCATGCTCACCGGCGGCGTGGGCAGCGGGAAGACGGCGCTCGTGCGCCGGCTCGCGTCGGACCTCGAACGGGGCGGACGGCTCGGAGGCTTCCCCGTGAAGGCCGCCTACGTGAACTGCTGGCGGCGGGCGAGCGACCGAACGGTCATGCTCGACCTATTGCGCATGGTACAGGTTTCTCTCCCCGACCGGGGCTACTCCCTCTCGGAGATGCTCGATGTCTTCGAGCAGGGGATCCGAAAGAACCCCTCCCACCTCCTCGTCCTCCTCGACGAGGCCTCGAGCCTCGTCCGGCAGGAGACGAAGCTCGTCTACCTCCTCTCTCGCTCCCGCGAGGTCGAGCTCGGCTCGATCTCCCTGGTCCTGGTGACCTCCGAGGACCTCTTCCCGTTCCTCGACCCGGCGAGCCGCTCGAGCTTCGGCGTGACGCACCGTCTTTCCCTCGCCCCGTACGACCGGGCCGCGCTCACCGACATCCTCGAGTCGCGAGCGGAGCTCGCCCTCCGTCCCGGGAGCATCGACCGGGAGGTCCTCGACCAGATCGCCCGCATCGCCGCTCCCAACGGGGACGCCCGCTTCGCGCTCGAGGTCCTCTCGGGCGCCGCGCATGCCGCGGAGGAGGCGGGGGCCGATTCGGTCGGGGCCGAGCACGTCCGTCGTGCCAAGGGCTCGCTCCTTCCCACCGTGTCCGAGACCCAGCTCGAGTCGCTCTCGACGCACGAGCTCGGGGTGCTCCTCGCGCTCTCCCGGACGCTGAAGCGACGCGGCGCGTCCACCACGAGCCAGAAGCTCCGGGCGAACCACACCGCCCTCCTCGAGGAGCTGGGGGCCGAACCGATGAGCCGGACGACGTTCTGGCGCACCTTGAAGGAGCTCGAGCGGGACGGTCTCGTCGTGCTCGAGATGGGGTCGTCGGGAGAGTCGAACAATGTCTCGATGGACGAGCTCCCCGCGAGCCTTCTCACGACCCTCCTCGAAGAGCGGGTCGGCCGCCCCCGCTCTCGCAAAGCCTAAAGCGGGCGCGCGGGTCGGACCGACGTGGCCAGCTCTTCCGTGCCCACTCTCGTGACGGAACCCCTCGCTCTGCCCGAGTGGATCCGGGTTCGCCCCCCCCGCGGGGCGGCGTACCCCGAGGTCAAAGGGATCCTCGGAGAGCTCGATCTCGACACCGTGTGCCGGGAGGCTCGCTGCCCGAACCTGTCGGAATGCTGGTCGGCCGGCGCGGCCACCCTGATGCTGCTCGGGACCGAATGCACGCGCCGCTGCACGTTCTGCGCCGTCACGACCCACTGGCCTCGGGGCGTGGTCGACCGCACGGAGCCGGCGCGCATCGCCGAGGCGGTCCATCGATGGGGGCTGCGGTACGTGGTCCTGACCCAGGTCTGCCGGGACGACCTCGCGGATGGGGGAGCCGCGGTACTGGCCGAGACCGTCCGTCGGATCCGGGCCGAATCCCCGCACACCCTGGTCGAGCTCCTCATCGGGGACCTCGGGGGAGAGGAGGATGCGCTACGGCCGCTCCTCGAGTCGCCCCCGGATGTCCTCGCGCATAACCTGGAAACGGTCCGGTCGCTCAGCTCCGAAGTCCGCGACCCGCGCGCCGGCTACGACCGGTCGCTCGGCGTCCTGCGGGGGGCCCGCCGGCTCGGACCCCCGGAGCTGGTCACCAAGAGCTCCCTCATGCTGGGGCTCGGTGAGACGGACCCCGAGCTCGAGACCGCGCTCCGCGACCTTCGGTCGGCGGAGGTGGACCTGCTCACGCTCGGGCAGTACCTGCGTCCGGACGCGACCCACCGGCCGGTCCACCGCTACGTCCCGCCGGACGAGTTCTCCCGCTGGCAGGCGACCGCGCTCGCCCTCGGCTTCCGGGGTGCCGCGTGCGGTCCCCTCGTTCGAAGCTCCTACCGTGCCGAAGAGCTCTACCGGCGCGCCCGTGCCGCTCGGGGAGGCTGAGCGATGGCGAAGAAGGTCCGCCGCAAGCCGGAGGAAGAACAGGCCCCGGCCTTCGAGTTCCCGGTCTTTGACGAGGTCGCGTTCGTGAGCAAGGAGTACGAGATGACCTATGCGCTCGCGTTGGCCGCCGGCTTCACCGTCCTCGTCGGGGTCCTATCGTGGGCGCTGTCGGTGATGGGCCTTCTCTGGTACATGGTGTTCCCCCTCGGGGTCGTTCTCATCGCCCTCATCCCGTTCCTGATCCGGCGCCTTCGGTCCCGGTCGTCGATCTACACGAAAGGGGATTGGGCAGGCCTGGTCGCCCTCGAGTTCTTCGGGTGGCTCGCGCTCTGGTTCGTCCTTCAGAACCTGTCGCCGCACGCCGTCTAGTGGGTCACGGTTCGTCGAGCCAGGGGAGCCGCTTCCCGAGCAGCTCTCGAAGCGCCTCGGAAAGCGCCGGGGTCTCGGCGGCCTCGCTGAGGGTTCTCACATCGCACGGTCCCGAACCTTTGGGCGTGAGGTCCTTCCCGAGGGAAAGGCGCGGGAACGCCGCGCGCAGCACGGCCTCGGCATCCCGCTCGGCGCGGCGGGCGTCGACCCCCAGGCTCCCGTCGGGGCGGACGTACGGGCCTTGGAGGACCTGTTCGCTCTTCGTCCCCCACTTCTCGAGGAAGTGCCCGACCCGGTCGATGCCCGCGGGGGGGCCGTCCTGCACCCGGACCTGAGGACGTCGGGGATGCGCCAGCTCGACCACGATGACGACCGAGCTCGGGTCGGCGGCGCTCGCCTCCCCGAGGACCGCGAAGTCGGAGCGGGAGAGCTCGTCCGCGACCGCGCGCGCGGCCTTGCGGACCTGGGGGTAGAGCGTGTCGTCCACGAGGTCCGGTCGGGGAAGGACGGCGACGGTGACGTGGGTGCCCCGCGTATGGGCGAGGGATAGCGCCGCCTCCTTCGAGAGCGACGCGTCCGCGCGCACCTCGAAGAATCGCTCGCTCGGCCGGTCCAGGTACGCCCCGGCGGCGAGGACGAAGAGCCCGAGGTTCCTCCGCGAGAGCGCGCTCGCCACATTGCGGTTCGGGTCGACGGGGTCGGCGAGCACGAGCGCCACCTCGGCCGGCAGCCTCGGGGGTTCCTTACCGGGTTTGGCGAGGCGGACGGGAACCCGCCAGTCCCGGGCCGCGACGAGGAGTTGGCGCAACGAGCCGAATTGGATCACGAGGAGCTCGACCAGGTAGCCCGAGAAGCCCTCGGTCCTCGCCTCGGACCCGTACACGCCGAGCGACCGGGAGAACTGCTTCGTGAGGCGGACCTGCCCGACGATCTCGGGGGTCTCCCGGGTCGTGAGGTACTCCTGGTGGAACGGCGTCCGGTCGACCGGCGAAAGAGGATGGGAGGGGTCGGTGATCGCGAACCCCGGGACGGCGTCGACCGTGAACCCTTCGAACTTCCCTCGCAGGTACGGGTGCTCGGCGTACCGCGTCTCCGGCTCCGAAAGGACCGCGTTCCCCAGGGCGAGCCCTTCCTCGCGCAACCGGTCTCGGGAGAGGTCGGGCGGGAACAGGAGGAACAGGTCGACGTCCAGCCGGTCCTGCAGGAACGTGCCGCGGGCCGCGCTGCCGGCGACGAGCGCCCGGACGAGTGGGCTTGACCGCGCCTTGGCGGCCGCGGTCACCCGCTCGACCAGCGCGTCCCGCACCCGGGAAACGCGGTCCATGAACTCGGCGGAAGGGGTGATCCGGGCGCCTACCTCACGCTCGACCGCGTCGGCCTGGGCGGCCTGCGCGGGACCTCCACCGGCTCCCGTCATCGACGGTCCGGGGACGTTCCGGCACAGATGAACCTTCGGCTCGAGGCGCCGGCACGGGACGACGCTTATCGGTCGGCGGCGCCTCTTACCGGAGAGAGAGCTCATGCCGTCCACGCTCGGGCATACCGCCACCCTCTTCGAGCCGGCCCCCGACCGGAAGGTGCGATGCACCGCCTGCGCCCGGTACTGCACGATCCCCGACGGGTCGCACGGGTTCTGCTTCGTCCGCAAGAACGTGGGGGGTCGCCTCGTCCTCCTCAGCTACGGCAAGGCCTCCGCGGCGCAGGTCGACCCTATCGAGAAGAAACCCCTCTCTCACTTCCATCCGGGGACCCGGGTCTACTCGATCGGCACGGTCGGGTGCAACTGGCGCTGCGCGTACTGCCAGAACGCCGAGATCTCTCAGGAACATGAGGTGGTGGGACGGTCCCTGCCCCCGCACGTCGCCGTAGCGGAAGCGAGGAGGTTCGGCTGCAGCGGGGTGACGTTCACCTACAACGAGCCTTCGATCTTCGCCGAGTACGCCCTCGACGTGATGCGGGAGGCGCACGAGGTCGGCCTCTTCGCGAACTTCGTGACGAACGGGTACATGACCCCCGAGGCGGTCGCGCTGATCGGCCCGCATCTCGACGCGGTGAGCGTCGATTTCAAAGGGAGCGGGGAACCCGGGTTCCTTCGGAAGTACGTCGCCGCCACGGGGCCGGAGCCGATCTTCGAATCCGCGGTGGACCTGAAGAAGCGAGGCGTGCACGTCGAGATCACCGACCTCATCGTCCCGGAGGTCGGGGAGTCGGTCGAAGCGACCCAGAAACTCGCCCGGTTCGTACGGGACGAACTGGGTCCTTCCACCCCGTTCCATCTCCTGCGATTTCACCCCGATTACCGGATGATGGACCTTCCCGAAACCCCGGTGGCGACCCTCGAGAAGCTGCACCGGGTCGTGAAGGCGGAAGGTCTCGACTACGTCTACCTCGGGAACGTCTGGGGGCACCCGCTCGAGCACACCTACTGTCCGGGCTGTGGGTCCATCGCGGTCCGCCGGCTCGGATTCACGATAAAGTCCTGGCGCCTGGACCCGGAGAACTGCTGCCGGAAGTGCGGGATGAAGATCCCGATCGTGGGACGGCTGCCCGAGGACTACGTGCCGTCCTTCGCGACCCCGGTCACGTAGCTCAAGACCTACGGCCTCGGAGACGCGGCTCCGGACGCGGGCGTTCTCCCGCGAGCCCGGTCGCTCGCAATGGCGGTCACCGTCAACCGAGACCGACGGGGGTACCATATACGCGGCGGACGCCCGAACCAGTGAGGAGGTCCCGGAGTGCGGAGAACCCCCCCCCGGACAGCACCGTCCCGACCGAGGGCCCATGGCCACGTGGCCCCGGAGCCCGACGAGCCCCTTCCGATGGTCGAGATCGTGCTCAACGGGGTCGCCGGAGACGAATGGGTGACGGAGAGCCTGAGGTCCCAAGGCGTGGCCATCCGCCTGCTCGCTTGCCGTCCCACCCACCGAGGGCGACTTCTCCGGCTCTTTGAGGTCCAGACGAACGGGGACGGGATCGCCCCCGTGATCCGTCGTCTCCGTACCCGCTTGGCCGCTCGCGACATCGCCACGGCCAGCCTCGGCCCCGACCGGGCGCTCCTGCGAGTGTCAGTGCCGATGCCCGCGGTCTGCTCGGCCGCGTTCGACCTGGGCGACTTTTGCATCAGTTGTCCGTTCCTCGGAGAGGACGATGGCACCGGGTCGGGCTCCTGGAAGGTACTGGTCCCGCAGATCGTCGATGCGCGTCGTCTCCTCAAGGCGGCCGCGCGAAGCGGAGGACCGCGGCCGTCCCTGGTCCGGGCGGGGGCGTACCGGAGGCGCTGGAGCCTCACGGGACGTCAAGAAAGAGCGCTCCGTGTGGCGTTCCAGATCGGCTACTTTGACTACCCGCGCAAAGCCTCCCTCTCCACCCTCGCCGCCCGGCTCGGTGTCGGTCGGTCGACCGCGCTCGAGCTCCTCCGTAAGGCCACCACGAAGCTGGCGGCCGAGAGGTTCCTCGCCGAGCCACCGGTCGACCGCCCTCCCTAGGGGGACCGCGCGGGGTTCGGCAGGGGCCGACGCGCAGACCGACCGGGTCCGTCACGACCGGGTCGGCGACCTCGGGTGAGCCCGCGCGCTCGGCTTCCGACGTGAGGGAGGTCGACTCCGAACTCGGTCCGTCTTCTTGGAGTCGGTCGATGCCGCCTTCCGAGGGAGGGTCCGGTTCTCCGTCACGAAGCGGTCTTTTCCGGCTTCCACGACCGCGCGAAAGATCGTCCGCATCCGCGCGGGCGACAGACCGGCCTGCTCGGCCCAGCCCTGGGCCCGAGCGATGACCCGCCGTTCCTGCGCCGGGTCCGACACCCTCCCGTTTCCTTCGCAACGGAGACGGATCGCCGCGCCAGCGGCTTCCACGCGGGCGGCCACCAGGAGGACGATGGCCCGGTCGATCTCCTCGAGGTCACGGCGGACCGAGAGCAGCGACGGAGCGACTTTCCCACGGGCGACCATGCCGGCCGTCAGAGCCCGACGTGGGCCATGTTCCTTCGACCGCACTGGTGCGGGGGCCGGCTCACATACCGCTCGCCGTGTCCGGGTCGATGGAAATCGTCCTGGCCTCCAATTTCGATGACCGGCTGGTCGAGGAGACCGCCGATCTCCCGGTCTCCACGTTCTTCGGTGGGTTCCCGGTGCAATTGACCGGAGGCGGCCGACCGCCCCAGATCCTCCCCCCGGTCGACCGGGAACGGTTCCGCGCCCATCTCGAGGTGGTCCACCGGCATTCCCGTCAGTTCTTCGCCACGCTCAACAGCAACGACCTCGGGCTGAAGGAGTACGGACCGGGGTACGTCGGTCGCCTCCTGCGAGAGGTCGGTGACCTGGTCGACCTCGGAGTGGACGGGTTCGTGATCGCCCTGCCGGCCCTGATCGAAGCGATCCGGACCGAATGGCCGGACGTGCCCATCACGGTCTCCACGTTCGCTCGGATCCGGACCGTGACCCAGGCGGAGTACTTCCTGAAGCTCGGAGCGCGGACGATCATCCTCGAGGAGGCGAATCGGGACTTCCGGCTGATCCGCGGCCTCGTACGGCTGGGAGCGGAGGTCGAGATCCTCGTCAACCAGAGCTGCCTTCCGTCCTGCCCGTACCGGGGCCATCACCTGAACACGAGCTCTCTCGCTTCTCAGCCGGGCGCTCCGCCCCTGGCGTTCGAGTACCCGATTCTCGAGTGCGGCCTCGAGTACGTCCGGGACCCCGCGAAAATCATCTCGGGGATCTTCGTCCGCCCCGAGGACCTCGAGGTGTTCGAAGAGGTCGGGGTCACTCGTTTCAAGGTATCCGGTCGGAACCGCTCGACCGACTGGCTGGTACGGTCCGCCCGGGCCTACGCGCAGAGGTCATATCCGGGAGACCTCGCGGATATCCTGAGCCTGGTTCAGGTGAAGGGACCCTCGGCGGCCCTGAAGCGGCTGGGAGATGGCCCGCACGGCGAGGAGGCCCGTACGCTCGCTCGGGCGTTCGCCCCGCTCTCGGAGCTGACGATCGACAATCGGGAGTTCCCTGCGGACTTCCTCCGCCACATCGCCTCCGTGGATTGCGAACACACGACCTGCGAGGTCTGCGGGTACTGCCGCGGCGTCGCCCAGAAAGTGCTCCGGGTCTCCGGCCGCCCGGTGTCGGAGTACTCTCCGCCGTCCGACCTGCCTGCCGCGATCCGGGTCCTCCCTCAGCTCGGCGCCACCTCGAAGTGAAGGACCTCGCCGTCGCCCGGTGTCGGAAAGTGCGGCAAAGGTAGCGCCCCGGAGGCGGGCTTCGGGGGCGAGATCTCGAGTTCGCCCGTCCACCTCCGGTTCCGCGTCCGGTGGGCAAGTGATCGGGCGATGCTCACCGGGTCACCGCGAGTCGCCGCGCCGGGAGATCCGGTGCGCAGGGGCCTGCCGGCCGACGATGAACTGACGGACCTTCTGGGGGACGAACTCCTCGATTCCCTCCAGCCGTGCTCCGTCGGGACCCACCAGGAGGGGCAGCACGTCGTTCGGGCCGACCCATCGGTCCACGAGGCCCTGCGGCGCGGTCGCTCGGTTGGTGTCGACGACGGTGACCCTTCTCCGCTCACGACCGGCGATCCTGAGCACCATGTCAACGCATCGAAGCTGCTGGCGGGGAAGGTGCCACGGACGGTCGACGGACTCCGAGGGTGGGGCCTCGCCCAAGCCCGGCGCGATGGCCCCTGGGGGATTCGATGTGCGAGATATGGGCATCCGCCCCCCGAACGGGAGGGCCGCGTCCACGAAACGGCCGACCACGGTGCTCTTCGTTTTCTGCAACGAGTCGACGCCCGAATCTGGCTCTCCGGCGACGAATAGCAGAAAATCGTC
The DNA here is from genome assembly GCA_052325545.1 of Thermoplasmata archaeon. Taxonomy (GTDB): domain Archaea; phylum Thermoplasmatota; class Thermoplasmata; order Lutacidiplasmatales; family UBA184; genus Lutacidiplasma. The sequence continues at coordinate 293,591 of JBKQUP010000037.1, forward strand.
TTCACCGGCGGAGGACATCGTCCCAGAATCGGCCCCAGTGGCTTAAACCTCGCGGCGGAACAGATTCCGCGCACGGGGGGAATGCGAACCCGCTCCATCGCTTCGACCTGGGCCGGAACGTAGGTTCCGGCATCCGACCCTTATCGAAGGGCCTCTAGGATCTCGTCCGTCGTCCGTATGCGGCCGATCCGCCTGAACGCGATGTTGATCGCGGCGTGATGCATCTCCGCGGAGCTGGAGGACATCGCATCTTCGGCGAACACCTGCTGGAAACCGTACTCATAGGCGAACCGGGCCGTGCTCTCAACCCCATAGTTCGTCGATATGCCGCAGAGCACGATCGTCCTCATTCCCCGTCGTCTCAACTGCAGCTCGAGCTCGGTTCCGTAGAACGCCCCCCACTGCTTCTTCGCGATCGTTAGGTCGCCCTCTTTGGGTCCGATCTCCGGTACAAAATCCGATGCGTCGGCCGGAAGGGGGCCGCTCGGCCGCCAACCCGGGTCGTCGGATACCACATCGAGACGTTCCGCCGGTGTCGACACCACATGCACCAGGAAAACCGGCATGCCGTTCTTCCGGAACGCCTCGGCCAGCTTGGCCGCATTCTGCACCACGACCTCAGTGCTGTGCGGCGCGAACGTTCTCCCCGAGGACGCGATGCCCTTCTGAAGGTCGATCACCACCAATGCCGTGGTCTTCTTGTCTAGGTCCAACGCCATGGGATCCTTTCCTTGCTCATTCCAGGGGATAGATATCCCGCTTTATGGCCTGGCGGCCCGCCGGTACGATTAGGGTTCGCGCGAGGCACTGGTCCGATCCGGCCCCTGGGACCGACCGAACAGCGCGAGCGGTTTGTTTCCGATTGGGTTTCAAGGAGGGGTGCATGGCGCAGCGGGGGATCACGGGCCGGATAGCCCTGGTCGTGTTCGCATGACGTCGACCGGGAAGGAGGACGGATTCCTCGGGTTCTCTCGGACCATCTACCTCCTCGGGGCCTCCAACCTGGTCATGTCGGCGGGCCGTTCGGCCGCCTGGCTCTTCCTCCCCATTCTCCTGTACACCTCCTATCATCTCTCCTTCCTCTACGTCGGCGTCCTGGTTTCCCTCGTCATCCCGGTCTCCCTTCTCGCGGCGATCGTGGGCGGCGCGGCCTCGGACCGGTACGGGCGCCGGGCCTTCCTGGCGTATCCTCCTCTCGCCTACGCCCTCGTCTCCTTCCTCCTCTATGAATTCTGGAGCCAGGGGCTCGTGGTCGTCATGGGTCTCTGGGCGGCCAACATGTTCCTGGGGAACATCGGGTCGGGCGCCCAGAACGCGCTGATGACCGATGTCTCGATAGAGACCCGTCGGATGCGCGTCTTCAGTCTTTTGCGGATCTTCGGCAACGTCGGGTTCGCGATCGCTCCCGCCCTGGGCGGACTCCTCGCGAGCCAGTTCGGGATCCCCGTGGTCTTCCTGGTGGCGTGCGTCGCCGCCCTCGGTGGCGGTCTGCTCCTCACGCTCTTCCTCGAAGAGACCCGGCCGGTGAGCACCTCGTCCGTTCGGCCGATGCGGGAAACCGCGTCGTTTCCGTTCCACGACTCGATGTTCCTGGCGCTGGGAGTCCTCGGGATCGGCCTCACGCTCGCGGCCGGACAGTTCGGGACCGCGCTCACCTTGTTCTCCGTGGGGGTCCGTCATTTCTCCTACGAGCAGGTGGGGTGGCTCTACTCGCTGAACGGCATCATCGTGGTGACATTGCAGATGCCGGTCGCCTGGGGCCTCCGACGTCAACACCTCATCTGGATGGCCGTCGGGACGCTCTGCTACGGTGCCGCGTACATGCTCTTCTACGTCGGAACCGCCTACGCCGTGTTCCTAGTGGCCATGGGCATCTTGACGATCGGGGAGAACGTGGTGAGCCCGCTCCAGAACACCATCGTGGCCGCGCTGGCCACCGAGGACACCCGAGGAAGCTACTTCGGTGCGTATGCCGCCATCACGAACGGCGCCAACGTCTTCGCCCCTTCCCTGGGAACGCTGCTCCTCGGCACCGGGAACCCGCTCATGCTGTGGGGCAGCTTCGCCATCCTCACCGTGATCGTTGCCGTGGGGTACTTGGCGCTTCGAAGGAAGATGCCCCACCTGCCATAGGCCCGATGGACGGGCGGTGAGACTCGCCGGGTCCTTACCCGCGACCCGCTGAGAACCGGCCGGGGTCATCTCACGGGACGGAGCCCCGCCCAGCGAGACCGACAGGAAACGAACCTTGCTTCGACAATCGTTGCTAACTGCGCAGAATGTTTCAAATAACCCTCTCCGCGAAGGTATCCCGACTTCCTGAGCGGCCGTGGGGAGGAAACGGGCAATGAACGTCTTGGCAGTGAACTCGCGACGCAGGAGAGCGGCGGGGAAACGCGGAGTGTCGCCGATCATTGCGACGATCTTGCTCGTCGCCATTAGCGTCGTACTGGCCGCCGTGCTGTATGCGCTGATCTCGGGATTGACGGGGGGCGGTGTGGGGTCTCGGCCGATCGGGTCGGCGTTCGACGCCGGCAGTCCGATGGCGTCGAAGTGCACGGCGTCTTACGCCTACGCGGCGAACGGCTGCCAGGGCGGCGATTACGTCTACAACCTGACCGTGGAGACGACCGGCCCCACGTTCGCGAGCGTCCTGTTCGAGGTCCGGACATCGGCCGGGGCGGTCTTCACGACGGGCGGGGTCGGCGGGTTCACGATCCTGACCATCACCGGCAAGGTCGCCGCCCAGATGACCACGGCGACCGCGGCTCTCGCCATGACGTCCACCTTCGGGACGTACGGAGCCTCGCCCATTTGCAATGGAGTCGCTTGCAACCCGTCGACCTCTTTCTCGAGCGCGTACACGATCGAGATCGACATGGGCACGACCAATCCCAATGGCCTGGGCTTTCAGTTCGTGGCGATCGGGACGGGGTCGTACTCCGGGACAACTCCGCCGGTCACTCTGCAATAGAGTTCGGAATGGAGCCGGGACCACGCAGGGAACGAACCTTCCGAGTCCGCACGGAAGGGACGGGGGCTCCCGTAGCGAGGGGGATACGATACCCAACGTGGTCTCGGAGGGACAGCCTGCGGGCTGACGGAAGCTCCCGTGCGAGGGAACCGCATTACCCATTTCACAACCCGGTCGCTGGCATGGAGGCGGTCTGCGACGTCCCACCACACCTGTCGACGGGCGCATCGTCCCGGGGGCTCATGTCAAGAGAACGTGACCCGTGCCTTAACTAGCATCGGTGCGGGTTAGGCGGTGATGGCGAGCACGGTGGCCACCGAGGTTCAGAAATCGCGGGTCGTCGTGGATGCGGAACGCTGCAAAGGCTGCGACCTCTGCGTGGTGGCGTGCCCGCAGCAGAACCTCCACCTCTCCGGTGCCCTGAACCGGAGCGGCTACCACCCGGCCGTGTTCGATTATCACGGTAAGAAGGGAGCCTGCACGGCGTGCGGTATCTGTTATTGGGTCTGTCCGGACTTCGCGATCACCGAGGTCTTGAGGTGGAAGGCATGACCACGGCGCGCGACTTCCTCAAGGGAAACGAGGCGCTGGCCTACGGGGCCCTCCGGACGGGGCTCAATGCGTTTTTCGGGTATCCGATCACGCCCTCGAGCGAGATACCGGAAACCCTCGCGGTCGAGTTCGGCAACCCGCAGTACCCTGCGTTCAAGGTCTTTCTCCAGGCGGCGAGCGAGATCGAGGCCATCAACATGGTCATCGGAGCGGCCGCGACGGGGGCGAAGGTGATGGCCGCCACCTCCGGTCCCGGGTTCAGCCTCAAGCAGGAAGGGATCTCCTTCGCTTCGGGGATGGAGCTCCCGATGCTCATCGTCGATGTGAATCGAGGGGGGCCGGGCCTCGGAAACCTCGGACCGGAGCAGACGGACTACTTCCAGGCCACCAAGGGAGGGGGGCATGGCGGATACCGCAACATCGTTCTCGCCCCGAGCTCGGTGCCCGAGATGGCGGCCTTCCCCGCGATCGGGTTCTCTCTCGCCTTCAAGCATCGAACCCCGGTGATCATCCTCACCGACGCCTTCCTGGGCCAGCTCAAGGAGGACCTCATGTTCCCCGACGTCCCGTCCATGGAGTTCGACACCTCCTGGGCGACCACCGGAGCCCGAGGTCCCGAGCGGCACGTCATCAGCTCCATGCATCTCGACCTCCCCGAGTTGAGCCGCCATTCCGAGCATCTCCGGTCCAAGTTCGAGGAGATCGAGCGCACGGAGCAGAGGTCCGAGAAGTTCGAGACCGAGGACGCGGACATCATCCTCGTCGCCTACGGGATCTGCGCGCGCCTATGCCAGCGCGCGGTCGGTGTGCTCCGCGCGAAGGGGGTCCGAGCCGGGCTCCTGCGACCGATCACGCTCTCTCCCTTCCCGAAGGGGGAGCTTGCGGCGTTCGTCGAGCGCGGGGTCCAGATGTTCCTCGTGGTCGAGCTCAACACAGGCCAGATGATACAGGATGTGCAACTCGCGACCGGCGGCCGAACCCGGATCGGGTCGCTCCAACGGGTAGGAGGACTGTTTCCTTCGCCCTCGGAGATCGTTCGCGAGGTGGAGGGGATGGCCCGATGATCGAGATCGAAGGACACTACGAGGTCAAGCTCGGGCCGCTGCCCACACTCACCGGCAAGCCCACCCACTATTGCGCGGGTTGCGAACACGGGACCTTGACGCGGCTCATCGCGTCCGCCCTCCACGAAATGGGCGCGAGGGAACGAACGGTTCTGGTCGACTCGGTCGGCTGCAGCGTCCTCGCTCACGAGTATCTGAACGTCGACGCCATCCAGTCCCCCCACGGGCGGGCGCCGGCCGTGATGACGGGCATCAAGCGGATGCACCCCGAGCTCCTGGTCTTCGCGGTCCAGGGGGACGGGGACGCGGTCTCCATCGGGCTCTCCGAGCTCATCTACGCGGCGAACCGGGGCGAGCCGATCACCATCTTCCTGGTCAACAACGGGATCTACGGCATGACCGGGGGCCAGATGGCTCCCACCACACCGGAGGGCATGGTCACGATGACGACACCGCACGGGAGGGATATCGCCGTCACCGGGGCCCCGATCGACGCGTCGAAACTCCTCGCGACCCTCGAGGCCCCGGCCTACGTGAAGCGGGTCCTTTTGCCCGTGACACCGACCCCGGCGGCCGACTTCTACAATGCCCGCGGGTCGATCGAAGGCGCCCGGACCGTCCGGAACGCCTTCCGGGTCCAGGAGATGGGCGGTTTCTCCTTCGTCGAGTTCGTCAGCACCTGCAACGTCAACTGGAAGATGTCGATCCTCAAGTCGAAGCAGTACGCAGCCGAAGTGTTGGCGAAGGTCTTCCCGCCGGGGCTCTTCAAGGACAAGTTCGGGGTGGAGAAGCGATGAAGATCGAGACGATCCTCGCCGGCCACGGAGGCCAAGGGGTCCTGGAGCTCGCGAACTGGCTCGCCTACTTCAACCTCGTCCGAGGGCGGCACGTCGCCTACACACCGTCCTACGGTCCCGAGACCCGCGGAGGGAAGGTGAAGTGTTATGTCGTCAGCTCCGAGGAGCGGATCGATTCCCCCATCGTCGAGGACCCGGACATCCTGGTCGTGATGAACCGCCCCTCGCTGGACTTCCTTCCCCTGCTGAAGGCGGGGGGGACCCTCTTGGTCAACAGCTCGCTCGTGAAGGAAATCCCCCGACGCGACGATGTGACGGTCGTGGAGGTACCCGCGACCGAGCTCGCCGGTGGGCTGCGCGAGTACAGCCCGGAGAAAGGGAAGGACACGGTGATCGCGGCGAACAGCGTGATGTTCGGGGCCTGCCTCGCGGTCAGCGGCGAGAACCTCCGAGCGGAGCTCGAGGGGATTCGGGAGGTCTTCGGTCACTTCTTGACCGGACGCAAGGCCGTGTACATCCCCCTGAACGTGAAGGCCGTTGAGGAGGGGTTCGAGCATGTGACCCGCACGCGCTCGGCAGAACCGTCTCCCAAGAGCTCGGTCCCCCCCACCGGAATCGCTCCCTGACTTCTCTTCCGGGCGTCCGATCGCCGGCACCGGGATGGTGCTCCGGGGTCTCACAAGCGTGGGAGGGGCCGACCCACCGCGCGGCGTGCCCCGGCGATCGGGGTTCTTGCGAGTCGACCGAGCCCAGCGCTACCCTCGTGGAGGGGGCCCCACCGGAGATGTTCGGCAAAGGGCGGGTTTCGAACGAGCTGGCGCTCCCGGCCCGCGGACCTCAGGGTTTATCCGTGATCTTCGTATTTCGCGCGACCGGCGATGACCGCTCCTGCGGGCGAGGAGTTCTTTCCCGGAGGGCTCCGGAGTCCATCCTCGGTTTTGTTCACAGGGACTAGCCGGTCGTTGCTGAAGTGGGTCGCCTTCGCCGCTCTCGCCCCCTACGCGTCGCGGGTCTATTGGACGGACCTCCGTTTGCCGGGCGAGATCCTCGACCCGCTCGACCCGATGGCCCGCCATGCCATCCCGGAGGACGTGGTCCAGGTTGTCCTGCCCGGAGACCTTCGACCCGAGGAACAGGAGGCCCGCCTTGCGGAGGCGGCCTCAGCGACCATGTTCCCGTCCGACGAGGCGCCCGAATCGGTCCGTGGAATCATCGAGTTCATCCGCATGCCCTGGCATACGCAGCAGCGGATCTCGGCGACCTTCCGGCCGGGAGAGCCAACTATCCTCGTTTGTGCGAGCGCCGACCGCCTCGTCGGGGTGTTCCCGAACGAGGGCGCCCCTGCACTGATCCGTTCGATCGTGGAGGCGGGGGTGGTCATAGTCGGCCTCTGGGGCGATGCCGCATGTCCCTTCGAATCGGTGTTCGACGTGACGTTTCACGTGGAGGGCGTCGGCCCGGCGGACTGGCGAGATGCGACCATCAAGTGCGAGAAAGGCATCTCCTCTGGGCCGCTCGCGGCCGGACCGGCGCACCGCCTGGCGGGCCTGGGCCCCATCGCCATGATCCTCGATAAACTGATTCCTACCATCCCTTAGAACTCGGTCGCGACCCGACCGGCTCCCCCGCGGCAGGGGTCCCTCCGCGGGAGACCCGAGCCACATTTCTCTGACGGGAGACCCGCTCTTGACGAACTCGGGGGAGGGTTCTTCCCCGGTGCAATGCGCGCTCCTCTACCCGCGCCAGGTCGATCGCACCCGCCGCTTCTCGGAGGAATCTGCCGGGGCCACGCATAGGACAAGTCTTTCGACTCTATGCCAAGCGTTCCGGCCGCAGAACAAGTCCCTTTCGAATCCGTCAACGCTGGCGATCTGGGGACCGGGGCTTAATCTAACGGAGGCGGTTTTCGGGTCGTGGCCGCGACCCGGCGGCTCGCCGCCATCATGTTCACCGACCTGGTGGGATTCACCGCGTCGGCGCAGTCGGACGAGGCGGTTGCCCTGGCTCGAGTGCAGGAACAAGCCTCCCTTGCCCGGCCGCTCTTCGCCTCGTACGGAGGGCGGGTCATCAAATCCACGGGAGACGGGTTTCTCGTCGAGTTCGACAGTGCGTTGAAGGCGGCCCAATGCGCCATCGAGATTCAACGCCAATTGCGAGAACGGAACGCCCGGTCTCTTGCCGCTCCCCTCCTGTTGCGGGTCGGAATTCACCTGGGGGACGTGGAGGAGGTAGACGGCGACATTCTGGGCGACACGGTGAACCTGGCCTCACGGATCGTTCCGTTGGCGCTGCCGGGCGGCGTGTGCCTGTCGGAACCGGTCGCGGACCAGATTCGGGGGAAGCTCCCCTACGGGCTAGAGCGTCTCGCCCCGAAACGCCTCAAGGGGGTTCGGGAGCCGTTGGTCACCTATCGGGTCGTTCTCCCCGGTACCGAGCGCGAGCCTCCGGCCGAGGGTACCCCACTCCCGCGCCTCGCCGTCCTGCCCCTCACCAACATCAGCTCGGATCCCAAGGACGAGTACTTCTCGGACGGGTTGACGGAGGAGCTGATCTCGGTCCTCTCGAAGATCCGGGGACTCCGGGTGATCGCCCGGACCTCGGTCGCTCAGTACAAGGGCACGGCGAAACCGATCGCCCAGATCGGGGCCGAACTGGGAGTGACCGCGGTGCTCGAGGGGAGCGTCCGAAAGGCGGGCGATGAACTGCGCATCTCCGTCCAGCTAGTCGATGTCCGCACCGAAGAGCATCGGTGGGCCCAGAGCTACGACCGAAAGCTCGAGAACGTCTTCGCCATCCAGGCCGAGGTAGCCGAACAGACCGCTAGCGCATTGAAACTCGAGATGATGGGGTCGGACCGGAACGCGGTCCGAGCGAGGCCGACCTCCAACCTCGTGGCCTACGACCTCTACCTTCGAGGAGTCCAGGCATCGCGACGGTTCACCCCCGGGGTAGGCCAGCACATGCAGCCCGGGAGGGACGCCACGGGGTACTTCGAGGACGCAATCCGACAGGACCCTCAGTTCTCCGCCGCCCACTCGTCGTTGGCCAACCATCTCCTCGCCATCGGTGGCGTGACTCAGGAAGGCCAGGAGGCGTTCTCGAACGCGCGGCAGCACGTCAACCGGGCTCTCGAGATCGACCCGCGATCGTCGGACGCACACACCGCTCGGGGGAACCTCTTGATGCAGGCGGATTTCGACTGGCCGGGTGCCGAGTCAGAGCTCCGGCAAGCCCTCGAACTGAATCCCAACAACTCCACGGCGCACTTCTGGTACCGGTCGCTACTCACCGTCTTGCAGCGGTACGCTGAGGCCAAAGGTCAGCTCGACGCAGGGTTCGAATTGGACCCTCTCTGGTTTCTCGCGAAACGACAGGGGGTCACATTGCTCGCCCTCCGCGGGGACTGGGACGAGGCCGTTCGCCTCGCCGAAGGGTTGGTCGAGAACGTTCAAGGGGACCCTCGCAACGAGTTGGAGTCACGGAGCCTTCTTGCGTGGGTCTACGCCTACGTGGGGCGTCCGTTGGATGCGGAGCGCGTGGATCGGGAAACCCGCCCCCCGTCGGACCCGAACTCCCGCCTCGCCCATTCTATTTTCCTCGGCTGGCTCGGGAAGCCCCGGGGAATCCCAGCCAGCCTGAAGGCCTGGGAGCAGCGGGCGAAGTCGGAGTACCTGTCGCCGTTGCCGGTGGTCCAAGCGTACGCGCAGCTGGGCCGGCCCGAGGAAGCTCTCTCGCGGCTGGAGGAGGACATCCAGAACGGCGAGTCGTACCTCTGGGCGCACTACCAACTCCCCTACTTCGACCCGATTCGAGACCACCCTCGGTTCATCGCGGCGCTCGAGCGCTTCCATCTCCCCACGACGCAGAGCTGGCGTCGACCTGCGTTGAGACCCCGACAGACTCGGTAGCGCATTGCCGGGCGGCCTTGGCGGTCCAATTCCCGTTTCTGCCAGGTACCGTGTTCCGGACCAAAACGCTGCGAGTCCGGCCGTAGGTCAGAGCCCGGCGCCTTTCAGCTCAGACTAACCCGTTTATCGCCGGACCGCTTCCCGGAAGCGATGTCGGAATCCTCGAAACTCGCGGCGTTTCTCCTCGCCCTACAGACATCCCCCAGCGCACAGAACCGATTCAAGGAAGACCCGGAAGGGGAGTTGAAGCGGTTCGACCTATCGACCAGCACCATCAAGGCCATCAATGACGGAAATGCGGAGGCCCTCTGGCTGATTCTGACCCGTGTGCCCGGCCATGTTGGGGTCGTGATCAGCCACGTCGGGGTCGTGACCGCGCGCGAGCGGCGTGGTCGTCGGCGCAAGAAGAAGGCGACCTAAATCGGGCGACCGACTCCAACGGGTCCCGCTTCCGAGGAGATGGGTTGAGGCGCCGGGGTCGACCGCCCGGCACGCCCCGGCGCCGCGGCAGGGGATCTCTTGTCATCGTAGGGACCGGGCTGAAAGCCGCGTTGCACACCACTCCCGAGGCGCGCGATGAGATCTCCCGCTCCGAGAGGGTCTTCTATCTGATCTCGGACCCGCTTTCGGAGAGATGGATCAAGAATCTTCGCCCTACCGCGAGGTCGCTCGAGCCCTGCTACGTCCCGGGCGGACGGCGTATGGCCGCGTACCAGCGAATGATCGACCGAATTCTCGCTCCGGTTCGCGCCGGCCACAGGGTCTGTGTGGCGTTCTATGGCCACCCGGGGGTGTTCGTCTTCCCTTCCCATGAGGCCATCCGACGGGCGAGAGAGGAAGGCTTCGATGCCCGGATGCTCCCCGGAATCTCCGCGGAGGACTGCCTATTTTCCGAGCTCGGCATCGATCCATCGCGTTCCGGATGCCAGAGCTACGAGGCCACTGACTTCCTGGTCTACCGCCGGAGATTCGACCCCTCCAGCGCGTTGGTGCTCTGGCAGGTCGGGGTCGTCGGGAATCTCAACTACGGACAACGGCCGGCACGATCCGGTCTCCGCGTGCTCGCTCGACGCCTTGCGCGCGTCTACGGCGGGAAGCATGAAGTGGTGCTCTACGAGGCAAGCCTCCTCCCGGTCCTCCCGTCCATCATCCGTTCAACCACCATCGAGGAACTCCCGTCTGCTGGGGTCACGGGCAGCATGACCCTCTTTGTTCCGCCTCGGCCGCACTCCCCGGATCCCCGGAGTTTGCGTTTGCTCGGTCTTCGAGCTTCGGACCTGGTGGCGGTTCCCTCCTGCTGGAAGCCGGGTGCGTGAGTGAATCCTGCCGATTGGACGGTTGTCGGCGTGATTTCGTCGACTGCAAGGTCGGAGGCCGCAATCTAGAACACACCCTTTTCCGGACAGGAACGGGGCCTTGGTACCAGGCCCCTTGGCCGGGAGGGGACAGTGCAAAGGGGTCCGTGTCGGAGCCACGCCTGGAACGAATGTTCGGATTCTATGCTAGTGTAACGCCTAATCCGCAACCACCACCGTTTTCTGGGATTCGAACCAAATAACAATGCCCTGACCAGGCTCAGAACGAATCTTCGGATTCTATAGCGCGGGTTTGAGCTGGGACGAGCGCGGCCCGATGGCCGGACCGCAACAGCGCGCGAGATCGAGGAACGCGCGGGACCTTCCAACGTCCGCACCCTGGTGCGTCCCTCCGGAAACCTACCCCTTTGCAAAGGTGGTGATCGACCGGGACAGCGTTGAATTCTTCGAATCCTCTACCTCACCGTAGTGTCGAAAACGCGATTACATCCTTTCTCGGTGCAAGGGTCGTTGATGACATGTTGACTTCCGCCCGATGTCGGGCAAGAAGCAAGTGCGGCGCCTCTCTTCCTCGCCCTCGAGGCGCCGCATGGAGAGCGAACTGTTCGTCGGGCTGGACGTGCATAAGAAGTCGGTCGTCGCCACGGTGCTGGACCGAGAAGGAAGGCGAGTTGATCAGTCGAGCTTCGGACCTCGGGACTCCGAGCTGATCTCCTACCTCGATCACCTTCCGGGCCGCAAGCATGTCGTGCTCGAGGCGTGCAACGTCTGGGAGCATTTCTACGACGCCGCGTCCTCCACGGACGCGGAGGTGACCCTCGCCCACCCCTATCGCGTGCGGTTGATCAGTGAGGCGAGCTTGAAATCCGATAAAGTGGATTCGGAGAGCCTGGCGGAACTCCTCCGCCTCCGAGGGATCCCCATGGCCTACGCTCCGGACCCCGAGATCCGAGCCCTCCGCCAACTGGTGAGAGACCGCGCGTTCTACAAGCGCGAGGAGGCGGGCATCAAGAGCCACATCTACGCAGCTCTCCTCCGCAAGGGCATCGAATACGACGACGGACTACTCGGCCAGAAGCGGAAGCGCGAGGAGTTGCGCTCCTACCAGATCCCCGAGGTCGATCGGGGTCTCGATGTGCTCAATCGATTCGAGGAGCTCACGAAGACCCTCGACGAAGAGATTCACCAGGCGTTCCTGAAGTCGAAGGAGGCCCAACTCCTCGAGACGATCCCCGGCATCGGTGAGTTCACTGCGGTGGCTCTGGTAGCCGAGCTGTGCCCCATCGACCGGTTCCCGAACGTCGAGAAGCTCTGCTCCTACGCCGGACTGGTTCCGACCAACCACCAGTCCGGAGAATCGTCGTATCAGGGCCACCTGAAGACGGACTCGAATCACCTCGTGAAGTGGCTTCTGGTCGAGGCCTCGTGGTCCCACCGCCAGTGGGCGGACAAGAGCAGTGACGTCACGAAGGTGGCGAGGCGGGTCGCCCGACGGGGTGGCAAGCAGAAGGGCAATGTCGCCGGGGCTCACAAGCTACTGAAGATCGTCTATGCGGTCCTCAAACGAGGGACCCCTTACACTCCTGACCGACCGAGCTCCGGTGTGGGTGCTGCGGAGTCGTGAGACGGCCGCGTTCGTTGAGTGGGGTCAGTCGATCGGGAGCGGGCGGCTGCGATTGTCATCGTGCGCAGAAGGCGCGGATAAGTGGATGCGGAGCCCGCACACGCTCAATCGGAGAACCATGTAGTCAGAGATCCAACGCGGGCGGAAGTCACATAAGTGCACC